>NZ_JBAZVP010000025.1:0-80010 GCF_041660805.1 Mucilaginibacter sp. | reverse complement strand
CTGCCGCAGCACCCACTAAAAGTGCTGCTATAATTTTTGCTTGATCTTTCATAATTTTTTACTTTTTAGTAGATGTTTGTTACATAGTTAACAAATACCATACCGCTGTGTTTAAGAAATTAAAAAATAGTTTAATAGCTACCTTTTGAGAATGAAGGTGTTAATAAGATAAGCATTATATAGCACAGTATACTATACAAAGGGCTTCGTTTTGGTTGTTAAGCTTTTATAATGGATATGAACGGCTACACTAAATATTGTAAAATAGACTCCTTTTAGTGAATAGCGATCATAATGTTAATCATAATCAGCTATAAAATGATACCAACTATAACCGGCGATGAATCTGCTGTAATGGTAATTGGCTCAATGTTGTTTTGGCTGAGCGGTAATGGCTAAAACCGCCTAAAAGCAAAAAAGCATCCACTAATTAGTGGATGCTTTTGTAAGCTTAGTTTATTAATATATAATTAATTAACAACTTTTACGTTCACTGCGTTTAAGCCTTTTCTTCCGTTTTCTACTTCAAACTCAACTTTATCGTTCTCACGAATTTCATCGATTAGACCTGTTGAATGAACAAATACGTCCTGGCCACCACCTGCTGGTGTAATAAATCCAAAACCTTTTGTTTCATTGAAAAATTTTACTGTTCCTTCTTTTTGCATTATTTTATTTATTAAAGGCCGCAAGGTAGGTATAATAATCCATATTTATACACAATAGCTAATTTCTCAACAATAACCACAGCATAAAATGATGGTTCAATTACTTTGTATTAAGCCGCAATAGCCCGGTGGCGGGCATGTAACGCAATACCAATATCAGTGGAGGATATCAGTACTTGTAAAGCCATTTAAAAAATAAAGCCTCAGGCAGTAGTGCTTAAGGCTTTAAAAAACAGGTGTAAATATATCCTATTCTGAATATACGCTTTGTACAAGGTCGCGCAGGTTATAGCCCGATGCCATTACCTCGCCATAAGCGCCCGCAGTACGGATAGCGATCAAATCGCCACGGTATGATTGCGGCAGATCAACATCTTTTCTAAAACAATCCGTGCTCTCACAAATAGGGCCTACAACATCATATTTGAGAGCCTCACCCCGGCCCTCTCCAATGGAGAGGGAGATAGAAGTCTCTTGTTTCCTGTCTCTTAATTCTTGATTCTCGCCCCGGCTTAAATTCTCTATCTCATGATAGGCCTGGTAAAGCATGGGCCTCATCAGTTCCGTCATGCCTGCATCCAATATCAGGAAGTTTTTCTTTTGTCCGTTCTTTACATACAACACTCGTGATATCAGCGAAGCTGATTGTGCAACCAATGCACGGCCGAGTTCAAAATGCACCTCCTGCCCGGGTTTTACGTTCAGGAATTTCTTAAACACATTAAAGTAGCTTTCAAAATCGGGGATGCTATTGGTATCCGGGTTGTGATAATCTACCCCTAACCCGCCGCCGGTATTTAATATTTTTATGGCGAAGCCGTGGTTCTCAAACCAATCCTGCATTTCGTTTATACGGATACACAGGCTGCGGTATACTTCCATATCTGTTATTTGAGAGCCAATATGAAAATGGATGCCCAGGAATTTAAGGTTAGCACACTTACGCAGCATATCAACCACATCATTTAACTGCCAGGTATTAATACCAAACTTGTTCTCATCAAGCCCTGTGGTAATATAATGGTGGGTATGCGCATCAACATTGGGATTAATGCGGATAGCTATCCCGGCTGTTTTACCCTTGGCCTTTGCCAGGTCATTAATAATTTCCAGTTCCTGTACCGATTCTACATTAAAGCAAAAGATATCAGCATCCAGCGCTAAATTTATCTCTTTATCAGATTTACCAACACCCGCAAATACCACCTTACTTTTATCAAAACCGTGCGCAATGGCAGCTTTCACTTCGTTGCCGCTCACACAATCGGCCCCAAAACCGTAAGATTGGATGGCATCAATAACCTTAGGGTTAAAGTTTGCCTTCATGGCATAATGCACATGAAAATTGTATTTGGCTGATGCATCACGGCAGGCATCAAGTGTTTGCCGCAACGCATCCATATCGTAATAATAGAAAGGGGTTTCTATATCCTTAAACCGTTGTACAGTATTGTTGTTGAACATGTTATTTAAATTTTCCATCGCGTTATTACGAGGCACGAAGCAATCTTCTACATACTTGTAGCAAACTTTTCTATCGGGGATTGCTTCGTTCCTCGCAATGACGTGTATTTATTATATAAAGCCCTCTCCTTTGGAGAGGGTTGGGTGAGGCCCCTAAAACAGCCTGTTATGCAGACTCCTTAAAACCTCTGTTTTTTCTTCGGTTTTTACCAGTAACGACATGTTATGATCACTTCCGCCGTATGATATCATCCTTACGGGGATATGCTTAACCGCTTCCAAAACACGGGCAGCGTAGCCATGTTTTTCGGCACCAAAATCGCCAACTACACAAATAATAGTATGGTTAACATCAATCTCAACCGAGCCAAATGCGCCCAGTTCCGCTGTTATCTCTCCCAGGTAAGTGGTGTCATCAATAGTTAAAGATACCGCTACCTCTGATGTGGTTATCATATCTATTGATGTACGGTAACGCTCAAACACCTCAAATACCCGGCGTAAAAAACCATGCGCCAGCAACATGCGGCTGCTCTGGATCTTAATAGCGGTAATACCATCTTTAGCCGCTATAGATTTTATTTTATCCTTTTCACTGGTATTGGTAATCAGCGTTCCGGCAGCCTGCGGATCCATAGTGTTTAACAGGCGTACGGGGATCTTATATTTTTGTGCCGGAAAAACACTCTGCGGATGCAAGATCTTAGCCCCAAAGTAAGCCAGCTCGGCAGCCTCATCAAATGATAGTTGCGCTATTGGTGTGGTTCCTTTAACAATACGGGGGTCGTTGTTATGCATGCCGTCAATGTCTGTCCATATCTGAACTTCTTCACTGCGGATACCCGCCCCTATCAATGACGCGGTATAATCACTGCCACCACGGCGCAGGTTATCAATTTCGCCAAAAACGTTACGGCAAATAAATCCCTGGGTAATAAACAGGTTAACATCAGGGTGCTTATCCAGCAACGGTGTAAGTTCTGATGTTATGTATTCTACTACCGGCTCGCTATCCTCATCGGTTTTCATAAACTCCAATGCAGGCAATAAAACCGATGGCACACCTATTTCTTTTAAATAAATATGATACAGCGTGGTTGACAATAACTCGCCCTGCGCCAAAATAATTTTATCTTCTATTGACGTAAAAAGGTCATTAGCCAGGGTACTTAACAGCCTGAAATGATAATCTATCACTTCTTTACCCTGTTCTAAATACTCGGGCTTATGTAAAAGCTCCTTTATAAAAACCTCGTACTTGTCTTTTAAAATAGTGATGAGGTTAGCTGCCTTTGCCTTATCTCCGGCAAGGTAAGCCTGCCCAATTTCTACCAAACTATTTGTTGTGCCTGACACTGCCGATAGTACTACTATCTGCCGCTCGGCAGGATTAATTATATCCAGCAGCTTTTGCATACGGGCGGGACTGCCGACCGATGTTCCGCCAAATTTTAAAACTTTCATTATTTTTTTCCTTTTACCATAAATGATTGATATTCTTGTATCAATATTTAAGGCGCTAAAAATAGGATTTTAAACCATTATATTTAAGATGAGTACAATTAAATTTGGAACAGATGGTTGGAGAGCAATCATTGCCGATGACTTTACTGTTGAAAATGTAAAACGTGTAGCCTATGCAACTGCATTGTGGCTTAAACAAAACTTCGAAAACCCATCTGCTGTGGTAGGCTGCGACCCTCGTTTTGCCGGCCCAATGTTTGCCGATGTTACCACAACCGTGCTCGCATCACAGGGTGTTAAGGTTTTCCGTGCCGAAAATATATTTATATCTACTCCAATGATATCATTGGGTACAGTGCGTAAAGGTGCATCTGCAGGTATTATTATTACTGCCAGCCACAACCCGCCTGCTTATAATGGCTACAAGATCAAAGCCTTTTACGGTGGCCCGGCTACACCTGATGATATTGAAAAAGTAGAATCACAGATCCCGGATAGCATTAGCCTTGACCTAAAAACCGTTACCGATTATGTTACCGAAGGTTGGGTGGAGTACATTAACCTGGAGGATATGTATGTGGAGCATGCCGAGGCAAACTTTGATATCCCCGCCATTCGCGATAGCGGCTTACAATGGGCTTATGATGCTATGTACGGTGCAGGCCAAAACGTTATGCGCCGCTTGTTCCCTGATATTACTTTCCTGCACAGCGATTATAACCCAAGCTTTGACGGCCAGGCCCCCGAGCCTATCCAGCGTAACCTGCAGGAGTTTGAGCAACTGATTAAACTATCTGAAGGTGAAATTGCATCAGGCTTAGTTACTGATGGTGACGCCGACCGTATTGGTTTATATGACGGCGATGGCAATTTTGTTGATTCGCACCATATTCTTTTACTGCTGATACATTATATGTACAAGGTTAAAGGCGAAAAAGGCGAGGTATACTCTACCTTCTCTTGTACCAGCAAAATTCAAAAACTTTGCGATGCTTACGGCTTAAACAACACCGTTACCAAAATTGGCTTTAAATACATTTGCGACCTGATTGTTAACTCCGGCAAACCATTTATGGTGGGCGGTGAAGAATCTGGCGGTATAGCCGTAAACGGCCACATCCCTGAGCGCGATGGCGTTTGGATTGGTTTAATGATATGGGAATTTATGGCGAAAAGCGGCCGCAGCCTGCGCGACCTTGTAAATGAAATTTATGATGTTGTGGGTAAATTTGCCGTTGAACGTTATGACCTGCACGTTACCGAAGAGAAGAAACAAGCTATCATTAGCCGTTGCAAAGGTGGCGTTGAAAGCTTTGGTACTTTGAAAGTTGTTAGGACCGAAGACCTGGATGGTTTCAAATTCTTCTTTGAAGACGAAACCTGGGTAATGATCCGCCCGTCAGGTACAGAGCCGGTACTGCGTGTTTATTGCGAAGCGCCAACCACGGCAGAATCTTTCAAGATCCTGGATGCTATTAAGGCAGACCTGTTAAAATAAACCGGGATTTATACGATTTATCAGATTAACTGATTATAAAAGGCTTGCTTCGGCAAGCCTTTTTTGTTGGCTAAGCATTATCCCCCTCCCACCATGTCATTGCGAGAAGCACAGCGACGCGGCAATCTCGTCGCATGCTTAGCGGTCATGCATTGGCTACGGGATTGCCGCGCTATCGCTCGCAATGACATATTTTCTATAAATCTTCAATCCTTATATCTCCACCATGTCATTGCGAGGCTCATGCGGGTGGGATGAGCATTGGAGAGCCGTGGCAATCTCGTCGGATGTTAAGCGATTATGCATTGGCGACGAGATTGCTTCGTCGCTATGCTCCTCAATGACATGATAGAAAAAAATGAAATTTATTTGCAATTTAGTGGTGATATATCCTCTCATTTTTGCACTTACTATTAAACGCGGATTATGATGGTTTGTAATAATGCACCTGCCGAAACAGAAAAGCTGATCATAAAGCTTTACAAAAGCGCTTTCCCGCTCGTGGCAAAATACGTAAGTAAAATGGGCGGGGGACTTGATGATGCCAAAGACATTTTTCAGGATGCGCTGGTTATCTACTATGAAAAAGCTGTAGCAGGCAATTTAGAACTGCAAAAGGTTGATGATAAAGCTTACCTCCTGGGTATAGCAAAACATCTTTGGCTAAAAAAATTCAGGGATGATAAAAATAACCTTCCACTCACAGATGATCTTGATTTAGAATATGAACCGGAGATAGCAATATCTGCCAATAAGGTATTACACTATCTGGAAACCGCGGGCAAAAAGTGCATGGAAATACTAAGCGCTTTTTATTATCACAAGCTGCCCATGAAAGATATTGCAGAGCTGTTTGGATATGCGGGTGAACGCTCTGTAACTGTACAAAAATACAAGTGCCTGGAAAAAGTAAGGGAAACCGTTAAACAAAATGCATTGGCTTATGAGGACTTCGCTGAATAACATAAAAGAGGTAGACGATCATTTGCTTAATCAGTCTGCACCACAGGATGCATTACTTTTTGAGGTCAAACTGATCATCGACCCCGAACTAAAATACACGGTAATGTGGCATAAACAAACCTTAAGCATAGTAAACCAATATGGCCGTAATAACCTGCGGGCCATGATAGAAAACGTGCACCAGCAATTGTTTACCCAGCCGGAGCATCAAACTTTCCGGCAGAAAATACTGCGCTTGTTTTATAAACGCTAACACTTAAAATTTTATGAAAATGGATAAAAATGAGTTCCGCAAATATGCGGTGAGGCATCGCCATGTCAATTCTTTACACCTTGATAAATTTATCGGCCAGGTAAATACCACTACCCTGCCCATGAGCATGACCCCTCACATTATGGAAGAACGGCAGCTTAACATATCGCAAATGGACGTATTTTCAAGGCTGATGATGGACCGCATCATTTTTATGGGAACCGCGATTGATGACCAGATAGCCAACATCATACAGGCGCAATTGCTATTCCTGCAATCGGCAGATGCCAAGCGGGATATACAGATCTATATCAACTCTCCGGGTGGGTCAGTTTATGCAGGCTTTGGCATATATGATACCATGCAGTTCATCTCGCCCGATGTAGCAACCATCTGTACGGGCATGGCAGCATCAATGGCATCGGTAATATTATGCGCCGGCACACAAGGTAAGCGTGCCGCCTTGCCACACTCAAGGGTAATGCTGCACCAGCCATCAGGCGGCGCGCAAGGGCAGGCGTCAGATATTGAGATAGCTGCCAAACAAGTCTCCAAGATCAAAAAAGAGCTCTACGAGATCATTGCCCAACACAGCGGCCAAAGCTACGAAAAGGTCCACGCCGTATCAGACCGCGACCACTGGATGATAGCTCACGAAGCCAAAGAATTTGGAATGATTGATGAAGTGCTGGGCAGAAATGAGTGATAGTTGAGATGCATTAACCCACCATGTAGAGACGCAACATTTTGCGTCTCTTTTTGCATGTGTAATTGTATTAGTTAAAGACGCAAAATATTGCGTCTCTACAATTTTATTCTGAAAATTCTTTAATTCTATAAATTCTGGTTCAGACAATTATTTTCTGGTTCAGACAATTATTGTATTTTTAGCTGCCAACTAAACTTATAATAAAATACTGCCGTCAATTTGCTAACCTGCATGTGAAGCAGAACATCTAATACCATATGAACAGAACTAAAGTTGCCATAATAGGTGCCGGTTATATATCAGACATTCACCTGGAATCGTACCATCGCTTTGTACCCGAAGCCGAGGTTGTGGCCATTTATGCCCGCAATATCGACAAAGCAAAAATCTTTGCCGAAAAATATCAGATCCCGCGTTTTTTTGATGATGTTGACCAGTTATTGGCCGAAACAGATTGCGAAGTAGTGGATATCTGCGTGCCCAATTACCTGCATGCTTCCGTTTGTATAAAAGCCGCCAATGCCAAAAAACATATCATTATTGAAAAACCGCTTGCCGTAACTTTGGAGGAGGCCGACGAAATGATAGCCGTTTGTAAAGCAAACAACGTAAAGCTTATGTATGCCGAAGAACTTTGCTTCGCCCCAAAATATGAGCGTGCCCGCCACCTGGTAAAAGAAGGTGCCGTTGGCGATGTGTACATGCTTAAACAAGCCGAAAAACATTCAGGCCCGCATACCGATTGGTTTTATGATATAGAGCTGGCCGGCGGCGGAGTTATTATGGATATGGGCTGCCATGCGCTGGGTTGGTTCCGCTGGATGCTTAATCATGCAAAGGTTAAGGATGTGTATGCTACCATGAGCACCGTTTTGCATAAAGGCCGTACTAAGGGCGAAGATAATGCCGTGGTGATAGTAGAATTTGAGAACGGCGTTACCTGCGTTGCCGAAAGCAGCTGGGCCAAACATGGCGGGATGGACGACCGTTGTGAGATCTACGGTACGGGCGGCGTGGTTTATGCCGATCTGTTCATGGGTAATTCGGCCTTAACTTATAGTCGTGAGGGTTATGGTTATGCCATGGAAAAAGCCGATACTTCTGCCGGTTGGAGCTTTACCATTTTTGAGGAAGCTTTTAATCAGGGCTACCCGCACGAACTGAAACACTTTATTGAATGTGTACGCGAAGATAAAACCCCGCTGGTAACCGGCGAGGACGGGCGCGCTGTGCTGGAAATTATTTATGCTGCATATGCATCAGCAGGGTTGGGTAGAAAAGTAGCCTTGCCTTATACCGCCAAAGTTGCCAAACCAATTGACCTGTGGCTAAATCCTAAACAAAACGATTAATGAAAATATCAATATATAATACCTACGACGAGATGTCAAAAGCAGCAGCCGAACTGGTTGCTAAACAACTGGCTATAAAGCCCGATTCTGTACTTTGTTTCCCTTCGGGCGATTCACCTACCGGGATGTTAAAAAATTTGGTTGATGCTGCGAACGATGGCAGGATAGACCTGAGCCAATGCTTTTTTGTTGGCCTTGATGAATGGGTGGGCATGGATCAGAACGATGTGGGCAGCTGCAAATATTATCTGCATACCAACTTTTTCAGCAAGCTGAGCATCGACCCGGAAAGAATCATTTTGTTCGATGCTAAATCAGATGATCTGGAAAGTGAATGCGAACGCATCAATAATTTCATCAGCGAAAAAGGCGGGTTGGATGTTATGATGGTAGGTATAGGCATGAACGGCCACCTTGGCCTTAACGAACCGGGAACAAGTTTTGATCTTTACGCGCACCGTTCAGCACTTGACCCCATAACCGTACAGGTAGGTCAAAAATATTTTCAGCAGGAAACAAAACTGACAGAAGGCATTACACTCGGTTTAAAGCATTTGTCAGAAGCCAAAATACCTGTATTGATAGCATCAGGTGCTAAAAAAGCCACCATAATTGCCGAAGGTTTACAAGGCAGCGTTACAACTGAAGTACCGGCATCTATCCTTCAAACCATCCCTAACGCAATTATATTGTTAGATAAAGATGCCGCATCAGCACTGGAACACGCTTCCTGATAATGAAAGAAAAGCTTAAACAAATTCAGGATAAGTTGCAAAATGCCCCTGCCCTGCTTGCTTCAAAAAAGGTAGCCGCCGGGTTTGATGGCTTTATAGATTCCATTGTACGGGTCATTAACTTTAAAACCGAAGTAAGCGGCCCGGTATTTTTTAGCACGATAAAAGAGTTTGGCAATTACATAGCGGCCAAAAGCGGATCCGGTTTTAGTTTAGAGAGTGAGGAACTGGTACAAAAACTGGGCGGCAACATGCCAATAATGGCCAATGCCATGGCACAGATGGGCACAAAGGTTAACTGTGTCGGTGCGTTTGGGGTTCCTTCAATAGCGCCGGTATTTTCGAAGATGCATCCAAATTGCAGTTTGTATAGCTATACCAATCCGGGTTTTACAACGGCTATGGAATTTAATGATGGCAAACTAATGCTGGCCCAAATGACAGATCTGAACCACTCTGATTGGGGTACCATTAAAAGCACCATAGGGCTTGAAAAATTAAAAGAGGTTTTTAGCGATGCCGACCTCATTTGCCTGGTTAACTGGAGCGAGCTTGACCATTCTAACAATATTTGGGAAGGCCTGCTGACCGAGGTTTTTGCAGGCAGTGAATCAAACCAACGGCAATTCTTTTTTGATCTTTCTGATTGCTCCAAGCGCAAACCGGAGGCCATAACATCGGCCATAAAGCTGATAGAACAATTTGGCAAATACGGCAAGATAACCTTAAGCCTTAACCGAAATGAGGCAAACATTCTTTACCAAACGTTTATTGACAACACCCCTCCTGCCGATCTGCAAGCTGCAGGTAACAAACTTTTTACCAAACTAAATATTGATACATTAATTGTTCATAGCTCAAAAATTTCGGCCTTATGGAATGCAAACGGCACTTATATGAACGAGCCTGTTTATATAGCAGATCCTAAATTTTCTACAGGTGCCGGCGATAATTTTAATGCCGGATTTTGCATGGCAACCCTGATTGGCTTTGACGCTGAGTTGTCACTTATTATGGCAAACAGCGTATCAAACTGCTACATTACAACGGGTGATAGTCCGGATGTTAGGGTGCTGGATGCTTACTTTTCTAAATTAATAAATAATATCGCTTAGCTAAGATGTTCGGTGAGGACACCGAACACGGGCGGGGTATGAACCTCTCCCTCCTGGCTGGTATATCCTCACCAGCCATTTACATTCTTATCGTTTAGCAGATGTTCGGTGAGGACACCGAACATGGGCGGGATATGAACCTCTCCCCTCTGGCTGGTGTCCTCACCAGCCATTTACATTCTTATCGTTTAGTAGATGTTCGGTGAGGACACCGAACACGGGCAGGATATGAACCTCTCCCCTCTGGCTGGTGTCCTCACCAGCCATTTACATTCTTATCGTTTAGTAGATGTTCGGTGAGGACACCGAACACGGGCAGGGGTATGAACCTCCCCCGCTGGCTGGTGTCCTCACCAGCCATTTACATTCTTATCGTTTAGTAGATGTTCGGTGAGGACACCGAACACGGGCGGGGTATGAACCTCCCCCGCTGGCTGGTGTCCTCACCAGCCATTTACATTCTTATCGCTTAGCAGATGTTCGGTGAGGACACCGAACACGGGCGGGGTATGAACCTCTCCCCTCTGGCTGGTGTCTTCACTGCCATTTACATCTCCATGCTTACTTTTCTAAATTATTAATTGCATCTTTATCATACCAATTAGTAAATTTTCATGTCAACAAATTCTCCAGATACCAATTCGGGCAATGCTGCCGAACGTACTTTTGACGCTATAGTTATTGGCTCGGGCATTAGCGGCGGCTGGGCGGCTAAAGAGCTTTGCGAACAAGGATTAAAAACTCTTGTGCTTGAGCGTGGCCGCGATGTTAAACACTTAAAAGATTACCCAACAGCCACTACCCCACCATGGGGTTTTAAATACCGTGGCCGTATGAGCGAAGCATTTTATAAAGAGAACCCGCTGATTACCAAAGCCGCGGGTTTCGGCGATGATTGCGACCACTTTTTTATAAAAGATGCAGACCACCCTTATGTACAGGAAAAACCCTTCGACTGGATCCGGGGCTATCAGGTTGGTGGTAAATCATTAACATGGGGCCGTGCCACACAGCGCTGGAGCGAGTTTGAATTTACCGCGCCCGAACGTTTTGGCTATGGCATTGGCTGGCCTATTGGTTATGCCGATGTTGCACCGTGGTACTCGCATGTAGAGAAATTTATAGGCATCTGCGGCAGCAAGGATGGTTTAGAAGCTATGCCCGATGGTGAGTTTCAGCCGCCGTTTGAAATGAACGTACCGCTGCAGCATATTAAGCAATCATTAAAAGACAATTATACCGACAGGCACCTGGTGCACGCCCGCTGGGCCCACCTTACCGAACCACAACAGGTTCACCTTGACCAGGGCCGTGGTAAATGCCAGGCACGTAATATGTGTATGCGGGGCTGCCCCTTTGGCGGATATTTCAGTTCGGTAAGTTCAACCTTGCCATGGGCAGAGAAAACCGGCAACTTAACCATCAGGCCGCATTCGGTGGTACACTCTGTTATTTATGATGAAAAATTGGGCAAAGCAACCGGTGTGCGGGTTATTGATGCCAATACAAAGGAAACCATCGACTATTTTGCAAAGGTCATTTTCATGAATGCTTCTGCGTTGAACACCAACCTTATCCTACTCAATTCTACCTCAAAGCGTTTCCCTAACGGGTTGGGTAATGATAGTGGCTTACTGGGTAAATACATCGCGTTCCATAACTACCGGGCATCGGTTTCAGGCACTATGGATGGCTTTCTGGATAAATATTATTATGGCCGCAACCCTACCGACCTGATATTAGTAAACTACCGTAACCTGCATAAAAAAGAAACAGATTACTTTGGCGGCTTTACCACCTTTATGAACGCCTACCGCGACCAGCATCCGGGTGAAACCGGCGAAGGACAAATTGGTGCCGAATATAAAGACAGCTTATCTGAACCGGGCGGCTGGCATGTATTCGCCTACCTGCAGGGCGAAACCGTTCCTGTAGAAAGCAACCATGTACGCCTCAGCAAAACCGAAAAGGATCAGTGGGGGATCCCGTTACTGATAACATCTGTTGAGTACCATGAAAACGAGGATCGCATGACCGAAGATTTCTTAAACCAAACCGCAGAAATGCTGGAAAAGGCCGGTGTAAAAAACATCAAAAAATACAACAACAAACAAGCGCCCGGACTTGACATTCATGAAATGGGTGGCGTACGTATGGGTAAAGACCCAAAAACTTCCCTGCTTAACAAATGGAACCAGTTGCATGCCTGCAAAAATGTTTTTGTAACCGATGGTGCCTGCATGACCAGCACCGGGAATCAAAGTCCGTCCATTTTGTATATGGCTTTAACAGCCCGTGCTGCAACCTACGCGGTCAACGAAATAAAAAAAGGAAACCTATAAACTACATAATGAAAAAACTAACATTTATACTCCTTGCCGCCGCAGCAATAAGTAGCTGCAATTCATCAACCAAAAGCACAAGTACTGCAGACTCAACCAGTGTTGCAATAGACAGCGCCGCAAGCGGGTTTGTATCCCTGCTAAAAGATTCTGCCATGAGCAACTGGCATGTATACGGTAAAGGGAAAGTTGGTGCAGCCTGGAAATTGAAAGACAGTGTACTACACCTGGATGCCTCTAAAAAAGCCGACTGGCAAACCCTTGGCGGCGGCGATATTGTTACCAACGATGAATACGAAAACTTTGACCTTAAAGTGGAGTGGAAAATATCAAGAGCGGGCAACAGCGGTATCATGTTTTATGTACATGAGGATACCACCAAATACAAATATGCCTGGAATACCGGCCCCGAAACGCAGGTAGCCGACAACAAAGAGAATGAAGACGGCAAACTGATCAAACATCGCGCGGGTGATTTGTATGACCTTATATCTATATCAAAAGAAGTAGTAAAACCAGCCGGTGAGTGGAACAAAACCGAAGTAATTGCCAACAACGGCAAGCTGGAGATTTTGGTTAATGACCAAAAAGTTCTATCAACCACCATGTGGGACGATAACTGGAACAAACTGGTGGCAGGTAGTAAATTTAAAGAATGGCCGGGCTTTGGTACATTTAAAAAAGGGTGTATTGCTCTGCAGGATCATGGTGCTGATGTATGGTTCAGGAATGTGGAGATAAAAAAGCTATAATATTTCTCTGTTAAAAAATCAGGCGGGGAAAGATTAAAAAGAAGCGACGGGCTGTGCGATTCCCTCCCAACGGGAGGGTGCAGGTCAATGTCATTATTTAAGGGATCTCGACCCCAGAGGGGTTAAAGCTTTGTAGACTAAAATCGAAATTATCTCCGTGCCATAGGTACGGAACCTTGCGTTGCGTACCTATGGCACGCTAAAAGCGCTATTTATATTTCCTACAAAGCTTTTACTCCTAACGGAGTATTTTGCCTTTCCTTAAATAATGACATTGGGGTGCAGGTAGGGGTTTATGGCGTAAATAACCCCTACCCGCCACTTCACTAGCAGCCGCACCCTTCCCCGGGGAAGGAGTTGTGACGTAAATCCAACCCCTGGGCTCCAGTTGGGTGGCAGTTACCCATTGGTTCAAGCCCGGCATGATAAAAAATTTGTTGTTACCTTTGCTTAACCATGCAAACACTGCCCGAAATAATTTCGCTTGAGGATATTAAGCTCCTGGTTGATACTTTTTACCAGAGGATCCAGGCTGATGAATTGCTTGGCCCTGTTTTTAACGAACGGATAAAAGACAAGTGGCCTGTTCACCTCGAAAAGATGTACCGCTTCTGGCAAACTGTGCTATTAGGCGAACATACCTATAATGGCAGTCCGTTCCCCCCGCATGCTAAATTACCTGTTGATCATGAACACTTTGCCGCATGGATGGCACTGTTCACCAAAACCGTTGATGAATTATTCGCCGGAGATAAAGCAATAGAAGCAAAATGGCGCGCCGGGAAAATGGCCGAAATGTTTGAGCATAAAATTGCTTATTTTAAGAAGAACCCTTTCAATATTCTGTAGACTGTGGAAAAGCAGGGGTCAGTCCCTTCGCAGTCGCTCGGCTCCAGCCGAGTGACAATTATTATAAGGCCTCCGGCCGCAGTTATAAACAGTCTCGTCGGCCAGAGGCCGTGGGATAGTTACCACTCGGCTGGAGCCGAGCGGTTGCAATTACTCTTTTTCAAACCGGAGCTCGACAACTGCAAATATTTATCAGGCCAACCAGCTATCCCAATTATCAATTTTGTATTGATATCCCAGCACCGCATCAACATTAATACTGTTTATTATTTTCCATTCCTTTAATTCCAGAACAAATGCGGGCCGTTCTAATCCGGCTTTTGTGGCTGCCCCGGTATAGAATGCAAATTTTGGTGGATGGTGTGGTGTACAGGCATTAAAGGTATATCCAAAAGCATCTTTATTTAATACAGCCTCGGTTATGCTTATACAATCGTTTAATTCTATCAGGTTTACAGGTGCTAAACCATTGGGGATGTCCTTTTTGCCTGCGAAAAACCTGCCCGGCTCCCGGCCGGGGCCTATTAATCCGCCAAAGCGAATAATGGTGGGCTTGAAATCAGTTTGCTGTCTGAAAAGTTCTTCGGCTCCATACAAGATCTTACCTGATAGGGTATCCGGCTGCGGATCAGTCAGTTCATTTACTTCCATGTTCAAATCAGCATAAACACCGGTCGAGCTGATAAGGATTACTTTTTGTATTTGATTTTGGTTTATTGCATTAATAACACGTTGCAGTTTGGGTACATACTCCGCTCCCCCGCCCGACCTGCTTTTGGGCGGGATAGCAATAACCAGTACATCGCAGGTAAAAAAATCAGCATCGTAAGAGGCATCATCTACAGAAAGATCAATTAAAAAAGGTTTGATATTTCCTGCTGAAAGCGTTTCCAATTTACCTGACGATGTGGTAGAACCTTTAACACTTATACCTTTTGCAACAAGGGCCTTTGCCAAAGCCAGGCCATACCAGCCACAACCTAAAATACTAACCGTCATATGTTATTGGGCTAAATAGTTTCGTTTTACATGGTTTTAACCTTTGCCCAGATCGCATTGCTGATATTTCGCATCCCCTTATCATCTGGGTGCGATTGCACACCATGATCAGCAAATAACCCCCAGGCATAGTTACTCATATTAAGCCCCAAAGGTTGCAAGGCTATAAATGCCGAATGTTTGAGCATAATAGCATCTACCGGGCCATTTCCCCAAAAGCTGCCAACGGCCAGTATCTGAACGTTTTCATTGCCGGTTTTTAAATAGGTTAACAGCGCGGCATATCTTTTTTCAAATGTTGCGGCATCAAACTTATCCTTCTGTACATTCTCCCCTATTCGTATAACGATCAGGTCGGGTTTGGCATCGCGCAGTGCTTTTAATTCCGCATCAAAATCATAGGTGGTAAATTCCAGTTCAAAAGCGGCAATATTTTTGACTGCGACGGTACTGTTTGAATTACTTTCTTTAAAATTCCGTGTAAGCAAATGTACATAGTCGGAATCGGGCATGCTTGCCGCCATTCCGCAGTTACAGGCCCAGCCAACTGTAGGGTTAGCCGGCGAATAGGTGATGCTGTTCCCTAATATTAAAACATTACTGAATTTAACTTTCTCCGGATCTGATTTAACGGAAGATGTTTTTTTGCATGATGCTAAAACCGTTAATGCAATAATAGCGCTGATTAAAAACCTGTTCATTTTTTGATAGTTATATGTCGCTGATAATTTATGCTTTACAACAGGTCGACAGCTTTAATTTGAGGCAAATATATCAGTTTAATTACGCTTAATAAAGCAATACTGGTACTTTGGCAGCTTTGCATATTATCAACAACGGAATACACTAACAAAATACCTTTACGTTAAAAACCAAACTTTATATTTGTGCATGGATACTCCGCAAACTTTACCTGTTTTAACCGATACTGAACTACGTGTGCTGGGCTCATTGATGGAAAAAAGCAAAACCACGCCCGATTATTATCCCATGACGCTTAACGGACTTACTGCTGCCTGTAACCAAAAAACTGCGCGCAAGCCTGTGGTTGATTATGATGAGAACACGGTGATGCTGGCGTTAGATACATTAAAAAGAAAAGGGCTGATATCTACTGCCACCGGTGGCTCAAGCCGCGCTACGAAGTATAAGCACAACTTTGGGATCGTTTTCCCGGTGGTGCCTGCAGAAGTAGCGGTAATATGCCTGCTTATACTACGCGGACCACAAACCCCGGGCGAGATCAATACCAACTCGGGCAGGTTATATGAGTTTGACGATTTAGATGAGGTGCAGGCCATGCTTGAAAAACTGGCAGGCGGCGATATGCCCTATGTATTGCAGCTACCCAAACGCCCCGGACAAAAAGAAGTACGCTATCGCCACCTGTTAGGCGGCACTATTGTAGAAGACGATTCTCAGGATGATTCGCCGCGCCGCACATCATCATCTGAACTGGAAGAAAGATTGAGCAAGGTTGAAACCGAACTGGCCGAATTGAAAGAAGCTTTTGATAAGCTGATGAAGGAATTAACATAAGTAGTTGCCGGTGAGGCCACCCGCAAATGGTATTGGGTCATCCGTAATTGCCGGTGAAGGCCACATCAGTTTATGGCGTTGGTTTTGATTTATCATCAACAAACCAAGAAGCTACAAAAGCTGTAAAAGTTCCAAACAAGCCCACTCCTGCCGTCATCAAAATTGCTGCAATAATTCGTCCTTCCGTTGTTACGGGAAATTTATCGCCATAACCTACAGTGGTGATTGTCACATAGGACCACCAAATTGCATCTTCTGCAGATTTGATATTGCTGTTTGGATCTTTCTCTACTTGTAAAATAGCAATGGAAGAAAAAATGATCAACAATACTGCAAGTATGGATACCGATGTTAAAGCACCCTGGGCTTTATTTTTAAATACGTAGCTTAGAAATTGTTGAGTAGATCGGAACGCTCTTATAAGTCGAAGTAATCGGATCAATCGCAAAATTCTTCCGGCTCTTAAAAAGCTTACAGCAGGTATGCTTGATATTAAATCGATCCACCCCCAGCGCATAAATCTCAATTTGTTCTCTGCCCGATAAAATCGCACAAAAAACTCAACGAAAAAAAACACACATATGACGTTATCTATGTACATTAATAACACAGATGTTTCTGGCGGCAACTTCACAATAGTATCTACCAGCAAGGCTAATAACACATATACAGAAAGTACAAAGACAATTAAATTTAAAAACCCTAATTGCTGCTTATTAGAAATCGCTATTTCCATGTGATTGTATGTATTCTTAGCTATGAGGTTCTTCCTTGTTTATTTTGTTTTCAATGCGGCGGTCTGGTATAAACCATACGCAGGCTACTACAACATATAATGCAAAGCCCAGCCATGGTTGTATAAAGGACAGGGCAATGGCTGCCATGTATGCCCCAACAGATAATTTGCCTTTACTATCATTACCAAAAGCCTGTGCAAGCATAGAATTTTCTCCATGCAGGTTAATAAGTATTTTGGCCAGTATAGTGTAGGCAGCTCCGTTCATGGCAAGTACAACACCATAGCATATTACCGGCCATTTGGCAAAGTGGTTCTCACCCATCCATGCGGTTACAAACGGTATTAACGAGAGCCAAAAAAGTAAATGGAGATTAGCCCATAGTACAGCCCCGTTAACAGACCTGGCCGCATGCAGCATGTGGTGATGGTTATTCCAGTAAATGCCCACATAAATAAAACTAAGTATATAGCTTATAAACACGGGGATCAAATGCTTTAATGCCTCTAAACTGGCATCATGCGGCACTTTTAGCTCCAGCACCATTATAGTTATAATAATGGCAATTACCCCATCGCTAAAAGCCTCTAAACGTCCTTTGCTCATATAGTGTGCGGTTGGTTTGTTATTTTAAAACCATAAACATTTATCAGCATACAAACCTATTTTGCTGCGAATGCTTTATAGCGTGTCATTGCCTCAACAAAATAATAATCGGCATAAGTAAGCGGTACATCTATCTCGGTACCTGCCGGGAAATGCCCCACGCTATGCTGCAGCAAAAAACCACCATTAGTACCGGGCGCTGATTTATACGTTGGCGACGACAGCGATTTGATAATAGTTTGCGCGGTGTTAAAATAGTTTTGCCCGTCGGCTTTGTCTGTATACCGGCATAGTTCCAGTAAGGCCGAGGCCATTATTGACCCTGCCGAAGCATCACGTAATGCACCCGGGATGTTTGGCGCGTTAAAGTCCCAATAAGGGATCTTGTCTGCAGGCAGGTTAGGATTATTCAGTATGAATTTGGCAATATTGTTAGCCTGGTCAAGGTACTTTTTGTCTTTTGTTTCGCGATACATCAGGGTGAAGCCATACAATCCCCAAGCCTGCCCTCTTGCCCATGCAGATTCATTGGCGTAGCCCTGCGCGGTTTTCTTTTGCTTAACCGCACCGGTATTTGCATCGTAATTAACAACATGGTAAGAGCTGTAATCAGGGCGGTAATGGTTTTTAATAGTATTGTTGGCATGTGTTACCGCTATTTTATAATAACTGGAGTCGCCGGTTACTTTGGTGGCCCAAAACAACAGTTCAAGGTTCATCATATTATCAATTATCACCAGGTAGTCGGTTGGTTTTGAATCCCATGATTTAATTGTACCGGTTACAGGGTTAAAGCGGGTTGATAATGATTTCGCGCTGTTCAACAAGATCTGCTTGTATTCGGGATTAGGGTTAAGCCTGTTTGCATTGCCAAAGCTGCAATACATCATAAAACCCAAATCATGTGTATGGGTATTGAACTGTTCTTTAGCTAATGCCGCCAGTATCCTGTCGGCTTCGGTCAGCAAGGTTTTATCATGTGTTTGCTCATAAAGCTCAAGCAGCGTGCCCGGATAAAAACCACTGCACCACCAGCCCGAATTACTGGTTTCCATTTTACCATCTTTTGGATGAAAAGCCTTTGGGAACTGATCTGGCTTAAGCAAACCGGCCATTACTTTATACTGGGCATCAGCATCGGCAAGGTTTTTTTGAATTGTAGTAAGCAGCGCCTTTTGCGGTTTAAAGGTGTTTTTTTGCTGCGCGACGCCATGCAGGTGAACTATTGTGAGCGGTACGATCAATAATAAGCTTCTCAATTTCATAGATATTGTTTAGGTGTTTTGGTATGAGGTTAAAGCAGGGACTGAAATGTCAAATATATCTTTTAATGCCCTTTTAGCGGCATAATAACCGCACATGCCATGTACACCCCCACCCGGAGGTGTTGATGCCGAACATATATACAGGCCTTTAGCAGACGTTTTATAAGGCGAATAACGCAAAGCAGGGCGGGTGAATAACTGCCCTATATCTATCACACCACCGTTAATGTCTCCGCCAATGTAGTTGGGGTTGTATTCTTCCATGGCAACGGTATCCATTGTGTGCCTGGCCAGTATGGTATCCCTAAACCCGGGGGCAAAACGCTCTACCTGCTTCTCAATATTGTCTGTCATGTTTTTTGTTGAGCCGCCGGGAACATGGCAATAAGCCCATCCGGTATGTTTACCTCTGGGCGCGCGGGTATGGTCAAAAACACTTTGCTGTGCCAGTAATACAAAAGGTTTTTCGGGGTGATGGCCGTCCCAGGTTTGCTGTTCAGCATCGCGGATCTCATTTAGCGTATTGCCAATATGTACGGTGCCTGCCAGCTTACAGGCATCAGCTTTAAAAGGGATAGCACTATCAAGCGCCCAGTCAATTTTATAAACACCCATGCCGTACCTGTAGCGTTCCAGCTGCCATTTGTAAATAGATGAGAATTTGTGCCCTGCTATCTGCAGTAATTGTTTGGGCGATATATCAAATAATACCGCATGTGCCGATGGTAACTGGTCTAAGGTTTTAATGTAAGTGTTTGTTTCAATTTTACCGCCTATTGATGTAAAATAAGATGCCAGCGCATTCGCTATCCGGTTTGAACCGCCCTTTGGTATTGGCCAGTCGCCCAGGTGCCCGGCAGCCATCATTACCAGGGCTATTGCAGAGGTAGCCACATTGGTAATTGGTTGCATAGCGTGTGCAGCCATCCCGCCAATTAATGCTTTGCCTTTATCAGTTTTAAAGCGTTTTGCCAGGGTTGTTGCCGGTAATAAAGCATTCAATCCAAATGTTGCCAAGGCTAACGGGTGTTTAGGAAAATGCAGCGGGCCTAATACATCGGCATCAATTAAACGCCAGTTTTTAATTATGGATCGCATTAAGCTTTTGTATACCGGCCCGTCGTCGCCCAATAATTTCGCGGTATCATTAACACTGTGTGTGAGTATAGCGGCTGTACCATTATCCAGTGGATGCGCCGCGGCCAGTTCCGGATAAATGTATGTAAGCCCGTGATCTGCCAGTGGCAGGGTCTTAAAAAATGGCGAAGCGGCCGCTAACGGGTGTATGGCCGAACAAATATCATGTGTAAAGCCAGGCAGGGTTAATTCCGCGGATCGGAGGCCACCACCTATTACTCTTTTACCTTCTATTAATAAAACAGATAAGCCATTTTGCTGCATCAATATAGCCGCCGCAAGGCCATTAGGGCCTGAACCTACTATTACTGCATCAAAGTCGCGCTTATCCGGCTTCATTGGCTATTCTTTTAAAAATCTGAATATTCGGCAGGGTACAAAAATATAATATCGGCTTTTGACACATTGTTTTGATACTCGGGCATTCCCGATAAGGTTTTCCATTGTGTATCAGCTGAAAATGCTTCCCAATGCTTGTCCCTGTCCTCTTTGCTGTTAAAAGTGGTCATGTACATTAAGTTGGGCATACGGCTGCCGGCAATAACGCTGCCATAAAATACTGAATTAAAACCAAGCCTGTCAAAAAGATCAGTTTCGCCACTGTTAAACATGCTTACCTTGTTACGGTGATATTGTTCTGTAGGGCTTTCATAACTGCGCAACTCGTAAATGCGATTTGCCCTGTTACCGGTTAACTTTGGCAACGCGTACACAGGCCTTGTAATAAACGCGTTAAGAATAATGGTTTCCATGCGCGAATACGGAGGGGTTTTATAATTGGCATCAACATATTCCCTGCCTGTTTTTGCTACATCATGGCTAACATTTTCATCAAAATATTCCATCTTCTTCCACTTTTCAAAATGAATAAAGAGGTAAATACGTCTGTCTGTTGTATCGTTTTCAAGTGTTTTAAATACGCCCACATCTTTTATGCCCATTTTATGCAGCTTAGGCAAATAAAAGTCTTTTAAATAACCATCTACCAGCTGCTCCTGTGCTTTATTTTTAAGGTGATATATTTTTATCTGATAGTAGTTTCTGTTAGCGGCTGCCTGAGTTTGCTGTGTGATAAAGGCCAGAACAAATAACAACATTAATCTAAAACAGCGGTTTAGCTTTCTGTGGGATAACATGATAAATTAAATTTTTATGCTGTAAAGTTATCGAAATTATTTGTCTGCAATGGCCTAAAGTATGGTCTTCTTTGGTTCCCATTCTACCAGTGTATCCATAATTTCCTGCAGTTTTAACGGTTTGCTTAAGTAACCGTTCATACCGGCGGCAAAGCAGGCGTCCTTGTCTTCAGTCATTACATTGGCGGTCATGGCTATTATAGCAGGCTGGTGGTCCATATTCTGGCGAATAAAACGGGTGGCTTCCAATCCGTCCATCTCAGGCATCTGCACATCCATCAGTATCATATCATACTTTTTAGTTATCAACGCATTTAATGCTTCGTGCCCGTTGCCTACAATATCGGGCTTGTAACCCATTTTGTTCAGGATATATTTTGCCAGTTTTTGGTTAATGGCATTGTCTTCGGCAATGAGGATATTTATTGGGTGATGCAGGGCAAAATCTTCAGAGAACGGTGTTTTAACTACCTGTGGCTCATCTTTAACATCAATATTTAGTTTAAGCTGCTCAATAACGTGCTTATACAATATCTGGTGCTTAGTAGGCTTGGTTAGGGCTATATTAAACAAATGCGAATTCTTTTTGCTCTGCTCGTTACCCATTGAAGTAAGCAGGATTATAGGCAGTTCGGGGTATTTTGCGCGTATTTCTCTCGCCAGTTGCACGCCATCCATTTCGGGCATGTTCATATCTGATATCACCAGATGGATCGGCTCGGGGGCTGCTAATAAATTTAAAGCTTCGGGGCCTGAGGCAGCCATAACCGGGATAAAGTTCCACTGCTTCAGTTGCTCTTCGAGGATCTCGCGGTTGGTTAAATTATCATCAACAACAAGTATGCGTTTATCTATAATTTCGGCCAGGTTAAGGTGTACATAGTTGCGCTGTGCTTTTACACCCTGTTTAGCAGTTATGGTAAACGAAAACGTGGTACCCTTGCCAATATCGCTTTTTACGGATATTTCGCCACCCATTAAGTTAACCAGTTTTTCGCTGATGGCCAAACCAAGGCCCGTGCCGCCATATTTACGCGTGGTGCTTGAATCTACCTGAGAAAATGCTTTAAACAACCTGTTTAACTTATTTGGCGGTATGCCAATGCCGGTGTCGCGTATTTCAAACAATAGTTCAAAAACTTTATTGCTGTTGCTTTTTAGCTTTACACAAATAAATATCTCGCCCTTGCTGGTAAACTTAACTGCATTGCCAACAAGGTTAATTAGTATTTGCTTTAACCTAAAGGCATCGGCAATGATCTGTGCAGGTACATTATGCTCTACCTGGTAAACCAGATCGAGGTTTGAGCGGGCAGCCCGCTCTGCAAAAACATCCAAAACGGTTTCAATGCAATCGCGCAGGTTAAAATCCTGTTCTTCTAACTCCATATTGCCCGATTCTATTTTGGAAAAATCCAATATATCGTTAATTACGTTCAGCAATGTATCGCCGCAGCTTTTTATGGTTTCGGTATACTCTTTTTGCTCATCATTTAGCGGTGTACTGGCTAACAAGGTGGCCATACCCATTACACCGTTCATGGGGGTACGGATCTCGTGGCTCATTGTAGCCAGGAATATGCTTTTGGCCTTATTGGCTTTCTCGGCATCTTCGCGGGCTTTTTCGGCATCTTCACGGGCCTTTTCAGCATCTTTGCGCAGCATGCGCTCATCTTTGGTCATTTCGGCAAGGCGCAGGGTGCGGTCTTCTACCTGTCTCTCTAATATGCTTTTTTGTGCTTTTATTGATTTTACACGAACCTTGAATATAAAATATACACATACTATAATAAACACCAAAGCGGCTAATCTAAACCACCATGTTAACCAAAAAGGCGGCTTGATAATAATTTGTAACCCGCTGGTTACCGGCGACCAAAGCCCGGCCGAGTTTTGATATTTTACCCTGAACACATAGGTACCCGCCGGTAAATTGGTATAAGTTGCCGAATGCCTGGAACCAATGTAGTTCCATTCCTTATCAAAGCCTTCCAGAATGTAGGCATATTTCTTTTTATCTGCCAGTGTATAATCAAGCACAGCAAATTCCAGCGAAACAACCGTTTGCTTATAATTCAATGTGATACTTTTAGCATCAGAAATATCTTCCTTTAACGGTGATGGGTCACTGGAATCTTTTGCAGGGGATATTGTTTTATTGAATATCTGCAAAGCGGTTATTGCCAATGGCGAAAAGCCCTGTGGTTTCAAGATCTGCCCCGGCGAAAATGCATTAAAGCCGTTTACACCGCCAAAATACAACTTGCCCGAGTTGCCCTTAAATGCCGAGTGCGATTTAAACTCATCTTCTTGCAGGCCATCCTCAACAGTATAGTTTTTAAACACCTTTTTAACCGGGTCAAATGATGACAGGCCACTGTTACTGCTTACCCATATTTTACCGTCATCATCTTCACGCGCGGCATAAATAATATCGCTGGGCAAACCATCTTTTTTGGTATAAACGGTAAAATGTTTGGTAACCGGGTTAAACAGGTTGAGGCCCGTAAAGGTGCTTATCCAAATGTTACCTTTTTTATCCTCATAAATATCGGGCACATTATCATTACTCAGGCTGTTTTTATGATTATTATGCCGAAAATGGATAAATGTATTGGTTTTCTTGTCAAGCAGGTTTATGCCGCCATCAAATGTGCCTATCCATAAATTTCCTTTACTATCTTCCAGCAAGGCGTAAACCCTGTCGCTGCTTATGCTTTTAGGGTCATTTTCGTTGTGCCTATAGGTTGTAAACTTATTTGTTTTTCTATCGTAATGATTTAAACCATCATTGTAGGTACCTATCCACGCGGTACCATCTTTTGAATGCGTAAGCGCGTAAATGTTGTTGCCGCTTAAGCTGTTTGGGTTCGCCGGGTCATTTTTAAAATTAGTGAACACTTTTGTACTGGGGTTATAAATGCTTAACCCATCGCCCCAGGTACCAAACCAAAAGTTGCCTTCTTTATCCCGGTTAATGGTAAGCACGTAATTACCCGTAATGCTGTTTTTGCCCACTTGCCGTGTGTAGTGGGTAACATCACCCCTCTTGTAATTAAATTCATTAACGCCACCACCGTCTGTGCCTACCCACACATTCTTGTCACTATCCTCATAAACCGACAGCACAAAATCATTAGAAAGGCTATTACTTAATGAAGTGTGCCTATAGTGAGTAAAACTTTCGGTACTCCTTTTAAACAAACTAATGCCACCGCTAAAAGCCCCCAGCCACATATTGCCATGGTAATCTTTTAAAATACTGTAAATAGAATTGCCGGTGATGCTATTTTTGTCAACATCATCATGCAGGTATGTATAAAAATTACCTGTTTCGGGGTTTAAAATGTTTAAGCCGCCGTTTTCGCTACCTATCCACAGGTTGCCGTTATCATCCATACCAAGGCTATAAATAGTACTGCCCGCTATGGTGTTCGCCGCATTTTTATTGTGCTTAAAGTTGGTGAATGTGCCTTTATTAACATCTAATAAATTGAGCCCGTTTTGTGTGCCAATCCACATGCGGTGCTGTTTATCCTCAAAAATACAGCTGATGTTATTACCTGAGATACTTTTAGGATCTTTAGGGTCAAATTTGAATTGTTTGAATGTACGGGTCTTTTTATCAAGCAAGTTTAAGCCCCCGCCGGTAGTTCCTACCCATATATTATGCTTGGTATCCTGATACACATAGCTAATGCTATTACTGCTAATACTGTTAGGATCGTTATCATTATGCCTGTAATGGGTAAAGGTATTTGTTTTAGGGTTCAGGTAGTCGAGCCCATCCTGACCCGATATCCATAGGTTCCCCTTGTCATCAAAAATTATTTTACTCAGTACATTATCTGACAGGCTGTTTGGATTTTTATCATCATGAAAATATTGGATGAACCGCCCCTTACTGCGTTCAAGCTTATTGAGGCCAATGATAGTTGCTACCCAAATATTGCCTTCTTTATCCTCGGCAATATCTGTCACCATACTACTGCTAAGCGATGTTGCATCCTGAGGGTCATGCTTGTAGTAGGTAAAGTTATAGCCGTCATACCGGTTTAATCCGTCGCGGGTACCTACCCATATAAAGCCCTTGCTATCCTGAATGATACAAGCTACATTTATTTGAGATAACCCTTCCTTTTTGCCGAAATGCTCAAACTTTAAGCTTGGATTTTGGGCAAAGCCAGTCAAAACAGAAAGCATTATTATAAAACATATTAAATGTTTATACATTAACATCAGGTGGGTTAAAAGTAAGTAAGCAGTTATATTAGGTATATAATTATCTTATACGGTATACCCGAATAAGAAGTTCTTAAAATACAAAAAAGATAATGATTACTCAACTGGAATTTGTAAAACAAAAAAGCCTACCAAAAGGCAGGCTTTTCATTCAATAAAGAATTTTAATATTATAATTCCCTAACCCAAATGTTACGGAAACTCAGCGGTTCGCTTTTATCGCCATGTGCCTGTAGTTTAATAGGTGCCGGGCCATGCGCCGCCCTATAGGCCGGTGTACCAATGTATTGTGTAGGGCCAAGCAATTCAACATTGTTCTCAACCAGTACGCCATTAAATAAAACGGTAACACGGGCAGGTGTTTTAACCTTATCGCCATCAAAAGTTGGAGCTGTCCAGATAACATCATAAACATTCCATGTGCCCGGTGGCTTAGTTGGGTTAGCTAACGGGATAAGCTGTTTGTAAATACTGCCAGCCATACCATTAACATAGGTTTTGTTGTTGTATGAATCTAAAACCTGTAACTCGTAACCCGCATCGCCTTTACCAAGTGATGCCAGGAATACACCGCTGTTACCACGACCCTGGCCTGTACCTGTAATATTTGCAGGCACTTTCCACTCAATGTGTAACTGGTAGTTTCCAAAAGATTTTTTTGTTTGAATATTACCTGTGGATTTATTCACGGTTAATACATCACCTTTAACATCCCATTTTGCAGCGTTGCCAGATGCTACGTCAACCCATTGGTCAAGTCCGCTTTTGCCATCAAACAATATTACAGCATCAGACGGTGCATCGCTGGGTACTTTACCTGCGGTAACTACTTTAGGAACGGGTTCCCATTTTTCGGTATCTTCCGGTTTGCCGTTTTGCTGCGCGTTTGCCATAAAAAAACTCCCTGATAGCAAAGCGGTTAAAATAAGTTTATGTTTCATATTTATAATTTAATTGGTGCTGTATTATAAGTACAGCTTGTTTTTAAGATATGCGCTGCTTTGGGCAATGCTTTTGTATGGATCAATATTGGTGAAATTTTCCTGCTCAACAATAAAATGTTTAATGCCGGCCAGTTTAGCCTGCCCTAATATGGTTTTAAAGTCAATTGTGCCGGTGCCAATCTCGGTATTTAGTTCGTTATTGGTTTTGTCCATATCTTTTACATGCACAAATGTAAAGCGGCCCGGATGCTTTTTAAATATATCAACCGGGTTTTTGCCTGCACGTACTACCCAATAAATGTCCATTTCCATATTTACCAGTTTAGGGTCTGTATGGTTTAGGATGGTATCATAGAAAGTAGTTCCTTCAGTTTCTTTCCACTCAAAATTATGGTTATGGTAACCCAACTTTAGGCCATGTGTTTTCAAAACCTCGGCTGCTTTATTTAACTTATCTGCAATGGTTTTAAAATCTGCGGCTGTTTTAATAAGGTTGTGGTTTAATGATGGTACTATAATATAAGTTTGCCCTGTTGCCAAAGCCGACTCAATATAGCTATCAAACTGATCCATTTTGCCGGTTCCAAAAAACTCATCTAAACCGTAATGGCCGCTTGGTGTTTTTAAGCCATGCGATTTTAACAGGCCGCTAAATTCTTTGGCGCTTAACCCCCAAAAACCACCTTGCTTTGAGTATCCAAAGGTTTCTACTTCTTTATACCCTGCCAGTGCTACTTTGGCAATAACGCCTTTAGGATCTTTTGGTAGCTGATCGCGTAAGCTGTATAGTTGAAGCCCAACTCCATTTGGGCTTTTTGCCGAAAGTAAATTTGGTGCAAGCACCATGCCGGCAGCCGCTAAGCCTGCCTGCGTTAAAAACGTTCTTCTGGTTGTCATGTAGTATATTGGTTTATATCAATGGTTGGATGCATTAATCATCCAATGGTTTAAACATCACATATTTGAACCGCCTTGCGTAACGATGCTAATTTATCTTTTTGCTTGGGAATAAACTCCTGTGCTACAAAACCTTTATGCCCAACTTCAATTATGGCGCGCATTATTGCAGGGTAAAACAGTTCCTGTGATTCATCTATCTCGTTACGGCCGGGTACGCCACCTGTATGGTAATGCGCAATGTATTGGTGATACTGTCTTATATTACGGATAACATCGCCCTCATCTATCTGCATGTGATAAATATCATAAAGCAACTTAAAGTTTTCTGACCCAAGCCTTTTAGCCAGTTCTGCACCCCATGAGGTACGGTCTGCCTGGTAATCTTTATGGTCAATTTTACTGTTAAGCAGTTCCATTACCAAAACAACGTTGTGTTTTTCGGCCAGTTTTACTAATGGCTTTAAACCTTCAACGCAATTGTCCCAGCCTTCTTCGTTTGTTTTCCCCCGGCGGCTGCCGCTAAAGCAAATAAGGTTTTTATAACCTGCCTTTGCAACCAGCGGTATCATTTCGGTATAGTTCTTTTGCAGCTTTTCATGAAACTGTTTATCGCCAAAACCATCTGTAAGGTTAATTTCGGCACCATTACACATTGACGAATAGAGGCCGTACTTTTTCAGCGTAGGCCAATCAGCAGGGCCAACCAGGTCAATACCTTTAATACCTATGTCTTTAGCTGCCGCACATAATACATCAACGGAAATATCATTGTAACACCAGCGGCATACCGCATGGTTTATGTTACCCTTTAGCTTTTCAACCATCGCTTCCTTTTCTTCTGCTTTAAAAGATGACAACATGCCAGATGCACCTAGTGCCGCGGTACCGGCCAGTAAGTTCTTTATAACCGATCTTCTGTTTTCGTTTGTAGCCATAATTATACTTCTAAGCGTCCTTGTGGTTCTTCAATATCTAAACCGGGTTTAGTTTGTATCTGATTCTTATCTGTAAAGAATATCACAAACACTAAAAATACAAATGCCGCTATACCTGCGGGTATTAACCAAATGGTTGTCCAGTTGTGACTGGTTTCAGACACCTTGAATTTATCAACAATAGGGCCTGATATGTATGACCCAATAAGCATACCCACACCGTAAGTTGCCAGTGTAATAAAGCCTTGCGCAGCACTTTTGAATTTCTCGCCTGCAAGGTTATCAGTATAGATCTGACCGGTTACAAAGAAGAAATCATAACAGATACCATGCATTACTATACCTGCAATAAGCATCCAGTAATTAGCACCTGTATCGCCATAGGCAAAGAATATATAACGTAATACCCAGGCTATCATACCTACAGCCAACATCTTTTTAACACCAAGGCGTACAAAGAACAAAGGCATTAACGCCATAAAGGCAAGTTCTGAAGCTTGTCCTAAAATTTGTTTCCCAGCAGCAGCCTTCATACCAATTTCATTTAAAAAAGGATTGGTAAAATTGTAATAAAACGCCAGGGGTATGCAAATAGCTACTGAAGACAAAAAGAATATTAAATATGATCTGTTTTTTAATAAGCCTATCGAGTCTAAGCCCATTATATCACTCAATGAAGTTTTTTGACCCTTTTTAGCCGGAGGCGTTGAAGGTAATGTAAAACTCATTAAACCTAATATTAACGAGGCTATAGCTGCCATTTTAAAAGTTAAGATCAAAGAGTTACTTTGCTCCCATCCTAACCAGCCTATAAGAAAACCTGCAACTATCCATCCCGCGGTACCAAATACCCTAATTGGCGGAAATTCCTTGCTTGGATTGGTCATTTGCTTAAATGATACCGAGTTTACCAGCGCCAGTGTTGGCATGTAAACGATCATGTAAGCTAAAATGATAGGAAAAAAACCGTCGAAGTTTGGAATAGTGGTTATATAATATAACAACGCCGCACCTGTTAAGTGCAAAATACCTAATACCTTTTGGGCTGAGAAAAATCTATCGGCTATCAATCCAATTATAAAAGGTGCGATAATGGCACCCCATGATTGGGTTGCATAAGCGTTACCGTTTTGTACGCCGGTTGCGCCTAAAGTTTTACCTAAATACGTTCCCATAGTTACAAACCATGATCCCCAGATAAAAAACTCCAGGAACATCATGGTTGATAACTTGACGCGTGTTGTTACAGTCATAATTAGTTTTTGGTTTAAATTTTAGGTTGTTTTAAAATTATTTAACTGATAAAATGTAGCTTACCATAGTTTTTGCATCATCTAAAGACAGCTGTGGGTGAGCTGTCATTGGTACAGTGCCCCAGTTGCCACTGCCACCTGCTATAACTTTTTTAGCCAGCATTTCTTCATCAGACGGTTTGTATTTTTTAGCGATATCAACCAATGCTGGCCCAATAACCTTGCTTTTTTCATTATGGCAGGTATTGCAATCGCTGTTAGCCATTAGTTCAGCGCCTTTTTCAGATGGTGTACCCGCTGCTTTGGTTGTGCCTATGTTGCTTACTGCTGTATCCTGTGCCGCATCAGACTGACGGTTTGCCGCGGTTTGTTTTGCCGCACTTGCGCTATCAGCTTCGCTGCCGCCATCTGCTTCTCCTGGTTTACTGCCGCCACATGCTGCAATTGTTAAGCTGATACCTAAAATGATGAATATCTTTCTCATGGTGTTCTTATTTTTATATTCCTAATAGTGATTTGTTAAATGAATCGTCTGATCCTGACGCTGCAAAATCATCAAAGGCACGCTCTGTAACCCTAATGATATGATCTTTTATAAATTGTGCCCCCTCGCGTGCGCCATCTTCCGGGTGCTTAAGCGCGCATTCCCATTCTAATACTGCCCAGCCTTTGTAATCGTATTGGGTAAGCTTGCTAAAAATGCCTTTAAAGTCAACCTGTCCATCGCCTAATGAGCGGAAACGGCCTGCACGGTCAATCCAGTCGGAGTAACCGCCGTAAACGCCTTGCCTGCCCGTAGGGTTAAACTCCGCATCTTTTACGTGGAACATTTTAATGCGTTCGTGGTAAATATCAATATACTCCAGGTAATCTAATGCCTGCAGTACAAAGTGTGAAGGATCATATAATAAACATGCCCTTTTATGATTGTTTACTTTGTCTAAAAACCTTTCGTAAGTAACGCCGTCATGCAGGTCCTCTCCCGGGTGTATCTCATAGCAAAGGTCAATACCATGCTCATCAAATACATTCAGGATAGGTTCCCAGCGTTTGCCAAGCTCGGTAAACGCGGCATCAACCAAGCCTGCGGGGCGCTGCGGCCATGGGTAAACCATATGCCATATTAAGGCGCCGCTAAAAGTAACGTGCGCGTTAAGCCCTAAGTTTTGAGATGCTTTAGCCGCATAATGTAACTGCTGTATAGCCCACTCTGTTCTTGCAGCCGGGTTACCGCGCAATTTCTCTGGTGCGAAGGCATCAAACAGCGTATCATAAGCCGGGTTAACGGCTACTAACTGCCCCTGTAAGTGTGTTGAAAGCTCGGTAATTTCTAAACCGGTTTCGTTCACAATACCTTTTATTTCGTCGGCATAGGTTTTACTTTCAGCAGCTTTTTGCAGGTCGATAAAACGTGCGTCATTAGTTGGCATCTGCACACCTTTATAACCCAAACCTGCTGCCCATTGGCAGATAGATTTAAGATCGTTAAAAGGCGCCTGATCGCCAATAAATTGAGCTAAAAATATTGCCGGTCCTTTAATGGTAGTCATTTGTTAGATGGTATAAGTGGTCCACTTTTCGTTGCTTTGATTGGATGCAACAACATTATTAATAAATGCCATGCCCCTTATCCCGTCATCAATGCCGGGGAAATCAAGCCATTCTTCTTTAGGTTCTACACCTTCAATTTTAGCGCTAAGCGTTAAAGCAAAGTTGCGGTACAGGTTGCCAAAAGCTTCCAGGTAACCCTCGGGGTGCCCGCCCGGTGTACGGCAGTTATGAGTAGCATAGCTTGATAACCTGTCGGTATATCCGCTGCCTGCCCTTAATATCTCTGCCGGTTTATCCAGCCATTTTACAATGAGTGTATTGGGCTCCATTTGTGCCCACTCCAGGCTTCCGTTCTCTCCGTAAACTCGTATTTTCAACGCGTTCTCTTCGCCGGCTGCAACTTGCGATGCTATTAAGGTACCGGTTGCGCCCTCTTCAAAACGAAGCAATACCGCGCCGTCATCATCAAGCATGCGGCCGTCAACAACAATATTTAATGATGCGTTAAGTTCTGTTATTTTTAAGCCGCTAATGTATTCTGCTAAATGAGCGGCATGTGTACCAATATCGCCCATGCAACCGCTTTTACCAGATTTTGTTGGGTCTGTACGCCATGATGCCTGCGCATTGCCTTCCCGTTCTGATAAGCGGCTTAACCAGCCTTGTATATACTCAACATATATTTTTCTTACCTTACCTAAAGCACCGCTTTTAACTATTTGCTTAGCCTCTTTTACCATAGGGTAACCCGCGTAAGTGTGGGTAAGCAGCAACATCAGCCCGGTTTCGTCAACCTTTTGTTTTAGCTGCTGTGCTTCTTCAAGGGTAAAGGTAACGGGTTTTTCAACCACTACGTTAAAGCCATTCTCCAATGCCTGCATTGCCGGGGCAAAGTGGGCAAAATTTGGTGTAACAATGGTTACAAAATCCATGCGTTCATCAGCCGGTTTTTGCGATTCGGCCTTAAACATTTCATCGTAAGTGTTGTAAATTCTGTCTTCGGGCAAAAAAAGGATCCTGCCGCTTTCCTGTGCAATATCGGCATGCATGCTTAAGGCACCGCAAACCAGCTCAATCTGGCCGTCCATATTAGCAGCAATACGGTGAATAGCCCCTATAAAGGCATCTTTACCGCCGCCAATCATGCCCATGCGCAATTTTCGTTTACTCATATTTTAAATAGATAAATGCTTTTAAAGCCCAGCCATTGGTTGGCAGGGAGACTTTAAAAGTATAAAAATTAGATTAAAAACTAAAGCCTTTCTGCCATTAGCAGAAAGGCTTGTTATTTTCTTATGAAAGCGCCCAGGCCCTGTCACCTTTTTTGTAAGGATAGTTCCCATCATATTTACCGGGTACCGGTAAGTAGCGTAATGCCTTGGTAGCACCAACCTCTGATGTAAAGTATCCTAAAATGGTTAACTGCTTCATCATTGTGAAGTAGTGGTTGGCATCTTCAGGCTTTTTGGTTTTTGAGTATTCTTTTTGCTCTTTATCAAGCTCGGTTAACAATTCGGTACGTTGTTTGGCATCAGCCTCCATGAACTTTTTGTTGAACTTTTTATTGCTTGCTTCGTCCAGGTCAGAAATACCTTTCTTAAATATCTTTTGATCTGCAGGAGCGTAACAATCTTTCACCATTATCGCCATAAAACCGCCAACATTAGCTGCCTTAGCACCCGGTGTTGATGTTTCAGGAAGAATGGTTTCGCCTACCTCATTTAAAAAAGCGGTAGTTTCCGGAGATGCCAGATCCTCAGTATTAACCGGGCTGTTAGATTTACAGCCTGATATAAAGAGTTCCGCACCAATTATGGTACCTCCAAGTAACAAACCTACTCTGCTTATCGCGTCTCTTCTATTCATTTTATCAATTATTGAATTAGTGATTTTGTGAATTAGTGATCATTGAATTCTCAGTCACTAATTAATTATGCTTTTAGCTCAAACCCAGTACGGTATTCGCGTTTTATGTATTGGTTAACATCTTCAAAGTTGGTAACTTTCATCGCCTGGTTATCCCAGTTCAATTTAATAGTACCACCTTTTAATTCGTGACCGCGTACTGCAAGGTTTGCCATCAGCAATGCTTCGGTAAGCGGACCAGCTTTATCAAATGACGAGCTCAGCTCTGTTTTACCGTAACCTGCCAAACAACCTTCCACCCATTGTGCATAGTGGCCATTAGCGCCGCCGGGTACACGTTTGTACTTTTGAGGGGCGTTAGCATTTGCTGTGCGTTCTTTTGGCAATAATGTGGCTGCATCAGAATATGTGCTGGCATACATTTTACCTTTTGTACCGATAAATAATGTACCGTTTCCTTCTTCGCCACCCCATTTTTCATTTGCGCCAAGTTCAAGTGGCCTTTCGGGCTGTATACCACCATCCATCCAGTGAAGGGTAACGTCGCCTTTGGTTTTATTTGTTTTAGGGAAAGTTAATGTAATATGGCTTGATGGAGGGCAGCTTTCAGGGAAAACGCCTTTTTTAAACTCATCAACATATACACTACCTACGCTTGCCTGTACATCTTTAGCATACTGGATACCCAATACCCTGAAAGGTGCTTCTACCAGGTGGCAGCCCATATCGCCTAAAGCGCCGGTTCCGTAATCCCACCATCCGCGCCAGTTAAACGGCACTAATTTATCTACGTAATCTTTTTTAGGAGCAGTACCTAACCAAAGGTCCCAATCTAATTCCTTAGGAATATTAGGCTGAGGATCAGGCCATTTAATCCCTTGCGGCCATACCGGACGGTTTGTCCAGCAGTAAACAGTATGCACGTCACCAACCAGATTAGCATCGTACCACTCAGATAATAACCGGGTACCATCGTTTGATGCTCCCTGGTTACCCATTTGTGTAACTACTTTATATTTTTTGGCAGCCTCGGTTAATAAACGCGCTTCCCAAATATCATGTGTCAATGGTTTTTGCACGTATACGTGCTTACCCAATTGCATTGCATGATAGGTTATAATGGCGTGGTTATGATCAGGAGTTGAAACTGATACAGCATCAAAGTTCTTATGTTCCTTATCATACATTTCGCGCCAGTCTTTATAATATTTTGCCTTAGGGAATGCAGCTCTTGAATTAGCAGCTCTGCGGTCATCAACATCACATAAAAAGGCAATATTAGCTTTACCGCTTTTTGCAAAGTTGGCAATATCGCTTTGGCCTTTACCGCCGGCACCAACACCTGCTACATTCAGCATATCGCTTGGTGCTATAAAACCTTTACCGCCCAATACAAAGCGGGGAACGATCATAAAACCGGCTGCAGCAAGTGAGCTGGTTTTGATAAAGTCCCGTCTTGACGGGCTTGTGCCTAAAGAATCTTTCTTGTCAGTCATTGTGGTAGTTATATGTACTTGTATTAAATGTTTCCTTTTTTCAATTCTGAAACCGCATGGTCTGCTGCGCGGGCAGTAAGCGCCATGTAAGTAAGTGACGGGTTCTGGCAGGCAGCCGAGGTCATGGCAGCACCATCCGTAACAAATACGTTCTTAGCATCCCAAACCTGGTTCCACTCGTTCAGTACTGATGTTTTAGGATCGCGACCCATACGTGCTGTACCCATTTCATGGATACCACGGCCCAGTACCGGCTCTGTAGTGTATGTTTTTACATCTTTAACACCTGCGGCTTCCAGCATTTCTTTAGCATCGTTCATCATATCGATACGCATTTTACGCTCGTTATCTTTACACTCAACATCAAATGCCAGGATTGGAAGGCCCCATTTATCTTTCTTGGTTTTATCAAGTGTGATCTTATTTTCATGATATGGCAATGTTTCGCCAAAGCCGCCCATACCCATTGTCCATGATCCCGGTTCTGATAAAGCATCTTTAAAGCCGGCGCCAATGTTCATTTCGGCAATATCACGGCTCCAGCCCGAGCGGCTTGCACCACCCTGGTAACCAAAACCACGAATGTAATCGCGTTTTTCGCCGTTTAAGTTACGGTAACGAGGTATGTATATACCATTAGCCCTGCGGCCAAAGTAGTATTTATCTTCATAGCCTTCAACACGGCCGCCTGCGCCAACACCTAAGTGGTGGTCCATAACGTTATGGCCAAGCTCGCCGCTACTGCTACCCAAACCACCTTCCCACACATCAGTAGCTGAATTCATTAACACCCAGGCACTGTTCATGGCCGATGCGTTAACGAAAACTATTTTAGCATAGAATTCATAGGTTTTGTTGGTTTCGGCATCAATTATCTCAACACCCTTAGCTTTCTTGGTGTTTTTATCATAAAGGATACGGGTTACAATTGAGAACGGGCGAACGGTTAAGTTGCCTGTTGCTACCGCAGCCGGTAAAGTAGCTGACTGCGTACTGAAGTACGCGCCAAACGGACAGCCTAACCAGCATTTGTTACGATACTGGCAATTTGTACGGTTGTTATGCGGTACAGTGATATTAGCTGTACGGCCAATTATCATGTGGCGTGCTTCTTTGTAATATTCTTTAACACGTTTAGCAACGTCTTTTTCAACAACGTTCATATCCATTGGCGGCATAAAATCGCCATCAGGAAGGATTGGAACGCCATCGCGGTTACCAGATATACCTGCAAATCTTTCTGCATAGCCATACCATTTTTCAAGGTCTTTATAACGGATAGGCCAGTCAACAGCTATACCGTCTTTTAAGTTTGCCTCAAAATCGGTCTCATGCCAGCGGTATGATTGCCTGCCCCACATTAACGAACGGCCGCCCATATGATAACCCCTGAACCAGTCGAAGCGTTTTACTTCGGTGTAAGGGCTTTCTTTTTCATTGGTCCAGTAGTCAAGATTGGTTTCGTTTAAAGGATAATCACGCTTTAAAACCGGATAATCCTCAATCATTTGCTGCGTACGACCACCCCTGTGCGGAAATTCCCACGGCGCTTTATTCGCGTTCACATAACCCTTAATGTGCTCGATATCTCTACCGCGCTCTAACATAATGGTTTTTAAGCCCTTTTCGGTCAGTTCTTTTGCAGCCCAGCCACCTGAGATCCCTGAACCAATGACAATGGCGTCATAAGTGTTTGTAGACATATTAGTATAGCGTTATAATTTTTTAGTAATTGGTTACCTCGCTAAATGTAGGAATAAAAATTATTTTACAAATATTATTTCATTGTGTTTTTTACACACATCCACCCCCCATCCCCCTGAAGGGGGAGTAAAGAACTATTTTGTTCCCCCTTCAGGGGGTTAGGGGGTTACACGTTTCCTTTTTTCATTTCACCTACGGCATGGTCAACCGCGCGGGCGGTTAAGGCCATATAAGTAAGCGATGGATTTTGGCACGAAGTGGATGTCATACAAGCGCCATCAGTAACATAAACGTTTTTACAGGCGTGCAGGCGGTTCCATTTATCAAGCACCGATGTTTTAGGATCGTTACCCATACGCGCACCACCCATTTCATGAATATCAAGCCCCGGATTGCGCGGATCTTCCTGCGTTTTAATGTTTTTAAAACCGGCTGTGGTGAACATCTCTGTCATTTGCTCAAAGTAATCTTTACGCATTTTCTCGTCGTTATTGTCATATGCAACAGAGATCTTTAACTGCGGGATGCCCCACTGGTCTTTCAGTGTTTTATCAAGCGCAACATAATTACTTTCTTTAGGGATGGTTTCGCCCATCATGTGCGATCCTACATGCCAGCCGCTCAACTCCCTTTTTACCAGATTGTCTTTCAGATCCTGACCAATACCGTCAGAACTGTTCTGCTCCCAGCGGTAAGCGCTAAAACCTGCCGCGTAGCCGCGTAAGAAATCTGTTTCCTGTTTGTATACATTCCTGAAACGCGGAATATAACCACCACCCGCAGGGTTACGGCCATCAGTTTTCCATTCTGTAAAACCATCACACTCGGCACTTATCCGTGCAGAATAGTTGTGGAACGCCACATATTTACCTAATACGCCGCTATCATTACCCAAACCATTAGGGAAACGGTTTGAGGTTGAATTTAGCAGTACCAGGTTGGTATTTAAAGCTGATGCGTTAACAAAAATAACATCGGCAAAGTAATCAATAGCTTCTTTTGTATTACTGTCAATAACCCTTACACCGGTTGCTTTGCCCAATTTTTCGTCATAGATGATAGATTCTACAACAGAGAACGGCCTTAATGTACAGTGGCCTGATTTTAAAGCCCAGGGTATGGTTGATGAGTTAGCGCTAAAGTAGCCGCCAAACGGGCAACCGCGCTGGCACAGGGTACGCTCCTGGCACTGGCCCCTGCCCTGGTCAAGATGAATTTGATTTGGTTTTGATAAGTGCGCGCAACGGGCGCTTATAACGTGCCTGTTCTTATATTTACCTTTAACATGCTTGCTAAAATAGCTTTCGACCGCGTTAAGCGGGAAAGCCGGTAAAAACTCACCATCGGGCAGTTCAGGGATGCCGTCCCTGTTACCGGAGATACCTGCAAATTTCTCTACATGACTGTACCACGGCGCAATATCTTTATAACGAATTGGCCAGTCTACCGCGAAACCATCACGTGCCGGGCCTTCATAATCAAAGTCGCTCCAGCGCTGGGTTTGCCTTGCCCAAAGCAGTGATTTACCACCTGTTTGATACCCGCGTATCCAATCGAACGGTTTTTCCTGCACATAAGGGTGTTCCTTATCTTTCACAAAAAAATGCGCTGAATCTTCGCCGAAAGCATAACAGCGGTTCAATATAGGGTTTGCTTCCTGTACAGCAGCAGGCACAACACCATGATGAGGAAATTCCCAGGGATATAAATTTGTTGTAGGATAATCTTTTAAATGTTTTACATCGCGGCCACGCTCCAGTACCAGGGTTTTTAAGCCTTTATCTGAAAACTCTTTTGCAGCCCATCCACCACTCATACCCGAGCCAATAACTATGGCATCAAAAGTACGTTCCTTAATACTATCTATATTTAAATAAGCCATGATTATACCGCTGCTGTTTTTTTAACCGGGAACATAGCATTGTACCTGCCCGGTACAAGCTCATACACAATTTGCTTTGTCATAAAATATTGGGATGTTGTATACCCAAATACAGTTTGCCCTTTTACTATGCGATAAAAAGTAAGGAGCTTAGGAGCCTCCTTGCCTTTATCGTCGTTATTTTTGGCCTTGTTGGCTTTGGCATCTTTACCTTGCTTTTCAAGCGTATTAACAAATGCTGTACGTTCCTGTACAGAACACTCATTAAAAGAATGGCCGTATTGTTTATTAACAGCATCGTCAAACTCTTTTAAACCCGCCATAAAAGTTTCCTGCTGCTCTTTATTAGCGCAATCATCTATCATTTTAAAAATAAACAAATTTATCCCCAGGTCTTTTGCACCCGGGGTTTTTGTTTTGGGTAAAATGGTTTCTGCCAGGTTAGTTACCAGGTTTTCCTGGTCGGCATCAATTTTAAGGGTTTTTAATTCAACAACAGGTTTGCCCTTTTTATCATTAAGGCATGACGGCAATACAGCCACGCTCCCTAATATCAGGGCCATGTTCCTTATCGCGATGCGCCTGTTCATATTTAAATTCAATTTCAGAGGAATTTAAAGGTTTATAAAATACTGCCGTTAATAGATGATCAAGTAAAAACCCGGCAGTTATTATCGAAAATGAAAGATAGGTTTAAACTATTAATATCCCCATTTTTTCATGGTTTGTAAATCAATTTTTACACAGTCTAAGGGATCAATACCCTGGTAAGACTCCTGCTCTATTATCAGATGGACTGTTCCGCCGGTTTTTTTGGCTTCTTTTAATACATCTTTAACCGGCAATACCCCTTTGCCCAGTATGGTACTTTCGTAACCTGTACCTTCGGTTTTACCGGCGCTTTTTATTTCGTCTTTAACATGCAACAGCTCAAAACGGCCCGGATACTTCTTTATAAGTGAGATAGCTGAGTTTTCGCGGCCGTACATATTACCAATATCCAGTTGCTGTGCAACCAATGTAGGATCTGTGTTTTGCAGTATATAATCAAAAAGCCTTATGCCATCAACCATGGTAGTAAATTCAAAATCGTGATTATGATAACCGAATTTCATACCCGATTTTTTACAAAGCTCACCACTCTTATTAAACTGTTCCATGGCACGTTTTAGTGCATCCTTGTCTGTACGTACTTTTTCATCCAGCCAGGGGCTTATAACATATTTTTGACCCATAAACGCGGCGTCTTCTACTGTATATTTCCAGGCATCGGTAAAATCATTTGTGGCGGTATCCCAGTGCTGCGCGGTCATTACGGTATGGCCGCTTGGCATTACCAGGCCTAGATCATTCAATAGTTTTTTGAATTCGGCAGGGGTATATCCATAAAACTTACGGTTTATATAATTGGCATGCTCCACATATATGTAACCCATATCTGCAAGTTTTTTTAATGTACCTGCCGGATCTATTTTCATTGCATCACGTACCGAATAAAGCTGCAAGCCTACTCTTTGTATTTTTGCCGCGGCAAATAAATTTTCGGGCATCAGGGCTGCCGCTGAGACCGCGACTGCGCTGTTAATAAGGAAATTTCTGCGAGATGAATTCATTTTTTATTGAGATTTAGTTTTTTGCTATTGGAAATATTGGGAATAATAGATCTGAATTGCTTACAAAAGCAATGTGCTTACTATCCGGCGACCATGACGGTGTGTTGATAGTACCCTGGCCGCCATATAAATAGGCTACCACTTTTGAAGGGCCGCCACCAGCCGGCATCACCCTTATATATACATGCTTATAGAACGGATGATCACCGGGAGCAACCTCGCTTTTCAGAAAGGTGATGTAAACTATCCATTTACCATCAGGCGATACATGCGGGAACCAGTTATTATAATCATCATTGGTTATCTGCGTTTGTTCGCTGCCATCGGCTTTCATGCGCCAAACCTGCATCAGGCCAGACCGCACCGAATTAAAGTAAATGTATTTACCATCCGGCGTATATTCCGGGCCGTCATCCAAACCGGGCGTGTTGGTCAGCCTTTCTTCTGCACCACCGGCGGCAGGGATGCGGTAAACGTCATACTCATTATTGCGTTCGCCGCAAAAAACCAGGTATTTACCATCAGGAGACCAGCCATGCATGTACGATGCACCTACTCCTTTTTTTGTAACCATACGTGCCTCGCCACCTGTAACAGGCACAACATAGCCAATTGAAGGGCCGCCATCGCCACTGCTAATGGTGAGCATTTTGCCATCAAATGACAGCACATGGTCGTTATTATTATTTTTAGCCGGGGCTGTGTTTAAAACAACCGGCGTACTTGTAGCAATGTTGAATTTATATAATAAACCTTCGCTGTTGTAAATTAACGATTTGCCATCAACCATCCAGTTAGGCGCCTGTAATGATTTTGGCGACTGGTAAACTATCCTGCTGTTGTGGGTTTGCATATCAAGTAGCTCAATACTGCTGCCTAAATATTGTTTATAAGGCACTAAGGTGGCAGGCGCAGGTTTTACAATACGCACATTATTAAACACTGCTTTTTGGGTAAGATCGGCGTTATGGGCGCAAACATAAATACCCACATACACATCATCGCCCAAATCAAGGTCTATCTTTTCTTCGGGTGCAAATACATCACCTTTACGCGCTACAGATATATAATAAGTATTGCCTTTTCTTTCTAACTGTAAAACACCGGCCGATATAACAGGCGTTTGTTGATGTACTGTTTCGCCGCCGCTTACCTTACGATACTGCACAGCAGTTATTCCATTACCATGTACCATAATGTTTACATGTGCCGAGTTTGTTTTAAGGTTACTCCTAACCATTAAACCATATTTGCGGTTAGGTTCGCCGTTGTTGCCTATAAAAGCAGCATTGGTACGAAGCAGGAAGTCGCCTTTCATTTTTTTCCAAACGAAATGAAATTCGTCATGATCATTCCACATATCAGCACCTGAGCCTATTGCTTCATATTGCTGCAATTTGGCATCATACACAACACTCCCTTTATGTTTTATTACACCTATATCAGTATTCCCTTCAAAAATCCCTAACGGATTACTTTGAGCATAGCCGCTATTTATGAACGCAAGAGACGTTAGCACGACAATAAAAACACAGGTCAGTTTCTTAAACATCAGTTCTTTTGGTTAATAATTGGTGATACAATTTAGGTTACTTATCAGGCTACTTAAGTAATTGGTGTACTAAGTTAATTATTCATTTTTAAAAAGTGCCCCTAAAAATTGCTTTTTAGATAAAAAGTATGCTTGTTGTATTAATGATGTAGGCCTTTTTACTATGTTGGGGCTCGCCGTTATACCTGCATCTTAAAAATAGCTTTAAATAAAAAGGGACACTTTCGCGTCCCTTTTTATTTAGCCGCCTGCTTTTGGCAGGCAATATCATGTTAGTTAATTTTACTCGGTAGCAAAGATCTGCTTACCTGTAACCGGGCAAAAAACTTTTTCAATTTTTAACGCGGGTTTAACATATTCTTTTAAAAACTGCGCTTTTGAATCTTTATAGTGGCTAACCGCGCCAATCATGCTCATAAACTTAATATAGTACCATGCCGTATCAACCTGGTAAGCTTTAAAGCCCGAACGCGCGCTTTTAGGGAACAAGTGGTGATTATTGTGCCATTCGCCGGCCACAATACCCGGCCAAAGCTGGTTTATTGACATATCCTTACGGTTATAATCAACACCGTCCTGGCGTTTATCTTCGCCTTTACCGTGGCCTTCATAATTAAAGGTACGCACACCTACAGCCCAAACAGCCGCCGAACCAAAGATAGCGCAGGCCAGGCCAATACCGCCCAGTAAGTAAAACGCGCCAAACCAAAAACTCCAGTTTAACACTACACCAAGTATGGTGCGAAACGGGTTTGCCACCGAACCATATTTTTGATACTGAGCATAAGTATTTGCGGTAACGCCGGTATGTTTCATTAAAGTAACGCAGCGGTTATACCCCTTCTCGTTCATATTGCGGTTTATTGGCTGATGATTAGCATCGGCCAAAAAGCAGTATAAAAAGCCGCCCTGGGCGTTGTAAGGATCGCCGGGGGTATCAGACAATGCATGGTGCACATGGTGCGAAATAGCATAGATCTCTTCGGGAATAATTTTAAGGGTAAGGTTTTGGGTAAAGAAGCGCCAAAAGTTATTGCTGAACTTGTATGCACCATGGGTACAATACCTGTGGTACCAAACAGTACCATGACTGCCCATAACCACCATACTGTAAAGGAAAGCGATGATCAATCCGGTTATGGTAAAATATTTAAAAATAAACAGCATCAGGAAAGGTGCCAGGCATAAAACCATTAGCCAGCTTGTAAAAGACAGCCAATTTTTTTTGCTTTTAAATACGTTTATCCGGGAAAGAAATTCGTTTATTATCTGGCCCTGTGTGGGCTTTGAGAGGTTACCATTCTCATCCTTCCATCCATAAGAAGGTTCCTCAAGCACATTGTGTATAAATGCCATTAGTATCGGGAGATTAATTAATCAATTAGGTTTAATTAGTTCATGGGGACGGAATAAAGGTAGTCAAATGTTTCCCAGAAACGTTAAGAAATTTAATAAATAATTAAATTGTCATTGTAATGTCTTATGCATCAGGAGCAAACAATTTTAAATCTTTTTATTAAACAAAGCACTAAATCAACTTTTTAGTGTGAATAGGCTTTTGATTGGCAATGTTGTGAAAAAGAATACCCATGTATTCCGATAAGGATGCATGGGCATAATATTAACTACTAAGAAATTTATTTAATTCCTTTAAAACTGTATTGATTGGAACAGAAAAGTATGCCGTTTTATTTACTTATGGCTAAGAAATCACTTACCGGCCAACTACCTTACCTATTGCAACAACTATATTTTAATTAAACTTCCCCGCCTGGCGCTGGCTGGAGCGTAGCTGGGATATTACTTAATTTCAGTTCGCTGATATTTCTTATATTCCGATTTTGCAATTGAATCTAAATCTCTGCTGTTATAATAATGTAAGGCATTAGCCATATAGTAATTCATTCCAGCAGTACAGCCATCACACATTGCTGGGGGGGGCATTTTTTTCACAAGGTCTTTCCCCAACTGTTTAGCTTTTTGTAATGCTTCTAAACTTAACCCATCATATGGGTTAAGAGCATCTTTTCTTTCAATCAGGCTAAAAATTGTGTCGTTTTTATAGCTTTCACGTAAAGAAGCAAAAAACACCTGATCTTTAAAAGCATTCACCCACGGATTAGGTCCATTATTGTAATCAAACTTTGGATAAGCTGTAGGTGAACAGCCTAAAATAACTGTTAAAGCGATTAACATTAAAATTTTGTTCTTCATAAAATTTATTCTAACTCCCAAATATCAATATAAAGAATAGGACCATCAAAGTGACATGCGTTTCCGCAAGTTGCGTCGGTGTTAAGCATATCAGCATGACCGGAAGCCCATGTAAAATTGCTTGAGTAAAGTGAGTATATTCCTTTTTTTCCTGTAAGTAGTCCTGGTAGATTTATGCCTTTAGCACCTGCTTGATTTGCGGTATAATGATGATGCTTTGCATTAAAAGGTGTCTTAGGATCTCCATCGTTTGTTCCGAATGTTAACCTCATCCATTTATTTATCTGATAAGCTGCTTTGAAATAATATTTCCCGTCAGTGCCAGGGAACGTTTGACCAGGTATATTTGGTATTATAACCCCAGAGTAATTCAATGCTTTTGACATCCTTACTGCACAAGTATTAGTATTAGGGCCGACATAAATAGTTGCTACTACGCCTCCAATCGAATTATACATTTTTTGAGGCGTATCATATAAAGGGTCACTATTTAAAGGAAATGCAGCTTTAAAATTAGACCAAGTGGGTAATGCCTGTTGCGGAAAACTCAAATTGGGATTATCCCAGTAAGATGCATCATAGTCACCATCAGGCCCTTCAACAGCCGTTAAAAATTGATTTGTAAAGACATCAATAGTGGTCTCCGGATTAGAATACAGATAATTTACCGACCAATTAATTAAGTCTTTACTTTCTTGAGTGTAACCACTGTTAAGCAAATATTTGATAAACTCAGCAACTATCGCATTGTTATTTTGCAAAAACACCTGTTTAGCAGCGTCCGTTATTTGTAAATATTGAATCAGATAACTTGTCGCAACACTACTACTACTGCCGCTTCCAGATTCAGGTGGCCCATAAATGAAAGCCCCTGTTACTGGTGTGCCAAAATTAAAATCTCCGTAGTTGTAAAAATTATTATTAGGGTTGCTGTCACCTGCCGGTCCCCCGGTGCCCAAGTTATATACAAAATTTGTGCTAAAAGGCCCGTTGTTATTGGCAGGAGCAAAATAGCAGGACACTATATTGCCACCTGCATCTCTTATTTCTGTTATTTGGCCAGGATAAGTATTACCATAATTATCAGTAGCGTAGCTGCTGTATGCAGTATATACCGTTAGCCCAATGCTTTCAGCATACGATTTTAGTGCGCTAAATTTATCAAACGGAACTACTGCATTTGAATTATTAAGACCAAATATACCAGGTCTATCGGTCGCACAAGATGGCTTTACCGTTAAAAATACCTTCCCATTACGGATGGACTGCGATGTTTGCGGCGGGCACGGGCCATCATCGGATGATCCGCCATCACTATTACAAAAAAGTTTAACAGTCATAACGCCTTTTGTATCGCGTATAGCGGTAGTTTGATGTCCATCACCACAATCACAAGTTCTTCCCAAATATTCAACCGTTTGAGTGCCATCGGTATAGTCTGTTATCCAATACCAATCAATACAGGTAATTGAAGCAACCTTCTTATCCGTTGTTTGGATAACTTTTGAAGGTCTCGCATTTGTTTTATATAGTTTACGATACTGCTTTAAAATGCCATTCTCGTAGTTGTTTGATTCATCTAATACTCCGTTGAGCGTAAATTTGGTCAAATTGCCGGTAAACCCAAAGTTTAGCTTTTTACTGGCAAAACCGGCAATCAGTTCATTTTCGTTTTTGACCAGGTCATCGGGGTTGCCAAACGTTTCATAAATGTAACCGCCTGTAACAGCACCTTGCTGCCGCTGTAATACCAAATAGCGTTGTATCTTTTTATCAGCCTCAAACTTAATCGTGTTAATGATGCTTAACGGCACTAACTGGTAAACGCTGCTATCGGCGCCAATGCTGCGGGCTTTATTCCATTGTGCGGAAATAATAATGTTTTTAACAGCAACGCTGTCACCTTTTTGAACAGAAAGCCATTCGCGTATTTCAACCGCGGTATTGTCTGTTGCTATAATACTACTTTCAATCAGCTGGTTATCTTTTTTGCAACTGTGGATACAGCATGCAATCACCACTATAAGAAAAACGGCAAAAAGCCGCATAATCGGGTAAGGTTGTTTCATATTGTGACAGGTTTAGATGATATACGATAATAATATTATTATGTTACATAATATATGTTCAAATATATAACTATTTGAATATCAGAGGAACATATTGCATATTTAACTCACCCGGTCTTTGCTCCGCCCGACCACCTTCTCTGCTGCGCAAAGAGGGTTTTAACTGCACTGGTCGCCCCTCTCTCCGCAAGCGGAGAGAGGGGCGACCAGTGCAGCGTAGTCGGTGAGTAAAATCGCAAATTACTACCCCTATTGCAACAATTATATGACATACATATTTTAATTAAACTTCCTCCTACATTCATCGTCATTAGCTGAAACCACAATTGGCATGACAAAACCCTTATTCCTTACACTCTTAAGTTTTTTGCTCTTGCAGCAGGTATTTGCCCAGCAGCCGCGCGCCGTTAGCGGAACCGTAACCGATAGCCTGGGCGCTTTGCCGGGCATTAACGTTAAACTAATATCAGATAAAGACAGTGTTATTGTGGCTACAGATACAAAAGGGGTGTTCCAGTTCCCGGCGGTGCAATCCAAAAATTTTAAACTTACCGCAACCGGTTTGGGTTACCAGGCAGTAACCAAGCGTTACACAATGGATAACGACACTAAACCCATAAAGCTTGATCCCATTAAACTTAAAATACAGATCAACTTACTCAACCTGGTACACATTACAGCTATTAACCCCATCACCATAAAAGAAGATACGGTTGAATATAAAGCGGCCGCTTACAAGGTGCGCGAAGGTTCGCCGGTTGAAGACCTGCTTAAAAAGCTGCCGGGGGTTTCTGTTGATAAGGATGGTAACGTTACCGCCCACGGCAAGCAGGTAACCAAAGTACGGGTTAACGGCAAAAATTATTTTACAGGCGATGTGCAAACAGCCACACAAAACCTGCCTGCAGATATTGTAGAGAACATACAGGTAATTGATGATTATGGCGACCAGGCCAATCTTACCGGCATTAAAACCGGCGACCCCGAAAAGATCCTGAATATTACCATACAAAAAGGGAAACGCACTGGCAAATTTGGACAGGGAACCATTGGCGCCGGTAATGATGACCGGTATATTGCGCGGATATCTGCAAATGCATTTAAGGAAGACCGGCAAATTGGTGTTATTGGCACCATTAACAATACCAACTCCAACTCGTTTAACCTCGCTACGGGTGGCGGCGGCGGAGGGCGCGGGGGTCGTGGTGGCGGCGGCAACACATCCGGCACGGGTATAAGCACGGCAAACGGCATTACTACCAATCGTTCCATAGGGTTTAACTATCGGGATGAATGGGGTAAAAAAATCACTGCCTATGGCAGCTACAGCTTTGCCGACAGGGACAGATACAGTACCAGCACATCTACTGAGCAAAACCTGTTTCAGTCGGGTACGCTCATCAACAACGATAACAGCACCGATAGGACCCACAACTTAAACCACCGGTTTGATTTTAATATTGAGTACCGCATTGATACCGCCAATTATTTGAAGATAAACCCCAATTTTTCATACAATTCGTCAAACGATAATAACACCGATATTTTTAGCAACTCGCGTAACGGCACCTTTATAACAGGTAATGAACTGGCCTTAACAAATTCCAGCGCGCCAAGCGGAGGGGTAAGCTTTTTGTACAATCATAAGTTTCATAAAAAGGGCCGTAACCTAAGCATTAATACCAGTATAAATTATTCCAAAAGCACCCAGGATTTAAACGATCAGTATACAACCAACCAGGATACGGTAACAACCAAGCTTTTCCAGCAGGTTAACACCAATAATAACGCTACAAGGGCCAATGTTTCTGTATCTTATACCGAGCCCATTGGCAAAAGCACTTACCTGGAAGCCAACTATGCCCACAATTATTCTAATACCGACAACGAACGCGATAACTACCGGATAGACCCGGTTACAGGCATACAAAACTTTGTAGACTCATTAAGTACGGTATATAACTATCAGTTCATTACAGATAAGTTTGGGTTAAACCTGCGTGGTATTAAAACCAAGTATAATTATACCGTGGGCCTTGCGGTACAGCCAGTGCAACTGAACGGCCAATCGCGCAATAATTTCAGTATATCAACTCATACGTTCAATTATATCCCAACGGCACGGTTTGTTTATAATTTTGCTAAAAACCATTCGCTTAATATCAATTACACCGGCACCAATAATCAGCCCGGTTTTATGCAGCTGCAGATCCAGCCCGATTTCTCTAACCCTCAAAACCGTGTTTATGGTAACCCCGATCTGAAACCCGAATTCAGCAACAACGTTAGCCTGCGATACAACCAGTTTGATATAGCCAGCGGCAATTCGTTATTCACAAACCTGTCGTTCACTTCCACATCAAATAAAATTGTAAGCAACAGCAAACCCATAACAGACAATACAAGCGTCGCATCTGGCAAAAATAATACCGTGCAGGAAACAAGGTATTTAAACACCGACGGCTTTTATTCGGCCAATGGTAATTACGCTTTCTCCAAACCGTTTGCCAACCGCAAATACACAGTAACTTTTAATGGTGGTGCAAACTTTAACAACAACGTTTCTTTTATTGAGGATGAACGTAACATTGGCAAGAACTGGGTTTTTAACCAGGGGGCTAAGTTGCGGGTTGATATTGACAGCCTTATGGATACTGAAATAAGTGGCAACTACAGCTATAACACAACCAGTTACAGCCTGCCATCGTCCATAAATACCGATGCCAAAACCTGGACGTTGGGTTTAGACGGCAGGAATTACTTTTTTAACAACCTTATACTTGGGTACACACTTACCCAAACCATTAACAAGGGTTTCAGTAGTACGGTTAAGGCTAACCCTACCCTGCTTACCTCCTATGTAGAATATCAGTTCCTGCCAAAAAATATTGCATCATTGCGTTTCCAGGCCTTTGATATTTTTAACCAGAATACCGGTGTTAGCCGTACCGTTGCCGGCAACCAGATAATTGACACCCGCACCAACAGGCTGGGCAGGTATTTTATGCTGAGCTTTACCTTAAGGCTGCAAAAATTCGCAGGCCGGCAAGGCGGAAGGCCCGGCGGGGGTGGCGGGGGTGGCCGAAGAGGTGGCGGTGGCGGTGGTCGAAGAGGCTAAAATTTTATAGATTTACAGCATGGATAACGCGGTGCATATCTACAAGTCAAAAAAGGGTTTTGTAATTTACATTCCCCTCATTATACTATTGGCTATTGAAATAGTTTATATAGCTACAGGCCAGTACATTCCGGGTTTATTGTGCCTGGCAATAACAGGTGTTATTTTTTTCCCGATATTTTTTAATACTTATTATGCCATCGCCAATAACAATGGTACGCTTAAAGTAAAAAGCGGGTTAATTATTAATACATCTATTGAGATTGAAACTATTAAAAAAATTAAAAAGACCCGTACCATAATGAGTTCGCCGGCTTTATCTTTAGACAGGATTGAAATATTTTACAACAAATTCGATTCGGTAATTGTCTCACCTGAAAATAAAGCGGAATTTGTAGCCGAATTAAAAAGCATCAACCCGGCAATTGAATATTTTGATCAACCTGAGTAATAATATAATGTTAAAACGTTTCTTTTTCTTTTTTACAGCGATAATATTAACCGCCAGCTGCTTTGCCCAGGAAACTGTCGACAAAAAAAACAGACTGACCGACAATGTTTCGGAAATATACAAGGTACTGGCGAGTAACAAGTACACTAAACAGGGCTTGTATCAGGCTGTGTTTAAAAAGAAACTCGTGGTAGCTACAGGCATGTTCGAAAACGATAAAAAGACAGGTGTTTGGCGCTTTTACGACCAACAGGGGCAGGCAATGCAAATATATGATTATACCAAAAAGCAGTTGCTGTTTGAGGCAAAGGAAGATACCTCATCAAGCTTAAGATATTTTGTTGATAAACAACTGGACAGTACCAGCAAAGTAACCAAACCGGTAAAAGTAGGCGGGCGGTATTATGGGTACCTGCCCTATTTAAATTTGTTTACCGTTCCTAAAGATCTTAGGGATATTAATTACGATCTGTTCTCGGCAGTGGTTGAATTATTGATAAGCCCCTATGGCCGCCTTGCCGATTATAAGGTGCACCTAAACGCGGTAAATTTTAAGAGAACCATTAACATGAATATAAATTTACCAAACGAGGAAGACATGGTATTTATCCCTGCCACATTAAACGGCGAACCAATTTCATCCCGGGTGGTAATTCAATGTTATGTGACCAATTCCGGCCATTTGGATTTTGATTAACCGCTTGAAAACACACTGCGATATTGCTTGCTTTTAACGGCTATAAACAGCAAAAAAGCGCAGAAATCTGCGCTTTTTTGTGTTATTCTGTGATTTTTTAGTGAGCATGGTGGCCATCCGGGCCATGTGCGTGGCCATGTGAAAGCTCTTCAGGAGTGGCCGGGCGAACGTTCAGTATCTCACCCTTAAAGTGCAATTCCTGGCCTGCCATTGGGTGGTTCAAATCAACAATCACCGAATCTTCGGTAACTGATACTACCTGGCCCTGAAAACGGTTGCCGTTGTTATCCTGCAAAGGTAATACTTCGCCAATTTGCGGTGTATCAGCCCCTTTAAACATTTCTAAAGGCAAATTAGCTACAGCTTCTTCATCAAATTCGCCATAACCTTCTTGTGCCGATATAACAAAATCATAGGTATCTCCTGTTGAAAGGGTACTTAAGTTCTCTTCAAATTTTGGTATCATTTGGCCTGCACCAAATAAAAAAGTTAACGGTTGCTCTTGTGTTGCGCTTTCTGCCAGGCCTTCGGTTCCGTCCTCCTGCTTAACATACAGATCGTATGTTAATGATACTACATGTTGTGGTTCAATTTTCATTTAATTTTTGTTTTTAAGATCATGAAATTACATCCAATAGTATTCGCGGACGCGGTTCAATACTCGTTTTTAATATATAAGGAATCAGTTATTTATTTGTTTTAATGCGTCTGTGATATTGTAAGCCGGTAATCCGCAGGTTTTATCCCTGCAAACAAATATCCGGGTATCGTTATCAAATTTTTCAGCCAGCAAAGGTAAACTTCCATCTTTACCACCCAAGATAATTTTATTAGGAATGTAAATTTGTTCCATTTCTTTGCGGAATGTTTCAGCATTGTTACCGGTAACGGCCACCTCATAGGTGCCAAATACCTCATTAAGCAGCAGCATTGTCCAGTTAGAATAGGCTGTGCTGTACTTAGCCAGGTGCGGAACTATGTTACGCAGCAACTGCGCTGATATCTCCGTATAACCCTCATTATCAAAGAATAGCCCAAGCTTTTTAAGGTTATTCGCCATCACCGAATTTGATGAAGGGATCACTCCATCCATAATTTCAGATTTGCGGGCAATGAGCTGCTCATCATTATCTGCTGTATAAAAGAATACGCCGCCTGCCTGGTCATAATAATGAGCCAAAGCATAATCAGCCAGTTTTTGAGCTTGTATGATCCATACTTCATCAAAAGTAACTTCATATAAGGCAATAAAACCATCAATTACATTTGCGTAATCATCTAAAAAAGTAGCCTCACCCCAACCCTCTCCAAAGGAGAGGGAGTTTTTATAAACGCGCCTTACTTTAGCACCTGACAATAAATTATCCGTAATAAACCCAGCGTTTTTCAAAGCCAGTTCCAAATACTCCGCTTTGTTAAAAGCACGGTAAGCCTCACATAACCCCTTAAGCATTAAACCGTTCCATGATGCCAGTATTTTGTTATCCAGTCCTGGTCTTACGCGTTTGCTTCGGGCCTCTAAAACCTTTTGGCGGAATGCATTTACCCTGCTTATCAATTCATCTGCAGATAGGCCAAGCTTATCCGCCAATTCCTTATCGCTCTCCCTACGGAAGAAAACGTTAGATTGTTCCTCCTCCCAGTTACCATCTTCAGTTACATGGTAATAAATATTAAACAGGTCGGCATCCTCGCCTAAAATGTCCTCTATCCCGGCTTTGGTGAAGATGTAAAACTTGCCCTCCTTACCCTCGCTATCGGCATCCAATGCAGAATAAAAGCCATTTTCCGGCGATGTTAATTCCCTGTTGATAAAAGTTATTATCTCGTCTGTAACGGTTTTATAAAGCGGATCAGGGTTCCATGTGTACGCTTCGGAATACAGGCTAACCAGCTGGGCATTGTCATACAACATCTTTTCAAAATGCGGTACGTGCCAAACACCATCAACCGCATAGCGGGCAAAGCCACCGCCAATATGGTCATAGATGCCGCCAAAAGCCATTTTCTTGAGGGTAAGCTTTACATTGTCTGCAATACCTGCATCCTTCATTAAAAAAGCATAACGCATTAAAAACAATGTGTTAGTGGGCATCGGGAATTTTGGTGCTCCTCCAAAACCACCTTCAATAGGGTCAATATACTTGCGCCAGGTATTCATTATCACCTCCAGGTCGGCTTTGGTATATTCGGGCTGCTCTTTTACAAAAGCTACAGATTCATATTGTTTAATGCCATCAGTTAAGCGCACGGCATAATCTTCGGCTTCTTCGGGCTTGGTTTTATAAAAATCGGCCAGGTTAAACAGCAGCGATGTCCAATCGTTTTTACGAAAGTAAGTACCGCCATAAATAGGCCGCTGGTCTGGCAGGCAAATACAATTCAGCGGCCAGCCTCCTCTGCCACTCATTAACTGCACGGCGCTCATATAGATCTGGTCAACATCGGGGCGTTCTTCCCGGTCTACTTTTATGCAAACAAAATACTCGTTCATTACTGCCGCCACGGCCTCATCCTCAAAGCTTTCATGCTCCATTACGTGGCACCAGTGGCATGCCGAATAACCAATGCTCACCAATATCAACTTGTTCTCGGCTTTAGCTTTTGCCAACGCTTCCGGCCCCCAGGGGTACCAGTTAACCGGGTTACCGGCATGCTGTAATAAATAGGGCGAAGTGGAATTAGCGAGCTGGTTCATACAAGTTATTTTGTACTTAGATAATTGGCTAAATTGTTAATTGTTTTAATGATGTGCAAATCATTTCCCTTTATTAAATGCATTATCGCTTCGTGTTTCGTGCTAAAAAATTTAATTTCGCAGTACAAGAAAAGAGGAACAGGATTTGGATTATTTAGAGGGGTTAAATCCCGAGCAAAAGGCCGCTGTATTGCAAATAAAGGGTCCGGTAATGATTATTGCCGGTGCGGGTTCAGGTAAAACACGTGTTATTACTTACAGGGTTGCGCACCTTATTCGCAGCGGTGTAGACTCATTTAATATACTGGTACTTACATTTACCAACAAGGCCGCCCGCGAAATGCGTGAGCGTATCAATCATATTTGCGGCCCCGAAGCCAAAAACATATGGATGGGTACCTTCCACTCGGTTTTTGCCAAGTTACTAAGAGTTGAGGCTACCCGTATTGGTTACCAAAGCAACTTCACAATATACGATACAGATGATAGTAAAAGTGTATTGCGCGCCATTTTAAAAGAAATGCAGCTTGATGATAAGTTGTACAGCGTAAACTTTGTACTCAACCGAATTTCGGCAGCAAAAAGTAGCTTACTTACTCCGGCTGAATATCAAAACAATGCACAGATACAGGCCGACGACGATTCAGGGAAACGCCCATTGATTGGAAAAATATATGAAACTTATGCACAACGCTGTTACCGTGCCGGTGCTATGGACTTTGATGATTTGCTCTTTAAAACCAATCAGTTATTAAGAGATCACCCGGATGTACTGAATAAATATCAGCACAAATTTAAGTATGTTATGGTTGATGAGTACCAGGATACAAATTACTCACAATACATGATCGTAAAACGGTTGGCCGCTGTGTATGAGAACCTTTGCGTTGTTGGAGATGACGCACAAAGCATCTACGCTTTCCGTGGCGCCACAATCCAAAACATTCTCAATTTTGAGAAGGATTATCCCGACCTGAAGATATTTAAGCTGGAACAGAACTATCGTTCCACTCAAAATATTGTAAATGTTGCCAACAGTGTTATAGCCAACAATAAAGAACAGCTTAAAAAGAATGTTTTTTCTGAAAAGGAAACCGGCGACAAAATAAAAATAATGCGCGCCTTTAGCGATAATGAAGAAGGTAAGCTGGTGGCCGATGCCATTATGCAGCAGCGCAGTACAAATGGCCTAAAATGGCATGATTTTGCTATCCTTTACCGTACCAATGCGCAGTCGCGTTCAATGGAGGAGGCTTTGCGTAAAAACGGGATCCCTTATAAAATATACGGGGGCCTGTCTTTTTATCAGCGTAAAGAAATAAAGGACCTGATCGCTTATTTCAGGCTTACGTTTAACCCTAATGATGAAGAGGCACTTAAACGTGTGATCAATTACCCCAAACGTGGGATTGGTGATACAACGGTTGACAGGATTATTGTAGCCGCGGATAAAAATTCAATTACACCTTTTGAGGTGATAATAGAAGCGAACAGATATATAGAGAAAGCGCCGGCATCGTTAAACGCTTTCGCGGCTATGATCCAGAGCTTTCAGGTACTCACCAAAACTTTAACTGCCTATGAAGCCGCATTACATATCGCGCAACATTCTGGTTTGCTTAAGGATTTATATGAGGACAAATCTGTTGAAGGACTTAACCGTTACGAAAATATACAAGAGTTACTTAACGGCATAAAAGAGTTCTCTGAAAGAGAAGATATTGAAGAAAAAGGCCTGGACGTATTTATGCAGGATGTGGCCCTTTTAACCAACGATGATAAGGATAAAGACAAGGATGCTGACACAGTATCATTGATGACCATTCACTCTTCAAAAGGACTTGAATTTCCGCAAGTGCACATTGTAGGGCTGGAAGAAAACCTGTTCCCATCGCAAATGTCGCTTAACTCCCGCAGCGACCTGGAAGAAGAACGCCGGTTGTTTTATGTGGCCATAACCCGTGCAGAATATAAGCTAACCATCAGCTATGCTACTTCGCGTTTTAAATTTGGCACGCTGATAAGTTGTGAGCCGAGCCGCTTCTTGGATGAGATTGACGCAAAGTACCTTGAGCTTGATTTTACAGCTAAACCAGCACCCGGAACCAGTTCATTTGATGATGAACGTGGTGCATGGAGCCGCAAGGCGGATACGTTTTCAAAACCTAAAGCGGCCACTGCCCCGCCTGTTAAAACAACATCTATACTGGCTAAGGCGCATGTACCTTCAGCCGGTTTTAAACCATCAGATACATCAAACCTGCAGGTAGGTATGCAGGTAGAACATGAGCGTTTTGGTTTTGGTAAAGTGCTAAACCTTGAAGGCAATAAACCGGACGTTAAAGCAACTATTTTCTTTAAAGAAATTGGCCAGAAACAGCTACTGTTAAAATTTGCTAAACTGAGCATAATTACCGGGATTGAATAAAATATTTTCCCCTTCTTGTAGAAGAAATTCCACAATTTCCCCCTCCCCAAACTTTAACTATATGTTAATTCGGCTTAATTAAGCCGAATTAACATGATGGCACTTAATTTGGCTAATAGTTAATGCCCCATTTCCCTTTAATTAATTTATTATGTACATGATGACCGAAGTAATTAAGAAAAAAACCAACAAATCTGCCGGAAAAAACATCCGCACATTACGCCACGAGCACAACTGGAGCCAGGAAGATGTAGCCAATCGCCTTGGTATTTCTATCCCCGCTTTTTCAAAAATTGAAACAGGTGTTACCGACATTAATTTATCACGCCTTGAGCAGATAGCCAATATCTTTGAGGTTAGTGTAGTAAACCTTCTTTCGTTAGAATATGTTGAAGAACCAAGCTCACAAAACGCCAACCTTACCATCATTCAGAAAAAGCTGATTGACAGAGAAACCGAGATCACCAACCTGCAACGTAAAGTGATATTACTTTATGAAGAATTGCTAAGCAAAAACCACGTAGCGCTTTAGTTTATAGCCTTACTGTTCATTAATTGCAACAGGTGACTTTTTTTGCAGAACCGCCAAATTTACCCTCATTTAATATTTTTAAATGAAATGAAAATTTAATGCTTGTTTCTTTGTTGATTATCTAAAATTGATATAAATCGCACAGATTAAGTTTTTGGATTTATAATTGTAATGCCATCAGTACAAAAATATTGTACTATGTCAAACTACATGATATCAATTTCAAATGCCGATGTGCTGCGCGATGGAACCATTCATGATCCGGGCAGTAAATTGAAAGTTAAGGCGTATGATCTGCTAAAGTCAAGGTTTAAGCCATCAAGAGGTGAGGTAAGGTTTTTTGTTACCTCCGGTAATGAGACCCTTGCTTTTGAAACCGAAGGATATAAAAGGCACAGGCAACTGCTTATTTTGCAAATGATATCAAGATACTGTGTTTATTTAGGCTTGTTTGAAGCGCAGATACACAGTACATTCCCAAACTAGCCAGCAAAATTGTTAGAATACCGTTTTGCTGGTATCATTAAGCATTTCGCTCATTTCAATTATTTTCTGATCAATATCAGATACGCATTTATCCATCATATTAATACATTCCTTTTCATCAACCAAACCTTCTTTTTCAAGGTTCATTAATCCGCGTAAGGTGGCAATTGGCCCCCGAATTTGATGTGACAGGTATGATGAATACTCTGAGAGCTTTTTATTCTTTATCTGCAGATCTTTGGTACGCTCATCTATAATTTCTTCCAGGTGATGATTAATACGGTCAAGGTTATCCTTCTGTCGGGATACTTCTGCATTCAGCTCGGTAAGTTGTGTATTAGTTATGGTTTTACGTTTTACATTGTTCACCAATAGGGCTATCACTACCAGTAATAAGCCGGCCACCACGGTTACCGCCCAAAACTTTATCCTGTCGTTTTGCTGGCGTTGGAAAATTAAATCATTTTCCCTCTGTTTAGCTTCCTGTTTAAACTGTTCCTGTATAATGTTTATCTGAGTTGACTCATTTGAGATATGGATAGTACTATCCTGCCTGAAGATCAATTGCAGGTAGTGTAAAGCACGCTCATAATTTTTCCGCTTTAGCTCTAACTGATAAATGGTGTAGTTGTAATCAGATTCCAGCTTCTCGTCTTTTACCGCTTTTGAATAAGCCTGCCCTTCCTGCACTATTCTTTCTGCATCCTCAAAGCGGTTTTGGGCAATGTATAATGATGCCAGTGTAAGGTTTGTGCTGGCTACAGGTTTGTTAAGGTCACGTTCTTTGGCCGCTTTGTTGGCAGCTAATAAAAGTTTTTCTGCAATATCAAACTGGTTGATGTTAAAGTAAATAACACCACGGTTTTGCAGGGCCTGGATCAGGTTAACCGAATCTTTTATGGCAATAAAAATTGCGTTACCCTTATCATAATATGACAACGCCTGGTAAAAGCTTTTTTTACGATAATAAACGTTACCAATATTAAGGTATGACGAGCCTATAAGTTGCTGATCTGATAATCGCTGGGCAATTTTTAATGATGAATTTAAGTACTCTAAGGCCTTACCATAATCGCTATCAAGGTACAGGTTACCAATGTTGTTATTGACCTTGGCCTCGCTACGCAGGTCTTTTATTTCTCTGAACACATTTAACGCTTTCAAATAATCGTCAATGGCGTCTCTGGATTGGTTTAAATAATAGTTACCAATGCCTTTTATCCGGTAAGATTCGCCTATGAATTTTTTATATGGCAGCTTTTCTGCAATGGCCAATGCTGCTGTTGCATCTGCCACTGTTTGCTGCGGATTGGTTAAGCGGTTATCGTAAGCACGGGTATTTAGCTTTTTTACTTCATTTGTATCAGCGGCAACAACCTCATATCCCTTGGCGTATACAGATTGCAGAACAAGCAATAAAAATAAAAAAGTATACAATTTTTTCATTAGAACTCTATACGTTGAATTAAGGGGAAAGTTATGAAATAAATAGTAAGTATGAACGTTTGGAAAAATTTTGTAAAAAAGGTCATTAAAGTTTATTTAAAAATATTCCCCGAAAATTGAAAAACATATTTATATTTGTGGCGTTAAATAATTGATTGTTAATAAGTTATAACTATTAACTTAGCATTATTGTTTAACTAAAATAATATAATCTGCCAAATGAAATTATAAACCAAAGGTTACAACTTGTATCCAAAGTTGTTCGCTCAAATGTATACTTCCCATTTGCTGAAACATTAATTTTATCGGAAACTTAATCGGAAACTTAATTCATAACTATTATGAAAAAAATCTTTTTTGCCTCACTTTTTGTATTCGCAGGCATATTAACATCATGCATGAAACAAACCCGTGTTAAAACTACCATTGATGTTATCTTACAAAGCACGATAGGTATTCGTAAAGATATTGGCACCGCAGACTAACCCTACATAAACAGATATTAAAATAACCAAATTAATCATGAAAAAGATAACCATAGTAGCAGCATTATTAATTCTTAGCACCGGCATTTTACCATCATGCACCAAACAAGCCACTGTTAAAACAACTGCAACCCTTGAGCGCAGTACAATATCAACTAAAAAAGACATTGGCACTGCCGATTAATTCATTTATAAACATTAACCATTTCACAATAAAATATTCAAAATCATGAAAAAGATAACCATAGTAGCAGCATTATTAATTCTTAGCACAGGCATTTTACCATCATGCACTAAACAAAGCACTGTTAAAAACACTGCAACGCTTGAGCGCAGTACTATATCAACTAAAAAAGACGTAGGCACTGCCGATTAATTATATCAACACACTAAAAAATTCATATTAACCATCCCCAAAACATTTTTAAAAATAAGATCATGAAAAAATCAATCATTGCAATCGCGCTTATACTAAGCACAGGCGTTTTATCAGCATCAACTACAATCATTGCAAAACGCGATACCAGCCCAAGTAAATCATTTACTAAAAAAGATGTAGGTACTGCCGATACCAAAAAAGATGTAGGCACTGCTGACCTGAAAAAGAACACTGCATCAACCGGCACTAAAAAAGACGTAGGCACTGCCGACTAATTAACATCAACAAACTAAAAAAATTCATATTAACCATCCCCAAAACATCTTTAAAAATAAGATCATGAAAAAATCAATCATTGCAATCGTGCTTATACTAAGCACAGGCGTTTTATCAGCATCAACTACAATCATTGCAAAACGCGATACCAGCCCAAGTAAATCATTTACTAAAAAAGATGTAGGTACTGCCGATACCAAAAAAGATGTAGGCACTGCTGACCTGAAAAAGAACACTGCATCAACCGGCACTAAAAAAGACGTAGGCACTGCCGACTAATTATATCAACAAACTAAAAAATTCACATTAATCATCCCCAAAACACATTAAATAACAATCATGAAAAAATCAATCATCGCCATAGCACTTATACTAAGCACAGGAGTTTTATCAGCATCAACTACAATCACTGCAAAACGTGATACCACTCCAAGAAAATCATCAACCACTAAAAAAGATGTAGGCACTGCCGATACCAAGAAAGACGTAGGCACCGCCGATACCAAAAAAGATGTAGGTACTGCTGACACCAAAAAAGACGTAGGCACAGCCGACTAATTAAATCAACACCCAACAAATCAGTCAACATATATATAACCCATATTTTAAATAACAATCATGAAAAAATCAATCATCGCTATAGCACTAATATTAAGCACAGGAATTTTATCAATCAATGTAAATGCTGCTGCAACTGCTCCTAAAAAAGCTTCGACCACTAAAAAAGATGTAGGTACTGCCGATACCAAGAAAGACGTAGGTACCGCTGATACCAAAAAAGATGTAGGTACTGCCGACACTAAAAAAGACGTAGGTACTGCCGACTAATTAAATCAACACACAACAAATCAATCAACATATATAACCCATATTTTAAATAACAATCATGAAAAAATCAATCATCGCCATAGCACTAATATTGAGCACAGGAATTTTATCAATCAATGTAAATGCTGCTGCACCTGCTCCTAAAAAAGCTTCAACCACTAAAAAAGACGTAGGTACTGCCGACACTAAAAAAGACGTAGGCACCGCCGATACCAAAAAAGACGTAGGTACTGCAGACACTAAAAAAGACGTAGGTACTGCAGACTAATTAATATCTGAAACATACACAACAACATCATAATTCATAATTAAAAATATTTAAAAACAACATCATGAAAAAGTTCATCATCGCAGCAGCATTAATTTTAGTATCAGCCGTTACAGCATTTTCTTTAACCCGTAACAACAGCAAAGCCGAAGAAAAAATAAAATCAGACAATTCAACTTTCGCCGTTAAAGATTCTTCAAGGCCAAAATCTGACATTGCAACCGCCGATTAATTAGTAAACAAGGCAGTATCAATTATTACCAATAAGCATTGGTATTATTTACTGCAATAAAATATACGCTGCTGAATATTAAGAGTTAATATTCAGCATGGTCCTGCAGTAAAACAGCGGGGCATTATTTATTAGATTTAAACTTTTCGCAATTATCCAGTTTATAAATAACTGAGTAATCTGCGTTGGTATTTACCTGTTCGCGGCCTGTAGCTACATTCAGGTTCATGGGCTTTTGGGCAAGCTCCTGTGCCGATAATTTAAATTCAACAGCAAGGGTATCTTTCATACCTTCCTGCATGAAGCTCCAAACCGCTTTTATTTTATCACCATTAAGCATACCTGCTAATGTACCTTTACGCCTGTCTTTTTCTTTAGGCAACCAGCTCATATCGCCGCTTACCTTATTGGCATTAATTACTAGGTGAACAGCCGTTGTATCCTGCCCGTTTATGCCATCGGTATGTATAAAACAATATTCCATATTTTGGGCCGGTGTGTTCAAAGCAGTCGCTTTCGATGTATCTTCGCCGGCATTCCCTCCCGCTAAGGTATCACCACTATTCTTTGTTCCATTACCTGCACATGAGGCTAATGCTAACGCACATATTAATATGTATGGTTTCATGCTTTTTAATTTATTGTTTACTGGTATCACTACAATTATTAACACAAAAAGTTCGGTTTGTAATTATTACGGTTGATAGCCTTGTTTTATAGAAGCAAACGTTAATCCGGACAACCGGGCATCAATAAAGCTGTTAGAGAAAAACGGCTTTGCGCGCGAGGGTTACTATAAAGAGAACTATTTTTTTGACGGAAAATTCCTTGATTCGGCTATATATTCATTAATTACTTCAAAAAATATAGAACAATCTATAAAATTTGTTAGTTAAGTATAAATACATATATTGCCAGCATTATTGAAACAATTACCTGCAATAATTAAAGAAATAATAAAGCCGGTAGTAAAACAATTATTATCAATTATAGTTTAAACTTAAAAACACTAAAAAAAACTTATCATGGCAGCAGCTTCAAATGGTGGAATCACCGCCTACTCAGTGAAAACAAAAACTAAAAATGTTCCAATGCTCGACCCTATTATCGACATTAAATCAGGCCGTTACATTGCTACTGGTAAAGACGCAGAAGGTAATAAAATGGCTGCTATAATGGGCAAAGCTACCGCCGAAGAGCATATCAAAAATGGTAATGCTAAAAAAGGTTCTGGCTGGTAAATAAAACCAACATACATAAAAAAGCCTGTTTACATAAACAGGCTTTTTTATGCCCAATTCTTAAAAGGATTAACAGAAAGGCATGCGTTTAAGTAGCGATGATCGTCGCTTACTTCATTTTTTACCCATTCGGGCTTCTCAAATTCCTGGTTTTCGTGTTTCAATTCTATCTCGGCAACTATTAAACCCTGGTTATCGCCCGTAAATACATCTACCTCCCAAACATTACCGGCATAATCAATATTATAGCGCATTTTCTCTATAAACGAGGTTGCCATATTTTTCAATATCTCCTCCCCTTCGTTAACCGGTATGGTATATTCAAACTCGCTGCGGCTAATACCTGTTGTGCTGCCTTTTAAAGTAATATAAGCTACATCATCAGCAACACGAACCCTTACAGTGCGTTTTTCATCGTTCAATAAATAGCCTTGCTTGTAAGCCTTACCCTGTGGTTTTATAAGCTGTTGCCATTTTTCATGATCAACCAAAAATTTCCGTTCTATTTCAATACCCATATAATAATTGTAACATGTTGATGTTAAATAAAGTTAAAAGGCTAACCATTCAACACGCTGTAAAGCTAAATGTTTATATTAGCCGATGCTACTTTTTAACCAAATGAACGTCAAAAAAACCGCATTACTTTTATTGCTGATCACTATTTCACTTACTTCGGCATTTGCACAAAGAGATACTGTAAGCTTAAATACTATTTTAACAAAAACGGCTAAATACTCGGCCAGCTTCCCTATTGAAAAGGTATACCTTCATTTAGATAAGCCATACTATGCCGCTACAGATACCATCTGGTTTAAGGCATATGTAACTATGGATAAGCACCTGCCATCGGGCTTAAGCAACATTGTTTATGTAGATATTGCCAACAGTCAGGATTCTATTGTACAGGAACTTAAATTACCCGTAGTTAATGGCTTTGCTAATGGCAACATCATACTTTCTGCCGCTGCCTATAAAGCAGGCAATTATCATTTAAGGGCCTATACCGCCTGGATGCGCAATTCAGATCCGGATTATTTCTTCAATAAAAACATTGTTATTGGCAACCCGGTAGATAATGCGGTGAGTACCAATATCTCTTTCAACACAACCATGGTTGATAAGCGCATAAAGATCAATGCCGGCATTACTTATTCAGAAGCCGGCGAGATTGCTCTGGCAAACAAAAAAGTTACCTGGACCGCAAACGCTGTCAATGGCGATGAAATTGGCAAAGGCAAAGGCACCACAGACGTAAATGGCGCATTTAATTTAGAATTTACCGGTGATAATGTTTCCGTATTACAATCAGGCACGCTTACCACTGTAATTGATACGGGCAGCCGCAAACCTGTAACTAAAATATTCCCGTTAAAAACAGCAGCAGGCATAAAGGATGTTCAGTTTTTTCCTGAAGGGGGCGATCTGATAACAGGGGTACGCTCAAAAGTGGCATTCAAAGCTATTGGAACCAACGGGCTTGGGCTTGATATTAAAGGCGCCGTAACCGATAATACCGGCGCTGAAGTAGCCATAATTACATCGCAGCATTTAGGTATGGGCGCATTTGCATTACTGCCCGAGGAAGGAAAAACCTACAAAGCAAATATAACGTTCCCTGACGGTACAAAAGCAACCTACGATATGCCAAGGATACGCCCTGCCGGCATTAGTATGGCATTGTTTAATACTGATCCAGCCAATCTTACGCTTAAAATATCAGCCAACACACCATATTTTACAAACAACCAAAACAAGCTTTATTACGTCATAGCCCAAACAGGTGGTATAGTGTATTTTGCAGCACAAACTACTCTTGAAAGCCAGGTATACAGCGCAAACATACCAAAAAGCAAATTCCCTACCGGGATAATCCAATTCACCTTGTTTACAGGTACAGGCGTTCCGGTAAGCGAACGTATCTTATTCATACAGAATAATGATATGCTTAACCTCTCCCTAACAGCCGATAAAAAAATATACAACACCCGCCAAAGCGTTAAAATTGCGGTGTCTGCTAAAAATAAGACTTTGCCTGTTGTTGGCAATTTTTCTGTATCAGTTATAGATGAAAGCAAGGTACCGGTAAATGAAAATTCAGAGACAACCATCCTATCCAATCTGTTACTTACATCAGATCTGAAAGGATACATTGAGAAACCAAATTATTACTTCCTGGCTAAAAACGTAAAAGCTGCCGAAGACCTGGATGTATTAATGCTTACCCAGGGCTATCGCCGTATATCCTACCCTAACATTATGGCAGGCAAATACCCGCAAATATATTCAATGCCCGAGCAGCAAGGCCTTGAAATAAGCGGTATACTCAGAAACAACACCGGGATGCCTATATCCAAGGGCAACTTACTTTTACAGATGCCCGGCAAAGCAACGGTAGAAACCCTTACAGATATGGTGGGTAACTTTAAATTCAGCAAGCTTTCATTTAAAGATTCAAGCCAGGTTACAATTACCGCCCGTAACAATCCTCTCAGTAAAAATATGGCCATTACCGTTAATGGCGAAACCTATCAGCCAGCCACAAAAAACAATTATGTGTATGACGAGATAGCAAATATAGACAGCACCTTTAAACCATATTTGGCTGTCAGCAAAAAAGTATATGAAAGTCAGCATATTTTAAAAGAGGTTGTGATCAAATCAACCGTATATAAAAAGCCATTACACAGGGATTGGCCCGGCCTAACCGGTTTACCAATGCAGGCCGATCAAACTATTGGTGCCGAAGTTTTAAAGGGCTGCCCGTCGTTACTTAGCTGCCTGCCATCAATGGTACTGGGCATTACTGCCGATAACAACATCTTCTACCTTATGCGCAACTATAACAGCGGCAATAAAACGCCTATGCAAATTTACCTGGATGGCAAACCGGTAGATGCCAGTGCCTTGAGTACTATAAGTGGCAATGATGTGGAAAGTGTAGAGCTTTTTAAAACCGATGGCGTAAGTGGTATAAATAAAATGTTTGGCACAGCAGGTATCCTATTGGTGAACATGAGAAAGATCAACAAAACCAAAATTTCCTTCGCGCAAATGCAGGATATGATACCTAAGCCGTATGAAGTAACCTTTGCTGCAAACGGGTATAGCGTTTCCCGCGAATTTTATTCGCCTAAATATACTGTAGGTAAACCTGCAGGTGGCCCTGATTTGCGCACAACAATATACTGGAACCCCAAAATTGTTACCGATAAAACAGGCGCGGCATCATTTGATTTTTTTAATGCCGATGGCCGTGGCAATTACCGCGCTACCATTGAAGGTATTGATGCCGATGGAAACCTTGGCAGATATGTATTGCGGTACACCGTAAAATAAGCCTTAAGCGACTTTTAAACAATGTGTTATAAAAGTTGGATAACTCATTTATAAATCCATACATTTAGGTAAAATAAACCTAAAAACATGGATTTTTCATTAATTAACTGGCTGGCTGTGGTTGTAGCAGGCTTGTCGGCTTTTATGGTTGGCGGTATTTGGTACTCTTCCTTATTATTTGGCGATGACTGGCTTGCCGATAGTAAACTCACCAATGAGGATGTTAAGCAAGGCAACAAAGCAAAAATATTTGGTTTCACAGCTGTATTCGCATTAGTTATGGCGGCAAACCTTGGTATATTTCTGGCTGATGCTAAAACCGATATTGTATGGGGCGCAACAGCCGGCTTCCTGGCCGGTATCTGGACATTTGGGGCAATTGCAACACATAGCTTGTTTGAGCTTAAGAGCTGGCGGTATATATTTATAAATGGCGGTTACAGCGTAGTATCATTAACTTTAATGGGGGCTATAATTGGCTTGTGGCGATAGTGTGCCCATGTAACAATTAGTGATGCGGGAGTTAAACAATACACTAATTGTGGCGTTAATATTTTTGAGGATATTAACAACATTATCATGAGTAACGAAACTGCATCATCACAAAAAACATTTAGCATAGGTGGCGAACTTACTGTTAACAGGATAGGTTACGGTGCCATGCGCATTACGGGTAAAGGAATATGGGGACCGCCAAAAGATAAAGATGAAGCCATAAGGGTGCTAAAACGCGCTGTTGAATTAGGCGTAAACTTTATTGATACTGCTGATAGCTATGGCCCGCATGTTTCTGAAGAGCTTATTGCCGAAGCCCTTTACCCTTATCCATCAGACCTGGTTATTGGAACTAAAGGCGGTTTGCTGCGCACCGGGCCTGATCAATGGCCCGTAAACTCCAGCCCTGAACATTTGAAAGAAGCTTTAGATGGCAGCTTAAAAAGATTAAAGCTGGATCAGATAGACTTGTATCAACTACATCGCATTGACCCAAATGTACCTGCCGAAAAAAGCTTTGAGTTTTTAAAACAGGCCCAGCTTGATGGTAAAATAAAGCATATTGGCCTATCAGAGGTTGATATTGAGGATATTAAAAAAGCGCATGATTTTTTTGACGTGGTTTCTGTACAGAATATGTACAGCGTGGATAACCGCAAATGGGAAGGCGTGTTAGAATATTGCGAGGATCACAACATTGCATTTATACCATGGTTCCCGTTAAATGCCGGTAATATTACTGCTCAGGAAAAACTGCAGGCAGTTGCAGAAAAATATGATGCCACAGTTCATCAGGTAGCATTAAGCTGGTTACTGAACCACTCTCCTAATATTTTGCTTATCCCGGGCACTTCAAGTGTTGAACACCTTGAAGAAAATATGAAAACAGCCAGCGTAGTACTAAATGACGACGATATTGATGAACTGGATGGTATATCGCCGCCGGTAAGTTAATTCAGCTATAGCAAAACAAAAAAGGATACTAAATAAACAGTATCCTTTTTTGTTAATGTGTATTTTTGCGCAAATGAAAAGTAAAGAAGAGATCCTGAACAGTTACTATTCGCAAGGTGCTGACGGCATGCCAGAAATATCTGCCGACGGCTTGTTAAAAGCAATGGATGAATACAGGAACCAGGCCGAGGAGCAAGCATTTAATGCAGCACGTGAGTTAAATGACACCGATCATACCTATCCTACCTTTGCTATTTATAAAGCCAGCCTCGAAAAAGCAATCGAACCCAAAGATAATTTAGCCGATGGCATCCGCCTGATAGCTGACAGTATCCTGCCACAATTTTTACCAAATGACCCTAACGCTCAAAAGCTGTCATTCAATTTAAAAACAAACGGAATTACTTATACAGCCTACTACTCAAAAAACATTCAGGGCTACTGGGAGTTTCAAGATTACACAGGTTAATTTTACTTAACATAATCACCTTTAACTTTTAACCCTCTCTATCACACATTCGCAACCTTAAATGGTTTTACATCAACGGTTTCCCATATACCCTGTGTAATATAAGGTTCGTTTTGTTTCCAGGCATTAAGCGCTTCCTCGTTTTCAAATTGCACTACCATAACGGAGCCCATCATGTTACCATTCTCATTCAAAATTGCTCCGCCTAAAACATAATTGCCGTTTTCTTTCAAAGTTTTTGCTTCATCAAGGTGATGGGGACGAACATTCATGCGGCGTTGCAGGGCGCCTTCATCCGTATAGTCATAAGCTGTTACAAGGTATTGATTCATGTGTGTAGTTTTATATTTATAAATAATTAACAAGTATAGTCCAGTTTCTGTTTAAATTGAAAATAAATTCAATAAACCGGCTACATAAGCACTGTAATAACTCTAAGTTTTACAATATTTGTTTTTCAATCTTTAAATACAATATGAAAGAGCATTTGCAGCAGGAATTCAGTAAAACATATAATAAACCCGCTACCAGCACCTACTTTTCGCCGGGGAGGGTAAATCTTATAGGCGAGCATATTGATTATAACGGCGGGCTTGTAATGCCCTGTGCCATTACTTTTGGAACTTACCTGCTCGTTGCTCCCAACAATGATAATGTGTTCCGTTTCAAGAGCGTAAACTTTACAGATACAGCAGAAATTCCATTGCAACCCAACTATACCAAACAAGGCACAGAATGGTATAACTACCCCATTGGTGTAATTGCATACTTTATGCAGCATGATAAAGAATTACAGGGCCTGGATATGCTTTATTATGGCGATATCCCCATTGGTTCAGGCTTATCATCATCAGCCTCTATTGAGATTGTTACTGCGTTTGCTTTAAATGACCTGTTTAATTGCGGTTTTAGTAAACTGGAGCTGGTAAAACTATCCAAGTGGGTTGAAAATAGTTTTATTGGCCTCAATAGCGGCATTATGGATCAGTTCTCCGTTGCGTTTGGCGAAAAAAATAAAGCACTGATGTTAAACTGCGACACACTGGAATATGAAGCGGTTAACAGCAACCTAAACGGTTACGTACTGGCCATCATTAACACTAATAAACCCCGCAAACTGGCCGAATCAAAATACAACGAGCGTGTTCAGGAATGCAGCACCGCCCTTACATCTTTAAAACAAGAACTGGATATCAATTACCTATGCGATATTGACACCCAAACTTTTAATAAATACAGCCACCTTATTACAGACGAGGTTGTACTAAAGCGCGCAACGCATGTAATACAAGAGAACGACCGCGTAAAATTAGCAGCCAGGGCATTAAGCAGCAATGATCTGCAAGAGTTTGGCCGCTTAATGTATGCTTCACATGATTCCCTGCGTGATAAGTACGAGGTAAGCGGCGTAGAACTGGATGCGGTTGTTGAATATGCTAAAACCGATACATCAGTTGCAGGTGCACGTATGACGGGAGCGGGCTTCGGCGGTTGCGCCATTGCGCTGGTTAAGGGAGATCAATTTGATAACTTTAGCGAGGCCGTTACTGCTTATTATACCCATAAAATAGGTTATGCGCCATCAGTTTATAAGTCATTAATAGGCGATGGTGTAAGGGAATTAAGTCCGCTGGTAAAACTGTAGTTTTGCAGCTTATATTTTTCTGATACAGATATGCGCAAACTAAAGCTTGATGAACTGAACCGTGCCACAGTGGATGAATTTAAAGCGCAGGATAAATTACCGGTAGCAGTTGTGCTTGATAACGTGCGCAGTATGCACAACATAGGTTCTATATTCCGTACCTCTGATGGTTTTGCGGTTAATAAGGTATGCTTATGCGGTATAACCGCCCAACCGCCACATCGCGAAATAGAGAAAACCGCTTTGGGGGCTACCCAATCTGTAAACTGGGAATATTTTGAAACACCTTTGCAGGCTGTAGAAGCTTTGCGTAAAGAAGGTTACCAGATCATTGCCATAGAGCAGGCGGAGAACAGCACTATGCTGAATACATTTACTCCTTCACAAACTGAAAAGTATGCTTTAATATTTGGCAACGAGGTAAACGGCGTAAGTGACGAAGTGATGGAAGTGATTGACACCTGTATAGAGATCCCTCAATTTGGCACTAAACACTCTTTTAATATTGTGGTATCCGCAGGTATTGTTTTGTGGGATTTCTTTGCTAAATTGAATTTGAAATAAACATATGAACCCTCTCGCGAAAAAACTGCTTGTAAAACCCGGTCAAACATGGTTGGTTTTAAACGCCCCCGAATCATATTTGGCAACGTTTGATCCACTGCCTGATGGTGTGAAACTGGTGTTTGATGCTGCCATACCTGCAGATGGGATACAGTTATTTGTAAAGAATAACCATGAACTGGCCAAAAACCTGATCCAGCTTAAAGCCACTCTAAAACCCGAGACTGTTATATGGATCATGTATCCAAAAAAGAATTCGGGGATTGATACCGATCTGGAGATGATGGGCAGTTGGGATGTTTTAAAGCAATACGATCTTCGCCCTGTAGCATCTGCTGCTATCAATGATATCTGGACAAGCCTCCGCCTCCGCCCTGAACATTTGGTTAAACAATCTGATTTCAGCAAGGCGTCTATTCAAAAAAACGACTATTCGGCTTATATCGATACGGAGAAAAAACAGATTACCCTTCCCCTTGATGTAGAAAGTATTTTAAGAACCAACCCGGCAGCTTTAACTGTATATGAAAGCCTTGCCTGGTCGCACAGAAAAGAATATATGGTTTGGATACTCAGCGCCAAACAGGAACAAACCCGCGTTAACAGAATAACAAAAATGGTTGAAATGCTATTGGCAGGCAAAAAGAACCCATCAGATAAATAAACTGTTCCTGTTGTTCCGTTCCGCAAAAAGCGGAACAACGAACACACAATCACAGTCAACGGCCGGTAATCAGGACCATAGCCATAAACAAATAAAGCGCCATTAAGGCGCTTTATTTGTTTATAAGATTTTATTATCTCTTAATAAAACACCTGGTCAAACTGGTTCACAGCATCTTTGCTTTCAAGGTTAGAATGACCCATTAAAAATTCATCTACTTTACGTGCAGCCTCGCGGCCTTCTGATATGGCCCATACAACCAATGATTGCCCGCGGCGCATATCACCGGCAGCAAATACTTTGCTTACGTTGGTACGGTAGTTACCCTCTTTGGCTTTTACGTTCTTGCGGTCATCCAATGCTACATTTAGTTGTTGTAAAGCACCCTCAAACTGCGGGTTTACAAAGCCCATTGCCAGGAACACACGCTGGCAAGGTATCTCACGTTCTGATCCCTCTACTTCGGTAAACTTAATTGGCCTGCCCATTACATCTATCTCCCAGCTCACATCAGATACCTTTATGGCCCTTAGTTCGCCGTTTTCATCGCCCAAAAATTCTTTGGTATTAATACCCCAAAAGCGATCAACCCCTTCCTCATGCGAGCTGGTTGTTTTTAATACCATTGGGTAAGTTGGCCATGGCATGTGCGCTGTACGCTTTTCGGGCGGCTGCATCATTACCTCAAATTGTTTTACTGAAACGGCCCCCTGGCGGTTTGATGTACCTACGCAATCGCTGCCGGTATCACCACCACCAATTACAATTACATCTTTACCATTTGCCAATATCTCTTCCGCATCGAAAGCGGTACTGCTAACACGCTTGTTTTGCTGCTTTAAAAAGTCCATTGCAAAATGGATGCCTTTAAACTGCCTGCCCGGGATAGGCAAGTCGCGCGGAATGGTTGAGCCACCTGCTAAAACTACAGCATCATGGGTACGTACCAATTCATCAGCAGGCAGGGTTTTACCAACCTCTACATTGTATTTAAATACGATGCCATCCTCTTCCATCACCTGGATACGGCGGTCAATTACCCATTTTTCTAACTTAAAATCGGGGATGCCATAACGTAATAGGCCACCTGCGCGGTCATCACGTTCAAATACGGTTACAGCGTGGCCTGCTTTGCTCAGTTGCGCGGCAGCAGCTAAACCAGCGGGGCCAGAACCTACTACAGCCACCTTTTTGCCTGTTTTAATTAACGGGGCAACGGGCTTAACCATATTTTTTGAATAGGCAATCTCTATGATATGTTTTTCAATTTCCTCAATAGCAACCGCTGGCTTATTAATGCCTAACACACATGCAGATTCGCATGGCGCAGGGCAAATCCTGCCGGTAAACTCCGGGAAATTATTTGTCGACGATAATATCTGGTACGCTTCGTCCCAGTTTTTACGATACACGGCATCATTAAATTCGGGTATAACATTACCAAGCGGGCAACCCGAGTGGCAAAATGGTATGCCGCAATTCATGCAACGTGCAGATTGTTGGTTTAACTTCTCATCAGAATACAAACCAACAAACTCATTATAGTTTTTTACCCTTTCGGCAACAGGTGTTTTTTGGGGGAGTTCCCTGTCAAATTCCTGAAATCCTGTAATTTTTCCCATAATATTTCTTAGCTGATAGTTTGATATTCTAATTTCTCCAACACCTTTTTGTATTCTTTAGGATAAACCTTAACAAATTGTGTTGATGCTTTATTCCAGTTTTTAAGGATGCTTTGCGCAACCTTGCTGCCTGTTAAATTAATGTGTTTTTTAAGCAGGGCGGTTATCTGTTCCTCATCCTTAAGTGATAGCGGGTCAAGATCAACCATTTCGGTATTGCAATTCTCCGCGAAGGTGTTGTTTGGATTGTAGATCCATGCTAAACCACCACTCATACCTGCCGCAAAATTTCTTCCGGTTTCACCCAGGATAAGCGCACGGCCACCTGTCATGTACTCACAACCATGGTCGCCAATACCTTCAACAACGGTGGTAGCACCCGAGTTACGCACGGCAAAACGTTCGCCTGCCATCCCCCTGATAAATACCTCGCCTGATGTAGCGCCGTATAAGGCCACGTTACCAATAATAATGTTATCCTCTGGCTTAAAGGTGGCGTTTGCTGCCGGATAGATGGCTAACTGTGCACCTGACAAGCCTTTACCTACGTAATCGTTGGCTTCGCCTTCCAGCTCAAAAGAGATACCTTTTGTTGTGAACGCGCCAAAGCTTTGCCCGGCCGATCCTTTAAATTTATAATTGATGGTATTATCAGGCAAGCCCGCAGAACCATATAGTTTTGAGATCTCGTTTGATAAAAGCGTACCTATTGTACGGTCAACGTTCTTCACATCAAAGGTCGCGAATACCGGCGTTTTATCTTCTAAAGCTACTTTTGCATTACGCAGCAGCTCCCAATCCAATATGGCATCCATACCATGATCTTGCTTTTCGCTGTTATAAAGGGTCATACCTTTAGTAATAGTTACCGGATGTAAAATACCGCTCAGGTCAACTTTTTTGGCTTTCCAATTTTGAATTCCCTCTTTAACTTTCAGGAATTGTACACGGCCAACCATTTCATTTACTGTACGGAAACCAAGCTCGGCCATGATCTCGCGTAACTCCTCTGCCATAAAGCGGAACAAGTTCACAACATGATCCGGGCTGCCACTAAATAATTTCCTTAATTCAGGATCTTGTGTGGCAACACCAACCGGGCAGGTGTTTAAATGGCATTTACGCATCATGATACAGCCACCTGCAACAAGGGCCGCAGTTGCAACACCCCATTCTTCGGCACCCATCAGTGTAGCAATAGCCAAATCACGACCGGTTTTTAGCTGACCATCTGTTTGTAACACCACGCGGCTGCGCAGTTTGTTACGCACCAGCGTTTGGTGTGCTTCGGCAAGGCCAAGCTCCCATGGTAAACCCGCGTGCTTAACAGAACTTATTGGCGATGCGCCTGTACCGCCATCGTATCCGGCAATCAGTATAACATCGGCATGTGCTTTTGCAACACCTGCAGCTATAGTGCCTACCCCTGCTTTTGATACCAGCTTAACGTTGATACGGGCATTACGGTTGGCATTCTTTAAATCGAATATTAATTGCGCCAGATCTTCAATTGAGTAAATATCATGGTGCGGCGGCGGAGAGATCAAACCAACTCCCGGTGTGGAGTGACGGGTTTTTGCGATCCAGTCATCAACCTTATGGCCGGGCAATTGTCCACCCTCGCCGGGTTTAGCACCTTGTGCCATTTTTATCTGCAATTCGTCGGCATTAGTTAAATAGTTGGAAGTTACCCCAAAACGTGCCGATGCAACCTGTTTAATAGCCGAGCGCATTGAATCGCCGTTGGCCAGTTTCTCGTAGCGCATTTCATCCTCGCCACCTTCGCCGGTATTACTTTTGCCGCCAATGCGGTTCATGGCAATAGCCATTGTACTGTGCGCTTCGTGCGAGATAGAGCCAAAAGACATGGCACCCGTAGCGAAACGCTTCATGATGCTCTCTATAGGCTCAACCTCGTCAATGTTTATGGCTTCGCGATGGTGGGCAAAATCAAGCAGGCCACGAATGGTGAAATGCTTTTCTGTTTGCTCGTTTATCGCGGCAGCATAGTTCTTATATACATGGTAACTGTTCGAGCGTGTTGCATGTTGCAGCAAGTGAACAGTTGTAGGGTTAAACAAATGCGCCTCACCCCTCCGTTTCCATTGGTAAATACCACCTTCGGGTAGTAAATGGCTTTCCGTTTTTGGGCTGTTGAAACCAATTTTATGTTTGCAAAGCGATTCGCGGGCAATCTCATCCAGTCCTAAACCGCCAATGCGGGTAACTGCGCCCGAGAAATAACGGTCAACTACTTCCTGGTTAATACCCAATATCTCAAAAACCTGTGAGCCGTGGTATGATTGCAATGTAGATATCCCCATTTTTGAGAAGATCTTCAGCAAGCCGTCATTAACCGACTTTACATAGTTTTTATACAGGTATTTAACATCCAGATTAGTCTCTAAGCTGCCGTTGTTCTTTAACGTTTCAATTGTTGAAAGCGCCAGGTAAGGGTTAATAGCAGTAGCGCCAAATGCCAGCAAAGTAGCAAAATGATGTACTTCCCAAACGTCGCCAGTCTCGGCAACCAAACCTACCGCTCCACGGCGGCCCTTTTTAATAAGGTGATGATGCACGGCAGATACAGCCAGCAACATTGGTATTGGCGCATGCTCAGAGTCGATAGCACGGTCGCTTAATATTAATACCTCAAAGCCATCATCAACCGCATCTTCGGCATAACGGCAAAGCCTTGCAATACCTTTTTCTAACGAACCAGGCATACCGTCCGCGTTAAAATAAGTTTGCAGTGTTTTGGCGTGGAACAAGCCGGTATCAATACTTCTTAATTTTTCTAACTGATGGTTTTTTAGAATCGGATGGTTCAGCACTACGCAATGGCAGTGCATTTTATCTTCATCCAATAAATTGCCGTTGTTACCTATAAAGGTAGCCAGGCTCATTACCAAGCGCTCGCGGATAGGATCTATAGGCGGGTTGGTAACCTGTGCAAAAAATTGCTTAAAGTAGCTGGACAGATGCTGTGGCTTATCTGACAGGATTGCCAAAGGCACATCAGTACCCATTGAACCGATAGGCTCTTTACCATCTAATGCCATTGGCTTTATAATGGTATCAATATCTTCGCGGCTGTAGCCAAATACCTGCTGATAACGAAAAACAGAATCTGCAGACAGGCTTGCAAATGCCAAACGCGGCTCAGACAATTCGCCTAAACGGATCTTATAATTTTCCAGCCAGGTGCCGTATGGCTGCTGGTTGGTTACTTGTTTCTTTATTTCTTCGTCAGTGATGATCCTTCCCTTTTCGGTATCTATCAACAACATTTTGCCGGGTTGCAAACGGCCTTTTCTCAGAACAGTGCTTTCGTCAATATTTAAAGTACCCGCTTCTGATGCTGCAATTACGCGGCCATCATTAGTGATAACATAACGCAGCGGGCGCAGTCCATTACGGTCAAGCAGGGCACCTACCAGTTTACCATCGGTAAAGGTGATGGCGGCAGGGCCATCCCATGGCTCCATTAGGGTAGCATGGTATTCATAGAACGCCTTTTTAATTGGGTCCATTTGCTCGTTGCCATCCCAGGCCTCTGGTATCAGCATCATCATTACGTGGGGTAACGAGCGGCCGCTATGCAGCAATATTTCAATGATGTTATCTAAACATGCCGAATCTGACTGGTTATTATCAATAACCGGCAGCAGCATTTCCATTTCTTCGGCAGTGAAGTAGGTAGAAACGTATGATTTTAAGCCGGAATAAAACCAGTTTAAGTTACCTGTAAGGGTGTTGATCTCGCCGTTATGCGCAATTAAGCGGAACGGTTGTGCCAGTTTCCACGACGGGAAAGTATTGGTTGAGAACCTGGAGTGGATCATGGCAAAGCCTGATGCCATGCGTGGATCAGCCAGGTCGGTAAAATACTTACGTAATTGGTAAGTAGTTACCTGCCCTTTATAAATAATGGTGCGGCAGCTTAACGAAGTAAAGTAAAAATGCTCTGCAGCTGCCGGGATGGTTTCGGTAACAGTTTTATTAATATAACGACGTAAAACATATAGTTTACGTTCAAAATCGTCGGTATTGGTAATGTTATTTGGCCTTGGTATAAAAAGCTGCTCACAATCAGGCTCGGCCTGGCGTGCGGTCTCGCCAATGGCAGATGAATTAACCGTTAGTTTACGGTAACCCAGGTTATGCAGGCCTAATTTTTCAATCGCGTTAGCAATAATTTTACGTGATGCTTTCTTTAATGTAGGGTCTTTAGGAAAAAATATCATCCCTACACCATACTCGCCGGGTTCGGGCAGGCTTATTTCCAAATTAGAGCATTCTTCCATTAAAAACTCATGGGGCAGCTGAATCAGAATACCTGCGCCATCACCGGTTTCGGGGTCACAGCCGCAAGCGCCGCGGTGTTCCATATTCTCCAGCATGGTTAACGCATCATCAATAATATGGTTAGATTTATGGCCGTTTATGTTGGTTATAAATCCTGTTCCGCAGGAATCGTGTTCAAATTCCGGCCTGTAAAGGCCTTGCTGGTTTCCATCTGTTTGATCCATTTCTTTATCCGTTTTTTTAAGACACGGGTAATAACGAAAGTAACGAATTTCCATATTTTTATAAAATCCATATTAATTTTTAAAATATTATTAAAACAATCCTCTTTTTTTACAACTTAATTATTAAGTCGACAAAAATCATATACTTAATATATGAAAATCACAATTTTAATATGTTAATTGGTATGCACACATAGTAAATTAACTTATTAAAGTAATTTTGCACAAATTGTACTATATACTATAAATATGCCCGAAAAAAATAAAGCAGTTTTTTTAGATCGTGATGGTGTTTTGAACCAGGAAATGGGCGACTACGTATGTCGCCTGGAAGATTTTCATGTACTGGATAATTTTGATGCGCTAAAAACCCTGCAAGACAGGGGCTATATACTTTTAGTTGCAACCAACCAGGGTGGCCTTGCCAAAGGCTGGTATGATGTTGCCGAACTCACCAAAATGCACGATCATTTAAAACAGGTTTATCATGAACGGGGTGTTGAACTAACCGACTTTTTTTATTGCCCCCACCACCCCAACTTTACCGGCGACTGCGATTGCCGCAAACCAAAACCGGGATTGTTATTGCAGGGCATTGAAAAATATAACATTGACCCAAGCAAATCATATTTTATTGGCGACCGCGAACGCGATGTGGAAGCAGGGACAGCTGCGGGTGTAAAAGGTATTTTAATAAACAGTGACCAACCTATAAGTACTGTGCTGGATTTGATTGATTAGATTTGTACATTTATCTTATGAAAAGGCTATTTGCGTTATTTTTAGTTTTAATGACAGTTAATTGTTATGCACAAAAAAACTCATTTATAGTTGTAAATAAAGACGCCTTGAAAAAACTTTCAAACTTTAAGTTGAAAAATAAGTTTATGATTGAGAGCGCCATTTATCAAGGACTTTCAGTCCCTGGTATACAGCCAAAAATGAATGAGTTGTTAAATAAAACGGCGGATGATTTTATTGCCACAGTGAAAGAAGGTGCAACTGAGAAAAAATTTCAGGAGGATATAAAAACAGGCCTTAAAAGATTTGATCCTTTTTATCTAAATCTTGATACCGAAGATAGGAAAAAAACCTGCACTTATTTTGAAGAGCTAATGGACTGTGTTGGTTTAGCAAGTTCCGGCGGCCAACTGAATATGTGGATGTATGGCTTTGATCCAACTAAGAAAACTAATGTACATTAATGGGATTTTTCCGCAACATAAAAAATTACGATACTTTATTAGCCTGCGCAGTAGCATTTTATTTAATATGCCTGTTCACCAGTTATAGCGGTATTGGCATATCGCCCGATTCGATCATGTATACCAGCGCCGCCCGTAGCTTTTATTCAAATGGCACGCTGCAAACTTTTAACCATATCCCTATTGTTGATTTCCCGGTATTTTACCCGCTTTTTTTGGGGAGTATTATGGCTATCACCCATATAGATCCGGTTGTTTTTGGAGCAATATTGAACAGCATTTTGTTTGCCTCGCTTTTATTTACCAGCGGGTGGATCATGAACCGCTTTGTGCCGTCATCACAACTATACAAATGGCTAATGCTGATAGCTATTGTGCTGAGCCCTGCCCTGTTGCAGATCTACACCTATCTGTGGTCAGAGACTTTATTTATCCTCGAGATACTATTCTTTATCATCGCTTTCCGCGAATATCTTTTAAAACATACGGTTAAAACACTCATTATTGCTGCCGCTATTGCAGCTATTAGCTGTGTTACCCGTTATGCCGCGGTAACCATAATAGGCACAGGCGGCTTACTTTTATTATTGGACAGGACGCTGCTGCTTAAAAAGAAGATCATACATATATTAATATATGGCTTCGTATCCATATCGCTCCTGGTGGCCAATTTGGTTTTTAACGCCCTGCATACAGGCACAGGCACCGGTCCGCGCGAGCCTTCTATTACCTCCTTCACAAAAAACCTTTATTACTTTGGTACCGTAATGTGCGATTGGATGGGTCTTAGCCCCGCTCAATATTTCCTGGCTATACCCATAGCAACCGTTATGCTGCTGGGCTTTATTGCGGCACTCAGTTACAATTATTACCGCCGGCATTTAAATAGTTACGAAAACCTGGCCATCACCTTTTCGCTGGTTTATGGGTTGTTTATTATTCTGTCGTCAACCTTTTCGCGGTACGAGCGCATTAATCAACGCTTACTATCACCATTATTTATCACATCCTTATGGGCGTATACCAGCTGGGGCTTGCTCTGGTTAAAGAGTATTAATGTTAAAAGAACCCGAATGATTGTGGGTACTATAATGACGGTACTAATGCTCGGGTTTTCTGCAAAGGAATTCCTGATAGATTATGACCGTTATCATGACCAGGTTGCTGATGATTATGGTAACCCCGGCTATACCGACAGCAGCTGGATGGAATCGGAATTTGCGGCGTACTTAAAAACGATGGATAAAAGTATGTTCGATCCAACGGTGATCATTTATACCGATGCGCATGAGGCTGTTTATTTCTTCTCGGGCCTGTCATCATACCTGGTGCCGCATAAGTTCTTTAAAAAGGATGTTAAACAATTCTATCAGACAAAACGCTTCTACCTTATCTGGTTCAACAATTTGGAAAACCCGGAACTGATCAATATAAAGGATATTGAAAAAGTGAAAAAGCTAAAGTTATTGAAGAAGTTTGATGAAGGGGCAATTTATGAATATGAGGGAGAGTAATTTTAAAATTTAGTTAAATGTTTTTCTTAGGCTCAATTCTATACTGCTCATAAGTTCAGGCAAAATTTGTCCAAAATCAAGCTCTTTTATTTCTTTCATCCGATTTCCTGAATTAGCTGAATTGGGGTCTTTAAAGGTTATATGAAATATATCTATATCTCGCTTTATTTGAAATAGTACCTTTTCAACTTTAATAACTTTCAAATACTCACTTTCGTTCAGAAAAAGTTTAATAATCATGCTTTGGTATTGAAACTCATGCAAAAGTGGAATCAATGCTATCGAAATTGATTTTGCGTTTTCCAAATCTTTCTTAGAAAACATTGTATAATTATGATAATCTTCTACCCCAAACTTAAGAGTTTGATAACTTTTATAGAAATTTTTAATTTCAAGGATTTTATTCTCGTGTGATTTATTCTTTTTATATGATAGCTTATTTAAATAATAGCCAATCATAGCACTTAATCCCCCCGTTATAAAAGAGCTACTTAATATTGCAACAAGATCAGTCTTATTAGGTAAGTCCATACTTAAATATCAAATATATTATTTTTATATAAACTTAGAGGTTTAGGGCGACTAAATTTATATAAGCACTTATACAAATTGCCAGTTTGCCAAAAAAACCACTAAAAAATTATATTTATTACAATCAAATTCACATTAAATTTTGATTTAATAAACAACTGTCTATATTTGCATCTCTTATCTATAGTATTACTATAATAAAAAATGGAAAAGTTTAAACTACATCATCTTCATCTGCATCACCACCTTGTGGTGAATAGATAATGTATGTTTCTACGCGAAATAACAACCCTCCGTTTCTTTTATTATAGTACCCTTAAACTCAACTTGTGAAAACATTAAAAATAGCGATCCAAAAATCGGGTCGGCTCAACGAAAAATCTGTTGAATTATTAAAAAATTGCGGCTTAAACTTCGAAAATTATAAAAGCTCGCTTATTTCCCCTGTATCAAATTTCCCATTAGAGATACTTTTTTTGCGTGATGATGATATTCCCGAATATGTTCAGGATGGCATTGCCGATTTAGGTATAGTTGGCGAAAACGTGATTGAAGAAACCGAAGTTAAAGTAAGTTACTTGCAACGCCTTGGCTTTGGCAAATGCTCTTTAAAAATTGCAGTACCTAATAACAATAGCATTGAAACCATTGCCCAACTGCATGGAAAATCAATAGCCACCACCTACCCTGTTATATTAGGCAAATACTTAAAAGCACAAGGCATTACGTCTGATATTCGTACCATATCCGGCTCGGTTGAAATTTCACCGGGCTTAGGTTTGAGCGATGCCATATGTGATCTGGTATCAACGGGCGGTACATTAAAAAGTAACGGATTAAAACCTTTTGCTGATGTAATGTCGTCTGAGGCAGTATTAATTGGCAGCAAAGGCAGCGAAAGCAACGATTTGGTGCAAGAATTGATACAGCGTATACAATCGGTATTGCGTGCAAAAGAAACCAAATACGTTGTATTGAATGTAGAACGCAAGAATTTAGATACAGTTATTGCATTATTACCGGGCGTAAAAAGCCCGTCGGTAGTGCCATTGGCAGAGGCCAATTGGGTGGCGATACATACTGTTATCCCTGAACGTGATTTCTGGGA
>NZ_JBAZVP010000024.1:0-80397 GCF_041660805.1 Mucilaginibacter sp. | reverse complement strand
CATCCGTCGGATGGGCGCTGGGTGATGGACGGGAACACCAGGATTTCGGATGGGATGCAACCGAAGCAAATGAGCTTTACGAGTTATTGGAAAATAAAGTAATTCCCGAATTTTATACGAGAAACAGCAACGGGATACCGGTCCGTTGGGTGGAACGTGTCCGTCAAAGCATGGCTAAGCTCACGCCGTTATTTTCCGCCAATCGCACAGTCAGGCAATATACCGAACAATATTATATACCTGCAGCTTCCCGTTTTAACGAACGTATAAAAGGATGGTCAATCAGGGACATTCGACGCGATTTAAAAAACAGGTGGGCCGGCGTAGCATTCAGAACCTTGCAAATCGACAACGCGAATGATGCTTATAAGTTTTATATCAGTGTTTGGATCAACGGTATAAATCCGGAATATTTGAAAGTAGAATTATTTGCTGACGACCTGAACGGTGGCGCCCCAATGATTACCCCTATGTTTTTACAAATGGAGCGGTCAGCGGATGGCGCACATATATACCTGGCATCAATTAAAAGCAACCGCCCGGTGGGCGACTTTACACCAAGGGTCGTTCCGGCTTATAAAGGCATTTCGGTACCGCTTGAAGACAATCATATCCTGTGGTATCGCTAAAAATAGTGTAGCCTGGTGCGTTCTGTGAGGTAAGCATCGAACTCATGGACTATCCAGCTCAATTACCACTCGTTCTTTATCAGAAGCATCGCCAGCCGTTTTCATCTGTAGCAGAGGGGAATAGTGTTGCTCCCAGATGGTGGGGCTCCGCCAGTTAAGAAAAATCAATATCTTTGAATAACACTGACAGATTAAATTGAGGCGCGTGAAAAAAACCCTCGAACAGATCCTGTTATTTGGCCCCGACCTCATCCTCATCGATGAATTTATCAATAACCGGCCCGACCACCGTTTATGCCGCAAGATCAAACAGGTAAACGGGCTGAGGAACATCCCGGTGATCGTTCTTTCTACGGCGAACGACATTGAACTCATCGCTACCGAATGCCAAGCCAACGGTTATATCCGCAAACCCTTTGATGTCCGCGAAATTGTCGACAAGGTGATAGGTCTTGTGAGTGACCAGTCATTGAGCTATTAGTTCCGGTGCAAACCGCACGGTTCAGACTGGCAGAACCACCACGGTTACCCTTTGTACCCGTGGCGCTGATCTATCTTAGCGCCTTAACAGAGTTCTTTGGTTTCGAACCACTGCATGCCGAAGAACTGGCGATCAGCATAACCATTGGCCTGATTTCAGTAGCCTGGTTTGAGTTTCTTAAAATGGCAAACACGCAAAAAAAGAACAGAAATCTCTTAGATCATGCCAGCCAAATTGATAACAAAACCTAACAAGCATTTTAAAAACAACAGGATAAGATCGCCCCTAACTCGTACAGAATGAATTATGGGTTAACATTAAGGCAAATTAATTCCTCAGCTCGGGGAACTGAACCAGCAGGCCAAAGTCAACAGCGTACATATCTCGCTGAATTTCGATCCGTCGGAGGAGCTTTGGGAAGATCGCTTAAAATAAATCGCGGTGGTTTATAGGGATAAGATCGGATGCTCCGGCCAGCCTTATTTGCTCTACCAGCACTATGATGCGGGTGCCCCACATCAGCACTTGGTCACGACGGACATAGGCCGGATGGCAGCCGGATCGGGCTGCATAATCCGGGCGGGAACCAGTCGGAAAAAGCATGCAGGGAAATAGAGATCGCCTTGACATTAAAAAGGATGTGGCACATATCATTCAAACGGAAATGGAAAAATTATTAAGCAATCCCGGCTTAATGCATCTGATTATCAAAGAAAGCCCTGAAGTTTCCAAGCGCTCAATTATATTATTTGTCATATCATGCACATCCGTTTAAAGCATCCCACCATTGCTTTTTTATCTTATTAAACCGCGTAAAATGCGGATGAGGTTGCTGTTTGCGGGCGGCCGGAATAATTAAAAGCTTGCTCCGTATCTGTTGAAATAAAATACGACAGGATCCCCGATGCTAAAGCCCGTTTATTTTAACTATCAGAATTTGTGCAATCAGTTACTTCTGCATGTGCCCATGGTCATTTTTCACGGAATTGTTTATGCGCAATTTTAGTTATTATTACATGGTGATGAAAATAGATACAGAAAACAAGGTAGATATGAACAGTATAGAACTGAAAAGAAATTTTGTTTCTGTGGCTTCACATGAAATCCGAACACCCCTAAGTTCGATTTTGCTTTCTGTTTCACTGATTGAAAAGTATACGCAGCAACAGCAGACTGAACTTATTTTTAAACAAACCCGGAAAATCAAAAATACGATCACAAATCTAAAAAGCATTCTGGAAGATTTCCTTTCGTTGGAGAAGCTGGATACGGGACAAGTAACAGCTGCCTTCGAAACATTCGACCTGGCTGAGTTGAGCAACGAAATTATCGAAGAGATGCAGGAAATGGCTTTGCCTGACCAAAAGCTTCGGTTGATCTGTGAGGTAGAACGGAGTGTCAACCTGGATAGAAACCTTCTCAAAAACGCAATCATCAACCTGATTTCCAATGCGATTAAATACGCCGGAGCGCCGGTAATAATTGAGTTGAAGGTATACACCCGCCCCGATAAAACAGTTATTCGGGTAACGGATAATGGAATCGGGATTCAGGAAGTAGAGCAGGCTAATTTGTTCCGGCCGTTTTACAGAATCCATTCAAGCGGGACCATTCCAGGTACAGGCCTCGGCTTGACTATCGTCCAGCGTTATATAGGTCTCATGAAAGGAACAATAACTTTTGAAAGTAAACCGGGACAAAAAACAAGCTTTAAAATGGTCTTCCCTGCTCAACTGCAGGCGGCGGCTAAGGGTGCTGATTAATCGTCTTGCCCGAAGTCGTTAATGCCTCAGACAACCGCACATCGAACCCATAAATGTCCTTGCGAAAATTCAGGCGGTTATTCCTGTCGATAAAAGCGGTAAAATATGCAATAAATACCGGCACCGTTTGTTTTAGTGTTATCATTTTCTCCGGCCCGCCCCTCATTCCCTGCTCAATTCTTTCCGGCGTCCATTCCTCACGACTTTTTAGTAAAAAAGCGGCCAGAAGGGCGGGTTCGCTCACGCGTATGCATCCATGGCTAAAAGCACGCGATGTTTCTCCAAAAAGTGATTTGGAGGGGGTATCGTGCAAATAGATATTATAGCTGTTGGGAAACAGGAACTTTACGCGCCCTAAGGCGTTATCTGATCCGGGCTTTTGTCGTATTACTGGCAGTCCATCCCGATAGCCGGTGATTTCCATATGATGCGTCGCCAGATAAGCCGGATTGCGGCTCATAGCCGGCAGTACCTCATTTCTAACAATGCCTGGCGGAATATTCCAGTAAGGATTAAATACAACGTATTTAATATCGCCATAAAATATACTGGTGCGGTGCATCGTTTGACCCACCACAACATTACAGCTCCAAAGCAAACTGTCGGCATGATAGACATGTAATTTAAATTCCGGAATGTTTACGGCGAGGTAATCACTATTGAGCCTTACCGGAAGCCATCGGCTCCGCTCCATATTGACCACGATCTGTTGGATGCGCTTTTGGATCGGCACATTCAATTCTGCCAGGGTTTCCTTACTTAAAACGCCGTTTACCGCCAGTCCGTGCCGGTCCTGAAACCGTTTTAGCGCTTCGTTCAATTCTTCATCATAACTTTTACCGCTTGTATCACCTTTAAAATCCCCTAACTTAAAGAGCCGGTCCTTCACAGCGCATACAACAAGGGAAGCATCGCCATATTTTATCCCGGGCGTTATGTTTATTGGCAGCCATTTTTGTGTTGCCAACGTGTGGTATTTGATCAGATATTTTCTCAAAAGCTCATACTGGCGATACACCGGCTCATCTTTGCTAAAATCGGTCGAACGGGTGCTTATCAGGCTGTCCAGGTATTCTTCATAATTGACTTTCTTCCTTGGCAGGTTCCAGTTTGCGGAGCGGCTCGTTGTCGCATCCTGACCTGACCAAGCGAGCTTTGAAAGTACAAAATACTGGGCCGTCAACATCAGTTCAAGCTCTGTGTCCGGTTGCTTTTTTATCGGTTCCCCGGCAAACATCAGCGAATCCAGCTTCCGTTGGTAAGGCGGGTTCCCAAGCACCCCCTCGTGCTGAAAGTTGAGTATACGGTTGGATAAATTAGATGCATACTCGATCAGACGCCCGTTTTCAAACCATGCATATGTATAGCGCCGGTGGCTGTAAAAAGTATAGATTTCTTGTGTATGAGGCTTAAAGGCCGGGTACAGGCGAAGGAAATCAGCGATTTTGAGACTATCAAATGCCGTTTTACTTTGACTGCTGAAGTTGCCCGGTATCGTTTGATTCCATTTCCTGATCGTCGTATCGGACCCGGGTACCTTTTGAGGTTGCTGCTGGCCGCAGGCAGACAGGCATAGCAATAGCAGGATTGAGGTTGACAATAAAAAAAATGGCGGATTATATGACCTTTGTAACATCCTCATCCTAAATAGTTTCTTCAGAAAGCATGTGATTGGATGCATTCCACCACAATTATAGGTATATACGTACAAAAGATATTTTTTATTATTTAAAACACATAGGCGTATTTAATACGGGCAGTGGGCTCTCGTTGTTAATAAAGGTGATGCATCGCAGAGAGTCCATCCTTTTTTGGCTTGCAGATTATTAACAATAAGTCTGCTTTAGTCGGGAAAAAAAGCTCCGCGTGACCACAGAGTATCTGGATGAAAATTGCCTGCCTGGGTGTGATTGTATTTCTAATCACCATTGCACCGCTGGGTTTTGGGGCGGCTACCGAATGCCATTTAAGGGCGTTCAATACCACTTCGGCAATTTCAGCATCTGTTTTACGGTAAGCGAGCGATACGCCGATCTGGATGTCTTCCGCTATCGCTTTCACTCCGGCGACTTTTTTGGCCGCTTTTTCCGCCGAGAGCTTTTTGGAATAAGAATCGACAATATCTGAAAGGGCAACGATCCCGTTCTTTACCGCCACTCCGATTTCTGATGAATTTAACAATGGCTGCCATTTTAATTCGTCCATCACGTCTTTTTGAATCTGAATGTCTGTTTTCATAATTTAATAATTAAATAAAAGATGTAGTATTTCTTACCACAAAGGGCTGATTACCCGGTGAAACTACATATGATAGCGGTCAGCAGCTGGCATGATTGTGGTCACAACCAATATTTTACAATTTGGTAAATTTGTGATCATGGACATATCTATCAAACGATCCTGCGCATCTCTCTTCGTTGGACGACACGGTTCGGGTTATTTTGCACCAGCCAGCCCAGTTGAACTTATCTTATCTTTTTAGCGCTGCTGGCTATCATTCCGCCCGTTAGCTGTTGAAAATGCTTGCTTTGACTCTATCGCATCCTCATATCGCTATTAGTTTTTTATTGTACTGTTTCATCATAGACCCTCAATGCCACAGGTAAACAGGCAGCTACGCCTGTTAAGCCGCAAACTGTTAGGGTAATAAGAATAGCATCCTTAATTTCATCCCTGGTGGCACCCATTTTTTTTGCCATAGCTACATGATAATAGATGGCGGCCGCATCGCCGTGGGCTGCTTTAATGCCAATGTACAAGAGCTGTTTGGTTTTCGCATCCAGACCGGGCGTGCTTTTTAATGCTTCGATCAACGCATCAAAAGCCTTGGATACTTCCGGAGCTTCCTGCTGGAACACCCCTATCGGATTATTTGTGTTATTCATATTTAACTAATTATTTGTCGGCAGAGAAGCTTTTTGATATAAACATTCACCCGCTCGTTATTTAACACCTCGAGTTTTTACCGCGTTTAGGCGAATCATATCATTTTGAAATTGCTGCCATTTCATGATCATAAAAGTGAATAACCTGGCCTGCGATAAAAATGACGGGGATCAGCTTAAAACGTGATATAGTTCATATTCAGCAGTGTACACAAAATTTACATTTGTATACCCGATGGATGGAACGTGTTCCAATTTCGGTAAGTGTTCAGACAAGTCCCTCAGAGGTACGCCTGCGCATTACGGAACCGGAGGACCCGGTTCCGTTTTTTAATTATCACAGAAGGCCATGGGTTTAATAAGATATACGTACATAGTCTTTGCCCATAGGTCAGATGCAAAACTTACATTCGAATGAAGCTGGTTAATTACGCTATTCCGCTGGTATTTCTGATCAGTGCATGTTCAAATAAAAAAGAGCATACGCAAGCGGTTATCCATGATCTCACCGTTTCACTATACGCTTCTGCAAATGTCAAAGCCAAAGACCAGTACACCGTTATATCCACTGTGCCGGGCATCATTAAACAAATTAACGTTCAGCCCGGCGACCTGGTTAAAGCGGGAGATGTGCTTTTTGTCTTGGAAAGCCGAGAAGCCGCATTAAATGCAGCTAACGCCCGCCAGGTTCTGGATTTTTCCCTTTCAAATAGTCAGGCCAATTCAGAGCAATTGCAGGAAGCCCTGTTCGAGGTACAGGCCGCCAAAGATAAATACCGGCTCGACTCCGCTTTTTATGGCCGTCAAAAAAAATTATGGGAGCAAAATATCGGTACTCTTTTAGATTTTGATCAGCGTCAACTGGCATTTACCACTTCAAAAATAAATTATGATGTAGCCGTTAAGCATTTAACGCAATTGAAAAAGAAATTAAAGAATGATCTTGAACTGTCGAGGATCAATTACCGAATTACTCAAAAGCGGGCAACCGATTATTTGATCAAAAGTGAAATTGACGGGAAAGCGTTTGATGCGATTAAAAATAAAGGCGAACTGGTGACTACGCAAACCGCGCTCGGCATTTTAGGGAAGCCCGATCAGTTTTACCTGGAGATGAATGTTGATGAGAACGATATTACGGGGGTTAAACCAGGGCAGCGGGTTGAAATTACCATGGATAGTTATAAGGGACTACTCTTCCGGGGCATGGTTAGTAAAATTCATCCGATAATGGACGAAAGGTCACGTACATTTAACGTTGAAGCTGTTTTTTCAGACCCGCCGGCAAAGCTTTATCCGAACTTAACAGCAGAGGTCAATATCATCGTCAGCGTGAAGAGAAAAGCCTTACTCATCCCCAGGAACTTCCTTGATAAGGATAATTGCGTGTGGTTAAAGGGTAATATAAAAAAGAAGGTGATCACGGGCGCAATGGACGAAAGAAATGTGGAAATACTGCATGGCCTTGATCCGCAGGAAACCATTTATAAACTCGATTAAATGAAAACAGGACTGCTTTTAAATATTGCGCTCGCGCTGCTGATGGCACGCCTGAAGCAATCGGTTGTAGCTGCTGCCGGGGTTACATTTGGCATTGCCATGTTTATTGCGCTTATCAGTTTTATGACGGGTCTAAACAAAATGCTGGACAGCTTGATCATCAACCGTACGCCTCATATCCGGCTGTACAACGCTGTTGCACCTTCCAAAACGCAGCCCGTTGACCGGGCCGGCGAGTTTGCAGGCTTCAGAAATTTTATCCAGTCGGTGAAACCAAAGGATGAAGGAAAGCGGCTCTATAACGCGAGTCGCATCATTGAAGCCATAAAGGCTGATGGCCGCGTGATTGATGTTGCCCCAAAAATCGGTACGACCGTTTTTTTTAACAGCGGCACCATTCAGCTGTCAGGCATGATTGATGGCGTCGACGTTCATCTGGAGCAGAAGCTGTTTCACCTGAACGATAACATTATTCAGGGTACTATTTCCGATCTGGGTACGGTGAATAACAGTATAATCATTGGCAAGGGACTTGCAGACAAGCTTATTGTCAAACCGGGAGACGTGGTACAGGTTACCACACCCGATGGCGATATTGCTACGCTTAAAATAGTGGGTATCGTGCAGTTTGGGATAGCCGAAGTAGACGATGTGCAAAGTTTCACTTCTATCCAGACGGCGCAAAAGCTGCAGGGTAAGCCGGCCGGCTACATTACCGACATACAGGTTAAATTAAAAGATATAACCCTCGCCCCGGTTGTTGCAAAAGAATATGCCCGTCTTTTTGATATGGATGCTACCGATGTACAAACTGCCAATGCCCAGTTTGAAACCGGCACCACCGTACGCAATACGATAGCTTATAGTGTCAGTGTTACTTTGCTGGTGGTTGCCGGATTCGGGATATACAATATATTGAATATGCTGATCTATGAAAAAATGGACGCGATAGCAATATTAAAAGCTACAGGATTTTCCGGCAATGATGTTAAGGCGATCTTTATCCAGTTATCCATGGTGCTGGGTGTGGTTGGCGGTATTGTTGGTGTACTGCTGGGTTATGGTTTATCGCTTATCATTAGCCATATTCCGTTCGAGACGTCGGCATTGCCTACGATTAAAACCTACCCGGTAAATTTTGGAGTTACTTACTATTTAATTGGCATTGGCTTTGCGCTAATAACCACTTATCTGGCCGGTCTGTTTCCGGCCCGTAAGGCGGCAAAAGTTGATCCGGTGGTCATCATAAGGGGGAAATAATGGAAACACCGGTTTTACAGGCGATCAATATCAATAAGTATTTTTTAGACCCGGTCCGTTTCCGTGTGTTGAAGGATATCAGCTTCTCCATCGGGCGGGGTAGTTTTGTTTCCATTACGGGAAAATCAGGTTGCGGTAAATCCACATTATTATATATCCTATCCACTATGGATACTGATTATGAGGGCGAGTTATTTCTGGACAATGAAGCTCTTCAGGAAAAAGATAACGCAGCGCTTGCTCTTGTTCGTAATCAGAAGATCGGGTTCGTATTTCAGTTCCATTACCTGATCGAAGAGTTTAATGTTCTTAAAAACGTAATGCTCCCTGCAATGAAACTGGGTAAATTTTCCAACGAGATGATAGAACAAAAGGCAATGCAGCATTTAAAAACCTTAGGTATATACGACCAGGCCCTGAAAAATGCCAGCCAGCTGAGCGGAGGGCAAAAGCAGCGCGTGGCCATTGCCCGGGCGCTGATTAATGACCCGCTGATCATTATGGGCGACGAACCCACCGGCAACCTGGATAAAAAAAACAGCGATATCGTTTTTGGTATCTTTAAAGAGATTTGCCTTGAAAACAAACAGACAACGCTCGTAGTGACGCATGATCCCGATTTTGCCAAACGGGCTGACCGGATCATTCAGATGGAAGACGGAAAGATCCTATTATAACTTCGGCGCAGAAGGGAACGCAGCTGAATGGTAGAAACAAAGCCGCTGCGGTGGCTACGAAAATCGCCATGGCCGCTCCTGCCCGGATGCTTTTTTAACGTTAATTTGCTTTAACATTTTATCAACTCGCTTTACGCCAATGAAGACTCCAATTTTTGATTCAACTTACTTTGACAGGCTGTTTTCTCATTTTGAACCCGGGCTGCGACAGTTCATAGCTGATCACGGGAAAGTTAAAACGTTCATGGCCGGGGAGATAATTATGCAAACCGGGCAACATCTGAAAGCCTCCGCGCTGGTACTTGAGGGCAGGGTTAAACTGTACCGCGAAAGTGATGAGGGTGGCGAATTTTTTATGTATTACCTCGAACCGGGCAACGCATGTGCTTTGTCGATGATCTGCGCGATTAAACAGGAAACCAGCCAGGTTACGGCCAGGGCAGTCGAGGACACCGTATTATTGATGATACCTATCATCTTTATGGACGATATGATGAAACAATACAAGACCTGGTATTATTTTGTGCTGGAAACCTACCGGGCCAGATTTGAGGAACTGTTGACGGTAATCGATGATGTCGCCTTTCGTGCGATGGATGAACGGCTGTTCTTCTACCTGCAAAAACAATACCGGCAACTAAAAACCAATAAGCTTGTGTTGTCACACCTGGATATCGCAAAAGACCTGAACTCTTCCCGCGAAGTAATCTCCAGGCTGCTTAAAAAAATGGAGCAGCGCGGCGATGTAAAACTTCACCGTAAATTCATAGAATGGTTAAAAACTTAGCCGGAGTGACATAAGTCACCGTTGCCGGTTGCGTCAAGTCGCACTTTTGAGGTAAATAAAAAAATATGCAACTTTTAGCTTATATCGCGTCGGCACTGATCGGCATATCGCTGGGCCTTATCGGTGGCGGCGGTTCTATACTCACCGTTCCGGTTTTGGTTTATCTCTTCGGTTTTGATCCGGTGTTAGCGACCTCCTATTCACTTTTCATCGTCGGCTCAACAAGTTTGGCCGGTGCAGTTCAAAACTTTCGCAGGGGGCTGGTGAGCGTCCGAACAGCGCTGCTGTTTGCACTATCCTCTGTAAGCACGGTTTTTCTTATCCGGAGATTTATCCTGCCTTTGATCCCGGGAACTTTTTTCAGGATAGGTAGCTTCACCGTAACACACAATTTGCTGACGCTGATACTATTTGCTTTCCTTATGGTCGTTGCCGGAACTGCCATGATTCGCGGCGGTAAAATTGACCCCGAAGGTAGGATTAGTAAGAAAAACCCGAACCTGACGAGCTTGTTGTTTTTCGGGACCGTTATTGGAATTGCCACTGGATTACTGGGTGCCGGTGGCGGTTTTCTCCTTATCCCAATCCTTGTTATACTGGTAGGACTGTCCATGAAAGAGGCGGTTGGTACTTCATTATTGATAATTGCGCTTAATTCCCTCATCGGTTTTACCGGTGACCTTGGTCATTTTCAGATCAGCTGGTTCTTTCTCTTGAAAATAACTGCAATTACGATAACAGGCGTTTTCATCGGCGGGTTAATTAATAACAGAATTAAAGGGCTAAAGTTAAAACGTGGCTTTGGCTGGTTTGTACTGATAACAGGAACCGGCATTATCATTAAAGAAATGTTGCTTAAGTGACTTTGATCACCGTTTAATATTATTCATTAACAGAAATTTGTACAAAGAAATCTATTAAGTCATGATCATCGAACAAATATATACCGGATGCCTGGCCCAGGGGGCTTACTACATCCAATCGGAAAACCAAGCGGCAATAATTGACCCGCTCAGGGAAGTGGAACCCTATATAAAAAAGGCAAAAGCGGCTGGGGCTGTCATCAAATATGTATTTGAAACACATTTTCATGCCGACTTTGTTTCCGGCCATCTTGACCTCTCCAGGCAAACCGGGGCCCGAATTATTTATGGCCCTACTGCACAGCCTGGTTTTAAAGCTCATGTGGCTAAGGACAGGGAAGAGTTTAAGCTGGGTAAAGTAACCATCCGCGTGCTGCATACGCCCGGCCACACTATGGAATCGGCCTGCTATTTATTATTAGATGAACATGGCGAGCAAAAGGCATTATTTTCCGGCGATACGCTCTTTATTGGCGACGTTGGACGTCCTGACCTGGCACAGAAAGCAGCCCACATGACGCAGGAAGAACTGGCAGGAACGCTTTATGATTCCCTGCGCAACCAGGTGATGACTCTCAATGATGATGTAACAATTTATCCGGCGCATGGCGCGGGTTCGGCCTGTGGAAAGAATATGAGCAGGGAAATTACAGACACGCTTGGGAATCAGAAAAAGCACAATTATGCCTTGCGGGCAAATATGACAAAAGAGGAATTCATCAGGGAAGTTACACGGGGGTTAACGCCGCCGCCGGCTTATTTTCCAATGAACGTGAAAATGAATAAAGAAGGTTACGAAAGTATAGACTCGGTGTTACGCCAGGGTACGCGGGCGTTGTCTCCGGAAGCCTTTGAAGCGGCTGCCAACGAAACGGGGGCCGTAATACTGGATACCCGAAATGCGGCCGTATTCGGACAGGAGTTTATTCCAAATTCGGTTAATATTGGACTAGATGGCAACTTTGCACCATGGGTTGGCGCATTGATCACAGATATCCGGCAACCTATACTTATTGTAGCTGATGAGGGGCGGGAAGAAGAGGTCGTAACGCGGCTGGCAAGAGTTGGATATGACCGTTCGCTTGGCTTCCTGAAAGGAGGCATGAACGCCTGGAAGGCGGCCGGCAAAGAAACGGATCATATAACATCGGTAAGCGCGGAAGAACTGGCCAACTCAGGCGCAGAAGCGGCTTTAATAGATGTACGTAAGGCTAGTGAATATCTTGCCGAGCATGTGATCGGTGCCGAAAACATACCGCTGGACTACATAAATAAGCATATGAGCCAGGTCGATAAAAACAAACCCATATATGTACACTGTGCCGGTGGTTACCGTTCCATGATTTTCAATTCTATTATGCGCGCGCGTGGTTATCACAACCTTATTAATGTGAGCGGCGGCTTTACAGCACTTAAAGAATGTGGCAAATTCAAAATAAGCCCCTACGTTTGTCCCGGCACAATGCTTTAGCAGACAGCATACTTCTTAAATTCGCTTATATGTACAACAGTTAATGGATCATGATAGAATTATTAAAACAACCTTGGCCATGGTATGCCTCCGGTACAGCAATAACCTTTATAATGGTGTTGCTATTGTATTTTGGAAAATCATTTGGTTTTTCGTCCAACCTGCGTACCCTTTGCACATTAGCCGGTGCCGGTAAAACTCATCATTTTTTTGATTTTAACTGGCGTACGCAGCGCTGGAACTTATTGTTTATGGCTGGGGCTGTTTTCGGTGGATACCTGTCAGCCGCCTGGTTAAAAAGCGATCAGCTATTACAACTCGCTCCTTCCACCATTGCTGATCTGCAAACCCTCGGGGTGCCTTTTGATGGCGGGTTAAACCCATCGTCCATTTTTAACTGGCATTTCGCATTCAGCCCTAAAGGACTGGTTACCCTACTGGGTGGCGGTCTGATGATTGGCTTCGGCTCCCGCTATGCCGGAGGGTGTACCTCTGGGCATGCCATTAGCGGCCTCTCTAATTTGCAGCTGCCCTCCTTATGGGCCGTTATCGGGTTTTTTGCGGGTGGCCTGATGATGACTCATGTTTTCTTTCCATTAATATTCTGAAAAAATGAAAGGAGTGAAATTTGTAATTGCCGGCATTTTGTTCGGTGTGATTATGGTAAAATCGGAAGCAGCATCGTGGTATCGCATACAGGAAATGTTCCGCTTCCAGTCCTTTCATATGTACGGAATAATCGGCACTGCGGTTGGATTAGGCGCCATAGCCATATTCCTGATCAAAAAATTGGAAATAAATGATTTTTATGGCCATCCGATCGTTTTTCCTCATAAAGAAAAAAGTTGGCCGAAATACATTTTAGGCGGGCTGATATTCGGTTTGGGCTGGGCCCTCGCCGGTGCATGCCCTGGACCTATGTTTGTTAACCTCGGTTATGGTTACCCGACGATGATCATTGTTATTTTGGGTGCATTACTGGGGACCTACCTGTACGGAATAACTAAAAACAAGCTGCCACATTAGTTGTGATAATCATGAATGCTCTGAAATGGGACTTACAGGGTTTGTTGGGAAATCCGCCGGCTTAATGATGATTATGTTTTCAGTATAAGAATTAAACGATACAGTTTTTATTAAACCGGTATTGCTATGACAACAGGCTGTTCACAACCCCGGCATCTATGACCTGGAGGTGGATACTTCAATAAACTCACCTGAGGAATGTGCGAAGATTATTATGGAAAGTCTTGATCGAAATGGCGGGCCAATTACGGCATTTAAAAAGCTTGCCACCGGGCGATTTAGATAGAGAAGCTGACAGCAGATAATGAACCGGCGATTACACACATCCATCGCATTGGTATCTTTTTAGTGGCTGCCAAATATCAAGGTTTTCATCAAAAAGGTGAGGTATTAATAATTGACAAACCTATGATATTCTAACATCGTTATTGACGGCAGTGTTAAGATAATAACTGTATCACTGCCACTGCAGTCAGACAAGGCTTAGATTTCGCCTGATTCAAGGCATCATTTAATTTGTGCGCTATCCTATCCTTTAACAGACCTTGCGTCTGTGCTTCGCTGACATTAAAGCTCTTTACCGTTTGACTCATTAAAGTTTGGCTTTTTCATTCTTTAACAGTCCAGCTTTGAGAAGTGGGTATACTGTCCACGCGATGAAACCAATGCGTTAATAATGATACAGGGCACCATTATTTGTGACAGGCATCATATCTAAACTCCGCCGCCGCCCGTAAATTTACGGCACAAACATCGGACATAGTAGTACCAACTTATATCATGTAACATGCAGTTCGGCACAAACACCAGGGAATTCTTTGACCAGACCGGCAAAATCAGCAATTTCGCAGGGCGCTTCTTTTCCTCGGTGGCCAAACCCCGCTTTGAGGCCGCTGAGTTTTTTAATCAGTGTTTCCTGATAGGATATAAATCCCTCGCACTTATTGCCTTAACCGCCTTTATTATGGGGCTTGTCCTTACCATGCAGTTGCGTCCCTCCCTGGTCGAATATGGCGTGCAATCGCAGTTACCGGTAATGGTGGGAATCGCTATTGTTCGCGAAATAGGCCCGGTGATTACTGCTCTGATCTTCGCAGGCAAAATAGCGAGCAGTATCGGCGCAGAACTGGGATCGATGAAGGTAACCGAGCAAATCGACGCAATGGATGTAAGCGGCACCAATCCTTACAAATACCTGGTTACTACCAGGGTTATAGCAACTACGCTGATGCTCCCGGTACTTACTGTCTTAGGCGATGCCGTGTCGCTCTTTGGCGCGTATATCGGGGTAAATATTCGCTCAGTCACCAGCTTTCAGTTATTTTTCACCCAGGTTTTTCAAAGCTTAAGTTATGGCGATCTGGTTCCGGCTATTATTAAGACCTTTTTCTTTGGATTCGCCGTAGGCATTATTGGTTGTTATAAAGGGTATTTTTCCAGTAAAGGCACAAGGGGGGTAGGCAGCTCAGCAAACTCCGCAGTGGTACTCTCCTCCGTGCTCATTTTTGTGATCGATCTTTTGGCTGTTCAAATCACCGACCTGCTTGGCCTAAATTAAACAAGAGATGGACACAACAATATCAGTCATACCACGGAAACCTAAAGACGATCAGATCATGATCGAGGTGAAACATTTATATAAATCATTTGGGAAAATCCATGTGCTGCAAGACCTTAACCTAACGCTCCACAGACAGGAAAATCTGGTCGTGCTCGGTAAATCCGGTTCGGGCAAATCTGTGCTGATCAAATGCATTATCGGTCTTTTAAAACCCGACAAGGGAAGCATCATTGTACTCGGAGAAAGTGTCCCTGACCTGAATGAGGAAAAACTGGACCAGGTTAGGATGAAGATCGGATTCCTGTTTCAGGGAAATGCGCTTTATGACTCGATGACAGTCAGAGAAAATCTGGAATTCCCCTTGCGCCGTCATACAGTGAACTATAGTCAGGACCAGATCAACGAGCTGGTTGCGGAAGCCCTTGAAAATGTAGGGCTCCCCCATACAACAGAAATGATGCCGTCAGAACTCTCCGGAGGAATGCTAAAACGCGTTGCGCTGGCAAGGACCTTGATCCTGAAGCCGGAGATTATCTTATACGATGAGCCTACTACAGGACTTGATCCGGTCACAGCAAGAGAGATCGACAAACTCATCGTAGCGCTGCAAAAAAAGTACCATACGGCTTCTATAATTATCACACACGATATGCATTGCGTTAAAAATACAGCAGATCGCGTAGCGCTCCTGCTCAATGGACGTTGTTACACAGAAGGCACTTACAAAGAGCTGGAGAACGCAGCGGACCCGAAGATTAAACAATTTTTTGAATAGCAAAAATGGCAAATACAGAAATCAACAATATTAAGCTCGGCATATTAGTGATCAGTGGTCTGGCCGTGCTGGTCTTTTCGCTGTTCCTGATTGGCAAAAATCAAAATCTTTTTGGTGGAAGCTTTGAACTCAAAGCCAGGTTCACCAACATAAACGGACTAATGGAGGGCAACAATGTCTGGTATTCCGGAATTCAGGCCGGTACTATAAAAAATATTAAGTTGCTAAACGACACGGTTATAGAGGTAACTATTCGCATTGATAAAGATATCAAAAGCCATATCCGGTCCAATGCGATTGCGTCAATTGGCACAGAAGGTCTGATGGGCAATAAGATTATTAATATAACCCCTGCGAAGAGCAACGGCAAAATTGCATCTGCCGGCGACATCCTGCCCGTTCAAAAGCCGGTAAATACGGATGAATTACTGCAAACGTTATCCAAAACCAATAATGACATTGCAGTCATTTCGGGTACACTCAGAGAAACGGTCCTGCGCATCAGCCGAAGTCCGGCATTAGATCTGCTGGATGACAAAACCATAGGTAGATCATTGCGGTCTTCTTTGGATAATGTAAACAGCGCGAGCGCAAACGCCCGCTTTATGACCCGGACGTTAAACGAATTAATGACCCAGGCAAAGAAGGGCAAAGGAGTTGCCGGTGCATTCCTGTCAGATACAGGCATGGCTGCAAATATGAAAACTGCTATAACTAATTTCAAACTGGCAAGCCAAAATGCGAATCGTCTGACGGTTCATCTGGACAGCCTGGCCCTGCAGATCAGTTATGACCTGCACAAAGATCAGGGGATATATCATTTGTTGTTAAAAGACACATCAATGAACAGAAATTTTAGCCTTAGCCTGGACAATATCAGAAAAGGAACCGATGGATTTAATCAAAATATGGAGGCGTTGAAGCACAGTTTTTTGTTCAGAGGTTATTTTAAAAAGCAGGCCAAAGAGGCCAGCAAGAATATAATCAAGTCAGGCAACTAATTACACAGGCTCAAAGCCTGCAGTCATACCTGACGGAAAATCGAACATAAGGATAATTCCGGTTGACCTCCGGATAATATTTGTAATAACCGCGCAGGGTAAAATATCCGGGTTCAGCACATATGGATAATTGCCGGATTACTTTGTATCTCAGTTCCCCGGATAGGGCATGCAAAAAATAATGGGACCTGTTACCATTGACCGTCATAAACCATCCGCCTCTGTAGCTGACACTAAAATAGGCCTTGCCTGCAACATTTATTTCACCGCCGGCACTCAGCCCTAAGCCAGGGCCATAATCATAATTCCTGTCGTAATAGGGATAGGCACTCGGTACCGCAGCCAGTATAACAGGTCCGGCGCCTAAAGAAGTGGTAAGACGAACCTTAGCCGGTAATTGCAGCGATGAGTATAAATTCATTTTTACACTTTGTGCTCCGTAAAAGAAAGCTTCATTTTGCACATAATCGTAATTGGTCGAAAGAATGGCTAAATGGTTGAACTTGCTTTTAGCTGAGATTTCCCATCCGGCCAGGGATCCGTATACGGTAATTAGATTAACATTGAAACGGGATTTATCATTCATTCCGATCTCTGTACCGATATAGATATTGCTGAAAGGCGTTCTGTAATTCTGATGAGGAAGCCCATAGCTCAGCCTGGCTCGTGCATACCAGCTGAAATCCCTGTCGCTGGTCCGATTCGTATTATTACTTTCAAACCGGCGAAAACCTAAACTAAATTCCGCGTTAATCTTCGAGGTATCCTTCTCCGTCAGGGAAGGCGTCCTTCTCCCCCATTTGCCGGTTAATATCCGGTTAAAACCATTGGCAGGATTGACCAGCAAGGCGAACACCTCACTTAACTGCCGTCTGAATCCATGGCTATGATTATTGGTTATTTCATTGGCCAAGCGATGTGTCATTTCGCCCAGGACAATTCCGCCAAAGCTCGTATTGATAAAATCATTAGGAGACGGCGCTTCATTTTCCCCTGCAGTTTCCCAGATATAGCTCCCGACAAAAGCAGCCGGAACTGACTGCCAAAACGAATAACCATTTGACCTGAAGGCATTAAAATAGATACTTCCATGATAAGGATGCATAAACTGGTTGGTCTGGAACGAATCGTGATCCCACGCCCAATTTCCGGGGTTGAGATTATAGCTGATACTTTTGAACGAGACCCGTGCATAGTCGGCATGGAAAACATACCGGTCTACCGCGTAGGGGACCGCGTCGGCAAGCAGCAACTGCGCTGCGGCCCGGCCAAAATACCTTCGATCAGCTGCAGGGAGCGCCTTTTTAATTAAGCTGTCATTTCCCGGCATTAGTTGATTTTCGGGAAATGACTGCCCACAGAGCCGGCAAATGCAAAGGCATAAAGGCCCTGCCACGATCAAAAATCTGATATACCTGTTAAGCAACATTTGTGCTTTCCCTACCTGTCCGTGGCAACGGCTTTTTAATTGCATCTCAAGGCAAAGTCGTCGGATAAAGCACCACCTCGTCCAGAGTGATTTTCCTTAAATGAAATTCGGGGTTCTCCGATACCACTTTATTGATATTTGTTATTCCTGAAATGAGCGCATCCGGATTAAAGGAAATGCTGTCGATACCTGCGGTGACTAATAGCCTGGTAAATGCTTCCGAATCGCTCGGTGCCTGACCGCATAAGCCAACCTTTTTATGCAGTTCGTTTGCCCTGGTGATCATCATGGCGATAAGTTTTTTGCTGGCCGCGTTCTGTTCATCAAACAGATCGGCGATAAGGGCTGAATCACGGTCTATGCCCAGCGTCAGCTGGGTAAGATCATTAGAACCTATTGAAAAACCGTCAAATGACCTGGCAAACTCATCGGCCAGTAAAACATTGCTCGGTATTTCGGCCATCACATATATCTGGAGGCCATTGTCGCCCCTTTTTAGACCATAACTATCCATTAGCCTGATTACCTTCTCCCCTTCGGCCACCGTCCGGCAAAAGGGGATCATTAATTTCACGTTTGTAAAACCCATTTCATTCCTCACCACTTTCATCGCCTCACACTCGAGCTTAAAGCCATCCCTGTACCGGTCGTGATCATAACGCGAGGCGCCTCTGAAACCGATCATCGGGTTCTCCTCTTCCGGTTCGAAATACTTACCCGCAATCAGGCCGGCATATTCGTTGGTTTTAAAGTCGCTCATCCGGACGATCACCTCTTTAGGGTAGAATGCCGCTGCAATGGTGGCCACGCCCTGCGAAAGCTTATCTATAAAATATTGTTCCTTACTGCTGCTCCCAGTCGTAAGGTTGGCAATTTTCACGCGGTCGATTTCATCGGTTACCCGATCAAAATGCGCGAGAGCCATAGGATGGATGCGCACGTGGTTGGCAATGATAAATTCAAGGCGCATCAGCCCTACCCCATCATTGGGAAATCGCGCCAGCCGGAACGCCTGCCCCGGATCAGCAATAATCAACTGCGCTTTCGGATGTGCCGGTAAATGTATATCGCTGACGTCAGTTATCTTCTCAGCCCATTCCAGCTTGCCACGGTAGACTTTCCCTGTTTTACCTTCGGCGCAACTTAAGGTTATCAGTTCTCCGTCTTTGATATTATAGGTGCCATTTTCAGTCCCCACAATAGCGACGGCGCCCAGTTCGCGTGCGATTATCGCCGCATGACTTGTGCGGCCGCCTTTATTGGTAACGATACCGGCCACTTTTTTCAGAATTGGGTCCCAGTCGGGGCTGGTGGTATCTGTTACCAGTATATCGCCTTCTTTCAGGCTTCCCGCCTGGTCGGGAGAATGGAGCACACGCGCATACCCTGCGGTGATCTTGTTTCCGATAGCGGCCCCACTGCTTATGATATCGCCCTTTTCAGCGATAGTAAAGGTTTTTATCTCCAGCTTCTTTTCGCGGCTATGTACTGTTTCGGGACGGGCCTGTATTAAATAGAGCTGATGGTTAACACCGTCTTTGGCCCATTCAAAATCCATCGGTTTGTTATAATGCTTTTCAATCAAAAGCGCCCAGCGTCCCAAATGTTCAATTTCCGCGTCGTTCAGGACAAACTTGCCACGCATTTCCCATGGCGTATCCAGGTTGACGGTATCCTGTGTGTCATTCTCATCGTCCGCATAGATGAGCATCTTGCTTTTACTACCTAAATTTTTCTGGATGATCGCCTTATTGTTCCTGATGAGCGCTGGTTTAAATAATAAAAACTCATCGGGAACCACTGTGCCCTGCACCATATTTTCTCCAAGCCCCCAGACGCCTGTCAGATGCACGACATCACGGAAGCCGGACTCCGGTTCCAGCGTAAAACCGACGCCTGAACAACCCTTATCCGCCCGGACCATTTCCTGGATACCTACAGACAAAAATACCTTATGATGATCAAACCCCTTATCCTCCCTATATTTTATTGCGCGGTCGGTAAACAACGACGCAAAGCATTTTTTTACCGCGTTAGCAATTGGCCAATGGCCCCTAATATTGAGGTAGGATTCGTGCTGGCCGGCAAAACTGGCGTCAGGCAGATCCTCCGCAGTGGCGCTGCTGCGAACCGCAACCGGCTGATCGCTGAAATTGAATAAATAGTCATAAGCATCAAAGATGGCCAATTGCAGGTCCTCCGGCATATGGGCGTACAGGATCAGTTTTCTTGCCGCGCCGCCAATTTCCGAAAGATTTGAATAATCGGTTCTGTTCAAACTTTCCATAAGGCCGCCGAGTTTTGCACTCAGGTTATTAGCGCTTATAAAATAACGGTAGGCCGCTGCGGTGACCGCAAAACCATCCGGTATCAGGATACCTGCTGGTGCCAGAAAATTAATGAGCTCTCCTAATGAGGCATTTTTACCGCCCACCAGTCCAATGTCTTTGATGCCGGTATCTTTGAACTTTTTGATATATGGTTCCATAACAAACGTTTTTAGAGTTCTTACATCGTAAATTTCCGGTTAATCGCCGGTATGAATAATGATGACTGTCAGTTAAAGAACTGACAGTGGTCAGATTGTTCATTCGGAACACTTTTCAGTTGCCGCCCTTGTTGCCGGTCATAAATATTAATGAGCGGCATCATTTTTCAATTGGCTTGCAGGAGGTATTATTGTTTCATGAAAACAGCAAGTATCAAACATTTACAATTTGCGCACAACGAATGGCTAAGGGCAATTGAATTTTATAAACTGGAGCTTCATATCCTGCAGGAAAGGCTGGAAGAAATTGCCTTCGATAACACCGGAAAAGAAGTATCGGAGGGAATTGAGCATTATCAGAATCAGCTGATCATTCACAGGGACTATCTCGATGGCTTGGCTCACCGCATAAAAACCAATGTCCGCGAAGCTGAATCTGAGATCACGCAAAGCAGCGGCAATGTTAGTGAAAGCACAGTCCTTGTTCACGATGAGCTGGCGGAACAGTACCATACAGAAGAAAACATGATCAACCAGCTAAGACACGAATTCAACCGGTTTGCTTCCAAATGGATGTAAGTGGTCATCAGCCCGGTAAAGGTCCTATACAACTAAATTATTGTTCAGCCGTATCTCGCCCGACAAAGACCGGGCATGAAAACGGGATACATGCGACCGGCTCCCGCAGGTATCCCGTTACGCTTTCAGGCAATTGCAATTTGTTTACGGCTCACAGCGGCCTTTTGGTCTTTTTCCATTTCTACGCTGAGCAGGCCATCCTTGTAACTGGCTTTAATATTATCTGCCAGGACGTTATCCGGAAGACTGAATGTGCGGGTAAATGAACTGCGGGTGAACTCCCTGCGGGTGTAGTTATCTGTCTCTTCCTTTTGCTCATTCTTTGTTTCGGCACTAATCGTCAGCACGCCGTTTTCGGTCGTAATTTTAAAATCCTCCTTCTGGAAGCCGGGTGCCGCGACCTCGAGCTCAAAACCTTTCTTCGTGTCCTTAATGTTTACTGCGGGGAGCACTTCGCGGTTAAAGACCGCAGGGCTAAAAAAGCCATCGGTGTTCCAGAAATCTTCCATCATTGACTTTAATGACGGAAAGCCATTTGTTTTTGCTAAAGTTGACATAATTTCAAATTTTGTTTACCGTCAAATTTCGGCCAAATGATTTTTCAGGCAAATGAGCGCCATCATTGCTTAAGGTGATCTTCGTCAATTTTTATTAGGTTCATCTCCCTACTTTTACCTTCATTAAACATTAAATATATGAGCAGCTTAATAGATAATGAACCGGGCATACGGGATCAGACCGTTTATTTGCAATCATTGGGGGCGGCACAAACGGTTACAGGCTCTAAACATTTGCTGATCACCCCTGAACTGAATATATTGATCGACTGTGGCCTGTTCCAGGGGATCAAGTCGCTTCGCGAAAAAAACCGGGAGCCACTTCCGGTCTCCGCTTCGGCAATTGATATGGTGATACTCACACATGCTCACCTTGACCATAGTGGATACATCCCCTTGCTTGTCAAAAACGGTTACCGCAAGCCAATTTATATGACGCAGCCCACCCGTGACCTGGCAGAACTGATTTTGCGGGATAGCGCTAAACTACAGGAAGAAGATGCCGAGAAAGCCAACCGGAACGGATACTCCAGGCACAAACCGGCCCGGCCGTTGTATACGGTGTCAGATGCTGTGGCAGCCCTTGCCTTTTTCAAGGTTATCAGCCCGGAAGAGACCATCACAGTGAATTCAGATATTGACTTTACACTTTATACCAGCGCGCACATTGCGGGGGCCTGTTCAGTGAAACTGAATTGTTTCGGCAAATGCATTGTTTTCTCGGGCGATATCGGCCGTCAGCGGTCCGAACTCTTGCCGCCACCTGCTCACGTTCCGCCGGCAGACTACGTAGTGATGGAATCTACCTATGGCGACCGCCTGCATGCCAAAACGGATGCAGCTGATGAACTGGCTATGGTGATCAATAACACTGTTTTCAACAATGGCAATATTTTGATCCCCTGTTTTGCGGTGGGACGGGCACAGGAAGTTATGCATTTGATCTATCGTTTAAAAAAGAAGCAAGGCATACCGTCTGCGATACCGGTATTTTTAGACAGTCCTATGGCTGCATCTGCGGGCAAGGTTTTACTGCATTACCCCGATTGGTTCACCATTAGTGAAAAAGAATGCGCTCAGATGTTCAGCGGGGTAACCATCAATGATAATCATCAGCATACCCAGGCGATCATTCGTCAGCGTGGCAGCAAGATCGTACTGGCGGCAAGCGGCATGATGACAGGGGGGCGCGTTTTAGAATACCTGAAACATTATATAGGCGATGCCAGAAATACCATAGTGATCATGGGCTACCAAGCGGAAGGCACCCGCGGCAGAGCTCTGCTCAACAAAGCTTACGAAATAAAGATCCACGGACAATATTATCCGGTAAGGGCGCAGGTTATGGAGATTGAAGGCCTATCGGCCCACGCTGATCAGACGGAATTATTGGAATGGTTAGGTCAATTCAAGGAAAAAATGCCGGAGGTTTATCTCGTACATGGCGAACCCTGCGCGCAGGAAGCGCTGAGGATCAAAATCAAAGACGAGCTGAAGCTAAAAGTGATCATCCCGGAACAGTATCAAAAAACACCTTTATACACGGTCACCGCTCATCAACCGGCGAACGGGCAGGCAGCTGCGGCTGATGGCGGATTAACTGCTAAGCTGTAATCTGACTCATCATTTATATCATGTTCAACCTTCATTACGGACAAAATTATCCGTTTGTGTATCCTTGAACTCTTAGATGATGAATTTGTCAGGCATACCGGAAGTCCGGTGAAGTTATGTTACCGAATCCACTGAACTACGAAAATCAGGGCTTAAATATGCTGTTAATCATGTAATCAGGTGATCAGTGTCATTCGCCTTTAAGAAGATAATTTCAATATTTGATCAGTATAGCGATCCGGTTAACCGCCGGAATAAAGACTAAAAAATGTCATCATGAAAAAAGTTTTAATTTTAACCGATTTTTCAGCGAATGCGGAGCATGCGGCTGAAAATGCAGCCTATATTTGCGCAAAATTGAATGCAGATATACTGCTTTATCACACATCTCAGGTGATACCTATCACACCATATGACGGGGGCGGACCGTACGCCGGGGAGTTAACCAGCATTTATACCGAAGAAGACAAAGAAAAAATGACCAAACATTCGGCTAAACTTAAAGAATTTGTTAAAAGACTCAACCCGGAAAGCCGCCTGTTAATACATAACCTTCACGGCGACGGAGGCCTCGGACCAAACGTAAAAGACCTGTTAGAACATAATGATATTGAGCTGGTCGTTATGGGCGCCCGATCCGGCAGCTATCTGGATCATTTCTTAGCGGGCAGCGAAACCCAATCAGTGCTGAGGAACACAGACAGGCCATTGCTGATCGTTCCGCCGGCTGTTAATCTTGAAAAAATCAAAAATGTCGTTTTCGCTACCGACTACAATGCAAAGGACAAAGCGGCCCTGAATTACCTGATCGATCTGGCGAAACTCTTAACCTTCCGGATACAGGTTGTACATATTAATGTGTTTGGTGAAGATGCCAATAAGGATATCATAGCGGAAATGGATTTTAAGAAGTTTGCCAACGAACTAAAATTTCAGGATATTACTTATCATGCTATACGTGGTAAAGACGTTGTTCCGCGGCTTAATCGCTACTGCGAGGAATGCGGCGCCGATATCCTTGCCGTCATCCATTATCATCAGGGGTTCTTGTCTCGGCTGTTTAACGCCAGTCAAACCACGAAGGAGCTGGCTAATCAAAGGCAGTCGCTGCTTATTTTTCCGCCAAAATTCACAGCGGAATAATCTTCGTGACAGGAAGACTTTCTTTAAATTGAATATACGGCAAGTTGACTCACAGTTAAATTCATGCTCTTGTCAAGGGTTAGGTATGCTGATTAACCAGGGAGCAAATGGTGAAGTATTAAGCGAAAGGCCCGCGGCTAAATAATTATTGCTATCCCCCCTTTGGATATAAAATAATTCACCGCCAATCGTAGCTCCGGGCTGAAAAACCTGTTCGCTATGAAGTGTTCCATCGGCATTGATTTTAAGCGCCCAGCCCCTAAACACTTCAGTAAAATTAAATGATGCCAAATCAAAATCGTAGCTACTGGAAAAACCGGCTGCCAGGTATTGTCCGTTATTAAGGTTTGTCAAACTTCTGATTTCGTCAACGAGCGTTCCGCCAAACACTTTTGCCCATAACTTATTTCCGTCCTGATCAGCTTTTAACACCCAACCATCCTGATTTTGAATGCCAGGTTCAAATGGGGGGTGCAAACCTGCCACATCCCCATCTTTACTTAATGTAGAACCTACTAAAATATAATTATTGTCTTTATCAATGATCATGTCATGAGCCAGATCAACACCAGAACCACCATAAAATTTCTGCCACAACGGGATACCCCGGTCGGTTAGTTTTATTAGCAAAAAATCTGGAGATGGCCCGTTAAAGGTAGTTTCCCCTATCACAAAATTGCCCTTTTTATCCTGCACCACCCGGGTTAAGTCAATACCGGAACTAATTTTTCGGTTCCATAAAAGTTTTCCATCCTTGTTAATCTTTATTATAGTCGCTTCTCCTACCGCTGCATAATTATTATCACAGGTGCTGATTATAGAGCTGATTAAATTCGTAATCCCCCCAAAGCTCTTCACCCAAATAACCTTCCCTTTACAATCGATTTTCATAATAAAGCTCGTGCTCGCGCTGCCCTCGTCCTTTAAAGCGGCGAAATCGCCGTCTCTGCTGGAAGTCACCCCGCCTATTAAGTAGGCGCTATCTGCAATAGCCAATATAGATTCTGCTTCTTCCATGCCGGACCCGGCGATTTTTTTTACCCATACATTTTGCCCCTGCTGGTTTATTTTAATGAGCGCAATATGAGGCCGGTCGACACCTATGTTACAGGCCAGAATATAGCCATTGTTGGCATAAGTGCTGATAAACGGCGTAAAACGATTATAGCTGTAGCCGGGAAATGTCACATTAAAATTCGTGGTTGAGGGAAATGGAGCGAGATCTGAAACTTCTTTTTTTACCGTTGCCTGGATTGGCACAAGTTCCTTTTTACATGCGGCCAAACCCAGGACGAAAATTATAAGCAGGCAGGCTTGATTTTTCATTGTGGCGGGAATTACATTAAAGACATATCAAATTTACCTTATAGTTAAATGATATTGTATCACATTAACTGGCAAATAGTACACGGTTTTGGCACACCCGTTGCAATTTGTATCGGCGGTTAAGGGTCGAATGCCTGGTGTGAAAATTAAGGTCGGGGTTTAATTGGAAAACCTCATTGTACTTTTAATTTGACCGGGAAGGAGTCTGTCATTAGTTGTAGGATGGTTAGAACATTGTCGCGAAACGGTTGGGGATACAGATAATCGTTGTTTCACAAAATGGCCTGCCTTCCATAAACAGGATCAGGACGGCGCAGTATAACGTACAAGATAGTGTTGAAAATGGATTCACGTGAGCGGTTTCCACTCAGTCCCTGACGGTCCATATTTTGGGATCCAAGCGCTAATTCTTCATCCTTGACGGAATAGCGAAACCATTTATTCCATTTCCATCCACTTAATGGGAAGGTCAAAATAGGAAGTGGCCGCAGCCACCCATACTGCTGTTTAACGTGTACAACAGGCCCTACCGGCATGTCCATTTCTCGTTATGCCTAGTTAGAAGCAATTAGGCTGAAACACGGCTTTATTATTATTCGCAATTGGACTTTTTACCGCTGCCAGCGCCCGGTGAATCCCTCGGCTCATTATTTGCCGAATAAAGTGAACCAGCGCCATCCAAACTGACTGGATCTAATCGCCCCTTAACTTTGCCTCCATGCTCATGGTTGTATGCGGTACCGCCATTAGCCGTTCTTTTTGAATCAGCTTTCCGGTCGAACGGCAGACGCCATAAGTTTTATTAGCTATCCGAATCAATGCGGCTTCCAGCTGCTCAATGAACTTTTTTTGCCTTGCAGCCAGTTGGTGAATGGACTCCTTTTCAAGCGTCGCCGCACCGTCTTCCAGAGTTTGATAAGCGCCTGATGTGTCATCTGTACCGTTAGGGTTGGTACTATTCATAGAGGAAACCAGGCTATCCAGCTCTTCCCTCGCTATTTTTATTTTACTATTGATCAGAGCCCTGAACTCGGCCAGCTCATTATCTGAATATCTCGTTTTTTCTGACGCGGGTATTTGTTTTTCCATGAAGTCCATAACACAAATTATCTGGTTTGGTTTCGTGAAATTATTGAATCTTATACCTCATCGGTAAGAATTGTGAGAGACACCACCCATGCTGCTAATCAGCGTCCAGGCTTCGTTTCTATCGCCTCTTTGTCGACAGTTATGGTTTAAGCTACAGTTTGTAGTCAAACGACAACATGGGTCTATAGCTGCCGTTTGCGGCTGGCGCTACCGCCAAATGATTTGACTTCATTCTAGTTTTTTTTCCAATTAACCGTTTATTGGATTTCATTTTGTAATGATGGCTATGTACATAAATAACACCACGATGTCTAAGCGTATACTGATTATTGACGATGACGAAGACATTTTGGAAATTCTCAACGTGATATTTCAGGAAGCCGGTTATGAGGTCATCTTGTCTAATACAAGCGTAGCCGCCGGCCACATTGAAGAGATCCGTCCTGACCTGGTTATGCTGGATATCCGTATCGCTGGTTCGAAAAAAAGCGGAATGGAAATGTGCCGGGAGCTTAAAAGCAATTATGAAACCAAGAACTTGCCGGTAATGCTTATTTCCGCCGAAGCTAACCTGCATCAAATAGCCAAAGACTGTGCTGCCGATGCTTATATTTCCAAACCGTTTGATATAAATGACTTGCTCCTTCAGGTAAAAGAATATCTATCGTAGCGCTGTTTTGGCGTGCATCGTCTGTATTGTGTTTGACAAAAGCCGTCGGGCCGATTAACTGAGTTGCAAAGATCAGGTGGCCTAAATTGATCAGTATTCCACGGCGGCGATAATCATATCCGGGCAGGCGGATTGCCCAGTAAAAGAGATAGTCGCGTGGTAAATGTTACAGTAAATATTCCGGAAACGCGAGCTGCGGGTACCCGCATAATTCGTTCAACCATCAGTGAATGCGGTTGGTACGCGTAGCCGGCCAGCCACCCGGCAGATTTCTCGCTTGATCCACCTTGCCGCCCGAAAGCACCATGGAAATTTCGAGTGCAATACTTCCGCGCATGACGGTTATTTTCACGGAATCGCCCGGGGCGGATTGCGCCAGCAGTTCCCGCAATTGGGGAGCTGCAATAATTTGGTGCTGATCAAAGCTAACAATGACATCGTCCCTGCGAAGCCCGGCCCGCTCACCCGCGCCGGCACGCTGGACGCCGGTTATCAGCACGCCGGTTAAATTTTTGTTATCCAGTTTTTTGTACTGAACGTCATCCATGTCGCCGAATAATACATCCAGATAAGCATGCCGCACTATACCATACGCCAGCAGGTCGTGCCAGGCTTTCTTCACGACGCCGCCAGGAATAGCAAAAGCGTATCCCGCGAAAGTCCCGTTGGGAGAAACAATAGCCGAATTGATCCCTATCAGTTTCCCGGATCGATCCACTAGTGCACTTCCGCTCATGCCTTCGTTGCTGGCGGCGTCTGTTTGCAGATAAGAATTGATCCGGGCCGGAGTTGTGCGATCGTCCAGAGCTCTGTAGCGGGCACTTAGTATCCCGGCAGTTACAGTCGAGGTAAGATCGAACGGATTGCCTACGGCAAGTACGGGTTCACCGATTTTCACGTGGTCCGGGTTTCCCGGTTCCAGAAAATCCAAACCGTTTTCAGCTATCTTCAGCAAGGCCAGATCGGCTGCATCATCTATCCCGGTCAAAACGGCGTGGTAAGTCCTGCGGTCGGGTAAGATCACCACCAGGCTGTCGCCGCCATTTAAGATATGGGCATTGGTTAAGATATAACCATCAGGGCTGACCAGAACCCCGGACGCACTGCCGGCAAGTGTACTTCCGCCCGATCCGAGCGACCTGATTCCCATTCGCGCCGCCAGCTTAGCGTGTTTCACATATAAGCTGTCAGACACAAAAGACTGAACCCGGACCACAGCAGGCAGCGCTTTGGAAGCAGCGGAACTCAGATCGGTTTGCTGGGCTGAAGCCTGTCTGCACAGCAGAATTGTTGAGGAGCAAATTATATATAAAGTCAGCTTTTTCATAGGAAACTTTTTGTAAAACTTAGGGTCCGCATTGCTAAGCGTAACTTGACCGGCATTCGTCATTGGGCCAGGTACCCGCCGTCAACGTTGTAATAAGCGCCGGTCACAAAAGATGCTTTATCCGAATTCAGCCAAAGCGCCAGTTCCGCCACTTCCTCGGGCTTGCCTAATCTACCCATCGGGTGCAAACTTCTAATTAATTTCGTCGTGCTATCATCCAACACATCCAACATGGGCGTCTGTATATAACCAGGTCCGATCGCATTAATGCGTATGCCCTGATCAGCGTATTCAAGGGCCGCAGCCTCCGTCAATCCGATCACGCCATGCTTGGCCGCGACATAAGCCGGAGAGCCCTTGGTACCTACCTTGCCCAGGATCGATGCCATATTAATAATGCTGCCGCCGCCGGAGGTTAGCATAGCCGGTATCTGGTAATGCATCCCATAAAATACACCGGATAAATTGATCGCGATCACCTTATCCCAGCCCTCGATCGGATACTCACCAACGGTATTTAACGGACCGCCGATCCCCGCGTTGTTAACTGTAATATGTAAGCCTCCGTATCGCCGAACAGTTTGCTCAACCAATCTCTTGTGCTCGTTTGGCAGGGCGGTATCCGCTTCGACGAAAATGGCATCGCCACCATGAACTTTTATTGCATCGAGTGTGTTATTTCCACCTTTTTCATCGACATCGGCCAGAACTATCTTTGCACCCTCCAATGCATACAATAGGGCGATTGCCTTGCCAATACCCGAGCCACCGCCGGTGATCAGGGCCACTTTGTTCGCTAAATTGCTCATATTGCTCAATTATAAGTCTGACCTAAAGGTAACGACCAACATCGAATCAGCCATGTCGATGGTCAGGTTTGACGATGATCTCCGACACTTTTTCATGGAAAATTGAACCGGCAACGGGCAGGTTCAACCCGCCTCCCACCAAAGCGACATCAAGACCGGGGTACCTTTTTTCGGAGGAAGCGAATAAGGCACCGCAATGGTCGTGCCCGGGTGGATCTGCAAGAAGTCGGGGTATAGCTTACCCCCGGCGTTTACGGATCATCCGTTCCAGGGTTGTTGCGTCCTTAGTTTGCAGGTGCGCATGGGTGACAAGGGACCTGGCCAGTTGCGCGGACCTGTCAAAAAGTATATTTCGAGCTCAGCGGATAGGAATTAAAAACCGAAAACAATCGGTGTTTTGAGTAACAAATAAGCGCAAGAAAAGCAGCTGCACGTAAATCAACCGGTTATATCAATTTTATCCTGACGGAATTCAATCTATACCTAATTTATTAACAAATTAACCGTTCAAACTTTGCCGGAACTCAACGAAGCTGAGCCCTATCTGATAGTTGCTTTCGTCCCGGTAACGCTTTCTGACAGTAATATCCGTATCCGCCCGCATCATCTTATTGGTTTCCTTTAAAAAACCGGAGGCCGTAAAGTGATATGGCCCCGGTGTTAATTGCCTGAATGTTGCACTCCCGTCAGCAGCAGAGATCTGCATACTTTGATACCTGGTATTGCCCGAACAATCTTTCAGAGGTATTCCCGCATAGTAGTAAACGGGGATATCTGGTACAGGACGCTGATGGTATTGTAAAACAACGTTGACATTCCCGTTGTAGACTACGGCCTTTTCGCAACCGGAGAATACAATAACGCTGAACAGCCAGACGATCAGCGTTATTCTGAAATTTGTTTTCATCGTTGACGGATTTTTTTGAGCTTCCATTATTCTGCTTTATTTTTCATCGCCATTAGCAGTGCATATGCACCCTTGATAACATAAACGCCCGAAAGGGTTTCGCTGTCCGGTGTAATAATCTCTGTAAAGCCGTTTTCGCTTTCACCTGTTTTTACCTCGGTCATCTCATACTGGTTTCCACCCCGGACCCGGTAGACATACTGTTTACCTTCGAACCGAACGATAGCAGCTTCCGGCAGGACGGAGGCCTTGCTGTTTTTAATCTGTATTTCAGCATTCATATAAGTGCCCGGAACAAGGGTTTTATCATAAGTTTCAAAGTGGCAATGCACATCGGCGTTCCTGTCGGCAGAAAGGTCACGGCCGATCAGTAAGATGGCTGCATCATGTTTTTTTGCCGGTTCGTTGTTCGTATAAGTGGTCAGTTTTTGGCCGATGTACAATTTAGCCAGGTCTTTTTCATAGACCTTCAGGGCCAGGTGAATATCAGTAGGGTTAACGAGTTCAAACAACACCTCGGTGGGAGATACATATTTGCCGATATTGACATTTACTTTGGATACAAAACCGGCAATAGGAGAGTAAATGTTTACGCTCCGCGATATTTTAGACGCGCTGATACTCCGCGCATTTATCCCGATAAGTTGCAATTTTTCAGCTAATGAACTGATTAGCACCTGCTGGCTTCTGTATTCGGCCTCCGCCTGCTGAAAAACCTTATCGCTGCTGGCTTTACTCTGATTAAGATCCTTCTGACGGTTGTATTCATTTTCCAGGTAGCCTATTCGTGCTCTTGCAGTGAGGTAATCCTGTTGTAGCTGAATGTATTGCTGGTCCTCGATAACCGCTATGGCTTCGCCTTTGTCCACGTGCATGCCTGGTAGTAACTTGGTAGACCTCAGATAGCCGCCTAGAGGAACGCTGATGGAAACCATGTTTTGCGGCGGCACGTCGATTTTCCCGTTGAGCTTTAATACCGATGAGATTTCCCTTTGCCCGATCTTACCGGTGGCTATGGAAGCATTTTTCAGTTGGGCAGCTGTCAGGGTTACCATATTGGGATTGATTGCTTTCTCTGTATTTTCAGAAGTTGTTTTTTTACCGCCGCAGGCCGATAACAAAATAAGGATGAGTGGAAAATATATGGTGGATTTCATGATCTGAATTTTAGTTGTTTGAAAAATAGTTAAGTTGAATGATGGCCTCATTTAGGTTGCGGACAGCCTCCAGGTAATCATTTTTTATGGTTACGGCCTGGTTAACCAGTTGTACCCACTCCAGGTAGTTGATATTGCCGGCCGCTATTTGCTGGTTGGCGGTGGTGGTAATCAGTGCAGCATTTTTTAATGGCTTGCTTTCAAAATAGGTAACTGTTTGCAGCTGTTTACGATATTGAAAAATGGCCGATTGGTACGCGGAGGTCATCTGCTGCACCTCCATCGCATAATTGTTTTCAGCCATTTGTTTGTTGATCCGTGCGCTGTTGACCCGGGCCTTTTGGGCGCCGGTAAAAATTGGAATACCGACCCCTACTTGCACCGAATTAAAACGGTTTGAGCCATTGTAGAGTTTATCATCGGCACCGAGACCTTTGATACTGGTATTATTGTAGCCTATGGAAAGGTCTGGTAAAAGCCGGCTTTTCTCCAGCCGGATCGCTGCGTCTGCAACCTTTTGTTGCTGCGCTATCAGCTTTATCGCCGGGTGTTCCTTTAAATTCAAGGTATCTGTGGCAGCTGCAACGGGCAATTGGTAATCGGAACCAGCTGGCATCAATTTCTGCGTGGAGTTCAGCAGCAGTTGAAATTGTAACTGCAATACTGCTACGTCATCAATTAACTGGTGCAACTGCATTTGCACTTGCCCCAGCAGTGTTTCCGCGCTAGTTTTTTCCAGGATATTGGTTTCTCCTTTCGCCAGTCGTAACTCCGCTTTTTTATAAAAGTCGAGATACAGGCTGTCGATATGCTGCAATAACCGTTTTTTCTGTTCCAGATACACCAGGGTATAAAACACCTGGGTAACCTGCTTCTTCAAGATGGCTTCATTTACGGCAACTTTAAGGGCACTGCTTTTCCAATCGGCTTTTAACAGTTCCTTTTGCCTGCTGTAAACGGTAGGGAAGTTAAAAGACTGCGAGATCCCGAATTTGGTGTCCGTATAACTGCTGTTGATCTGACCTGCTTCGCCGAATAAGGTTGCCTGTGAGATGCTGGCTGAAGTGCCTATCAGCATTTGCTGGTATTTTGCCTTTAACTGCTCCTGTTTAACCTGTAAGTTGTTGTTCAAAGCCGTATCAATAGCTGCTTTAAGCGTAATCGGGGTCTGTGCGCTGGAAGTCTGGCTTATCACCGTCAATAAGGCCATAGTAACTAAGCCAGTTGTTGTTTTGCCAAGCACTGTTTTGAAGCCTTTTTCAAACATGATATAGAGTACAGGCAATACGAATAAAGTAAGAAATGTCGCGATCAACAAACCGCCGATAACGACAGTAGCCAAAGGCCGTTGTACTTCGGCACCTGCACCGTTACTGACAGCCATCGGGAAGAAACCCAATGAAGCCACAAATGCGGTCATGAGTACCGGCCGGAGCCTTACTTTAGTACCCATTAAAACAATGCGTTTCAGATCGGTTACACCTTCTTTTTTTAGCTGGTTAAATTCAGATATCAATACGATGCCATTGAGGACTGCCACGCCAAAGAGCGCTATAAATCCAACGCCCGCGCTGATACTGAATGGCATACCCCGTAAGGCCAGGAACAGGATACCCCCGATAGCTGATAAAGGGATGGCCGAGTAGATCAGTAATCCGTGCTTGATGGAGTTGAATGCGAAATACAATAACAGGAAAATAAGCAACAGTGAAACCGGCACCGCAATCATCAGGCGCTGTTTGGCCGCATTCAGGTTTTCAAAGGCACCCCCATAGGTTACATAATAACCCGCAGGGAATTTTAACCGTTTATCTACCTTGGCTTGCAGCTCGTTTACAATGGTCTGTACATCCCGGCCGCGAACATTAAATCCCACGACGATGCGGCGCTTGGCATCCTCCCGCTGTATTTGGTTTGGGCCATCCTTGATCTGCACATCGGCCACTTGGTATAAAGGCACCTGGGTACCCTGCGGCGTTGGTATCAGCAAATTCTGGATATCCTTAAGATCTCTTTTTTGCTCACCACTGATCCTTACCACTATTTCAAATCGCTTTTCGCCTTCAAACAGTGTGCCGGTGCTTTGCCCGGCAAGGGCAGTATTCACCACTTTATTAATATCGGTGATGTTGAGGTGGTATTGCGCTATAGCATTGCGGTTATAGCTGATGATGATCTGCGGCATACCGGCAACAGCTTCGACATACAGGTTTTTAGCGCCATTTACCGTATTAATGATCTTACCCAGCTTATTCGCATAAGCCGCAAGGGTGTCCAGGTCTTCGCCAAATATTTTACAAACCACGTCCTGGCGCGCGCCGGTCATCAGTTCGTTAAAGCGCATTTGCACCGGGAACTGGAAGCCCGCGGTAACCCCCGGCACAGCCTGCAAAGCTTTACCCATTTTTTCGGAAAGTTCATTAAAGGTTTTGGCAGATGTCCATTCGGCTTTAGGTTTTAAAATCACCATCATATCACTGGCCTCCATGGGCATCGGGTCGGTTGGCACCTCGCCACTGCCGATCTTGGTAACCACTTTTTCTACTTCCGGGAACTGTGTCTTTAAAATGTGGGCTGCCTTTTGCGTATTGGTGATGGTTGTGTTCAGGCTGCTGCCTGTTAGTACGCGTGTATCAACGGCAAAATCACCTTCTTCCAGTGCGGGAATAAACTCGCCGCCTAATGTGGTTAATACATATGCCGAAAATATAAACAGTCCCGCAACAGTTAACAAGACCACTTTCGGAAACGCTATTACCCGGTTAAGGCCCGACTGATACGCTCTTTCTACCTTCGCCATCAGCCGGTCTGAAAAATTGGGCCTGTGCTTGATCTTTTTGCTCAGGACGAGGGCGCTCATCATAGGGATATAGGTAAGCGATAAAATAAAGGCGCCTAATAAAGCAAAGGCCACCGTTTGTGCCATTGGCTTAAACATTTTGCCTTCGATGCCCTGCAAAGTGAAGATCGGCAAATAGACCACCAGGATAATGATCTGGCCAAATACTGCGCTGTTCATCATTTTGCTGGCGGAGTTGTTTACCTCCTTATCCATATCTTCCTGACCTAATACGCCAACCTTTGTAAAATGCTTACTATGGCTAAGCGTATGCATCACGGCTTCCACGATAATGACGGCCCCGTCCACGATCAAACCGAAATCCAGCGCCCCAAGGCTCATCAGGTTACCGCTGACGCCAAAAAGGGTCATCATAATAATGGCAAACAGCATCGCCAGTGGGATCACCGAGGCGACCAATAAACCTGCCCTGAAATTACCAAGGAACAGGACCAGCACGAATACCACAATAAGTGCCCCTTCCAGCAGGTTGCGCTCCACGGTACCGATGGCATTATTCACCATTTTCGTACGGTCCAGGAACGGCTCGATCACCACGCCCTCGGGCATCGTTTTCTGGATTTGTACGATACGCCCCTTCACGTTTTTAATTACTTCGCTGCTGTTGGCCCCCTTAAGCATCATGACCACCGCGCCTGCAACTTCGCCTTCATCGTTATAGCACATGGCCCCGAAACGGGTAGCATAGCCTATTTTAACATCGGCCACGTCTTTGATAAAAAGCGGTGTCCCATCTGTAGTATTTTTAATAACCGTGTTGTTGATATCATCCATACTACCGATCAGCCCCTGGCTTCGGATGTATAAAACAGTGGGGCCTTTTTCAATATAAGCGCCGCCGGTATTCTGATTGTTATTCTCTAACGCTTTAAATACATCCGTTATGGTAATATTATGCGAAAGCAGTTGATTAGGATTAACCTCAATGGAGTATTGCTTCAGCTTTCCGCCGAAACTGCTCACCTCCGCCACGCCCTTAACACCCAATAACTGGCGGCGAACGATCCAGTCCTGTATGGTGCGCAGATCTGTTTCGTTGTATTTTCCGGCATAGCCTTTTTTAGGGCGTACGACGTATTGATAAATCTCTCCCAGCCCGGTACTTACCGGGCCCAGCTCGGGCGTTCCGATGCCAGCAGGGATTTGGCTTTGCACTTTTTGCAGGCGTTCGGCCACCTGCTGCCTTGCCCAGTAAACGTCTGTGGCATCGTCAAAAACAATGGTCACCAATGAGAGGCCAAATCTGGAGAAACTCCTGATCTCTTTAAGGCCTGAAATATTGCTGTTGGCCTGCTCTATGGGATAAGTAACTAAACGTTCGATGTCGGTAGCCCCAAACGACGGGGCAATGGTAATGACCTGTACCTGGTTATTGGTAATATCGGGTACGGCATCAATGGGCAGCCTGGTAAACTGGTAGCTGCCATAGCCGATCAGGGCGATGATAAAAAGCCCTACGATCAGCTTATTCCTTACGGAAAAGGCAATAATATGATTTAACATAAAATTAGATCTTGAAAATTAGTAATTCAAAAAGTACCGCATAGCAGCAACTGCCGGGCGAAGCACAGTTAGTAAAATTGAAAGGAAGACTAATTAACAGGATTTTGGCGGCTGCCAGATACTGAATAAGTACGCAGACGGGATCAACCCATCTTTCGGTATATACATTTCCTTTTCGGGGATATAGATCACAGGATTTTCTAAAGTAGGTGCCAAATACGGAATGACTACCGGTGATACCATGGATACACAATTATCCGCCGTTTTAAAAGGCAGTTTCATGTCCTCACTGTAGTCTTTATCCCTGGGGCTGCCGTGCATATAGTGCATATCCAGGAATTGCAGGAATGAAATGTCCTTATTTTCCTTCCGGTGTTCGGCAAAATGTTCAAAAATCACCGGCAATTTCAGCAACTGGTGGAGTTCCGTTGTTGAGAACAGGAAGGCTGTTAAAAGCAATATGGCGGTGAACTTTTTCAAACTGTACAAAAATAGGCATTAATAATCAATCGTTTTTGATACAGATCACTAGATGACCAACTCTTGATCATTTGATGCCTGTAAAAATATCGGTATCCATCAGGAATGTCTGCCGCGCTACCCCGATGTAATTATCCGCCATTCCTTAATAAATATCAAAGCGGTTAGGGAGGCCGGATCTAAGGTACCCAGGCCAAGGAATACTAAAAGCGCCGGTATTATATTTCGATAGACCATTTTTTATACCTTCCTGATTTCGCGTGTCCGCCATTTATACAATTCAAACCAGACCACCGAACTAAAGCCAATAGCCACGCTTATCGCCAGCTGATAGCCGTGAAGCGGTTCGAATCCAAAGAAGTCTGCCAATGGTTTAATATAGATCAATGACGCTGTAATCAGCAGCGTGATGCCGATGATCAGCAACACCAGGTTGTTTTTATACCTGATGGTGGTAAACAGCGAATAGTAAAATGACCGGTTGACGAGGGTAAGTACGATATTAGCCGCTATCAGGCAGGTGAATACCATGGTACGGGTCAATTGCTCATCCCCTCCCTTGCTCAGGGCATATTGGTAGGTTGCCAGTGTTCCGATAGTGATCGCGAGGCCCTGTACAATACTCGTCGTTAATTCCTTCCAGTTAAAGAAAGTAGTGCTGAACGGACGAGGTTTTTGCAGCATCGTATTCTTTTCCATGGGCTCGTTCTCATAAATGATGGAACAGGTCGGCCCCATGATCAATTCCAGGAAGATAATATGCACCGGTGAAAAGATATTTGGGTAGATCCAGCCCAAAGCCAGCGGGATAAATACAGTCAATACGATAGGGATGTGGATCGAAATAATGTATTGTATCGCCTTTTTCAGGTTCGTATAAATGCGCCGGCCCATGGCTACCGCATCGGCCATTTTTGAAAGATCGTCTTCCAGCAGGATCAATGAAGCCGCCTGCTTGGCGATCTCGGTCCCTTTTTTTCCCATGGCAATACCAATATGCGCGGCTTTTAAAGCAGGCCCGTCGTTCACCCCGTCTCCCGTCATCGCTACTATTTCATTATTCGCTTTCAGGGCATTGATGATCTTTAGCTTGGCATCCGGGAACATACGGGTGAAAATATTCACGGTTTTTACCTCTTCTCCAAGCTCTTTTTCTGAAAGTTTCATCAGCGTATCTCCGCTTATGCACTGATCCGCTCCCTGAAAAGCAATTTGCCGGGCAATAGCGCCGGTAGTTTCCGCATTATCGCCGGTAATGATCTTAATCACAATGCCCGCCTGGTAAAAGTCGCGCAGAACCGCGCTGATATTCTTCTTAGGCGGATCGTAAAAGGCAACCAGCCCTTTAAAGACAAAAGGGAATTCCTGCTGCGTCGCCGGAAAGCTGTCGCCTGTAAAATGAGTCTCGCCTACGGCCAGTACCCGGTAGCCTTCCGTAGCCATTGCTTTAATTGCGGCATCAATCTGCTTTTTTTCACTGCTGTTTAAGTTACTGATGCTGATCAATGCTTCCGGCGCGCCTTTAGCCGCGATAATCCGGTGCCCCTTTCCATTTTCAAACAGGTGGGTCATCATAGGCGGCTTACCGCCCAGGGGATATTCGTGGATCATTTTATAACCCGGACGCTCGTCGCCAAGGCTCGTTTTTGAATAGGCATCGTGCAGGGCGGTTTCCATGGGATCGAAAGGGATCGGCTCGCTGGCCCACATGGCCAGTGCGATCAGCCCCTGCTCAGTGCTGCCCGGTATCTTTCCCGTCGCGTCAGCGATGCGATTCTCCTTCAGGGTGTATACTTTCGCCAGGCTCATCTTATTCTCGGTCAAGGTGCCGGTCTTATCCGTGCAGATCACCGAGGCGCTGCCCAAAGTTTCCACTGTTTTCATTTGCTTGACCACGATGCCCATTTTCATCAGCCGCCAGGCGCCTAATGCCATAAAGGTGGTAAAGGCGACCGGGATCTCTTCGGGCAAAATACTCATCGCCAGGGTAAGCGCTTTAATCAGGCTGTCTAAAACATTAGCCGAATGGAGATAGTTAATGCTCCACACGATCAGGAACACGATCGCCCCGGCGATCACCATCTTTTTTACAAAATTGTTGATCTGCAATTCCAGCGGCGTTTTTTCTTCCGTAATGGATTCCAGGCTTTGGCCAATTTTGCCCAGCCGGGTTTGATTGCCTATAGCGGTGATGGTGGCAATGGCCAGGCCGCTTGCAACCGTCGTACCATGAAAAATTAAATTGTCATCAGCCGCCTTGTCTTTATAAACCGGCAGGGACTCACCGGTGAGGATGCTCTCGTTGACGGAAAAATCATTGGAATGGACGATAATCCCATCTGCGTTTATCGAAGTTCCTTCTTCCACCATCAGGCTGTCACCCACCACCAGTTCTTCGCTTTTTATTTCTAAAACTTCTCCGTCCCGGATGACCTTGCATTTTGGTTGCGAAAAGTCCTTCAATTTTTCAAGTGCGTTCCGGGTTCGCGAGTCCTGGTATAAGGAAATACCTGCAACCAGCACAATGGCCGAAGCCAGAAAGATGCCATCGCCGGCTTTTCCGCTAATAAAGTAGATACACGAGGTAACCAGTAATAAGATCACCATCGGCTCTTTGGCCAGTCCTTTCAGGGCATCAGTAAATCCGTTTTCCTTTTTAAACGACAGGCTGTTTGCCCCATACTTTGATCTTGCTGCGATGACCTCCCGGTCGTTTAACCCCTGTATGTTGAAATTATTTGCTGTCATTGGTCTGGTCTGAGGGGATCACCATTAAAGGTATAGCCTGGTTGTCCAGCGCGGTAGCCGTTGTGGACCGGTCGAACAGGCCGGAAAGGAAACCATCCCGATGATGAACCAGCGCCAGCATATCGGAACAGCTTTCTTTGCATAGCTTGTTCAATCGCCTGATGACATCTTTTCCCCCGACCTCCTGGTAAGTGATGTGTTCCTGTTTCACCGTGTTTAGGTGAGCGAGTACCGCATTTTCTTTTACCGGGTCATCATTTTCTTCGGGCAGCGAAACGTGAACGACCTCCAGTTCAAAGCCGAGTTGTCTGCCCAGGTCAGTCATATAGCTGATCGCATTGATATCAGCCAGTTCAAACGCGATGGCCAGTGTCACTTTCTTCAATTTGTTCATTTCCGCCTTTGGCGGGATGACCAGTACCGGGCAGGCGGCATGATCGATCACATCCATCGTATCGCTGCCAAAGATGACGTGGTCGATCGCGCTGTCTGTACGACTGCCGATCACGACGAGCCCGACCTTACGCTCCTGGATGATAACGGCCATATTTTTACCGAGTGGACCTTCGCCGCATTGATAATCAGTTTGAGGTTTGAAATCATCTTTCGATATCCCGGACATGATATGCTTTAACTGAATGGCCAGCTGGCTGAGTTGGGCGGTGCTTTCATCCTTTTGAAAAACAAATTCTTCGACTACCCAGGGGCCGCCGGCATAGGTCGGCAATATTGGGTGATCATAATAGGTGTTATAAAGCATTAGGTCTGCCTTTAATTGGGGAACAAATTTAGCGGCAGTTTTCGCAGCGTGGTTCGCATTTTCAGAAAAGTCAGTGAGCATTAGGATCGTCTTCATGGCTGTTGTTTTAGATCATAAAATTGGCGGTTTACCCGCGAAAAATAAATGACAAAGATCATGAATGCGCTTGACCACGATTACTTAAATACCACGGTTAAAAATTGAACTTCGATAAAAAAAGTCATGAACGAGACACACATCCACCTGCTGATCACCCACCTGCCTATTATCTGCGCTGTGCTGGGGGCTTTTGTTTTGATCCACGGGATATGGAAAAAAAGCAATGTTACGTTGATCGCTGCTTACAATATTTTGATCATTTCCGCTATTGGCGCTGGTATAGCTTATGCTACTGGCGAAGGTGCCGAAGAAGCAGTTGAACATTTACAGGGCATATCTAAAAATGTTATTGAAGAACATCAAGAATCTGCCTTAATATCTTTGATCGGTTTGATTGTCATCGGCATCATCGCTGTAATCGGGCTGTTTGTGACATGGAGAACGTCTTCCCTGATCAGGCCGGTCGCTTTAATTGCGCTGGTGGCGGCTTTAGCCGGCTTTGGGCTCATCGCCTGGACCGGGTACTTAGGAGGGCAGATCAGGCATACCGAGATCGGCAACCATTCGGTATCACCGGCGCAGGAAGGAAATGGGAAAGACAACGATTGATGGTACGCTTCCGCATGATCGGGTTAATGACCAGTATCATTAAATGAGCCGTTAACGGTCACCTTATTTTCATGCTGTTTGGTATAGCTTTAGTTTTTCAACATCAGTAAACGCTAAAATGACTATTCAGGAATCTAAATTTCTATTTTTTACAGGAAAAGGTGGTGTGGGCAAAACTACGCTGGCTTGTGCTACCGCCGTGGCCACGGCAGATAAAGGTAATAAAGTACTTTTGATCAGCACAGATCCGGCATCCAATCTGGAAGATGTGTTAGGCACCACTGTGACCGATCAGATAACTCCGCATAAAAACTTAAATAACCTGTTTACAGTCAATATCGATCCTGAAACTGCTGCGGAAGCTTACCGTAAACGGGTGATAGATCCGCTTAAAGGAAGCGCTTCAACGGAAATGATCAATAAGATAAGGGAAGAACTCTCTGGCGCCTGTACTACGGAGATCGCTTCTTTTGACGAATTTTCACGCTTTATAACCGGGGAAGGTCTTCCGGAAATATTTGATACCGTCATTTTTGATACCGCACCGACAGGGCATACCATTCGTCTTCTGGAATTACCCGCAGCCTGGGATGATTTCCTGGGGAATAACCCGAGTGGGGCTTCCTGCATCGGGCCTTCATCAGCCTTGAATAGCAGCAGGGAAAGATATAAAAAGGTGGTGTCCAGTTTGAGAGACCCCTTGCAAACTATTTTTTTCCTCGTAACGCGGCCCGACACGACATCATTGAAAGAAGCGGGGAAAACAAGTCAGGAACTGATCGATCTGGGAATGGCCAATCAAGGTTTACTGATCAACGGAATATTTCAGGCAAAGGAGCAAACGGACACTTTTGCGTTGGAGATGGAAAAGATAGCGGAAAAGGAATTACAGGAAATGCCAGAGGCATTAAAGCGTTTAGCCGCTACCAATTATCCCTTACTGCCGTATAACGTGCTGGGCCTGGAAAAGCTGCGCTCGGTATTCAATAGTACCCTTCGGGCTAAGATCGCGGCTGAGGCGCAATTAGCAATAAACGAAATTAACCAGCCGCTGCCTGATTTGAAAGAATTGGTAGACCAACTGGAAAGAAATCGTCATAGCGGCTTAATTATGACCATGGGAAAAGGAGGCGTGGGTAAAACGATCGTAGCGGCAGTCGTTGCTACGATGCTGGCCCAACGCGGGCATACCGTCCTTTTAACAACAACAGATCCGGCAGCACATATCAGGGACTTTATGGATCAATTAGCGGTTATTCCGGAAAACTTAACCATTGAACGGATAGACCCGAAAATTGAAACGAAGAATTACATCGATAAAATCGCCGCACAAAAAGGGCAGCATTTGGATGAGGAAGGTAAAAAACTGTTGCTTGAAGACCTTCGGTCGCCCTGCACCGAAGAAGTAGCTGTATTTCACGCATTTTCTAAAGCTATTCAGCGCGCAAAACGGCAGTTCGTGGTTATGGATACCGCGCCAACCGGCCATACACTGCTTCTGCTCGATACAACGGGCAGTTATCATAAGGAAATCTTAAAAAAAATGGCGGCAAATCCGAGTAAGGTTACCACGCCCTATATGATGCTGCAAGACCATTTTTTTGCAAGAATAATCCTGGTCGCCTTACCGGAACGAACGCCGATGAGAGAAGCTGAAGCGCTTCAAAATGATTTAAAAAGAGCCGGGATTGTCCCTTATGCATGGGTAATTAATCAATGTCTTTCCGCCATACCAAATTTGCAAGACCCACTTTTAAGGAAGCGAGCATCAGCTGAAAGACTAATCATCCAAAATATAGCCGATAATTTATCAAACAGAACTATTGAAATTCCATATCTGACCGAAGAAAAATTATTACCGGCTATACTTTCACTTTACGGGTAAAGCAATTAATAATGCTTTTTGAACCGATTCCCGAATTTACCTTTTCTCTCCAATCGACAAAAACAGGCAACAAGGCACCGGGATCGAACGGCCGGCACAATATGATCGCAAACCAGGACAGCCCTGCCAGAAACGTTTTTTTAAGTAATTTACTATCGATAAATTTTAGATACTGAGAAACGGTCCAGATCCTTTTACAACTTTTGGTTGTGAGTTATTTGTTTACGGTATTGCATAAGTAAAACATGCCATGCTGCTATCTCGTCAAAAAGACTGAATAAATTGGATCGGCGACGGCTGTTTCTTTTATTCAGTACGAAGTTGTCTCAAATGACAAAGAAATGCTTGCTTTATTCTATTGGGATGGCACAACAAGCCTGATACCGGCTGTTTTGTCTCAGCCTTAGCCATTGTCCAGCCCGGTACGATCCGCTGACTCTATCGCTGAGCGAAAGCCGGCCGGCAGTTCATAAGCAGTTAGAGAACCTCGAAGGCGAAAATTATAACGCATGGATCATTACCGACAAGGAGAATAAAACCGAGAACGGCAAGTCAAAAAAGAGCACTAAAATAAAAGTTTAGTTTTTTATATTGCGAAAATTTAAGCCGGCGATCTGCCGGTTAATTGTGATAAGGTTTCCTCTAAAAATATTATCTATTAAGGCCCATTCACACATATAATTGTGTAAATTTAAAAATGGCAATTAACGATCTCGAGAAACTGTTGCATTATTTATGCCCTTTTCCTTCTGAGGTTCAGGAAAAAGCGTTGTGGTTGCGCAATTTCATTTGGTGTCGTTATCCGCAATGTAATGAACTTGTTTACGATAATTATAATGCTGTCGCTTTCGGATGGTCGCCAACAGAGAAACTGGGGCATACTTTTTGTAACGTCGCTATATGGCGCACGAACACGCATGTAATTTTAGGATTCAATTGGGGAAGTGAGCTAACTGATCCTCGGCATTTATTAGTAGGTAATGGTAAACAATTTCGATATTTATCTTCGGATGTTTGGGGGACACTTCCTGACAGTGATTTAGAGAACTTAATAAAAGAAGCCTACCATCAAGCATTAGAAAAAGTCACCAACCCAGCACAAATAGTTCAGGGTAAAACGATTTATAAATCGGAATCACCTGTTAAACGAAGTAGCAAGAAAGAATAAATAAGTCATTACAGATTTTTTCAAACAGCAAATTTTGGTTCAATTGGCTTATATTTTTATAAAATAAGTTTCCTCTGCGTTCTCGGAGCAAGCATAAAAATTACGTTTAGATACAAGCGTATTGTAAATTTACAGGTAGTAATCGGTTTTAAATTGATTATCTACGTTGTTTTTCACATTCGTTTATTGTAAATTTGACAATAGATAATCGGGTTGAAGCCGATTATCTATATATTATTTTACATATGGATCCGAAGGAAGCTATTGCACTATACAGCGGCCAGCCATTGACTTACCAGTTGCTGTCGAACATATTAAGGAATTACAAGCGGCCGAATGACAAGATCAAGGCATTGAAGGAAGAGGGCGTGATAGAATCGGTTAAGCGCGGATTATATATTCCCGGAAAGGCACTTGGTGCCAGCCGACCGGAAAACGGGCTATTGGCCAACCACCTTTACGGGCCTAGTTATCTGTCGGCGGATACGGCTTTAAGTCATTACGGGCTGATACCTGAGCGAGTTTATTCTACCATTTCGATGACCAGTAAAGCAAGCCGTGATTTTCGCACGCCCCTAGGTTTGTTCACTTACCTGCATTTACCACTACCTTATTATGCCTACGGCTTGAATTCCGTACTGCTCGGCCGGGATCAGCGCGCGATTGTTGCGTCACCTGAAAAGGCGCTTGCGGATAAGATCGTAACGACTACCGGCCTACAGATCCGCAGTACCAGCGCAGGCCGGCTTTACCTGATAGAAGACCTGCGCATGGATGAAAGTGCGCTCCGGAAGTTCGATACGCGTTTGATGTCGTTATGGCTCGCGAATGCGCCGAAACGGGATAGTTTACAGATGATCATTAAAGCAATTTCGAGTCTATGATAAAAGAATGGCTGGAAGAATATAAGCCCGCCAACCAGGGCGAAGCAAGGGACGCATTGCGGGAAATCATGCAGGAGATCGCCCTTGCCGGCCTGCAGCGCGCAGGATTTTTTGAGCACGCCGCATTTTACGGGGGAACCGCCCTGCGGATATTTTACGGTCTGGAGCGGTTTTCCGAGGACCTCGACTTCTCCCTACTGAAACCCGTCGCGGGTTTTTCCCTGGAAAAATACCTGGATGCCGTTACCGGGGAGTTCGCGTCACTGGGCATGGAGGTCTCGGTCAGGACAAAAGAAAAAAACAATAAGACCAACATTGATTCGGCGTTCCTGAAGTCCGAAACCCTATGGCGCGAACTCGTTCTGGAAGGTATCATTCCGCAGAGCGGGCTGGACCAGGTGGCCAGTATCAAGATCAAGCTGGAAGTTGATATTGAACCGCCACTGGGTTTCGAGACGGAAGAAAAGCTGTTACTGCGACCGTTTTCCTTTTATGTCAAATGCTTCTCACTCCCTGACCTGTTTGCCGGTAAGATGCATGCCCTCTTGTTCCGCAAATGGGGAACTAATGTCAAAGGTCGGGACTGGTATGATATGGAATGGTATATCCGCAGGGGCACCCCCTTACACCTCAGCCACTTTTTGGTGCGTGCGCAAGATAGCGGGGACTGGAAAAAGGAAACCATCACCGAGGAAGAGTTTCGCGGGCTGCTCGCAGACAAGATCGACAGCGTTAGGATGGATTATGTCAAAGCAGATATCAGCCGTTTCATTAGTGACACGAAAAAGCTGGAGATATGGTCGCCGGTGTACTTTCACGACCTTGTCAGCAAATTGAAAATCAGCGTTTAGGTGCGGCAAACGGCCCAGCTCATTTCAAGCCATTCGAAACCAAGCAAACTTTAAGGCGCAAATTGCTTTGTGTTAACAATCGCGACTTGCCTTAACCTTTAATCAGGCATTAATAATCAGCCCGCGTGCATCCTTTACAGATAGCGCCTCATTTCTCTTGTAGGCAAGCGACCGATTTCTCGAGCTTGCCCGATGTGGCTCCCCAGACTGACCAGATTTCGAACCAATTCATTAAGCAAATGTGCGTTCCGAGCGAATTAACACACTTTGATGAAACAGAGACTGAATAAATTTCGAACCATTTAGTTGGCTAATTGAATTTTCGTCGTTGGAGTGTAACTATAAACAGCGACGGGTCATTAGCGTCACCCGCCTTAGGTTAATCTAAACTGGTGAGTAGGCAGTTCTAGTTTTGAAGACAAATGGAATAATTTCCAATGAAAATATATTCCTTGTTACGGCCTGAAAGCATAGATACCGGTTTACCTGCAGTAGTTTGTCTTTTAATTCGGCAAAGTTGATCATTTGATCGCTTTTATAAATATGATTGAATATTTTTCAATTCAATGTTTTAGAAAATTAATATCCCGCGTAGGTTTAATAAATTTTTTAGTAGGGCTTTAAATTATTTTCCATCCGCAGTAAGGTGTCAGTAAAGGTTTTTAGGTCAATCTCTTGAGATTTTCCTTTTAACCGTTGTTCAGTGAGCGCTATGGCTTCCTGAATTTGCGGTAGTAGCTGCCTTCCTATCTCCGTTAGAATGATCTGATCGTCTTTTTTAACAGATGATACTTTTATTACGGACACATATCCGATAGTAACCAATTCCTCAAGCAATTTTATAATTGTCCGCTTGTCGTTTTCCAGATGATAGATAAGTCTTTCAACGGTTACCGGTGTTTTGCTACAGGCAACTAAAAGCATCGTTTCCGCCATGAACTCTGAGTGAGGAGGCGGAAGAAACTGACCGAGCGCTTTGATATAAAGCTTACTCATCCGGCGTAAATCATTTGCGATCATTGGATTGGCATTAATCTAAATGTGTTAAAAGGTTATGTTCCATCTGCTGCATGACGGTATAGAATATGTTTAACTGGATCAAACTCAAATTCTGGTTGATTACTTTATTCACCCTGGCAATTACTTCTTTAATTTTGGCTACAGCTGCTTCGCCTTTGGGTGTCAAAAAGGTCAAATGTTGCCGCTGATCTTCCGGATTGATCTCGGTTTTTGTAAATCCGTGCGTATTGAGATACTCCACATGTATGCTGATACGTGATTTGTCTAAATTCAGTATTTCGGCAAATTCAGTATGCGTATTATTCGTCGACCTTTGATGGATCACCAACAGTATTTCAATTAGGTTATCGAAAGGAAGTTCAGGCAAGTCCCTGGCAATAATCGTATGATAAAGCCTGGTTAATCTTTGAAACTTTTTAGAAAGTAAAAACTGCATATAAGGGTAAATAATATTACAGCAGCTGTTCAAACAGCTGCTGTAAAGTGGTTATTGGATCGGCGCACCATCTTTAATATCGTCACCGGCGTTCAACACGATCCGGTCGTTAGCTGTTAAAGCACCGAATACTTCGGTATCTTTTTTTCCCGTTAAGCCTTCTTTAACATCTACCAGCTTAGCTTTACTATCTTTCACGATAATCACATATTGCCTTTCGGTAGACCTGACGATAGCCGTATTCGGCACCAGCAAAGACTTTGCTCCTGATAACATCAGGATCTTCACTTCACCATACATTCCCGGCTTAAGCTGCCCGTCTTTATTAAGCACGTCAATTTCGATAGCTTCTGAACGCATACTGGTCAGAGCGTTGGCCGATCGGCTTATTTTAGCAGTATGCTCCACACCGGGCATAGCATTAAAGGTGAACTTAACTGCTTGTTTGAGATCAACCTTGTCAACATAATTCTCCGGTATGGCAACCTCTAAACGAAGTTTGCGGGTATCCTGTAAGATTAGCATCGGCTGATCGGTCGCTTTACCCGGCGCAACCAATGCACCTGGTGAAACATTACGCTGCACGATCATTCCGTCAAATGGTGCATAAATGCGTAAATAACCCTGCATGGTGCGCACAGATTCCATGTTTGACTTTTCTGAATTGGCTATGGCCAGGTCAGACTTCATCCGCGATAGCGCGTTATCCAGATCAAGCGGTGATACCGAACCCGGTTCAGCAGCAGCCTGCTTTAAACGGTTATATTTTTCCTTGCTGGCGTTCGCCGCTTCCTGGGCCTGGAGATACCTGGAATTCGCTGCTTGTAAAGCTGATTCCATTTCAGGCGCTTCAAGTGTTAACAGTAACTGTCCCTTGCTCACGTGCGAACCCCGGTCAACGAAGATCCGTTTCACAAACCCGTTAGCTTTAGGGAACAGGTTTACTTCGTTAAACGGCTTAAGCTGGCCCGGTAAACGCGCATAACTGGATAAGGCCTTTTCAGTTATATTACCGATTTCGTACTTTTTATTGGCCGATGACTTATTTTCGGTCAGGTCAACCGGCTTTTGATTGCCCGAACAGGCGGCTAGAAAGCTTACGGCCGAGGCTAATATGATCAATTTCGTTTTCATGTTTTTTATAGTGTTGAGGTTTGAATATCTGTTGATTCTTCAGGCATCAGGGACGGTGATTCATAGGTTGTTTTACCTTGAACCCACGCAAACACTAATGGCAAGATGAATAATGCAGCCAGTGTGGAGGCGAACAGGCCGCCGATTACCGCCCTACCTAACGGCGCAGTCTGTTCACCAGCTTCTCCCATGCCGGAAGCCATCGGGATCATTCCCGCCATCATGGCTAAACTCGTCATCAGGATCGGACGTAAACGTATTGCGGCGCTGGTTATCGAAGCACGGGTCGCATCTTTGAATTCTAATCGCAGCTTCTCGCCATTCGTTACAATCAGGATCGCATTGGCTACGGACACGCCGGTTGACATGATCATACCCATATAAGATTGCAGGTTAAGCGTAGAACCGGTAATCAGCAATGCTGTCAGGGATCCTAAAATTACTGCAGGGACTGTAGAAAGTACTGTAAGTGATAACTTAAACGATTGGTAATTAGCAGCCAACAACAGGAAGATCACCAATATCGCAAAGCCTAATCCACTTTGTAAGCTGCCCATTGTTTCCACTAATAAACTAGTCATGCCTTTTAATTCCGGTACCAGGCCTTTCGGCGGTGTACCTATCTCTTTGATCGCCTTCTGCACGTCAGTCGTTGCCGTGCCCAGATCCATTTTATTGATATTGGCGCTGACCGTTAAAAATCTCCTTGGCCCGGCACGGTCAAACTCGCCCGGTGCGTAGGTCATTTTAAATTCCGCGACATCAGCCAGGGTGGGCGCGCTTTGTCCTTTTAGTAAAGGGATTTCCTTTAATTCATCCATCGTATTCATGGTGTATTCCGGTATTTGCACCTGTACCTGGTAAGTATATTGTTTGTCTTCATCCAGCCACTGATTTTTTTCGGTAAAACGGCTGGAAGAAGTACTGGCAGTAACTGAACGTGCAATATCGGTCACATTCAGCCCTAACTGTGACACCTTTTGCCTGTCGAGCTTAATAGCGATCACAGGTATTTTTAACGGTTGAACAATCTGAACATCGCGCAGATAACTGATCTTTTTTAATTGTGCGACCGCTTTGTTAGCATAGTTTTCAATCTGCGCCATGTCCTTACCAGCCACCCTTATTTCGATTGGCGTGGCAGCACCCTGGCTCATGATCTTTTCGGTCATATCTATAGGCTCGAAGGTGATGCGCAGATCAGGCATGGCATGTCCAATATTTTTACGCAATGCATCTTTCAGCTCATCCATATTGACTTTATAGTTCTCATCGAGCTTGACCTGCAAAACAGCCTCATGGGTACCGGTATTAAAAATGTATAGGTTACTGCTGCCGTAACTGCTGGGAATGATACCCACATAGCCGGAACTGATCTCAATGTGATGATCTACGGTCTTATCGATAATGCTTAACACCTGTTTGAATTTATCTTCGGTCCGTTCTAAACGGGTACCGTCAGGGGCTTTGATACGGATCAGAAACTGTCCATTATTTAGTTTAGGCATCATGTCCTTACCGATGATGACAAATCCTATTCCGGCCAATACAATGACCAAAACCAGGTAAACCGGTACGATCAGCTTTTTATTCGGCATCCAGCGGGTGATAATACCCATGAAATGCATCTTTACTTTTTCAAAGAAATCGTTATCCTCCGGATGTTCCTGTTCTTCTTTCAGATGTTTGTTTACCTGTATTTCTTCTTTACGGTTTAATGCTTCCCCAGCATGCGCATGCAATTCACCATGATGGTAATGCTGGTATTGTTCGGCCTTGATCAGCCAGTTGCTTAAGATCGGCACCAGCGTTTGGGCGAGAACATAGGACACGATCATCGTTAACCCAATAGACATTGACAGCGGCAGGAACATCGCTTTGGGCACGCCGTTCATCAGGAATGACGGCGCAAATACCGCGAGGATACAAAGCAGAATCAGCAATAAAGGGAAAGATATTTCCTCGCAGGCATCATATATAGCCTGCTTTTTTGACTTTCCCATTTCCAGGTGCTGGTGAATATTCTCTATGGTTACTGTCGCCTGATCGACCAGGATGCCGATAGCCAGCGCCAATCCGCTTAACGTCATAATGTTGATCGTTTGGCCGAATGCGCCTAACAGCATCACCCCTAAAAGAATGGACACCGGTATCGTTATGACCACGATCAGGCTGCTTCGCCAATCCCGCAGGAATAGCAAGACCATCAATCCGGTCAGTAAAGCGCCTAACCCGCCCTCTGTCATCAAACTTTTAACCGCGTTAATTACAAAGACAGACTGGTCAAACTCATAGGAGACTTTGATATCGTCAGGAAGCAAGCTTTGCATTTCGGGTAGCTTGGCCTTTAATCCCTGTACTACCGACCAGGTAGAGGCATCGGCGGTTTTCACGATCGGAATATAAACGGACCGCTTACCGTTGATCAGGGCATAATCTACGGTAATGTCAGAGGCATCCGCTACCCGAGCCACGTCTTTAACCAGTACCGAAACGCCGTTCTTGGTTTTAATCGGGATATCTCCAAATTCCTCCGACTTCTGCACCAGCGAATTGATGGTCGTGGTAAACATGGTATTATCAATGCGGAGGTTGCCGGACGGCGACATGGCGTTAAATTTAGCCAGGGCTTCCACTACCTGGTCGGGAGTAAGATTATAACTGCGCATCTTAGCAGGATCTACACTAACCGTAATTGACCGGGAGTTGGCCCCGAATGGAGGTGGTGCGGATAACCCCGGCACGGATGCAAACATTGGCCTTATTCGGGTAGCGGCCATATCATATATTTCCTTAAGGCTACGCCCCGGAGCTGATAATACCAACTGGCCAACAGGTAACGATGATGCGTCATACCGGACTACCTGCGGAGGTAACGCCCCTGGCGGAAAGAACTTCATGGCCCGGTTCACCTGCAAGGCTACCTGCGCCTGGGCTTCGGCCATGTTGGTGCTTTCATAAAAGCTGATTTTCAGCATGGTAAGGCCCTGAATATTTTTGGTAGAAATATTTTTAATACCATTCACATAAAGGAACTGGTCCTGCAGTCGGGTACTGAAAAAGCCCTCCATTTGCTGCGGGGACATACCGCCATAAGATTCGATCACATAGATGGTAGGCAGATTTAGCTGCGGAAAAATATCTATGGGTATATTAATAGCGCTGAGTACGGCGAAGATCATTAAACTCATGGTAATAACTACCACAGTAATGGGCCGTTTAAGCGCGGAGGTGACCATTGACATAATTTTTAATTTAAAAGATTTAAGATGGAACTGACCTGGTTACCGGTAACCGCTTTTTGGAATAAAGCACTGGCATATGCAAACCTTGCCTGCGCGTAATCTGTCTCCGCCCGATATAAAATATTGAGGGCGGCATTCAACTCGATGATATCTGTTAAGCCGCTTTTATATAATGACAGCTTTTGACGGTAGCCTGCGTTTGCCGCTTTTAATTGATTGGGAATTTCCATCAATCGCTGTTTGGCTGTATTCAGTTCCACATCGGCCTGACTAATGCCCAATGCAAGCAGGGACTTCTGTTCGTCCAGTTCCCTTAATGCGTAGTTTGTCGTTGCCTTTTGCGTACGAAGCTTTAGCTGTTTTCGTCGCAGGTCGAACAGATTATAGGAGACACCAACGCCAACCAAATAATTGTTCCGGCTGAATCCCCAGCCGCTTGATAGGTTGTTAAATTGGTCGTTAGCATCGACGCTGGACCCGCGGCCCCAGGCAGCGGCTTCCAGCAATATCTTTGGATTATACTGTTTTTTAACGAGTTCCTCCCTTTGCCGGCTATTGTCAACAATGGACTTGTAATAGTTGATAATGGGATGGTTGGCTGTATCCATAACAATGGTTTCAGGTAAATTTGCCTGTGCTACCAACCGGGTTTCTGCAACGGTATCGGGAACAATTGCCTGATAAGGCAAGCCGCTAACGGCAGCTAATTGAAGCTGTGTCTGTTTGAGCTGGTTATCCAGTTCGATATAAATCAGCCGTGCTTTGGAAAGTTCGGCTTCCGCAATACTTGTATCCACGCCCGGCCTGATACCGCTTTTAGCGAGTGATTGAATAGACCGTCTGATCTGCTGATTACGGTCGATATTTCGCGATTGTATAGAAATATAATCCTGCAGCCGAAGCAGCTGCAAGAAGTTACCAATGGTGTAGGCCTGAAGTTTATATTTAGATTGCTGGAATTGATTTTGTTCAACTGCAATATCAGATCCGGCTACTTTATTTTGTGCCGCATATGCGCCGAAATTATAAATTTCCCAATCCAGGGCAGCGATGCCGAGGTTTGTTAAAACAGCGGAGGTATTATTTTCTGTACGCACCCCGCGGGAGTTAGAGGGTATTATTCCAAAGCCGAAATAAGGGCCGGCGGTGTTGTTATTTGTACCGATATCAGCCTGGTAATTCAATTTTAAATTAGGCAGCCAATTGCTGCGGGTCTCAACCGCCTGCGCCTGTCTGATGGCAATTGAAGCCGAATCTGCGATTAAAGCCGGAGCTCTCTGCTCAACTCTGCTTAACAGGTCTTTGAGCGTAACCCGTTGCTGGGCATGGACGTTTATTGCAATGAAACACAATATTGCCATGCACCCGTATCTTTTAAGATAGTGCATCTGATAATTTGTTAGAAAAAATAAAGAAATAGAAATCAGTATAGCCTCGTCACTGGCTACGTTAGGATGTCCCGGAAAAAATTTGGGAAACAGTATATCAAATGATCAATTTACCTGAAAGCAGGTAACGATGCAGCGGAGGGAATAAACTTAAATGTAAAGCTGACAAAAAGCCTGTAGTAATCTGACGTAATTTCCCGGAAATTGATGGAAATAAGGTAGTAAGAAAGAAAGAAAAAAGGATCGTTAACGGAAGCAGTGGATTTGCTAAACGTTTTTGGACGGCGGAAGCATCGAAGGCGCTATCTTGAACATATTCTATCTTCCGTTTCGTGAAAGCCTTTATACAAATGCCAATAGGTTTACCGTCTTTGATTTTCTTAATAACAAGAAAGCCCAGAAATGGCTTAGCAGCCAGCATGAACACGGCAAAAAATAAGAAATAACAGAATTTTTTCGCACTCATACGTCTAATAACGCAATTTTTTGCCCAAAGTTGATAAGAAATTTTCAAGCAATGTGAATGTAACAGTAAAGTTGCTAAATTGTCTTTGGCTTGATTGTAATTATTAAGCCTTCAATAATTTGAAAATCCGTAAATCTTGGTCTAACCCGAACATATAAATAGGCTGATTTCATGAAAATAATATATTTTAATATAGACACCAAGTTAATGACAATTAATAAATCGGTGTTATAGCAAGACGGGACAGATTCGTTAAGTATAAGTTCTGAGATGAAGAGGTGACCACCAAGCGAATAAACGTCAACTTAGATATAGTCGAAAGGCGTTATATCATTAACATAAAGGGGGCAGAAATGTCTGGAATTCAGTCAATAAAAACCGGCAGTTCGCGGAAAAGTGCATTGAAGGGTTTCCTTAATTTTTCGCAAGGCGGTTGCCGAATTGCTGCCCCACGTAAAGGGAATTCCTCTTTGGGTTGGCATAGGGTCACCCGCTTGTTGCCTAATTTCTCCTGCACTATCCAAAACTGATCTTCGGAAACTATCGCTTTATGCACGCCTTTTACATATCACGAACGTAATATTCATTTATTCAGCTTTAATGCAAAGACCGGCGCATTGGTCTCAGAAAAACAATTAGATAAATATCCTCGTGAAAATGGCGGGCAAACAACGGTAAGCTTTAGTGCTGACGGCACCAAACTGGCCGTTAGTACCTGGGGAATAGCTCATTTTGCAACGACCATGACCTCTTTGACTGAACAACATCCAAGCAGGGTTTATGTGTATAATTTTGACAATGGTAATGTTAGTGGTAAACGATACTTCGAGGAGGCGGGAATAGCGGGCTCTATTGGGTTTAGCTGGACCAAAGAGGGAAACTCGAGACTATTTGTATCTAATTTCAATTTGATACCAACCAAACTGGACAATAGTGTAACAGTGTTGACTGACAACGGCTCAACGGTTACTAAAACCGCAAACTTTAGTGCGACGGCGGGCGCGGCGATAAATGAGGCTTGCTGGACAATTCTGAACCCAACAGGAAATAATTTATATGTTGCCAGTTTCGCGACTAATACGGTATCTACATTTGATGTAAATGCAACATCATTGGGATTTGGTGCTGCAACGACAAGAATAGGCCTGGCTCCGGCAGGTGATTCCAAAGATTTATGGGTATCGCCTGATGGGAAGTTCCTGTATAATCTTGGCGCATTTCAATCTTATTCGATCAACAGTTTTTCTATAGGTAGTAATGTAACCTACCAAAATCAAACGATCTTGAAAACCACTGCGTCAGGCACGGGCACTCCTGGAAAATATAATTTTTTAGGTTTGACCGGCTTTGATATTCAATAACTGCTCATAAAATATAACGGAGCTTTTACGTCTCCTTCAGTCCCAACATACTTAAAAGCCGGCGCAAAATATTGCCCGGCTTTTTTACATTTCCCTGCACCTACAAGCTTTAATTGTGCTCACTTTGATCCGATATGAGCAATGATGTGCTGGCCGCCGACGGTAACTTGAGATAGTCGTTCATTACCAGCTGCAGAATACAACAAACCCCACATTATAAGTAGGTTTTTAGTTCGACAAATCAATTCGAACATCGTTACTTTGTGACTGCTTTAACGCTTACAGATATTTATGCGTAGGTATTAACGCGGTCAAATTGGTCACTGATCTCGTTAGATTTCGGCACGCACTTCACTGCGTTACTTAATGAGTTACGGTCGTGATCCTGTTAGGCCGATGAAGCTTTGTAAAGATCAATAAAGGCATTGAATGCTCTTGTCAGCGGTATGCCTGGCCTTGTTACTAAAAGTGTGGTCATGGTGCCAAGATCCTTGCTTAAGGGAAACAGGTTAAATTTACGGGTCGGATAATATTCATGCGCTAATTCTTCCGGAAGCATACTGATCCTTAAACCGGCCTCCACAAAATTGATTATACCTTCGAGTGAATTAACTGTGATCCTTCTGTATTCCACGATACCCTTGGTACTTAGATAGGACTCTAAACTGGACCGGAAGATACACCCTGATTCGAAAACTATGATCTTAAGCGGGACCGCACGCAGATTCTCCTCCAGTTTTTTGTGTTTGGCAGGTGGTAAGGTGGCCATTTTCTCATTTTTGACTACGACCTGTCTTAAATTGGGATCGCTGATCGGTGCGGATACAAAAGCCGCATCCAATTTGTAGTTTAACACGTCGTTGATAAGTTCGGTTCGCATTCCAAATTTGAATTCCAGGTCAACTTCCGGGAATTGCTCGCTAACTGTTTGATAATACCAGGGGCCTTTAAGGCCATTGTTGTTTCTATACATCCTATTTCGAGGCTACCCGAGATGCGCCCGCTTTTAGTCAATTCTTTTTTTGCTTCTTCCATCAGGTGTCCGATCTGTTTAAAATACTGATCAGTATTATTCCGGACGCAGTTAGTTCTACTTTGCGTGCACTCCTGTTAAAAAGTTCTACACCAAATTCCTCTTCCAAACTTTTGATCCGGACCGTTACGTTCGATTGCACGGTAAAGGCCGCTTCGGCGGCTTTCGTGAAGTTTCCGTTTTTGTCCTGTACAAAAAACAAATACATGAAAAAGTTATCGCAATTTATCCTGATCCTGACATTAAGCGCGTTCGGCGAGCAGGTATTCGCACAGTCGAACCTGACCAACCTTAAAAACATACATTTTCAAAACGTTAGTGCCGGCGGCCTGAATATTTTTTACCGTGAAGCTGGTCCTAAGAATGCTCCCGTGATCTTGTTATTGCAAGGTTACCCGACCTCTTCAGATATGTTCAGGAATCTTATTCCGATCCTTGCCTGTAAATACCATGTGATCGCGCCCGACCTTCCCGGATTTAAATATTCCGATGTCCCTGCCAGAAGCGACTATAATTATACCTTTGATCACCTGGCCCAAACGATGCAGTCATTTATAGAAGTTTTATCGTTTAAAAGATCCCGTTGTCAGCGTAAGAATTACAGCACGGACAATCTCATCATAAGTCAAGGTTTGATTTGGAAAAACAAAAGGATAAATAAGCTGAAGTCCTTTATAGATCCACCTGACATTTTTTTTCGCTTTCAACGGAATATATAACCTGGTCGGAAGCTGTAAACACCCTTAAAAGTCAGTTTATTTAATGTGTTCTCTGTTTTGCCCCTAATCCTTACCCACATTATCTTTTTATTTTCTGAACTATCTGCATAAACTCCAGATAGGTAAAAGAAAAGCATATCTGGATTGAAACGGGCAGTTGCTTTGCAAACATTAGAATGGTATAAAAAGTAATGTGGTTGTATCTACCCTCTTCATACCAAAAGAGCTTATCCCTGCGCAATATAATCAGCCATCGTAGTCAGTTAATTGGTCGCTATAAGCAGCTATATCTGTAAAATCTTTTACGATCAGTTCAGAAAGCTTGGGATGCCTTAACGGAGACAGTCTTCTGTTCACCATCAATATCTCGGTAATATCGGGATCATCAAGAGAGGCCAGCAAAACACCTTCACCAATCATTCCTGTGGCTGGCGGAGAAACCGATTATATTCGTAGAAAGAAAGAAATGGCAACCGGCTAAATGGAAGAGAAACATCTACAGATCTGCTACAATTGGCTCAGATTTAATCTTCCTCATTGCTGAAACATCAAATTAATAGCAAAAAAAATATAAAAATAATTTGTAAGGATTTTAGTCGGGATACGACAATTCAAAAGAAAAAGCTGCTGCTTTAAATAACAACCTGAAGCATCGGTGAGTATTTAAATAAACGGCCTGATTGTCCATGCAGTTACGCCCTTTATCCATGTTGTAAAACCGGGCAGCACCGCACCTTTGTGCTGTCAATGAAGACAAGAAAAACTTAAAAAAATGTCACGTTTAACCGCACTAAATCCTGAAACAACCACAGGGAAATCTAAAGATCTTTTTACCGCCATTCAAGGCAAGCTGGGCATGGTTCCAAATATGATGAGGACGATGGGTAATTCACCAGCCGTTTTAAATGGCTACCTTTCTTTCAGCGGCGCTTTAGGCGAAAGCTCTATCGGCGGTAAGCTTGGTGAGCTGATCGCACTTACTGTTGCCAACGCTAACAGCTGCGAATATTGTAATGCCGCACACAGCTTTATCGGCGAAAAATTAGTTCATATCGATGCCAACAGCATTACAGACGCCCGTGAAGGTAAATCAGCAGATGCAAAAATCCAGGCAGCGCTTGATTTTTCAAGGACGATCGTTGAAAAAAGAGGCCTGGTTAATGATGCCGATGTGGACGCCCTGAAAAACGCCGGCTTCAGCGAAGCAGGAATTGCAGAAATTATCGCGCATGTTGGCCTGAACCTGTTCACCAACTATTTTAACAATGCTGCAAAGGTAGTGGTAGATTTCCCTGCAGTTGAGCTGGTGGAAACAGCCGCTATTTAGTTATGTTCGTCCCTAAAAGAATGGATAAATTCGTCTTTATCCATTCTTTAATTTAAACTTTACTATGGAACAAAAACTCCCGCTACCTCCGTTTACCATGAAGACCGCATTGGAAAAGGTCCAGCTTGCTGAAAATGCCTGGAACAGCCGCGATCCGGAAAAGGTTTCCCTGGCTTATACCATTGATACGGAATGGCGCAACCGCACCGAATTCGTTAATGGCAGAGAAGAAGTGAAAGCCTTTTTAACCAGGAAATGGGAAAAAGAGCTGGATTATAAACTAAAAAAGGAACTATGGGGATTTCGCGAGAATCGCATGGCCGTCCGTTTTGAATACGAGTGGCGCGATCAAACAGGCCAGTGGTACCGGAGCTATGGAAATGAACTTTGGGAATTTGATGAAAACGGTTTGATGCGCAAGCGATACGCCAGCATCAATGATCTGGAAATTTCTGCAGCCGATAGAAAATTATTTTAATTGGTATCAAACCTAAACATTCAGATCTTGACAGCTCAAACCGCCTTTACATTGATCAATCCCCAAACGAAGGCATTAGCCTTTAAAATCTTTGCTTTTGAGGATGATTGCTATTTTAACCAGCAGAAAAACTACAATTACTACTCCGTGATCCTGGTTACTAAGGGAAAAGGCAGACTAACTGCAGATTTTTCTGAATACGAATTTAAGGAAAATAGCCTGATGAGCTTTTCTATTTACCAGCCGTACATGATCAAGGCGGAAGGTGAGTTTAAGGGGCTTTTAGTCAACTTTCATCCTGATTTCTTCTGTATTCATAAGCATCATAATGAGGTCGCCTGTAATGGGGTACTCTTTAATAATATTTATGAATCTCCGCTGGTGCAGTTACAGGAAAAGGAAATGGACCTCCTGACCGGCTTGGTTAATCAGTTAAAGGCTGAAATGCAAAACACAGCAGTTGCCCAATATGAATTAATGATTGCTTACCTGAAGATATTTTTGATAAATGCCTCCAGGATAAAGATCAACACGCAATTGCTTAAAGCATTAGGTACAGAAAAAGAGCCCTTCATATTGAAAAACCTAAAGGATGCTATTGAAGAGCATTATAAAAGCAAACACAGTCCAAGCGATTATGCCGATCTGCTGCATATCTCTGCCAAGGCACTGAACAGGATTAGTAAAACGCACTTTAATAAAACTTTGGGTCACCTGATCGCAGAACGGATCGTTATCGAAGCAAAACGCGAATTGTACCTAACCGCAAAGCCGATTAAAGTGATCGCATACGAACTGGGTTTTAACGATGAGTTCTACTTTAGCCGGTTTTTTAAAAGCAATGCGGATGTCTCTCCCCAAATCTACAGGGATACGGTAGGATTTGCAAGGGCCAACGCCTGAAAGATCTCTTAAATCTTACTTTACCAGTAGATCTAATAACTACAGTATTATTCGGTATTGGAGCATGTATGCCTTCCATAAATGTGGATAAACATCTCGGAAATCTGGATGTTGTAAAATATGATACATGATATAAACTCCTTTTTGTCCCCGAAAGGATTAATTTTGTAGCACTTACTCCAAAATAACTGATATGGCTCGCCCGCAAATTTTCAATCAAGATACCGTAATCGATAAAGCCCTGGATGTTTTTTGGCAGAAGGGGTTTGGTGGTGCCTCCACCAAAGACCTGATCAATGCCGCAGGGATAAGCAATGGCAGTTTCTTTAACAGTTTTGGCGATAAAAAAGCACTTTATCTAAAATGCCTGCAAAAGTACGATACGGTTTATATCACTGCCCTGGAAAATCTGCTTATAGCGCCCCTGAAATTCAAAGAGAAAATTAAAAATGTTTTGCTGGAAGCCACTAAAAAATCTCCCGGTAAAGACACCTACGAAGGCTGTTTCTTTTTTAATACATCGATCGACAGCAGCGTAGATGACGCCGGCATCCTGGGCCTCGCCGACGCAATCCATCAACGGATCGAAAAGGCCTTCGTTTCAGCCGTCGATATGGCTAAAGAAGCCGGTGAAATTTCAAAAGATATTGACAGTACCCGGTTAGCCCAATATCTTTTTAATATCGTTAATGGGTTACGAGCCCTTTTACTCAATTCCCCGCCCCAGTCCACCATCAATAACATTATTAACACCACACTGGATCTGCTGCCGTCTTGACCGTCATTTAAATGTAATACGATAAATATTTTAGAGCAATAACTCTAAAATAAATGACATTTGTATAGTTGTGGAGTAATTGCTCTATAATATAAATTAAAACAAATGAAAGCAGTAGTATTAAATGAAATCGGCGGTGTATTGGAACTCCGGGAAGTTGCAACACCGCGTCCTGGTAAATCCCAGGTGTTGATCAAAGTCGAGTCCTCGGGTGTGAATTTTGCAGAAAGTCAAATGCGTCAGGGGGTTTACCCGGTCATACCGGATACACCGGTCATTCTAGGCGCCGAAGTGGCGGGTGTGGTCGAGCAGGTCGGCGAGGATGCTGATGCGGATTTACTGGGCAAACGCGTCGTAGCCGTGTTGTTCGCAACGGGTGGTAATGGCGGATACGCGGAATACGCGGTCGCGTCAGTCGATGAGGTGATACCCATTCCGGACAACGTCTCGTATGACGATGCGCTGGCGATCCCGGTACAGGGATTAACCGCTTACTTCCTGTTAACGGAAGCTGCTAAAATATCGGGCACCGATACCGTCCTTATTCATGCGGCTGCCGGCGGTGTCGGCTCTATCGCCATCCAACTGGCAAAGATCCTGGGTATTGGAAAGGTATTTGCCGGTGCAAGCAGCACATTTAAATTGGACCTGGCAAAATCGTTGGGAGCCGACGTGCTGGTAAATTATTCCGATCCGGATTGGATGCAGCAGATGCAGACCGTAACGGATGGGCAAGGTGTCAGCGTTATCCTTTCATCCGGAACAAGCGACATCGTCAAACAAAGCTTTAATTTGCTGGCTCCATACGGGCGGTTTGTGGTTTATGGTTCCTTAGACATTCTATCGTCCTCTTTCGGGCCAGACCAGGTGATGCAAATGGTTTTTAATAATCAGTCATTGACCGGCTTCTACATCGGGGCCTACACCGCTATACCCGGAAACTTCAAAAGGGCCGCCAACTACCTGCTACACCTGGTATCGAGCGGGGCGTTAAAAATAGTCACCAGCAGCCGGTATGAATTGAAAGATGCCCAGCAGGCGCATGAGGATATGGCCAACAGGAAAACAGTAGGTAAGGTTGTATTGGCAGTAAACGGTAATTGAGCATGAGAACAAAAATTTCTACGGTTTTAAGCTTTGTGCTGGTTGTTTTCGGTTTTACGGCCATGGCGCAGCGAAGCAATGCAGGATATCAAAAAGTTGTGTACAAAACGATCAAAGTAGATGGCCTGGATGTATTTTACAGGGAAGCCGGGAATCCTGATAAGCCGACCCTGCTGCTATTGCATGGCTTCCCGTCATCATCCTTTATGTACCGCGATCTTATCAACGACCTTGCAGCCGACTACCATTTGATAGCGCCTGATTACCCAGGCTTTGGCTCAAGTAGCCGGCCATCTGTGTCTGCATTTGATTATTCATTTGATCACCTGGCGGCTGTGATGGAGGATTTTATCAGGCAGCTCAACCTCAAACACTTTAGTTTGTACATGCAGGATTATGGCGGCCCTGTAGGTTTCCGTATAGCGGTAAAACATCCAGGTTGGATCAGCGCCCTCATCATCCAGAATGCCAATGCTTACCAGGAAGGATTAGGGACCGGCTTCAAAAAGATCATGGCGATGGAAGGTGCCGGGGATAAGGCCGGGGTTGAAAACAGCCTTAAATCCATCATTTCATTTGAAGGCATCAAAGTACAATACACCGAGGGTGCAAATAACCCCGCCCACATCGGTCCCGATGCTTATTTAATGGACCATCAATTTATCAAAGGGGATGAGAATGAGCCCATCCAAAATGCGTTGTTCCAAAACTATCATTTCAACTTAACGATGTACCCGGAATGGCAACAATACCTCCGCCGGCATCAGCCACCAGCACTGATCGTGTGGGGAAAAAATGATCCGATATTCATTGCCCCCGGGGGATTAGCTTATCAAAAGGACCTGAAAAATACAGAAGTGCATTTATTGAACGGAGGGCATTTTGCACTGGTGGAATACCACGCCGAAATAGCGGCTTATATCCGGTCGTTTTTACACCGCAAGGGTATTAATTAACTGGTTTTCTTAATAGCACAGCCCGCAATGATCGGTTGCGGGCTGTGTTTCTAATCAGATAAATTCGGCACTATCGCTTAATATACCTGTCTTTTAAAAGGCGATTCATCACTTCTTCCTGGTAGTTTAAACCAACTGTGATCTTAACCCCGCCCATCCGCAGCATATTGCCCTCAATGGTTTGTACTTTATTCATGTTTACGATATGGCTTTTGTGCACCTGCATAAATTTATCGGCTGGTAGTTTTTCCAGGATGCCTTTAATAGTCAGGTACACCACAAATTTGCCGCCGTCGGTATATAACGTGAGGTAATTGGCCATCGCTTCTATATAGTTCAGCTCGGCATATACTATTTTTTCTATTTTGCCATCACACTTTACAAAAAAATGATCGGGCTCCCCGTTGTTATAGACCGCCTTTTTCTCCTTCAGTGATTTTAACTCCAGTGCCTTTTGTGTGGCTTTTAAAAAACGCTCAAGGCTAAAGGGCTTGACCAGGTAGTCTACCACAGCCATCTCAAAACCATCCAGTGCATATTGGCCGTAGGCCGTCGTCATGATCACCATAGGTAAATTTACGGATGAACGTAAAAAATCGAGCCCATTCATTTTGGGCATATTAATATCCAGGAATATCAGGTCGATCTCCAGCTGGCTGATCAGCCCCGCAGCTTTTAACGGATTTTCGGCTGTACCCACCAAATTCAGGAAATCCGTTTCTTCGATATATTCCTGCAGCAGTTTGCGGGCAATAGGTTCATCATCGATGATCAGGCAGTTAAGTTTCATATATCGTAAAGGGTTAGGATGATCTCATAAGTGTCTTCTCCATTCGCTATGACCAGTTCATGTTTGCCGGGATAAAGTAGTTCCAGGCGCCTTCGGGCATTGGCTATACCTAAGCCCGAGGCCGTTGCCGAATGATTGATAAATGCATCCTTGGTATTCCATATCGAAAATATCAGCCTGCCGCTGCGGCAATTCAAATTGATGTCGATCCGGTTTTCTTTACCCTCATTAAAGCCCACATATTTGAACGCATTTTCAATAAAAGTGATCAGCAGCAAAGGAGCAACCTGAATGTTCCCGTTGATCTCGCCGGAGTTAAATGAAACAGCTATCCGTTCATCGATCCTGCTTTTTTGCAACGCAATATAATTACGGATATAATTCAATTCCCTGCTCAGCTCTATTTGTTCTACATTACATTCATATAACTGGTAACGCAGCATTTCAGAAAAAACCAAGAGCATACCGCGCGCATCTTTGTTCGATTTATCAATGTGTCCGTAAATAGAATTGATGGAGTTGAACAAAAAATGCGGATTAAACTGGGCCCGTAAAAAATTCAGTTCGTTGGTTGCTTTCTCTTTTTCTATCTGCTCTATATAGATCTGCGAGCGTGTCTTTTCGATCACCATTTTTGCGGCGAGTATGCAAAGCACCCAAAAGAAGATATTGATGAATGAGTCGATAAAGATATTTAACAAGTCGAAATGGGGCTTTGGCACCTTGAAAATATAGGTGACCACCAGCATGGATACCGGTATCCGGATCAGCGCAGTAACTACAATTCCGCCAATAAACAGGATGCTGAATTTTACATAACGCTTTCTGTTAAGCAATTTTGGTATGGTGTACAGCGCGTTAAAATAGTAGTTTACCGATATGAACGCGAGATAACAGAACTGTATGGTAATGGTATGTGTCAGCACCAGCGCCCCGTTCCTGAAAACAAATATCCAGAAAAAGTAGGCCAGCAGCCAAAATAAAAGATGATATATTATTTTGTTGATCTTCAATAGCGGGTTCAAATTATAAGTAAGGTAACAAAAAGCTATTTAATTTTGCTATTGGGGTTCTGCACCGTCAGGAAAGGCCTGTCCTTTGTGGCAAGTACTACATTGTACAACCAGCGCCGGATCTCCCAATCGCGGATGTTTGTTTTGCAGCCAGCGCTTATTCAGGTCAAGCGTCATGCGCATCATCCTCCGGCTTATGGCTTTTTCGGGCTTGGCATCGCTGGCAAAATCAAGGCCATGGCCATCCGGGGCATTAGCATGGCAAAAACCGCAGCTTACACCCAGGCCATCCTCAAAATCATCCGTCATAATACTTTGCAGGTCCCGCGAACTGATGTTTTTGGGTAATACTTTCAAATTAGTGTATTTAACAGGGTCGGAAGACCTGATCGTGGCCGCAGCCATTATAAATATAGTGGCCGCAAGGCTTGCTATCAGTAATAACTTTTTCATTTTTTTGCAATCACGTTAATGCTCACCTCCAACTCATCCGATACCGTACTCGTTCCTCCTACGCCAAAATCTTTCCTTTTCATTTTAAAGGAACCCTTAAAAGCATAAACATCCGCCGACAGAACGGCAGTGAAGGGAAAGGATATGGGCTTTGATTTGCCTTTTATCGTTAGCGAACCATTAAATTGATACGCGCCTTTCCCTGCAGGCGTGATCTTGGTTGACGCTATCTTTATATGCGGACTGTTTTTAACATCAAAATAGTTACCCCCTTTTAAGTGTTCATCGCGAAGGCTGTTATCTGTATTGATGGTCGCCGCATTGATCGTTACATCAAATTTACTATTGGAAAGGTTTTGAGGGTCGAAGTCGATCGTCCCCTCAAAACCACTAAAACTACCCCCGACATCAAAACCTAAATTTTTGATGGTAAACTTTAAGGATGATCCCAGTTCAAGGGGTTTATACTGTGCTAAGCTGACTTGCGATATACCGGATATCAGCACGAGCAATAGGAGTTTCTTCATGATCTTAACCTATTTCTGTTCGATCATGGATTCTGCCGTTATCAGTGGCGTGTCGGTTATCGCCAGGGTATGATCGTGTTCGACATAGTTCACGCTGGTCAGCCCCAAATAGCTGCGCAGTTTTTCCGCCGGAACTTTCATCGGTCCCGGAGATGGTGCCGCGCCCGGTGCCGGTTGCGGAAACGCGGTAGAATTGGCCGTATGAAACGTAATATTACCTTCCACCTTTTGTATAGTTTGATGAATATGGCCATTCAATACCGAAACCGAGCCGAATCGTTTTAGTAATGCCAAAGCTTGACCGCTGTCATCCGTTCCCCAGCCCCATTGCGGATAAATGGCCCAAAGCGGAATATGGGCGAATACGACAATAGGCGTACTGTTCGATAACGGCTTCAGGTCTGCCTCCAGCCATTTTAACTGGGCAGCCCCGATATAACCCAATCCGCCATCTACGTGGTTAGTTACGTTGTTGAGGCCAATGAAGTGAACGCCATGCGAATCAAAGCTGTACCAGCCGTCGCCCAGTGTGCCTTTACCATAGCGTTCCAGGTATAGTTTTCCGTTGTCGGTAACATCGTGTTCACCGGGCACATAAAAGATCTTCTCGGTCTTGACGCTTTTCAACGATTGTTCGAGCGTATCAAACTCATCAGCCTGGGCAAGGTGGGTGAGGTCGCCTGTATGCAATACAAAAGAGGGCCTTACCGGCATATTGTTGATCTTGGAAATAGCTGCATTCAAAGTTCCGACCACGTCGGTATTGGCCGGCTTGGTGAAGCCAATGTGGCTGTCGCTGATCTGCACGAAGCTGAAATCAGATTTTGGCATAACCAGCCCTTTTTGCAATCCTCCGGTTGTTTTATCGATCATCTGGCTCATGCCATACGATTTTAAAATGCCTCCCGACATCATCCACAGCACGCCGGTACCGGCCCATGCCATGCATTCCAGGAAACCTCTGCGGTCAATACCGTCGTTATTTGCTTGCGGGGCATGCTCATCCCCGTCGTGAAAATGTTTTTTCATGATCTGATCTGTTTATGTTATTTATTTTGTCCGAAGAACCATTAATAAAAACCAGCGTCGTAAATTTTTACACGAACCGGGAAATATTCTTGATGAATACAGTTTTTTTTAATCTTACTGATTGTTATCCAAAAGGAAATTACTGCCATGGGGCGATCAATGAGCTTCCCCCAAAACGCTGTTCTATTAGAAAAACAACACCTGAACGTCATACAAAAATAAAAAACATACAAACCTGTCTGTATATTAAAATTAAATTTTACATTTGTCCCATGAAAACAAGTGCCGTAAGAAACCAGATCGTTGAAACCGCATCCAGATTGTTTTATAAGCAGGGCTATAACGCTACGGGCATTAACCAGATCATTGAAGAGGCCGGTGTCGCTAAAGCGTCCTTGTACCAGCATTTCCATTCTAAGGAAGATCTGCTGGTAGAATACCTGACCGTAAAGGGCGCGGAAACCAATGCAGCCTTAAAAGCCGAAGCTGAAAAATTTGGAGCGCCGAAGGAAAAGGTACTCGCCGTATTTGACTTTTTAGCAGAGGTATCGGTGCAGCCGGAATATTATGGCTGCAATTTCCTGAATATTGTTTCGGAATTGCCGGTCGACAGCGAAAAGGTCCGGGGGATCATACGTAAACAAAAAGATGGGGTGAGGGCCATGTTCGCAGATATACTCAGGCCCGTGCATAAGGAAAAACTGGCAGACGAATTGTATATGCTGTTCGACGGTGCATTGATCACTAATAAAGTACATGGCAATGCCTGGCCAATTCAGACAGCAAAAATCCTGGCCGGAAAGATCTTATAACTAAACGTTACCGGACGCGGAGAGCCATATTACACTAAAAAAATTTAGCACAATTAAAACAGACTTGTCTGTATATATTTTATCACCAAAACAAAAAAAATGAAAACAAAGATCATCGTCGCCTCGCTATTGCTGGGCAGTGCCTTTAATTTAAGCCCCGCAGCCCATGCAGCAGCTCAACCGGCACAAATCACTCATCAAACGCCAAAAGCGAATCGCCAGGCAGGCGTTTATTTCAGGACCATAAAGGTGGATGGGTTAGACATCTTTTACCGGGAGGCCGGAGATAAAAATAAACCAACCATTTTATTGCTTCACGGCTTTCCCTCTTCGTCTCACATGTTCAGGGACCTGATCAGGGACCTTGCCCCTAATTATCATTTGATCGCGCCGGACTATCCAGGTTTTGGACAAAGCAGTGCACCGGAGCCAACAGCATACAACTATACCTTTGATAACCTGGCTGCAACCATTAACCATTTTATCGACGCGCTGGGTTTAAAAAAATTCAGCCTTTACGTGCAGGATTACGGCGGCCCTGTCGGATTCCGTATCGCGGGCGCGCGCCCGGGATTGATCCAGTCTATCATTGTGCAAAATGCCAATGCTTATACCGAGGGGCTCGGCGACGCACTGAAGCCATTGGTTGCCTATATTCAGGATCCTGGTGAGTCGACCGTAGGCCCGGTGAAAGGTTTTTTAACCATTGGAGGAACGAAATGGCAGTACACCGACGGCGCTGAAGATGTTTCGAAAATAGACCCTGACAGCTATATCACGGATCAGTATTATTTAGACAGGCCCGGCAACCAGGATATCCAGCTTGCGCTGATCCGTAACTACGGGACAAATCTACCCTTATATGCAGAATGGCAGGCTTATTTCAAGAAATACCAGCCATTGACCCTGGTTATTTCCGGGAAAAATGACAAGCTTTTTGTCGCTGCAGGGGCGATGGCCTATAAAAAAGATCTCCCGAAGGCTGATATCCATTTATTGAACGGCGGCCACTTCGTGCTGGAAGAAAAACATGAGGAAGCGGCCACCCTGATCAGGTCATTCTTGGTACAAAACAACATCAAATAATTTTTTATCAATATAAAACAGACTGGTCTGTGTGTGATATGAACGAGTATATTGCATATTTCCTGTTGAGGGCCGGGTTAGGCCTTAACCTATTGCTTCACGGGCTGGTAAGGCTTAAGAATGGTCGGGGGCTGTTCGTGACCGCCTTAGCACGGGAATTTGAGGACTCATGCTTGCCGCCTGTTGTCACAAGAACCACCGGCAGCATACTGCCTTACCTGGAAACAGGCATCGGCCTGCTGTTGGTATGCGGGTTAGAGACACAGGGTGTACTGATAGCGGGTTGCCTGTTGATGTTTCTCTTACTGGCGGGTAAAAGCCTGGTGTCGGATTGGGCCACAGTTACCTTTCAAATGATCTATATCCTGGTGTACTGCATCCTGTTGTTCTATCTGCAATTCAACCGTTTATCAGCCGACGTATTTTTTGCCCTGCAACCTTAATTCCTATAAATATCAAACCATATTAAAATGAAAACAACAATTTATTACAAAAATGAGATCGTAGACGGTGTCAACATTTTTTACCGGGAGGCCGGGAACAAAGAGAATCCAACTATTTTACTGTTGAACGGTTTCCCTTCATCTTCTATTTCTTTCAGGGACCTGATCAACGACCTGGCAGGAGATCACCACCTGATAGCGCCGGATTATCCCGCATTTGGCAATAGCGGCGTTCCTTCCCGCGATGAATATGAATACACCTTCCACAACCTTTCGGTGACGATCGAAAAATTTATCGGCCAGATCGGTTTGAAGCAGTTCAGCCTGTACGCTTTTGACTACGGCGGCCCGGTTGGTTTCAGGATCGCCGCCCGCAGGCCCGAGTTGATCCAGTCGCTGATCATCCAGAATGCGAATGCGTATATGGAAGGCATCGGCCCTGCTTTCGGATTAGCGATGCCGTTTTTACAAGACCGTAACCCGGAAACAGAGCAACCGATCAGGGGCTTAATGACCCTGGATGGCATCAGGATATTCTACTTTGACGGAGCTGAAGACCCTGCAAAAATAAACCTGGACGGCCCCATGATCGACTTGTACTACCTGACCAGGCCGGGTTTGGTAGATATTCATTTGGACCTGTTGCATAATTATTCCACAAACGTAGCGGAGTATGCGAACTGGCAAAATTATTTCCGGACCCACCTGCCGCCTACCTTGCTCACCTGGGGTAAAAATGACCAGTTCTTCCCGCTTGCTGCTGCTGAAGCTTACAAAACAGACCTGCCTCACGCCGAGTTATTTGTATATAACACCAGTCATTTTGCACTGGAAGAGTATCACACGGAGATCGCGGAGAATATCAGGGAGTTTTTAACCAGGAATGATATCCGGTAAGTAAGTTAACCCGCGTCCCCTGCTTGTCAAAAACGGATAAGCACGGGACGCTTTAACAATTGATCCATGAATAACGTTTCTTATATATTGGCCACCCTGATGGTTGGCATGTGCCTGCCGCTCATGGCATCCAGTAACGGCGCCTTGGGGAAGACGCTCGGCAGCCCTTATCTGGCTACTTTATGCGCTTTTTTAATAGCTGCGCTAATAGTAGGCCTGCTGATAGCCGTTACCCGTACGCCCCTGCCGGTGGACGGACAACTGTTAAAAACAAATTGGGTAATGTGGCTTGGCGGGGTCATCATCGCCATGAACATCTTAACGTTCAGTATCGTGCCCCAAAAGATTGGTGTCGGGAATACCATTATCTTTTTTATCGCCGGGCAGATCATCTCTTCGGTCATCATTGAACATAACGGCTGGCTGCATTACGCGGCGCACCCTGTCAACTGGGCCCGGGTTGCCGGGATCATGCTCTTGGTTACCGGGGTGATATTGATCAAAAAGTTTTAAGCCGGGCAAAATTTTATCCCGCAAAAATAATCTCATCAACATGACTAAAAAGGAGATCAATCCTCTTAACGGAAATAATCGTTTTAAATGCTCCTTATCGCCATTTTGCCTGCGCCTACTTTTTAACAATATCTGGACTTCATAAAATAACTTTTCTGAGATAAGGGGCTCATGAACTGCTTTAACAAATTCCATTTCTTCGGTTTTATTTGCGGGAACAGTGATAATACCACAATAGACCGGATTGTGTAGAAGTTTCCAAAAATTGTTCCTGCTACACCGAAGGCCGTTAATACAAGCCATTTTCCTAACCTGACTAATGGAGTATATACCTTTTGCGAACTGTTCAAATGACCATTTAATATAACGAGCCTCTGGTTGTTTAGGGATAATAAGTTTCTTTCCGTCCAGATCAGTTTGATTTATATAACCTATCGGTCCTTTTCCTGGCCAACGGCCCATTTTTCTTGCCCTTCTCATACCGTCTGAAGTATTCAATCCACGTCTTGTATTTTCTGCTTCAGGAATAGATAAATAGACAGCCAGCATCACAATGCTTTCGGGGACTTCAAAATCAATTGGTTGATCCACAGCCATTGCCTGCACATTAAGATTTCTCAATATTCTAATCATTTGATATGCAAATTCTATACTGCGGCTAAAACGATCCCACTTGAGGAATAAAATATTTTCTGGCTGCCTCTGCTTACTTCTTTTAATTGTATTTATTAGTTTTTTCCATTCGGGACGATTAAAATCCTTTGCAGAAAAATCTTCACGGTAAATACCCTTAACTTTTATATTGTTTATTTCACAGTGACTCAGAAGGCGTTTTTCTTGTTCAACAAGGGAAAAACCTTTCTTTTTTTGTTCATCGGTACTAACCCGAACATATAAATAGGCTGATTTCATGACAATAATATATTTTAATATAGACACCAAGTTAATGACAATTGATAAATCGGTGTTATAGCAAGACGGGACAGATTCGTTAAGTATAAGTTCTGAGATGAAGAGGTGACCGCCAAGCGGATAAACGTCAACTTAGATATAGTCGAAAGGCGTTATACCATTAACATGAAGGGGGCAGAAATGTCTGGAATTCAGTCAATAAAAACCGGCAGTTCGCGGAAAAGTGCATTGAAGGGTTTCCTTAATTTTTCGCAAGGCGGTTGCCGAATTGCTGCCCCACGTAAAGGGAATTCCTCTTTGGGTTGGCATAGGGTCACCCGCTTGTTGCCTAATTTCTCCTGCACTATCCAAAACTGATCTTCGGAAACTATCGCTTTATGCACGCCTTTTACATATCAGGCCGATAAACCGGAATTTTCGAACCTTTTTTGAAAGATTTGAAAAATTTGGCAGCAACAGCAGAGAACATTTTTAAGAAAGTCCAAGATAAATTAGAAGAATAATACTCCATGATTATAAGAAATGTAACGCTAATTATGAATATTAACTTTCTTCTTCAGAATCAAAATCAAGTGATAATTGTTTCGGTACACCACCGAGCGTGGACAATCCAGAGGCACTGACCATACGGTTCCGAGCTCCACGCTCGTTCAGTTGTGTTACATAAGTATTTTAAAATATAGTGAAAGTAAAACAATTAAAATGGTCAAAGTGTAACACAACAACTGGCTTGCCATTTCAGAATAAAATGATCGATCGTGTCAGAATCTCCATTTAATTCACCGCCCTATATTTCAGCTTCGCCGGGCAAAGGTTAATTATTGAATAAATATTAAATTAGCTTTATACCATGGATAGAACTGAAAACCGTATTTGCTGGTATAGTTCCCTTTTAATTGCCCTGATGATGAATTCGGCAAGGCTGCTGGCTTTGCGCGAAAATGGAATAGTTGCCCGCTACTGGCACTTTAATTTAGGCGAATGGAGTTTCCAGGTGCTATTTAATCTGGCATTTTGCTGGCTGCTGTTTTATCTTAATGTTAAAAACAGCGGTCGCTTTGCTGTATACCGCAATCAAAAAAAATATGGTATTTATATCCTGTACAATAGCGTGGTTGTGTTAACATGCATAGTTGCTGGCAGCATTATACAACGCATTTGCTTTGGCTATAAAGGCCCTCCGGGGATATTGGGAAGTGGTTATTTTGCACGCTTGGTGTTAAGCGCCGTGCTAATAGGCATCATCATTAAAATTATACTATTAATGCGCGAGGGTAAAAAGAAGGAGTTAGAGAACCAGCGGTTAAAAAGTGCCTATACGGTTGCCGAACTGGAGTTGCTGAAAGAGCAAATGAACCCGCATTTTTTATTCAATTCCCTGAGCAGCCTTTCGGGAGTGATCAGGGAGGACCCTGAAATGGCTCAAAAATACTTAAGGGAACTATCCAATGTATTTCGCTATGCCATTACCCAATCAAAAGCTGACCTGGTAACTGTTGAGGCAGAACTGGCTATGCTGCGTTCATATGCACAATTGATTAACCTGCGGCTGGAAGGCGCCTTTAAACTTGACATACAAGTACATGAACCTTATTTGTTATACAAGCTGCCCCACCTGTCGTTACAGCCCCTGCTTGAAAATGCGGTAATACACAATGCCGCTACCATCATGAAACCATTAAAAGTGGTTATTGATATACAACAGGAGCATTTGGTGATAAGTAATAACATTTGGCAGATCCCGCAGCCCGAGAGCAGCAATGGCATAGGGCTGGCAAACCTAAGCGAGCGTTTTAAAATAATGATGCAGCAGGAAATTGAAATTATAAAGACCGATGAACAGTTTGTTGTTAAATTACCATTAAAAACATGAATACACTACGGATTATAATAGTAGAGGATGAAGCGGCAACAGCCCGCAACCTCGCGCATTTATTACACAGTGCGGATGATGGTATATTCGTAGTGACTACACTAACCTCTGTTACTGATGCTGTGGAATGGTTTAACCTGAACCCCGAGGGGTATGACCTGTTGTTTATGGATATTCGCCTGGCTGATGGTGTATCGTTCGATATATTTAAAAAAGCGGTTATTTTAAAGCCGGTTATATTTGTAACCGCCTATAATGATTACGCCATACAGGCCTTTAAAAATAATGGCATCGATTATATACTAAAGCCGTTTGATGAACAGGAGATATATAAGGCCTTGCAAAAGTATAACAACCTTTTTTTATCCGGACAAAAAGCTCCCGACACTTTACAGATAGGGCAACTGTTTGAACAGATAAACCAGCTTACGCGGTCATACAAAAAAGCATTCCTGGTACATTTTCGCGAAAAGCTGATCCCTGTTGAAACGGTTAAGATCGCCTGGTTTTATACCGCTAATGAAATTGTTTATGCCCATACAACCGACGACCGGCAGTATATTATGGAATATACCATGGAACAGTTGGAACAACAGCTTGATCCACATTTGTTTTTCAGGGCCAACAGGCAATTTATTATTAACCGTTACGCCATAACCGAAGTTGATTTTTATTTCAACGGGCGCCTATCTATAAAAGTTAAACCCGAACTACCCGAGCGTATATTAATCAGCAAAGCACGGGTACCCGATTTTAAAAGCTGGATGAACAGCTAATACACCTCAACCCTGACTTTTTCAGCCTCACCGGGTTTTGCCCGCCTTCTCCCCGTTTTCCTAGTCACTTTTATATCGTGATTTAAAAACTGAGAAAATGAGACATCAAGTCGGGCCTTACAGAATTTACATATTATTGTTCCTGCTGATACTGGTAACTGCCGAGATCATCTGGAGCTGGAAAAAAGAACGCGGCGCTTATGAGGTTAAGGAAACCCTGGCCAACTTAACCGTATTTGCTGGATTTCAGTTTTCCAAATACCTGTTTGCCGGTTACCAACTGGCCATATTGGGGGTTTTCTCGGGCCTTACCCCCTTAAAATTTCCGCACAACGGCTGGGTATTTTTATTAACCTTTATCACCGCCGATTTTATTTATTACTGGTTTCACCGCATATCACATAGCTGGAAACCCCTGTGGGCCTTTCATCTTATTCACCACTCGGCCATGCACATGAACCTTACCGCGGCTTACCGGCTCAACTGGTTCTCGGCAATTGTAAGCCCTTTGTTTTTTATACCAGCTGCGTTGCTGGGTATGCCGTCGGATTTTATTGTGATATCCTATGTATTTAACCTGGCTTACCAGTTCTTTATGCATACCGAAGCCGTGGGCAAGCTTGGCGTTATTGAAAAGGTGATGGATACCCCATCATCGCACCGGGTGCACCACGGCAGCAACCCCATTTATATCGATAAAAACTTCGGCGGCGTACTGATCCTCTGGGACAGGCTATTCAAAACCTACCAGCCCGAAACAGAACCGGTGAAATACGGATTAACTACTGGCTTTTTAAGTCACAATCCATTTAAGTTGGTATTTCAGGGTTTTATGGATTGGTTTAAGCCGGTTAGTTCACCCGTAAGCAAGGGCAATTCAACGCCGCATTTGGAAGCTTCGCCCCGAAAGTAAAAACTCAGCATATAGCTTATCGTCAAACACATATCAGTTAATTAAAAAAAATAAAACATGAAAAAGATCATCTTAATCCTGAGCCTTGCATGTGCAGGCATCCTAAACGCCAGTGCGCAAACAAGGGTAGTTGTCCGTACACCCGCCCGTAGGGTAGTGGTTACCCGCAGGCCCGTAGTAGTGCCGGTAAGGGCCGTTGTTGTAACACCGGTAAGAACAGTAGTAGTCAGACCAGCGGCAGCCGTTGTTGTAGCGCGCCCGACAGTGGTAAGAAGGCGTGTTGTAGTAGTTCGCCACTAATCCATTCATTTTTTATAAATCAAATCTTAAAATTACGATCATGAAAACCACACTAAAAAGCAGATCAGCCTTATTTAGCTTAATGATAGTGGCAGGCCTGGGCCTGGCTATCTCATCATGCAAAAAAGAAGCATCAACTCCAACCGATGCAACCGTAACCGAGGCCGACGCCGCTGAACTGGCAACAAATGCGGTTGTACCGGCCAATGGCGGCCTTACATTGCAGGTAAACAGCTCCGTTACTATATGCAAAACCGTTACCCTGCAATGCGGCGTTGAAAAAGATTCATCAATAACCCAGTCAAGCGCTAGCGGGGCAAGCCCGTCATATAGTTATGCTTTAAACTGGAACTACCTGTTAAATTGTTCAGGAGCGGTACCCAGCCAGCTTACCTTTAACTTTACGGGCGGCAGTAAATACGATGGCCCGCGCATGTCCTCAGACGATAAAAGCACCGGGGGCTTTGTGTTAGCAGGTCTCACACCCTCCTCATCGGCCTATGTATTAAATACCACGTATAACCGTACAGGTAGTCAAACATCAAAAATTGGTCGCAAGTATACTTTCAATAGCAATCTTATCATTAAATCAGCAGATATTACGATCGACAAAAGCAGTCTTAAAATTTTATCTGGAACAGCAACCGTAGCCATAAGCGGGGCTTCATCATCGGGCAAAAGTTTTAACTTTAATGGCACGTTAACGTTTAATGGCAATAATAAAGCTACGCTGGTTTTAAACAGCGGTGTATCCTACAATATTCAATGGTAAAACTTAAACTATAAAAAAGATAAAATGTATCATGATGCTGCCCATGGCTATCCTGTTTTTTACACAAATGGTCATGGCACAACAAGCCACCGACCTAAAAAATAAAACGCCTGAACAAAGAGCAGGGTTTCAAACCTCGATGATGAAAAGCAAACTAAATCTTGATTCGGACCAGGCTGCAAAAGTGCAGGCCATCAACCTGAAGTATGCACAAAAATTTGAACCTATTATTAAAAGCGACGACAGCCGGTTCTCGCGTTTAAGGCAGGCCAGGGCCTTGCAAAAGGCTAAAGACGCGGAGCTAAAAACTGTGTTTACGGCAAGTCAGTATAAGCAATACCAGGATTTTGAAGCCGAAATGAGAGAGAAACTAAAAGATAAAATGGCCGGCAATTAATTGATCATCGTCAAAATGAAAATCAAAATAATCATCGTGGCAACCCTCCTTTCTGTTACTTACGGAAAGGCCCGGGCACAGCAGGGATTTAAACGTGTTAATGCCTGGCTAAGCGAACATACCCATGAGATGGGCGGCAGGGCTATCTTACTTGTATATAAGGATGGCAAGGTTATTTATAACCATAGCGTAAACGACATGAGCATGAAGCAAAAGTTTGTGCAAAAGATGGTTGCCAAAAAGCAGGGTAAATCCGCCGGTCTGGATGATTATAACGCAACAACGCGGCAGGCGATTGCCAGTTGCAGCAAATGGTTGAGCGCTGCCCTGGTTATGACGTTTGTGGATGAAGGCAGATTAAAGCTAAGTGATACGGTCGGCAAATATTTGCCTGTGCTTTCTCAGCATGGTAAGGGCCATATCACTATTGTCCAATGCTTGTCGCACCTTACGGCCATTAAGGCTGCGCCATTAAAGCAAAACCTGCAGGAGATGAAAAACATCAGTTCCATGGACCAGGCTATTCAGGATATTGCCATATTACCCATGGAGGGCGAGCCGGGAAAAGTTTTTCACTACAGTAATGCGGGATTACAGATAGCTGGCGCCGTATTGGAAAAAATAAGCGGTAAAAGCTTTGAGACCTTATTTGCAGAACGCATAGCCCGGCCATTAAATATGCAGAACACCGATTTTGGAAAGAGAAGGGTAGCGCTCCCGGCCGGCGGCGCATTCAGCACACCACAGGATTACCTGAATTTTTTAGCAATGATATTAAACAAAGGCATCTTTAACGGCAAAAGGATACTTAGCGAAGCCAACATTACCCAAATGCAGATAAACCGCATTACTCCAGATGTAAAAGTAGCCTATTCGCCTGCCGAAGCGGGCAATTTTGGATATGGTTATGGCGAGTGGATAATGGGGCTCCATACCGTAAGCAGCCCCGGCCTGTTCGGTAGTTATCCCTGGGTTGACACGCATAAAAAATATGCAGCTTTCCTGATGACCTTCTACCTTAAAAACGACGGCAGACAGGAACGCTACGTGGAGTTAAAGAAACTGGTTGACGAGGCACTTCAATAGCCGGGAGAACAATATGAGGGGCATTGGCAGTCTGGGCCACCTTTGCGATAATGGTGAATGGGAAATGCATTTAAAAGTATACGATTAGTCTTTATTTGCTTACTTCCCTAACCGTCTTAACTTCATATTTATTTTACTGCCTCGTAGTCTCCAATATCCACTTCCAAAACTGTAGTAGAAAGAAACTTTCCCGTACTTAATATGCAATTTAACGCTTGTTCGATAGATCCATGCCTTGTTCAGGCACATATTTATCATATTCTATTTGTTTTGCAATTGCTTCAGCTACTTCTTTACCCTTCAATTTTGCAACCAGATGTAGCACACCATCAATACCAGCCGATATTCCAGCTGTGGTAATCCGGCCCCCTTCGAAACCTTTGGTCCTTATAATGATCCCCACCGCATCGATCAGTTTCCGTTTTGTTTGTTCTTTATCTTTCATCGTATAAGCACTTATGCAATTTCAGCCAAATTTAGCGGAACCTGCCTGCGCTTGATCTCAGGGAATGTGAAGGTTCAGGTTATAGCGCAAGTTACCGCAGCCGGTGCGACCCGTTGTTGTTCAGTAATTGCTTATTAGTCAATAAATGCTCAGAATCCTTACATATTATTTTTCGATGATCACTCCCTGGGGAAAGGTCATCAACTACACCCAAATCGGCTGAACGACTGACACCGAATTTGTATTCGCAAAATGCTTTAAAAAAGAAAGGAAGCCCGCAGGCTTCCTTCTTTTAAACAGTTAATTTCAGGTTATTTCTTATTCTGACTATCGGACTTCGTTACCTTATCCGCTAAAGCGAGTAAAGCATCGGCGGCGATCAAGCCCTCGTTTTTAGCGATCAGGTTACCCTCGGTGTCAATAAAATATAAGGAAGGATAACCCTGGACCTCATATTTTGTTGCAAATGGTATGCCTTCCCCCTTTTCCGCATCAAGGGCAACACTGATAAAGTGGTCATTGAAATAAGCGGCAACCTTTGGGTCTTTAAAGGTAGTTTTTCTCAGTTGTTTACAGGGGACACACCATGCCGCAAAAGCATCTACGAAGATAAGCTTACCCTGCTCTTTGGCCTTGACGGTAGCGTCCGCCAGCTTGTTTTCTATAAACTGGATGCCAGCCTGTTTTTTGGTCTTCTCCTGGGCGTGTGCCGCAAACGAAAATGCAAAAAGCAAGAGTGGCAATACCAACATTAACCTGGTTAATGCCTGTGACAAAATAACGAGACCAGTTTTTTCTTTAGTTTTCATTTCTTTATATCGTTTAAACAAGAGCTGTTAGTGTAGCTCCCGTCGATCCAGTACTATTTGCTATCCTGTTTGATCATAACGTTGGCGGCTGCCTGAAGCAACTCCGAGCTGATCCTTTGGGTCATGTCCGGGTTTATGTATTCAAATTGAATATTTCCCTTGGTACTCAAAATAAATACAGATGGCACAGGAAGCAGTTTATCCACGTTTTTTCCGTTAGAACCCGAGATCAGGGTATTTGAATAGTTCTTTGGCGCTACAAAAGCCAGGCCGAACTGCTTGGTTACGGAAAGGTCGCTGTCAGAAAGCAAGCCATAAGTTAGTTTCTGCTTGCCCATAGTTGCGGTGAGATTTTCAGGGCTATCTGTGCTTATCCCAATGATCTGGTAACCGGTCTTTCGTAGGTCGCCCTCTATACTTTGCAGACCTGCTAACTGTTTATTGCAAAATGGGCACCACCCTCCGCGATAAAACACCAGGATAGTGGGTTTTTGCGCTACGAGTTGTTTAAGGCTAACGGGCTTGCCGGATGCATCAGCAAGCGTGACGTCGGGTATAGCCTCGCCAACCAGCAGCGGACTGATATCGGTCGGCTTTTGTGGTACGGCCGCCATGGTCATGGTTTTTACCGTATCCCGATCGGTTGCCGCCTGGGCGCGGTCAACAGATAGTCCGCAGAATAATAGTACAAAAAGAATGGAAAGCCTGTTCAATTTGATCGTTGTGCTTAAATTTTTCATTTTAAAGAAGGGTGGTTAAATTATATAAATGTTTTTTTGTATTCGCTTCATTTGCGCCCGTCCATCAGCCTTCATGCTAGCCTTTCCCATTACAAAGTGCCGACCGGTGACAAAGTTTACCGCACGCTATCATGGACGTACATGGGCTTGGTCGGAAATACGCACTAATCCTTACAATCTTTTTTGGAAATAAAATGTTCCAGAGCGCGGCGCAATAACGAGCATTAGTCCAGCCAGTTTTTTTGGAGACAGGAGCGCAGATTCACTTTAGCCCGGTGAATGATCACCCAAAGATTGGTATCAGAAACTTTCAGTTCCGTACAGATCGTTGTGGTGCTTTCTTCATCCATATGTTTCATTGTAAATATGGCCAGCCACAACGCGGGCAGCTTTTGCATGCATAATTTTAATATCCGGTTCAGTTCTTTGTCATGCAAGGGATCTTTATCCTCCACGCCGAGCGCCTGGGGCCAGTGCTCCTTTTTCCAGTTATTCATTTGCGGATCAAAAAATTCCATTTCCTCCTCATGCTCACCGACGATTTGCATAAATGGCGGTCTTGACCGTTTGCGGTAAACGTCAATGATCTTATTTTTCAATATAGCGGTCAGCCAGGTGCGCTCCGAGCTTTTGCCCTCAAAGCGATCCAGCCGCTCCAGCGCCGCCAGGAAAGTCTCCTGAACCAGGTCGCGTACCTGCTCTTCGTCGTTGATCCGGGTAATCGCATAGGCATAAAGATAATCGGCATGCAGCTCTACCCATGTATGGGGATCTGATCTTTCGGCGATCGGTGATATGTGCTCTTTCATAGTCGTGTGGTTCTGATTAAATTCTTATTGATGAAAATATCTGTTATGCGGTGACCAGGTGTTCCTTACCTGCCAGGTATCTTTCCGCATCGATAGCGGCCACGCAGCCACTACCCGCAGCTGTTATCGCCTGGCGGTAGATATGGTCCTGCGCATCTCCGCAGCAAAAAACGCCTTCAACGTTCGTCAGCGAAGAGCCCGGCCGCGTTTTGATGTAGCCTACAGCGTCCATATCGATCCAGTCCCGGAAAATGTCGGTATTTGGGTGATGGCCTATGGCGACAAAAAAGCCGGTAACCTGAAGATCCGTTGTCGCATTGGTTTTGTTATTGATCACTTTAACTCCGGTCACATTCAAGCCATCGCCTAAGATCTCCTTGGTTTCCGTATCATATAACAGCTCAATATTCGGCGTATTTAAAACGCGGCTTACCATCGCCTTTGACGCGCGGAACTCATTACGCCGGGCCAGCATATAAACCTTTCGGCAAAGTTTGGCCAGGTAGGTGGCTTCTTCGGCGGCTGTATCACCGGCACCTACGATGGCGACATCCTGTCCTTTAAAAAAGAACCCATCGCAAACCGCACAGGCAGAGACGCCAAAGCCATTGTATTTTTGTTCCGATTCCAGGCCGAGCCACTTGGCAGTTGCGCCGGTTGAAATGATCACCGTATCTGCGGTGATGGTTGTCGTCTCATCGACAACGACCTTGTGCGGCAAGCCGGAGAAGTCGACAGCGGTGATATAGCCAAAGCGGATGTCCGTTCCCAGGCGTTCTGCCTGTTTCCTGAAATTTTCCATCATCTCCGGTCCCCGGATACCATCCGGATAGCCGGGATAGTTTTCAACCTCTGTCGTTTGGGTGAGCTGCCCGCCCATAACGATGCCTGTGTATAATACCGGCCGCAGGTCTGCCCGAGCCGCATATATTGCGGCGGTATAGCCTGCCGGGCCTGATCCGATGATCAGGCATTTAACGTGTTCAGTTGCTGATGACATTTTATTATGAAGTTTATAGCTTGATCGAAAAAT
>NZ_JBAZVP010000023.1:0-84616 GCF_041660805.1 Mucilaginibacter sp. | reverse complement strand
CCCCTTTAAAGGACAGCCCTTCCTCGCGGTGCTGCCGCACCAGCTCGGCATAAACCTTTACCGGGGTTACCCCGGTTGCCAGCCCCAGCACCGCCGGCCGCCCTTCTGCCTGCCGCGCACGGATCAGCGCCGCTATACGCCCGGCTACCGCCAGTGAGGCCGTTTGCTGGTCGTGGTAAACGCTTACTGGTAGCTTCTCGTATCGCGTCTCTTCCAATAAATTTAATCTTGCCATAAAGTATTATAAATGTATGTGTTAAGCTTAAAAATGTCTGGATACAAAAAATCCCCGCCGAAGCGAGGATTTAGAACCAATTAAACTATAAAAAATTAAATCCCCCTTCGGGGAAAAACTAAAACGCTTATCTAATGATCCAGATTCCATCATTGAAACAAACTTAGTAAAGTTAATTGTAATTATAAAATACTTTTTAAAATATTTTAAGAAGATGATTTAAACGTTTTCTCCATAAATCCTGAATACTATGCCTATCACCGGGCTTACGATTATAGTGAGATAAACGGTTAAGTTTTGGTATTGTACCCATTATTTAATTATTACCTAATTGTTTATTTTTTTATTTATATTATAATTAAATTTTATTTAGCATTTAAAAACATTTAAATTCGGTCATTGATTTTTTCTACTACCCTTTTTAATAAAACTATTTTGAAGCAAATTAAACAAATATTACTTACGTGGATATTGTTGTTTTGTATTACTCCTGTTTTTGCGCAGGTGAAAAAGCATCCGGCTAAAAAAAAGCTGGTAACTCTGGTTAAAAAAACTCCTGTTATTAGCCCTCAACTAAAATATTTTCAACAAACCACCGCAAAGGCAAACGTTTCGTTCACTTTCCCCGAGGGATTTAAAGAAATAAAAGCACCCGATAATGAAGATTACTCTTTTGACTACGGTATGGAACTACCGGGCAAGGAGTTTGAAATATGGTTCCAGGTGAAATCTCAAAAAGAGAATTATGCCAGTTATGAACGATCATTAAATAATAATGACACCAGGCAAGCCAACCCCGATTCGCTTTATTTAGGATACGGAACTGCACATGCCGCGGCTTTTACGGGTGGGCGTGATTTTACTGCACGTAATATACCAGACCGGATCCTGGCACGTTACAATGCTGATGCCGGCAAATCATACCTTTTAAACCTGCTTGACCTGCCGGTTACCAAACATTACAAATACGCATTACTGATAACCCTGCAGAAAGACCAGACAGGTACCATACTGGCAATTTGCTTTGCTAATGAAAAAGGCCCCGAATTTTTTAAGAACATGGACAGGGCCAGCAATTGCATAAAATTTAAACCATAGGCCTACAAATGTTAATAAGTTAACACATTTAAATACCAATTTAAGTGAGGGAACTTTATTTTTGCAACAGGGGCATTCCGCACCCTAATTTTTGATTGAAACATGGCAGAGAATATAAATTATAATGACGACAGTATCCGTTCGCTTGATTGGAAAGAGCATATTCGCTTACGCCCCGGTATGTATATTGGTAAGCTGGGTGATGGTTCTGCCTATGACGATGGTGTATACGTTTTGCTAAAAGAGATCATTGATAACTCTATTGATGAATTTGTGATGGGCGCGGGCAAAACTATTGAGGTGAGCATGAGCGATCATAAAGTTTCTGTAAGGGATTATGGCCGTGGCATCCCGTTAGGAAAGGTTATTGATTGTGTTTCAAAAATAAACACAGGTGGTAAGTATGATAGCAAGGCCTTCCAAAAATCGGTAGGCTTGAATGGGGTGGGTACAAAGGCGGTAAACGCGCTTTCCAGCTCGTTTACTGTACAATCATACCGTGACGGCCGCACTAAAATTGCCGAGTTTGAAAAAGGCGAATTGGTAAGGGATGAGCCGGAAAAGGAAACATCGCAACGCAACGGTACTGCCATTAACTTTTTGCCCGACGAAACCATTTTCCGCCATTACCGCTTTATCCCTGAGTTTGTTGAGAACATGATATGGAACTATGTTTTCCTTAACTCGGGCCTTACATTAAACTTTAACGGACAAAAATATTTATCGGAACGGGGCCTGTATGACCTGCTTGCCCGTAATGCCGATGCCGAGAACCTGCGTTACCCAATCATCCATCTGAAAGGAGAAGATATAGAGTTAGCCATGACACACGGGCAATCATACGGCGAAGAATACTACTCCTTTGTGAATGGGCAGCATACCACACAGGGCGGTACCCACCAGGCAGCTTTCCGCGAGGCGGTTGTAAAAACCATCCGTGAGTTTTATAAGAAAGAATTTGACGCCTCCGATGTGCGTGCATCTATTGTAGCTGCAATTGCTATAAAAGTGCAGGAGCCGGTATTTGAGTCGCAAACCAAAACCAAGCTGGGTTCGCAAAATATTGGTCCGGATGGGCCATCGGTACGTGGGTTTATTAATGATTTCCTGAAGAAGGAACTGGATAACTACCTCCATAAAAACCCCGCTACCGCTGATGCCCTGTTAAAAAGGATCTTACAATCTGAACGTGAACGCAAGGATATTGCCGGTATTAAAAAACTGGCTAATGACCGTGCCAAAAAAGCATCTCTACACAACCGCAAGCTGCGCGATTGCAAACTGCACTTTGATGATAACCACGAACGCAAGCAGGAAACCACCCTATTCATTACCGAGGGTGATTCGGCAAGCGGATCTATCACCAAATCGCGCGATGTGCAAACGCAGGCGGTGTTCAGCTTAAAGGGCAAGCCATTGAACTGTTTCGGGCTTACTAAAAAGGTAGTATACGAAAACGAAGAATTTAATTTGCTGCAGCATGCCCTGAACATTGAGGACGGGATTGATGCTTTACGTTATAACAATATTGTAATTGCTACCGATGCCGATGTGGATGGTATGCACATCCGCTTACTGCTCATGACCTTCTTTTTACAGTTTTTCCCTGATCTGGTAAAGGCGGGGCATGTGTCTATCTTGCAAACACCACTGTTTAGGGTGCGTAATAAAAAGGAAACCATTTATTGCTACAGCGACGAAGAGCGCCGCAACGCCATTGCCAAACTGGGTGTAAAACCCGAGATTACCCGCTTTAAGGGTTTGGGTGAGATCTCGCCGGACGAATTTGGCTTGTTCATTGGCAAGGACATCCGCCTTGACCCGGTGTTTCTGAAGGACGCCAATATTAAGGCCCTGCTTGAATATTTTATGGGTAAGAATACGCCAACCCGCCAGCAGCACATTGTAAATAATTTACGTGTTGAGAAAGACGATGAAAGCATTAACCCCTTAGTTGCCGAGGATATTGACAGCGTTGCTTTGCCGGTTGCAGTGTAGTTTGTTTTTTAAAAAATAAGCCTTATCTTGTATCCCCTTCTTTTTTGAAGGGCTATAAAAATGACGGAACACGAAATAAAAATAGCATTTAAGGAATACGACACTGTTAGCGAACTGAACTCACAGGACCATAACTTATGCCTCGAAGCGAAAAAAGCTTTAGCAACATCACATTCACCCTATTCAAAATTTAGGGTTGGGGCAGCATTGTTGCTTAAAAGCGGTAAAATACTGCATGCAAGTAACCAGGAGAATGTGGCTTATCCATCCGGTTTATGTGCAGAGCGGGTGGCCTTGTTTCACTGGGGTGCCAACCATGCCGATGACCCTATTGTTAGTATGGCGGTAACCGCTCATACAAATGATTTTCCTATTTTAAAGCCGGTTACATCATGCGGCTCATGCCTGCAGGTAATGGCCGAATGCGAAAAAAGACAAAACAGCCCGTTAAGGGTATTGTTATACTGCATTAACGGCCCGGTTTGGGTGATTGATGGTATACAAAGCCTTATGCCGTTTATGTTTTTTGAAGAAAGATTAACACAATCTACATGAGAATAAAGATCTTACTACTTTTTGTTTTAGCTACAGCAGGCATCTCCGCCCACGCACAACAAGGTTTTCCGTTTGATAATGAGATAAGGGATTTTAAAAAGCAGGACAGCCTGCATATGCCAGCCAAAAATGGCATCCTGTTCATTGGCAGTTCATCTATCCGTAAATGGACAGATCTTGAACAGCGGTTCAGCAGTCAGCCTATCATCAGGCGGGGTGTTGGGGGCTGCACGCTTGAGCAGTTGGTTGATTATTATACACCTTACATCCTTTTCCCTTACCAGCCGCGCAAAGTATTCATATATGCCGGCGAAAATGACATAGCAGCGGGTAAAAGCGGTGCTTTTGTTGGCGATGAGTTTGTAAAGCTTTGGGCTATGCTGCAGGCTAAACTACCAAAGGCCGAGATCTATTTTATGGCAGTTAAACCAAGCCCCAGCCGGGCAAAGTATTTCTCTGAAATGAGCATCGCAAACAAAAAAGTAAAAGCTTTTTTAACTGGTAAAAAACAAGGACATTATATTGATCTGGCAACGGTTATTCTTAATCCAGCAACTACACAGCCAGATTCTTCCCTGTTTGAAACCGATCTGCTGCATCTTAACAGCAAAGGTTATGATAAATGGCAGGCTGTATTACAGCCGCTTGTAAAATAAAAAAGGTCCCGGCTTAACCCCGGGACCCTCCACTCAACACTAAACTAACTAACTAAAAAATCTTATTTAAAAACACTGTGAACGTTGGTGATCTTCCAGCCGTTACCGGTGTTGGCAACAGTTACATAATTACTGCGTACAAAGTCTTCAAATTTCATATCTACACGTACAACTACAACATCATTACTGTTTTCAACTACATGGGTACTGGTGGTGCATGTTTGCTGTATGTTTTTTATTTTCTTCATAAAATCAACCATTTGCGTTTTATCAAAGCATAGTATATCTTTTCCACGCAGCATGCTAAATTTCACCGATTGGTCAAGTACATCATTAAAGCCATCTAATTTGCCCCGGGTCATCGCGTTAACGTAAGTGTTAACCGCATAAGTTTTGGTAAGATTTTCTGGTTTGGGAATAAAATTTGCCTTTGCGGCTCCGCAAACAGTTAATAAAACTAAACCCAGCATAATTGATTTTAAAGTTTTCATGGTATAATAATTTGAGGTTTATAATTTAAGTTGTATAGCTATAAGATGCTGCCGGTTTCCAAATAGTTACAGTTTCAAATGTTAAAAAACCGTATTTAACAAACATTTAACATTTGCCTTTTCTATGCTTTATATTTGGACATGGTTAATTACAATACCATCATTTTGCAGTTTGGCGATCAGGGTGAAAAAACGGGCTGGACATACATTGAAATCCCTGCCGATATAGCTCAGGAAATTAAGCCCGGCAATAAAAAATCGTTCAGGGTGCGGGGCTGGCTGGATGAGTATGCCGTTGCCGGCATGGCTCTAATGCCTATGGGTGAAGGCAAATTTATTATGGCACTGAGAGAAGAGATCCGTAAAGCTATCCGCAAAGGCAGAGGCGCGATGCTGCGGGTAAGGCTGGAGTTTGATGCTGACTATAAAGTTGAGATACCCGAAGACCTGCAGGAGTGTTTTGATTTTGAACAGCCCGAGGCGTTTGAGTTTTTTATCGGCCTTGCCAAATCACACCAGGGCTATTTTATCAAATGGATAAACGACGCCAAAACAGAGCAAACCCGTGCCAATCGCATAGCCAATACAATTAATGCGGCAGTCAGGCGGATGGATTACGGCATGATGTTACGCGAACAGAAAAAACTGAGGGAATAAAAAAGCCCGTTGTTAGCGGGCTCCGTTTTTTATTTTGCTGGTGTGTAATGGCGGCTATAGTCTACCCACCTTACCAGTTTACCACCTTTTAATTGAACATCGTTATAAACTTGAAGTGAATCGGTTTTGCCTTTATCATTTTGCCACTTTTGCTTATACCACATACCTACCCATTCTTCACTTTTATCTTTGCTGATAACAGACTCCCAATCTTCCATATCGATTTGCAGGTTTTTATACATATCCATTTCCTGTTTAATCGCCTTTAAAAAATCTGCACGTTTACCTTTAAATTCACCGCCTTCATAGTATACCTGTATGCTATCGGCAATCAGGTCTTTCATGGCAGTGGTATCATTCTTTTCAAATGCTTTAATAGCATTCAATGCCGTTTGCAAATTATGCCCGTCGGTATTCATTTCCCATACACGCTCCTTCTTTAAAGTATAAGGCAGCTTTAAGGCAGAGTCGGCACTGGCAGCAACTGTTTCTGTAGTGGGTTTAGATTGGCAGGCAGCCATTAACAATGGCGCCAGAAATAGCAGGTGAATTCTTTTCATTGTTGTGAGGATTAAGTGTAAGATAAATATACTGTTAAAACATCAATTTTGTGTATAAAATCCCCTCTTCTCCACGTTCACATATCTGCACATTTCTTATCTTTACCAATCCATAATTTTTTAGCTAACGAATGAGCGAAGATCTAAGCAATCCTGATATTCCTAACAATACAGAAGACACCAAGCTTCAAAAAATTACTACTCTTGACGGACTGTACGAGAACTGGTTTCTGGACTATGCATCGTATGTAATACTTGACCGCGCTGTTCCGCACATAAATGATGGTTTAAAGCCTGTACAGCGCCGTATCCTGCACTCGCTTAAAGAGATGGACGACGGGCGCTTTAACAAGGCCGCCAACGTAATTGGCAATACCATGAAATATCACCCCCATGGTGATGCTTCTATTGGCGATGCCATGGTGCAGATAGGCCAGAAAAACCTGCTGATAGATTGCCAGGGAAACTGGGGCGACCCGGTAACAGGCGATTCTGCGGCAGCACCGCGTTACATTGAGGCGCGTTTATCTAAATTCGCGCTTGATGTTGTTTTTAACCCTGATACCACCGTTTGGCAGGCCAGTTATGATGGCCGTAACCGCGAGCCGATAACCCTGCCTGTTAAGTTCCCTTTACTGCTGGCACAAGGCGCCGAAGGTATTGCCGTGGGTTTGGCTACAAAGATATTACCACACAATTTTATTGAATTGTTAGATGCGTCCGTTGCTGTATTAAAAGGCGACAGGCCGAACTTACTGCCCGATTTCCCTACCGGCGGCATGGCTGATGCATCCGCTTATAATGAAGGCCAGCGCGGAGGCAAAGTAAGGGTGCGGGCCAAAATTGTTGAGCGCGATAAAAAAACGCTTACCATTACCGAGATCCCTTTCACCACCACTACCGGCGGGCTTATTGACAGTGTAATATCTGCCAATGATAAGGGTAAGATCAAAATAAAAAAGATAGAGGATAATACGGCGCAGAATGTGGAAATAGTGATCCACCTGGCACCGGGAATTTCGCCCGATGTTACTATAGACGCGCTTTACGCCTTTACCGATTGCGAAGTATCCATATCGCCTAATACCTGCGTAATACAGAGCGATAAGCCGCGCTTTATGAGTGTGAACGATATGCTTACCGAAAGCACGTTCTTTACCAAAGAGCTGCTTAAACAGGAACTGGAAATAAGGCTGAAAGAGTTAATGGAGAAGATCTTCTTCAGTTCGCTCTTAAAAATATTTATACAGGAGGGGATGTACAAACACCCCGACTATGAAAGTTCATCAGATTTTGAGGGGGTATTGACCGTGCTGAACCGCTTGTTTGAGCCGTTCTTTCCGCAGTTTTATCGTACCATACTGCCCGATGATTACAAGAAGCTGATTGATAAACCAATGAGCAGCATTACCCGTTTTGATGTAAAGAAAACGGACGAGCAGATCAAAACGCTTGAAGCTGAAATTAAAACGGTTAAAAATCACTTAAAGCACCTTACCGATTACACCATTGCCTGGTTTGATAAACTGAAAGAGAAGTATGGCAAGGGCCGCGAGCGCAAAACAGAACTGCGCACATTTGACAGGGTTGAGGCCTCGCAGGTAGCATTGGCCAATGTTAAACTATATGTGAACCGCGAAGATGGTTTCATAGGCTCGGGCTTAAAAAAGGACGAGTTTGTTTGCGATTGCTCTGATATTGATGAGATTATTGTTTTCCGGGGCGATGGCCGGTTTATTGTGACCAAAGTGCAGGATAAGGTTTTTGTTGGAAAGGATATTGAGCACGTTGCCGTATTCAAGAAAAACGATGAGCGCACCGTTTATAACATGATCTATAAAGACGGGCAAAGCGGTGTAAGCTATATCAAGCGTTTCTCGGTAACAGGTGTTACCCGCGATAAGGAATATGACCTTACCAAGGGCAGCAAAGGCTCAAAGATGCTTTATTTCACCGCAAACCCTAACGGCGAGGCCGAGATTGTGACCGTTCAATTGAAACCTCATGCAAAGCTTAAAAAGCTAAACTTCGATGAAGATTTTGCGGCATTGGCTATAAAAGGCCGTAACTCTATAGGTAACATGGTTACCAAGTACCCGGTTAAAAAGGTGATCCTGAAAAGCAAAGGGATCTCTACATTGGCCGGTCGTAAAATTTGGTATGATGACATCTTAAAACGGTTAAATGCTGATAGTCGTGGTAAATACCTGGGCGAATTTGATGGCGACGACCGCATATTAAATGTTCTGAGCAATGGCTTATATGAACTAACCAGTTTTGATCTTAACAATCACTTTGATGATAAGATGATCCTGATAGAAAAATATGATCCGGCTAAAGTTTTCTCGGTAGTGCATTACGATGGCAAATCAAAAAACTACATGGTTAAGCGCTTTGTGTTTGAGAACACCGTTATAGGCAGGCAAACCAGCATTATCAGCGAAGAGCCGGGCTCAAAACTGGTATTGATATCAGGCGCGGCACAAGCGGTTGTTAAAATAGAGCAGTTGAAAGGAAAAGCTTTAGTATCTGAAATGGCAGAGCTAAACCTTACCGACCTGATTGATATTAAAGGCATGAAGGCTATGGGTAACCGCCTCTCTGTTCACCAGGTAAAAAGTGTTGAACTGATAGCCGAACATGACGATGCCGAAGATGTACCAGACCCGGCACCTGATACCATAGAAGATACAGAAATAACCCTCACAGGCGAAGATAAACAAGTAACTGACGCTGCACCTGCAGTAACGTCACAATTAACAGGTGATCCATCCGTTGAAGATAAACCAGTTGAACCAACAGCATCTGTAAAGCCACCGGAGCAATCTGTGGAATCAACAGAGCAGCAATCTGCAGATTCACCGGGCCAATCTACAGAATTACAAAAAAAGAAAATTGATTTTGAGATAACCAACCCGGATGATATTGAGATAGACGACAAAGGGCAGCTGGGATTATTTTAATTGTGAAAGAGATATGCTTAAAAGGTTATTAGTTTACTGTGTTTTATTTTTCGGTGTACTTACGGCTGGCAATGCCCAAACTGTAAACCATACATTTGCTTTTGGTGATAACGATTTTTTGCTTGACGGGAAACCGCTGCAAATGATCTCCGGCGAAATGCACTATACCCGCATCCCGCGCGAATATTGGCGCGAACGCATGAAAATGGCCAAAGCAATGGGCTTAAACACCATTGCCACCTACGTTTTTTGGAACGCCCATGAGCCGGTGCAGGGCAAGTATGATTTTACAGGCAATAATGACATTGCCGAATTTGTGCGCATAGCCAAAGAAGAAGGCCTGTGGGTGGTAATGCGCCCAAGCCCCTACGTATGTGCCGAATGGGAATTTGGCGGCTACCCGTGGTGGTTGTTAAAAGACAAAAATCTTAAGGTACGCAGTAAAGACGCCGCTTTTGTAAACGCTTACCGCAATTACATGATGGAAGTAGGCAAGCAGCTGGCACCTTTACAGGTAAACCACGGCGGCAATATTTTAATGGTGCAGTTAGAGAACGAATACGGCTCGTACAGTAACGACAAAGAATACCTGGACCTTAACCAAAAGATCTTCCGTGAGGCCGGGTTTGATGGCTTACTGTTTACCTGCGATGGGCCAACCCAAATGCCTGCGGGTTATTTGCCGGGCTACCTGCCTGCCGTTAACGGCGAGGACAATCCGGTTAAAGTAAAAGAGCTTATTAATAAATATCATAACGGTAAAGGCCCTTATTATATAGCCGAATGGTATCCCGGTTGGTTTGATAACTGGGGCAAACCACACGGCGGCAGCAATGCCGATCAGGATGCTAAGAAGTTGGATGAGGTTTTGTCGGCGGGCATTTCTATCAACATGTATATGTTTCATGGCGGTACCACCCGCGATTTTATGAACGGCGCCAACATGAACAAAAACGAGGCATATGCTCCGCAAACATCCAGCTATGATTATGATGCGCCATTAGACGAAGCCGGTAACCCAACCCCCAAATTTTACAAGCTAAGGGCGGTTATTGCCAAACATTTGCCAGCAGGCGTAACACTGCCCGAAGTGCCTGAAAAGAAAAAACGCACCTACGCATTAGAGGTAATAAAAATATCAGGAACGGCTAACCTGTTCAGCAACTTAGGTAAACCTATAGAGGCCGAAAAACCAATGAGCTTTGAAGATTTGGACCAGGGGTATGGTTTTGTACTTTATCGCACTACCTTAAAAGATGCGGCCAGCGGTTTGCTAAAGATCAAAGAATTGCGTGATTATGCAACCGTTTATCTGAACGGCAAACTCATAAGTGTGCTGGATAGAAGGTTAAAACAGGACTCCCTACAACTCAACAGCCCAACGGCCAATAGTGTACTTGATATTTTAGTAGAGAATAATGGCCGCATCAACTATGGCCCATACTTAACTGATAACCGCCAGGGCATAACCGAACAGGTAACGCTAAACGGCCAGGAACTCACCGGCTGGAAAATGTACCAGTTCCCGTTCACTACAACAGCCGGGTTTAAATATTTGCCCGCGCAAAATGAAGAGGAGCTGCAACCTGCATTATATCGGGGCACCTTCTCATTACGTGGCACCGGCGATACCTATCTGGATATGCACGGTTATGGCAAAGGCTTTGTTTTTGTGAACGGGCACAACCTGGGCAAATACTGGAACATTGGCCCGCAGCAAACTTTGTACGTGCCTGCCGTTTGGTTAAAAAAAGGTATTAACGAGGTGGTAATATTTGACCAATTAATGGGCAACCACAAAGAACTTTCCACGTTTGATCACCCTGTGTTAAAGGAAGAAAAAAAGGATAAAATTTAAAGGAAATTAGAAATTTTTAAAAAAATAACATCAATAAGTACAAAAAAAAGGGCTCCTGAACAGGAGCCCTTTTTTTTGTACGATAAATAAATCAACGTCTTTTTTAAATACTTATAAAAAAAGAGGCCTCAAAAACATGCCCTGTAACTACTTTCTGAATGTTCTCTTTATGCTTAATATCTTTTTTATCGCCTGTACTATCGGCGCAGCCCAGCCATGGTTCAATGCATACAAAATCGGCGCCGGGTTTGGCCCAAAGCCCCAGGTAATTAAAATGCGGGAACTCAACCGATAACGTCTCGTCATGCCTGATGCTCCTGATGGTCACCATCCGCGATGTTAAATTTTTAAATACCAGTGCATCGGCAGCAAACATATCGCGGGTTAAAGGCAATTTTTTGTTGGGCGTTGATACGGTGTGGGTTTCTCCATTAAAAACCCCATCGGCGGTAAGTAAATGGGTTTCTAGATTTTCGTTTGTTTCAAATTCAATGTAATAGTCCTCGTAATTTTCACCTGAATGAAAAGGCACATTAAATGCCGGGTGGCCGCCTACAGAAAAGTAAACCGTTTTTTTATCGCGATTAATCAATTTATAAGTTACCCGTAACGCGTTCTCTATCAAGGTGTACATTACCTGAAAATCGAATTTATAAGGATAAACCTCCAGCGTTTTTTCGCAATTTGGCAAAGAAAACGATGCGTGTGCATCATCACCCTCCAACAAAATAAACTCAGACTGGCGCGCAAAACCATGTCTTTTCATGGGGTATGTTTTACCATCAACCAATAACTCATCATTACTTAACTGGCCAACAATAGGGAAAAGATTGGGTGCATGCCAGGGCCAAACGCTGGCATTTGCCTGCCAAAGCTGCTCGGTACCGGTTTGTTTATTGTAAAATGATGAAAGCTGGGCGCCCTTAGCGGCAATAGCTACTTTAAGGAATTCGTTTTCGAGAATCGTCATTCTATGTGATGGTTTTAAAGGATATCAACAAATCAATCATCATCCTGTTTCTTTTTCTTCTCTAAAATAACAAATGCGCTCCGTTTTGGTGCAGGCATAATGGAATTTTCCCCTTTAACAGATTTCCAAACCACCTCGTTCAAGTCAAGGTCTGGCGCGGAATCTTCTTTTGCTAAGTTAAAAGATTCAGAACGCTTGCTGCTTTCGTTAACCGCAACATTACGTTGCTCCAGGTTAACTTGTGCCGCCTTGGCAATATATGGAGAAAGATTAGGTTTTGCTGTAAAACACTCGTATAAAGGCATAGCAGCCGCATCATACTGGCTCATTGGCGGTAAGCCCAAAATAAGCTCGATAGTGCGCAGTACGCCAGATGTAGAGTACATACTGTTTATAACTGCATTGCGCTTAACATAAGGGCCGGCAACAAACACCGGCGAACGGTGCGCGTCAACATGGTCGGGGCCGTTTTGGGCATCATCTTCTAACACAAACACTACAGATTCTTTCCAGATAGGGCTGTTAGATAGGTGTTCAATAAACTGGCCAACAGCCAAATCATTATCTGCCACTGCGGCTATAGGCGTAATGGCTCCCTTGCGCTGCCCGCTGGTATGGTCATTTGATAAGCGGATGGTATTAAACTGCGGAACCGCATTTTTTGTTAAAAGCGAATCAAAATCATGCGCCCAGATCTCTACACGGGTAATGTCTTTAATATTCATATCAAACCCGGGTGCCTGCTTGCAGTAATGACCCTCTAAAGATTTAAGACTGGTTGATGGTTTGGCTCCCCCCTCAGCAAATTCGCCGTAAGTACGGTAAGTTACGCCTGCCCTTTTACAGTAATCCCAAATAAAGCCATCTCGCGGATAGGCTGCCTTACGGGTGCCTTCAAAATCATAAGTGCCCCCACGGCCGCCGTAACTGGTAGGCCAGGTTTTCTCAACAAAATCTGTAGCATATGCAGCCATGCTCCAGTTATGGCCATCGGCACTTACTTCGGCATCTACATAAAAGTTATCCAGCAAAACAAACTCATTGGCTATTGCATGAAGGTTTGGAGTAACTTTTTTACCAAATATGCATAAAGAAGTATCACCATTGCCCGCAGCCACATCGCCCATTACCTGGTCATAGGTGCGGTTTTCTTTAATAATGTAAAATACATGCTTAATGGGAGATACATCGCCCTTTTTACGTGGGATAGGGTTGCCCGCTTCGCCCGGCGCCAGTGCTGTTATTTTATTGGTGAAGGGTGTATTGGCGTAAACCTGTTTGGTATATGCTTTCAGCTTTATATCATTGGGTACATCTATAAAAGATAATGTTCCTTTAAACAGGCCGCCAATATATTGCTCGCGGCTATTTATAGCACCTTTTTGGTAACCGCTGTTATCTGCTTTTTTAACCGGCTGCGGGCCCTGCGGGTTAGCCATTGAAGTAAAGCCTTTGCCATTGCTTACCAGTATTTTGTTGCCCAGCATTTTAACGTTTGTTGGGTACCAGCCTACCGGAATAAAACCGCGGCTTTGGCTGCTGCCGGGCTTTGATACATCAAATACAGCCAGGCAATTGTTATCAGCATTGGCAATGTAAAGCGTTTTTTCGTTTGCTGATAGCGCGAACCCATTAGTAGTTGACCCGCTTAACTTTGTAGGATATAATGCGGTTGATACCGTTTCGATAGTTTTATGGGTAGCCGTATTAATAATAGATACCGAGTTATCATTAGCGTTAGCAACAAAAAGCAGGGTGCCTTTTTTGTTCAGCAATAACTCGTTAGGATGGCTGCCCGTATTAATACTGCTAATCTTTTGTGTTTCGGTATTATAAAAGGCTACCTTATCTCCTCCCCATAAAGAAATGTAAACGGTTTTTTCATCGGGCGATAAAACACAGCTATAAGCTTCGGCACTAAGCTTTACTTTGCTAAGAATACTGCGCTTATCGGGCTCAATAATGTAAAGGGTGCTATCCTCTTTAGTTACGTTATATAAGCGCGTATTGGCCTTATTTACAGCTATACCTGTTGGCCCTACTTTATTTGGCCAGGGCTTGCCCAGTTTAATAGTATCGGGCTTGCCCAGTTTATTATCGGTAATATTGAAAGTGAGGATCACGTTATCATTTCCGCCGGATGCATAAAGTTTGCTTTCGTCTTTACTAAACGCAATGCCGTACCATGATTTGCCCAGTACTTTTTCATCCAGCAGTTTCTCGCTGCGCGGATCAATTAGTTGGACTGATTGAGTGCTTTGGCCATTATTGGTTACAGCCAAGAACTTGCCCGATGAAGATAACTGCATGTTCAAAGGCAGATCGCCAAGTGGTAAAGACCGCCCTGCCGGGTTTAGTTTCCAGCCGTTAGGCAGTAATACCTGGCCCGTTTTTTCAATTTTACCGGGGGTTTGCGAAAATGATTGGAATGTTACTGCTAAAGCAGCTGTGCAAAGTATAAGTTTACGTTTCATTTAGATAGCGTTGTACCCAAAATTACATAATGCTTTGAGTAAAACACACCGCTTAACATAAACTTAATACAGCCCACTGCTTATCTATCTTCACCTTTGACCGTATTACCGAATCTTTTTGCGCGTTGGTAAGCTTGTAGTTGTTATTAAACACAGCGCCTTCAAAATCGCCGTATGATGGGTTGGGGATAACAATGTAACGGCTGCCAAATTCTTTCTTTAGCTGCTGGGTAACGGCCTCCCGGTTTTGCTCGTTAGGGTGGTTGTCATAAAGCAGGTCAAAATCGGGCAGGTTATCGCCGCAAAGCAAAACAATATTGTGTGTTTTAAGTACCTGCTGCCGGCGGCTCTCTTTACTTGACGATGCTTGTCTTAAAAACAAGTGCGCATCATCGGCATTGGGCAAACTGTATAGTTGCAGGTTTTTAAGCGTTGCAGCCCGTTCGTCTTCATCACGGTTGGTAATATAAAATACAGTTACCCCTTTTGATGCCGCGTATTTAAAAAATGCCGGTGCGCCGGGAACGGTATCTGCCTGTGCTTTGGCAGTCCACAACTTCCAGGTTTTAGGATCATAATCCTGGTTATTAATGGCCCGCATGGCATCATACGGACTATTATCTAAAACGGTTTCGTCAATATCAGTAACTACGGCAAGCGGTTTTGCGCCGGGTTGCTTAATGGCCTCATCCAAGCGCAGCTTTGCTAAATTATAAGCTTGAAAACACAGTGCTTTATACTCTGCCGCACGTTGCTGCCAAAGTGACGACCATACTTTGCCACCGTTAGTAATGGATGTGCTGTCTGTTTTTTTAACTGTTGAGCAGGCGCCAAACAATAAGGAACATGCCAGCAGGCTAAGCCATAGTTTTTTCATATCTCCATAAAAAACACCTTTTATAAAAGCTCAGGCTTTATTTTTTCGGTGAACTCTTTGGCAAACTTATTTAATTTAGGCTGTATCACAAAAGCGCAATAAGACTTAGATGGGTTATCGTTAAAATAATTTTGGTGATAATCTTCGGCCTTGTAGAATTCAGCCGCAGGGCTAACTTCGGTAACAATAGGTTTATCAAATACTTTTTCTTGGGTAAACCTTGCTATCATGGCTTCGGTTTTCGCCCGTTGCTCATCGGTATAATAAAAAATTACCGACCGGTACTGTGTGCCCACATCATTGCCCTGCCTGTTTAAAGAAGTAGCATCGTGGGTTTTAAAAAATATCAGCAATAGTTCTTCAAATGTCACTTCATCGGCATCATATTCCAAACCAATCACTTCTGCATGGCCGGTATCACCATTGCATATATCCGCATAGGTAGGGTTTTTAGTAGTGCCACCCATATAGCCCGATTCTACTTTTTTTACGCCCTTAACTGTCTGAAATATTGCTTCGGTGCACCAAAAGCAACCGCTGCCAAATGTTATTTTTTGTATGTTCATATTGTACGTATAAACGAAAGCGCCACCCATTTGGTTTATTAATATATCCGCGTAACTTTAATATGTCAATTTAATTACTTTTTGGCCAATTGCTTACCAAATGAATTCATCTTTACACAAACTCTCCATAAAAGTTATCGCTTTTATGGTTGTTATTTTCTCGTCTTTAACGCTTTATGCACAACAAACAAGCAGGACGGTTGCTGATTTTGACAAAGGCTGGAAATTCCATTTAGGCAATGTTGCATCTGCCGAAAAGAAAACGGCAAATGATAAAAGCTGGCGAACCCTCAACCTGCCGCACGATTGGAGCGTAGAGGGTGAATTCAACAAAGATAACCCTGCCACGCAAGAGGGCGGTGCTTTACCGGGTGGAATTGGTTGGTATCGTAAAACATTTACCGTACCGGCCGCATCAAAAAACAAATTGGTTTATATTGATTTTGATGGCGTTTACCAGCATAGCGATGTTTGGATAAACGGGCACCATTTAGGTTTCAGGCCCAACGGATATATCTCTTTCCGATATGAGTTAACCCCTTATTTAAATTTTGGCGGAACAAATGTGATCGCTGTTAAAGTAAACAATCAGGAACAGCCCAATTCACGCTGGTATTCGGGTTCGGGCATTTACCGTAATGTATGGCTGGTTACTACAAACAAAACTGCAATTGACCATTGGGGAACATACGTAACAACACCCAAAGTAAACGCCGATTCTGCAACTGTAGCTATAGATGTAAAAGTTAAAAACCCTGCTCATGCACATTACCGTACCCAGGTGCTAATTTATGATGCCGAAAATAAAATTGTTTCTACTGGTGGTGGTGTTCCTTCTGCCCAACAATGGGCTGATACCACTGCTACGTTAAGTAATAAGCTTAAAGTAGTAAAGCCAAACCTTTGGTTGGTGAACAGGCCATATCTGTACAAGGTGGTTACACAGGTATTTATAGGAACAAATAAAGTGGATGAGTATACCACGCCTTTGGGCATCCGTTATTTTGAGTTTGATGCTGATAAAGGCTTCCTGCTGAACGGAGAGCCCTTAAAAATATTAGGTGTTTGTGATCACCATGATCTGGGGAGCCTGGGAGCTGCCGTTAATACCCGTGCTTTGGAACGCCAGCTGCAAATTTTAAAGGCAATGGGTTGTAATGGCATCCGTACATCACACAACCCGCCTGCGCCTGAGTTGCTTGACCTTTGCGACAAGATGGGCTTTATTGTAATGGACGAAGCTTTTGATATGTGGAAGATGCAAAAGAATAAATACGATTATCACCTTTACTGGGATGAGTGGCACAAGCGCGACCTGGAGGATCAATTACTGCGCGACCGTAACCATCCATCAGTTTTTATTTGGAGCATTGGCAACGAAATTGTTGAGCAGTTCAGCAAAACAGATACCTCCGGCAGGAACATTGCCCGTGAACTGGCAGGCATAGTGCATAATTTAGATACTACACGCCCAATTACCGCGGCAAATAATGAACCGCAAACGCATAATAATCTCATCGCCTCCGGCGCTCTTGACCTGATAGGTTATAATTATCATCATCAGGATTATGAATCTTTTCATAAACGTTATCCGGGTAAAAAATTTATAGCTACTGAAACTAATTCAGCATTGCAAACAAGGGGGCATTATGATATGCCATCAGATAGCATCCGCAGGTGGCCACCCTCATGGGATACCAAAGACTTTAAAGGCAACCCCGATAATACCGTTTCGGCTTATGATAATGTATCGGCCTACTGGGGTTCAACCCATGAAGAGACCTGGAAGGTGATGAAAAAGTTTGATTTCCTATCCGGGATGTATATATGGACGGGCTTTGATTACTTAGGTGAACCAACCCCTTACAAATGGCCATCGCGCAGTTCCTATTTTGGAATTATTGATCTGGCGGGTTTCCCTAAAGATGTTTACTACATGTACCAAAGCGAGTGGACAAACAAACCGGTGCTGCACCTATTTCCGCACTGGAACTGGGAGCCCGGCAAAACCGTTGACGTGTGGGCCTACTATAATAATGCTGATGAAGTGGAGCTGTTTCTGAACGGAAAATCAATGGGTGTAAAAAATAAAACCGGCGACGACCTGCACGTAATGTGGCGCTTAAAATTTGAACCGGGAACTATTAAGGCGGTTTCCCGCAAAAACGGCACGGTAGTTTTAACAAAGGAGATCCATACCGCGGGCGCCCCTGCTAAAATTGAACTTATTGCCGATAGAAAAATTATTAATGCTGGTAGTAAAGACCTGTCATTTATCACCGTACGAATATTAGACAAGGCCGGTAACATTGTGCCAAATGCAGATAACAGGGTCAAATTTGCAGTTGCCGGAGGGAGCCTGGTGTCGGTAGATAATGGCGATCCGGTTAGTCACGATAGCTTTAGGGCAGATAACAGGAAGGCTTTTAACGGCCTGGCGCTTGCTATAATAAAGGGCCGCGAAACACCCGGTGATATTACTTTTACCGCTACAGCCGAGGGTTTAAAACCAGCTACAATTACATTAAAAACTAAATGATAGGGGCTCAATTTTAAACTTTACAGCCAATTCATTCAAATCGTTTACAACGGCATCCACCAGCGGGATGCCGTTCTTTATTCTATCGGTTTCTGCTTCAAGTTCCGGTTCGCCGGGAATGATCACTTTTTGGGCAGGATCAATAGTGGTTGATGATTTGAAACGGCTTATCCAGTTATCCATATCAGCCTTAAACTCATCCGCAGGGCGAAAACCGTCTACCCGCATTGCGCCTACAAAATGCCCCAAACCCTTCCCCGGCGGGTTAACCGGCGGTTCAAGGAACGCTACAAAAGGCGGCACCCAGGGGCCATAATTGGCACCCGACAAAACGCCGGAAAGTATATCGACCGTTGCGCTTAAGCCAAACCCTTTGTGGCTGCCATGCTCCCTGTCGCTACCGAGGGGCAATAATGCCCCACCTGTTTTTAAAGCATGCGGATCGGTAGTGTAATTACCTTGTTTATCCTGTATCCAGCCTTCGGGCACTTGCTTACCACTGCGCTGGGCTATTTCAAGCTTACCGTTCGCTGCCGCGGATGTAGCCATATCAATAATTACCGGGGGATACTTACCTGCCGGGAATGCATAGCACATGGGGTTGGTACCCAGTAAGCGTTCATTTGAAAAAGTAGGCGCAACCAGCGGGCTCGCATTAGTCATGGCAAAGCCTATCATATCTTTTTCAACCGCCATTAGCGAATGGTATCCCGCAATGCCAAAATGGTTGGAGTTACGTACTGATACCCATCCCGAGCCATATTTTTCTGCCTTTTCTATCGCTATTTGCATAGCAAAGGGCGCAACTACCAGGCCCAGGCCCGCATCGCCATCAACAGTAGCTGTGGTAGCTGTTTCGTGAACAATCTTAATATCGGGATTGGTATTGATGCGCTGTTTTTCCCAAAGCCGCGTATAACCGCTTAAACGCGCCACCCCGTGCGAGTCAATTCCCCGCAGATCTGATTTTAGCAATACATCAGCCGCTAATGCAGCATGGGCCTGGCTGCAGCCCATTGCTATAAAAATATTTTGGGTAAAAGCACGAAGGGCGGGTTCAGATATCAGCATGAGGCAAATATAACAAGGATAGATTACAAACTTATCTTGCTATTCACTAATGCTATTATCTCTTCCTCTAAAGCAATCGTTTGTTTTTCTATCTCCGTTCCCTTGCTGATAACATCATCAACAAAAACCTTATCCTTATAGCCCGACGCATTGATCTTCACATTCATAAAAGCGCCTAATACGGCAGATCGTGCGCAAAGGGCTGCAACACCTGCATCCGTTACAGAATTGGGGTTACCGGTCTCTACCATAGCTTTTATCAGTGTTAAGCTTTCAAGGGAAGTCTCCATTACCTTAAAAGGAATCTCTATTGCATAACGGGTTGCATCCTGTATGGCTTTATCCCGGGCAGATTTTTCTTCATCGTTTGATTTTGGCAAACTGAATGCTTCCATGATCTTATTAAAAGCGGCAGTATCAAGGTCTACTAATTTTAGCAGCTCATCTTTGTAGGCCTGGCCCTTCTCCGCCCAGTTGCTAAATTCCTCCCACCGGCTATCCCACCCTTTTTTGTGGGATGACAAGTTAGCCACCATCGTAGCCAGCGACGCCCCTAATGCTCCCATATAGGCAGATATTGAACCGCCGCCCGGTGCAGGGCTTTCACTCGCGGTTTCATCTGCAAAAGCGGTGAGGGTCATACCTGCTAATTTGCCTGCATTCGCATCCTGCAATAAATATTCAATGATCCGTTCACGTGGGTTGAAGGAGCCCAATTCATCCAGCCCCATTGATTTAATAGCGATCCTGATCAACTCACTATCACTTACCCCTACTGACCGCTGTTGCTTCCGCAGGAAATATTTACCGGCATCCAGCATGGCTTTCAATGGGATCAATCCTACCAGTTCACTTCCTGTTACACGGATGCCACGCTCGGCAGCTTTTGTACAAACCTCATCAAACGCCACATGAATAGGCGTAACCTCAATGTTGGTTAAATTCATGGAGATTTGGGCGATGCCGTACTCTTCAATATACCATCCAATAGCCTTCACACTTTTTAATGAACCGGAGATAGACTTTGGTTTACCATTTTCATCAGTAATTATCTTACCGGTTACCGGGTCGCCTTCACGCATTACGCGGCCTGCCTCGCGTACATCAAAAGCAATGGCATTTGCCCTGCGGGTTGATGTGGTGTTGAGGTTTACGTTATAAGCTATCAAAAAATCGCGTGCGCCAATTACGGTTGCTCCCCGCTTAACATCGTTTTCTGCAGGGCCAAAATCTGGTGCCCATTGCGGTAATTTTATCTTTTTGAAAAAACCTTCATACTCACCCGCCCTGATAATGGAAAGGTTGCTGCGGCTTTTATCAGCCTGTGCATATTCATATAAATAAGCCGGGATGCGCAATTCCTCACCCACACGCTTAGCTAACTGCCTTGCATACTCAGCCGTTTCCTCCATTGTAATATTGGCTATCGGTATAAGCGGACAAACATCGGTTGCGCCCATTCTTGGGTGCTCGCCTTTGTGCTTGCTCATATCAATCAGCTCACCTGCTTTTTTAATGGCTAAAAACGCCGCCTCAATCACCTTTTCAGGTTCACCAACAAAAGTTACCACGGTGCGGTTTGTTGCCTTACCGGGGTCAACATTTAAAAGTCTTACACCTTCAACCGTTTCAATTTCGCCGGTGATCTGTTTAATAATAGCCGGGTTTACACCTTCGCTAAAATTGGGTACACATTCTATTAGTTTTGTCATTGGTTATTGAATCAATGGTTTATTAGTCTTTTATTCCCTCCCCACGGGAGGGGCGTATTGGATGGTGCATTGGCAGGGAGGGGTTCCCCAGCCGGTAACTTATAAAGTTTAATAAACCCCTACCTCCTCCTTCCCCAAGGAAGGAATCGTACTGCCCCCACTTAGTAATTGCCGCCAACCCAAACACGGCTTGGCTTCATCTTCCCCTGATAGTATAATATTTCGCGGTAATCGGCGCATGGATAAGCCTGCATATCTGCCAGCATTCCCTGTGCTAATATACCACGGTTATTTATTTTTAAAGCCGCCGCCGCGCGATATGTTAACCCGGCAAACACCTCAGCAGCGCACAATTTTTCGGCGGCACTCATTACAGCAACCTCCATCAGCAGATCGCCCATTGGGGCCGAGCCGGGGTTCCAATCGCTGGCAATAGCGAGGCATGCGCCGGCATCAAGCAATTTCCGTGCAGGTGCATATGGCATCCCTAAACCTAATGATGCACCCGGCAAGGTTACAGCAACGGTATTTGAATTGGCTAATAATCTTATTTCGGCTTCGCCGGATGTTTCCAAATGATCGGCAGATACCGCACCGGCTATTACTGCAACCACACTGCCACTGGGAGTAAACTGGTCGGCATGAATAGTAACATCAAAACCCATTCGTTTGGCCTTATTAAGATAAACTAAAGCATTATCTGCACTAAAAGCGCTTTGTTCAATGAAAATATCTATGCGGTTAGTAAGGTTTTCTTTTTTAATTACCGGCAGCAGTTCGTTAACCACATTATCCAAATATTCCTGTTGCGATCCAATAAAATCCTTTGGCACCATGTGAGCGGCAAGGCAGGTAGAAACCAAATGTGCCTTAGTTTGGGTTGATGCTGCCCGGATAGCCCGCAACTGCTTTAACTCCTCTTCCAAACTCAGGCCATAACCACTTTTAACCTCTATGGTAGTTACCCCTTCGGCAAGGTGCCTGTTGGCTCGTTGCATCAACAAATTAATTAAAGTATTTTCATCAGCGGCTCGTGTTTGGGTCACTGTATCCCAGATCCCGCCGCCTGATTGGGCTATTTCTAAATATGTTTTACCCGCAATACGCAGGGCATAATCTTTTGCCCGGTTACCGGCAAAACAAATATGTGTATGACAATCTATAAAACCGGGCAATAGCACTTGCCCGCCCTCAATTTCTTCTATCTGTACCCGGGGATTAGCTTTTCTTATTTCTTCAAAATCACCAACGGCTAATATTAGTCCATCTCCAACCAACACACCACCTTGCGGGATAATGTGTAATTGTTCATCCTTTAAGGCGCCTTTTAACGGCAGACCTGTTAAGGGAATAATTTGCGTGAACGGACCTATTAGTTTTTCCATATATTGTTTATTATAAGCGCTGGGTCATGCTGAGCTTGTCGAAGCATCGCGGGCGGGCCTTTGCGCACGTCCTTCGACAAGCTCAGGATGACCCCAGCAAATGTCATTTCCCCTTCAGAGGCCCCGGATTTTAAAACTCGCAATGACGGGTCATTTACTAAGTCGCTTTCCAACTATTCTCCAATCAACCATTCTCCACTCACCAACCGAACTACCAAACCTTCAACCCAAACCTATCTGCCCATTCACTTGCCTTGTCATATCCGGCATCGGTATGGCGGAAGATGCCCATTGCAGGATCGTTATGCAGCACCCGTTTCAGGCAGATAGCGGCGCGTTCGGTGCCATCGGCTACTACTACCATACCGGCATGTTGAGAATATCCCATACCTACCCCGCCACCATGATGGAATGATACCCATGTTGCACCGCCCGATGTATTCGCCATTAGGTTTAGCAATGGCCAGTCTGATACCGCGTCTGAGCCATCTTTCATGGATTCGGTTTCTCTGTTTGGCGATGCTACCGAGCCGCAATCCAAATGATCGCGACCGATTACAATTGGCGCTTTTACTTTGCCGCTTGCTACCAGCTCATTAAATATCAATCCTGCTTTTTCACGTTCGCCCATGCCTAACCAGCAGATACGGGCAGGTAATCCCTGAAAAGCGATCTGTTTTTGTGCTTTCTCCAACCAGTTGATGAGTGGTTTATTTTCCGGGAAAGCTTCCATCAGCGCCCGGTCTGTTGTGTAAATATCTTCAGGATCGCCGGATAGGGCAACCCACCTGAATGGCCCCTTCCCCTCGCAAAACAAAGGGCGGATAAAAGCCGGTGTAAAGCCGGGGAAATCATAAGCGTTTTGTTCGCCGCCCTGTTTGGCAAATTCCCGCAGGTTATTGCCATAATCAAATGTTACAGAACCCAGCTTTTGCAGTTGCAGCATAAAGCCAACGTGCCGCGCCATACTTTTTAATGAAAGGCGTTTATATTCTTCGGCATCCGCTTTACGCAGACCGGCTGCTTGTTGTAATGTTAATCCGTTCGGTATGTACCCGTTCAAAGGGTCATGTGCCGAAGTTTGGTCGGTTACCATATCGGGCACAATGCCGTCTGCAATCAACCTTTCCAGCATATCGCCGGCATCGCTTACCAGGCCTACAGATAAAGTTTCACCTTTAGCCATAGCCTCTTTTACCCATACTATCGCCTCGTCATAAGAATGGGTTAACCTATCTATGTATTTACTGTCCAATCGTTTTTGGATGCGTGTTACATCCACATCGGCACCTAAAAAAACGGCGCCTGCCATGGTAGCGGCCAATGGTTGCGCGCCACCCATACCACCTAACCCTGCACTTACTATCAGCTTGCCCGTTAAATCGGCATTAAAATGCTGGCGGCCCGCTTCTACAAAAGTTTCATAGGTGCCTTGCAGAATGCCTTGCGTACCAATATAGATCCAGCTCCCAGCGGTCATTTGGCCGTACATCATCAATCCATCTGCCCGCAGTTTATTAAAATGTTCCCAGGTTGCCCATGCAGGTACCAGGTTACTGTTAGCTATCAAAACCCTCGGCGCCTGCGGGTGACTGCGGATAATACCCACCGGCTTACCCGACTGCACCAACAGTGAATGATCTTCATCCAGCTCCAGCAACAATTCTATGATCTTCCTTAACGATTCCGGGTTGCGCGCTGCCTGCCCTATACCGCCGTAAACCACCAACTCATCGGGGTTTTCGGCAACCTGCCCATCAAGATTATTAAGGAGCATGCGCAGCGGCGCTTCTGTTTGCCAGCTTTTAGCGTGCAGTTGGTTACCAACCGGCGCTTTGTACACCGGGTGGCTGGCGTATGTTTTAATAAATTCCGAATTCGTCATCGTCATTCAGATTGATGTTATGTTTTTGAGCGGCCTCAGTTGCCACCGATTGAAACTCTCCGCTTATAATTAATTGATGTAGGGCGTTAATGTCCTCCGCAAAAATGCGATCCTCTTTTATAAAGGGAACATGCTGCCTAACCAGCTGGTGGCAGGCCTCAATAACCGGGGTGCTTTGTAACGGCCTTCTAAAATTAAGCGCCTGTGCTGCATAAAGCAATTCAATAGCTTGTATATACTCAATATTCTCCAGCACCATGTGTAGTTTGCGCCCGCTGATGGAGCCCATAGATACATGATCTTCCTGCCCTAATGAAGTGGGCACGCTATCGGCACTTGCCGGAAAACACATGGTTTTATTCTCGGTTACCAAAGCGGCTGTAGTGTACTGCGGTATCATTAACCCGGAGTTTAACCCGGCATCATCCGTTAACAGTTTCGGTAACCCGTAACGGCCTTCGCTCATGAGGTAACAGCGGCGGTCGGCAATGTTGCCTAGCTCGGCAGCGGCTACAGTGGCATAATCTAAAGGCAGGGCTAATGGCTGCCCATGAAAGTTACCGCCGCTTATGGTATCATCGGCATTAAAAATTATAGGATTATCAGTAACAGAATTCAGCTCTATTTCGGTAAGCTCTTTTAGATGCAGCCAGGCATTACGAGACGCGCCATGCACCTGCGGCATACAACGCAGGGAATAAGGATCCTGTACCCTGCCGCAATCAATATGTGAGCAGCCTATCTTAGAATCATCCAACAGGGCGGCTAATCGTTTTGCTACATGCTTTGTGCCTTTGTAGGGGCGTATGGCGTGCAGCCTTGCATCAAAAGGCCTTGCAGAGCCCATAAGGCCCTCCAGCGACATAGCGCCAACCAAGTCTGCAACATTTAAGGCATTATTTAAACGCTCTACCGCTTTTATAGCAAACGCCAGTATAAACTGTGTACCGTTAATAAGTGCAAGCCCTTCTTTAGGCCCCAATATCAGTGGTTGTAAGTTGTTTTCTTTTAAGATTTCCCCCGCCGCATGTTTCTCATCCTCAACAAACACTTCGCCTAAACCAATCAATGGCAAAAACAAATGCGCAAGCGGCGCCAGGTCTCCCGATGCACCTACAGAACCTTTTTCGGGCACTACCGGGATAATATTATTATCAATATGCCAAATAATACGGTCTAAAGTTTGCGGGGCAATGCCCGAGTAACCTTGTGCCAAAGCATGTACTTTGGTTATCAGCATTAGCCTGGCTATTTCCTGCGGAATGGGTTTCCCCACGCCAACACTATGACTTTTCAGGATATTGCTTTGCAGCAGGCTGGTGTCTTTTTCAGAGATCCTTGTATCGCACAGCGGACCGAAACCGGTATTGATACCATAAACGGGCTTTTGCGCATGCACTATTTTTTCTACCTCCCGCCATGACGTATTAATACCGGCAGCGGCAGCATGGTTAATGATCCCTTTTATTTTGCCTGCTGCAATATCCAGGCAAATGCCAATAGTAAGATGGTCAATACCGTAATTGAAATTATTCATGAGGTATACGGTTAAGTTTATCGCCCACCTTACCGGCAAGGTTGTAAGCGCGGAATGTATCCTCTAATGCCGATATAGCGGGTAATAGTTTAGTTATAGCAGGTTCACTTTCTGAAAGCTCCGTCATACTGCTGCTAATAGCATCCCAAACGGGTAGGATCTGGCTTAACAGCGCACGGCCTTTATCAGTGAATTGCACCAGTTGCTTACGGCCATCATCTATGCTAACAGTGGTTTCTACCAGTTTACGGCTCTTTAAATTAGTAATAAGCTGACTTGCCGCCGGATGCGACACCTCGGTTTGTTCACTCAGTTCCTTTATAGATAGAGAATCGTTTTTTGAGAGCAGATAAAACACAGGGAACCAGCTGGCATCAAAGTCAATGCCTTCATTTTGATAAATGCGGTTTATTTCGGCCAAAAAGGTTTCACTCATCCGCCTTAAGCGGCTTCCTAAAACCAGGTATCCTAAACTTTGATACAAATTCATAATGCAATTTATATAAGTACTTATACAAATGCAAGTATGACGGAAAGTATTTATTAACAATTAATTCCATATCTTTAAATGCCTGTCTTATAGCCCCCTCCAGTTATAAGGAAATTGCACATATCCATCACTCGTCTCATCTTCTGCACACTTGTTATACTATACACCAACATGGTGCAATATTTGAAGTAAAAATACTTGTCACATTATACCATTGAATTTGTCGCATTCACACCCAGTAAATTATAGAAATGATATTCAACTTTATATAAAAACTAAGATTATGGAATACGCAACATTTAAAACCGAAATTAATGCTCCGCGCGAAAAGGTTTGGGACACGCTTTTCACAGATGAAAACTATCCGAAGTGGACAGATGTTTTTTGTGCAGGATCGCATGCTATAACCGATTGGAAACAAGGCAGCAAAGCGCAGTTTCTTGATAACAAGGGAGCAGGCATGTTTGGTGTCATTGAAAAAAGTGTGCCCAATGAATTCTTATCGATAAAAGCGTTAGGAGAAATAGTTGATGGCAAAGAAACCTATGATACCCCGGGTGCCAAAGCTTGTGCAGGTTCATACGAGAATTATACGCTGATAAAAATTGGCAACAAAACCCTGCTTGAGGTTGACCTTAGCGGAGACGAAATTCCCGAAGAGTTTAAAAAATTCCTATCGGATGTATGGCCGAAAGCAATGGTTAAAATAAAGGAAATAGCGGAGAATTGATAACGATAACCACATAGTATGCCATTGCGAGCGATAGCGTGGCAATCCCCGACATGTTTGCGGCGACTTTTCTATCGGAGATTGCTTCGTAGTTACACTCCTACCTATGACATATTTAGTTAATTGGGTCATGCTGAGCTTGTCGAAGCATTGCGGGGGGCCTTTGCGCACGTCCTTCGACAAGCTCAGGATGACCCAGCAAATGTCATTTCCCCCTTCAGAGGCCGCTGGATTTTAAAACTCGCAATGACGCGCTGTTTAAATAAGTAAACAAAAAAGGCTCTCCAAAATGGAGAGCCTTTTTTATTTCTTAGACAAGCTCAGGTTAATTAACTACTCAATGCTGCCGCACCGCTTACAATTTCGGTAAGCTCGGTAGTGATGGCTGCCTGGCGGGCCTGGTTGTATGAAAGTTTCAAAGCTTTCAACAGGTCACCGGCATTTTCGGTTGCCTTATCCATCGCTGTCATACGTGCGCCATGTTCAGATGCGTTTGAATCTAAAACGGCACGGTATAACTGTATTTTAATATTCTTAGGGATCAGTTGCTCTACAATTTCTTCCTGTGATGGTTCCAATATGTAGTTAACCTGTGTTTCAGTAACAGCATCCTTTGTTTTCAGCTCTTCCTTAGGCTTAGCTTCCGGCAATGGAACAGGTAATAATTGCTCGGCTACCTGGTACTGAATGGCCGCGTTACGGAAATGGTTGTACACCAGTTCAACACGATCATAATCGCCGTCAATAAAGCCCTTCATTATCGATTCGGTAATTTTTGAAGCGTTAATAAAGTTCAGGTTAAGGTACAGGTCGTTATTGTTACCAATAACATTGTACTTACGGCGCTGAAAAAACTCCTGGCTTTTTTTACCGATAGCAACGATAGATACATTGCCGGCCCTTAACTGCTCACTGTATTTTTCAGCTATCAGGTTGTTGGCGGTTTTAATAACGTTGGCATTAAAAGCACCTGCCAAACCACGGTTTGATGATACAACAACTACCAATACACGTACCGGTTCGCGCTGTTGCAGGTATGGCGATGCACCATCCTCTAAGCTTGCCGATAGGTTAGCTAACAGATCTTTCAACTTGTTAGCATAAGGGCGTAATTGTATAATAGCATTGGTAGCCCTTTTCAACTTAGCTGCCGAAACCATTTTCATGGCCTTGGTTATCTGCTGTGTTGAGCTTACGGATGCTATCCTGTTTCTTACTTCTTTTAAATTAGCCATTCTTTAAGATGTGCAAATTTCAAATGTGCAGATATGCAAATTGCAGTACCACACGAGTTTTTAAATTAACTAATTAATTGAGGGAGATACGCTAATCTGCACATTTGCACATCAGCATATCTGCACATTAATTAATATCTTCCTGCCAGTTCTTTAGCTACTGTTTCCAGTACGCCTGTTAACTGGTCATCAAATTTACCTGCTTTAAGGGCGGCCAGCACTTCAGGGTGGCGCAGCTCTAACTGGCTGGTATATTCTGCTTCAAATTCTCTGATCTTGTTAACCGGTACGCTACGCATCAGGTTTTTAGTACCCAGGTAAATAATAGCTACCTGTTTTTCTACCGATACCGGTGAGTACTGACCTTGTTTCAAGATCTCCACGTTACGTGCACCTTTGTCAATTACGTTTTTGGTTGATGCATCTAAATCCGAACCGAATTTAGAGAAAGCTTCCAGCTCGCGGTATTGAGCCTGGTCAAGCTTTAATGTACCAGCAACCTTTTTCATTGATTTGATCTGCGCGTTACCACCCACACGTGATACCGAGATACCTACGTTAATTGCGGGACGGATACCAGCAAGGAACAAGTTCGACTCCAGGAATATCTGGCCATCGGTAATTGAAATTACGTTGGTTGGGATATATGCTGATACGTCACCTGCCTGTGTTTCAATAATTGGCAATGCTGTTAATGAACCACCACCTTTTACAATACCTCTAATAGACTCTGGCAAATCGTTCATTGCCTGGGCAATATTGTCGTTAGCATTTATTTTAGCGGCACGCTCTAATAAACGGCTGTGCAGATAAAACACGTCACCCGGATAAGCCTCACGGCCCGGTGGGCGACGAAGTAATAAAGATACCTCACGGTAAGCAACCGCCTGTTTTGAAAGATCATCATAAACGATCAATGCCGGGCGACCGGTATCACGGAAGTACTCGCCAATTGCAGCACCTGCAAACGGAGAGAAAAATTGCATTGTAGCAGAGTCTGATGCGTTAGCCGCAACAATAATAGAGTAAGGCATAGCACCGTTCTCTTCTAATGTGCGTACAATGTTTGCAACAGTTGAAGCCTTTTGGCCACAAGCTACATATATACAGATAACCGGCTGGCCGGCATCATAAAATTCTTTCTGGTTGATGATGGTATCGATACAAACCGCAGTTTTACCTGTTTGTCTGTCACCAATTACCAACTCACGCTGGCCACGACCAATTGGGATCATGGCATCAATAGCCTTAATACCAGTTTGTAATGGTTCAGTTACCGGCTGGCGGTAAATAACACCCGGAGCTTTACGCTCTAAAGGCATTTCATAAGTTTGGCCTGTAATTGGGCCTTTACCATCAATAGGGTTACCTAAAGTATCAACAACACGGCCAAGCATACCTTCACCTACGTTAATAGATGCGATACGGTTAGTACGTTTAACGTTGTCGCCTTCCTTAATATCGTCAGACCTACCTAACAATACCACACCCACGTTATCTTCTTCAAGGTTTAGTACGATACCCTGTAAACCGTTATCAAATTCAACCAGCTCACCTGATTGCACTTTAGTTAAACCGTAAACACGTGCAATACCATCACCCACCTGGAGTACGGTACCCACTTCTTCTAATTCAGATTCTGACTTGAAGCCGGCTAACTGCTGACGCAAAATTGCTGATACTTCGTCTGGTCTTACCTCTACCATTTTTTGAGATTATTTTAGAGTTTTTATATTAAATATTATTTGACTGCAACGCGTGCAAGATCTTTTTTCAATCGTTTAAGGCTGGTGGCTATGCTGGTATCAACCTGCCTGTCGCCAACTGTAAGTACAAAGCCACCAATCAGCGAAGGATCAACCTTGGCTTCCAGTTTAACTGTACCGCCAATTGCCTGCTGCACGTCATCAAGCATCTTCTTTTTATTAGCTTCAGAAAGCGGAGCTGCTGATGTTACCTTAGCATTGGTAATATGGTTTTTAATATCATACAGGCCAATAAATTCCTGGGCGGTTGTATATAACACTTCGCCACGGCCTTTATTCACCATAATATTAAAAAACAGGATAGTAACCTTGTCTACCTTAGTGCCAAAAACATCGGCCAGTATATTCACCTTTTTAATGTGCGATACTATAGGGTTACTTAAAACCGCCTTAAGTTCGGGGTTGGCTTTTAAAGTGTGCAAAAACAAGCTCATATCATCCTTAACCTTTTCAAGGGAGTTTTGCTCTTGGGCAAGGTCAATTAGTGCTTTTGCGTATCTTAATGCTACTGTTACTTCTGACATATCTTAGTTATGGTGAGTGGTGAATTGTGAGCGGTGAGTGGTTTAACTACTCTCCATTCTCCATTCACTACTCTCTTATTACAATTTAACTTCTTTAAGCAAATCGGCTACTAATGCATCCTGTTTGCTGCTGTCTTCAAATTGCTTGCGTAAAACCTTTTCAGCAATTTCTAATGATAATGTTGCAACCTGGTTTTTAACATCAGCCATAGCAATAGCTTTCTGGTTGTTAATTTCAACACGTGCAAGTTCAATCTGGCGTGCACCTTCTTTGTGTGCAGCATCCTTGGCTTCGCCTATGATCTGGTCTTTAACCTTTTTAGCTTCCTGCAATATAATATCGCGCTCGGCACGTGCTTGTTTAAGCAGGCTTTCGTTTTCGCTTATCAGGCGGGCCATCTCTTCATTAGCGGCTTCAGCTTTTGAAAGTGAATCTTCAATAAAGCGTTCACGATCGTCAATAGCGCCCATAATAGGCTTCCATGCAAATTTAGCAAGCAGGAAAAACAGTACTAAGAATGATACTGTGGTCCAAAATACTAAACCAATCTCTGGGGTTACTAATGGATTCATTTTCTATATAGATAACAAATGTTTATAATTCAATTTTTCAATAACCGCACCTGTTGCCAATCGCAACAGGGTACGGTTAAAAGATTTAATCTCCGGGGTTGGATTATTTCAAGCCCAGGAATGATACTACCACACCGAACAAAGCAGCACCCTCAACAAGAGCGGCAGCGATGATCATGGCAGTTTGGATTTTTGCAGCAGCTTCTGGCTGACGGGCAATACCTTCTACGGCTTTACCACCAATTTGACCGATACCGATACCGGCTCCGATTACTGCTAAACCTGCACCAAGTGCAGCGATACTTCCAACCATTGTTTTAAATTTAAAGTGAATATATATTATATAATTATTTACAAATATTAGTGGTGGTGCTCTTCAATAGCTGTACCGATAAATAAAGCGGTTAACAGCGTAAAGATAAATGCCTGCAATGCTGCTACCAGCAATTCCAATACATCCATAAACACCACAAAAGCAACTGATACCGGCGCTATAGCAACAGACTTGAACACAAATATTAAGGATATTAAGCTTAATACAATAATGTGCCCTGCTGTAATGTTAGCGAACAAACGTATCATTAATGCGAAAGGCCTTGAAATGATACCTACCAGCTCAATAACCCACCATAGCGGCCAAATCCAAACCGGAACATCAGCAGGGATAAAAATGTGTTTCCAGTAATGTTTGTTACCATTTAAGTTAACCACTAATAAAGTGATAACTGACAGTACCAGCGTTACCGCAATATTACCTGTTAAGTTTGCACCACCCGGAAAGAAAGGGATTAAACCGATAAGGTTATTGATCCATATAAAAAAGAACACGGTTAACAATAACGGCATAAAGCGCTGGTATTTGTAACCAATGTTTGGGCGGGCAATATCATCCCTTACAAAAAGGATTATAGGCTCCATAAATGACTGGAAACCCTTTGGCGTTTTGCCTGCCCGTTTTTTGTATGCTGATGAAACACTCAGGAAGATAATTAACAGAACGATAATACCCATCCACATGCTAACCACGTTGCGGGTAATAGAGAAGTCAATTAAACTGCTGTTCCATTTTGCTATGTTAGCGCTTTCTGATAAAGTATTATTTTCGCCAACAATATTTATTTTATCATTAACCAACCTATAGGTATAATATTTACCGGTATAGTCTGCATGGCCATGTTCAAAATGCCCGGCCGAAAAAACTTCAAAGCCTTTGTCGGTATATAATACCACAGGCAGCGGAATAGAAGTATTTCCGATAATATGCAATGAATGCGAATCGGCAATGTGCTCTAAGATCACTTCGCTTGGCTCAAACTTCTTTTCAGCGCCTTCAGCATGCTCTTCTTGCGAAAAAGCTGGTATTGAAAATACCGTCAGCGTTAAAAAAACGGCACAAATTCGTAAAAGTGTAAAAATTTTTGATTTCAAAATCGAGCTGTTATACATCTAAATAAAGTTTTTTACTTCAAATTTTGGTTGCGCAAGTTACGCAACAAAACGTAAACTTCAAAGGCTGTATTTAAGAAATATAAGTAAAAGAAATTGCCCGTAAAAACCACTTTATCAACCTTCGTTTTGAGGATAAAAACCACTAAAAAAGCAAGGCATGCAAGTATTTTAAAAGTAGTAGTGGCCAAAAATGTTTGGGCATACTTCTCGGGGTTTATTTTTTGGGTTACCAATAAGGCAACAACAACCAACATGGTAAGGCCGGTAATAAAAGCAAACATTACCCAAAAATGCGGCACCAAAAAGTTGGGCTTATCAGCAAATATTAAATATGCCGGCGGGATAGCTAAAAGGAGTACAAATATTCCTAAGGAAATAATGGCGGATTGGATTTTCAATTTTTTACAGATCTGATAACAATGTATAATGATATTAATACCCCGGCTAATGACAGTGCTGCCGTTACCCATTTGGTATCGTGCTGGGCGGCCTCGTCAATTTTATAACCGGCAAACGCGAACACGCCTATAATAACAAGCATTTGGAAGGCAAGGCCGGTGTATTTGGCATAAGCGTTTATTTCCTTGCCTGTCTCTTTGGTTTCATTTTCTTCATTTTCTGGCATCCGCAAATTTATTAATCCTATTGCATACTATTTAGTAAATTAGCCATTGCTTTAATAATACCTGATTTGTAAGCGCCATAACGACAAATTCATTGCTAAACACGCCTACTTAATAGATTAATATTATGGAAAAAGTTGTAAATTTTATAAAACAGAATGAAGAAGAAATGCTGTATATTCAGTATTGGCTAAAACAACCTGTTATTGAGCGTTTAAAAGAAGTTACCCGATTAAGATATAATTACTATAAATGGCTCAATAAGTCTTTTCCTGACAAAATAGAAAAGGTGGTGAACCGACAACCGTTAGCACATCAAACAGGTTCGATCTCGCTTAGCATATAAATACACAACATATAATTATAAACCTTTGAGGCGAATTTCTACCTTTTTACGATCAAAGCAAATTATTCTGTTTGCACTGGTAACTATTATTGCCGGCTGCTCTCTCGAAAAAAAGAGCGCGGTTAACCGTGGCCTGCAAAACCTCACTGCCAAATACAATATCCTGTTTAATGCCAATGAAATATTGAAAGAAAAGCAGGCCAGCTATGCTGCAAGTTATGTTGACGATTATAATGAGATACTAAGCGTTTACCGCGACACTACCGCCCAAACCGCCGAACCCGATAAGGACCTGCAATTAGTTAAACAAAAAGCAAATAATATTATAGCCATAAAAGAACAGAGCCATTATATAGGTGATGCTTACCTGGTATTGGGCAAGGCTAACTTTTTACAGGGCAACTATTTTGACGCGGTAGAATACTTTAGCTATGTTACCAGGTCATTTAGTGATAATACCGAACTAAAGCAGGAAGCATTAGTTTGGAAGGCCCGCTCGCTGCTATACCTTAAAAAGCAGAACGAGGCTAAAGCTTCTCTTGACAGTGCCCTGCAAAACCTCAACCCTAAAAAGAAAATTACTGCAGATGTTTATGCCACCAAACTACAGTATGATATTAATACACAAGATTATGCCGATGGTGAGGAAATGGCCAAACAGGCAATTGAACATAGCAGTAACAAGATACAGGAACTTCGCTTGACGTTTATACTGGGCCAGTTACAAGAGCTTAACCAAAAACCGGGGGACGCCGTTCTTAGTTACAGCCGAATAGTAAAAAGTAACGCCTCGTTTGAGATGGCCTTTAATGCTAACTTAAATCGTATAAGGGTTGAGGATAATCAAAACGGGGTGAAAATAAGTCGCATTGCCCGTTTAAGGTCATTGCTGAAAAATTCAAACAACAAAGAATTCACTGATCAGATCTATTACCAGATAGCGATGCTGCAATATGCCGATAAGGATATTGACAATGCTATTAAAAGCTACAAGCAATCGGCAGGCAGTAGTGTAAAAAATCAAAATCAAAAAGGCTTGTCCTACTTAAGGCTGGCAGATATCTATTTTAAAAATAAAGCCGACTATACAAGTGCTAAAAACTATTACGATAGCACGTTGATGAACTTATCGCCTAATTACCCTGGTTTTGTAACTATACAAAAGAAAGCAGACAACCTGCAGTTACTGGCAGACAGGCTACAGATCATCAGTCGGGAGGATACGCTGCAAATGCTGGCCGCACTTGATGAACCAACCCGCAACCAGCGGATTGACGAAATGGTTAACCGCAATACTTTGCAGCAGCAGGCCGTTGCCACAACTACTGCAAATGCATTGAATGACCCTTTATTTAATGACCCGGCCGCACCGCAGGCAAGCACGCCTACCGGTGGTAAGTTTTATTTTTATAATACAACTGCCATAAGCCAGGGCTTTACAAGCTTTAAGCGGATATGGGGTAACCGTAAACTGGAAGATAACTGGCGCAGAAGCAACCGTGCCAGCAGTGATATTACTACCAATACTTTAAACACGGCACAAAATACAGATCCGGATGCCGTTGCGGATCCGATGCAAAGAAGCACTGCTAAAGTGGATGCAGGTAGTTACCGGCAGGATATTGTACAAAACCTGCCCCTTACCCCTCCCTTGCTGGCACAATCAAACCTGCGGGTATATAATGCTTATTTAGATATGGCCAACTTTTACCGGGATGTGCTTGATGATAAAAAGGAAGCCATTGCCACGTATGAATTAATATTGACCCGGTTCCCTGAAAGCTCCAATAAACCGTCGTTATATTATAACCTGTACCGTTTGTATAGCGAGAGTAATATTGCCCAATCTGATAGATACAAAGACCTGCTGTTAAAACAATACCCCGAAACACCATTCGCTAAAATCATACTTGACCCCGATTACAGCAAGCGGTTGAATGATGAGGATACAGAATTTAGCGGCCTGTATAATAAGGTGTATGATCTATATGCTACCAGGCAATATCAGCAGGTTATTACTGCGGTCGATGATTTGCTGAAACAATACCCAAACAACCGGTTTGCCACACAGCTTTTATATTTGCGTGCATTTGCCGCAGGGCACCAGGAAAACCTGCCGCCGTTTAAAAACGATCTGGAGCAGATTGTAAGCAAATACCCCGATGATAAACTAATAACGCCGCTGGTAAACCAGCACCTTACGTATATTAACACCAACCTGGCCGAACTGGCTGCACGTGCCATTGTATTAACTGATAAGAATGCCAGCGATGTAGAATTTACCCTGCCAATAGTTGATAAACAGCAAACCGAATACCGTGTTCCGTTTACCGGTACACATCAGGTTGTGGCTGATGTTCGCGCGCCGGAGAAAAAGCCGGTTCCGCCTGTAAAACCTGCAAATCAGCCGTTGACAGCACAACCGTTAACACCTGCAGTAACTGATAAGCAGCCGGCAGCGGCCGAAGTGGTTAAGCCTGCTCCCGCCCCTGCAAAAGTAATATCCAAAATTTTCAATATGCGCGATAGCACACGTTACTATTTTGTGATAAATGTAAGCACAGGTACAACTAATCTGGCTTCGTCACGTTTTGGTATCGGTCAGTTCAACAGGGTTCAATACCAGGGAAAAGACATAAGCCACCAGCTAAAAAATGCAGGGCCGGATAATCAGCTCATATATGTTGGCCGCTTTACCAGTTTGGAGAATGTAAAGGACTACGCCCGGGCAATTATTCCGCTGATGCCTGATATTATGAAAACACCAAAGGATAAATACAGCTTTTTTATAATAACACAGGAAAATCTGGATAAATTAGCCGACAAAAAATTATTGGATAGTTATATTGACTACTATCAAGCAAACTACTAACACATGATCGCAAAAATTTCAAAATACGATATTAAACGCTACAATTGGTACATATGGCGCCTTGTTATTGCCGGTTTTGCCTTTTTTATAATAATGATATTGCTCATTGCCTTCCAGATCTTTGGCCCGCTGCCCTCTTTCCGCGAATTGGAAAACCCTAAAAGCGATCAGGCATCAGAGGTAATATCAAGCGATAAGCAGGTAATTGGCAAGTACTATGTTAAAAACCGTACCAGCGTTACCTACAGGCAACTATCGCCCAATGTGGTTAATGCCCTTATAGCTACTGAGGATACCCGCTTTTACCAGCACTCAGGTATTGATTTCCAGCGTACATTCAGTATAGTGTTGTACAACCTGGTAGGTAAAAAGCAAGGTGGCAGTACCATTACCCAGCAATTGGCGCTTAACTTATTTTCAGAACGGTCACACAACCCGTTCAAACGTATCATTCAAAAATTACAGGAATGGATTACAGCGGTAAAACTGGAACGCAATTACACCAAAGAAGAAATTTTAACACTCTATTTTAATACGGTTGATTTTGGCGCTTATAACACTTGGGGCATCAGTTCGGCATCACGTACCTATTTTAACACCACGCCAGACAGGCTCACACCAGACCAGGCCGCATTATTAGTGGGGATGATAAACGGCCCCGGCATTTACAGCCCGATCAACCACCCCGAGAACGCTTTAAGACGCCGCAACTTTGTTTTGCGCCGGATGGATGAAGAAGGCTTTTTAAGTGCCGGCCAGGCCGATGAATACAAACAAAAACCACTTGGCTTACATTTTAGGCCTATAGACCATAATGATGGTATGGCAACCTATTTCAGGGCTGTATTAAAGAAAGAGGTTCAAAAATTACTGGTTGATAAAGCCATATTAAAACCGGATGGCGTTACCCCTTATGACCTTGACCGCGACGGGCTGAAAATATATACCACAATTGATGCCACCATGCAGCAATACGCCGAAGAGGCGCAGCAGGAGTATATGAAGAAACTACAAGGCCAGTTTAATTCACACTGGAAAGGTATTAGTCTTTGGAAAACCATACCAACTTTTAAAAGCCTGCTGGATAAAGGCATGCACCGGTCTGATCGTTACATTTACCTGAAACAAATAGGCAAGTCTGACGAGGAGATAAAGGAGGATTTTAACAAACCTGTTAAAATGAACCTGTTTACCTGGCATGGCGATATTGATACGGTAATGAGGCCTATCGACTCCATAGTATATTGCAAAATGATGCTGCGCAATGCCCTGATGAGCATGGATCCAACAACCGGTTATATTAAAGCATGGGTTGGCGGCACTAACTTTGAGCATTTTAAATATGACCAGGTAAAAATGGGTACAAGGCAGGTGGGTTCAACCGCTAAACCGTTTACTTACGCGGTAGCGGTAGAGAACGGATTTTCGCCCTGCATGCAAGTAGCTAATGAGCCTATTACCATAAGCTATGACAACCAGGTATGGTCGCCACGTTCATCACCAAGTGAAACAGTACCGGGTGTAATTACCCTCCGTACGGCATTGGCGCGTTCACAAAACTGGGTTACGGCCTATGTAATGAACGAGGTTAAGCCTAAACCTGTAATGGATCTTATCAAGAAAATGGGTGTAACAAGCCCTGTACCCGAAGTACCGTCTATCTGCCTGGGCACATTTGATGCATCGGTATTTGATATGACCGGCGCTTACTCGGCATTTGCCAATGAAGGTTTATGGACTGAACCTACTTACCTGTTACGCATTGAGGATAAGAACGGAAACGTATTATATAATAACTCGCCAAAAGTAGTGCAGGCCCTTAACCCGGAAACCGCTTATGTAATGACCTATATGCTTAAAGGTGTAATTGACGAAGGTACCGGCTACCGCCTGCGCAGGGATTATCATATTATGAACCCTATTGGTGGCAAAACAGGTACAACAAACGATAACTCTGATGGCTGGTTCATAGGTATAACACCGCAATTGGTTACAGGTATATGGACCGGCTGCGAGGATCGGGACATTCACTTCCGCTCTACCCGTTTAGGTGAAGGTGCAAATACAGCCCTACCCATATTTGCGGGCTATATGAAACGTGTTTACGCCAACACGTCCCTTGGTATTAAAAAGAATGTCGACTTTGTTCCGCCGAAATCAGGCGTGAGCATTACTTTGGATTGCGGTGCCTACAGTCAGCAGCAAAAAGGGACAAATGAGGTAGAGAAAAAGTTAGATTTTTAGCCCCCTAACCCCCTAAAGGGGGAATTAAGATGGGAGGTTGAATAAATAATAAAATGTTTCCCCTTCAGGGGACCAGGGGTATGGAGAAATTTGATTACAGGGAGGCTTTAAAAAATATTCCGCATAAACCCGGGGTATACCAGTACTGGGATAGCGAGAAAGAACTGATATATATTGGTAAGGCTAAGGACCTGCGTAACCGTGTTGGCTCTTACTTTAATAAGGATATACAGATCAATGCCAAAACAAGGGTGTTGGTATCAAAGATCCGCAACATAACCTTTACTATAGTTGATACCGAGGTAGATGCCTGGCTGCTGGAAAACAGCATGATCAAAAAATACCAGCCGCGCTATAATGTGATGCTGAAGGATGATAAGACCTACCCATGGATCATCATCAAGAACGAGAACTACCCCCGTATTTACTGGACACGCCGCATTATAAAAGATGGCTCAAAATATCTTGGCCCGTATGCCTCTGTAAGTATGATGCACACTATTTTAGGGCTGATAAAGGAAACCTATCCCCTGCGTACCTGCAACTTGCAGCTAACCCGGCAAAACATAGAGAAGGGTAAATTTAAAGTATGCCTTGAATATCAGTTAGGCAATTGCAAAGGCCCCTGCCAGGATTACCAATCGGAGGCCGACTATAATAACAGCATTAATGAGATAAAGGATATACTGAGTGGCAAGATAGGCACTGTGGTACGTAATCTTAAAAGCGACCTGGAAAAAGCAGTAAGCGAGCTGAATTTTGAGCAGGCGCACCGCCTGAAAAGAAAACAGGACCTGCTGGAAAATTACCAAAGCAAATCAACCGTTGTAAATTCTTCTATTACAGATGTGGATGTGTTCAGCATTGCATCCGAAGAAAAATACGCCTTTGTTAATTTCCTGAAAGTGATGAATGGCACCATTACCCAAACGCAAACCATTGAGCTAAAGAAGCGGCTTGACGAGACCGATGAGGAGCTTTTAACCATCGCTATTACCGAATTCAGGACCAGGTATGACAGCCACTCTAAAGAGATAATTGTACCCTTTAACATTGATGTGGAGGATTCATCAATAAAATTCACCGTGCCTAAACTGGGCGAAAAGCGCAAACTGCTTGATCTGTCGCAAAAGAATGTGATGTTCTTTAAAAAAGAAAAGATAGACCAATACGAGAAGCTGAACCCCGAGATACGCACCGAACGTTTGCTTACGCTGATGATGAAAGATCTGCGCCTTAACCAGTTGCCGCGCCACATTGAGTGTTTTGATAACTCTAACTTCCAGGGTAAATACCCGGTATCGGCCATTGTTGTATTTAGGGATGGCAAGCCTTCTAAAAAAGATTACCGGCACTTTAACGTGAAAACGGTTGTAGGCCCGGATGATTTTGCCACAATGGAAGAAGCTGTTTTCCGGCGCTACAGGCGTATGCTGGATGAAGGTTCGGACTTACCCCAACTTATTATTATTGATGGCGGTAAGGGGCAGCTATCATCAGCCATGAAGAGTTTAAAGCTCTTGGGTATTGATAAACAGGTTACCGTTATTGGCATAGCCAAACGCCTGGAAGAGCTCTACTATCCCGGCGATCAGTATCCGATGTATTTAGATAAGCGGTCAGAAACCCTTAAAGTGATCCAACAACTGCGTGACGAAGCGCACCGTTTTGGCATTACCTTTCACCGCAAAAAACGCGATAAAGGCACCTTAGCTACAGAACTGGAACTGATAGAAGGAATTGGCAAAACTACCGCAGAAAAACTGCTTAAATATTTCAAATCTGTCAAAAAGATCCGCGAAGCTACCGAAACCGAATTACAGGAAGTTGTAAATCTTAAACAAGCAAAAGCAATTACCCAATATTTTAACCCAGCGGTGAGCGATGTAACTGGTTTGCAGTAGCCGAACCGTGGCATCATCATAAAGTAAAACTCACGCAGTCGCTTGGCTCCAGCCGAGTGATGTTCGGAAGACAAAAAAGCGGTGGCAATGTGCGATTCCCTCCCAACGGGAGGGTGCAGGGAGGGGTTTATGAGATAGGCATTGGCGTAATAACCCCTACCCGCCACTTCACAGGCAGCCGCACCCTCCCCAAGGAAGGAGTCTTGGTGTAAATACATTTTCCGAACACATGGAGTTGAGCGGCAGCTTTCCTATATAAAACAAAAAACCCCACCTGCTAAGCAAATGGGGCTTTATTATATTTTGAAAGAGCTAATTTTAAATTATTCGCTGTATTTCCACAAGTTAAACTCGTATTCCATAAGCGATTTATTCACCTTTTCAGATTCGTACAGTTTATCAATACCCTGGGCATAATCGCGGATACGTTCATCTTTGTCGTTTGATTGCTTAACAATATAGCTTCTGAATAAGCGCTTTACAAAAACATCATCAAAACTTAAGCCTGTTGCATCGTTGTTGCGGCTTACTGCCTCTTTTGTTGCTAAAATAGGGCGTGCTTCAGGAAAATAGATCCAGAAGGCCGGCTGATAATCAAGGTCAAGGCCGGCAGCTTTAGGTTTAACAAGCGGTGCAATGCCTATAATGCGTGGCTCAAAAATTGAACGTTGTTTGTCAAATACCCAATCTTCTTTTATGCGGAATTTAATAACACTATCCGGGTTAAATTCACCTGCACGTACCTCTGATCCTATTTTGTTACCGTCTTTATCAAACCTGTCAACCACGCTGCTATCGGCCATTTTACTGCGGGCCTGTGCTGCGCCTATCGGTTTAGAAAAGGAATCGCCATTAGGGTCATCTTTTGATGCTGTTGGGTCATATGCGGTTAATTCTCCGGCATCAATAGCCGCTAACAACACATCAATAAGCCTTTGTTTAGGCGAAGCCAAATACTGGTTCATCTTTTCGCGCAGGTCAATTTCGCGCCATACACGTTTAGCAAAGCTTACATCGGCTTCGCGCAAATTGGCATAAGGTGTAACCTTGGCACTTAAAATGTTGTTCTTTTTATAATAACCGTCTAATGGCCTGTCAAAAGGCTTGGCTTTTTTACCCGTATCAAGCGTGGTTTGCTGTGCGGTAGTGCCTGCCGAAGTAACCGTGCTTGGAGCACCGGTATTTGGAGTACCGCCACCAGCCTTAGGCTTTGCAACGGTAGTTTTTTTAACCGGCTTTTTAGTGGTTGCTTTTTTCTTTTGTGCAAAAGAAGCACTGCAAGCCAGGCAAAGTACGATGATTAAAAGTCTTGTTTTCATATAATTTTAATTAGCCGATAATACTATCGGGTCAAGTCCGCGCTGTGTGCCATCCGGGCCTACAGCAATTATATCCTGAAATACAACAGTTGTACCAGGGGTTACGCTATTCATTGCTGAACGCATAGCCGATGATAATTCGCCGCCGGTTGTTGAATATGTAACAACATCCTGGCGCGGTTTTACAATTAGTAACGTAAACCTTGTAACATTAAACTTAGCATCAAACTCAAAATTTTCCAGTCTGGCAAAAATCCTGTCTTGTGCCCGTATGTTGGCCGCGCTGGTTTTGCCGCCGCTTTTGCCGGCAAACTGTGCTTTAGGATCTGGTATACGTTTTACACGAAACTCTGATGTTCCTAAAACCATCCCTTTGTCGCCAGATACTGTAACTCTTGCTATACCTAAAGAACTTACATTTGCGGTATAATGCCCCGCAGAACCTGTTATTGAACCACCGGATATACTAACCTTTAAGCTTTCTTTTGGCACACCCGGTGCCGATACTGAAAGCGGGTTTGGTACACCAATATACAAAACATTCATTTTATCTGGCGATACTACTGCCGATGGTTTAGCAACCATGTAACTACCGCTAATGGGGTATGTTTTTGGCGGCCCATCAACCTGCTTTACAGATAATGTACCTGTCCAGGTGCGTAAACCTTCGCCACTTGTAGTTACTGTATATGTACCAACACCGTTTGAAGTTGGGATATTTGAACCACCAATTGAAATGTTTGGATTTGAATGCGCGTCATATGCTGTTAAATAAACCTCTGCCTTGTATTGCTGCCCGGCAAGTATATAACTGCTTGGGGCAACTGCAACCGCTTTAAATTGATTTAAAGTAACCTGTGCAACATCAACCTTACCTAATATTCTTTTTACCACCTCATTCTCGGCGTTCTTGGTATCAGCCTGGATCTTGGCAAGGGTGGTTAAAGCTGCACCCAAAGGTATGCCTTCACCAAAATACGCTTCCTGCCATGTCTTTTTTGTATAACCCGGGCGTGGCGGAAGATCCGTTGCATTCAATGAAAAATTCACTCCCTGTGCATCCTTACCCAATAGCTGTAATAATTTAGCCTTGGTAGCTTCTATTTTTTCTTTTAAAACATCGGCTTTTTTACCATTGATCATTACTTCTGATGAGATATCAAGGCTTTCCCTTGCGTCAACATCATCAATATCAGGGTTTATGCCTCCTCCTTTTTTGATCATTTCCTGCTTCAGCTCCTCTACATAATTGTTAAGTTCATCCGCCACCTTAGTTGCTTCTTTAGCTTGTGCCAATAGCTTACCTGCTTTTTCGGGCTGCTCTTTAAGCTTAGTGGCTTCAAAAGCAGAGTATGTTGTTTTTAAGCTGGTAGTTACATTAGTTCGCGATGCATCTAAACTTCTTGTAATATTTTTAAACGAATCAAGCAAGCTATCAGGTACATTCAAGGCAATAAGGCCTAATAGTACCAGGTATAGTATACCTATCATTCGCTGTCTTGGGGTTTCTTTACCTCCGGCCATTCTGTATATTTATTCTAATTCAGTTTGATTAAATATTGTTTATTAACCCCGGGGTTGGTTCATTGCTGTTAACATGTTGCCATAAACAGCGTTTAACGATGCAAGGTTTTTAGCTAAACGGCCAACTTCATCTTTAAACTGCCTTGAATCATCTAATGATTCATTAAAGTTGTTCATGGTTAATGATAAGTTTTTATAAAAACTGTTCATCGCTTTTAAATGCGCACTTGAATCCTGTAACTCCAACTCATAAACCGCGTTTAACGACGACAGGTTTTTAGCCAGGTTGGTTACCTGATCATGATATGCTTTTGAATCGATATTGGTATTAGCCATTTCAGCTAAATTAACTGATGCCTTATCAAAAGCAGCGCTTAAATTATCATAGCTTGCACTTGCCGATTTTACTTTGTTTGTAAAAGCGATAGTTGCTTCGCCTGCGTCAGTAACTTTTGATATAGCGTTAACCTTATCACCAAAAGTTCTTAAACCTTCGCCAAGGCTGCCAATAAGTTCCGGACCAATTTTAGCGTCAGCTAACATTTTGTCTAATGCGGCTGTATTTGAAAAACCATCGCCCGAAGTAACTTGTCTGGCAGATGTTTTTGGCAATTCGCCTGCAAAGTCTTCATTCAGCTCAGGATACACACGCACCCAGTCTACGTCTTTATCTTCCCTCTGAAATCCTAATATGAAAAACAATCCGGCTTCTGCAATTAAACCTATAGAAATAAACGTACCGCCATAAGGCCAGTGTTGAATTTTAAACAATAATCCTATAATAACCACGGTAGCTCCCCACGACACTACATTAGCGATTCCGTAAGCTTTTTTCTTCCCAGCCATAAATTTTAGTAAATAATAATTTTATAATTAGTTTTTGTTTGATTAGCGTTTGTCCTTGATATCACGACCAAGATAGTGCGTTACACAACGGAAACCGATGTACGATTTTGATGTGTCCTGGTATTCAAAGGTACGGGTAGAATTCTGAAGGAAGTAACCAATATCTTTCCATGAACCGCCGCGTACTACTTTACGCTTAAGCACTTCAGGATCACTGGCCTTAGCTTCATAATCAAAGGTAGGAGATAAATCATGAACGAATGTTGAAGCAGACTCGTCATAAGCTGATGATGTCCACTCGGCTACGTTACCTGCCATATTATACAAACCAAAATCGTTTGGAAAATATGATTTTACGTTCACCGTATATGCACCGCCATCGTCAGTATAGTTACCACGACCGGGTTTAAAGTTAGCCAGCAGGCAGCCTTTTGCATTTTTTATGTACGGGCCACCCCATGGGTAATCAGTACCTACCCTGCCGCCACGTGCAGCATATTCAAATTCAGCATCATTAGGTAACGCAAAAGGCAGGTTGCCCTCTTGCCCGCGTGAATGTTTGTAAGCATCACTTAAACGGGTGCGCCAAACGGTGAATGCCCTTGCCTGGCGCCAGTTTACACCAACAACAGGATAATTACGATATGCCGGGTGAGAGAAATAGCCCTCAACCATTGGCTCATTGGCCGCGTATGAGAAATCATTTAACCAAACCAAAGTATCAGGGTAAACGGTTACGGTATCACGCAATATAAAGTCTGAACGTTTTTTAGTTTTATCGTTACGATAGTTTGAAGCATCGCGGTAGGTAAATAACGCGTAATTGTATTTTAACAAACGCACATCAATCTCGTTACGGTCAAAAACCCGGTCATCACCCTGGTAATATAGCCCTTGCAGTTTTTGAGCGTTTGCACCGGCATTTTTCCCTTTCCTGCTAAAAACTGGGTTCTTATCTACATAGCTCCAGTTAATAAATTTTTTACCTGAAGGATCATTCGGTGCGCCTTTTTTGGGCTGCATGTAATATTTTTGATCGTTAAGATAGTTGCTGATAGCAATGGAATCACGCACCCAAAATACAAACTGTTTGTACTTGGTGTTTGAAATTTCGGTTTCGTCCATAAAGAACGGGGCAACTGTAACCTGCTTAACCTGAGAGGTTTGAGCAAATGTAACATCCTGATCTGTTTGGCCCATTAAAAACGTACCGCCTTTAATATAAACCATATTTAAAGGAACCGTGGCCCTGAATGAGCCATGGCCTTTTACGCCCGTTACTTCGCCTTTAGTACCGCCGCCACCAATACCACATCCCGATAAAGCAGCACCAGCCAAAACTATTATTAAAAAGTAAACTTTCTTCATTTCGTATACAAAATCAGTAAATATGTTATCAACCTAATATTTATAACACAATGCACCCCCGAATATATTAATTTTAGTCCACCTCAAAGCAAAAAATGTTTTTCCTTATAGAAAAAAAGCATTTTTGGTTAAAAATAGAGAAAATACAATATATTAGAAAGTAAGCAAAACTTTAAAAAGTTTCTTCATTGATAAATATATTAACTTTACTTGAACTTTATACGTTAAAATTCAAATAAAAGTTGCAAGGGTAGTGCGCAAGTGCGGCCTAATTATTTATTAACTTGCTTAACATACTGATCTATAGCCATTGTCATTGATGGCGCAGCTGGGGTTGGTGCCGGGATATCCAGTATTAAACCTGCCTGTAAAACCGCTTTATGAGTGGTAGCTCCAAATGCCGCAATACGGGTATTATTTTGTTTAAAATCAGGAAAGTTTTGATATAGTGATTGTATACTTGATGGGCTAAAGAATGCTATAACATCATAAAATACTTCTGCCAGGTCACTCAGGTCACTGCAAACGGTCCTAAACAATACTGCGGGAGTAAAGTCATAACCGTTATCCAGCAAAAACTTTTGAGTTTCTTCGGCAGCAACGTCAGAACATGGGTAAAGGAATTTTTCGTTGTTATGTTTTTTCAGCACCTCGGCCAGGTCGGCAGCGGTTTGTTTGCCAAAAAATATCTTTCTTTTACGATACTGAATATATTTTTGCAGATACAAAGCAATGGTTTCTGAAAGGCAGAAATATTTCATTTCAACCGGTACTTCAAAACGCATCTCTTCGCAAATCCTAAAGAAATGATCTGCAGAATTACGACTGGTAAAAATCACTGCCGTAAAGTCGGCCAGATTGATCTTTTCCTTACGGAAATCCTTTGCTGGTACGCCTTCCACGTGAATAAATGACCTGAAGTCAATTTTCAAATTAAGCTTTTTAGCCAGCTCAGCGTAGGGATTTTTATCGTTCTCAGGTTTTGGCAGAGTAACTAAAATACTCTTAACCTTTTTCTTTCTATCTTCCAATGCTTATACGTGTAAACTACCTAAATCCTATATTCAGTGCCTTAATCAGTATTAATATGGGGCAAATTTCGAGGGCACAAAGATAGACAAATAAATAAAATTTATGAAATCGAAAATTAGAAATGATACTCACACTACTTCTCAGGTATTGCCAAACAAAAATTATCACCACCAGCAACAGTGTTATAGCCAATAAATAAGATATGTATTTATCGGCTATTAAACTAAAACATAGCGCTACAGGCAAAAAAACAAATGTTATATTAAAATAAGTGAGCGAAAGTGCTGATATATATTCATTTACCAGCTTATTAATATCAAATATAAACCCTAAAAATTTAAGCACTAAAAATTTTGTAGCGAAAAGCATAATAATGACGAGAGACAGCGTCATAAAAAGCTGGAAACCGCTTATAGTGTAATAAACTTTATAAAACCCGGTGGTAAGCAGGTATAAAAATATACCAAATGTGAACCCAAATAATAAAAATAAGCCAATAAACGTCCATACGTTTATCGGGCTATCTTCCTTGCCTGCCTGCAACATGGAGCGCTTATTATAAAACGACTGGAAAATATTGCTCATATCTTTTGTTGCAGCAATATTGATTGCCGCTGAAAATAGCAGCAGCCCTATAATAATGGCAATAACCCAGGGATCACGAGAGGGACGTACATGCCCATAACCCTGTATTTTTTTTGAACGGGATGATGACAGATCTAAATATTGTGTGCCTTTGTATGCATCGGCTTTTAAAATACTGTCAACAAACATATTAGTTCTTAGCGGATCAGGCTTAACAATATAGATCATGCTCAGCGAGTCTGATACATATTTCTGTTGCATGGCTGCAGCATGGGCTACCGAATCAAGAAAAGGCAGGGGCCCTCTTACCCGTGCCCTTACAGGAACGCTATCGGTAGTAGTTGTAACCACAGAATCCTGTTGTGCATAGGCTGCAAAGCATTGGGCAAAAACAATAAAGCAAAAACAAATAAACCAGCGCATTATATATCATAACCCGGCATACATCGGGCGGCAGCAAATTTACCTTATTAAATTGACAAATTAATTTTCAGGGCCATTCTATCCGGTCAAAAACGCAATGTTTTTTATGCTATTGTAAATTATTTTAAACCCCGTCTATATCAATGATCACCTTACCGGTAGCCACCCGCTGCTCTTGCGACTGATATGCTTTATCTATGGTTTCCAGTGTATAATGCCTGCCATCAACCAGCGGGGTTATTTTTCCGGCTTCAATCAGTTTTGTTGCTTCCCGCAGTATATCTCCGTGGTGAGACCTCCCCTTGCCAGAGATTAAGGGATATAATGTAAACACCCCAGAATAGGTAGCCCCATGAAATGATAGCGGCGCCAAATTATGCGTACCCCAGCCCAGTATGCTCAAAACATGCCCCGTATATTGTTTTACTGCTTTAAAAGAATCATCAAGCGTTGTACCGCCTACGGCATCAAAAATAATATCAAAGCCTGCACCGGCAGTGTGCTCTTCGGTATAATCTGTAACTGATAATGTTTTATAGTTTATTGGTGTTGCACCATACTGATGCATTAACTCATTTTTACCGGGATCAACCGTGGCAAATACCTGTGCACCCCTGGCCTTAGCCAATTGTACAGCTATATGCCCTACTCCACCGGCACCACCATGTATTAATACTGTTTTGCCTTCACCTGTGTTTGCCCTGTCAACCAAACCCTCCCATGCGGAAATAAACGCTAAGGGTATAGCGGCCGCCTGCCGCATATTCAAATTATGGGGCTTTAGCGCTAACAAGTCGGCATCTACAGCAGCATATTCCGCAAGGGAGCCCTGCACCCCGGCAATACCGCCGGTCATCCCGTATACTTCATCACCTGTTTTAAAGGTGGTAACATCTTCCCCAACAGCTTCAACTACGCCGGCCATGTCAATGCCCAATATGGCGGGTAAACTTACACGGGCATGTGCGGCCTGCCCTTGTTTAATCTTCAGATCGAGCGGATTTACACCACTGGCTTTAATTTTAACTAATACCTGGCCTTTACCCGCCACCGGCTTTTCAATTTCTTTTAATATGTATGGGGTATTAGTGCTTTCTAAAATAAGTGCTTTCATTTTTTATGTTTTTGATTGATCAAAGTTCAGGAAAAACGCAGCATTGATTGTTGTATTTATACATGATTATGTTGTACTTTTACAGCATGGTTAAGGATCATTTACGCGAACCATTTGAGTTGGTATTAAAAGAGTTTATGGATGTATGCCCACGGGGCCTTCATACGCATACTTTTTTTGAGCTGATATATATTGTTGCCGGTACCGGCAGGCAGTGTATTAACGAGATTGAGTTTGACTACAGGCCCGGTAATTTATTTTTGGTGGCGCCTAATGATACCCATGTCTTCAAGATAAAAGCCCCTACACAATTTTTCTTTATCCGTTTTAACAACATTTTTGTAAAAGCATCTAAAAAGGAAGATGAACTGATACAGCGCCTGGAATTGATATTGCAAAATGCACGCCATGAACCAGGTTGTATCTTAAAAAGTGAGGCCGACAAAAGATCAGTAACCCACTTAATGGGAATGCTCATAGGCGAGCATTTGCATCATGACCTGTATCATAAAGAATTGATAGCCCAATTGGTAAACACCCTGCTTGTGGTTATAGCCCGGAACATTAGCCAGGCGTTTCCCGAAAAAATAGATGAAACAAGCGAAGAAAAAGCGGTTGCTATTTTGCAATATGTGCAGGCTAATATTTACTATCCCGATAAGCTAAGGGCTCAGCAAATAAGCCGGCACTTTGGCATTGCCGAAACCTATTTGGGCAGCTATTTTAAAAAGCATGCCAATGAAACCTTGCAGCAGTATATTTTAAATTATAAACTTAAACTGATTGAAAACAGGCTCATGCAAAGCAACATGCGCATTACCGAAATTGCCGACGAGTTTGGCTTTACAGACAAAAGCCACCTGAACCGTATATTTAAAAAATACCGGGGGATGAACCCTACTGAATTCAAGAAAAGGCCCGGTGCAAAAACGAATTCGCATTTATTAATTTAGTCAACAAACTAAAGCATCCCCGCGGGGATGCTTTAGAAAAAACTTTTAAGATTTCCTGATAAGGTTTAAAGCGGCAAGCGGCCCTTTTGCTTGTTGCAATTTCCCGCCAACAGCCAGTGTCCCCAGATCTACAACGCTAAAGCCCAGGGTTTCAATAGTGGTGCTTACTTCTGTTTTAGCATTGGTATGATCGCCAGAAATAAATATTACCCGCTTCCCTATTGTTTCCTGCGGATTTGCTTCCAATACTTTAAAATAAAGGGTATTGAATGCTTTTACCAAACGTGCTCCCGGAATATGATCGGCCACTACTTCGCTTGAAGCACGGCCACCTAAATCTGCCAACTGGAAATCAGAAGTGATAAAATGATTAGTTGCATCAATAACTACACGGTCAGTCCAGTTGGTTAAAGGTGTAAGGGTTGATAATTGTGACCACGGCATAGCCAGCACAACAATATCGGCTTGCGCGGCTTCGGCAGGGGTACCGGCAATTGCACCGTCACCTAATGAGGCAATGGTATCTTCCAATAAAGATGGGGCTTTGCGGCTGCTTAATATCACCGAATGCCCCGCTTTTAATAAATGCCCTGCAATGGCTTTTGCTATATTGCCAGCCCCTATAATTCCAAATGTCTTTTTCATAAATCGTTTTATTTAATGCACAAAATTAGATAAACGGACCAGCGGAAAAGATGATCTGTATTAAGAAATCGGCTTGATCTAGATCAAGCCGGTTTGATGATTTAGTTAATGATTATCTTTACAGAATGGCTAATGAATGTTTTTTTGATAATGCTTACATTCAGCGGCACTATTCCTATAAAAGATAAATTTTAACAAATGTACAACCTGCTTAGAGCATACATTAATAAGGTTACTTTTTCCACTATCTCTGATGAGGAATTCAGTTTTTTTGAAGAGGCTTTCAGTATTAAAAAGGTTAAAAAAAGGCAGTTTTTACTGCATGAAGGCAGTATATGCAGGTACATGGCATTTATTGCGAAGGGAGCCATGCGCCAATATACCATTGATGAAAAAGGGATAGAACATATTGTACGTTTCGGGATTGAGGAGTGGTGGATGAGTGACCGCGAAAGTTTTTTGTCCCTCACGCCTTCAAGATATAACATTGAGGCTTTGGAAGATTGCGACCTGCTGGTTTCTACAAACGAAAAGCTGACCAGCTTAAGAAATCAATCGCAACTGTTTGCAAAACTGGGGCAAATTTTAGATGAAAAAAGTTATATCGCTTCACAAAAAAGAATTGAGATGACCATTAGCTATAGCGCCGAGGAGAAACTTCTTTTCCTGATGGAAAACAGTCCACAATTTATCCATCGTTTTCCGCAAAATATGCTGGCTTCTTATCTGGGCCTTACGCCAGAAACATTTAGCAGGGTACGTAAGCAATTGCTCATTAAATAAATTCCATTCTATCCCAAACAAGAAACCGGATTGATTTAGATCAAGCCGATTTCTTGTTTTATATCATTCGCCTTTTATATGGGTTGACAGACCTTTGGGCAGATCGCGCAGTTGATACCTGCAACTCAAAAACAACCGAAAAAGATATAAAAGATAGTAATGTTTAAAAAAGAAAATATTATCCTGGTAACCGGGGCCACCGGGTCACAGGGAGGCGCTGTTGCGGCGGCTTTGTTAAAGAACGGAAATAGTGTACGGGTAATCGTTCGTCAATCTTCAAAACATTCCAAAGCTGCAGATGAACTGGAAAACGCGGGGGCAGAAGTGGTAATTGCCGATATGGATGATATTACGTCAATTGAAGCGGCTATGGCAGGTGTATATGGGCTGTTTTCTGTTCAGGGAATGGATAACGGGACCAACTCCGAACGCAGGCATGCAGATACGCTTGTAGCCGCTGCTTTAAAAACCGGTATTCGTCATGTTGTTCATGCGTCTGTTAACCAAACCGGCAATCATGAAAGCTTTCCTGATTGGGATACTAACAGATGGAACAAAAAATACTGGTTAGATAAGCAATATGCCGAAGAAACCATCAGAAACGCAAGTTTTAAACATTGGACAATATTAAGGCCCGTCTTTTTCATGGATAATTTTATAGCCCCCAAAGTATCTTTTATGTTTCCAAACCTTGTAAATGCTCAAATAGCTGTTGCCTGGAAACCAGCGTCAAAATTACAGCTAATAGCTGTAGAAGATACCGGGACATTTGCTGCCGCCGCGTTTAATAATGTGGCCAAATTTGATAGGCACATAATAGACCTTGCCGGTGATGAACTTACTATTGTTGAAATTGCTGAACAAATCACTAAGGTAACAGGAAAAAAGATCAATGTGGATTGTGTTAGCGAAGCAGAAGCTATTAAGAGAGGCACACATCCTGGTTTTGCAAATGCACAGGAGTGGAACAACTACGTTGGATATAATGCAGATATAAAAAGCTTAAAAAACCATCGTTTACCTACCACATCATTTATGCAATATCTACAGAAAAACAGGAACTTATTGCCCTTATAATCAGTATTCATCGGGCAGTAGCTTAGGCCCTACACCTTGGCTTCTATCCTTTTAGTAAAAAATAAGCCTAAAGAAAAAGTAACTATACCCTGCACAATATTAAGTGCATATAAAAAAATATCGCTGCCATGCTTTCTGGGAGGCATGGCAACGATATTCGGTAATTACGATAGGATAAATATCCCTTCGTTATGATTGTTAGTTTTTTTGATAGCTGCCAAACAGGGTAACCAGTCTATCGGGATAATCAGAAATTATACCGTCAACTTTCAGTTCGGCCACTTTCTTCATTGCGGCTTCATCATTAACCGTCCATGGCAATACCTGCACTTTGCTCTGGTGCGCCTGCTCAACAAAGTTGTTATCTATCATGGTGTAATAAGGACTAATAACCTGCGGTGTAAAGCCCAGCTTTTTAATGTTATCTGCAAAACTATCTTTGTTAGAAATCAGGTATGATAACACCTGCTTAGGATAGCTTTTGTGCAGTTCTTGTAAAGGCCTTACATCAAACGACTGAATGGTAACTCTTTTGGTTACTTTTTTTGCTTTCAATACATCCATTACCAATTTAACAAAAGCATCGGGCGCCGGATGAGCAATACCATCTCCGGATGGGGCGCTTTTAATTTCCATATTGTAATAAACCGGCTTTAAGTGATGCGCTTTTACATAATGCTCTACACTATCAATCAGTTCGGACAGCAGGGGCTTATAGGTTTTCAGCTTCTTTTGATCTGGAAATTGTGGGTGGGGCTTTGTGCCGCCATCATAACTCCTCACCGTGTCATAAGGCATGTTATAGATCAATAGTCCTTTTTCTTCTGCTTTGCTAATAGGGCTGCCATTCGGCTTCAGCATAAAATCTGCAGACATGTAGGTATCATGCGATACTACCACCTTATTATCTTTTGAAATAACGCAATCAAGCTCCAGGGTCTTTACACCCAGGTCAACCGCATGGATCATGGCTTCAATCGAATTTTCGGGCATTAACGCGCGGCCACCCCTATGGCCCTGCACATCTAATTTTTGCTGTGCCGATGCAGTAAGCGCCAGGCTGAATAAGCTCATTGTTAAAATATATTTCATATTGGTATTAGTTTTTGAATAGTAACGGTGCAAACTCAGTAAGGTACCTGCGCCATACCTGGTAACTGTGCACGCCTTCGGTTTCCTTATAATCAAATTTAATATTCTTTGTGTGAAGCCAGTCTATATACTTTCTAACAGATGGCGCCAGGTAATCATCTTTACCAATAGCTATCCATACCAGCTTTAGTTTTTTGTTTATAGATTCATCCAAATTGGGGAATGCCTTAGTATAATCCGGATCAAGCAAAATAACCGCCGGACTAAACACGCCCACGTAATTAAACACATCGGGGTTATTTAAACCCGCATCTAACGACTGCCCGCCGCCCATTGAAAGGCCTGCAACAGCCCTGTAGTTTTTAGTTTTACCTGTATTATAAAGCCCCTCAACCATCGGGATAACCTCTTTTAGTAAAGCAGCGATAAACAGCTCCTCATTCTTTTTATAAGCCTCCTTGCTCCTTACCCCGGTAGCAGGGTCAAACATTTCTGGTGCCCCATAACCCAGTGTATTTACAATTATCATGGGTTTGGCTTTTCCCTGGGCTATCAGGTTATCCATAATGATGTTTTCGCGGCCCGCGGTAACCCATGCGCTGGTTTCGTCAGTAAGGCCATGGAAAAGGTATAAAACCGGGTAAGGCTCTTTCCTTTTGGGATCATAGCCGGGTGGTGTGTAAACCCGCATATCACGCTGATCGCCAATTAACTTCGACCTGAAAAAATGCTGACTTAATACACCATGCGGCACATCGTTCAGCTCCCAGCTTAGGTCTTGTGAACCGGGTACGTGTGCCAAACTCTGGCCCAGCGCCCGCTTAAAAAGCGGTTTAATGTAAGGGTTATTAGGATCTGGTAATACAGTGCCATCAACAGAAAAGGTATAACGGTAAATATCCGGCGCAAAAGTTTCTGTATAGCTCCAAACTCCGCCGGTATCTTTTACCATTGGCCTTGGTTTGGCATCATCCATTATCAGCATTACTTTTTTAGCATTTGGCGCCATAAACCTAAAAGTTACCCCGCCATTTTTATCAACCTGCGGCGATTGCAGGTTCTTTGGTGCAGTTGCCGTAACAGACTGTGCCTTAACCCCGGTAAGGGCAAGGCACAGCATGATCGTTATGAAATATTTTATCATATTGATATTATAGAAATTAAAAACCGTAACGTAAACCTAACTGAAACTGGTAAGGATTGCCTGTTGGCGTTATCACACCCGTATTTGCGTTAACAGTGTAATTGTAATTGGTTGTAGCCGCGTTAAAGCCGGTTAAAGAGTAGATACTTTGGTTACCCATAGTTTTAATTACACCTTTGTTTTTGTTTAGCAAGTTGGCCACGTTAAACAGATCACCTGAAAATTCAATGTATTGTTTTTTGGTGAAGGTTATAAAGCGCTTAGCTATGCGGATATCCCACTGGCCATAAAAACCATTGATACCGCCGTTTCTTTCTGCCACTTTACCAATGCTTTTACGCACATAATCTTTAAGGCTTTTGCTTGCGTTAGGGTTATCCAATATTGCCTGGATACCATTACGTGTTGCCTGCGGCACACTTGTATTATTAGGGTCAAACACGTAAGCAAGGTCATTTGAGGCTACAAAGTCGCCGTTTACGTTACCCGCTACTATTAATGAATACCTGGTACCACCAATACCTGAGTATCTTACACCAACACTAACACCATAAAAGGTTGGCAAGGTTCCGTAAACAATAATCTTGTTCCTGAACTGGTTATCAGAAGCTGTCATTTTGCTCAGGTCGCGCGGGTCATCTTTTACAGGCAATGCTAAAGTTGCCGTATTAGCTACGTTACCGTTGTAAGAAGTATTATCCTTACTATCGTTATAGGTGTAGCTGAAAGATACTTCGCCATCTTTAAAATACCTGAAGGTACCATCAAATACAAAAGCATATTGGTTTACCTTACCATCGCTGTTTAAGGCAAGCACACGGCCTACACGTTCTGTTTTACGGCCTTTTGTCCAGTCGGCAGCACCATTGGTTGTGCTGATCGTATTAGCCGGAACATATACGCCACGGTTATCTTCGTTTGATAACCTAAAGTAAGGCTGATCTACCATGTTAGCATCAGTGTACATGTAGTTATTTCTGGCTAAGCTTAAGTAAGCGCTCACCCCTAATCTTAAACGCTCGGTAATAAAACGGTTGTAAGAGAAGTTAGCTTTGTATACTACCGGGATCCTTACATTTTCCCTGTTCAGGTTAATGGTTGATAAACGGGAAACGCCGGGTATATTAAATAATTCGGCACCCGGAGATGTTAAAGGATCTTTACGGTAAGCCGGGAAGTTAGGGTTTGGCACCAGGTTTGGCCCCGTAGCCGCACGGGTAATATCTACCGCGGCTAATTTTGTACCATCAAAAACCATGTTATTGATCATGGTATAGTTCAGGATATCTGATCCAAACATACCACCACCTAAACGGATGATGTCTTTTTGTCTTTCGCCGATGTCCCAGGTAAATTGTACCCTTGGCTGAATTTGGAAAGTATTTAATGAATGATCTGTTTTAAGGCCCAGGTCATCATATACTATCTGGTTAAAGTTTGGCTTATCAAGATAATTGGTATAATCGGCCCTTACACCTGCCATCATTTCCAATCCCGGCGCTAATTTGGTTTGCATCTGCGCGTATAAACCTGTGTTAATAAAGTTTTGCTTAACACTTGGATCCGCCACTAATGGAATTTCACGGGCGTAACGGTACGGGGTAAGATTATTAAAGTTATCCATACCGGTGAAATAGAAACGGCCGTTCACTTCGCTGCCATACCTCGAGTTCATGTGGGTGTACATCAGGTCGGTACCAAATGTAAAGTTGATCTTATCGGTATTGTAGTACAAGTTATTTGTTAATTGCGATACATCGCTAAAGAAATACTCCGGCGCATAACGCTGGCCGCCTAACTGAATTGAGGTAAACACGTTTTTACCATCAACAGTTGATTGCACCCTTTCTACAATTGCACGCGGAATAGTAGCATTATTTGCAGGAAGCTGAGCACCCTGGATACTTTCTACCGATGCCGACAATTGCTGCACCTTTAACTCGTTTGTTAAATGTGGCGACAGGGTAGAACGCAGTGTTGCTAAAGTACTGTTACTTTTGTTTCTGCTGCTGCCATAAACTTCGTACAAATTAATGGCTGTATTATCGCCAATGTTTTGGTTGTTCAAATCATATATGTAGTTATTGCTTACGGTTAGTAAATTCTTACTGTTCAACTGAAAATCTACACGAGCATAAAGCGCTGTTGTATTTTCCTTTTTATCGAACGAGCCAATTTGGGGTGAGCTGGCAACGCCGTATTTACTGCGGGCAATACCTAAGTAAGTATCTAAGGTAGCCTGTGTTACAGCGTAACGTTGCTCATCAGCCACAGTTTGTATATCTGCTATTTGCAAAGGCCTTGCATCGCGCTGGTGATCATATGCTACAAAAAAGTGCGCCTTATCTTTTACAATTGGGCCACCTAATGAGAAACCGTACTGATAGGTAGAGAAAGGAACATTACGCTTATTACCACGGGTATCGTAAGGAGATGACAATTCATCGGCCCTTACAAATGCAAACGCACTACCTGATAATGTATTTGTACCAGATTTGGTTGCCGTGTTAATAGTACCACCGCCGCTGCGGCCATAAGTAACATCATACTGGTTAGTTACTACCTTAAATTCCCTAACCGCTTCAATAGAAATTGAATAAGGTGCACCTGTACCTGCTGTACCGCCAAAAGTAGCGTTCTTAGCGGTCATACCATCAATGGTAAAGTTGGTAGATGTAGCCAGCTGACCAGAGATACTACCGCCCCTGCTTAGCGGAGAAAGATCTATCAGCGAGGTAAAGTTTCTTCCGTTTACCGGCAGTTTGCTGATATTTCTTGAATTGACAGATGTTGATGCGCCTAAATTGGGGATGTTATTCTGCATGCTTGATGCATTAATTTCCACCACATTCAGGTCATTTGTTGCCGCCTTCATTTGAATATCAAGGCGAAGCACGTCACTTAAATTAAGTGTGTAACCGCTTCTTTTTTGTGTACCGTAACCCATAAAGCTTACATTAACGGTATATGGCCCGCCTAATGGCAATTGCTTAAAAGTATACTCGCCTTTTGGATTGGTAACCGTGGTTGTTGTAAAACCGGTAGACTCGTTACGCACCTGCACGGTAGCGCCTGGTATTGTTTCTTTTTTTTCGTCGGTTACAGTACCCTTAATACCGGCTTGTGACGTTTGTGCCAAAGCTGTCGTTCGCCCAAGGCAAAACATTAAAAACAACAGGATAACCGTTGAATTTCGTAAAAAATGTAACATAAGTATTTTTGTATTTAGTGTGAAGCGAAAATATACCCGCCCGGTTAACCTAAATATGTGCTTACGTTACTATATCAATAAGAATTTCAAAGTTTCGCCTCCTCCATTTTAACAAAAGGGGAGTTTTAATAATAATTTAATAACCATGAGGAAACATAAAGGTTAATCATAATTGATTAAATGCCTATTCAATTAATTAGAATTATATACCATAAAACTTAATACCACCATCCCTATTTTCCTTTCCAGGGTTCGGTCATGGAGTTATCCTGTTTAAGAGAACCGGTATCATCAGGTGCAAAATCAAAGGTGAAAAGCATATAGCCATGCCGGTCAAAGGTAAGTGCCGATACGGGCCGGATGATAGTCCTCATATACGAAGGATACCCGCCATGTTTATAAAAAGCTGTCAAGTAGCTGTCTGTCCCTTTAATTATCTGCGAGGCATTCTGAATGGTTTTTCTATAAATGATATTAGCATTGGGCTCCGCCGTAAAGGTGGGGTCTATTTTATCATCAACAGCAAGCAAATACGGGCCATATAACAGGTTGCCCTTTACATTTGTAGTGATCTTATTTAATGCGGTCAACCCCGTATTGGTTTTAACTTGTATAGCATACTTAAACCCGATTGTTATAATATCGCCTTGTTTTACAGTATTTTTTAGGGTGATGTATTTGCTGCCCGGTTTAATTGCAACTGCTGCTCCGTTCACTTTTAGCGTTGCAGCCTCTGCCCAATTGGGGATCCGCAGGCTTAAGGAATCATTACCCGGCCATTTATTGATACTGATATTGTAAGAATGCATGCCCGCCATAAACCCGCCTTTCCTTATAGAGATATCGCAATCGGCATCCCTATAATTTGTCTCCAAATACAGGTTCAGTTTACGTACGCCTTTTTCTTCACTCAGTAAAAACCGGTCTCTCACCTCATACATCGCCCTCAAGCCATGCATGCTGCAGCACCACCAGGCGGTGTGCAAATAATCGGGCTTTGAGCCCGATTCACTAAGCAGGTGGTGACCGAAATCGCCGGTATAATACTGGTTAAAATACAGCGCGTTCAGCAATGCGAATTCTCCCTTTTCCAGATAAGATTCATCATGCGATAACCGATAAAGCTCCAGGCTCAGGCGCACAAAATCGGCAGTTGAGCAGCCTTCATCCCTTTCGTTTTTCGCCCCAAAATACTCGTTAACGCTGCCCAGGGTATTGTAATCTTTCGACTGCACTAAATCATCATAGGCTTTTTTAACATAGTTGAGGTGTTTGGCATCATGGTTATATTCATACAGGTACAACACGCCCCGCAGGGTAGTTAAATAACCATGCGAATGCTGTACGCCCCTTTCGGGCATTACGGTATATATTTTTGCCGCAGCCGAAGCGTACGCGGGGTCATTGGCAGCTTTTGAAAGCATCACCAGTCCTTCTACATACTGTGTAAAGCAAATAATTCCGGTGGCGCCAAGTCCATCCAGTTTTTTCACCACTGCCGGCTCAGCACAGGCCTGATAAGTATTTAAGAAAAAATCGCCCAGCCTGCGGGCGGCTTTTAACACCGCGGGGTCCTGGTAATGATCGTAATAGGTCATCAATCCTACTAACAACCTGCCGTTGCCCCAAAGCAGCGCCATATGTTCCGGGCCAATCTGGTCGGCCGTAAATTTCAGGGAGTCGCTTCCAAACCTGCCGTCTTTCTTTTGATAGGTAAGCAGTTGGTTAACAATTTGTTTAACATTAACCTGCGGATTATCCTCACTAATGAGCGTCATCACCTCAATGAACCTGCCTGAAAGATCACCGCTAAAATTGTAAAAGCGTCTTGGGTTTTTCAGGTTGATATTAACATCCGCCAAAACAAAATCATCAGTAAAAACCGGAGCTACCGAATTACCGGTGAGCCGCTTAATGGTCATGTTCATCCTGTAAGAAAATTCTTCGCGTTTAGCCGCCTTTTCTTTGAGATCTTCCTTAACGGGCTTAACCTGACTAATGGCAAAAAATGGTATAATGAGCGTGATTAAATAAATCAAATATTTTACAACTCTTTTCATCGGTATACTTTATAAAAGGTTAATTGGCAGGTTATAACGAAATTATGCTTTTTCAATCATCAAAGGGAGAACAAAAAGCATTTTCTTCCTGCAACTCCCGTGGTGCTAAACCTGGTTTCGTTAAATTTACTTTAATAACCAAAGCCCAAACATTCATTTAATGGTATATTTGGTTGCTTACCAAGCAAAAATTAACGTTTATTTCAGATGCGTCGCCAATTATCTCTTATCATTTCATTAATGTTTGTGTGTCTTTTTGTATCTGCCCAGGACAAGCCCGACCCTAATTTTCATTTGTACATTCTGATAGGGCAATCTAACATGGCTGGCAGAGGCGTTATAAGCGACGAGTTTAAAAATCAGGGGAACCCTAATCTTTATATGCTCGATAAACAGAACCAATGGGTAACTGCTAAAAATCCGCTTCATTTTGATAAGCCTAAAATAGTTGGTGTAGGCCCGGGAATGATGTTCGGGATCCGGATGGCCGAAACGGATCCAAAAAGTAAAATCGGATTGATCCCCTGTGCGGTAGGAGGTACAGCAATTGACGCATGGGAACCCGGAGGGTATGATAAAGCTACCAACACACATCCTTACGATGATGCAGTTATCCGGATAAAAGAGGCTATGAAATTTGGCGTAATTAAAGGCGTGATCTGGCATCAGGGTGAAGCAAACAGTACTGCTGAGCAATCAAAAACCCATCTCAATCAATTAACAGCACTTATTGAAAGGGTAAGGGAACTTACAAAAAAACCGGATCTTCCTTTTGTAGTTGGTGAGCTTGGCAGATACCGTGCAGACTATCAATATATAAACCATGAACTTGCCCGGCTACCTGCCACGGTAAAAGTTACAGCAGTTGCATCATCAGAAGGCCTCGTTGATAAAGGCGACCAAACACATTTTGACAGCCCGTCGGCAAACGAAATGGGAAAGCGAATGGCCGACAAAATGATTAAGCTTCAAAAGAATTAAAGGCATCATTTCGGTAGAATGGATAATCTTTATCTGCATATCTGAAGAAACTCATAATTGCGTTTACCTTTGCAATTATTGGCGTACAGCTTTAAACAGGTACTGAATATTTAAAACATGGCCGGAATTTATCTTCATATCCCTTTTTGCAAGCAAGCCTGCCATTACTGCGATTTCCATTTCAGCACATCGCCTAAGTATAAGGACGAGATGGTGCAGGCCCTTTTAAAAGAGATCCATCTGCAAAAACGGTATTTAAATAACGAAACTATTGAGACCATCTATTTTGGCGGCGGCACCCCTTCGGTACTCTCGGCAGATGAGATCTACCAGCTTATCAATACCATTACCGAGCTGCACACCGTAGCCGCGGATGCCGAAATAACACTGGAAGCTAATCCCGATGACCTGGACCATCACAAACTGAAAGCCTTACGCCAAACACCTGTAAACCGTTTCAGCATTGGTATCCAATCCTTTTTTGATGAGGATTTAGCGTGGATGAACCGTGTGCACCGCAGTAGCGAGGCCGAGGCATCGGTAAAACGCGCGCAGGATATCGGTTTCGAGAACATCACCGTTGATCTGATTTATGGTTACCCCCTGCTTACTGATGTTAAATGGAAGCATAACCTAAATACGGCATTTGAGCTGGGCATCCCTCATATATCTGCCTATTCCATGACGGTTGAACCGCAAACCGCACTGGCTACCTTTATCAGCAAAAAGAAACAGCCGCCCATGAGCGATCAGCAAAGCGCCGGGCAATTCAATATAATGCTTGATGCTATGCAAACTAACGGCTTTGAGCAATACGAGATCTCAAACTTTTGCAAACCGGGCCATTACTCCCGCCACAACTCCAATTATTGGAAAGGCGTAAAATACCTGGGCATTGGCCCATCCGCACACTCTTTTAATGGCGATACCCGGCAATGGAATGTGGCCAATAATGCCAAATACATAAAGGCTATAACCGAAGATACCATACCTGCCGAAACGGAAGTATTAACAGAAGAGAACCGTCTGAACGAATATATTATGACAGCCCTGCGCACCAAATGGGGCATAGATCTGGATAAACTGGATGCCATTGCAGCAGGTTCATCACATGAATTGTTAAAAGCGGCCAGGCATTATTTTGATGATGGCAGCATTACCCAAACCGGCAATATCATAGCGCTTACACCCCATGGTAAGCTATATGCCGATAATATCGCATCCGCTTTATTCTTTTAATTACAGTTTGCAGTAGGCAGTTTGCAGTGAGCGGTTAGCAATTTTATTTGCGTACTGCAAGCTGCTCACTGCAAACCGGGAACTGCTCACTGCAACTGTTTTTGTCAAAAAAACATCAGAATAATGCCTAAAGGATAATTAAATATCTTAATTAATTATTTTTGCGTGTTAAATTAATATAAACATGAGTTTGTCATTAACCCCCATTGACAGAGTTGACAACATCAGTAAAACTGATTTTATTAATAATTATTTAAAGCCCCGCAAACCCCTTATTATTAACAAGGCTACCGAAACCTGGCCCGCATTACAAAAATGGACGTTTGATTACCTTAAAGAAACGGTGGGCGAACGGGTTGTACCATTATATGATAGTTCAAAAGCCGATCCATCAAAACCGATAAATGCATCGGCTGCCGAAATGAAGTTTGGCGATTATATAGACCTGATACAAAAAGGCCCGACAGACCTGCGCATTTTTCTTTTCGACCCCATAAAGCATGCTCCAAAACTGCTGGATGATTACCGCTCACCTACCGACCTGATGGGTGGTTTTCTGGATAAGTACCCCAATATGTTTTTTGGCGGGCAGGGTTCCGTTACTTTCCTGCATTATGATATTGATCTTGCGCACATCTTTCATACCCATTTTAATGGCCGTAAACATGTGATACTGTTTGAACAGAAATGGAGCGAACGGCTATACTGCATTCCCTTTGCAACTTATGCGCTGGAAGATTACGACCTTGAAAACCCCGACTTTAACAAATTCCCGGCCCTGAGTGGTATTGAAGGGCAGGAAGCAATTTTAGAGCATGGCGAAACCTTGTTTATGCCTACCGGTTACTGGCACTGGATGAAATATCTGGATGGCTCGTTCTCTATATCATTACGCGCCTGGGACAGTTCATGGGGCATTAAAGCTAAAAGCCTGTATAACTTAACCATACAACGCAAATTTGATGACATCATGAAAAAGAACTTCAAAAACCGCTATATGGATTGGAAAGAAAAACTGGCCATAAAGCGTGCCCATGAAGCGCTGGCAGCAGGCAAGCCGCAATAGTTTCACATATTTTTAACTTATTTTTAACAGGTAGTGCATTTTTATTTTGTTATTTTGATAACTTTCGGGTAATACTTACGTCCTAATAGTAATTATTTATAACCCGATTTGTCAAGATATGAGCTTTATATTGCGCCCTATTGATACTGTTGAGAATATCAGTGCCGAGGATTTTAAGGAAAATTACCTGAAACCCCGCCGCCCGCTGGTGATAAAGGGCCTTACCAAAAGCTGGCCGGCCCGCGATAAATGGACACCTGAATACTTAAAGCAGGTGGTTGGCAAAAAGGTAGTACCACTGTACGATAATTCAAAAGCCGATCCGTCAAAACCTATCAATTCATCAGCTGCAGAAATGCCCTTTGACGAATATATAGACCTGATCAAATCAACCCCTACCGAACTGCGCATTTTTTTCTTTAATATATTTAAGCAAGCCCCCCAGTTACTGGATGATATTGTTTTCCCTAAAGACCTGATGGGTGGCTTTTTAGAAAGTATGCCCTCCATGTTCTTCGGTGGCTCCAATTCTGTTACGTTCTTGCATTACGATATTGATCTGCCGCATATATTTCATACCCATTTTGGCGGCCGCAAGCATGTCATATTATTCGAGAATAAGTGGAAACGCCGTTTATACTGCATCCCTAACGCTACCTATGCGCTGGAAGATTATGATGTATTAAACCCCGACACAAAAAAATTCCCTGCCCTTGAAGGTGTTGAAGGCACCGAAGTATTTTTAGAGCATGGCGATACCCTGTTTATGCCAACCGGTTACTGGCACTGGATGAAATATATTGATGGCTCGTACTCATTAAGCTTACGTGCCTGGGATGCCTCCATTACCCGCAAAGCAGCCAGTTTATACAACCTGGCTATAAAAGGCGGGGTTGATAGCTTGCTAAAAATGGCTTTCAAACAAAACTATGCCAAATACCGCGAAAAACTGGCCGTAAAATGGGCTGAGAAAGAACTGGCAGCCGGGAAACCCTATTAATTAATTTTTATACACTCGCTCGGCTCCAGCCGGGTGAGCACTATTATAAGGCCTCCGGCCGCTTCAAAAAACAATATTAATTGCACACTGCGGCGAGACGCCGCCTAATAATCGTCACTCGCCAAGAGGCGAGCGACGGCATTTGTGTTCCACCATCGCTCGGCTCCAGCCGGGTGATAACTATTATAAGGCCTCCGGCCGATACAAACAATATATTACCTGCACACTGCGGCGAGACGCCGCTTAATAATCGTCACTCGCCAAGAGGCGAGAGACGGCATTTGTGTTCGTCCGCCATCGCTCGGCTCCAGCCGAGTGATGACTATTATAAGGCCTCCGGCCGCTATGAGCAATATTTAACTCGTATGGTCGCAAACTATCTTCCACTCTCCGTTTATCTTCCTGAACCAAAGGGTAAAATAGCCGCCGGGACTATCCTTTTCACGCGCAAGGCTCCAGGCGCCCATAACAAAAGCATCCTGCTTACCTAATAATTCAACTTTATCAATCCTGAAAGTAAGCTTGCCCATGGCGGCTTTATCAGGGTATGTTTTCTTGTAATTGTTTAATGTAGTTTGCCAACCATAGGCAGGCCCGCGTTTGCCAATAAACATCAGGGAGTCCGATTTCCAGTAGCCTTGCATAAATCCTTCAACATTACCATTGCTCCAGGCGGTTTGCTGGTCGGTCATTAATTTAATAATTGCCTGCTTGTCCTGCGCGTAGGTAAGGCAGCATATCAGAAACAATAAACAAGTGAGAATAAGCTTTTTCATGTGCTAATATAACGATTTGCATGACCCGGATTTTAAAGAATTTGACCAATAAGCCTAAAACTTTTATCATTTGTATCTAATTTTAACCCCTTGTTACCTAATCAGCATGTTAAAATAGCAACAGTTATTTTTATTTTAACACATTAATACCATAAATCCTATTTAGCTTTGCATCTTTACCGTTCCTTTATGAAAAAACAGGTTTTATGTTTCGGCGAAGTTTTATGGGATGTAATTGGCAAAGAAAAAAAAGCCGGCGGAGCCCCTATGAATGTAGCAAGGCACTTAGTGCAGCAACATGTTGATGTTTTATTTGCCAGCCGTATTGGTAATGATGCATCCGGCGAGGAGTTGAAAACATTTTTAAAGGATAACGGCCTGTACAGCACCCTTATTCAGCAAGACGAGAAACTGGCTACCTGCGAAGTAAAAGTTAAGTTAGATGCAGCGGGACAAGCAAGCTATATTTTCCCTGAACATATTTCATGGGATAATATTGTTTTGGATGCCAACCTGATTGAGAGCGCTAAAAATGCATCCACGATAGTTTTTGGCAGCCTGGCCAGCCGTGATAAGGTAACACATGATACTTTACTAAATCTGCTTAACGAAACAGATGCCGTTAAAATATTTGATGTAAACCTGCGCCCGCCATTTTATACATTAGCAACTATTGAAACCCTTGCAGCAAGGGCCAGTGTAGTGAAAATGAACGAAGAGGAAGCAAACCTGCTTATTGGCGGCGGTAGCAGCGATCTGAAAGAAAAGATAACCGAGTTTAGGAAAAAATACCATACCAAAACTATTTGTGTAACCCGCGGCGAAAACGGTGCTATTATCTGGCATGATTATGAATTTTTTGAGCATCCCGGTTTTTGCGTTAATGTTGAAGATACTGTTGGTGCCGGCGATGCCTTCCTTGCAAGTTTTATTGCAGGCATTGTAGCTAATAAGCCTATGCAAAGGTTGTTAAATGATGCCTGTGCCATTGGTGCTTTTGTTACTACTAAGCGCGGGGCCAACCCGGTTTACAATCGCGACGAGATCAATAACATCAAAAAAAGCATCAGCGTAGGTTAAACTGTATACTCCTTAACAAATTCTGGTTTGGTTATGGCTATTGTCATGCTTAGTTAACAATTGCTTTTAAATAGCACGTTTTCAAACTATTCATTTAAATAATCCGTTACTTTATACTAAGAAAGGGTACAACATGCGCGGTTTTGGATTTTCACAGTTTAAACCCAATCAAATTCCCAAAGGCGGATTTGAAGAATTACTAAAATTATTCCTGGAATTATTGAACTATACCGCCGGCGACGCCGGGGAGGCTTTAGCGTGGCTTAATGAGTTAGATAAACAATACAACATCACCAATGACGAATATGGCATGGGCGATTTTATTGATGAGCTAAAGCAAAAAGGCTACCTGGATGAGAATAAGCAAAGCGGCGAAATAACCATCACCGCTAAAACAGAGCAAAGCATCCGCCAGTCGGCATTAGAGGAGATCTTTGGTAAGCTCAAAAAATCAGGAAAAGGCAATCACCGTTCTCCGCAAAGCGGGCAGGGCGATGAAAAAAATGCCGAACGCCGTGAGTTTGAGTTTGGCGACAGCCTTGATCAGATAGACATGACACAATCTATCCACAATGCGCAGGTTAACCACGGCATTGGCGATTTTATGATGACCGAGCGCGACCTGGAAGTAGAGGAAATGGATTATAAAACCCTCACCTCTACTGTGCTGATGATAGATGTATCACACTCCATGATCTTATATGGCGAGGACAGGATAACCCCCGCTAAAAAAGTAGCGATGGCGCTGGCCGAACTGATCCGCACCAAATACCCTAAAGATACTTTGGATATTGTTGTTTTTGGTAACGATGCATGGCCAATAACCCTGCAAGACCTGCCTTACCTGCAAGTTGGCCCCTACCATACCAATACCTATGCGGGTTTGGAACTGGCAGCTGATATACTGCGCAGGCGAAAAACACATAACAAGCAAATATTTATGATAACCGATGGTAAGCCTACCTGCTTAAAAGAAGGCACCAAGTATTATAAGAACAGTATTGGTCTTGACCGTAAGGTTGTGAACAAAACGCTTAATATGGCCGCACAATGCAAAAGGCTTAAAATCCCTATCACCACATTTATGATAGCGAAAGACCCTTACTTGCAGCAGTTTGTGCGTAAATTTACCGAAACCAACGGCGGCAAAGCTTTTTACAGCTCGCTAAATAATTTAGGGGAATATATTTTTGAGGACTACGCTAAAAACAGAAGGAAGACGGTAAGATAAATATGCGGATGTGAATATGTGCAGATATGCAGATTAAAAGCCCCGTAAAAACAATGACTTAATGACTAATAACACAATGACTAAAGTATTAGATATAAAAACACTTGGCCAGCTAAAAGAAACGGGCTATATAAGCCGGTCGGTTAAGGATGAGTTAAGGGCCAACCTGATAACACAGCTAAAAAATAAAGAAGGCGGGTTTGAAGGCATTGTTGGTTTTGAGGATACCGTTATCCCCGATCTGCAAACCGCTATCCTGTCTCGCCATAATATATTGCTGCTGGGCTTACGCGGCCAGGCAAAAACACGTATTGCCCGCTTGCTGGTAAATTTGCTTGATGAGTATATACCATATATTGCAGGATCAGAACTTTTTGATGATCCGTTGAACCCTATCTCGTGGTTTGGCCACAGCGAAATTGAAACCAAGGGCGATGATACCCCTATTGCCTGGGTACACCGCAGTGAACGCTATACCGAAAAACTGGCCACCCCTGATGTTACCGTTGCCGATTTAATAGGCGATGTTGACCCCATAAAAGCTGCCACCATGAAACTGACCTATTCTGATGAACGGGTTATCCACTTTGGCCTTATACCACGTGCGCACAGAGGGATCTTTGTTATTAATGAGCTGCCCGATCTGCAGGCACGCATCCAGGTTTCGTTATTTAATATTTTGCAGGAAAGAGATATCCAGATCCGTGGGTTTAAATTGCGTTTACCATTAGATCTGCAATTTGTATTTACAGCCAACCCAGAAGATTATACCAACCGTGGATCAATAGTAACACCTCTTAAAGACCGTATAGAAAGCCAGATCTTAACACACTACCCTCGTACGGTTGAAATATCACGTAAAATAACCCAGCAGGAAGCTATGCTTACACCAGAACAGCGCACCACTGTTGAAGCTGATGGTTTGGTGAAAGACCTGGTGGAACAAATAGCTTTTGAAGCACGTAACTCCGAGTATATCGACAAAAAGTCGGGCGTATCGGCACGTTTAACTATATCAGCATTTGAAAACCTCATCAGTAATGCAGAGAGGCGCATGATCATCAATGGCGAGGCATCAACGTTTGTGCGTATATCAGACTTTTTAGGCGTTATCCCCGCTATTACCGGTAAAATTGAACTGGTTTATGAAGGTGAACTGGAAGGACCAGGCAAAGTGGCCAACATCCTGATAGGTAAAGCCATCAAAACCTTGTTACTGCAATTTTTCCCTGATCCGGAGAAATCTAAAAAAGGAAAAGCACCAAACCCATATGCCGAGATCATTAACTGGTTTAGTGATGGCAACAGCTTAGCATTGGTAGATGACCTGCCCATACAGGAGTATAAAAAACTATTGAACGCCGTACCCGGCTTAAAGGACCTGGTTAAAAAATTCCATCCGCGTTTAAGCGAAAACCAGCAATTATTGCTGATGGAATTTATACTGCATGGCCTGGCCGAGTTCTCTCAATTAAACAAAGGTTTCCTGGATAACGGCTTTGCATTTTCAGATATGTTCAACAGTTTGTTTAACCTGGAACCAGACGATGATGATGTTGACCTTGATGACGAACGCTACTAAACGTATATTTACAGCTCTTAATTATACTACATGCAGGGCCACCTCCTTAATATCTTCCTGATTATAGTAATACTTTTAGCCGCCGATTTTTATATCTTAAAAGGAATACAGGCCGGTTTAAAAAAAAGAGTTTTTACCCATACAAGATGGTTTTTAATTGTCTATTGGCTTAGTGCTGCATTTTTTATTACTGCCCTGTTATTAGGGATATATTCTAAATTGGGAGCAGGTACACGTGCCGGATTCCTATTTGGGTTTGCTCTTACGTTCCTATTTAAGCTGAGTTTTCTGTTTGTTATTTTCATAGACGATATAAGGCGGGGCATAATATATCTTACAAGGAAAAATAAACAACCTGTTACCCCCCTGCCTGCTCAGGCGCAAACTAAGCCCGATGCTATACCACGTTCTGAATTTTTGATGAAGGCCGGCCTGCTTGCGGGTGTTGTTCCACTGGCTGCTATAAAGCTGAGCATGGCTAAAGGGCTGTATGATTATCATGTAAAATATGTTGACCTTTACTTGCCTAATTTGCCAAAAGCTTTTGATGGCATGAGGGTTGGGCAGATCTCAGATATCCATTCCGGTAGTTTTTACAACAAAACCGCTGTAAAAGGTGGCGTGGAAATGCTGCTTAAAGAAAAACCCGATCTGGTATTTTTTACCGGCGACCTTGTGAATGACTCCGCATGGGAAATGAGAGGGTATCAGGACATTTTCAGCAACGTAAAAGCTCCCTTAGGTGTTTTTTCTATTTTAGGCAATCATGATTATGGCGATTATGGTAAATGGCCAAGCCCCGCCATTAAGGTACAGAACCACGAAGGTTTAATTAAATGCCATAAAAATATGGGCTGGGACCTGCTGGTAGATGAACACCGCCGTTTAAAGGTGGATGGAGAAGAAATTGGCCTGTTAGGTATAGGTAACTGGGGCGAAATGAGCCGTTTCCCCAAATATGGCCGCATGGATAAGGCGGTTAAAAACACCGATGACCTGCCTGTAAAGCTACTGCTATCGCATGACCCCTCTCATTGGCGTGCAGAAGTGTTACCCAAATATCCGCAGATAGATGCGGTATTCGCCGGCCACACACATGGTATGCAGTTTGGCGTACGAACAAAAGAATTTCAATGGAGCCCTATAGAATATGTGTACTCTGAATGGGCCGGTTTATACCGCGAGGGCAATCAGCAAATTTATGTGAACGTAGGTTATGGCTTTGCAGGTTTTGCCGGCAGGGTTGGAATATTGCCGGAGATTACGATATTTACACTTAAAGCCGCATCAGATCCATCGTTAAAAGCCTAATGTGAACAGCCATTTACCTGCGGGTAAATAACAATCAATTATAAGTACTACCGGCTGATGTTTTTGAATTAATATAGTATAGTTATATGTTACCCGTATACCAACTCATGAAGAAAGCATTCCGGTCTGCATTTGATTTTTTGCTTTTCAGTAACATATTCATGGCTTTATGCGCGGTTGCACAAGCACTGGTAACATTTCATTTAATTGATGTTAAACCCATACCTGCAGTAACAGGGCTGCTATTTACTTCCACATTAGGCATATATAATTTCAGCATATTACTAAGTAAGCCTAAACACCCCGAGAGGTCTTCTTACAAACGTGTCCGTTGGTTTTTTTCGCATTACAGGCTCATGGTAACCTTTACTATTGTATCCCTGCTATCCCTTATTCCACTATTCTTTTTGCTGTCAATGGAGTCAAGGATCCTGCTGATATTCCTATCCATCCTGTCCTTTGGTTATGGCTTGCCTTTATTTTCCATTGGCGATCATAAATTTGGCTTACGTAATATTCCCGGGTTAAAACCTTTCCTCATTACTTTAGTGTGGACTTTAAGCTGCGTACTGCTGCCGGTATTAGAAGCACAGGACCAGCATTTGTCTGATATTTCTACCCGTAATATTACGATAATGATTGCCAAACGTTTTTTACTGATAGGCGCCCTTACCGTTCCATTTGATATCCGCGATCTTTTTCAGGATAAGCAATCCGGCTTAAAAACCATTCCGGTAGCCTGGGGCGAAAAAAATGCCTACTTATTTTGCCAGTTCTTACTTGCAGGCTTCGTGGTTTTACTGTTTCTGTTCAAGAACAATGGCTTTAATACCGATTTTTTTGCGCTTACACTTACAGCAATCCTTACAGGGTGGTTAATATTTCGGTCTAAGTGGGAAAAGAACGAATATTACTACTTTTTTTACTTAGATGGGGTACTTATATTACAGTACGTTGTTTTGGTTGTTGTAGGGTTTTTGTTTAAATAATGGGCGGCAACTATGATAACTCCGCATCATTTTATGACAGCCTGTCGCGGTTGGTTTTTGGCCGGGCGTTAATACAAGCACAGGTTTATTTGCTACCGCAGATACCCCCAAATTCGAATGTGCTAATTATAGGCGGCGGCACGGGTTGGATATTAGAGGAGATAACTAAACTGCACCCTTCGGGCTTAAACATCACCTATGTAGAGATCTCTGCAAAGATGACGGCATTATCCCGGAAAAGAAACGTTGGCGATAATCAGGTAAACTTCATCAATAAGCCTGTTCAGCAGGTTGAGCTAAACCAGCAGGATGTTATCATCACCTCATTCCTGTTTGATAATTTCACCGAAGGAAATATGCACCCCCTATTTGCCCATATCCACGCTATGCTAAAACCCGGCGGACTGTGGCTGAATACCGATTTTCAGCTATCCGGTAAGTGGTGGCAATACATACTGCTAAAAAGCATGCTGTTATTTTTTAAGGTATTATGCGGTGTAGAATCATGGCGTTTACCTGATGTAGCAAAGCAATTTAATAATTATGGCTATCAGGTTATTGAGGAGGGCACATTTTTTAACGATTTCGTGGTAACGAAGATGTATAGAAAACAAGCATAGTTAAAAACAACTATGCTCATTGCCGGGGGATGAGAGGTGCAGCGTAACCTTGTATCTCCGCTTAACCTGCAAAGATGCCGTGCTATCGCTACACATGACATTTAATTTAACCTCTATGTATATAACCGTGTCATTGCGAGGAGCGTAGCGACGTGGACAACCGACCGTAGGGAGCTCATTAATTCCATAAAGGAAAAATCAAACTCATTAATAATCTCGTAGCCAATGCATATTCGCTTGTCCCGCTACGAGATTGCCACGGCTTTCCACTACACGACCTCCGCGTAAGCCTCGCAATGACATATTTAGTTATTGGGGCATGGTGAGCTTGTCGAACCACATTGCGGGGTAGGGCCTTTACGCACGTCCTTCGACAAGCTCAGGATGACCCCGACAAATGTTACTTTCCCTTCAGAGGCCGCGGATTTTAAAACTCGCCATGACATATTTAGTTATATGTATATGGGTCATGGTGAGCTTGTCGAACCACATTGCGGGGTAGGCCTTTGCGCACGTCCTTCGACAAGCTCAGCATGACCCCGGCAAATGTCAACCTGTTACAAATGTTTTGAATTTTTACTTATAAAAGAAAAATACTAAAGAACTTTTTGCCGTATTCGCCCCAGTCTTTCATCACATTGGTTAGAGTTGTTTTTAAGCTGGCGTAAGTTACCACCTTACCTTTTACCGGTACTTTTAAAGCAGTTTCGGGCACTACAGCATCGGTAACTTTGGTTGCAAACCAGGTAACATTATCATGCGGAAGCGCTACACCCAGTATCATCCCCGGTAAGCCGGTAAATGATTCGGGGCCACCGGGCAATGGTATTTCATCGGTATAAAAAGCTACCACATAAATGGAGTCCATTACTATGGCATTTGCACGGCGGCACATGTAACCTGCAATTTCGCGGGTTTCGTTGGTTATTTTCCAGTTTATTTTGCGGGCGGTGTCCTTCACCAAAAACGTTTCATCAAATACCTTTTTATTGGTAATGCTAAAACTGTTGCTTAAATCGGTATAAACGGTATTTATTTGCTGCGCCAATGGCATATCGCTAAACCAGCTGTTTGATGCCGGTGCATCGTCTATAATTGGGCTGTACAGCGTTTTGTTATTACCAAAGGTTAACGTGCTTTTAAGTATTTTAAACTGAGGCTGGTTCTTTTTATAATTTTCAAAAGCCGGAGCGTACCAGGTTTCGTTATCCTTGTTTATGGCTTTTTTTATAACGCCATACATATTCACCTTTTTCTCATACTCAATAGTACCCGATGTGGTAAAATGCGCGTTCTGTGCAAATAAAAGGCTGCTGCTAAACAGGCTTATTACTATTATTATATACTTTTTCATTAGTGTAATTTCTTTTGATGTTTAAATATAAACTTATTTTTTTGCCGGTGCCCCGCCGCCCATTCCGCTAAAATCCCATACTACTGATAACATAAAGTACCTTCTTATGGTTGTGTATCTACTTTGTGTTATCAGGTTGCTTGATGCGCTGCGGCTAAAGCCCGAATTTTGGTTCAATAAATCATTCCCTCTTAAAGTTAGCTTAACAGCATCGGCCTTGAAAAAGGATTTAGTTATACTGGCATTAATAATTGTTTGACGGAAATCTGTATCAAAAGATTGTGTAGCGGCTTTATACTCGTACTGGCCATCACTGGTGATCTGGAATTTGCCGGGCAGGAAAACATTTATATAATAATCGCCATTAAAGCCGCGGCCGTTGTTGTTGATAGTTGGTTGTAATGATGATTGCCCTACGGTGTAAGTTGGACCGGCATTAATATAGATCTGATATTTTTTCTCTTTATATTTTGATAAAGATAACTGACCCGAATAAGTGTATGATTTTGTTCTGTTAAGCGCACTGTTTATCATGCTGTAATAAATATTACCATTAGTGCTTAAATTTGTCCCGACATTTAAGCCGGTCCTGCCTAACTTGCGGTTCATGTTAATGTATACGTTGTAATTAGCTGGTTTTTCATTAGGCAGGTTGAGTGCTTGTGTAACGCTTTTAGCCAAAATAGGATCTGTAACGGTGTTATTAACTATTGGGTTTGTAGTATAGCTATAGTTACCGGATATATACATAGACTGGTCGCTGATAACCTTGTACATGTTATACCATAAATTAAATGAGTTTCTGAAAGAGGGTTTAAGGTTGGGGTTACCTACCACAATGTTTAACGGATCGGTATTTACCCTTATAGGTTGTAACTGATCAATAGTGGGTTGGGTTTGGTTACCGTTATAACCAACGTTTAATGAACCGTAGGTTGAAATTTTGTATTGGTAATTAACCTGCGGGTTCCAGTTGGTAAAATCACGTTTGGCCGACATCCCCGAGATCTCATCAATCTGTTTAAAGTTTACGTTAGCTACCTTTGTACCAAAACGTAATAAGCTTTTACCTTTTTTGTAATTAAAGTTAAGCCCTCCCTGGTTTGATGTTTGGTTGAAAAGGTAGTGGTTACTTAACGAATCATTAAGGATATTATACACACCCGGGGCCGATTGATCGTATGATCTTCTATCGGCATTACTATTGTTTAGGCTGATGCCGTAGCTTAAAACCATTGCAAACGCTTTAGTAATAGGCTCGGTATAAGTTAAGGTACTGTTAAACTTTGTAGTTTTAGTATTATCGGTTTTTAACTGATCAACTACCTGGCTGCTATCAAGCTGGCCTTGTTCGTCATACAGATCAAGCTTTGATTTTAAAAAGCCATGTGCCTTACTATCAGTAATACCGGTAGTTACATTCCATGAGAAAGTACGACCGGTTTTCTTTAATTTTTTGGTGTAGAAAGCAGATGCATTAAACAATTGCTGATCTACATCATTAGTTAAATTACGATTGTTAACATTTATCAAGCTGCCATCTTCTCTTCTGCTGGTAGCCAGGTTAGTGCTATTGGTAGTGCTGTTTTTTAAAGTACCATCTGCAGATATTTTTAAGGTTGATGTAGTATCCAGCTTAATGGTATACGTCACATCAAGCTTTTGCCTGAACATGTAATTGTTAAAAGTTTGGTCGGTAACGCTGTTAATTAAATTGTTAGGCAGGTTTTGCTGCTGTATGGTATTACGCGTTCCGTCAACCTCTAACGAGCCTATTTTGTAATTGGTGTTTAAGGTATATTTATCGTTCTTCCATTTATCATCATAATGCAAACCGCCCGTACGCGCAATAGGGAGCCCCTCACCGTTATATTGGCCGCTAAAAGAGTCGAGGCCATTATCGCCGCCGTTACTAAAATAAAAACCACCGTCGTCACTAAACTGGCCAGCATCGCTTGTGCCCAATTTGCTGTTATCATTCCAGCCCAGGCCTGTTTTACCTGTATTACCTATAGTACCATAGGCCGACATTTTCTTCTTGCCCTTGAACTTATTGAATAATCCCTGCCCCTGATAAAAACCATCGGTACCAACACCGGCGTCAACTTTACCAAAGTAGCCGTTCTTTTTATCTTCTTTTAGTTTAATGTTAATGGTTTTGGTCTTTTGCCCGTCATCAATACCGGTAAAGGTAGCCTGATCGCTTTTTTTATCATAAAGTTGTACCTTATCTACCATATCGCCACGAATGTTTTTGGTAACCAGCGTTGGGTCATCACCAAAAAACTCTTCGCCATCAACCAATACTTTACTTACTGTTTGGCCCTGGGCAGTAATTTTACCATCCTTATCAACCTGTATGCCGGGCAACTGTTTTAACAGGTCTTCTACCTTTGAGTTAGGCTCTATGGTAAAAGCTTTTGCATTATATTCAGTTGTATCGCCTTTTATTTTGATAGCAGCCACACGACCGGTAACCAATACGGTATTTAATAACCTTGATTTTAATTGCAGATCGATATTGCCAAAGCTGCGTTGCGTTTTAGCCGAATCTAAAGTGAAATCTTCCACATAGTCGGCATACGCGGGGTAGGTAACCAGCAAAATAAATTTACCTGTACCAATATTATTTACAGTAAAGCCTCCGGTAGTTGTTGCACGGGTAAATTTAACCAACGTTGAGTCTTTTGCTCTTAATACGCTGACAGAAGCATTTGACAGCTTAACATTTGATGCACTATCAATAATAAAACCCTTAACTAAATTAGGTCCTTTACCAGGGTTAGAAGTTTGGGCAAATGTTGTAAAAGATAACAGGCAGAAAAAAGCCAGTAAGGTAAAAGTGAATTTCATATAAGGATTTATGGTGCTGCAATTTATAACTAAATTCTTAGTAATCAACTGGTGATTATGTTAATTTATGTTAAAATCTGTCATAAGAGTGTTAAAAGGGCTTTGTTGTTACAACACCTTTATGATTTTTTTTGTAAAAATTACCTTACCGTGAAGTGTTATCGCGCACACATAGGCGCCCGGTATTAGGTTTATAGGGATATTGTTTTGCAGCCCATTAAATGTTTGGCTCGAACTTAATTTGCCGGCAGAATTATAAAACTTAATCTCAAAATCTTTTTGCTCCCCGGTTAGTATGGTTAGCTGTGTAGTAACCGGGTTGGGGAATAAGGTAAACTCGTTGCCTTGTAAAAGAGTGGCGCTTGCGAGGTCAGAGTATATTATTTTATTGTCTGCTGTAGTAAGTTTAGCCCTGTAATAATTTATCCCCTTTTTAGGATCAGCATCTGTAAAGCTGTAAGCCAGCATATTTGCGCTGATGTTTGCGCTTCCTAAGGTGGTATATGAATTGGTGCCGGTTAGTTTTTCCCAGGTGATGGATCTGAGGTTTAGCACGCTTCCTAATGTGAGGTTAAGTGCTATGTTATTATTATCAGCAACGCTGGCCAGCAGCGTTTGTACATAACAGCCAACACCCTGGAGGGTAACATCGATAGTAAAACTTTTTACCCCTTCAAAGCCGTTGCCCTGTGCACTTACCGCAAAATATTTTGATGATTGCATTTGCGCGGGTATAATAACAGAGGTATCTGCCGATGTGGTAAGCCGTTGCAAAATATTATCCTTTATGGTATAGATAGTATATCCTGTAGCTCCCGGTTGCGGGTTCCAGTGTAACAGTGTGCCATCAGTACAGTTATAGCCAACGTTTAGGTTAAGCGGCTTTGAAATAATAAATTCCTTGCTGATATGGTCTGTACCGTTAATGACCATCTTTAGCATTGCAGGTGTAAAAGCGCCCGGAGCTGTCCATGCATAAAAATTATCATGCAGGTTTACATCAGCGATTTTTGCCCAGGTAATACCATGATCATAACTGATGCTTAAATTGCCGGTGGTAGCATTGTAAGTATTTTGCCAGTGCAGGTAATTATCCCCGGCAGCAAAAATTTTGTTATTGCCCAATGGGGATGTCCATTCAAACTGATCGGCAAGCCGGGCTTGGTAGGCCACATAAAAAGGCTGCGAAGCGGCTGTTACTTTATTAGCTGATATGTGGACGGTATAAATACCCGCCGGTGGATCTTGCAGGGTTACCTGCTCCGTATTATTTAGCGAATCGCGGTGCCTTACAGCTGGTTTTAATAAAGAGTCAGCAGATGGGTAACTGCTTAGCGCCCACGGCAGCAACATTTGGCCTGATGGAGTGGTAATGTACAGGTCAAGGTCATTAATAAGCGCTAAAGGGGCATTAAGCGCGGCTGGTACATCATTCCAGGCTAATGAAACTTTTAGTTCCCGGCAGTTTTGCGGAACGGTGATAGTATAAGTAGTTTGTTGTTTATTGGCGAGGGTGCCGGTTTTAAAGCGGGCATCATTAATTGTTCTTAGTGCTTCAAGGGCGTTCAATTTACCGTAGCCTGTTTTGTGGTCAACGGCAAGGGTGCCGATATCATCCGCGGAATTTATGAGAATACTTTTTATTAGTGCTGCGGATGGTAATTTGTTAAACTGTTTTTTATAGGCCTGTTGCAATAGTGCCACCGTGCCTGTTGCAAGCGCGGCTGCGCCTGATGTTCCGTCTTCGCCATCGGCAACAATTTCTGGTTTAATGCGGCCATCATAAGCCGGCCCTGCCGAGCTAAGCGCCTCGGGGATATTGGTGCGGCCCGTACCGCCAACAACCAGTACATTTTTAGCCTGCTTAAACGTGCCCGATAAGTTGGCACTGTTTGCAATGCCAGTATACAATCCTGTTGTGGGTGTTGTAGTACCAATATTACCTGATGAAAACACGTGTATTAACGAATCCATTTCATACACCTGCTTGTCGTAAGCCTCGGCTTCGATACCGTAAAAGTTTTCTATCCCGGTTCCGTACGAATGATTTTGAACACTTATCTGGTAGGTTTTAAAAGCGGTAATGGTATCAGGCAGCAGCCTTGCAAAATCCGACGGGGTAAATTTAACTGCCGGGGCAGATCCAAGTCCCCTGATAAATGAATTGCCATTGCCGCCAATAAGGGTTGCCATAATAGTAGCGTGCCCGGATAGCTGGGCAGGCGGCGATACAGAAACAAATGAGCGGGCAAGCAGGTCAAGATCATCCTGATCATACTTTTCTTCTTTAACACTTACGTTTATACCCGCGCCATTAATGCCGGGATAATTATCGGCAATAGCCGAGATATTATTTGAGCCGAGGTCAATATCGTTAATCACCAGCTCTTCATGTGCCTGGCGTACTGTGCTTGCAAAAACAATATCCGGATGCGCCAATAAAGCGGGGAGTTGTTTCAAGGTAACCTTAACAGTAATTACATTGCCTGCTGTACCGGTAATACTGCCGCTGTTCTTTATCTGGTTAAGCAAAGCAGGGCTTTGCTGTTTAACAACAATGCTAATAAGCTTTGCAGCATTGGGATGCTTTTGGCCCAGTTGCACCAGGCCATCATCGGCTTTCCATAAACTGTTTGAGGGCGCAACGCTGAGGATATTCTTTCCGGCAATAACACTATCATGCGATGCTATGATGTAGTAGTTGTATGATACCCTTTTTAAAACGCGTAAATTTTGGTTAGGAGGATGGTTAAATTTTACCAGGTAGTAATGTAAAGTATCCTGCTGTTTGTTAAGCGGTGCCGGAAGGTTAGCGTATGTTTTAGCAATTAATTTATCATCATTAGCTTTTTGCGCCCGGGTATGGTGGAAGCATAATAAGAACAGCGCAAAGCAGGTGAGATGTTTAATCATAAATAGAAACGACACAAAAATAAGGGGGAGCGCTATACTCCCCCTTATTGTAAAAATAATTACTTATATACTTAAAAGCAATGCTGTTAAATTAGTATAAATAGTTTAACGCAACCTGGTCGTTTGTGTTGAAAGTGCGGTCGGTGCCGTTTGAGCACGCTAACATGAATGATCCTGAATCAGCAGTTGACGGCGTGCCGGGAATAAGTATGGCACCTATATTTGATGCACCTTCATTTGTTGCAGCGCCACCACAGCTGAAAGCACGGTTAAAATAATCGGTATGGCGGAAACCAATACAATGGCCCATTTCATGTTGTAAAACTGATGTTAAGTAGCCAACATTCGGGTTGGTACCGTATGCAGCTTCATTGGTATTCATCTGTATTTGTTTGTATGGGTTGCCTGATTTTGTTGGGAAGCCCGAAGAACCCAGGGTTATATAACCACCGCTTGGGCCCTGGTTAAATCCTACTACCTGGATATCTCCCCTGGCGCTTACAATCTGAAACTTAAGGGTTAAGTTAAGCGCATTGTAACGGGCAACTGCATTTGCAGTAGCGGTAGCATATACTGTAGGCAGGTTTGATACAGAAACAGTAACCGTTCTTGGTAAGCTTTTCACCAGGTTAGTGGTTCGGTATTGTTCTGTTTCGGCAATGCGCAGGTTAGGGCTGGTGCTTGCGTCAGTTAAGTTTTCATCTGTTAAAACAATGTCCCCCTCTACCAGGTAACCATCAGCAACTTTTCTTACATCAGCAGTGCTAAAACCAAGGTCTGCAATATTTTTTAAGACCTGGGCTGATACTTCGTTTTTTACCTCTGGTTTTACATCAGCAGTTTGGTTGTTTTTGGTACATGCAAACAATACTGAGGCCAGTAACACGGCTGCGAAGCCGGTTTTTAATAATAAATTTTTTTTCATGAGAATGTGAATGTTAGTTTAATTTTGTTACATAAAATGAATTTTAGCTGGCCAGCCTTATTTGTATACGGAAGCTGTAATAGGAAAGTTACCGTGTTTTTAACAAATAATTAACATGAATTTCTCTTAAAACTAATTGGAGTAGAAAATTATCCAGCTACGAAATATTGTACTGATTAACCACTATTTACCTAATTGCAACCAAATAAAAAAGCGGCTTAACCCTGGTTAAACCGCTTTAAATTTTTTAAGCTATTTTTAGTAAGTGAACGGGCTTTTAAATGATTTAAAATCAGGTAGTTCCTGGTCTTTGGCTGAGAGCAGCGCGTCCCTTTCATCAATGCCCCAGCCAATGGCCAATTCGGGGTCATTCCACAAAGCACCTGTTTCTGATGCTTTATCGTAATAGTTGGTCACTTTATAAATGAAAATAGTATTATCCTCTAAAGTAACAAAGCCATGCAAACATCCGGGGGGTATCCACAATTGTAAATTATTGGTGCCGGTTAATTCAACAGAAACGTGCCTGCCGTAAGTTGACGAACCAACACGCGCGTCAACAGCAACATCCATAACGCTGCCCTGCAGCACGCGTACCAATTTGCCCTGCGCAAACGGATGGGCTTGGGCATGTAAACCCCTTACGGTGCCTTTTTGTGACAGCGATTGATTGTCCTGCACAAAATCGGCATCGATACCGGCTTCAAGCAGTTTCGCTTTACTGTAGCTTTCGTAAAAATATCCCCGGTCATCAGTAAATACCTTAGGTTCAATGATCATTACACCGGGAATAAGCGTTTCAATAACCTTCATTATTCTACAGTTTTCATTAAAGTGTTAAACAATACAAAACGTTCTGCAAAACGCTCCTGGTGCAGGTTTTGAAAGTGAAACAAATGATGGGTAAAGAAATTGTTAAAGCTTTCCTGGGTATCAGCATTGTACTGTACACAATAGGTAACGCCATCATTAGGTGAGTCAATAATATTAAGTATCCGGTATGAGCTAAAGCAGCCGGTTGCCATAATAGCCGGGATGTGAACGGTTTTCATCCATTCCAGCCATTCCTGTTCAATGGCATCATCTAATATCACAGTATCGTTATATACAATCATGGCGCAAAAGTACGATTTTCATTGGATTGCACTCATTAAGATTAGACTTCATCAATTATTCCCGGGGATAAAAATTAACAGCCGAATTCACAACAATTAACTAACTCGCCTCATTCTTATCTCCCCTTAATAATCTGAAACGTTTGCGGGCGGTATTAAGCCACAGGCTGCTTGGGTAATCGGTAATAATTTTTTGGAAATAGGTTTTAGCCGTGTTGCTGTCGCTTAGTTTGGTTTCGTAAATATCGCCTAACATGTAAACGGCATCATCGGCCCAAAGGTCATAAGCATGGTCTTTAACTATTTGCTTTAACAGAACAACCGCGTTGGGGAAATCTTTTTGCTGGATCAGGATCCTCGCCTTAGCCATTAAAATATCTGCCACTAAAGGGTTACCGGGGAACTTCTTATCAATACTATCCAGGGTGAGCAGGGCTTTATCTGTTTGGCCGGCAAATATCAGCAGATCTGCGCGGGCGTATACTTTTAACGCGCTCGCGCTGCTATCAACAGCCAGGTTATCAGATATTAATAACGACAGGTTTAACGCATCATTAGCTATCAGTTGCGTTGTGGCGGCTTTAAGGATATCAAGCTGCCTGCGCGCCCAGTTAAAATCGCCGGTGTAGTAGGCCAGTTTGGCATTTCGCAAAAGCGCCTCCTGGCCAATAGCTGTGTTGGGGTTGCTTTTTTCTACCTGGCTATATAATAAGGTGGCATCCCAGGGCTGGTTATTCAGCAGGCTTATATCAGCAAGGTCAATCTTACAGGAGGCTAACAGGGTTGGCCTTACATTAGGGATGGCAACAGCGCTTTCAAGCAGGGTTTGCGCCTCTTTTAATTTGTGCAGTTTAAAGGCCTGCAGGTTGGCCAGCTTCTGCATGGCAAAAACGGTACTTTGGTTACGGCCAAATTCATCCAGTAAAGCAATATAATCGCCTTCCAGAATTAGCAGATCGGCCTGTGTGTATTTGCCCGATGTTACCTTGGAGTTTTCGGTATTGATCAGTTCAATTTTTGCCGATACATAATAAGGGTTGTCTTTCCCCTTGCTAACAACATATTCATACCCGCGAATGGCCGCATCATAAGCTTCATTTGATACAAGGGTACGGCATAGGTCAAATACATTTGCCGCATCATTATTTTGCCTGCGGCTTAATGCAAGGGCCTGGTTAAGGGCCTGGTCAAACTGCTTTTGCTGCAAAAACTGCCAGGTAAGCATATCTACAAAAACAATCTGCTGCGGGTCCTTCTGAATTCTTTTTAGCAGGGCTGTTTTCAGCATATCGTAATCTTCAGTCCCCTCATAAAGTGTAGACAGCATGTTTTCTGCCTGATTTAAAAAGACAGGGTTAGCGGGTAAAAAATTCAGGTATTCTTCGGTAAGTGCAACTTTATCGCGCTTGTAGCGGTACAGGTTTATCAGCTCAAAAGAAAACAGGGCGTCGTTATTTAAAATTTTACGGCCCTGCATAAATATCTTTATGGCATAATCTGCATTGGCGTTCTGGTAAAACTGCGAAGCCAGTGAGGCAATCTCGTTTTGGTCGGCAGGCAGGTTTTTTATCAGGTCATTATACAATGCATCGGCTTTGGCATTATTGCCTTGTTGCGTATATACCGAACCCAGCGCTACCATATACTCACTAACACCGGGGTGCTTGCGTATCATTTTTTTGGTTATGCTTTCTGCCTCATCAAATTTCTTAATGCTGATAAGGCTGTTCAGATATTGCTGGTAGTAGGTTTCGTTATCTTGTTTATACAGCTTTTGGTAAATATCAAGCGCTTTTTGCTGTTCGCCATTTTGCGTGTATTGCCGGGCTAATTGCAATTCATTACTTTGTGCTAAAGCCGGTGCAGCAAATGCGAAAAATACTGGTATTATCGTATACAAAAACCTCATTCTTTTTATATATTTAGCAAACGGTCAATAGATTTATATAACGTATTAACAGGGTAAAATTGTAGTGACATTGGCACCTTGCTTAATTAAAATACCTAATTTGACCTTGATTATAAATTATGCTATGTTCAGTACAGATCGTTTAAGATCATTTCTCTTAATATGCTTTATAGCTTTGCTTTGCGCCTGTGAACAAAACAGTGTAAGACAAATTCCTGTAAGTGCGTTTTTTAAAACACCCGAGAAAAGCTTCTTTAAAATATCGCCCGATGGCAAATATATATCCTATTTAAGGTCTTATAAAGATAAGCAAAATATATATATCAAGTCGTTAGCTACCGGTGTGGAGCAAATGGCTACCTCGTTCCAAGACTACTCGGTACGCGATTACTCATGGACCTACAACAACAAATTAATTTTTTCGCAGGATATTATTGCCGATGATGTTTACAAATTATTTGCGCTTGATGTTGCTACGCATAAATTAAAAAATTTGCTCAGCTTAAAAAAGGTAAGGATCCGTATCATAAACCGTAACCGCCAGCAGCCAGATGTGATCACCATATCAATGAACAAGCGCGACCCGGGTAATTTTGATATATACCGGTTAAATATTAAAACCGGCGATCTTAAACCCTATATGATAAACCCCGGCAATGTTACCAAGTGGTACCCTGACCCTGACGGGCGCATCCGTTTAGTTAAAATGAGCGATGGGGTAAACGAAACCATACTTTACCGCCCTAATGATAAAGCAGCATTTAAGCCAATTATAAAAAACAACTTTAAAGACAGGGTAGAGCCCATAGCATTTACAGGAAATAAAAACTATTTCTACGCGCTATCAAACGTTAACCGTGATAAAACCGCGGTAGTTGAAATTAATGCTGAAAATGCCGGGGATGAAAAAGTAGTTTATGCCAGCAATAAAGCCGATATTTTGGATGTAGCCTATTCAAGAAATAAACGCCGCCTTGAGCTTGCCGCCTGGGAAGAAGCAAAACCGCAAAAGCATTTTTTAAATGCTGATGTTGAGCAAATTTATAAAAGCCTTACAGCTAAATTAAAAGGTAACGAAATTGACATTGTTGACCGCGACAGCGCAGAGAATAAGTTTATAATAAGCACCTATACTGATAAAAACCCGGGGTCGTATTATTTATATGAATGTATTGGCGATAAGCTAACCAAACTTGCCGATACCAACCCCGAAATAAGCGCCGCCGAATTGTGCGATGTACAGCCTATATCATTTAAAGCCAGGGATGGCCTTTTAATAAACGGCTACCTAACCGTGCCGCAAGGAAAAGAGAAAAACAATTTGCCGGTAGTTATAATGCCGCATAATGGCCCCTGGAGCCGCAATTCATGGGATTATAATGCCGAGGTGCAATTTTTGGCCAATCGGGGTTACGCTGTTTTTTTGGTGAATTACCGTGGCTCAACCGGTTATGGCAAGGCTTTCCGTAATGCGGGCTTTAAACAGGTAGGCGGCAAAATACAGAATGATATTACCGATGGCGTACACTGGCTAATTGCCAATAAAATAGCTAATCCTAAAAAGATAGCCATTTTTGGCGGTGGTTTTGGCGGCTTTTCGGCATTGTATGGTTTGTCATTTCACCCCGAACTTTATAACTGCGCTATTGTAAA
>NZ_JBAZVP010000022.1:0-87385 GCF_041660805.1 Mucilaginibacter sp. | reverse complement strand
ATGATGAATTAAGCTTTAAAGCAAATGCAGGTTCGGCATTCCGTGCGCCAAACCCGGCCGAATTAGGTTCAAACGGTGTACATGAAGGAACAAGCCGTTATGAGATTGGTAACGCAAACCTAACCCCTGAAAGAAGCTATCAGGCTGATGCAACATTAGAATATGGCTCTGGTTTTGTTACCGGTAGCTTAGGTATCTATGAGAATTATATACACAACTACATTTATGCATCAAACACCAATAATGAACAGGTAACCGTTGTAGATGAAGCAACCGGCTTGCCAAGAAGTTTCGATGCTTACCGTTACGGGCAGGTAAATGCCAACCTATACGGGTTTGAAGGCAATTTAACCCTGCACCCAATTTCGTCTATCCATTTTGAGAATACTTTCAGTTACACCCGGGCGCAAAACACTTCTTTCGACAGGCCATTGCCTTTAATCCCGGCCGGAGTTTTACACAACACCCTGCGTTTTGAGCCTAAAATAAAAGGACTAAAGGATTTCTATTTATCAGCAGGTATTGATAACTACTTTAAACAAAGCCGCATTGATGCTACCTTTGAAACGCCAACAGATGGCTATACTTTGGTAAATGCAGGCGTTGGCGCAACGTTCAGGATAGGAGCGCAGCCGCTAAAACTTTATGTATCGGGCTCAAACTTAGCCAACAAAAAATATTACGATGCTTTAAGCCGCTTAAGACCCGGCCGCTACAGTCAGGAAGACCCAACCTATGGTGTCTACAACCCCGGCCGTAACATAACCTTTGGGGTATATTTACCCTTCGGAACCAATAAATAATAAAACCAGTTAATTAGTTAGTCAAAAAAGAAAAGTCCCGTTAGCAATAGCGGGACTTTCTTTTTATTTAGGTTTATGATTGGTTTTACAAAACTTCAAGCTTCACCAATTCCTCTTTCAGTTGCTCAGGCGAGGTAAAGTGGATGCTGTTTATCCCTAATTTTTCGGCAGCTAGTATGTTCCGGTAGTTATCATCAATAAACAATGATTCTTCTGCTTTTACATTGTACCTGTTAAGCAGGATCTGGTAAAATTCGGGTGTGGGTTTGCGCATTTTTTCGGCGCCTGATACTACAACGCCGTCAAACCAATTCAAAAAATCAAATTTTTGCTGCGCCATCGGGAAGGTTTCTGCAGACCAGTTGGTTAGGGCGTAGATCTTATACTTATTGCTTTCCTTAAGCTCCTTAAATATCTCAACAGTGCCTTCAAAAGCATCGCCAAGCATTTCTATCCAACGGCCATAAAACGCGCGGATATTGGCTTCGTGCTGCGGGTGCTGCTGAACTAACCATTCTGTGCCCTCTTGTAAAGTACGGCCGGCATCTTGCTCTTCATTCCAATCCGGCGTTGTTACAGTAGCCAGGAAATCTCTCATTTCCTGCTCATCATCAAAAATAGTACGGTACATGTAATCGGGGTTCCAGTCAATTAATACTGCCCCAAGGTCAAATATTATGGTATTGATCACTTCTTTTCTTTTTTACGCTTTAACGCTATCTTTTCTGAGTTATCTTTTTCAATTACTTTAACATCGGTAACTACCGAATCCTGGTTCAGGTACAATACCAGGCTTTTAGCATATAGGGTATCTAAACGGTCCATTTTACGGTTTATCTCGTATTCAAAACTCTTATCGGTATAACTGTTCCATTGGGGGTAACGCAACAGGTTTATCACTTCCTTATATTTTAACCCTTTAAGCTTATGATTGGCAAGCAGGTCATCCAGCATTGCCGAGCGGTTAGGCCAGCTAAGTCCGTCGCCATCATTCCACTCACGCCTGTCAAATTTTTTTTTGCTACAGCCGGTTAGCGAAAGGGCGACTAAGGCCATTGCACAAACCAACCGCATCTTCTTATTCCTGAACATATTGATATTGCTATGCATTATTCAGCAAATATCCTTTAAATCCTTCAAAATCTTTCCCTAAACTTACTGCTTGCCGCTCTTTTTTCTCTAATTCTGCAACTTGCGCAGGGATCTCAATTTTATCGGCTATCTCCTGAGTAAATACATCCGGAAACTTGCATGGATGCGCTGTAGATAAAAACACTCCGGCGGTATCTGCTGCCAAATGTTCCTGCTGATACGTTTTCAATGCCTTCCATGCAATAGCGGTGTGCGGGCAAACTACATAGTCATATTGTTTAAAAACAACATCAATGGCAGCAAGGGTTTCTTCATCATCATAACGACAGCCTGTTATTAAGCTTTTTAGCGCCTCTGCGTCATCTTTAAACATGTTGGCAATTCTTACCCAGTTGCTTGGGTTGCCTACGTCCATAGCGTTAGACAGGGTGGCTACAGAAGGCTTAGGCTGATAGATCCCCGTCTTTAAAAACTCGGGCACGGTATCATTAACATTAGTAGCCGCAATAAACTGCTCTACCGGCAACCCCATCTTCCAGGCTAACAGCCCGGCACCTATATTACCAAAGTTGCCACTGGGAACCGCGAAAACAACTTTGCTTATGCCTTCTTTTAAAAGCTGGGCGTAAGCATTAAAGTAATAGAATGTTTGCGGAATTAGCCGCGCTATATTAATGGAGTTGGCAGATGTTAACCGAAATTGCTCATTAAGTTCATGATCTGTAAAGGCTTGTTTAACCAATGCCTGGCAATCATCAAACGTGCCGTCAATTTCCAGTGCACGGATGTTTTGTCCGTTGGTTGTCAGTTGTAGTTCCTGTATCTGGCTTACTTTCCCCTTGGGATATAAAATAGTAACCCTTGTATTTGGCACCCCTAAAAAGCCCAGCGCCACAGCACCGCCGGTATCGCCGGATGTGGCTACCAATACATCCAGCTGTTTTTCACCTTCTTCTAAAAAGTAGCTCATCACCCGGCTCATAAACCTGGCGCCAAAATCTTTAAATGCCAGCGATGGCCCGTGAAAAAGCTCCAGCACATATACGTTTTGCTCCAGCTTTACAACCGGGGCATAAAAGTTTATGGCATCATAAATAATCGCTTTCAGATCATCAGCCGGTATATCATCGCCTAATAAATTTTGAGCCACATGAAAAGCAATTTCGGGCAAAGTGTACCGGTCCAGGTTATTGATGAATTTATCATCCAATTGCGGAATGCTCACCGGCATATATAAGCCCTTATCCTGCGGCATGCTATTAAACACGGCTTCTTTAAAGCCAACTCTTAAGTCTGTATTATTGGTACTGTAGAATTTCATTGTCTGAATCAGAATTAACTTAATTTAAGAATTAACAGAATACATCTGAACAGAAACAAGATTCTGAAAATTCAAAAATCCTGTAAATTCTGATTCAGAAGATTGACTTTTTACCCTATTACTCTTGGCCCTGCATCATTTATTGTGGATACATACACATTTGAGCCAATTTTTATGCTGGTTAAATGCTGCTGCAATTTATTGGTAATGCGCCTGGCGGTTTCTTCATTGCGGGTAAATGCAAATACAGATGGGCCCGAGCCGGAGATACCAAAACTTACCGCACCCATCTCCATTGCCATTTCGCGCATCACATAAAAATCGGGGATGAGCATTGAACGTACCGGCTCAACCAAAATATCTTTCATGCTGCGGCCTATCAGGTCAATGTCCTGCATAAAAAGGCCGCTTACCAATCCGGCTATGTTACCCCATTGCGTAACGGCATCCTTCATTAATATTTTGTTGCGGATGATCTGCCTGGCCTCGCGGGTAGGTACATCAACATCAGGGAAAACAATGGCGCACCATAAGCCCGGTGGGTGGGGTAATCTAACAACATCCAATGGGTCATAACTACGGATGAGCACAAACCCGCCCAGTAATGCCGGGGCAACGTTATCTGCATGGCCATGCCCGCAAGCCATCTCTTCGCCCTTCATTGCGAAAGGTAAAAGGGTAGAAGGATCTGTATCATCGCCCAATAAAGTTTTTATAGCAAACAAGCCGGCAACAGTACTCGCCGAACTGGAACCCAGCCCGCTGCCTATCGGCATTTTTTTGTGCAGCTCTATATCCAGGCCAATATCTGTCCGATCAATACTTTGCAGATAGTGCTGCACACTTACACTCACCGTATTTTTAGCCGGGTTAAGTGGCAGGCGGCCATCGTCGCCGGTAATTTTACTAATGGTGATCCCCGGTTTCTCGGTTATACGCATGATTACTTCATCGCCCGGTTCGTTCACCGCAAAACCAAGCACATCAAAGCCGCAAACCACATTAGCGACAGTGGCTGGTGCAAAAACTGAAACTGACTCGCCTACTACCCCCCTGCCCCCTGAAGGGGGAGTTTTTGAAGGGCTTGGTTTTAATATTTCTTTTATATTTTCCATGTTATTTATAAAACTATCGTTCCCTCTTCAGGGGGTTAGGGGGGTTACGCACCCACATTTATCAGGTCAGCAAATACACCAGCTGCCGTTACCTCGGCTCCTGCACCCGGGCCTTTTACTACCAGCGGGCGCTCTTTGTACCTATCAGTAGTAAATGATATAATATTATCACTGCCCGATAGCATATAGAACGGGTGATTCTCATCAACCATTTGCAGGGTAATAGACGCTTTTCCATCTTCCAGCTTACCTATGTAACGTAAAACTTTTTTATCTGCCCCGGCCTGGTCTTTTATGTTAGCAAAAAATGCATCCTCACTTTTAAGCGCGGCGTAGAAATCATCAACCGTTTGGGCATCAAGGCAGGCTTGTGGTAATATGTTTTCTATCTGCACATCGGCTTCTTCCATTTCGTAACCGGCATCGCGGGCCAGTATCAACATCTTGCGCATAAAATCTTTCCCACTCAAATCGTCACGGGGATCTGGCTCTGTATAGCCTTTTTCCTGTGCTTCTTTTACCACATCATGAAAGTTGGCATCGCCCTTAAAGTGATTAAAAATGAACGAGATCGTCCCCGATAAAATAGCTTCTATGCGTTGCACCCTGTCGCCGCTGCTCATCAGATCTTTTAACGTACGGATAATGGGCAAACCGGCGCCAACATTTGTTTCATAAAAGAAATCAACCCCGTGCTTACGTGCAGTATCCCTAAAGGTTTTGTACTGGCTGTATGAAGCAGAATTCCCTATCTTATTACAGGTCACTACAGATATGTTTGATTTAAAAACCTCTTCGTAAAATGTTATAGGTTTAGGACTTGCGGTATTGTCAATGAACACACAATTCGGCAGGTTCATTTCTTTCATTTTGGTGATAAATTCCTGCAAATCTGCCGTGTGCATTGATTGCTGCAATTCATCTTCCCAGCTATCTAAAGGTAAGCCATCGGCATTAAATACCATTTTGCGGGTATTGCTTATCCCGGCTATTTTAACCTGTATCCCGTTGTTCTTTTGCAGGAAATCGCGATGCGCATTTAATTGGTTAAACAAGGTTCTGCCAATGTTGCCCGTACCCAAACAGAAAGCATGCAGGGTTTTAGTTAGTTCTATAAAGAACGCATCATGCACCGCGTTCAGCGCTTTAGACAGGTCTGTTGCTGATATTATCACCGAAATATTATACTCGGACGAACCTTGCGCAATTGCCCTTACGTTAACACCATTACGGCCCAGGGCGTGAAACAGTTTGCCACTCATCCCAGGCGTTTGTTTCATATTTTCGCCTACTACAGCCAAAATAGCCTGGTCTTTTTCTACAACCAATGGCTCCAGCTTATTGGCAAGCAGCTCCAGTTCAAACTCCTGCTCAATTAATAATTTAGCCTTCTCCACTTCAGCAGGCTGAACGGCAAAGGTGATACTATGTTCTGATGACGACTGAGTGATCAGGATAATATTGATCTGCTCACGGGCAAGCAAAGAAAACAACCGGCCGCTAAAACCCGATTTACCTACCATGCCGCTGCCTTCCAGATTCAGTATGCTGATGTTATTGATAGACGAGATCCCCTTGATTGGCAAATTTGAAGCTTTACAATCATGGCGGATAACGGTACCTGCAAACGATGGTTCAAAAGTATTTTTGATAACAATTGGGATCTTCTTTAAAAACGCCGGGATCATTGTTGGCGGATAAATTACCTTGGCGCCAAAGTAGGAAAGCTCCATTGCTTCGGTATAAGAAAGCTCTTCCAGCGGGAATGCTTTTTTAACCATCCGCGGGTCGGCTGTCATCATCCCGTTAACATCTGTCCAGATCTCTATTTCGCTGGCATTTAATGCGGATCCAAATATAGCGGCGGTGTAATCGCTACCTCCGCGACCAAGTGTTGTGATCTGCCCGGCATCATTCCCGGCAATAAAGCCGGTAACAAATAACAGTTTATCGCTATTTTCCTCGTAAAAGCCCTGGATCAGTAATTCGGTTAGGTCTATATTCACTTTTGCCTGGCCAAAAGCGCTGTCTGTTTTAATCAGTTCAGATGCATCAACAAAAAACGACTCCTTAAAATGCTGTGCCGCTATCTTGCTGATCATTAATGTTGAGCAGCGCTCACCATAACTTACTATCTGGTCGCGTGTTTTTGGTGTTAGCTCACGCAAGCTTAACACACCCTGTAATAATTCTTCCAGCTGGTTAAAGTGGATCTTTAAACGGGTATAGGCCGGGTTTTGGTTCTGGATATCCAGCAAGGTTTTAACTACATCAAAATGGCGTTTCTCCAACTCGGCTAACTGGGCTGTAAAATCACTTCCGGCTGCTGCATCTTCTGCCATAGATATCAGCAGGTTGGTTACACCGCTCATGGCACTCAATACCACAATGGGGCGGTTGCCCTGCTTGTATTCGCCCTTTAAAATGTTAAGTAAGGTTTGGATGTTGTTTACCGAGCCTACAGAAGTACCGCCGAATTTTAAGATCTTCATTTTATTTTAGTATCAATTCAAAATAGTCGTTTCGTTTAGCCTCACCTAAATCCATCACCCTCTTCTTTGGAGAGGGCGGGGGTGAGGCTAAATAAAAAAGCCTTCCTCTTTTAGGAGGAAGGCTTTCATTTGGTTTATTGTTATGTTTTACACCATACGATTATCTTCCTCCGTGTTTTATCCCGGTGGTAATAATTGTTGTAATAATGGTGTTGTTAATTATCATATATATTATGTCTGTAAAGTAAGTAGATTTTATTTGAAATAACAAATACCAATACGTTTTATTTTTCCATTGCCTTTTATCTTTCCTAAATTGCAGCCGTATGCAGGGGCTCGTTACTAAATCAACAGGAAGCTGGTATCAGATAAGATCTGGCGACCAAACCATAGATTGCCGGATAAAAGGAAAATTCCGTACAAAGGGAATAACTACGACCAATCCGCTGGCGGTAGGCGATGTGGTAGATTTTGAAATGGAACCAGAACAAGGCACCGGCGTGGTGACTAACCTCATCCAGCGCAAAAACTACATTATCCGTAAATCCATCAACCTGTCAAAACAGGCGCAGATCATCGCGGCTAACCTTGACCTGGCTTTGCTGGTAGTAACACTTGCTTCGCCAAGAACTTCATTGGGTTTTATTGACCGTTTTTTGGTTACTGCCGAAGCTTATAGTATTCCCGCCTGCCTGATATTTAATAAACTTGACCTGTTTAGCGATGAGGGATTGGAGATATTGGCTGATTATCAATCTGTTTACGAAAAGATAGGCTACCCCTGCTATTCTGTTTCTGCAATGGAAGGTACTAATATTGATCTGGTGCAAAACCTGCTAAAAGATAAAGTAACGCTGTTCTCGGGCCATTCGGGCGTAGGTAAGTCAAGCTTAATAAACCAGCTATTGCCAGACCTTGATTTGCGCACCAATATGATATCTGACTGGAGCGACAAAGGGATGCACACCACAACCTTTGCCGAAATGTTTGAACTGCCGCAAGGCGGCTACATTATTGATACACCCGGCATTCGCGAATTAGGGGTAATTGATATTGAAAAACAGGAATTGAGCCACTTTTTCCCTGAGATGCGTGAACGGCTCAACCAATGCCGTTTTAACAACTGCCGCCATATTAATGAGCCGGGATGCGCCATACTGGAAGCCATAGAAGAAGGCGAAATAGCACTATCGCGGTATGACAGTTACCTGAGCATATATAACGGAAACGATACAAGGGCTTAAGGGATAGGCAAGAAAATAAGAATCAAGAGACAAGAAAAAAATATTATTAAAACAAGTTTAAACAGCAGTCTTGATTCTTGTATCTTGACTCATGAATCTATTTAATATGCGAGCTGTTATACAAAGGGTTAGCGAGGCAGCATGTAAGGTAGATGGCAACATCACCGGGCAAATTGGCATTGGGTTTTTAGTGCTGTTAGGTATTGAAGATGCTGATACTGATGAAGACCTGCAATGGCTGGCACAAAAAATAGTTGGATTACGTGTATTTGGCGATGAAAATGGCCTGATGAATAAAGCCCTGACAGACGTTGACGGCAATATTCTCCTTATTTCTCAATTCACACTTTTTGCGCAAACAAAGAAAGGCAACCGCCCATCATTTATCCGTGCGGCTAAGCCGGATAAGGCTATCCCCCTTTATGAAAAAATGATTGCTGTTTTAGAAACCCTCTCCGGAAAAAAAATAGCAGCAGGAATATTTGGAGCGGATATGAAGATAAGCTTATTGAATGACGGGCCTGTAACCATTATAATGGATACAAAAGACAAGGATAACCACTAAACACAAGCCCAGCCTTTACGGGAACTTGTACAATATCCCCAGCGATAAGCCTTCTGTTCCCTGTATACTGTTTGATGTGTTTTTATCAAACAGCATTGTGCCGTTTAATGATACGTTAATAAGGCGGTTTACTTTGGCAGCCAGGATGGCATCTATCCGGTGGCGTACGTACGCAAGCGATTCGCCATATGGAACAAACATATCATAACGTGCGTTAAAATGCATATTCTTGGCAATGTCCTTATCAAATATAGCAACCATTTGGAATGCGATATCTGTACGGATGGTTTTGCCGGGGGTTACACCATAGTTTCCGGGGTTGTTATGATAAATAGTGGTATCTAAAACAAATGTTTGCCTTGCCGTACCTGTACCTAATCGCAAATCGAAATATGTTGTGGGCTTGTACTCAAAACCGACCGATTCAGTCAGGTAGCCCGGCGACATCAGGTTGGAGATAAGTACAGGCGGAAGCACGTTGTTAGCATCGTACTGATAGCCCTTATCAAATTGCGATTCAAAACTTAACGATCCAAAAAAGAACCAGTGTTTTGATATTTGCGATGCTATTTTGTTATCAAAAAACATCCGGTCGTTGGTTTTGCGAGATCCCTGACCCTTGTTTTTTGATTTCCCGTAAAGCAGGTTTAATTCTGATACATAACTGAACGGCGCTTTATTATACTCTATATGATAAATAAAGTTTGAGCCCAGCGCCACGGAGGTTACACCACCGGCGCTATAGTTATTACTAAAAGCTGCCTGGTTAAAATTTAATGCGAATGTTATGTTTTTATGCCAGTAGTTAACCTTGTAGTCCATTAGGGTTACCGGTATCAATTCCTGCTGTATTTTTAATTCGCGCGCTTTTACCGGGATAGAATTCTTTTTGGGATACAGGCGGTATTTGTTAAGCTGATTAGTATCAATTTTAATTGAATCTTTTTTTAGGGTATCAGTATCTTGCGCCTCTACAGTGAGCGAAAAAGAGAGAAGCAGCAAAAAAAACAATCCCAAACCTGTTTTTAACATACGGCAAATAAAAAGCAAAAAACTGTTATTCTATTACATTAATTAAAAATGTAATAACAAAACTACAAATACCGGTACCAGCTAAACCATTTTCTGTTAGTTAAGTACGTGTTGTCGGCCTCATTGTAATAGGCCTCTCGTTCAAAAACTATATTCAGGTAGGCTTGCCCGTGTTTACGGTACGCTGCCAAATTTATAAGATAATTTAATAAGTACAATATGTAAAATGGAATAATAAGCAATTCGGCCTGCTGCCGTAAATGTATTTTTTCGTGATTGATGAGGGCCTGGTCGTTAACAGATGCTTTGTTGAGTACCAATATAAACGGGAAAAGAGCCATGCCGCTAACCCTTAAAAAGGGTACAACTATTACCGGATATTTCATTTAGCAGGTGGTGGCATAATGGGTAGTGCAGGCAAATCAAACGATCTGGGGTTACGCAGGTAGCGTTTAAGATTTGCCCTTATGCTGTAAATAAATTCATACTCGTTAAAAGTAGTAACCTGGTAATACCCAGGCCGGTACTTCAGCATAAAATCAGTTAACTGCGGGTCTATAAGCTTGGTAACAGATGCTACAAATGTTTTGTTAAAGCGATAATCAATAACGTTTTGTTTATAATCGAGGTCTATCACGTCCCGTAAATGCGCCGCATTGCGGCCGCTGCGGCTAAAGGCATTATATAGCGCATCAATACCCAGCCCGGCACCCACTCCCGGCGAAGCAACCAGGAAATCGTTAGTGCTTATGGATCCGTAAATTCTATTATAGTCGCTTTTGGTTTGCAGCAGTCTTTTCTGTGGGTTCAACATGGTATCCCGTATGGTTACCTGTTGCAGTTGTATGGCAGATGGCCGCATGTATACAGCAAGCGGAGAGAAGTTTTTAATGATTACCGTATCGGCATAATGATCCGGCTTGGTAAAAATGAGTACATCGCCCATACCGGCGCTTATTTTAAACTCGCCCTTAAAAGTATTGTAAACAGATTTACCGTTAGTAACGTTTCGAACGCTCACCTTTGCTATACGCCCCTTGCTTTCTTTATCAAAAACAATCCCGCTAACCTCTTTATCCTGTGCAAAGGCGGTTATAGTAGTAAAGCATAAAAGAATGGGAAGCCATAATTTCATTATAGGGTTTAAAATTACGCTATCAGGAGGAGTTACACTACTCTTTAACAATATTTAACACGTTTATTTAGCTATAACAAGCTTTTGGCCAATCTTCAATCCGTTATCTGTCATGTTGTTTAACGCCTTTAGCTCGTCAACTTCAATACCAAAACGTTTAGAAATATTGTATAGTGTATCGCCTTGTTTAACCGTGTAAATTTTATTATCGGGACTTACCTTGCTGATACTATCTGGCTGTGGGACGCCAATATTATTGTTTATTTCGGCAAGCACACGGTCTTCTCGTTTAATTTTTTGCTCTTCACCTTCAGGGCGGTCATACTGGTCAAGGCTGTATTTGTCAATTATGTTAAGCAGCAACTGCGGATACTTAGGGTTTGTAGCATAGCCCGCGGCTTTTAAACCATAGGCCCAGCCTTTATAATCGTTTTTATCCAGTTCAAAAAGACGGGCATAATTTTTCTTCTTCAAAAATTCTGAATGGTCACGAAATGATTCTTCAGGGTTGTTATATACCCTAAAACAGTCATTAACATTATCGTCATCTTTGTAATAGCTTTCGCCGGCCCAGGTACTGCCGCACTTAATTCCGAAATGATTATTGGCCACTTTTGCCAGTTCGCTGTTGCCACTGCCCGATTCAAATAACCCCTGCGCAAGTGTAATACTCGCCGGGATGCCATACTGGTTCATTTCCTGTATTGCAATGGCTTTAAAGCGTTCGATATATTCAAGGGAGGTAAAAGATTTATAAGCTGCTATTGCTGCTTTATTCTTTTTTTGGATGACTTTGTTATTGTTGCGCGCTTTTTTACTGCCAATTGAACTTTTATGCGCCGAGCAGGATGTAAAAATAGTGGCTGCAATTAATAATAGAAATATTTTACGCATATATTACCTTAAAGCGAATTGATGAGCCAAACTTAAGGTTAAAAATGTAAATATTAATTGGCTTGTACTAACTCTTCTTTTTGTTCGGGAGTTTTATCCAACTCATCAAGGTCATATTTGTTGATGATGCCCAAAACTTGTGAGGCCCATTTGCGGCTGCTTGCGTAACCGCCACGTTGTATGCCTTTTGCCCAGCCCTTATAATCATACTGGGTAAACTTTTCGGCCAGGTGGCTAAATTGCTTACGCTCTGTCATGATACGCGCAAAATCATTAAATGAATCTAAAACCGAGTCATAACGTTTGTATGACGATTTTACTTTTTTGTTGTGTTTATAATAAACTACAGTACCTCCGCCTTTTACTCCAAACTGGTTGTTAAGGTTTTGGGCTATTGCGCTTTTACCGCTGCCGCTTTCATGCATAGCCACACCTAAAATGATGCTTGCGGGTACTCCGGTTTCATGCATAATGCGAATGGCATTATCTTTGAACTTCTCTATATATGATTGTGAAGCGCTTTGTGCCGATACGGCTGTGGTGGTTGCGATAAGTGCAGATACTAACAGTACAGTAGTTAAGAGTTTCTTCATAATTTACTTTTTTCTGATGATCATTAGTCCATCACGAACAGGCAGAATTAGTTTTTCAACCTGTGTGTTAACAGCTATGTGTTCATTTAGTTTGCGAAAGCTTTCGGTATCGGCGTCTTTTTCATCGCCATAAACCTTTCCTTTCCACAAAACATTATCAATTATTATTAACCCTCCGGGCCTTACTTTATCAAGTACTAACTCAAAATAAGTTAAATTATTTCGTTTATCCGCATCAATAAAAACCAAATCTATGTTATTAAGCTCTAAATCAGCCAGTACAGCCTCTGCGGGGCCAAAATGCTGCTGAACTTTTTTTTCCACATTTGTGAGCTTATAATGTGAATTAAGCATTTCCTCTAATTCGCGGTTAACTTCAATGGTATGTAAAATACCCCCTTCCATCAATCCCTCACTAAGGCAAATGGCAGAATATCCGGTAAAAGTACCTATCTCCAAAATAAGCTTTGGCTGTAACATTTTGCTTAACATGCTTAGCACCCGCCCCTGGTAATGGCCGGAGAGCATATTGGGTTTAAGCATTTTTAAATAGGTATCCCTGTTTATCTTTTGCAGTCCTTCCGGCTCCGGATCAAGGTGATTATCTAAGTATTCCTGCAAGTCATGGGGGAGAATTTCCATGAGGCAAAGATAAGAAATTTGAAATAAATGGGGTTTCTTGAGCTATTCTCCTAATTTATTACCCAAATCAAGTTTTTTAATGCTGCCTTCAGCCGGCAAATCTTCGGGCATTGTGCCGCCTAATTCTTTTATCGTTTGCCTAACTTTCTTACCAACATCATAATGGGTTTTATTCGCATTATTTTTTCCTTTTATTTTATCTCTTTTTAATTTTTCTTCGGTTTGGGTAGCCCTGAAAAGGTTTGCCGCTAATTCAGTACTTCCCATATGGTCTAAAATGTTTTGGCCTTTCTTTAAATCCTTTTTTGCATGTAGTTCTTTGGCACCTAATCCATCATACAATCCCATATATCCGTGATTTTGAAATATTGCGTACTCAAAGGGCTTTATTACGCCAGCATCTCTTGCGGCATCTGCCAGGTGCTTATTGTGCTCGGCCATTTCTCTTCGCAGATATAAGCGCTTTTCTTCTTCACTTTTTAACTGCTCAAATCCTTGTTCCAGTATTTCTTGCTTACGTGTTTGCACAGCAAAATAGGTTTGCCCTTGTGCCACAACTTCTTTAGAGGGGTCTGCATTCTGAATAATTAAATAACAGGCATATCTTGAAAGGTGCAAATCTCCGATATCTCTTTTAGCGCCCTTAGGCATATCTATCGTTTTCTCCACCCGGGGAAAATGATCGTCCGGCTCCTGTCCTGAGTTTTTACACGCCTCTTTTGCTTTTTCTATTACGTTAAGGAACTTATCCCATTTAATGTATTGTAGTATTTTAAACAATTCCCTTCCGCTCCAATATTCCTGGCCTATATTGTTTAGTTTTTTAATCCCTTCAAATACATTCTTATTTTCCATACAGTAAATTTAATAACTTTTACTCATCCAACTTTGCAACAGTATTACTGCCGATATCGTATCCACCAGCTCCTTATTTTGCCGGGCTTTTTTTCCCATTCCGCTTTGGGCTATTGTTGCCGATGCCATTTTGGAGGTAAAACGTTCGTCAAACATTTCAACGGGGATTTCGGGAAAAGTCTTTTTAAGCAGGTTCGCAAACCCTTTTACATGCATGGCCGATTGGGATGGGGTATTATCCATCTGCTTAGGCTCGCCAACTATAAAGCGCTCCACCTGTTCCGTTTGCATATATTTTTTAAGGTAATCGATAATTTTTAAAGGGTGTATGGTATCCAGCCCTGTGGCTATTATCTGCATCGGGTCGGTAACGGCAATACCAATGCGCTTGGTGCCGTAATCAAAAGCCATGATTCTCATGATAGATGTGAGATATGAGATTTTAGATGTGAGATCATGGCTCAAAGATAACGGTTATTAAATCAATAGTTTAAGCATTGCCCGTCAACACCAATCAATAAAAACCATGCTCTGTCTCATATCTCCTATCTAAAATCTCATATCTAATTTTTATCTTGCACCAATGCGGTTTAAGGAAATCATAGGACAGGAGGCAACAAAGCAACGGCTCATTAACTCGGTAAACGAGAACAGGGTTAGTCACGCTCAGTTGTTTTTGGGTCCGGAGGGGAGCGGAAGTTTGGCATTGGCGGTTGCATACGCACAATATTTATCTTGTGAAGATAAGCAACCCGATGATTCATGCGGCGTGTGTTCATCATGCCGTAAATACCAAAAATTCATGCATCCCGATCTGCATTTTTCGTACCCCTTTTTTGCTAAACATAAGGATGATACGGCGCTTACTTTTATTGAACAATGGCGCGATGCCTTTACTGCCAATCCATATTTAAGCCTGGATATCTGGCGCAGCTATCTGGAAGCAGAAAACAAACAAGCCAACATTAATATTGCCGAGTGCCATCAGATCATTAAAAAGCTCAGCTTTAAACCGTTTGAATCAGCCTATAAAATATTGATCCTTTGGCTGCCCGAGTATCTGGATAAGGAAGGCAACGCGTTGTTGAAAATGATAGAGGAGCCTCAGCCTAACACCCTGTTTTTGTTGGTGGCACAAAACCAGGATCAGATCCTGAACACCATTTTGTCTCGAACGCAACTAATAAAAGTGCCCTGTTTAAATTATGAGGATATAAAAGAACACCTCATTAACAATCATAACCAAACCGAGACGGCCGCATCAGAAATAGCCTACCTCAGCAATGGTAACATGACCGAAGCGCTGGGTATGCTGCAGCAAGATACCAAAAGCTACCATACCCTGTTTGTACAATGGCTGCGTTTGTGTTTCTCTAACAAGGGCTTAGAGGTACTTGCCTTTGTTGACCAGATGGCCAAGATGGGCCGCGAAAATCAAAAGAATTTTTTACGCTACGGCATTAGTTTTATCCGCGAGTGCTGCCTGTTACGTTCGGGGGCCGAAAAGATAGTTAAGCTCCCTGAACAGGAACTGGAAACGGCCAAAAAAATGTCGGCGGTGATGAATCTCCCGCAGGCTCAAACCATTATCAACGAGCTTGAAAAGGCCCATTATCATATAGAACGGAATGCAAACGCTAAAATCTTGTTTTTAGACGTATCTTTGCAGATTATAAAAGTACTAAATTTGAAAATCGTCCCTCCGGGGAATCATTATATACCGAATTAATTATGGGATGCGGAAGTTGCTCAACAGGTGGCGGTTGCTCGCCTGCAGGCTGCAAAAGTAATGGCTCATGCCTTACTAATGGTTGCAGCAAATTAGATGTACACGATTGGCTGTCCCACATGGATATGCCAACTAACTATAAGCCCTTTTCAATAGTTGAAGTTAAGTTTAAGGGTTCGAGAAAAGAGTTTTATCATAATAACGATAACATTTACCTGGAAGCGGGTGACCTGGTTGCTGTAGAAACTACTACAGGCGGCTATGATATTGGCCATGTATCCATCACCGGCGAACTGGTGCGGATGCAAATGACCAAGCGCCATGTAAAAGAGGCGGATGTTGTTAAAAAGATCTATCGCCGTGCCACACCTGCTGATGTAGACAAGTGGAAGCTTGCAAAAGATATGGAATGGGAAACCATGCATAAATCGCGCACGCTGGCCCTGGAACTGAATTTATCAATGAAGATAAGCGACGTAGATTACCAGGGTGATAAAACCAAAGCAACCTTTTATTATACGGCCGAAGGCCGTGTAGATTTCAGGGAACTGATCAAAAAAATGGCGGAATCTTTCCGCATCCGTATAGAAATGCGCCAGATAGGGATGCGCCAGGAAGCAAGCCGTTTAGGCGGTATTGGTTCTTGCGGCCGCGAATTGTGCTGCAGCACCTGGTTAACCGATTTTAAAACGGTATCAACATCGGCCGCGCGTTATCAAAACCTTTCTTTAAATACGCTGAAGCTTGCAGGACAGTGCGGTAAATTAAAATGCTGCCTTAACTACGAGCTGGATACCTACATGGATGCCTTAAAGCATATACCGGATAATGTAAATGTGCTGAAAACCGAAAAAGGTGACGCGCGCCTGCAAAAAACGGATATCTTTAAAAAGATCATGTGGTTTAGCTACCCCCGCGAAGAATCATGGGTGCCTATGACCATAACCAAGGTTAAAGAAATTCAACAAATGAACCGTGAGGGAATTATTCCTGCAGATTTAGGTGAAGTTGTTGAAATGGAAACCAAACCGGTAAAAGTGTTAGATTATGAGAATGTTGTAGGCCAGGATAGCTTAACCCGTTTGGATGAGCGCCGCAACAGTCAAAATAAAAACAAAAACAAGAATAAAAATCGCAGCCGGAGCGGAGCCGGTGAGCAACAAGCCGGTAATAAAATAGATGGCCCGCAGCAAGGCCCAAGGCCCGACCGCAATAACCGCCCGCAAGGCAACAGACCAGAAGGTGGAGAACCAAAGCAGGGTGGCGGCAACAGGCAGCAGCAACAGCAGGGGCCACGCCCTGATGGCGCACAAGCCGGGCCGAGGCCAGAAGGTGGCGGCAACCGCCCGAATAACAACAGGCGCAATAATAACCGCCCACGGCCTAATAACCCAAACCGTAGTAACGACAACCCCGCAAAACCGGAATAAATAATGCAAGCATTAAAAGTTCTTTTTTGCGGATTGATCGCCCTTGTGCTTTTTTCGGCACAAGGTTGTACGGACCCTAACGCGGTGATAGATCAGAATACAGAGCTGCCTAACCATAACTGGGCTTATATAAACCGTATTAAGTATAATGTTAATATCACCGATGAAACGGTTCCCTATAACCTTTACTTTAATTTAAGGGTAACCGGCAGCTATAAATACTCTAATATTTTTGTGCTGTTTCGTCAAACATCGCCCGGCAAAAAAATGGCTACCACTCGCTATGAATACAAGCTGGCCAATAAAGATGGGGGCTGGCTGGGTAGCGGAAGCGGCAATTTATACAGTTACCAGGTACCATTACGCACACAATATAAATTCCCGGCTAAAGGTGTTTACCACTTTGAAATTGAGCAAAACATGCGCGATAACCCACTGCATGAGGTTAGTGATGTTGGTTTACGGGTAGAGAAAGCGCAATAAAATCCCCCCTTAATTAATTGTATAGTCAGCTGTTGTTTTAGTGAACGACCCCAATTCCTTATTGGTTTGTTGCGCGGCCACTGTGCCATTATCGGTTATAGTGTATGATACCGTATTTTCTCCCATAGTCTGTATCTCAAAATGTACCGCATCCCCGCTGTTTAATACAGTACTGTAATCATAGGTTGTACCTGTAGCCACCGTTTTAGTATCAAGTGTTGTTAATGTGCTTGCTGTAACTTTTATTACAGATACTACCGCGGTAAAAGATGCAGTACCCGTTGCCGTAAATTTGATAGTATGTGACGTTGGCGCCGCATCTCCTTTTTTAGAACATGAAGCTATTGAAAGGCAAATAAAAAGAGTTAAACAAATAGATAGGTACTTCATAATTGGTTTATTTCAAAATAATTTAAACATGTAAATATGCTGATTGTAGTTTAAGTATACCAACAAAAAATTAACTTATGAAAAGGGCTTTTTTGTATCTGTGCGCTGTTATAGCTTTATCTGTATCAGCCTGTAAAGGCACTAATAAAACAGGGGGCGATCAGGCAGATTCCGGGAAAACAAATGTTGGTAGTTCTGGTGCAGCAGATACCACAAGTGCGGCAGCATCAAGTGCCCCGATGCAGACCGGCACCAGCGGAACCGATACCAGTAGTAATGGCAAAGGAACAACCAACCCAACATCAGATACTTTAAAAACCAATCCTAAATAGTTATCATGAAAAAGTTAATCATCTATTTATTTTCAGTTTTGGCCATTTCGTTTGCATCCTGCAAGGGCAACAAAACGGAAAGCAACCAGGCAGATTCCGGCCAAACGCATGTGGGGAATGAGGGACCTGCCGATAGTGCCGCAATGTCACCTACGCCTACCGAAACCGGAGGAAAAGATACGAGTGGAAACGGATCTGGTACTACAAACGCACCAAAAGATACGTTGAAGAAAAATCCCTAAATATCACTTAATTTTTTTAGTTATTTTTAATTTGCTACATTCGTTTTGCTAATTTTTTTATCAAATGGATGCTGCTATTATATTAATTATCGCCAGTGTTTTTGTGCTGATCACTGCCGTATTTATATTTTTAAAACGCCCCGCTGTTTCAGGTATTTCTGCGGATGAATTCACGCTATTAAAAACCGAAAACGACTCGCTTAAAATTTCTTTGGCCAAAGCCGAAGAAAAAGCCGGCAACCTGCTCAGCGAAAAAGAAAACATCACCAAACTACTTAAGGACGAACAATCCCGTTTATTGGATGAACTTTTATATGAGCGGACGCAACTGGCCCAGGCAAACCAGTCCTTAGAATCGTCCCGGTCTTATTTTAAAGCACAACAGGAAAAACTTACCGAGCAAAAAACAGAGATAGAGCAAACCCGCCTCCACTTTCAGCGTGAATTTGAAAATGTTGCCGAAAAACTGCTCAAAGAAAAATCAAAGGAATTTACTGATGTAAATAAGCTGAGTATTGATACTATCCTTAATCCGCTCAAAGAAAATATAAAAGCTTTTGAGGAAAAAGTAGATAAGGTTTACAATATGGAAGCCGCGGAGCGCAATACCCTTAAAGGGGTTATTACCCAACTGATGGATTTGAATAAACTGATCAGTACAGAGGCATCGAACTTAACAAAAGCCTTAAAAGGCGACAATAAAAAGCAAGGTAACTGGGGTGAGGTGATACTGGAAAAAGTTTTAGAACGATCCGGCCTTGTACGTGACCGGGAATACAGGATACAAGCCAGCCTGAATGGCGTTGACGGGGGCCGCCTGCAACCCGATGTTATTATTGACCTGCCCGATGAAAAGCATTTAATAATTGATTCCAAGGTCTCCCTGGTGGCATACGAGCGACTGGTGAACTGTGAGACAGAAGACGAACGCCGGTTATTTTCAAAAGGCCATGTGGAATCTATCCGGAGTCACGTGCAGGGCTTGTCATCCAAAAATTACCATGACCTTTACCAGGTAAACTCGCCCGATTTTGTTTTGCTTTTTGTGCCGATAGAGTCGTCCTTTAGCTTTGCCGTACAGTTGGATGCCGACCTGTTTAGCGATGCCTGGGATAAGCGGGTAGTAATTGTTAGTCCGAGTACTTTGCTGGCCACCCTGCGTACTATTGCCAGCATCTGGAAACAGGAACGCCAAAACCGGAACGTGCTGGAAATTGCCCGCCTAAGCGGCGAAATGTATGATAAATTTGTTGGTTTTGTTGGCGATATGGAAGGTATTGGCAAAAACATCAAACAAAGCCAGGATAGTTATGATAAAGCCATTAATAAACTTACCGATGGCCGTGGCAATTTAACTATCACCGCAGAAAAAATTAAGAAGTTAGGAGCTAAGGCTAATAAGCAAATAGATGTGAAGTATATTGGGGAGGAGTAAACAGTTGCTTAATGCATAGTGACATTGGGGAAGAGTGGGATTACTCAATGTATAACCCACGCGTCATTGCGAGGTACGAAGCAATCTTCCGATAGACCAAACTATCCTATTAAACTTTCATAAAGATCTATCCAATTTGGATTAATTGAATTTATTAATTGTCTTTTATATTCTTTAATACAGCCTTTAATTCTTTTTTCCTCCGCAATAGCTTCTTCTATGAATGGAAAATTTAGATAATAAACCAACTTATCACATTTATATTTTGCTGTAAAACTATTCGGGTGAATGTTATTTTTATGTTGCCAAATACGGATGGTTAATTCTGATGAGACCCCGGTGTATAGGACATTGTTATACTTGTTCGCCATTATATACACGCTTCCACCTTTCTGAAAAACCATATTCATAACTTATCTATCGGGAGATTGCTTCGTACCTCGCAATGACGCGTGAGGTTTGAAAATACAACTGCAAACTTAAAACTGCCTACTGCAAACTGCCGAAGGCATTCCAACCCTGGGCTTTTAACTCGTGCATATTGCCCGATTTGGTTACTAGGTTACAGCCTTCGTTAGGTTCGGTTATGTAGCCGATGATTGTAAAGTCGAGCTTGAATTTTATCTTATCGTAATCTGCTTGTTTAACAGTGAACAATAGTTCGTAATCTTCACCGCCGCTTAAGGCGCAAACGGTAGGGTCAAGGTTAAATTCACGGGCAGTTTCATAGGTCATTGGGTCAATAGGGATTTTTTCCTCGTATAACTTACAGCCTTTGTTACTTTGCTTGCAGATATGTAAAAGTTCTGATGCTAATCCGTCAGATACATCGATCATAGCAGTTGGTTTAACCTGCATATCCTGCAACAGATCAACAATATCTTTACGTGCCTCGGGTTTTAACTGGCGTTCTACAATGTAATCTTTCCCTTCCAGATCGGGCTGAATGTTGGGGTTTTCAAGATAAACCAGCTTCTCACGTTCCAGTAATTGCAAACCGGTATAAGCACCACCCAAATCTCCCGATACACATATCAAATCTCCTTCTTCGGCAGTGTTACGGTAAACAATATCCTTTTCATCAGCATAACCCAAAACAGTTACGCTGATAACCAGGCCTTGTTTTGACGCGCTGGTATCACCACCAATTAAATCAACACCATATTTATCACAGGCCAGGTAAATACCCTCATACAATTCTTCAATGGCCTCTAACGGGAACTTGCTCGACATACCAATTGATACCGTAACCTGCGTGGCTGTACCGTTCATGGCATAAATATCACTCAGGTTAACCTGTACCGCTTTATATCCCAAATGTTTTAAGGGAGTGTAAGCCAAATCAAAATGGATCCCTTCCAGCAGCATATCGGTAGATACGAGGGTTTTCTTTCCTGCAAAATCTAATACCGCGGCATCATCACCAACACCCTTAACGCTACTTTTTTGTGTAAGCTTTATATTTTTTGTAAGATGGTTTATTAAGCCAAACTCACCCAGTTTCTCAATATTGGTTTTTTCTTCGTTCTCAAACATAATTGTCTTTTTTAATTACACCAGGCGAGATAATCCTATCTCTCAGTTGTGTAATCATTATAATATATGAAATCAATAATAAACGCAAAAATACGAAAGCTTACTTCAATAATGTTATCGTAATTGTTTTATCCGTTTATCGTTTCCACAGTATGTAATATTTATCATACATATAAATAATTAACATATGGTTAATTATAGGATAGTACTTTTGCTTTGCTTAATATATTTATATGAAAAACAGAAAATTACTTATCTATTTTAGCTTATCCCTTCTTTTTATAGCAGGTTGTACAAAAGATTTTAGAAACGGAATTACAGTTGACCCTGCACCACCCGCCGAAGCACCAAAGCCCTATACTATTGTTGAAGGTTTTGAAACAGGTTCTAAAAATGGTTATGCAATTGGTGATGTTCAGCTTAATACCGGCATATGGAGTTTTGATGATGCATTAATAGGCAATTTAGCTGCCGATTTAAAAAATGGAACAAAATCGGTACGTTTAAAAACTGGTAATATAACCATGAAATTTGACATTGCCGGCGTACAGCAGATCAGCATAAAACACGGTAAATATGGTAATGATGCTAACCAAACATGGCAGTTATTGATGTCGGTAGATAGCGGCAAAACTTTTACACAATTAGGTAATGATATAAGTGAAACCAATACTACCCTTGTTACCGATTCATTTAAGGTTACCACTACAAAAAAAGTACGTTTCCAGATCAAAAAAATAGGCTTACCTACAGCTACCACCCGTACTAATATTGATGATATCACTTTTAAAGGCATAGGTGATGCAGGTATTATTGTTGGTGTGCCTGATACGCAGGGACCCGATACTACCAGTACAGGTACAGCCTCTACACCAAGAGGTGTAATAGTTGGAACCGACGCCCCACCAGCCAACGGTGATAACAATAACCTTTTAATGGGTAATCCATCAAGTGCACAGCCCGCTGCAGTGATGATGGATAATTATCTGATAGATCAGGGTTATTATGTAGAATCATACAACAGTACTAAGGCCGGCCCTAACTGGGTTAGCTGGCATTTAGATGCCAGTAACATAACCAATGTATCATCACGATTAAACAATTTTGCAGCCTTTAGTGGTTTACCTGCGGGCTTTACATCAGTGCAAAGCAATAGCTATAATTTTGCCACATATGGATTTGACAGGGGGCACAATTGTCCTTCGGCAGACAGAACGAGCTCCGCAAATGCAAATTCATCAACTTTCCTGATGACCAATATGATACCACAAGCTCCTCAAAATAACCAACATACATGGAATAATTTAGAAGGGTATTTACGTGAACAAGTGGTTGCCGGTAATGAAGTTTATATTATTATGGGTAGTTACGGAACAGGTGGCTCTGGAGTTAATGGGGCTTTCAATTCAATAACTTCAGGTACCTTAAAAATAAATATACCAAGTAATGTTTGGAAGGTAGCTGTAATTGTGCCAACAGGCGATGGTGATATTTCAAGGGTATCTGCCAGTACAAGAGTTATTGCAGTAAATACACCCAACGTAAATACTACTTCAGAAGACTGGAAAGGTTACCGTGTAACTGTACGTGATATTGAAAAAGCAACCGGCTACAATTTATTCTCTAATTTGCCGCAAACCGTGCAGGATGCTATAGAGACTAAAAAGGACGCTTTGTAAAGGTCATTACAAAGAACAAACAAACACGTCTTTGCGAGCGATAGCGAAGCAATCCCCGACAGGACTGTCGTCTACCTTTCTATCGGAGATTGCTTCGTACCTCGCAATGACGCGCAGGGTGGAAAACACCTCAAATAAATACGTCTTTGCGAGCGATAGCGAAGCAATCCCCGACAGGACTGTCGTTACCTTTCTATCTGGAGATTGCTTCGTACCTCGCAATGACGCTTTTTTTTATTTTTCCTACAATCCCAAACTTGCTGAGATCTCCAGCATTCTTTCAATAGGTTTTACTGCCCTTTCAATAATGTGTGCCGGGACTTCAATTTCCGGCATTTCATTTTTTAAACACAGGTATAATTTCTCCAGTGTATTGCGTTTCATGTGCGGGCAATCGTTACAGGCACAGGTATTATTTGGCGGTGCAGGTATAAAGGTTTTATCAGGATTATCCTTCTGCATCTGGTGTATGATCCCGGCTTCGGTAGCTACAATAAATTCCTTATCAGGGCTGTTTGTAGCATATTTTAGTATCCCCGTGGTAGATCCTATATAATCTGCCATCTGCAATATAACTTCCTCACATTCAGGGTGTGCCAGTATTTTAGCATTAGGGTAACGTTCCTTCAGTTTGGTAATTTTTTCCCTGCTGAAAATTTCATGCACCATACAGGCGCCGTTCCATAAAACCAAATCCCTGCCTGTTTTTTTAGCTACCCAGGCCCCTAAATTCCTATCCGGTCCAAAAATTATCTTCTGCTCTTTTGGCAAGCTTTCCACTATCTGTACCGCGTTGCTTGATGTACAAACTATATCGCTTAAAGCTTTTAATTCTGCCGTACAATTCACATAAGTGATAACCAGGTGATCGGGATAGTTTTCCTTAAACTTTTTAAATAAATGCGGCGGGCAACTATCTGCTAAAGAGCATCCTGCCTTCAAATCCGGTAGCAGAACTTTCTTGTTTGGCGATAAAATTTTAGCTGTTTCGGCCATGAAATGTACACCGGCAAAAACAATAATATCCGCATCTGTTTTAGCTGCCTGCTGAGATAGGCCAAGGCTATCGCCAATATAATCGGCAATGTCCTGAATATCTCCTTCCTGGTAATAGTGCGCCAGTATAACAGCATTTTTTTCCTTTTTAAGTTTTTCTATTTCCGCAAAAAGGTCAAGCGACGGATCAATGTATTCGTCAACAAAACCTTTCACTTTTATTTCTTCAAAGATATCCATTCAACAAATCAATTAATAATAACTCTTTTTATATATATAAATAAAACTATTGTTATTAAGGTGTTAGTTATGTTTAAAAGTTGTGATACTATTTAGCCAAAAAGTTGTTTTTAATAATTTATTAACATTTATAAACACCTTTTTGGTTTTTAGTTTATTGATTTTAAGATTAGTATGACAAACAACATTTTATTAATAAAGTTATTTGTTAATAATTTACTCCTTAATAAAATGTTAATTTCGTCGGTAAATCGTCTTACAAATTGCTCAAAAGTAAAAGTAAAAAACGTGAAATTCAGAGTTATTCACATTCTGTTTATTTATTAGAAATTTACTTACACAAAGTTAACATGTTTTATACCTGTTATTAACATTGAACCTAATTTTACACAATACATATATTAAACATGACTAAAACTGTTGATTTTCTTGTAGTAGGATCAGGCATTGCCGGGTTAAGTTTTGCACTAAAAGCTGCAAAGCATGGTAAGGTACTGATAGTTACAAAAGCTAACGAAGATGAAAGTAACACTAAGTATGCCCAGGGAGGTGTTGCTGTGGTTGTTGATAAAAAGGAAGATTCGTTTGAAAAACACATAAATGATACCTTAATTGCCGGAGATGGCCTGTGTGATAAAGAAGTTGTAGAAGCCGTTGTTAAAGAAGGGCCCGACCGGATCCGGGAGATAATTGACTATGGAACCAATTTTGATAAGACAAACGATGGTATTTACGACCTTGCAAAAGAAGGAGGCCATTCGGAATTTAGGGTACTGCATTATAAGGATATTACCGGTCTTGAAATTGAAAGATCATTACTGGAAGAGATACACCGCGAACCCAATATTGAAATACTAACTCATTATTTTGCGGTAGACCTGATCACCCAGCACCATTTGGGTGAGTTTGTAAGTAAAGCGACTACTGATATTAACTGTTATGGTATTTATGCTTTTAATACAGAGAACAACCAGGTTGAAAAGATCTTATCAAAGGTTACTGTAATGGCATCAGGTGGTGCGGGGCATATATACTCTGTAACTACAAATCCTACCATTGCTACCGGTGATGGTGTCGCAATGGTGTACCGTGCTAAAGGTAAGGTGCGTAATATGGAGTTTATACAGTTCCATCCAACAGCATTATATAACCCGGGTGAGTATCCATCCTTTCTGATATCAGAAGCGGTACGTGGTTTTGGTGGCATATTGAGACGTACAAATGGTGAAGAGTTTATGCAGGAGTATGATGAACGCAAATCACTTGCCCCACGTGATATTGTTGCCCGCGCTATCGACTCTGAAATAAAAAAATCAGGAGAGGATTATGTTTACCTGGATATCCGTCACCGGAAAAAGAAAGATATTTTAGAACATTTCCCTAATATTTATGCTAAGTGCCTTGATATTGGGATTGATATGACCCGTGATATGATCCCGGTTGCGCCTGCTTGTCATTATATGTGTGGTGGCGTATTGGTAGATCATAGCGGCAGGTCGTCTATACAACGATTGTATGCTTGCGGAGAATGTTCATCAACTGGCTTACATGGTGCTAACAGGCTGGCATCCAATTCGTTATTAGAAGCATTAGTTTTTGCTCACCGGATATATAAAGATGCTATAGTTCAGTTTGCTGATCTGGAGATACCTGTTAACATACCAGATTGGGATGAGCATGGCGTAAAACTATCAAATGAGGATATCCTGGTAACGCACAATATTCGCGAAATGCAAAAATTGATGAATGACTATGTGGGTATCGTCCGTTCAGATTTTCGTTTAGAAAGAGCAATGCGCAGGCTGGGTTTGTTACATGAAGAAACAGAATCATTTTATAAGCAAACCAAACTCTCTGTTAAGCTTTGCGAACTGCGGAATTTGATACAGGTATCATACCTGGTTGTAAAATCTGCCATGGCAAGGCACGAGAGCAGGGGGCTGCATTATACTACAGATTATCCGGAGCATCAGGAAGTTTTGGAGGATACGGTTTTTTAGGATTACCCTAATATGTGTATTAGCCTGCGCGTCATTGCGAGGTACGAAGCAATCTTCTACATGCTTGTCGCCAACTTCTCTATCGGGAGATTGCTTCGTACCTCGCAATGACGCATTTGGAATAGTTGAGCGGAAAACGGGATTCGAACCCGCGGCCTTCAGTTTGGGAAACTGATGCTCTACCAGCTGAGCTATTTCCGCTTGAAATGATATTCAAACATAGTAAAAAGTAAATCAATCACTAAATCAATAATTCACTAAATAACTAATTAAATTATGTCTGTAATACTGCCTGTAAAAGATAAATCACCCATATGGGGAAACGATTGTTTTATCGCCGAGAACGCCACTATTGTTGGCGATGTTGTAATGGGCGATAATTGTTCGGTATGGTTCAATGCGGTGATAAGGGGGGATGTACACTATATTAAAATAGGAAATAATACCAACATACAGGATGGTGCGGTTATCCATGCTACTTATTTAAAGGCGCCAACCAATATTGGCAATAATGTATCCATTGGCCATAATGCCATTGTGCACGGCTGTACGCTGCATGATAACGTTTTGATAGGCATGGGTGCCATTGTAATGGATGATGCCGTGGTAGAAGAATATGTGATAATAGGGGCCGGATCTATTGTATTGGAGCGGACTATCTGCGAATCTGGTTACTTATACGCCGGTACGCCTGCTAAAAAAATAAAGCCTTTAACTGATGAGCAAAAGGCTTTATTAAATAAATTGCCACAAAACTATATTATGTATTCCGGCTGGTTTAAGGATTAATGGTTTCTTTAGGGATATCCAGCGTTTCTTCCGCATCCCAGTTTGGCCTTAAATTTATCTCTTTATCACTCAGCCATATGTTTTCGGGGTAGGTTTTTAATTTAACCTTACCGCTATCCCATAAACCATTACGGTTATCGTCATATATCACCCTGAAGGTGTATTTGCCGGTTAAGTAGTTCCGGTATACCAGTGAGGTGTTCTTTGTTACTACATCACTGCGAAGTACGGTTTTCTGCTCGTTTAATATTTCAACCACATAGCTTTTTGTATCATCAGGTACTTTAATCTTCATGGTTAGCAGGCTGTAATTTTCCGGCTTATCCCCCTGGAATTTAATACCTGTCCGTTTGTTTTTATCGCCGTAAATATCTGTAAATGCACCCTCGTTTAATATCAGTTCATACTTGCTGTTAGCCCGGTACCGGTTTCTTAAATAAACCGTTTTGGCGTTAGCAGTGTCTTTTTCTAAAACCAAATTGGTTAATTCAACAGAATCTTCTTTTAAAGTTATGAGCGAGGGACTAAAGTTTTCAATAGGGAAGTTGGCCGTAATGGCAAGGTCGCTGCCGGGCCTCAATTTGTTATCGCGGTTAAGATTATACTTGAAACTGATAGCACGTGTAAAGCTTTCTTTACGGCCCTTTAATACGTTTACAGTATCTAATGGTTTATTATCATCAAACATTGCTACACGTAAAGAGTCAAAATCCATATTGCGTAAAAATAGCTGGGCGGTATCCTTTGTCTTGCTTATCTCTACAATCTTTTGATTATCTAATGCCGGAGGGTATAAAATTTTTATAGATGGTTTAACCAGGCGCTTATTAAATATGAATGTTATTTTGCCATCAGGGTCAAATCTTTTTTGTGAAACTAATCTGAATTTATCCGGGACTTGTTTAAACAATTTTAATTGTACGTTCGATGTATCCTTATCTACCTTAATGGGGGTTTTAAGGAAACCGATCAATTCTTCGTCGTTATTATAAATTTTATCGGGGCTCGCTTCCTTTAAAGCATAAATGCGATAGGTATCTTCCCGCAGGTTGTTTAATGAAAAATTTCCGGAGGAATCTGTTGTGGCATAAATAGTAGGTTTCTTTTTTCCAAACAGGAGCGAATCCTGTTTAATGGGAAAAAGCATAACCGTGGCATCTTTTTCTTTTTCCTGAGTGGTGCTGTTAATCACCGATCCGGAAATGCTTAATGAATCTATGTGACTACCGGTCGAGAAAACGTAGGTGAAGTTTTTCATCACGTTGCTTTCATTGACGTCGGCTATCGCTTTTCCAAAGTTGATCACATAGGTTGTGTTTTTTAGAAGCGTATCCTTAAAGTCAATGATCAGGCTTTTCTTGCTGATCTTGTACTCGGGTAGTTTTTCCATTGCCGGGCTTATGCTTATCTCCTGGTATTGATTTTGTAATTTGTAATATTCATCAAAATCTAACCGGATACTTTTTTCTGCAAAATTACGGGTCATGTTTTCGGGAGTGGCCTTCAATAATTTGGGGGGAGTGAGGTCACGGGGCCCTCCGGTGGGCCTTTGCATGGCTGCGCAACCGCAAAGCACTAAAACCACGAAAAAAAGAGATGAAATTTTGTAAAAAAAAGCAGACTTTGGATTTAACATGGTTTTTTTGCCCTATAAACGATTTTTATATTTTTATGAACTGGGATATTAAAAATCTGAAAAAATGCCTTATAAACGACTTTTTATAATTATCTGATTTACAGTAAATTACAAGCTATCTTGATACATGAACCATTAAAACGGAAACATCTGACGGTGACACACCAGAAATTCGTGATGCCTGGCCTAATGTTCTCGGTTTTATCCTTTTTAATTTTTCACGTGCTTCTTTTGAAAGTGACACCAGCTGACTATAATCAAATTCGGGATTGATTTCTTTATCCTCCATTTTTTTCATGCGATCAACAATCTCCATTTCTTTTATAAAGTAACTCTCGTATTTGATTTTTATTTCAGCCTGCTCAACAGTTTCTTTATCGTATCCTGATAACTTATCTTGTAATGAACTATCTATTGATTTTAACTCATTAAACCCTATCTGCGGGCGACTTAATAAATTGAACAATTTAGCACTTTGGTTAATTGTACTTGTTCCGCTTTCTTCCAGCAAAGCATTTACTACAGATGGATCAATGCTTTTGGTTCGTGTAAAAGCTACAATATCATCAGAGTTTTTAACCTTTAGTTTTACCTTATCTAAACGCTCATCGCTTATTAAACCAAGGTCATGGCCCATAGGGCTTAACCTTATATCCGCGTTATCCTGGCGCAGCAGTAAACGGTGCTCTGCCCTTGAAGTGAACATTCGGTAAGGTTCTTCAGTTCCTTTAGTTACCAGGTCATCAATTAAAACACCAATATATGATTCCGATCTTTTCAGTATCAGTTCATGTTTATCGTTGATTTTTTGATGCGCGTTTATGCCTGCAATAAAGCCTTGCGATGCCGCTTCCTCATAACCGGTAGTGCCGTTTATTTGGCCGGCAAAGTATAAGTTGCTAATCAATTTGGTTTCTAAAGTCAAGCCTAATTGGGTAGGCGGGAAGTAATCATACTCTATGGCATAACCCGGTCTGAACATTTTAGCAGTTTCAAATCCCGGGATTTGTGTCAGCGCTTTATACTGTACGTCCTCTGGTAACGAAGTGGAGAAACCATTTACATAGATCTCAACAGTGTTCCATCCTTCTGGTTCCACAAATATTTGGTGGCGGTCACGTTCAGCAAAACGATTGATTTTATCCTCTATTGATGGGCAATATCTCGGGCCTAAACCTTTGATGCGGCCGGTAAACATTGGGGATCTTTCGAAGCCTTCCTTTAAAGTTTCGTGTACTTTGGTATTGGTATAGGTGATCCAGCAGCAGCGCTGATCATTTGACATCTCTACATCTGTATAAGAAAAACGGCCTCTTTCTTCATCACCCCATTGCTCTTCCATTAAAGAATAGTTCAAGCTGCGGCCATCAACACGGGGAGGGGTGCCTGTCTTCATCCTGCCGGAATCAAAGCCCAATGTTACCAGTTGTTCGGTTAATCCTGTAGCGGCTTTTTCACCTGTACGGCCACCGCCAAATCTTTTCTCTCCAATATGGATAACCCCATTCAGGAAAGTTCCGTTAGTTAGCACAACAGAATCCGCTTCTATCTCTATTCCTATTGATGTTTTAACACCGGCAATTGTATTGCCCTTAACTAATAGAGACGTAACAGTGTCTTGCCAAAAGTCAACATTTGGCGTTTTCTCTAAAGCAATTCGCCATTCCTCAGCAAAGCGGGCACGGTCACTTTGCGCGCGCGGGCTCCACATTGCAGGCCCTTTTGATTTATTGAGCATCCTGAATTGGAGAGATGTTTTATCTGTTATAATACCAGAATAGCCACCCAACGCATCAATCTCACGCACAATTTGTCCTTTGGCTACACCACCCATAGCAGGGTTACAGCTCATTTGGGCAATAGTGCCCATGTTCATGGTTATTAATAAAACCGATGATCCAAGGTTGGCAGCAGCAGCAGCAGCTTCACAGCCCGCATGCCCGGCACCAACTACAATTACATTATATTTCTTAAACATATAACCTCCATGTTCCACGTGGAACATTGTTTAAATATTTATTCAGATGTTCCACGTGGAACCTTTATAAATGATGCAAGGGCGAACGCCGCCCAAATACCTTCCAAAATAACAAAAGGATAAAAGCTGATCATGTATGATGAAAAGCCACATAATCCTGCGCCCACAAAGTTCATTCCGCTATACCAGCGGCTTTGAGCAGGCAATTTTTTATATAAATTGAGCAAAAAGGCAACAAGTAATATGATTACTCCTGTTGATGCTATAATATCCGATAGTTTCATCTTATGCCTCTTTCAATTCGCCTAATTCTATCCAACGGGCTGTTTTTGCATCCAGTTGTTTGTTTAAATAAACTATTTTATCAGTAAGCTGACTTAGTTTCTTAGGGTCTATATTGGTTGTATTAAGTTCTTCTGTGGTTGCTTTAAGCGTATTTTCAATGTCAGCTATCTCTTTTTCCAAGCCTTCATATTCCTTTTCTTCTTTGAAGCTTAATTTTGCCTTCTTTGGTTGCTCTGATTGAATAGGAGCAGCAGCCGCAGGCTTTTTATTCTGTTGCTTGCTTTCTTCCAACTCAAGGCGGTATGAAGAATAATTCCCATTATAGATCTTAACTTGTCCTTCCGGCTCCATAATGAACAGCTGGTCGGTCATTTTATCTAATAAATACCTATCGTGAGATACCATTATTAAAATACCCGGGAAATTGCCTAAAAACTCTTCTAAAACGTTTAAAGTATCAATATCCAGGTCATTGGTCGGCTCATCAAGTATCAAAAAGTTAGGGTTCTTGATAAGGATGCTCATCAGGTGCAGACGTTTCTTCTCGCCACCGCTTAATTTTGATACCATTCCATACTGCTTAGCAGGAGGGAACAGGAATAAAGTTAACAAAGCCGAAGCGGATATTAGCTTGCCATCGGCCATTGTAATAAACTCCGCTACGTTTTTAACAATGTCAATTACACGCTCATCTTCCTTAAAGGTTAAGCCAGACTGGTTAAAATAACCAATAACCGTAGTTTCACCTTTAATGATCTCGCCACTATCGGGCGTTAATCCGCCGGTGATCAGGTTTAGCAAAGTAGATTTACCGCTGCCGTTTTTACCGGCTAAGCCTATGCGGTCTCCTTTTTTAAATATATAGCTGAATTTGTTGATGTAAGTGTGGTTGTTAAAGCCCTTGCTTACTTCATGCATCTCCATTATCTTATTACCCTGCCGGGATGTTTTTACACTTAACTCAACGTTTTGTTTAGGTCCGTTGTTTTTTGTTTTAGATTCCAGATCATAAAAAGCGTCTATCCTTGATTTTGATTTTGTACCACGTGCCTTTGGCTGCCTGCGCATCCATTCCAATTCTTTACGTAACAAATTGGAGTTCTTTTGAAAGGTCGCTTCATCAGATGCTTCCCTTTCGGCCTTTTTTTCTAAATAATAACCGTAATTACCAAAATAGGGGATGATCTTACCCCGGTCTATCTCTAATATCTCGTTACAAACATTATCCAGGAAATACCTGTCGTGGGTAACCATCAAAATAGTTTTTGATCCTTCGGTAAGCAATTTTTCCAGCCACTCAATAGTATCAATATCAAGGTGATTGGTAGGCTCATCTAAAATATAGATCTCAGGGTCTTCAATTAAAAGTTTAGCTAAGGCCAAACGTTTCTTTTGCCCGCCCGATAAAGTCTTAATATGCTGGTTAAGGTGATGTATATCAAGTCTGCCTAAAATAGTCTTGATCTTGTACTCATATTCCCAGGCATCTATCTCACTCATCTCCTCCATCACTTTATCCATCTCCTTCATGTTCTCCGGGTCGTTCTCTAACAACTCTTCGTAACGGCGGATCAGCTGCTGCTGGATATTATCAGCATGAAAGATATAATCGCTGATACTTACCGCGTTTTTAAAATGCGGGTCTTGTTCCAGGTAGCCGATGTTTAGATCTTTACTTTGCGCAACCTTGCCTTCGGTAGGTTTTAAAGAACCAGATAGAATTTTTAACAGGGTAGACTTACCTGCACCATTGATGCCTACAAGCGCAACCCTGCGGCCGCGGTTTATACCAATAGTTAGGTTTTTAAATAACCAGTTGTCATGAAAGGAGTGGCCTAAACTCTCGGCCGAAATATATGTGCTCACTAAATAGTTTGTATTTTATCTGATGTATGTATAAATGTACCGGTATCGGTCTCTAATGATTTTTTGTACATGGCATTTGCAACAGTGCTTGCCTTAATGCTTCTGTATTTTTTTAACCCGCCAATTAATAACGGATCGATAACTTTAAATATCCCGCTAACTATTTTCTCTTCTAAGCGGGAATCTTTACGGTCGCCAATCAACATGGATGGCTGATAGATATGCAGAACATCTAAGTTCAGCTTCTGAATATCTTGTTCCACCGCTCCCTTTAGCTTAATATAAAAGGTTGACGATTTTGCATTCGCCCCAATAGAGGATACCAAATGAAACTGACTAACGCCATTTTGCTTTGCTAATTGTGCAAGGTGTAGTGGGTAGTCATGGTCTATTTTCCAGTATTGTTCCTTATCGGGAGTTTTATGCCGGGTTGTACCAAGGCAGCAAAACAATGCATGGCCGGTTAAGGCGCTGGCATGTTTATCCAGATCATCAAAATCAATTACCAGTTGAACCAGTTTTTTATGCTGGATAGGTAGTTCTTTCCGGACTAAAATTAAAACTTCGTCATATTGCTGCTCTTGCAGTAATATGTTTAACAAATTACTGCCAATAAGGCCGCTTGCGCCCGCTATAATTGCTTTATATGCCATTATGGTCAGTTATTTTTGCAAAAATACGCATAAATAAATTGTGGAATAAATATTGTGTGTTTAAACATATAAATATAGATTATTATGAAACAGGTTATTTATCCCGCTAATGAACGAGGATTTAACGATATAGGCTGGTTAAAGGCCCATTTCTCATTTAGTTTTGGCCCATATTATAACCCCGATAAGGAGAGTTTTGGTGTGTTGCGCGTATTAAATGACGATATTATTGCAGCAGGGAGAGGTTTTGGCGCGCATCCGCATGATAATATGGAGATTACCACCATTGTTTTAAAGGGCGCATTAGAGCACAAGGACAGCATGGGCAACGTTGGCGTTATCAACGCCGGAGATGTGCAGGTAATGTCTGCCGGTACTGGTATTACCCATTCAGAATATAACCCATCATCAAAAGAGGCAACAGAATCGCTTCAAATATGGATCTTCCCTAAAGAGCGGAACATTAAGCCCCGTTATGATCAGAAAAGCTTTGTTGAAGCATTGGTTCACAATCAGCTTACTACGTTAATATCGCCCGATAAAAGCGCTGCAGATACCTTATGGCTTAACCAGGACGCCACTTTTTCAATGGGCAATTTTGATGCTGGTCAACTGGTGAATTATTCTATAAAAACCCCCGGCAACGGAGCATACGTGTTTGTATTAGAAGGCGGTGTTAGCATTGCCGGTAACCAGTTAAACAAAAGGGATGCTATTGGTGTATATGATACAGGTTCATTTACAATTGAAACCAATTCAGAAACCCGCTTATTGATCATTGAAGTGCCGATGTCTTAATTCAGCTTCGAAATTATATGTTGGGTTTTAAAACAATTGGCTAATAGATTGTTTATAACTGGCAAGTAATTAGAAGATTATGGCAGAACAAGCAATTCCCGGATATAAAAGGTGGCTGGAAGACATTGGAGAACAGGGCGTTTTCTTTTCGCAGTTCTTCAAAAATATTTTTAAGGGCGGATTTGAGTGGTCGGAATTTGTGCGGCAGTGTTATGAGATAGGTTACAGGTCTTTCTTGTTGGTTGGCCTTACTTCATTTATTATGGGCATGGTGCTCATATTACAGCTAAGGCCGTCAATGGTTGAAATGGGTGCAGAATCCATGCTGCCAAAAACGCTCGCTGTTTCTTTTATCCGCGAAATAGGGCCGGTTATTACCGCTATTATCTGCGCCGGTAAAATAGCGTCAAGTATTGGCGCCGAGCTGGGCAGCATGAAAGTTACCGAGCAGATAGATGCCATGGAAGTATCCGGCGCCAACCCAACCCAATATTTAGTGGTTACCCGCATACTGGCAGTAACCCTCATGGTACCTCTTCTTGCTTTAATGGGCGATGTGATAGGTCTTTTCGGCGGTTTTTTAGCGCTAAACTTTACAGACGATATCAGCTTTCATCTGTACTTTAATAAGTGTATTGCCTCCCTTGAATTTATTGATTTTTTACCCGCGTTTGTCAAAACTTTTTTCTTTGGTTTTGCCATTGGCTTTGTGGGTTGCTATAAGGGCTTCCACTCAGATAAAGGCACGGAGAGTGTGGGTTTAGCCGCAAACTCGGCCGTAGTAACCGCATCCTTATGGATCTTTGTTATTGACGCTATTGCCGTACAGATCACCAGCTTATTATATTATAGGTAAATTATGGAAGAGACGACGGTAAAATATAAAAAAGAAGCGCAGCCTTCAAAGCACGAAGTGGTGGTTGATATAAAGCATCTTAGTAAATCATTTGGCTCAAAAAAGGTACTAAAAGATATCACCCTAAAAATAAACCGGGGCGAAAATGTGGTGATACTGGGTAAATCAGGCGAGGGAAAATCGGTTACTATCCAATGCATAGTTGGCCTGCTAACCCAAGATGGCGGAACAATAAAGGTGTTTGGTGATGAGGTTGCCGAAATGGGCAGCGATGAGTTAAAAGCATTGCGAACAAAAGTTGGCTTCCTGTTTCAGGGCGGGGCTTTATATGATTCAATGACCGTGCGGGAAAATCTGGAATTCCCGCTCACGCGGGTACTGAAAATGAAAGACCAGGGTGAGATTGACCAGCGGATAGAAGAAGTATTGGATGCTGTGGGCCTGCTGGACGCCATAGACAAGATGCCGTCAGACCTTTCGGGCGGGATGAGGAAACGTGCCGGACTGGCGAGAACAATGATTGTACGGCCTGAAATAATGCTCTACGATGAACCCACTACCGGGCTTGACCCCATCACCTCACGTGAGATAAGTGAGTTGATATTGCAGGTGCAAAAGAAATATAAAACAACATCTATAATTATTACACATGATATGGAATGCGCGAGAATTACCGCGGATCGTATTTTGATCATGGGTGATGGGAAATATATAGCCGAAGGCTCCTTTGATGAGCTTAAAAACTCAAAAGACGAATTAGTCAAATCATTTTTTAACGCAAAAGCATGAGAACCACATCATCACAAAAAATAAAAATAGGCCTGTTTACTTTTATAGGGTTTGTAATCCTGTTACTGGCAGTGTTCTTTATAGGCAATCAAAAAAGTATGTTTAGCTCAAACTTTAGGGTTTATGGCACATTTAAAAATGTAAACGGATTAACCGTAGGTAACAATGTCCGCTTCGCGGGGATAAACGTTGGTGTGGTTGACGCTATTAACATTGTGACAGACAGTTCTGTACGGGTTGATCTGAGCCTGAACAACTCCGTTAAAAAATTCATTAAAAAGGATTCGAAGCTAAGTATTGGCAGCGATGGTTTAATGGGGGATAAGCTGATAGTGATTGCCCCGGGTGGTATAAAAAGCACCCAGGAAATAGAGGCCGGTGAGCAGTTAATAGCCATTAACCCGGTTGATGTAGACAGGATAATAACCAAACTAACCAGAATAGCTGACAATGCCGAAACGCTAACGACCAACCTGGCCGAAATAGTAGCCAAAGTAAATAATGGCAAAGGAAGCATCAGCAGATTGTTAAATGATGATAAAATAGCCCGCGACCTGGAAGGTACTGTTAGGCAAGCCCGAACCACCATGAAGGGGGTGCATAGTACAACAGCTACACTAAACGAAGATTTGAAAGCCGCGCAAAGTAACTTTTTACTAAAGGGCTTTTTTAATAAAAAGAAAAAGGCTGCAAAGGCTAAACAAGATTCAATTAAAAAGGTAAAGGAAGACGCTGTTAAAGCTAAAGAGAAGGCTGCTAAAGAAAAGGCTAAGGATGATAATTAACACAATGTAAATCAAGCCTGATAAGCAATAAAAGAGGCTGTCTCATAAGGATGATTTACAAAAAGAGGGTAGCGTTTTATTTGGCTTAGTTACAAACAGTTGCATTCGGCGCACCTGCCTAAAGATTTCGGTGAGGACACCGAAATAGGGAGTTGGGCTGTGAGTACAACGAACGAAATGCGGAGTTAGTGGGTGATATAAACTACCTACCCCGCTGGTTGTGTCCTCACAAACAGTTGCTTGCCTCCAGCGCACTGGCTAAAGATAGAATGTTTTTTGACACAGTGTCCTTTACGGTAAAAGTTAACCACAAAGTAAGATTGATAAGAAATAAAAAAGGGGCCAAATAGGCCCCCTTTTTTATTATAATGCTTTGGTTATCTCGTCAGATAACGGCGTAACAGCCGAGCGGTAACGGTGTATCAGTTTGCCGTTCTCGTCTATCAAAAATTTCTCGAAGTTCCATTTGATCTCTCCTGTAAAGTCAGGATTTGGTTCTGCGGTAAGGAAAGCGAATAACGGATCTATATCGTCGCCTTTAACACTTACTTTAGTACTTAGCGGGAAGGTTACGCCAAAATTCTTTTCACAAAAGGTTTTAATATCTGCATTGGTACCGGGTTCTTGTGATGCAAAATTATTTGCCGGGAAGCCAACAACAACCAGTTTGTCTTTGTATTGATCGGCCAGTTTTTGCAAGTCGGCATATTGCTTGGTATAGCCACATTTAGATGCCGTATTTACAATAAGTACTTTTTTGCCCTTGTACTGTTTTAACGAAAAAGCTTTACCATCAATGGTTGTAAGCTTAAACTTATATAAAGTAGGAGCAGCAGATGTAACAAACATCAGCGTTAAAAATAATGTAAGTGCTTTCATTGTTTTAAAAGTTGGAGATGAATAATTTATTAGTGTAAAATTAGTTATTAAAAACCTCTTTCCACCAAATAATGATCTTCTTTTAAAGTCATTTTTTTCTTATCCGCTACAGTTTTGTCCTTATAACCCAACAAGTGCAGGGCGCCATGTATCATTACCCTATGCAGTTCCTGCGTTTCGGTAACGGCAAACTGTGCTGCATTTTCTTTTATGCGCTCAACAGAGATGAAAATATCACCGGTAATAACGCCCTCCACTTCAGAATTATCAAAGGTGATAATATCTGTATAGGTATCATGATTTAAATACTGCTGGTTTATTTGCAACAGGTATTGATCTGAGCAAAAAACATAGGTGAGTTCATCCAGTTTAAAACCTTCGGCAATAATGGCTTCTGTGATCCACTTACGAACAGCCGTTTTTTTCTTTAATTTATAGCTAATGTCTTCTTCAAAAAATTGTATGGCAGGCATTATATCTTAAAATGTAGTTCAACCTCGTTACCCGAGGCATTAAATATGCATTGGTCTGCTAAGTGCTTCAGGATGAACACCCCACGGCCGGTCAGTTCTTCTAAACGGTCTGGTGCGGTTGGGTCTGGCAGGTCATTGTAGTTAAAACCAGGGCCCTCATCGGTAATAGTCCAAACAATTCGTTTGTGTTCAACATCGGCATTAACAATAACCAGTTTGTTAGCATCAAGTTTATTGCCATGTACAATGGCATTAATAAAAGCTTCGTTTAAGCAGGTCATCATATTAGCAAAGGTGTCTTCGCTAACCTGGTATTTATCCGCAATTGCTTCAATCAAATTCTCCAGCAGGGTTATGCTTTCGTATTTTGATGGAAGCTGTAGGGTATATAGTTCGCCTGTTTGCACGTTAGCCGGTTCCATGTTATTTAGCATTAAGTTGATCAAAATAGATTTTAATTTTTTGCCTGTAGTACAAATTAAGTGCCGAAGGGACGGTCCTTATCTGTTCCGTTTGCTTTGTCTTTATTTGGTTGTAGTCCTGCAAGGCCTTAATATATCCCGGTGGCATATCATTCGCGGCGCGGCTTTCCCTTTTCTGGTCTTGCTCGCGTTGTTGTTCGGCTTTCTCTGCTTCCAGTAACCGCGTCTGAATTTGCTGCTGTCTCTTTAACGCCTCATCCGTAATTCTTCTGTTTACGAGATCGTTCTCAGTTTGTTCCATTTCTTTTGAAATTTTATCAAGGTTACCCAAACCGTTGGTGCCGTCTTTGTTATTATCCTTGTTAATTTGCTGCAGCGTTTGCCTTATTAGCTGTTGCTGGCGGGCCATTTTTGCCAGTTGCTCGCTCATGCCTTGTTGCCCCTGCTGGCCGCCTTTGCCTTGCTGGCCCGGCTGGTTTCCCTGCTGCTTCATCTGTTCGCGGGCCTGCTGCATGTTTTGATTTAGCTGCTGCTGCATTTTACTTAATTGCGATAACGACGGCTTACTTTGTTTGCCCTTGCCTTTCCCGCTTTTGTTCATGCTTTTTTGCAGCTGGTCAAGCGCCTCGCTTAGCATAAGGGCAAGGTTGTTCATGGATGTCATGGCAAATTGCTGGTTGCGGGTAGCTAAACCGGTATTGCGTTCGTCTAAATTATTAAGTGCCTGGTCAATATGATCATTTATGCTTGTGATCTCTTTATTTACTGTTGACTGTATCTGCGGGATGCGTTTGCTTAGTGCATACAAGGTATCCTCGGCTGTTTTCAAGTTATCTTTTACATCCTTTTGGTTTTGCGCCAGGGTGATATATGCAGGGTCGCTTGTATAGGTGCTCCTTAACGATTGCATGATCTTTTCCTGGGTAAAGGAACTGTTCACCAACGATTTTAACAACTCGCGTAACTGCTTTGCATCAACATTGTTCTGGCTGCTTTCGCCCTCTTCTTCATTTTGCTCCAATTTGTTGGCCAGCTGCTTCATTTGTTTTGCCGCCTGCTCCTGTGATTGCGATGCTTGCTGCCTGTTGTTTTTTTGCAAACTGTTACTGCTTTGCTTCATTTGCTCATCAATGGCCTGTTTTTCTTTTTCAGGGTTTTCAAATTGTTGGCTCTTACCGTTTTGCTCGTTGGTTTTCTGCAAATCGTCAAGCGATTTCTTAATATCCTGGAACTGGTTATTTAGTTTCTGTTGCTGCTGAAGGTCCTCGGTGTTGTTGCCCGCTTTTTCTGTTTTATCTGATAATTTTTGTTGCTCATCCGCCAGTTGATTAAGCTGATTAACACTTTGATTGAGCTTTTGTTCAAAATCGAGCTTTTTATAAAGTTCCAGCATCCGGTCCAGTTCTTTCTTTAACGATTTATTATCGTTTTGCATTTTAGAAAGCTCATCGCGGGTAGCATCTTTTTGGTCCTGCTGCATTAACTGCTGCAGCTTTTCAAGCATTTCCCTGGTCTTATCGTCCAGCATGTTTTTAAACAGCTCATCCATTTGCTGCTGTTTTTCGGTCAGCTCATCTTTTTGCTGCTGGTTTTCCTGGCGGTTATATTGGTTCTTTTTATTCTCTTTTTGTATGTCCCTAACTAATTCATCTAAATCCTTACGCTTTTGAAGCAATGCCTCTACCTGTTTTTTCTCGTCAAAGGAAAGGTTGTTTTTGTCTAAAAACGACTGATTGAGCTTTTTTGCGTCTTTTTCGATCTGCCCGGCAAGTTTTACAGCCGATTGCATTTTTTGTTTCACGGCCTGTGTGCCGGCATTTAATTGTTCGGCTAACGCGGCTGCATCAGGAATATTTAGTGAGCGCTCTGGCGAGCGGGCCGTTTTGGGGCCATTAACAACATCGTTATCCGCCACCTCAAAATAATAAGTAATGTTTTCTCCGGCTTTTATGCCCAGTTCTTTCAGGTTCCAAAAATAAAAGAAGCCACTTTGAGTTGCCGACAAGTCGGCCTTAACTGATTTTACAACGGAATGTTCCTGCCCCTTATCGCCAGATCTGTAATGGAATGTTAACGCTGAAAAACCATGATCGTCCTGTATCTTACCGTTAAAGTAAAAGGCTTTCATGCTCACCGAATCGGGCCTTTCGTCAACCTCAATTGATGGAGGTTCATCAGCAATTACATTGATGCGGTATCCGGCCGGGTCATTGCGGTTAACGGCATTGTTTAGCGGGTTTATTTTGTAAGATGTGTTTTTAAGTATCCGTTCCTGGTGTTCAAAAAGGTCATTGCCTATTGGCCGGATTGTTTTACTGGTGCTGTCAATAGTGAAGACGAGCCCGGTAGCATTTTGTGTATGGAATTTCCAGGTTACCAATGTTCCCGCCGGCAGGTTCAGATCGCCGGCATTGGCAACCACTTCATTTTTTTTATGCAGATAGGCAGGATAATTCAGTTCCGCATCAAAGTGCAGCACTACAGGGCGCAGGTGAACTTTTATCTCATACGGAACAGATGTAAAGCCATTGCCTGATAATTTGAACGTGGTGTTTTGTTGCAGGTTGCTGAACAGGTAATGGAACCGGTTAATATTCTCTTTATCCAACTTAAAGGTATTGGTAGCGGTTTCCACATAAATATCCGCGGGCAGCTTATCGCCGGTAAGTTTAAGTTCCAGTTTAAGATCTTCTCCCTGCACTGCCGATAAATTTTTATTCAGCACCACAAATTGAAAGGGCGCGGCCGGGGCAAAATATTCATTATGCCTGATGAGCCTTTTGGTGCTCTCTGTTAAAATAGATGGCGCCGCAAAAGCAATGATACAAATGATAGCCGCGGGCGGGATGATCCACTTCAGGTATTTAGTATTATCGCGAATGTTAATGGCCGATGGAAAACTTACTGGTTTTAACGCTTCAATTTTTTGATCAATGCTGGCCTCTATCAATTCGCGGTGAGCTGCATTTTCAACCACCTGTTTTTTTAATTGCAGGGTGTTTAACAGTTTGTCATGCACATCATTAAAATGTTGGCCGATTATCTCTGCGGCCTGGTCATGTGTGAGGGTTTTACCCAGTTTTAACCGGGCCATTAACGGCGGGACAATAAGCCAGGCAATTAAACCTAAATTGAGTAAAATGAAAAAGTAAAACAGCAAAGTACGCAGCAACGTATTAAAATTGCCAAAGTATTCGCTAAGCGTAATAACCACATATGCCGAAAATATACCCGCACCCAAAAATATCAGCCCGCGCAGCAGGTTGTTATAATGGTATTTGCGAATAAAGGTGTTGATCTTATTGATCAGCAATTCATAATTCTCGGTAGATGTCATAAAGAATTAAGCTACTAACATACAGATTTAAACGAAAATAATAGATTAAATGATATGTACGGTAATGCGATTAGTGAAAACATTGTATGATAAATAATTAACGTTAAAAGTTTAATGGTAAATGCTATTTTAGATCATGTTTTATACCGTTAAGCTCCGTAAAGAAATAAAGATAAAAATTGATGAATATGTAATAAACTTTGACCATTTGCCTTGTGTTGTTATTGTTCATGATTTGGAAGACTGGTCTGTTGTGTATATGTCAAAGAGAGGGCTAAAGGCCTTAAAAACTACCATCGAAGAAGTTTCGGCACTATCATCTGATGATTATTATAAATTATACTTTAACCATGATGATGCCCAGGACTATGTACCCCGTATTTTGGCTTTGCTGGAGCGGAACAATGATGATGAGATAGTTACCTACTTTCAGCAGGTAAAATTTCCGGATAAAGAAGATTGGAGCTGGCATATGTCAAGCACAAAAATTTTTATGCGTGATGATGCCGGTAAACCGAGCTTAACCATAACCATTGCTGTGCCCATTGATGCCATGCATCATATGACGGCCAAAGCAACCCGATTGTTAGAAGAGAACAACTTTTTGCGAAAAAACTTTAAAAGCTACTCAAAACTTACCGGGCGCGAAAGGCAGGTACTTGCCATGGTTGCGTCAGGAAAAAGCGCGGCAGAAATAGCAGCCAACCTTTTTATATCTGTTGCAACAGCCGAAACACATCGTAAGAACATTAAAAGAAAACTAAATGCCAGCACTTTTGAATTAACGCAATATGCCAGGGCTTTTGATCTTATATAAATAACCGCAAAAAGATGATAGCCGATCATAACCCCCCGATCATTTCCCGGCTATCTCCCCAAAAAAGTTTCGGGTTACTTATTGCTTTGATATATTCCAAAGCTATTTTAATACCTAAAAACAATCAATACCCATAAGTGGGTAAATACTTACGTTGCTGCTACGTAATTTAATTATTACATCGCCCTTAAGAAACAATTATTCCTTTAAAATTGTCGTTGAAGTTTCAGGGAATGAACATAACTACTTTTAAGGCATTCAGAAGCCGCAACTACCGGTTATATTTTGCCGGGCAATCTATTTCGCTTATTGGCACCTGGATGCAAAAGACCGCGGTAAGCTGGGTGATCTATACGCTTACCCACTCCACCTTTATGCTGGGGCTCACCCTGTTTGCAAGCCAGTTCCCTTCGTTTTTATTATCAATGTTTGGCGGTGTAGTATCAGACAGGTACAACCGTTTCCGGGTGTTGCTAACCACACAGGTGGCATCTATGATACAGGCTGTTTTGTTGGCGGTACTTATTCTGTTAAAACATTATGCGGTTTGGGAGATACTAACGCTTAGCGTACTCCTGGGCATTATCAATGCTTTTGATGTGCCCGCAAGGCAATCATTAGTGTATGAGATGATAGAAGATAAGGCAGATTTGCCTAACGCGCTGGCGCTGAACTCATCAATGGTAAATTTATCGCGGTTGATAGGCCCTGCCATTGCCGGCTTTGTTTTAGAAACCCTGGGCGATGGTGTTTGCTTTGCGCTGAATGCCGCGAGCTTTATTGCCGTATTAGCTTCTTTATTAATGATGCGGATGCCCCAATATGTAAAAACAGTGCATAAAAAGAACGCCTTTGGCGAATTGAAAGAAGGTTTGGCATATATAAAAGCTACCCCATCTATCGGGTTTGTAATTATGATGCTTGGGTTGATAAGCTTGTTTGTGCTGCCATTTAGTACGCTTATACCTTACTATGCCCGCGAGGTATTTAAGGGCAATGCTACCACATTCGGGGTTATTGACAGTGTGATAGGCCTGGGTGCATTTAGCGGCGCTATTTTCCTGGCATCGTTAAAAACCGGGAGCAATTTAAAAAAGATACTAAGTATAAATACGCTGGTGTTTGGTGCGGGACTAATTCTGTTCTCGCATGAAAAATTGTACCCGCTGGCACTGGTGTTTGCCACTATTGCCGGCTTTGGGATGATGTCGCAAATAACCATCAGTAATACACTGATACAAACCACGGTTGCACCGGCAATGCGCGGCAGGGTGATCAGCTTTTATGCCATGGCGTTTTTTGGCCTGCAGCCAATAGGTGGTTTGCTGGTTGGTTCGGTATCAAAATGGATCGGCTCGCCAGATACAATCCTGGCCGAAGGGTTTATAGCATTACTGATAGGGTTGCTGCATATGCGATATCTCCGTAAGGAAAAATTAAAACAAACGCACAATGTAATGGCTGTTGAAGAGCAGCAGATACAGGCGGTAGTATAAAAGAGGTTATCTATTTCCCGGCTGTTTTTATCTGTACGTTCCAGATCTTTGCTTTTTCAATCAGTTCAGGGTCGTGGGAGCAGATGAACAGACCAACCAATGCCTCATCCGGCATGTTATTCATTACATGATCGCCAACAACTTTTAACGGGCCGCCAATATGCCTAACGCTCATGGTTAGTTTTTTACCCACACGTTTTAATTGAAGCACTTCAAAGGTTTTTTCAGGGAAAAATATTTCTCCTTCGGGGTCTTTCATGTTTTCGCCGGTTTCAGAGCGCCATTGCATTACCGTTAAACCATCGCCGTGTTCAACAGCGCTTGTATGGATGCTTTTTTCATCGGTTGATTCGCGGATCATCCAGCCAATTTTGCGGTGGTTATTACCCTTTGCGCCAATAAATTCAAAGTTAGCGGTAACGGTAAAGTCGCCTTTTATCTTTTTATATAGGTATTGAAATTCATCACGGTTAAACCAGATATTGTACCCCGAACCACTTAAGGTATATGTTTTTGAAGCCTTATCATAAACAGCCGAGCCTGCATTTTTGGGGTTCCCTATATCCTTATGGTCATCAAACAGGCCTAAAGACTGTTTTTGCGCAAAAGCAACGCTGCTAATTAAAAAAAGAATTACGGTAAAATAGGGTTTCATAGTATAGGTTTAAGCAAAGGGTATTGCCGATGATAAAGCTATGAAAAGGAAAGAATTAAAAAATACTTTTTGGGGAAATTAGTAGCTTTTAAAAATGGGGAACATAAAGACGTGTTGTAGCAAATAAACTACATTAAATTAAGCACAGAGACAAAGCATAATCTCTTTCATCGCGTTAGCGTCCTCCTCACGAACATACTTTAACATGCGTACATTTTTGTTGCATCTGATGATATTTAACATCCTTTTTTTAGCTCTACTAATCATGTTAACAAATATTAGATTTATAACAAGAATCGTATACGCTTTATTGTACAATAAAGTTACAAAAATTGTACAATAAAGTTACAAATAGGTATAGATATAAAAAGGTTATTAAACAGGAGGAAGTTTAATGCTTAAACAGCCACATCAGTTCAATACCTGTTCGTCAGCCGACATGTCTCCCAATGCTTTGTTGTATTTCTCTAATAAGGAAACATACTTTTCCATCCATTGCCTGTTTACTTCGTCACTGTCAACAGCCGAGGGAAACTTCGAAGATATTTTTGCCGTATACAGACCTTTGAAATCTTCTTTAGTGAAGAGTTCAGGAAACTCCTTTGAAAAGTCATGTCTGATAACATAACCTATACGATAGATAACGTCGCTCCTTAAGTTGCTGGTTTGAAACCAGTTATAAATGGTTCTTCTATTAATATTTAATTCTTTTGCGAGATCACTTAGACTATAGCCGTCCTTTCTCACAATATATTCAACAAGTTGCCCGTAGTGTTTGTTCATAAGTTTTAGATGAACAAACCTGAAAACAAAAACCAGTCCATTTAGTGCATTTTTCCTGGAAGTTGTAAGATATATTATAAAATTAATTTTTGGTTAATATTGATGCTGTTAAATTCTATTTATTTCTTATCTGTTTATAAAAAAACTTCCAAACAGGTTTTACATTGATGTTAATTATACATCAATGAGCCAATTTGTATACGTCTTAAGGCCACTACTTTTCCAGTAGGTAACTCTCTTTATTGTTAGGATAAACCATTCATTCACTCATTTAAAATCCACACGAAAAACTTTATCAATTAATTCCGGCTAATTATATTTGCAGCGTAAATGTGTACTACCATCTACTAAATAGTATTATAATCTAATCAGGTTTTTCACCTGGCGTTGTAGCGTAATGACGCCTTGTAGATTAAGGGAACAAAGATTATCAGGATAGGAAGTATTTTCGGGATGTAGCGTAGCCCGGTATCGCGCCAGCATGGGGTGCTGGAGGTCGTGGGTTCGAATCCCGCCATCCCGACTTGATAGATCGTCATAAAGGTTTAAAAGCCCACAAAATCTTATTTGTGGGCTTTTAAGTTTACCAGATCACAGACTTGTAAGAATCTCAAATATCCTTTTATGAAGTAAAATCAGTCTTTATATTCTTCATAATGCAAAACGAGGGTCTGCATTTTTGATTGTTTATATTTTTCTATTTCACGATCCATATGCCCATATTGCCTTGCATAATAAGGGCCGGTTGCATGAAAGCATACGGCATTTTTTATTATTCCTGATTTAAGCCCAAGCTTTCTTTGAAAATACTGCGCAAGTACACCATCCTCAGATTTCCGCATGTTTAAATTAGTAAACATAAACTTTAACCAAAGCTTTTTATACTCTCTTTTGCGGAAGCAGGCACACCAGCCACCGGTTGGCCCTTCTTGCAATACTTTGTCACCAATTATTTCTTCTGTATAGCATTCAGGCCCGGGCTTGGCGCCATTCGTAAACTCATTTTGAATAACATTTAATGCTATAAACCCATAATGAGTGAAGGTTTGCATATAATCAATAAAAAGGGTGTCGAGCTTTTCAGGAAAAGTTAATACATCATCGTCCACAATAACAACATACTCGCCTTTTGCATGGCCAAATAGCTTTTTATATGCGTTTAACCCGTAATTCTTTTTACGGAGTATCACCTTTACCAGTTTATTATTCTGATAACGATTTAGTACATCCCGGGTACCATCCGTTGATCCGTTATCCATGATAATAATTTCACAATCGTTTGGCGTTTCAATACTTTCGATTAAGGCTTCAAGGCATTTTTCCAGAAATTTGTAACGGTTCCATGTAAGTATTACAAAACTGATTTTCATTGTAGGGCTGTAGTTAAAACCTTACAACCTTTGGTGGTCGATATGATCATGTTTAGGCAAATAAAACGGGCTAAAGGTATAATTTATAAATTCAAGAATATAACCATGAAATTAAAAGTGTACGAAAAACTGCAATTAAAGGTTGCCGAAAAATCGCGCAAAGGGTGGCTGTAATCATATAAGAAATTTGCCTGTCAGGAACCGGAGAATTTTTTACATATTGTGTTGCAATATCCCAGGTGCTTTTTTGCGTATACCAAATAAATTATTTGATGAAGAATATTTGTCTCACAACAATCATTTGCTTTTTGTTTCCATTGCTGTTGAAAGCTCAAACCATCGGGCCGCCTAAGATAAAAACGGGTGTCCCTCTGGACTCCATCGTTTTAAGCGATCCTTTTATTCTGGCAGACAGTAACACAAACATGTATTACATGACAGGCACCGGCGGTATGTTATGGAAAAGCAAAGATCTGAAATTGTGGGATGGACCTTATCAGGTCACCAAAACCGACCCGGCTTCATGGATGGGGCCAAAACCAATGATATGGGCCGCTGAAATACACCACTATAAAAACAAATATTATTATTTTGCCACCTTCACTAACCGGGCTGTCAAGATCGATACTGTCAGAGGTAATGTGATTGAACGCCGTGCCTGTCACGTACTTGTGAGTGATCATCCCGACGGACCCTATATACCGATGAAAGACCCTGTCTATCTACCTGCTGATATGCCCACGTTAGACGGAACTTTTTGGATAGACAAAAACGGGAAGCCTTACATGATCTATTGCTACGAATGGCTGCAAAACTGGAATGGTACAATCGAAAAGATCGAACTAAAGCCGGACCTAAGCGGCACGATCGGGAAAGGAAAGGTATTATTCCGGGCCAGCGATTCTCCATGGAGCCGGGAAAAAGATAAAGACGGGAAGGATCAACCGAATAAAGTAACAGACGGCCCTTATCTTTTCAGAACAAAAAACGGACGATTAGGCATGGTATGGACAAGCTGGATATATGATATCTACACACAAGGTGTGGCCTATTCAAAAAGCGGCACTCTTGACGGCCCCTGGATACAGGATAAAGACCCGATAACGCCCCCCAATTTTGGGCATGGGATGCTATTCTATTCACTGAGTGGCCAACTATTGATGTCGGTTCATAGCCATAAAAACGTTAATGGGCGTTATGTACGTGTTCCTCATTTATTTGAAGCGGACCTGTCCGGAGATCGGTTAGTTATCGGTAAACAATACGTGCCATAACTCCAGCCAATTTCAGATGGTGCAGGTTGCTTGCGCCGAATTGCCGGGAAGGAGCTTTATGAAAATTCGGCTTTCCATGTAGGGTTAGTAACAATGAGTATGAAGGCGGGATTTGCTTGTCTGTAGGTTTGTATAATTATAGCATATAACCCATGAATATATCCTTTGCCTATTTGAAGCCGGCCATTTCGCTTTCGCTGCTTCTTTTAGTCTCCTTTTTTACAGCAAGTGCAGAAAATAGGATCGTCGCGCAATTGGAATCCCCGAACCACCAAACCAAGATACAGTTCGGCCTTAACGGTCTCGGACAGGTAATTTATCAAATGAACTTTAAAGGGCATACGGTTACCAATTGGTCTGTACTGGGCCTGGAAACGGATGGCCCTGAATTAGCTAAAGGAATTACTATTGACGGCCGGGTAAAAAGAAATAACAAAGAAACTTTTGACTGGGCGCTTGGGGAAAACGCACAGATCGAAAACAATTACCGGGAACTGATCTTACAATGCCGGTCAACCAATGCAACGTTTGATGTGGTCGCACGGGCCTTCAACGGCAGCCTGGCCATCCGCTATGCGGTCCGCAGGTTAAAACAGCCGCTCAGACTAAAAAAGGAATTGACGGAATTTAATCTGGCCGGGAATTATAAAATTTATCAATACCATGAAGAATCTATTTTCCGGCCGGTAAAATTGGATGATATGCCCGGTATTTGTGATTTTCCGGCAACCTTGGTTTCTAATAATAAGTTATACCTAACCATCGGGGAAGCCGAAAACCGGAACGGCACCAAATGCGTTTTAATCAAAGGAAGCAAACCCAATAGCCTGGCGCTGGATTTTTATACCGATACCATTTATCGCAACAACCAGGTCCAGGCAGTACATAAGGACACACTCATCACATTTAAAGATAGCCTGGTTACTCCCTGGCGTACTATCAGCTGCGCCGAATCAGCGATTGGGCTGCATGATTTCAGTCAGCTTAATTTAAAGCTTGTTACTCCATTAAGCCGGGAGAACCCGTTGTATGTTAAGCCGGGCAAGGTGTTTAGGGTACCCATAAGTACCCAGGGCGGGATGGACGGTGCGGATTTTGCGGCCAAAATGAACTTTCAGTATATTTTGCTTGATGCCGGCTGGTATGGCGCGGAGTTCAGAGGCACGTCTGATCCTACAAAATGGATACCGGAACTGGACTTGCCAAAAATTATAGCACATGCAAAGACTAAAGGCATCGGCGTAATATTGTACGTAAACTATGTAGGTTTAAAAGCGAAACTGGATACCATTTTGCCGCTTTATAAAAAATGGGGGGTAAGTGGAATGAAGTTCGGTTTTGTAGATGGCGGAACCCAAAAAGGGCTCAGCTGGTTAGATTCCGCTATGCAAAAGGTAAATGATTATGGGTTTATATTAAACATTCATGATCATTATAAGCCAACAGGCCTTTCGCGCAGGTATCCTTATAACCTCAGCCAGGAGGGCGTAAGGGGAGATGAAAACAGCCCCGACGCCTTTCATATTATGACGCTACCCTATACCCGCTACCTGGCCGGGCCGGCAGACTTTACCTTTTGCTATCCTAATCCGCTTAATACCTTCAGTAAAAACCTAAAGGTAAGCAAGGGGCAGCAACTGGCATTAACCGTTGTTTATTTTGACCCATTGCAGGCCATATTCTGGTATGGCAAGTCGCAGGATTACCAGGTAGATAGCCCGGAGATCGAATTCTTTAAATATGTGCCTACGGTATGGGATGAAAGTCATTATCTGCAGGGCGAGATCGGGGAATCGGTTAGTGTTGCCCGTCGGAAAGGCAACAACTGGTATATCGGCACCGCGGCCGGGTTTAACTCATGGGCCACTACCATCAAGCTGGATTTTTTAAAAAAGCGGCAATTCTACACTGCTACAATTTATGGTGATGATGAAAAAGGTGGGATCGGTATCCATACTATAAAAGTAAAGAACGGCGATGTAATACCGGTCAATCTGGCTGCCAAAAGCGGGCAGGCAATAATTTTACGACAGGTAGAGTAACAGGCCAATGTGCAAATTAAAGGTGTAAATAAAAAGCGTCAGGTTCCACCGGAACTTAACAAATGGCAACTCAAAATCCACAAATCATTTTAAACTTACTTCGCTTCCCCGCAATAGCCGGCAAAAAAGTATTAGATAAGTGAGTATGGAAATAAACTATGCTTGTCTAATGCATATAACCAATAGCTTAAGGGTTGAATCTCACGCGAACTTCTTATTAAGCTAATTTAAACTTAACAGATTATACACCTTAAATCGAATGATTATGATTTCTTTGTACAGTAAAAAGTGGCGATTTAGTCGTTTCCTTGCCTTGCTGTTTATCTTGCTTTCCTGCAACTTAGCCTTCGGACAGACACAAACTGTTACAGGAAAGGTTATTGATGCGGATACCGGGGAACCAGTAATTGGCGCAACAGTAGTACTGGTTAATTCAACTACCGGCGTTGCCGCCGACGCCAATGGCACCTTTAAGGTGAATGTGCCGCCGGGGTCAACATTACAATTTAACAGCGTTGGTTATGTCAGTTCAAAGATCCGGGCTGATTTTTCAAAGGCGATGGTTGTCAAACTATCTCCGGATAAAACAGGGCTAAGCGAGGTAGTTGTCGTGGCCTACGGAACACAAAAGAAACCATCCGTAGTGGGCGCTATTTCTACCGTTAGTTCCAAAGTGTTTGAAGATCGCGGACCAACCAATAACCCTATTGCCAACTTACAGGGCCAGGTGCCCGGGATGGTCGTGACCCGGTCGTCAGCCCAGCCCGGTCGTGAAAACTGGAACTTCCAGATCCGCGGTGCAACATCTGTAAACGGTCAGGATCCATTGGTTGTATTGGATGGCGTGGCATTAAACAACAACAACGAATTAAATTCGATTAACCCTAATGATATCGATAATATTTCTGTTTTAAAGGATGGTTCCGCCTCAATTTATGGTGCCCGTGCCGCCTATGGTGTTGTATTGATCACCACAAAAAAAGGCAAGAAGGGCAAAATGCAAATACAGTACAACCCCTCCGTTTCTGAAAAGTTTATTGGGTTGCAGCCTAAGATGACAAATATTGATCAATGGTCTGACGGATTGGTCCAGGCCAAGATAAATGACAATTACGGAGTTGTGCCCGCTACCGACCTTTGGTATCAAATGGCCAATTTTGCAAAAGCCAACAAAGGTACTGTAGTTTTGGCCTCCCAAATTCCCGGAAACACTACCGGGGGTATCACCGCTAACTCATTTTACAATGGCTTGCCTGTACCGGCATTCCTTGATGTAAAGGAACTTGATTTTATCGATGTATCGTTACAGCAGTTTTTATGGGGCCGCGCCACTTCTACCCAGCATGATTTAAGTATCTCCGGCGGAACAGATAAAAATACCTATCGCGCGTCTTTTGGCTACCTTAATGATGGTAGCCAGCTAAAAATAGGCAATAATGGTAATCAACGCTATAACATCCGTTTAAACAATACTTATAAATTCAGTGATAAGGTGCAGCTTGAAACCAATGTTGCCCTTGAAAAGAATAATATTCAGCAACCAACCCTATATACTACCGGTAGCTATAGTGCGTTGGGCAATGGCTTTCAGGTGGGCCTGCCTATGTATACACAATCGGGCCGGCCTTATCAATGGGGAGGTGTCGCTAGTCCGGCAGGCCTGCTGAGGGACGGTGGCGATAACCTGGAAAATAATACCCGAGCACTGCTGAATAGCACGCTTACCTATAACTTCTTAAAACACTTAACTTTTTCAGGTACGGCCGGTTATAACGTGTGGTGGCAGGATGCCCGCGTGCAAACCAAAACCGTTCGCCTTTATTCTTATGATGATAAATACCTGACCGGTACAACCGCGCCAGCCGGAGGCTCAACTTCAGGGAGCCAGAGTTATTTCCGCCAAACTATCAATGACCCCTATTATAATTTGATTGGGCGTGTTACCTATAATAATACCTTTAATAAAGTACATGACGTTTCCTTCATGGTCGGCAGCTCTTATGAGCGGGATGAGTACAATCTGTTCAACACCAGGACTTATAATATCGGCAGCGACGACGTTCCTTCACTTAATCTGGGCCTGAGCAGCACAACGGGCGGTTTTGTCACCAATGATGAAGTTCGTAATCATTATGCACTGGGTTCTTATTTTGCCAGGGTTACCTATGCCTTTAAGGGCAAGTATTTTTTTGAAGGAACCGGCAGGTACGATGGCTCTTCCAAATTTATCTCAAACACGCGCTGGAAACCTTTTTATAGCCTTATGGGCGGCTGGCGCTTAAGCGAAGAGGACTTTATCAAAAAAACCAACATTTTTACTGACCTGAAATTACGTGCATCTTACGCAACATCGGGCAGCCAGGGCGGTATCGGCTTATATGATTACCTGCAATCATTGAACGTAGGCAATAGCGGGACTTTACTGGGAGCAACGCTTGCGACGGCCACCACTACTACCGGCAATCTTGTTTCCTTAAACCGTACATGGGAAACGGTGATCAAAAGAAACCTTGGTATTGACTTTGGTGTTTTAAATGGCCGGTTGAACGGTACATTTGAGGTATTCCGTAACCAGAACCGCAACATGCTGGTAAGTGTTACTTATCCCGGTACTTTGGGCATTGGCGCTCCTCAATCAAATAACGGCGATTTGAAGACATGGGGTTGGGAAGGGCAGCTAACATGGCGTGATCACATTGGCCAGGTTGGCTATTCCCTATCAGGTAACATTACTGACAGCCAGAACAAACTGGTTTATTTTAATGGGGTACCTGCATTGGGAGCAGGTTACAATGCTACAGTTGAGGGTTACCCGCTGGGGTCATACTTTGGGTTGAAATACGGCGGGCGCTTTCAAACCCAGGCCGAAGTGGATGCTTATAATGCCAAATATTATAATCCGGGTGGGGTAACCAATACAATCGGCATACCAATAGCCAGCCCGTTAACCAATTTACCAGGTCAAAATTCAGGCCTGCGCCCCGGCGATAATTATTTCCTGGATGCAAACGGCGATGGAAAATTAACTACCGGCACCTCTGCGAAAGATATGGGTGACCTGGTTTACCTGGGCAGCGATGTGCCCCGCTACACTTTTGGCATGACCATAGGGCTGCAATGGAAAGGGTTTGACCTTACCAGCATGTTCCAGGGCGTGGGTAAAAGAACAATATTCAGGGCACAGGGTAGCCAAAATAACTGGCGGGTACCATTCAGCGCGCTCGGGCAGGCCCAAACTACGCAATGGGTAGGTAATACCTGGACCCCGGATAACACAAATGCCTATTATCCTAATTTACATACTGCAGCTGGTATGAATAACTATAATTATCAAATATCCAGCTGGTCTGTTGAAAATGGCGCTTATGTGCGGTTAAAAAACCTCGTTGTGGGCTATACATTACCTAAATCTTTGATGGAGCGCACCGGGGCAATAAGCAGCTTAAGACTCTACATTTCAGGAAGCGATTTATGGGAAAGCAGCGGTATACATGACGGCTGGGACCCGGAGATAACCAGAACTACGCAGGGAAATGAACGCTATCCCTTTTATAGGTATGTAACCATAGGCGCAAACATTACTTTTTAATTCAGAACAAACATGAAAAATATATATCACAAGCTATTTTACGTCCTGGCCATGCTGATCATCGCAGGTCAGGTGGGGTGTAATAAAGCGCTCGATCTAAAGCCGCAGGACCAGCTCTCGGATGCCGCTTATTTCAAATCCGTTAATGACTTTAAAACATTTGCAAACCAATACTACAGCTACCTGCATAATTTCAGCAACTCTTTCGCGGATAACCCGCATTATGACGGGCGTGCCGATGTTTTCGGCGGCGGTGGCAGCTATGGTGCCGGGACAAATACTGTTCCGGCCAGTGATGCCAACTGGAACAACAACTATTCCAGGATCAGGAACTGTAATTACCTGCTTGAAAAAGCTGCTGGTTTTACTGATCAGGCAGGCATCGCTCAATATGTTGCGGAAGCCAAATTTTTCAGGGCTTATTGCTATTTCGAATTGCTGCAACTTTATGGCGGTGTACCGCTGATTGTTAAAACACTGAACCTGGACTCGCCCGAGCTTTATGGCACAAGGGCGACACGGGATGCGGTAGCTGACCAAATCATTGCCGATCTTGAAGCCGCTATCCCTAATTTGCCTGTATCTTATTTGTCTTCCTCTGCTGATTTTGGCCGGGTAAGCCGTACCGCGGCGCAAGCTTTTTTAGGCCGTGTTGCGCTTTATGAAGGCACATGGTTAAAATTCAGGAATGGTGACAATACCCGTTATAATATGCTTTTGGATAAGTCTGCCGCGGCTTCAAATGCGGCAATTGTTAGCGGTCAGTTTGCGCTTTTTGGTACAACAGCCTCAAATGCTTTGGGTGGTAACAGTACTGTTCTCGGAGACTCTGCTCAGAAATATCTTTTCATTCTGGAAAACCCTAAATCTAACCCTGCAGCGGTAAATAAAGCCGCTAATCATGAGTATTTGTTGTCTTATCGGTATGATGATGTGAGCAAAGTAATCAATTCCAATATCAGCCGTCAGGGAACGCAGATTGGCCCTCAGCATAAATTTGTAAATGCATTTCTATGCCGGGATGGATTACCTATCGAAAAATCTCCGCTTTTTCAAGGCTTTCAAACCTATGGGTCTGAATTTGTAAACCGGGATAACCGTTTGAGATATACCATCAGGGTAAACAATATGTATTATTGGTACGGAAATGCAAACTACCGGGTTACCTGGCTGAACGATGCGGCAGATATTGCCACTTCATTAGGTAAGACCATTCAGATTGCCGGTTATACCAATCAAAAGTGGGTGACCGAACGCAATTGCCCCGACACCAAGGAATCTGAAGATTACCCGGTGATACGTTATGCCGAGGTGCTGTTAAATTATGCGGAAGCTGTTTATGAACGCAATGGTAGCATATCCGATGCCGACCTTAATAAATCCATCAACCTGGTACGTTTGCGGGCCAATAAAAACATGCCGCCTTTAACTAACGGATTTGTGTCGGGCAACGGTTTAGATTTCCGTACAGAGATAAGGCGTGAGCGTTTTGTCGAACTGTATTACGAAGGTTTCCGGTTTGACGACATTAAGCGCTGGCATAGTGCCGGGACTGATTTGGTAACCAACGTTGGCGGTACGGCCTATGGAAATGCCCCCGCCTTTGTCAGCTCCTGGCCGGTTGGGATCAAGTACCGCGGTACACAGGCTCAAATTGGCCCTAATCCGCTGGCCCCCGCACCAACAAACGCGGTGGATGGCAATGGTCAATTGATACTGGACAATACTGCACGAAGTTTCACTGAAAAAAATTATTTATACCCTATCCCAACGCAACAGATCACGCTTAACCCGGCATTGGTGCAAAACCCAGGCTGGTAAAAACGACCAGGCATCCATCGCCGCTAATGGTGTATGGCGATAATTTATTGTTAAGCCTGAAAACTCAAAAACGATGTATTGCCTGGTCTTATCACCGGGCAATACTGATTTTTATGCTGGGTTTCACCTGACAGTTGAAAATGACTAAAAAAGATACCCCGGGAATGCTACAAATTAGGTTAGCGCATGAATTGGTATGAAAAAAAAGATTGGGATTAAGGATATAGCAGAACAGCTGCAGGTATCAAAAGCATCTGTTTCGGTGGTTTTGAACGGAAAAGCCCGGCAGTACGGTATAAGTGTTGCGCTTGAAGAAAAAATTTTAAGACTCGCAAAAAAAGTAGATTACCAGCCCAGCCGGCTGGCTGTTGGATTAAGTACCGGGAAAAGTAAAACGATTGGGATGTTAGTGGAAGATATTTCAGACCCTTTTTTTTCTTCAATCGCCCGGATCGTAGAGAAGAATGCAGCCGCTCAGGGGTACCGGGTTATTTACGGGAGCACGGAAAATGATGCCGTTCAAACCATAGGTTTGCTGCAAACTTTCCGAAACCACCAGGTAGACGGGTATATTATCGCTCCGTCCCCGGGAATCGACCTTCATGTCAGTGACCTTATTTCAGACGGCTTCCCGGTAGTCGTCTTTGACCGGTCACTGCCCGGCATCCGGTGCGACAAGGTACTGATCGATAATTTTCATGGGGCGTTTCAGGCGGTCAGCCATCTGCTTGCCAATAGTTTTAAAAATATTGTTATGATAACGTTGCTCTCTAAACAGGATCAAATGACTGAACGGGCCGATGGTTATGCTGCCGCGATGAAAAAATATCACTTACCAGAAAAAGTCAAAGCTATTGGATACGAGGTGGAAAAAAGCCAATGCGTGCAGATCATAAAGAAATTTTTATTGGCAAATAAGAATACCGATGCCTTTTTCTTTACAACAAACTACTTAGCCTTAAGTGGTTTGCAGGCGATTAAAGAGCTTGGGCTTACCATTTCAAAAAACATTGGCGTAATTGTATTTGATGATAATACCAACTTTGAATTGTTTGATCCTTCAATTTCAGCAGTTGCTCAACCGATACAGGAAATTGGCGAACAGGTAACCAGGATCATGTTAGCGATATTGCAGGGAGCGCCAATAAGTGAGTTTGAAACAATTATTTTGAAGACAAAACTTAACTTACGCAGCTCTTCGCAAAATTGTAGGGCGTTGAAAACAGACCATCGTGCCTGATCAGCTTCGTCGTCAAACACTATATAAATTGATCAACACATAAACCGAATAAAATATAACTTATGAGAAAGTTAATGCTAATCTGCCCCATTGTTTTCATGCTAATGGCTATTATGGCCACTAAAGTAATTGGCCAGAAATTTGTCCATCCCGGCGTACTGCATACGCAAAAGGATTTTGATGATCTGTATCAGGTGGTAAAACATAAAACCGAGCCGGCCTACAGCTCTTATCTTCTTTTAAAAGACAACCCACGGGCCTCGGCAAGCTACAAAATGAATGGCCCTTATAAAACCATATCCCGCGATGGCGAATTTAAATGGACCAAAACCAAAATGGAAACCGATTTTAGCGCAGCCTACCTCAACGCCGTTATGTGGATGGTTACTAAAGATGCCGCCCACGCTAAAAAATCAACCGAAATTCTGGAGGCTTATGCCGATACGCTGACCACTATTCCCGCTACCAATGACGCGCCGCTGCTGGCCGGCCTGGAAGGACTCAAGATAGTTTACGCTGCCGAAGTACTGAAGCATACTTATAAGGGGATTACTGCTAAGCAGATCGGCAAGATCACCAAAATGATCACGGGTATTTTTTTGCCGGTAATTGAAAAGTTTTACGCCGCCGAACCTTATACCAACGGTAACTGGGGTGTCATTACTACGAAAACGTATATGGCAGCGGCTATCTTTTTAGATGATCGCGCGATGTATAAAAAGGCTATTGATTTTTATTACAACGCTAATGATAACGGTACCATCAAAAACTACATCAGCGGAGAGACCGGGCAAGTACAGGAAAGCGGTCGCGATCAGGGGCACAGTCAACTGGGTATTGGCGCGCTGGCTACTATTTGTGAGGAAGCCTGGAAGCAGGGTGACGATCTGTACAGCGCCTTGGATAACCGTTTAATGAAAGGGTACGAATATGTTGCCCGCTATAACCTGGGCGACGATAACATGCCTTTTACTACCTGGAAAGACATTACGGGTAAATACAGCGACTGGACAGTAATTTCTGCTCAAAGCCGGGGGAAATTCATCCCGGTTTATGAAATGGTTTACCATCATTATGTTATCCGTAAAGGCCTGGCGATGCCTTATACCAAACAGGTAATTGACAAAATAAGACCGGAGGATTTTGACCGGGACCAACCTGCTTTTGGCACATTCCTGTTCTCGGGGAAATAAAAGCACTTTTATATGGGGCTTAAACGAGGTTAATGGCATAGATGGGTATCAAATTTTTTCTGTGTTGTCTGCTATTATGAAAAGGAGGCATGGTCGCCTGTTTAATTAATCGAAGCTGATCATCAAGATGTACAGGAAACGCTATGCGGATTTTGATTGGTTTCGATTTGCCTATTAACTCATTATAAAAATCGAAATAGCTGTTCTGCAGGGCTTTGTAATTAAATAACCAGGCAATTGTTAAAAATGTGAGTATTGCCGGGGGTTTTGGTTGTCTTTAAGCAGGAGCCTTGTGAAAAGCGATTCCAAAAATTGCCCAAATACACAGCTAAATGATTTTAAAACTAATGTGCAGATCACAAAGAATATTGCGGATGAACATGATAACAGTGGTATTGATCTGTTACCGGGATCGATGCTTTGATCATCTATGCCGATTACTACTACCTGGAGCCGCTGATGAGACTAAAAAAATTAAATGCACATCAATCTATCCGATAAAAAGGAACCCGTGAATATGAAAAAACTGCTGATCAAATCGGCGCTAACCGGTTACCTTGTTTGTATTGAACTGCTGTCCTTCGGGCAGTCCATCATCGCAGGTTCGCAAACAACTGTATTATCTCCTGATCGAAACTTGTCCGTTCAATTTTATCAGCGGCAGGATATTGATAAAAAGCGTACCATGTACTACCAGGTAACTTATAAAGGTAAAGCCGTTATACGGGAATCTGCCCTTGGGCTAAACATGGACAATCAATTGTCAGAAAAGGCAATGGCCTTAAAGATAGACCGGCACAAGGACTGGTGCGAAAACCTGGAAGTAAAGCAGGTTTCAACGACAGCGCACGACAGCTCCTGGGTGCCCGTAAACGGCGAACGCAGCCTCATCAGGGACTGCTATAACGCGGCAACCATAGAGATGGTCAAGGATGATAATCCCATCTACACCTTTAATGTGGAGATGCGGGCTTATAACGAAGGCATCGCTTTCCGTTATTTTTTGCCCGAAAATCAAAAGGGCACGTATTATAATATTATAGCTGAAAATACCGAGTTCAGCTTACCGGAAGAATCAACGGCATGGTTTGCCAACTGGGCCCAGGCGCCCTATAGCAAATTACCCTTGTACAACTGGACCGGTGAAAGCGAAAGGCCGCTAACACTTGAACTAAAAAATGGCCTGTACGTTTGTTTGGCAGAAGCACAAATGGTAGACTATACCCGAACAAAATTCAAATTGAGCGACCATAAGCCCAACACCGTGGTAACCTCCTTATTTCCGGGTGGGGCAGAACTGATCTCACCCATTGGCACACCCTGGAGGGTAATTATGGTTGCGGAAAGGCCCGGCGCATTGATAGAAAACGATGACATTATACAGAATTTGAATGAAAGCCGAAAAATTGCCCGGACAGACTGGATAAAACCGGGAAAGATCATGCGGGTAATGAATCAAAGTACGGCCGATGCCAGGGCTAATATTGATTTCGCTGTTCAGCAAGGTTTGCAATACATCCTCTTCGACTGGAAATGGTACGGCCCGGCTTTTAGCTTCGGTTCTGATGCGACTAAAGTGGCTATCACTGATTTCGACCTGCCGGGAATTATCAGTTATGGGCGGGAAAAGGGCATCGGCGTTTGGCTGTATGTAAACCAGCAAGCGGCCCTGACACAAAGCGACAGTCTTTTTTCTGTGTATGAAAAATGGGGCGTTAAGGGTGTAAAAATCGGGTTCGTTCAGGTGGGCTCCCATCGCTGGACGACCTGGGTAGAAGATGTGATCCACAAAGCGGCGGCCCATCATATCATGATCAACATTCACGATGACTGGCGGCCTACAGGAGAACAGCGTACCTGGCCTAACCTGATGACGGCGGAAGGTATCCGCGGAAATGAGGAAATGCCCGATGCTACCCATAACACCATTTTACCTTTTACCCGTTATTTGGCGGGCCCTGCAGATTATACCATTTGCTATTTTGATAAGCGCATTAAAACAACGCATGCCCATCAGCTGGCGCTGGCCGCGATCTTTTACAGCCCGCTGCAAACGCTTTTTTGGTATGATCAACCGTCGGCCTTTCATAACGAACCCGAATTAGCCTTCTGGAAAGCGATCCCAACTACCTGGGATGAAACAAAAGTAATTCAGGGTGTTCCCGGGCAATATATAACCATTGCCCGGCGCAAAGGAAATGAATGGTTTTTAGGAACCATTACCAACAACGATCCCCGAAGCCTGCGGCTTTCCTTCGGTTTCCTGCCCCGGGGGAAAAAATATATGGCCAGTATTTACTCAGATGATCAGAATGTTAGGTCATCAACCGGTGTAAAAATTCAAAAAATTAAAATAGATGCAACAACTACCCTAACTGTTGCGTTAACAGGCTCCGGCGGCCAGGCCATTCACCTGACGCCTGTGCGATAACAAGCATGATAAAAATGAAAATGATACTGCCGCACTTTTCAAGACATCTGATCGTTTGACACTAATTACCGATTTAACATAAACCTTATGGAACCGCACAAACCCGCTTTTACTGAAAAGAGATTTATCGTAACCTTCATTTTTGTTACCACCCTGTTTTTAATGTGGGGGCTGCTCCATTCAATGAGTGATGTACTCAACAAACATTTCCAGAATGTGCTCAATCTTTCTAAATCCCAGTCGGGCCTGATTCAGTTTTCAGTGTTCGGGGCTTATTTTATTATGAGCATTCCGGCAGGCTACTTTTTAAAGCGGTTTGGTTATAAGCCGGGCGTTATACTGGGCCTGTGTTTGTTTGCATCAGGCCTGTTTTTATTTGTGCCTGCGGCCAATGCGGCCTCCTTTACTTTTTTCAGGATAGCCTTGTTCATAATGGGTTGTGGTATGGCAACTTTAGAAACCGTGGCGCATCCTTTTGCTGCCGCCCTGGGTGATCAGCGCCGGAGCGACCAGCGTGTAAATTTCGCGCAAACCTTTAACGCGGTTGGTACCATGATAGGGCCTGCTGTTGGTTCCTACTTTTTGTTGAGTTCAGATACCGTACGCTCAACCGATCTTTCCTCTGTAAAAATACTTTATGTAGCCATTGGCTGTGTAATTATACTTATAGCCGTTGCTTTTATGTTTTTAAAGATCCCGGCTTTAACAGATCCACATGTTGAAACCGCGGTAACAAACCCGGATGCGGTTAACGTAGATTTGGCGCCGGCTAAAAAATTATACCAGCACAGCCATTTTGTATGGGCCGTTGCAGCACAGTTTTTTAATGTAGCGGCACAGGCAGGTACCTGGGCCTATTTTATCAATTACGGTGTTGATGTGATGCATTTTAGTAACGAAAAAGCGGGGTATTTCATGATTGTTTTTATGGGGATGATGGCGCTGGGCCGCATTGTTGGCACTTCGCTGATGACTTATATTGCACCTAATAAACTGCTGGCCGGCTTTGCCTGCGGCAGTGTTTTAATGTGTTTAATAGTGGCGCAAAGTTTAGGCTGGACATCGTACATCGCCCTGTTGATGATCAATTTCTTCTTCAGTATTATGTTCCCTACCATTTTTAGTTTAGGGATAAAAAATCTGGGCAGCCATACGCAACAGGCTTCATCTTTTATAGCCATGGGCGTAGTAGGCGGCGCGGTGTTCCCCATGATTATGGGGCAAATTGCTGACCATAGTGTGGCCCATGCGTATTATTTACCAATTATATGCTATGTGGTTATCTTCCTGTTTGGTGCCAGGTTTTATAAAGTTGCCCACAAATAAACCGCTTTTAACCAAAATGTTTTGTTCAAAGCAATTAGTATATTTGATTAGTGTTTAATTAATGATCATGAAAAAGAGGGTGGAAAAAAACGAGCATCTTGTAATCAGCATTAGAAAATTGGAGATAGCGGATCAGCAAATCTCAGATCACTGGAATTCGATCTTAGTTAATATTGCCAAGCCTCAAAAAAGCCAGGTACAGCCGCGAATAAATAAACCAACTCAAAAATAAACCAACGAAAAATAATTTACAGTATCAGCGGGCAAATGGGAGCGAAATGCCGGCTGGGTTACAAATACCTGCGCCCGGCCTTTGTTCAAACCAAACCGGCGAAGATTGTTAATTGAGAGCAACCTAAATGAGTCAATAATAGTGTCAGATCCATCAAAATGGTAGTTGGTAAAAAAACTTTTTTTTGTGCTTTAGTCTGTTTGATTTTAGTGACCTTAAAGTTAACTGCCGCTCCTCCTGTATACTTTATTGGAATTGACCAGGGCTTATCCAACAATGCAGTTAGGTGCATCTTCAAAGACAATAAAGGTTTCATGTGGTTTGGCACCTATGACGGGCTTAACCGGTATGACGGTTATGGTTTCAAAATATTTAGAAATAAAGTAGGCGAACCCACCTCTCTAATAAATAATTACATCTTTTCAATAGCACAAGACCAGTCTTCCAATATGTGGATCGGCACCCATGGCGGGGCTTGTATCTATGACGATTTTAGTGGTAAATTTTCGCCGGTAAATTACTTTGATGCCCGCGATAAACGGATCAAAAAAATTCCGGTCGGCGTTCGTGTTGTCAAATCTGACGGGCAGGGGAATATGTTGCTGGGGACATTGGGCATGGGCTTACTGGTATGCCAAAAGCCCGGTGCAGCGGCCAAAGAAATTCCGTTAACGGTAAGCGGAAGACTGGTTAGAAGTTATGATGTACAGGCTATTAAGATAAGCCGCAGCGGAAAAATCTGGATTTTTGTACCCCAGTTTGGCCTCTGCCTGCTGGAGGACAATAAAAAGCTGGTACTGATCAACGGATCCCTCAAGAATGCTTTTTGTATTGAACCCCAGGGCGATAATGTGTGGATTGGAACGGGCGACGGGCTCTTTCTTTATCAGGCACATTCCGGGGAAATTACTAAAGTACTTGATCAGAATATAGGCAAACTAACCTTTAATAAAGTATCAGACATGATACTTGATGATCATCAGCAATTGTGGATGGCCATTAACGGTGGCGGAATAAACATTTATAACATACTGAACCATCGGTTAACCTATTTAAAAGATGAGAATAACAACAGTCCCTTATCCAATGATGCGGCCTATACTTTAATTCAGGATGAAGATAAACGGATCTGGATAGGAACTTTAAATGGCGGTGTAAACGTCATAGATCCGCAAAAAGACAGGTTCAAAACCATTGCTTCAAATCCGGCTACAACCAACTCTTTGCCCAAAAAGCCGGTGTACGCCCTTTATGAAGACCTAAACGGCGATTTATGGATTGGAACAGAGGGTGGCGGTTTGGTGATCTGGGACCGTCGCGCTAATGTATTCCGCCGTTTCACCGCCGATGCTGCAAATCCGCATGCGCTGAGTGATAATATTGTTACCTCTATTGTTAGCGATTATAAAAATGAGATTTGGGAGGGGACATTTTTTGGAGGAATCAACAGGTACATCCGGGCTACCGGTCAGTTTGAGCATTACCGCTGTATCAACCCGGGATCTGGTGTTGAAAATAAGGTGGTTTCCACAATGTGCGAAGATGGCGACAGGAATCTTTGGGCAGGAACCTTAAAAGGGGATGGTATAAACGGCGCGCTTTATAAATTTGACAGGCTGCATAATAAATTTAACGCTTTTGATACCAATCTTTCAGATCTTTCAAGTCTTACAGCCGACAGGGAAGGTAACCTTTGGGCAGGAACATTAACCCAACTGATTAAAATAGACCGGACTAATAAGAAGCACAAGTTCTTTGAACTGGACTATTATATCCGTTGTATTTTTGAAGATCGTGAACGGCGCCTTTGGGTGGGGACCGAGGGTGGGGGGCTTGTGTTGTTTGACCGGAAACGATCGAAAATCCTGGCCCGTTTTACTACTGAAGATGGCTTGTGTAATAATGCCGTTTTAAACATATTGGAAGATAAATCCGGCAATTTGTGGGTAAGTACATTTAACGGGTTATCCAAATTTAACCCGCAAACCAAATCTTTCAAAAGCTACTATAAAAGTGACGGTATTCAAAGTAATCAATTTCATTATAATTCAAATTTTGCGCTTCGGTCCGGGGAGCTGGCTTTTGGAGGTATAGAAGGGTTGAATTTATTTTATCCTGAAAAGGTTAAAGATTTGACTAACGTTCCCAAGTTGGTATTGTCGGGGGTAACGGTAAACAATGTTCCGCTTGAAAAAGACGCTCACTTTGTAAAAAAAGCTACGCCCGATGGCATTAAGCAAATTGAGGTACCGTATGATCAGGCTGTTTTTGCCTTCCAGTTTACCGCGTTGGAATTCACCGCGCCGGGCAAGATCCATTATGCATATTTCCTTGAAAACTGGGATCATACCTGGACAAACTCCGGAAATATCAGATATGCAAACTATACCCATTTAAACGAAGGAAAATATATTCTTCATATCAAATGTACCAATGCGGAAGGGCAGTGGTTAGCCAAACAAATTTCGCTGGAAATTATTGTTTTGCCGCCCTGGTATGCTTCCTGGTGGGCTTATACTTGTTACCTCCTTATTTTAATTACGTGCGTATATTGGTATTTAGCCTACCGCTCACGCGAAACCCGGTTAAAGTACGAGATAAAACTGGCTAAGGTTAATGCCGATAATCAAAAAGTGCTCCAGGAAAAAGAACGGGAAATGAACGAGAAAAGGCTGGAGTTTTTTACCGGCATATCACATGAATTCAGAACACCGCTTTCGCTCATCATTAACCCCGTGAAGGACCTGCTAAACAACAGCATCTCAAAGGACCGGAATGATCTCAATATTGTTTATCGCAATGCCAGGAGGCTGCTTAGCCTGGTAGACCAGCTGTTGTTGTTCCGTAAAGCGGATGCCAGTGTTGCTCAACTAAACGTAGGCCCAATTCATCTTGTGCAGGTTTGTAAAGAAGTTTTTTTATGTTTTGTGCAACAGGCTAAAATATCCGGTATCAGCTATGAGTTCTCCGGCGAAAATGAAGATCTGGTTATCTACGGGGACCGGGAAAAAATAGAAATTATCCTGTATAACCTGATATCAAATGCCATTAAATATACCCCTGCCGGCAAAGCCGTAAACGTCATTGTGGAAGAGTCATCCGAGGAGGCGGTCATTAAAGTTGTGGATCAGGGTTACGGCATACCACCAGAGGTGGGAGATAAATTATTTGACAAGTTTTACCGTTCTAAGGAAGCCGGCCAGCCCGTGAAAGCGGGATTTGGGATTGGTTTGTACCTGGCTAAACAGTTTACCGGTGACCACCAGGGAACATTGACCTATTTGAGCGTACCCGGCAATGGCACCACATTTACCTTAATGCTAAAAAAGGGCATCCTGCATTATTCACCAGAAATTATATCTGTATTTGAATCGGCCTCATCTGAACTGTTAAATGAGCTGACCGATGGGCCGCTGACTTTAGCTACGCTAAATAATGAAGATGAATTTGCGGAATTTAAAGCGGAAGATATTTTTACCGATAAAAAAGCGATCCTGATCATTGATGACGATACAGAAATAAGGCATTACATTAAAAGCTTGCTGGAACCGCAGTATGTGATCTACGATGCTGCGGATGGCGATAAAGGCCTGGTCATCGCCCGGGAAAAAGTACCTGACCTGATCATCTGTGACGTTATGATGCCCGGGTTAAACGGGATTGAACTCTGCGCTATCATTAAACAAGACCCATTGCTTAGTTATATACCGATGATCTTGCTGACGGCAAGCTCTTCTCCTGCAGGCAAGTTGAAAGGCCTTGAAAGCGGTGCGGACGATTATATCAGTAAGCCATTTGAGAAGGATATTCTGATTGCACGCGTGGCGAATTTATTACAGATCCGCAGGAACCTGCAACGCTATTTTTATAGCGCGGTTACCTTAAAATCAACTAACGTAGCCATATCTGAAGAATATAAGCAGTTTCTGGAAAAATGTATAGAGGTTGTTGAAAAGCATTTAACTGATCATAATTTCAATATCAACATGCTTGCCTCAGAGATCGGGATGAGCCGGTCTAACCTATTCCGCAAGGTAAAATCGTTGTCGGGCCATTCTATTAACAGTTTTATCAGATATATACGGCTGAGAAAAGCTGCAGAATTACTGATACAGTCTGATATGAATATTAACGAAGTGGCTTTAGAAACAGGCTTTAATAACATCAAATATTTCCGCACCCAGTTTTTCAAGTTATTCGGGGCAAACCCTTCAGATTTCCTGCGCCAGAAACGGCCGGTTTTTAAGAAGCGCTTCAACGTTATCAACTAAACAGCTATCCTGCCAGGGTGCATCCGGGTTCTGCCACGGAAAGCTTGTCAGTTTACTTGTTTCCATGTTTTTTTGTTATAAAAGTTCTTTTTACGGCTTCTAAACCCGTTTAGGAAATTTCTTTTGGTCAGATTGTACCCTTTAAATGGCTTATTTGTATCCCTTCTTTATCCTTAAATCACTCCATATTAGCCCTTATTAAACCAAATTATAATCCATCGGGTAAACTTTACTTAACTGGTTTTCAAGGAATTTTTGATATCCAATTTAATTATCGGGCTTTAAACGATGGACCTTATTCAGCAACGTAATAGTATTAGCCATTAAAGCCACTATGAACAAAAGTAACCAGTTATCGGGTTGGTGGGATGAATCCCGCCAGGGAAATGTAGCCTCCTTTGGTTGTATCCACCATGAACTTTACCCTGCTTTATATCATTACCTGTTGAAAATTATCCGGGACGAAGATATTTGTCAGGATATATTACAGGACCTGTTCATTAAAATGTGGGAACGGAAAGAAAACTTCGGGCCGATTTATAACCTTAAGGTCTATTTTTTCAAATCAGCCCGGTCAATGGCCATCAACTATATTAAAAGTCACAAAATTCACGACTCGCTGACGGATGATCATCAGCATATCAATATTGTTTTTTCACAGGAGGAAGTAATGGTTAATTTTGAGAATAATAAAGAAGTTAACAGGCTATTATCCGCGGCTTTAAATACCTTGCCCGGCAGGCAAAGGGAAATGATATTTTTGAAATATTTTGATGGCTGGAATTATGACCAGATTGCAGAAGTTACCGGCATTAAATATCAATCGGTAGTCAATCATGTCCACCGGGCGATCCTTCAGTTAAGGACTGAACTGACGACCGACCAACAACTGCGGAACTGTCGTATGGCCGTATGAGCTAAGTAAGAAGCAGGTTCAGGTAAACAATAAAGGCGCGGCATTTTTTTATAAAACAGTATCAATAAATTAATAAAAAAACAACAATGATAAGATTAAATGGGGCCCTTTGCAGGCAGCTATTAGTAATAGCCTTGCTGGTTTACTGCAATAAGGGCTTTGCCCAGAAACTGACAGAGTTTCGCCCTACAGAGGTGTGGCCGGACGATCGCGGGGAACATATACAGGCCCACGGCGGGGGTATTACCAAGATCAAAGACACCTATTATTGGTATGGCGAAGAAAGGCGCAAGGGGCTTGACTCTAATAAGCGTTATGTGAGCTGCTATTCATCTAAAGATCTGATGAATTGGAAGTTTCGTAAAGACGTTGTGCAGATGACCGATCCGAACAATCAGGGAGAAGGCTGGGTGCTGGAGCGTCCGAAAGTGTTCTATAACAGCAAGACGAAGAAGTATGTCATGTATTTCCATCTCGATAATAAATCCTATAAGACAGCGAGTGTAGGCATCGCTATTAGTGACGAACCCGACGGTGATTACACTTTTGTTAAAAGTTTTCGCCCTTTGGGCCATGAAAGCCGGGATATAGGGCAGTTTGTGGATGATGACGGCACCGCTTACCTGATATTTGAAGACCGGCCATACGGGTTTCGGATTGCACGGCTTTCCGAAGATTATATGGACGTAGAAAAGGAAATGTGCCTCATTTCACAGCATATGGAAGGCGGAGCGATTGTACACTATAAGGGGTTATATTACGCTATCGGTTCTGCTTTAACCGGCTGGCGGGCAAATCCCAATAAATACGCGACAGCTAAATCCCTGGAAGGTCCGTGGTCCGAATTCACGGATATCGCGCCGCCGGAAACAAACACTTATGGTTCCCAATCTACCTTACTGCTTAAAGTTGTTGGAACAAAGGGAACTACTATATTATATTTAGGGGATATATGGAAACCTAAAACGCAATGGGACTCGAGGTATCTTTGGATGCCGGTAGAAATTGGCGACGGTAAGTTATGGTTACCTGCGCCTAAACCGTTTAAATTGAATATAAAAACCGGGTTAGTGACGGAATAGTATGGTTTGTTCCGCTAACTGAGTATCAAACAGCGGTGCGGCTGTCTTTGATACACTCTTCGGCAAATTACCATTCCGGTAACATAATTAGTTAATGGCCCCTTCACTGGGGCCGTTTTATTTAAAGCACAGGACATTAAACATCCCCGGCCTACGCTATTATTTCTTTTGTCTTGGTGTTTTTATTGAGTATAAAAATCCAGGTTTTCGGTCTTTATAGTTCTTAACAATTATAAATAGAACTAATAATCCAGATGAGAAATATCTTTTTAGGCCTGCTGTTGATATTCACCCAACCCGGGTTTGCTAAAATTATTACCTACAAGGCACCTCCGTGTAATTTCATTAGTAAAGATTACTATTTAAAGGTGAGGGAAGCCGGCAGCCCCTGGCAAAATGTTGACATTTATCATGCTAACGTAGCTAACGTTGTTGATACCAAAACGATCATCAAAAAAACGTCCTTCGCTTATTTTGATTGTTCCGGGACCGTTGAAGTGAACCTGACTGTAAATACCGGAAGTATCAGGTCGGTAAAGATCCGGCCCCTCTCCCTAGGCATTCAACCGGTGATCCATGGCAATAACATTTCTTTTTCAATAAGCGCAAACCAGTACATGTCAATAGAAGTAAATGGCGATATATTTCAAAACATGCAATTGTTCGCCAATCCGCTGGAAACAACGCGGCCGTCAGCCAGGGATACCAATGTCATCTATTACGGTCCGGGGATCCATCAGATTGGAAAAATGTTGATCAAGTCAAATAAAACAGTCTATATCGCCGGTGGGGCTATTGTTGAAGGCAGTTTTATTGTGGACCATGCAAAAAATGTACATATCGGGGGCCGTGGCATCCTAACCCAGATAGAATCCATGCCACCAACATCAACTTTAAATAAAACCAACAAAATCAGAACGGGGCGCAATGATCAGCTGATCGTCAGTTTTTCGACCAATGTTGATATTGATGGCATTGTTTTTTTGCCGCACAAATACACGGTGCTGATCGGTCAATCCAACCAGGTGAAAATAAGTAATATTAAATCTTTCAGCTCAGAAGGCAATGCGGATGGTATAGACATTTTCTGCAGTGCAGATATCACCCTGGACCATGTTTTTATGCGAAATTCTGATGATTGTATCGCTATCTATGGGCATCGCTGGAACTATTATGGAAACACGAAAAATGTTTCGGTAAGTAACTCCTTGCTCTGGGCTGACGTCGCTCATCCGATACTGATTGGCACGCATGGCGATTCACAACATCCAGACACGTTATCAAATATGAAGTTTACAGGTCTGGAGATACTCGATCAGCATGAAAACCAAATGGACTACCAGGGATGTTTGTCCCTAAACGCGGGGGACAGCAATACACTCAGGGACATCAGTTTTGAAAATATCAATATAGAGCAGATCCGTAAGGGGCAGCTCTTCAATGTTCGGATCATGTTTAACAAAAAATACAATACCTCTCCCGGCTCTGCCATTGAAAACATCCTGTTTAAGAATATTTCCTATGCCAGTCAGGATCCTCCTCTTTCCCTGATCGCCGGTTATGACGAGCACAGGGCTGTTAAGAATGTGGTTTTCGAAAATCTGCAGATCAACGGATTAATTATTGCTGATAATATGGAAGGGAAGCCCGGTTTTTATAAGACCGGTGATATGGCGAATATTTTCATTGGTGAGCATGTAGAAAACATCAAATTCATAAAATCACCGTCAAAATAACAGTGTATAAATTATTTACTCCCTTGTGAAAATTTTAAAATAAGTTCTGTCCGATAGTTAGCAGGTTGTTATCAGGGTCAAGAATAGAGAACTCCTTTTGCCCCCAGGGTTTATGCTCCAATTTATTACTGATGATGTTTTTACTTTGGGCAAATTGATAAAATGCTTCTATATCATCCGTACGGACATATATCTGGCCATAGTTTTCCTTTGGATCAAGTTCTTTAAACTCAAAAAAGTGAATTTGGATACTGTCTTTTTGTACCATAAGGTAGCCATCGTAATCGCCGCCAAATTCTTGAAAACCCAATTTGTTTAAGTAGAAATCTTTTGTAATGGCCTTATCGCGCATTGGTAGTTTGGGGTTGACTTCTGTAAGCATATTGATTGGAATTTAATTGCTTTATGAAAATCAAATGTAAATAAACAGTCTGTAAATAGCTATCATTAAACGAATTATGAGAGAAATGAAAAAACCTGATAAGAAGAAGAAAATTTGGCGTCAATCTTTGTGGTTAATTTTTACCACAAAGCACACAAAGTAAGGAAACACAAAGAACACTGAGCCACCTCCCCATTTCGGTGTCCTCACCGAAATCTTTAGGCAGGCGCGCCGAATGCAACTGGTTGTGAGGACACAACCAGCGGGGTAGGTAGCTTATATCACAGCCCAATTCCCGTTTCGGTGTCCTCACAGCCCAGTTCCCTATTTCGGTGTCCTCACCGAAATCTTTAGGCAAGCCGCCGAATGCAGCCGGTTGTGAGGACATAACCAGCGGGGTAGGTAGCTTATATCACGGCCCAATTCCCCGTTTCGGTGTCCTCACAGCCCACCTCCCCATTTCGGTGTCCTCACCGAAATCTTTAGGCAAGTTCGCCGAATGCAACTGGTTGTGAGGACATAACCAGCGGGGTAGGTAGCTTATATCACAGCCCAATTCCCGTTTCGGTGTCCTCACAGCCCAGTTCCCTATTTCGGTGTCCTCACCGAAATCTTTAGGCAAGCCGCCGAATGCAACTGGTTGTGAGGACATAACCAGCGGGGTAGGTAGCTTATATCACAGCCCAATTCCCCGTTTCGGTGTCCTCACAGCCCAGTTCCCTATTTCGGTGTCCTCACCGAAATCTTTAGGCAAGTTCGCCGAATGCAAATTTTTTAAAAACATAACCAACGGAGGAGGTTATATAGCACAGCCCAATTCCCCATTTCGGTGTCCTCACCGAAATCTTTAGGCAAATTATACAGGCGGCTTTCTTAATAAAAGGCTTCCTCGCCTTGTGTATCTTTTTCTTCCTTTTCTTTTTCCACCAGTTCTATCAGTATTTCGCTATCATTATCGCGCCCGCCCCGTTTGGGTGGGGCCTGCGCGGCGCCGGTTACAGAAATGCCAATAACGGCCAATGTTAAAAACAGCACAAGCCCGCAAAGCCTCAATATTTTTTTGAGTCTTTTCATGTCAATAAATTATAAGATAAGCCGGCATTAAGCCACGGCTAATTGTGTGATAAAAAATTTGTGTAAAGCCAATAATGGCAAAGCGAATTTATGCCCGCAGGGAAGCCGGGTGCTCTGAAGCAGAAAAATGTGGAATGCCGTTTAACAGAATTATTAAACGTGGTTTAAGCAAAGCAAATTGCTTTAAACGAAGGTATTGTGTATTTACTGTTTTATTGTAAATAAAAATGGCTGTGTTATTGTCGCTTCTGAATAGTGGGTTAGCGCAACTTTTATTGTAAAATAACAACCGCGCCCTTTTATAGCTTACCGCATTTTTTAAGTGTCCGTTTGGTAAAACTACTTGCTCAGTTGGCGTTGCTATGCTGTTTTGCGGCGCATTGCTTACGTATCCCGAAAGGGCAAAAAAACTAAGGAATAAAGTTAATGCCAGCCACCACCGTTTTGGTTGAGTGTTAAAAAAAATATTTGTTTTGTGTCGTGGCATTATGTAAAGATATACATTATGACCGGGCAATAAAAAGAAGCCGCTTCATAAATTAATTATGAAGCGGCTTTTTCTGGTTTAAACTGTAAGTTCCTGAAGGTTATACGTTAAACAACCCGTTCCGCTCTTGCTCCTGGTAGTTTTGTACGGTTTCAATGGCATTGCTTATTACATCGCTCAGGGCTGTGATGAATGTACCCGGTTTGGCCAGGCTCATAGCATGCTTAATGGCATCTACTTCTTTTGGCACCACTTCAAAAGACTTGTTATGGTCAACTGATTTTATACCTTCTATCAACAGTTCAAGGATATTTTCTGCGGTACGGCCGCGCAGATGTTTTTCCTGGCGGAGGATAATATAATCAAACATTTCTGCCGCTATTTTACCCAGCTCGCGGATATCGTCATCGCGCCTGTCGCCGGTACCGGCTATGATACCGATCTTCAATGGCGAATCAATATAGCTCAGGAATTGTTTTATACCGTTAAACCCATCAGGGTTATGTGCAAAATCAATCATGAAACGGAAATCCTTAAACTCAAAGATGTTCATCCTGCCCGGTGTTTGCGCTGCAGACGGGATAAAGGTTTCAAGCGACATTTTGATGTCCTCGGGTTTAAAGCCGTGTAAGAAGGTAGCCAGGGTAGCCGCCATTACGTTATCTATCATAAAAGCAACTGTGCCCCCAAAAGTAAGCGGGATAAGAATGGTGCGCTGTACGCGGATCTTCCAATCGCCTTTTTGTATGGTAATGAACCCGTTTTCGCAAACGCAGGCAATACCGCCTTTTTTGCAATGGGCAATCACAACCGGGTTGTTTTCGGTACGGCTAAAATAGGCCACGTTACAATCGGCTTTTTTGCCAATCTCTACGCAATACTTATTATCAGCATTCAGCACTGCCCAGCCATCTTTTTTAATGGAATTGATAACCACGCTTTTTACACGTGCCAGATCATCAAGCGTATGAATATCTGATATGCCGAGGTGATCTTCCTGTATGTTGGTTATTACGCCAATATCGCAAAAGCCAAAGCCCAGGCCCGATCTTAAGATACCGCCGCGTGCGGTTTCCAGTACGGCAAAATCAACCGTAGGGTCTTTTAGTATAAATTCGCTGCTTACCGGGCCGGTGGTGTCGCCCTTCAGCATCATATTATTTTGGATGTAAATACCATCAGATGTGGTAAAGCCCACCCTGTGCCCGTTATTTTTTACAATGTGCGCTATTAAACGGGTGGTAGTGGTTTTGCCGTTGGTGCCGGTAATGGCAATAATAGGGATCCGTGCCGATTTGCCCGGAGGATAAAGCATATCAATAACATGCCCGGCTACGTTGCGGGGCAGGCCTTCACTCGGGGCAATATGCATCCGGAAACCTGGTGCGGCATTAACCTCCAATACCACGCCGCCATTTTCGGTTAGCGGTTCGGTGAGGTTCTCGGCCATTATATCTATACCGCATATATCCAGCCCAATTATTTTAGAGATGCGTTCGCAGATAAAAATATTCTGCGGGTGCACATGGTCGGTAACATCAACAGATGTACCACCGGTGCTTAAGTTGGCGGTCGATTTTACAAATACCTTTTCGCCCTCAGCGGGGATGGTATCCAAGGTATAACCTTTCTTTTCTAACAGGTCAAGGGTATCGCGGTCAACATCAATAAGGGTAAGCACATTCTCGTGCCCGTAGCCCCGTCGCGGGTCAGAATTTTCTTTATCAATTAATTGCTGAATGGTCAGTTCGCCATCGCCTTTCACATGGGCCGGATCGCGCAGGGCGGCGGCTACCATTTTATTATCTATCACCAGCACCCTAAAATCATAACCGGTTATAAAGCGCTCTACAATTACCTTGCGCGATATGCGGGCGGCAAATTCATAAGCGGCAATAGCATCTGTCAAATCGCGTATGTTAATGCTGATGCCGCGGCCATGGTTACCATCAAGCGGTTTAAATACCAGGGGGAAGCCTATCTTGCTTACCGCCTCAACCACTTGTTCAACACTGCTAATGGTCATGCCTTTTGCAACCGGGATGGCCTGCTCCTGTAACAAGCGCTTGGTTTCATCCTTGTTGCTGGCAATATCAACGGCAATGCAGCTGGTCTTCTCCGTCATGGTGGCACGGAAACGGACCTGGTTCTTGCCGTAGCCCAACTGCACTAATGATTGGTTATTCAATCTTATCCAGGGGATATCGCGTGCTATAGCCTCTTCTACTATTGACCCTGTACTTGGGCCCAAACGGGTATTTTCGCGTATCTCGCGCATTTGCTGTATGTCGGCTTCCAGGTCGTACTCTTCACCGGCTATCAGGGCCTCGGCAATACGCACGGCGCTTTCTGCCGCAAAAACGCCAACTTTCTCTTCCAGGTATGCAAAAACCACGTTGTAAACGCCCGGCGTTTTGGTTTCGCGGGTGCGGCCAAAACCGGTGTTCATGCCGGCAAGGGTTTGTATCTCTAAAGCAATGTGTTCAATTACGTGGCCCATCCAGGTGCCGGCAATTACACGCTCAAAAAAGCCACCCGGTACACCCGGCGAACAGCGGTGCGAGTGAAGGCTGGGGATAAGATCTTTCATGCGCTCGTAAAACCCGTCAATGGTATTTGTTGGGCGTTGCTCCATCTCCTCCAAATTCAAACGCATCTGAATTAGCTTCTTGCGGTTAACACTCCATAGGTTAGGCCCGCGTAGTACCTGTATATTTTCAATCTTCATAAATGCGCTTCAAAATCAGTTAAGGAAATTCTTTTTAAATCTAAAGAACTTATCAAGTTAATAAAAAGTTTCGGTTGAAAAATGCAGTATTATTAATTAAATCACTCGTTTTAAACGATTTTTATTTTAATTTGTATAAATTGATATAAGAATTATGATTGCCCCAAAAGGAAAACTGGTTATTATAGGTGGTGCTGTTGATATGGGCAGTAATGTAAGTGTGACGGAGCATATAATGCAGCCCCATTACATAAAATTCTTTGAAAAAGGCATACTCAAGCGCATTATTAATGAGTCTGATAAGCAGGAAGCATCTGTGGTTGAGGTAATTACCACGGCATCGCAAATACCCGAGCTTGTGGGCCACGAGTATATAAAAGCCTTTAACCAGCTAAGTGTTACCCATGTAAATGTATTGCATATAAAAAGCCGCGAAGATACCTCTAATCCTGAATTTTTAGAGCGCATCCGCAAAGCGGACGTAGTAATGTTTAGCGGCGGCGACCAGCTGCGCCTGACCGCTATTTTTGGCGGCACCCAATTTTTGCAGATCCTGAAGAAACGCTATAACGAAGAGAATTTTGTAATTGCCGGTACATCTGCAGGGGCGGCGGCGGCTTCAACCCATATGATATATCGCGGGCAAAGTAACGAAGCGCTGATAAAAGGCGAAGTGCAGATAACCGCCGGATTAGGATTTATAGATTCTGTTATTGTTGATACCCACTTTGTACAACGGGGCCGTATTGGGCGTTTGCTGTATGCTGTTGCTACCAACCCGGGTATTTTGGGAATTGGTTTAGGGGAAGACGCCGGTTTGCTGATAACCGAAGGCGCTATGATGGAAGCAATTGGTTCCGGATTAATAATGCTGGTTGATGGCACTAATATAGTGGAAACCAACGTTTATGATGTAGAAATAGGCGACCCCGTTTCTATTGAAAACTTAAAGGTTCATGTAATGTCTATATTTGATAAGTACGACCTGCAGCAGCAGCGCATGATCATTAAAAAAGCAGTGAAGGTAGAAGAGGGCGTTTTTATAACCGCTCCGGATAGTAACAACTTATTGCAATGAAGCTAATCATACACGGGGGTTTTTTTAGCGAAAGCGAAACCAACCAGGAAGTAAAAAAAACTAAGCAGGATGCCCTGAGAGAAATTGTGCAGCTTGGCCATAAACACCTGGAGAACCACACCGCGGCCCAAACGGTGGTGTATACCGTAAGATTGCTTGAAGATTGCGACCTGTTTAACGCAGGCACCGGCTCACAAATACAAAGCGACGGAAAGATAAGATTAAGCGCCTCCCTGATGGATGGCAAAACCCAAAAATTTTCGGGCGTTATTAATATTGAGAATATTAAAAACCCTATTTGCCTGGCAGAGAAACTGATGGAATATGACGACCGCGTTTTAAGCGGTAAGGGCGCCAGTGATTTTGCTGCCGAGCATGGCTTTAAATATTATAATCCCGAAACACCGCAACGCCGTAAGGAATATGAAAAAAAACTAAGCGATTCTATCCGTTTAGGTACCGTGGGCTGCGTAGCACTTGATATGTATGGCGATATAGCGGTGGCAACCTCAACCGGTGGTAAAGGCTTTGAGATACCGGGCAGGGTGAGTGATTCGGCAACTACAGCGGGCAACTATGCTAATGCCCTTGCAGGTGTATCATGTACCGGCGTGGGCGAAGATATTGTGAGCGGTTCTGTTGCTGTAAAAATTGTTACCCGTGTTACTGACGGTATGCCCCTTTATGTGGCTACAGCAAAAACCCTTGATGAAATGAAGGCCTATGATGGCTTCGCCGGAATAATAGGTATCTCAAAAGCAGGCGATATTTACCATGCCGATACACACCCATATATGGTTTGGGCCCTGCATGATGGTGAGATTGAAGTATTTGAATAATTAAGTCTTCCTGCTTTTAATCTTCGCATCCGGTTGTGTACGGCGACTTGTTGGTGTTGTCACCACTGGTGTGGGAAGGCGAAAAAAGCAGGGATAGGTGCGATTCCCTCCCAACGGAGGGTGCAGGGAGGGGTTTATGAGATAGGTATTGGCGTAAATAACCCCTACCCGCCACTTCACAAACAGCCGCACCCTTCCCGAAGGAAGGAGTCTTGGCGTAAATCAAATTTTCTGCCGTTGTTGGTGACAACACCAACAACTTTTAATCTTCGTATTCTATAATGCATGGCGGCTTGTTGGTGACAACACCAACAAGGGCGTAACCCTGATCTTTGCATCCGCCAAGTACGGCGGTAGGGGGTTATCGCAGCAATAACAACGTTGGCGCGGCGCGGCATTTTTCCTGTTTGGATAACAAATTTTAAACACTATCTTCGATTTACCCGCACTGACCATGCGGGGAAGTGTTCTCCGATTAACTCAAACTGAAAGGTAGGCGAGTGTTTATCGAACGGGATAGGTTTACATCGGGATCAGTGCTCAGGCTATCTAAACCTTTTATATTGCTACTACTTATATGTTTTTTGCCGATCAAATTATTAGCCGCTATAACCGCGTATTTAACAGAGAACGGGAGATTCTCGAACGCACGCGTGTGGGGATACTGGCCGTATGCCTGCTAACCTTTATTGGTTTAACCAGCACTTTAATCATATTGTACCTCTTTCAGGAACGGAATTTCCTGCTGATAAGGATGGGGTTCTTCCTGGCGCTTTTTCTCACCGGTTTGGCATTGCTCCTGTTCAGGCGGCCCTGGAGCCTGGCCGGGCATTTCTTTATCATTTGTATCACGCTTATGATCTGGTCGGGCATATTGCTGTTCCGGCAGAGCCTCAACGTCGCCACGGCCGAACTGGTGCTGCTTGTGCTTTCGGGTGGTTATTATATCCTCGGCAGCAAATGGGGCACTATCTATTCACTGATCAATATCGCCGCGGTTATCAGCTATATCATCCTGGATAATTATATAGGAATTTCCCTGCCAACCCAGCAGCTCATCATCAACCGGCATGCCGGTATGATAGGCCTGGTGTGTAATTTTTTGTTGCTGCTGTATATACATTATGCTTTTTTCCGGGCCTTTAAAAAATCGCAACATAAGGAGATCGAACTGCGGAACCATCTGCAAAAATCCCTCGCCGCAGAGCAGGAGCAGGCTGCCGCCAAAACCAATTTCCTGTCAACCATGTCACATGAGCTGCGCACCCCGCTAAACGCGGTGATAGGCATGACCCATATCCTGCACATGGAAGGCCCCCGGCCCGATCAGATCGAACACCTGGATATCCTGCGATTCGCGGCTGATAACCTGATGGTCACTGTGAACGACATCCTCGATTTTAATAAAATTGATAGCGGCGCGGTGGTGCTGGAAAGCCGGCCATTCCAACTGGCAGAACTAATTAATAACGTTTGCGGCTCTTTTAGGGCCCGGGCTGCGGAAAAGGGCGTAAAATTTGACTGTAACATTGACAAGGAGGTTAACGGCCAGACCATGCTGGGTGACCCCAACCGTTTAACCAGCATCCTGTTTAACCTGATAGGCAACGCGGTTAAGTTTACCAACGCCGGCCATGTAAGGGTAGAGGCGCGGCTGCTTAGCAAAACCGAAACGACGGCCAGCCTGCGTTTGCGGGTAGAAGATACCGGTATCGGCATTCCGATAGACCGGCAGGACCGGATCTTTCAGCCATTTACACAGGTGATGTCGCGCACCAACCGCCAGTACCACGGAACAGGGCTGGGTTTAACCATCGCTTACCGGCTGCTTCAACTGCACAACAGCCGGCTGGAACTAAACAGCGCTGAAGGCATAGGTACCACTTTCAGCTTTGAGCTGACCTACCCGCTGGCAGAAACGGTGGCGAAAAAACCTGCGGCAAAAGAGCCGGCCACAGCACCCATGCTCCATCTCCGTGTCCTGGTGGTAGAGGATGAGCCGATCAATATACTGGTCATCACCAAGATCCTCGGCAAATGGGGTATCGTTCCGGAGTTGGCCGTTAACGGCAGGGAGGCGGTAGACATGGTGATGGAGCTGGATTTTGATGTTGTGCTGATGGATATTAATATGCCTGTAATGGACGGGCTCGAAGCCTCAAAGCTGATCAAAACCCTGCCCGACCGCAAAAAAGCGGCCACGCCTATAATCGCGGTAACCGCATCCATAGGAACGGCTGTGGAACAGATAAACGATTTCCCTTATATTGATGACTGCCTGCTCAAGCCCTTTAAGCCGAATGATCTGCTGAAAAAGCTTCAGAAACTGAAGACCGTACAGAATAGGGTTATTGATTGATGGCAAATGGGTTTTTTAACTTGATTATTTAGGCTAAAGCCCTGCTCATTTATTTCTGTGCCGTTATTGGTGGCAACATCAAAACCGGGTCATGCTGAATTTATTTCAGCATCCCATCAGGAAGGTTATCCACTTTACAAACAATTCATAGCTAAGCATTCATTTTTACTTTGCAAGTGAGATGCCGATATGCATCGGCATGACCACTCATTTTATTTCTTCCGAAACACCCTTCAATAAAATTGATGTTTTAATACTATCTTGGCTTTTATCAAATTAATGCTTCACTTTTAAACAATACTAAGTTTTACTGTAAATGAAAAAACCCTATTACCTGCTGTTATTTGTGCTGATGCTATCGGCAGCGGCTAAAGCCCAAACCCATTGGGTAACAAAAAACCTGGACGAAAACCTGTCGGTAAAATTCCCCGCCGAACCCGAAAAGACGACCAAGAACGGCATTGATATTTATACCCTAAGGGAGGCTGACAGTCTTGCATACAGTGCTAATATGATAGATTATAAAGTTATGGTTCATTTAGATTCGGCCGCCTTAGCGCCGGTGAAGGATACCCAGCAATTTGCTGATCAACTGAAGATGGGTATAGCGTCGAAAAAGACAAACTATACCTTTGGGGATATCATAATAGGCAAATGGAACACATATACCACTTATAATGTTTCCGCGTCTGACAAAATTAATAAGAACACGTTATTGATTCGAATGATATTTATTGGCAGCAAAATGTACTCCCTCTCGTGCCGGGTACCCGCTAACCTGGTTACCAAAAATAACGAAGTGTTTTTGGGTTCGGCCGAGATATTGAAGAAATAAAAACGGCCTCGTGCCCTTTGCCTGGCTCGGGTATGCAGCACAGAGCAAAGATCTGGAGTGCTCCTGACTAAATCAAGCTTGCAAAATATTGGGAACGTGTAATAGCAATATCCTTGGGTTGGCATTATCACCAACATTTATACGCAGTAGTGGTGCGGTGATAACACCGACCACAGGCTGAATCTTCATATCCCGTTATGCATTGGCGGCTTGTTAGTGACAACCAACAAGGGCGGAAAAACAACCAGGTCATGCTGAATTTATTTCAGCATCCCATCAGGAAGGTCATCCACTTTACAGATAATTCATAGCTAAGCATGTATTTTACTTTGCCAGTGAGATGCCGATATGCATCGGCATGACCCCTTATTTTATTAGTGTAGCGCGGTGATACAGTAAGATTAAAAGAAGCGGCGGGTTGTGCGATTCCCCTCTTGAGAGGGGTGGAGGGGTGTGTCCTTCCCCCACACTGGTCTAAGTTTAGCATAGTGTAACTTAGACCTAAAATTTTGAAGCTTCCAGCTTCCGAAATGGTTAAGCTGAAAGCTTAACACATTTTAGGACGAAGTTTGTAAACTTCGACCAGGAGGGTAAAGTCTTTAAAAAATTTACGTTCCAATAATTTTTTAGATAAAAAAGAGTTAAATTACGAAAAGTTAAAGTTTTGTCAATCATATGAATATATTTTATATTTGTATGATTTGCGTCCCTGTTAATTAAACTATAGCCCGCGAAATATTAAATGCGATACATCATTTTAGTTATCCTTTGTGCCATTAACCTTTCAGCTTCGGCCCAATGGTGGCGAGGCGATTTTAAAAGCCACAAAAGGTTACCGGCCATTGCCCAGGTTAAACATACGCCCATTAAAAAAGGGGCTACTGCTGCGGCTTTTACAAAAGTAAAGCTAAAAGCAGTGCCGCTTACACGTACAGCATACAACATTGAAATTTCAGAAAAAGCGGTCATGAAAATGGCGCAGCATAATATGCGTTACCGCGAATATGCGTTGGCCAGCTATAACTTTAGCGAACTGGCACAGTTATATGTGCTGGAAAACCGTTTGTCTGAAGCTAAATGGTATTACCTGCAAAGCATTTATCTATCAAAAAATAAAAGCGATAACCCGCACACCATTAGCAGCCTTATTAGCCTGGCAATGGTTAAGGCAGACCTTGGCGACCTCACACAGGCACAGCAGGACCTGGCAGAGGCCCGCGAACTGGCGTTTACTACCGGCCGTACAGATGATGTAAAACTGATTGATAAGAAAGTTAAGTTTGTACAAAGCAATAAAATTTGGTTGCCTAAATCAGAACTTCGTTATGCCGAGGCAATTGACCCGCTAACTAAATCAAAGTAAATCTCTTACAGGTAACTTTGTAACATTTGCGTAAAATGGTTATCCTATTATAAAACAAACCAAACATTATTGTAATATTGTTATTGAATATACAGTTATAATATGTAGCGGGACGGCTTTTAAGCTGTCTCTTTTTTTATATTGCAAATATTAAAAACAGGCACAAGTATTGATGTATCACCCAGATTCCGATTTAAATAGTGTAAAAGATATGTTTAAGAAATTATATTTATTGGTGGTATTAGCCGCCGCGCTGGCGTGTAATGCCGCGCCAACGAAACCCGTACATGACAAAAAAGCTGGACCAAATGATCTGCAGCCAGACGAACAGCAAAGTATAGTTTGCAGGCAGGTTGCCAATTTGGTGGCCAATTACAACTATAAAAAAGTTCCCTTAAATGATTCTATATCAGCAATCATATATGATCATTACCTGAAAAAGCTTGACGAGAACCACAGCTATCTTTTAGCAAGTGATGTTAAGGACTTTGACAAATACAAAACCGTTTTTGATGATGACATTAAAGCGGGTAACCTGGAGAACGCGTTTTACATATTTAACGTGTTCCAAAAACGGTATACCGAATATGTGAACTTTTCTATCGCGCAGCTAAACAAAGAGTTTGATTTTACAAAAAATGAAACCTTTACTTATGATCGCGATAGCCTGCCTTTCCCCGCAACAGAAAACGAAATTCACCAGCTTTGGGCACAGCGTGTAAAGTACGATCTGTTGAACTTGCAGCTAACCGGTAAAACCTTAGCGGCTAACAAAGAGACTTTAAAGAAACGTTACACAAACATATTGTCGCAATCAAACAAGCTTTCAAACCAGGATGTGTTCCAGGCGTTTATGGATGCTTTTACCGAGGCGATAGACCCGCATACCAACTACTTTAACCCATCAAACGCGGCCAATTTTAATATTGATATGTCGCGCTCTTTAGAGGGTATTGGCGCTACACTGCTATCAGAGAACGAATACGTTACTATAAAAACAATTGTAGCGGGCGGCCCTGCTGATAAAAGCAAGCTGGTAAACGTTGATGACCGTATAATTGGTGTTGCACAAGGCAAAACAGGCGCCTTCCAGGATGTTGTAGGCTGGAGGATAGAAAACGCTATAGCACTGATACGTGGCGCTAAAGGAACTTTAGTGCGCCTGCAGCTATTGCCAAAAGGTAATACCGCTACTGGCAAAGTAAGGACCATTGAACTGGTACGTGATAAAATTATCTTAAAAGATATCTCGGCCAAAAAAGAGATCCGTACTTATAACAACAATGGTAAAACAGTTAAGATAGGTGTTATTTCTATCCCTGCTTTTTACCTTGATTTTAATGATTATAAAGCCGGTAACCCTAATTACAAAAGCACAACCCGTGATGTTAGGCTGATATTGGATACCCTGAAACGCGAAAATGTGGATGGCGTAGTTATTGACCTGCGCGAGAATGGCGGCGGTTCATTAATGGAAGCTATTGAGCTAACCGGTTTGTTTATTAAAACCGGCCCGGTTGTACAGGTAAGAGATGCCCGTAACCAGGTAGAGGTTGACCCTGACGAAGACCCTGCCATTGCCTATTCAGGCCCGTTAGCCGTTATGGTTGATAGGTTTAGCGCATCAGCATCAGAGATCTTTTCTGCTGCTATACAGGATTATGGCCGTGGTTTAATCTTAGGTACACAAACTTACGGTAAGGGTTCGGTACAAAATGCTATTGACCTTGATAAGGTGATCAATCCAAGCATTAAAGAAAGGCTTGTTGCACTTGCAGGTAAATCAAAATCTGTAGCAACCGGCAGCCAGAACAAATTTGGCCAGCTTAATTTAACAATAGCAAAATTCTATCGCGTTAGCGGTGGCGCAACCCAGCATAAAGGTGTGTTGCCTGATGTTGAGTTCCCATCAGTTATTCCGTTGGATAAGTACGGTGAGGATACCGAACCATCTGCAATGCCATATGATGTAATTGCTAAAACTGATTTTACTAAAGCGGGAGACTTTACTCCGGTATTACCTGAGTTGAAGAAACTGCATGATCAGCGTATGAGAACCAGCGATAGCTACAAATACTTATTGGCTGATATTGCTGATATGAAAAAACGCGAGAACGAAAAAACGATCACGCTGAACGAGGCGGAGCTAAAGAGGAAGCGTGATATGGATGAGAAAGTAGCTTTAGAAAAAAACAATGCGCGCCGCACCGCCTTAGGTTTGCCAGCTTTAAAGAAAGGCCAGATAAGACCTAAGAACGAAGACCTTGACTTCCTGAAACGCGAAGCCGGCCAGATCCTGACAGACTACATTACACTTGACAATAAAATAAGCAGTGTAATAAAAAAATAAAATCGGAGACATAAAATCTTGTCTCTCTTGTTCCAAAAATTTGAAAGAGGCGCGATATCCGCGCCTCTTTTTTTTATGCTGAAATTTTTAGAGCAAACTGCAAAATATGCTGTGTTTTTTAAAGCAAACCAGAGAAAATTAGAGATTTTTAGAGGTTTTTTACTGATTTGGGGCAAACCATAGCAGTTAAAACCAATTTGGTTTACAAGGGTTATAAATACACTATGGCCAAACCGCTGCTTGAATTTACCGACAGGGGGATCTACTGTGAAAAGGGACGGTTTTATATCGATCCCTGGAAACCGGTGGATGATGCCATCATTACCCATGCCCATGCAGACCATGCCTACTGGGGCCACAAGCATTATCTAGCCCATCATTTATCCCGCGAAGTTTTACTTTATCGCCTGGGCTACATTAACTTACGCACAATTGAGTATGGCGAAAAGATAGTGAAGAACGGTGTACAGGTCTCTCTGTTCCCGGCAGGCCATGTTATTGGCTCGGCACAGATCCGGGTGGAATATAAAGGTGAGGTTTGGGTAGTATCAGGCGATTATAAAATTGAGGATGATGGTATATCCACGCCTTTTGAACCCATTAAGTGCCAGCACTTTATATCTGAATGCACCTTTGGGATGCCGGTATATTCCTGGAAGCCGCAAGCCCGGATCTTTGCCGACGTAAATAACTGGTGGCGCACCAATCTCCAAAATGGGGTTGCTACGGTACTTGTAGGTTATTCCTTAGGCAAGGCCCAGCGCATCCTTCAAAACCTTGATCTGGATAACGGTAAGGTTTATACGCACGGTGTTATCGAAAATACCAATGAGGCCCTGCGTCGAAATGGCGTGATACTAAACCCAACAGAAAGAATAACCCCTGAATCATCAAAAGAAGAGGTGCGTAAAGGATTGATCCTTGCCCCACCGTCGTCTGTAGGCACTCCCTGGATGCGAAAGTTCCAGCCGTATAGTTTTGGCTATTGCAGCGGCTGGATGGCCCTGCGCGGCGCTAAACGCCGCCGTGCTGCTGATAGGGGGTTCATCATGTCTGACCATGCGGATTGGAACGGGCTTATTAGCGCTATTGATGCCACAGGCTGCGGAAAAGTTTATCTTACTCATGGATATACTGCCTCATTTGCCCGTTACTTAAACGAGATAGGCTTTGATGCCCATGAGGTACATACGCTTTATGGCGGCGAGGAAGAAGAAGAAGCCTCACCCCAGCCCTCTCCAGAGGAGAGGGGGCCAACTGATGAAGAGAAAAATGAAAAAATGCATAAAGTCCTCTCCTTTGGAGAGGATTTAGGTGAGGCTGGGGAGGCAACCACATGAAAGCATTTGCCCAGCTTTTCCTCTCGCTTGACGAGACCAATAAAACCAACGAAAAGGTTAAGGTATTGAAAGATTACTTTATAAAAGTACCTGATACAGATAAAATGCACATGCTGGCGCTATTTACCGGCAGGCGGCCAAAAAGGCAAATCAATTCAACCTTAATACGGAACTATGCTATTGAGGCATCAAATATACCGCCCTGGTTATTTGAAGAAAGCTACCACGTTGTAGGAGACCTGGCCGAAACCATGTCATTGCTAATGCCCGAAAGCCTTAACAGCAGCAGTAAAACGCTAACCGAGTGGATTGCTGAAATAAACCAGCTGGGCGCTAAAACAGAAGAGGAACGCAAGTTATGGCTAATGGATTCATGGGCTATGCTGGATAGCCAGGAACGTTTTGTATTTAACAAGCTGCTTACCGGTAGTTTTAGGGTTGGGGTATCACAAAACCTGGTAATAAAAGCGCTTGCAGATATCACCGGTATTGATGCACCCGCCCTTACACATCGTATAATGGGTAGCTGGATGCCTGAAGATTATACTTATGACCAGCTGATACAGGAACAAAATGCAGCGGATAATACATCAAGGCCTTATCCTTTCTTTTTGGCATATCCCATACAGGAAACATCTGAAAAAAGGAAGAATGCGGAAGAAATTAACACGGCCTTAGGTGCAGCAGATGAGTGGCAGGCCGAATGGAAATGGGATGGTATACGTGCCCAAATGATAAAACGCGATGGGCAGATCTTTATCTGGAGCAGGGGTGAGGACCTGGCGACTGAAAAATTTCCGGAGCTGCACCCTTTTTTGAATGCCCTGCCGGATGGTACTGTTTTAGACGGCGAGATCCTTAGCTTTCAGAATGGATCGCCTATGTCCTTTAGTGTGCTGCAAACCCGTATAGGGCGTAAAAACTTGAGTAAAAAGATCCTGACAGATAGCCCTGTTGCGGTTATTGCTTATGATTGCCTGGAATATAAAGGCGAGGATATCCGCTATAAAACACAGTCGGAACGCCGGGTTATATTGGAAAGATTACAACAGCAAACGGAGTTTTCAGAGGTGTTCCGTATCTCATCACTCATTAAATTTGATAATTGGCAGGAGCTGGAAACCATCAGGGAGCAATCGCGCGCTATGGTAGCAGAGGGTATTATGCTGAAACGCAAGAGCGCCACCTACCAGGTAGGCCGTAAGCGTGGCGATTGGTGGAAATGGAAGATAGACCCGCTGTCTGTTGATGCGGTAATGATATACGCCCAAAAAGGCCATGGCCGGCGTGCCGATTTGTATACCGATTATACCTTTGCTGTATGGGATGGCGATAAACTGGTGCCATTTGCTAAAGCCTACTCCGGCCTTACCGATCAGGAAATTAACAAGGTAGATTATTTCATCAAACGGAATACTCTTGAAAAATTTGGTCCGGTACGTACGGTAAAACCCGAGCTGGTTTTTGAAATAGGTTTTGAAGGTATTAATAGGTCAACCCGCCATAAATCGGGCATTGCTTTGCGTTTTCCGCGTATATTGCGCTGGCGGCATGATAAGCCTAAAGAAGAAGCCGATACATTAGAAAGCTTAAAAGCCTTATTAAATGAGTAATATCTTACACATACTAAATGGCGATGCCACATTAGGAGGCTTTGAACAAACCGGCCTTGAAGGTAACGTAATGGTTTGGCGCGAGGCTTTATCTGAAGGCCCGGTATCAAAAAATGTTTCTTCTGCTGATTTTTGGGAGAAGCGTTCTGAATTTATTTGCAAAGCTTTTGATGAAACGCCCGAACACTATCATGATAGGATGATTGTTCATCTTGAAAAATTAAACGAGCCCTATCATGAAATAAACTTGTGGTTTGAGTATGATCTGCATTGCCAAATAAACCTGTTAGGCGCCATGATGCTACTTGAACAGCAAACCAATTTATCCGCACCGGCCATTTACTTGATTTGTCCGGCCGAATTTCCAGGCATCGAAAACTTTGGCGGTATGGGCGAATTAAATGGCGGGCAACTGGAATACCTGTATGATACCATCCGGGTGCAATTAGGGAAGTATGACTTTACCCTTGCCACCCAGGCATGGAATTTATATGTAAGCCATAATGCCGAAGCCTTAAAAGTATGGCTGGATGAAACACTATTTTGGGGAAACCTGCACCAATTGAAACTGGCAATGCAGGCGCATTTGAAACGTTTACAGGTTAATGAAAATGGTTTAAATTACATCCATCAAAAACTGCTTGATATTTATAAAAGCGGCATCACCAATAAACACGAAATCTATAGCGCCTTTTGGCAAACCGAAAAGATCTATGGAATGGGCGATAGCGAGCTGGATATCTATCTCAGCTATCTTGCCCATCGCGGATATATACTTGAACGATAGCTACTTCGCCGCCACCACTATAGTTGGCGACCGCTCACTTTCATTCTTTAACCTA
>NZ_JBAZVP010000021.1:0-95579 GCF_041660805.1 Mucilaginibacter sp. | reverse complement strand
GACCTGGGCGAGATGAACAAACTGCTGGTTAAAAAGGTGGAGGAACTTACCCTATACGCCATTGAGAGCGAGCAGAAAAACGAAGCACATCAGCAAAAGCTTGTCGGCCAGGAAAAACGAATAAAAGCGCTGGAAAGTAAATTGAATATCCTGCTTTCAAAATCCAAATAACAATCCCAATCTCATCATAATTTATGAAGATCCAAGTCTTTTTTCCGGCAATAGCGCTGGCCTTGTGCTGCCTTGTAATGAACAGTACTGCACAGGTAACCAATCTTAGCTATGTTCCCACGGTGGTCCCGCAATCGCCCAACTAAAAAATCAGTGTCTTTAATTAAAAGATTAGATAATAGCTAAATAGCAGACACCATCTATTGATGGTGACTCCCACGCAAAGCTTGCAATGAAAGTTAATTGCCCAAAGGTTAAATTTGCCTGATTCGCATAAAAAATTAAATGTAGGTACTATATTAGGGCAAATTTAACCTGTCACATTTATGAAAAAAATTCTCCTTGTAATGGTGCCATTATTTTTGGCTATAGGCGATTGCTATGCGCAAACTACTCTTTCAGTCGACGGTAATGGCGTCTTAAACTATTCTAAAATAGTTACGCAAAGCCCATTTGCCCAGTCGTTTTTTACGGGACATCAAACGGGGACCACATACAGTTATCCGAATGGAATATTCAGGGCATGGACAGATAATAGCAATGGCAGTGCCAACTATTATTATGATGGCGTTACCAATGGAACGACCAACTATTATGTGAGAGCAGATGGACAAGGGTACTTCGCCGGCAGAGTTGGAATCGGCACAACAAGCCCGTCAGCGGTTATGGAGATGACAGGAGGGGGCGTGACATCATCGATCGCAAACGTTGCTACCACCCTGACAATGAGAATAAATACGGCCAATCCGCCGATATCACTTGGAGTGGGCTATGTGTCTACAGATAATCCGATGATACAAGGCTTTAACAGTGTCACAAATACGGCTAAAAACATTGCAATCAATCCTTTTGGCGGCAATGTAGGTATTGGGACAATCAATCCGGATGCATTATTGGCTGTAGCGGGTACCATCCATTCACAAGTTGTAAAAGTTGATATGAGTGGCTGGTCGGACTTTGTGTTTGATCCTCAATATAAGCTTCCTGCGCTTGCAGATGTGAAAGCGTATATAGACCGGAATCATCATCTGCCAGATGTACCCTCAGAGAAAGAGGTTATAAAAAATGGATTGAACGTCGGTGAGATCAGCAAAATACAGACTAAAAAGATTGAGGAACTGACACTCTACCTGCTTGAAAGTGAAAAGCAATTAAAACAGCAGCAATTACAAATCGATAATCAACAGCAGCAAATCGATGATTTACGGACACAGCTTAAAGCGCTAATTATTCTATCAAAAAGGAAAGAATAAAACATTTCATGCTTTCATGAAACTCAATGCGTGGTTTCTAATACCGGCGGGAGTGAATTTAATGTGAGCTGTGTAAGAAAAAGAGGAAACGGCTTATTTCCAATAGAAAAGACAAGTAGTTAAAAAGATAACAGACAGACCTTAGATCAGTGCTGATCTGTATTCAATTGAACAAACGGAAGACGGGTTGTGAATTAAGAGAAGAAATAAGCAAGACAAACAAAAACAGGAGCAGATAGACCGGTTAAAGCAGTAGGTGGAAACTTTAAATAAAAATGCCCGGAAAAGTCAATAAGACCAGGCTTATCATGTATGAAATATATTTTCTCGCTCTTAGCCGCGCTACTGAGATGAGCGAAGTGCTGAGCTACGATAACATGGGTAATATCCGAACCCTGAGTCGTGATGGCGGGTAGTGGCATTACCATTGGCATCGTAGACATAGGCGTTTGTGGCTAGCGGCCCGCCGGTAATCTGGTTGAGCCGGTTTACCGGGCGCAACAGCAAGGACTTTACCTACAATATGCTGAACCTGCCGGCAACAGTAAGCGCGGGCATCAGTTATACTTATGACGCTACGGCCGAAAAGCTGAAGCTCGTTCAGATCAGATATGTGATGCACTTCGTTCTAAGGAGCGTACAAAACTTCAGGAAGCCACTGACCTGCCTGACCATTATTATCCATGAAAAAAGTTTCCTGATCAACCGGAGCATTTCGTTGATCACCTGATCACAAATCTAAGGCACGATCAGTCTGCTTATACCGTTATATTCAACCAGTTTCTCTATCACCAATGATGAACGCCCGATTACCCCGCATTTTAGCTGCTTCCTGTCTGATATTCCTCATCTATCTTCCCTTTGGATGCGGGCTTGTTACATCCTTAGGTCAAAACCCTAAAGGTGAAGCACTGACTGCAATAAACAAACAGCCGAATTATGTAAACGGGGAGTTCCGGAACCTGCAGTATAGAGATGACACCACTCAGATCAAACGAGTCGGAATGCTGAAGCTATTCTTTGGGAAACCTGATTCGGTTAATCCCCCGAGGCAGCTTCCCTGGGTCAAAACCGATCTGAAAAAATTGCCGGATGATAAGCCTGTTGTGGTGTGGTTCGGCCATTCCACAGTGTTGATCAGGCACCACGGTATCAACATACTTATCGATCCTATTTTCAGCGACAATGCCGGGCCAATACCCGGTTTAATAAAGGCCTTTAAGGGTGCCACAAATTATAACGCCGAAGATCTGCCACCGATCGATGTTATCATTATATCGCACGATCATTACGATCATCTTGATCACCGTACGCTCAAAAAATTACGCAGGCAGGTTAAGAAAATAGTAGTTCCGTTAGGAGTGGGTTCTCATCTGAGATACTGGGGATATAAACCGGAACAGATCAGGGAGCTTAACTGGCACCAATCGTATGTGTTGCCCGACGGTTCAAGTATTACCGCCACACCGGCAAGGCATGGCTCCAACCGCACTTTTGCAGCTAATAAAACTTTGTGGGCTTCCTATGTGATCAAGACAGGCGATTACCGTATATTTTATAGCGGAGATAGTGGCTTTGGACATCACTTTAAAACGATCGGCTCACAATACGGCCCCTTTGATCTGGCGCTCATCGAATGCGGACAATACGGACCAAACTGGCCGCATAGCCATATGCTTCCCGTACAAACGGCACAGGCAGCAACTGATCTGCAGGCCAGCGTCCTGCAACCGGTGCACTGGGCGAAGTTTGCCGAAAGCGCACACATTTGGAACGAGCCGGTAAGGCTGCTGCTTCCGGCAGCAAAGAAGTCAGGGCTCACTGTGACTATTCCACGCATTGGCGAACCCTATGTGATCGGCACCACTCCGCTAAACCTCATTTGGTGGGAATTACGATAAAAAGCCCTTTACCCCACAATTGCCCAATGCTCAAAATGATTCCTTATATTTGATTCTTGCAAAACAAAAAGCATGGATATCATTTCAGTGGACAGGTTTTATCAGGAGGCTTCTGCCGCCTTAAATAAAGACATCAGCCAGTTACTCCCGGAGGGACTGACCAAGGAAGTCGGACATTTTAACGTGTTTGATGTGGCCGAACTGATAAAGCTTGTAAAGGTAAAGCCAAATATGACCTATAACAGGCGCGCTTATTATAAGATCAATCTCATCGACGGCCGCAACAGGGCAGAATATGCAGATAAGGTCATTGATATTGAAAAGCAGGCGCTGATGTTTACTACGCCTAAAGTACCTTATACCTGGCTTCCGCAGGATATGGATCAACGTGGCTACTTTTGCCTTTTTACTGCCGATTTTTTGGCTCAATCTAAAAGCGGGGTCGTCCTGGATGACCTTCCTATATTTAAACCCGGCGGTTATCCCTGTTTTCATATATCGGAAGAGGAGAAGATAGAGATACGAGCGATATTTCAAAAAATGTATAAAGAGATCAATTCTGACTATGTCTATAAATACGACCTGATACGCAACTATTTAATGGAGCTTATCCATTACGGGCAAAAGCTGCAGCCTGCTACTGATCTTTATAAGGAGCACAATGCCGCGGCCCGCGTGTCATCTCTGTTTGCTGAACTATTGGAACGTCAGTTTCCAATTGCGTCACCCTTTCAGGGGCTGCAGTTACGTACACCAAAAGATTACGCCGATCAGCTTTCTATCCACGTCAATTATTTGAACAGGGTATTAAAAGAACAGACCGGACAGACCACCAAGAACCTGATCAGTAACAGGATCATCCAGGAAGCAAAGATCCTGCTCAGACAAACGGAATGGAACGTGTCCGAGATCTCGCTTAGCCTGGGATTTGAGGAAGTGGCCCATTTCTCTAATTTTTTTAAGAAACAGACCGATAGTTCTCCTTTAGCCTTCCGGAATTAAGATAAAGGTTTGTTTTTTGCAAACATTGTTTTGATTCTTGCAAAGGCCTATTCACCCGTTCTTCCCAACTTTGTTCTATCAAATCTAAAGCAGATGGAATTAAGTAAAAACACTATTTTAATAACCGGCGGAACAAGCGGATTTGGGTTCGAGTTCGCCTCAAAGCTGATCGGACTCGGCAATACGGTGATCATCACCGGAAGAAATGCCCGAAAACTTGAAGAGACCAAACAGATCTTGCCGGGTGTACACACCATACAAAGTGATGTCAGCAAAATTGATGATATCAGCAGTTTATACGAGCAGGTCATTAAAGAATTTCCTGGCCTGAATATCCTGATCAATAATGCCGGGGAGATGCGTAAGATCTTCCTAAATGATGACCATGACCTGTCTGATATTACCCGGGAAGTAGAAATCAATTTAATGGGGCCCATCCGTATGGTCCAACAATTCCTGCCCCACCTCAAACGGAAGCCTAACGCGGCCATTATGAACATTACATCGGGCATCGCCCTGATGGCTTTTCCTATAGCTCCTGTTTACGGTGCCTCAAAGTCAGGGCTACGCTCTTACACGCAATCATTGCGGGTGCAGTTGAAAAATACCAATGTTAAAGTATTCGAGCTTGTTGCTCCGGGTTCCACAACCCCTTTGAATGATAAATTCAAAAACGACGAAGGATTTAACGAAAAGATGTTAATGGCTCCGGACAAGCTGATAGACGAGGCGATCAAGGGGATGAAAAACGATTCCTATGAGATCTATCCCGGCTTGGCTAAGGTTATACGCATTATGACCAGGCTTGCTCCAAAATTAATACTTTCCCAATCCGCCAAAATGTACGAAAAAGTCGTATCAGCTAAATAAACTTTCACTACTCATTCATTAACAATTAATTATGAAAAGAATAACTCTTCTCACTGGTATACTGTTGCTTATGGTTACCGGTTCATTCGCACAATCGCTGTCACCGGACAAGATCCTGGGGGTGTGGTTTTCGGCAGACAATGCCATGAAAATAGAGATATTTAAATCAGGCAATACCTATTCCGGCAAGCTTTTAGAAGCGAAATTCATGTTTGAAGCTGACGGTAAAACGCCTAAAAAGGATACTGAAAATCCTAAAGAGAAACTCAGAAGCCGCTCAAGGCAGGGTCTTGTACATATTACCGAGCTGACCTACAAGGACGGGAAATATATCAATGGGGTATTATACAGTGTAGAGAATGGCGGTACCTATAGTATCAAAGGCGAGTTAAAAGGCCCCAACGATCTTGAAACAAGGGGTTATAAAGGTGTTCCCATGATGGGCAAAACTTTCAAATGGACGCGGGTACATTAGACAGTTTAACAACCCGCTGTTGCCAAAAAGCGCAGAGGCTGCGTTTCCACTAATCGGAATATAATCCGGTATAACATATAAAACTAAAAAACAGAACAATGAAAATTTTAACAATGCCTGTAACCAATGACAAGGCCATTGGTGAATTAACAGATCCCAGGATCGTTGATGTGATCTGGAATTTCGGAAGTAGAATAAAGGCCGGGGTAAGGCCTCAGTTAGAAAATGCCGTGGAGAGCGCTATCACCCGGTATAACAGGGAGAGCAATACGCTTGTACTTCGCCGCAGCGATGAGGCCGATGCGAATTGCCTCAAGATCGATTTTTCCAAAGGTGAATTTGTAAGCAGAAGAAATAAGATGATTGCCTATCTGGTGAACTTTCTTGGTATGATCATTATGCCTGCCGTTGGTTTTATGATCGGATTTCCCGGACCGCTTGTGCTCAACTATTTCCCCAGGAACATGGTAAAATCGGAGCTTGCGATATCTTCAAGCAAGCAATTGATCTTCAAAAAAATCAAAAAGATCAATGCCTGGACATGGGTATTGTTTGTCAATGCAAAACGCAAGGAAGATAAGTTAGTTACCGACTATTCTGAACGTCTTTACCAGGCCTTTAAGGGGCTGCAAATGCAGAACGTGGTAAGCTGAGACCAAACCAAACCATTTAATTCAATTAAAAATGAAAATTATTAGTGGCATACTCATTCTTATAACAGCTGTCCTTAGCATAAAGCACGGCTGGGACGGTTTCCATATCGACGCCAATCCAGAGCAGGCAAAGATGGCCGCAGAACTGGGCATCGGAAGATCGGTTATACTTTTCATGAGCGTTGTTGGCATCGCTGTTGGTATTGCCGTGCTTTTTCCACAAACATACTATATCGCATGTATGGTAAACGCCGTGACCATAGTCCTGATCATGGGATTATCCCTTAAGTCCGGCAACTATAAAACAGCGTTGATCGAAATTCCCTTTCTAATGATACCGCTGCTTATCATCTATTTGGGGCATCCTTTTAAAAAGTAATGGATAATGAACATTTTGAAGCTTTTTGGTGGCCAACAGGACAGGGCGGTAATGGAAAATTGCTACCTTACGAAAAGCAGTTCTACATCTGCCTGAAACTGAATATAACAACGGTAAAAAAGCCTACGCTTATTTTCTGTTGTTCAGATAACCTGGAATGGGATGATAACGATCCGGGCTATTTACTATCATTTGACAAGCCCTTTTTCCATAAAGGTGTCTGGTGCAATTTCGAAGGCATTCATCTTTTTAAGGACAACCAACCCATCAGTATTGAATTGGAAGATGAAGATGTAAAAATACTGGCACCGATTTTTGACAAAGTGTTTAATAGCGTTGAATCAGATTATATCTACAAATATGACCTGATACGAACCTATATCTTTCAGATCATCCACCTCTTGATCAAGTTACACATTCAAAGGACGGATATTATGAAGTCACCTATCCGCTATGTTAAGCTGACCACTTGCGGTATCGATATGTTCGTCCGGATAAAACTCGGACATAAAAATTAATAACTGTACACACTAAAACCATACAATCATGTTCATTCACAATTTGTTAGTTTCTTGTTTTCACTTCTTGGAAAAGGGGACCTCAGGCCGCGTCATGGCCTCAACGGTATTTACCGCATTTTTGATCCTACCCTTTAGTGTAAAGGCACAAACTCAGGATAGCATAGTCAAGAAGGTTACCCGTTCCGCTGCCGAAACGTTTGCTGAACGGATGCCTTTTAGCATCGACTTTAAACAGTACGGCAACTATAATTTCACATCTTCACTCAGAGGACAGGATCTTCCGGCCGGTACGGTTACCAACTGGTCACAGTTTACAGCAAGTGCCAACATCAACCTCATACAAAGGCGTCGCTGGCTTCTTCAGGGAAATGCATTTTATCGTGTTATAAACGAAGAGTCGAATTTTTCAGGTTCCGTAGCCGGGGTACCTCAGCGATCTAAAAATGAATATCAATATTTCACAGAAGGCCTCAACATCAGTTATTTCTCCAGGTTGTTCGGAAAGACTGTTATTTATTCTGCCGGTGTGAATGTGGATGGTAGTGAAAGGTCCTTTGAGCGGATACGTGGGCTGTTTTTTGGCTCCCTTGTTCTGAAAGCCGACGACAAAACAAGGATGAACGTAGGGCTTTTGGCGAGCACGGACCCCAGTTCAATGTTGCCTGGGGTACCCATACCGACATTTCTTTACCAGCACAAGTTTAATAATGGACTGGAGGCGGACCTGTTTTTACCGCAATATCTGTATGTCCGCAAACAGATGTTTGGAAATGGCAGGCTATCCGCCGGCTGGGAACTTGACCCCAATACAACATTTTTCCTTTACAATGCAGGGCAAGACCGCAAGACCTATCAATATCGCCAGATCGATTTGAACATGGGCTTAGCATATGAACATATACTTCCGGGCCATATCGTTCTTGGCCTTCGGGCCGGCTACCGGATGAATCCTTACAGCCGCGCTTTCGAAAAGGACAGGTCATTTAGTGACTACGCCTGGAAAGCCAGTAATGATCCCGCGCCTTACGTGAATCTGGGTCTCTCATTCAATCCCTTTGCGAAACGTAAAAAGTAAAGTTATCGCAGACCAGGACAGCCTGTCAACGGATCGGATTTGACAGATGATCCCGATGCTGAGCGGCGCGGAAAAAAGCCCGAAGCAGACCCGGTGGGCCCGGCAAAACGACAAAGATTCGCTTTCCAGAACAAATAGTGTATCCATATCAAATATTTTAACGCCAACCCAGCCCGGGAGCTACGTGCTCAAGAATCGAAGACAGTACATGTACATTGTAATCCACACCTAATGTATTGGGTATGGTCAAAAGTACCGTATCTGCTTCCTGAATGGCTTCATCTTTGGCCAATTCCGCGATCAGCTGATCTGGTTCGGCTGCATAGCTTTTTCCGAAGACCGCCCGTTTGTCAGCTTCGATATAGCCGAAGCTATCGGCTCCTTTAGCCTGCTGCCCGAAGTAGGATCGGTCCTGGTCTGTTATTAATGCAAAAATTGAACGGCTCACTGAAACTCTTGGTTCTCGCTGGTGCCCGGCTTTTTTCCAGGCTTCTTTAAACAACCTGATCTGCTCGGCCTGCTGTACGTGAAACGGCTTGCCGCTTTCATCAAACTTTAAGGTAGAACTTTGCAGGTGCATTCCCTGCTCAGCCGCCCAAACGGCCGTGGCATTTGATGCAGCTCCCCACCAGATGCGTTCCCGCAGTCCTTCCGAGTGTGGCTCCAAATGTAGCAAGCCCGGCGGGTTCGGAAACATCGGGTTGGGGTTCGGCTGTGCGAATCCTTCTCCTTTTAGTTTATCTAAGAATTCTAATGCTTTTTTGCGCCCCATATCTGCATCGTTTTCGTCTTCCGCCGGTTCATAACCGAAATGGCGCCAGCCGTCGATAACCTGTTCTGGAGAGCCTCTGCTGATCCCTAATTGTAGTCGCCCGCCGGAGATCAGATCGGCAGCGCCGGCGTCTTCAACCATGTACATAGGGTTTTCATACCGCATGTCGATCACACCGGTCCCGATCTCTATTTTGTTTGTTTTGGCGCCTATGGCCGATAATAAAGGAAATGGTGATGCCAATTGAGCCGCGAAATGGTGGACGCGGAAATAGGCACCGTCTAAACCGATCTCTTCAGCAGCAACAGCCAGATCGATGGACTGAAGCAGGGTATCGCTTGCTGTACGGGTTTTATAAGCAGGATGGTTGGACCAATGTCCAAACGATAAGAATCCAATTTTCTTCATGCTATTGCAAAGCTAATTAATTGCTAGCTCGTTGCGCATCAGGGAAAAGTCAAGCTTTTGTTTACAGTTAAGCTAAGTGGTCTACGCGCTCGGGAGAAATGTGTTCGGCGAACCGCTTGAATAATTCTTTTAGTTTGGGGTTAACGATGTTTCGGCAGAATGGCTTTGACGGGTCCTTGTAATAGTAATCCAGGTAATTTTCTTCATTGAGCCTGAAAGTTTGAAATGGCAAAACCTTGGTGATGACGGGTTCCTCAAATTCATTTTGCAGGTTTTGGATGGCCTGGTTGGCTGCGCCGGCTTGTTTGCTTGTAAATGTGTAAATCGCCGAGCGGTATTTACCGCGCATACTGTGTGCCGCTGTGCAGCTGTGGGTATGCAGGTGGATCGCAATTAAAGTCTGCAGGCTGATCTGCGTTTCATCAAAGCCAACGATAACGGCTTCGGACGGCGTTGTGTTTTCGCCATCGGACGTTATCCAACCTTGTTCGACAATAGTGACCCCTTTGAGCGACCGGAAGATCGCTTCGGTACACCAGTGACAAGAGCCGCCAAATCCGATTTTTTGCATGGTGCAAATTTAGTTGTTTTGAAAGGCAGCTACCAAAGTATTGATCGATTTGAAAGCAAGCTCAATTAGTAGTTTAGCATTTATGCCATCTGACACGGCTGAATGAACCAATGTAATCAGATCACCGGCAATTAGCGGATTGACCGCCTTTTTCCTAACTATCAAACTTTCGAATTTGATGAGCTGATCTACAATGCCTGTTAGTCTTTCACGAACCGATTTTGTATCCGAAAAAAGCGCTTCTGCCTTCTTTGATATTTCTAATGACTCAGCAGCCATGGCGGATAATTCCATAGCAGCCTGGGAAAGCAATTCCGCGTCGTAAGCGGTTGCATTGATCCTTGATCCGATCACCTGTATTTCGACGTATAGTTCTGATTTGTAATTAGTTGCGTTAAGTATGCTGTAAATATTACTGATGTCGCTTGCCAAATTTACAATGGCGTTTGTACTCATCTGTGTGTTAGCTGCATATACAGCCGCAAGGTTGCTTAAACTTTCGTTCATTGGATTTTGGTTGAGGTATACAATATAGGGATTTTACATCGGTGGGCTGACCTTAGCTGCGACTTCATGTTGGTGTCATTAATTTATTTGGGAGCCACGAAACGACCGTACCTCACCGCCATCTAAACATTATATCATTGTGATTGTCTTGATAGTAAATGCTTTAATATGATTAATAAAGCAACGTTTGAATTAAGTCCTATAGGTGATAAACAAATTGGCGGGCTGGCTGGAAGCGGGCTTGGCAAATCAATAGCCGGATGGTTTTCATACAACTTTAAAACACAATTATAATTATAATGGGGTTTTTTGATAAAATATTTGGCGGTGGCCAGGCACAGGCGGCAGCCCCCGGTACTAAATTGAGGGCCGAGTTTAAAGATGCGTCTTTTTTCAAGATGATGATCGGAAACAAACGATCAATGATAAAAATGTACCAGGAGGATAATGAGATGCTAAAGCAGGAGGGAAAATTTACGCCTGTTAATAACTGGATGATCGCAATGGAACACCTTGATCTTGTTTAATTTATTCAACTGGTGGCAATATTAATGAATGTTATGACGAATATATACAAGCTGCCGTTTATTATGGCGAAGGATGGGACCCTGATTCGTTTTATGCTGATATGATTGATATGGTTGCGTTGGGTTATCTGCTTAACGTACCCGAAAGTGTGTTTGATCCGGTGATAAACTACATCAGGCAATCAGACGCGGGATCAAGTTATGAGTTATGGACACCCGATGCTTTGTTATGGCACATCATTAACGCCAAAAAGCCAGGAAGCGGCTCACAGCCTGAAACCCTCATTACTGAAGCTTACAGGGATATTTATGACCTGACGAAAATACCAAAAGCTGATGCGGAGCGTGAAATGAAACTTTACATCGATAAATGGTACCTGTTACATAAAGATGATCCCTGGTATGATAATCATAAGAAGGAACGTTCATACAAAGGCTACTGGTGCCGGGAGGCTGGCGTAGTAACCCAAATTATGGGCCTTGACGATAGCAGCTACGCTGATCATCCTAATTACCCGAAGGATATGGTACACTGGTCGGCCTCGTAATTTTACAACATCAACAAGGTGCTCTTGTAGAAAATTGAATAATAAGAATGATTGAACTCACAAAATGCGTCTTAAGAATGCTGAAGGACATTAGGAAAACTCTTTTCGATAAGCATATGGGGTTTTGCCTGTAACAGCTTTGAATTGTCTGTTAAAATAGGATAAATTGGCGAATCCGCATTCAAAACAAACTTTAGAAATACTCATGTCTTCTTCCGCCAATAAGTGCATAGCGTGGGTTACGCGAGTGTGGTTTACAAATTGCGATAAAGTTTTATTTGTACGGCGTTTAAAATACCGGCAAAAAGCGGATTCATTCATAAAAGCCAGCGAAGAGGCTTTTTGAGTAGTAATCTGCCCTTTAAAGTTCTTTAGTACATATTGGTAAACCTCATCCAGCTTATTCTCTTTCTTATTAGTAGTAATTGAATTCTCAAATAATTCGGAACTAATTATGGTTAATTCTTCTTTTTTTAATGATGAAACTATCTCCATTATGCGTAATAAGATGATAAGCCCTTTTAGTCCTACGTTTTTTGGTGCATCAAGAAGAAGTTTTTTTAATTGAAGGCTGGGTTTGATCACCTTTATACCTAAATATGCCGTTTTTAATAGTGCTTTAACATCGAAAAATTCTGGCTTTAAATAAAATTCTCCGCCTAAAAAATTCTCGCCAAACTGAATGACGATAGAATGAGCTATTTCTCCGGATTTTACAAATGTCTTGTCATTAATGAAATAATGCGGAAAACCAATTCCAAACAAGTATAAATCACCTTCAGTAAAATCCAATATACTGTCACCACCATAAAACTTGCCACGTCCTTTAACTATATAGGTAAATTCATACCCTTGATGAAAATGAAATGGGGCCGCAAACTGTGAAGCAATTTCTTCCTTAACTACAAAACTGGAATTTTCCAGATTTTTCAGATCTCTTAATACTTTTTTCATCAGGTTGTTCTGACCAGCTTTTACAAATGTAAATATTGTTATTTTTCTTAGTAATATGTAAATAGAGTATTAAAAATAGCAAATTATGTACTTCTTCAACTCCTCATTACTCCTTACTTTTGAATGCCAATTATTTAACAACACCTTCAAAAAATCAAAATCGTATCGACAGATAGCAAAACCATATGCCCTTTTTTTTATATAAAGAAGGCAAATGTTATTTAATTAAGATGATAATCAAAAGAACCAAACTATTACTCCCGGTAATTTTTTCCGTGGCAATTCTAACATCAGCGGCATATCTTGTGCAAAGGGAGTACGCAGACTGGAAAATTTATGGGGGTAGTGGGGACAATATCAAGTATTCGGATCTCAAACAGGTCGATACCACGAACGTTAAACAGCTAAAGGTGGCCTGGGTATACCATTCCGAAAATGAAGACCAGTCTAAATATGGCCCAATAGAAAGTAACCCGATCATCGTTAATAATACCCTGTTTGGGGTGTCGCCACGACTTAAACTTTTCGCCGTCGATGCTGCTACCGGCAAAGAAAAATGGCATTTTGATCCTGCTGATACCAGTGGTAATAAGACATGGGCCAGAAACAGTGTCAATATGAACAGGGGAGTAGCATACTGGGCAGATGGAGATGACAGGCGAATAATTTATACGGTTGGCCCAATAGCCTTCGCCGTTAATGCCGAAACGGGTAAACTTATTCCAGGGTTTGGGGTGAACGGTGGCGTGGATCTAAGAAAGGGGCTCGGCAGGAACCCAAAGGATGTATCTATTTCACCAACTGCGCCAGTGATTATTTATAAGAATCTGTTCATTACCAGCGGTTTGGTTAGTGAAACTACTCCCGGGCATATTCGTGGTTTTGATGTCAGGACAGGAAAGCAAAAGTGGATATTTCATACCATTCCCTACCCGGGAGAAGCCGGATACTCCACCTGGGACGATAAAACAGCCTACAAGCGGATGGGATCCACCAATGCATGGTCAGGATTTAGCCTTGACAGTAAAAGGGGGCTCATATTTGCCGGGGTAGGTAGCCCTACAAATGACTTTTATGGTGGGGATCGATGGGGAAAAGGCTTGTTTGGAAATTGTCTGCTGGCGCTTGACGCAGCCACCGGAAAATTGAAATGGTATTTTCAAACAGTTCATCATGACGTATGGGACATGGATATATCCAGTGCCCCGGTTCTCGTAACTATTCCGAGGGACGGGAAGAAGATCGACGCAGTTGTACAAACAACTAAATCCGGTTTCGTTTTTGTTTTTGACCGTGTAACCGGTAAACCTCTTTTTCCGATAAAAGAAAGACCTGTCCCGACAAACAACGCAGCGTTAGGAGAGAAATTAAATGCGACACAACCCTTTCCCGTTTTACCGAAGCCTTTTGTAAGACAGATCATGACCGAAAAGGATTTGAACACAATAGTTGGTGATTCCTCTTACCAGGATGTAAAAAGGCGTTTTAAAACTTACCGTTCGCAGGGGATTTTTACACCGCCAACGGAAAAAGGAACTATCATTTTACCCGGATATGACGGCGGGGGTGAGTGGGGCGGCCCGGCTGTTGATCCGGAAACAAACATACTCTATGTAAATGCAAACGAAATGGCCTGGGTACTAAATTTGGTCAAAGAAAAATCGGATAATAAAAAATCAATGACCAACCTGCAGGCAGGTGTGGTGCTGTACCACAAAAATTGTATGGGATGCCATGGGCCGGAACGTTTAGGCTCCGGAGATTATCCATCATTGATCGGTGTGGAGAGGAAATATAAATTTGCCCAGTTCAGCGAACTGTTATCTACCGGGCGAAGGATGATGCCCGGATTTGCTCAGCTAAGTAAAGCTGAAAAAACGGCCATCGGCTCATTTGTTTTGAATTTGAAACCCGAACAGGAAAAACCATATACAGGAACCGTGATAAAAAATAATAATAAATCACGGCCTTCATATAGCTTTACCGGCTATAACAAATTCCTTACTAAAGAAGGTTATCCTGCCCTAAGCCCACCCTGGGGTACCATCAGTGCAATTGATCTTAACACCGGAAAATATCATTGGCAGGTACCGTTCGGTGAGTTTGAAGAACTCAAGAAAAAAGGAATTCCAACTACCGGGCGCGAGAACTATGGAGGGCCTGTAGTAACTGCGGGCGGATTGATCTTCATCGGTGCATCAGCGGACGGCAAGTTTAGGGCGATAAATAAGAAAACCGGCAAAACAATATGGGAAACAGAACTTCCCGCTCCGGGTGTTGCTACGCCAGCTGTTTATGAAGCCGGAGGTAAACAATACATTGTAATTGCCTGCGGCGGATCAAAATGGGGTGGCAAATCAAGCGATGCTTATGTTGCCTTTACCTTGCCTGATAAATAAGCATATGGAATGCTGTATTAACTATAATTATTAAATCAAATCCATGAAAAGAAATATCAAATTCATCCCATTTTTATTCCTGTTTGCAGCAGCTATAATGGCTTTCAAATACCAACCGGTTAAAACTGGTAACCCGGGCAATCTATTTTCATCTGCCGGTTTTAAAATGGGCGTTGCATTGTATTCATTTAATCACCATTCGTTTAAAAAGTCGCTGGATATGGCAGATAGCTCTGGTGTAAAATATGTTGAAGGATTCTCTTTTCACAAATTAGGCGGGGGTTTTGGGGACATTACCATGGATGGCCTTGATAAAAAGAGCATCGCTGTAATGAAGAAAATGCTTCGAGAAAAACACCTGGTGATGGCATCCATGTATGCAGGCGGATCTGATAACCTGGAAGGTTGGAAAAAATATTTCGAGCTTGCCCATGAACTTAATCTACAATACCTGGTGTGCGAGCCGGGTAGAAGGCAATGGGACATGATAGATAGCCTGGCAGGGGTTTATCACATAAAAATTGCTATCCATGATCATGTAAAACCAAGTCCCTACTGGCATCCTGATTCTGTTCTTGCTATTGCAAAAGGACATCCGAATATCGGTGCCTGTGCTGATATAGGACATTGGACAAACAGTGGACTTGATCCGGTTAAGTGCCTTAAGATTTTAGATGGTCATATTGTAGGTATGCACCTAAAAGACGTTGATCAGGCGCATAACGATGTAATTCCCGGCAATGGAATAATTGACTTTGCAGGTATTGTGAAAGAGTTAAAGCGCCAACATTTCAATGGAATAATAGAGGTGGAATGTGAACATAATATGGATAACAACGTGAAGGATGTAAAAGCCGCTGTCGATTATGTCAATCAGATAGCCACCAGATAAACAACACAAAGGGGAACAGTTATACAACACTATAGCCGTTGGTAAACATATTTTGTCTGGAATTAATGCTAAAAATTAGCCAAGCTCACAACATAGATGATGAATTTAATAAACAAAAATGTCTTTAGTTTTCTTTTTGCCCTGTGCGCAATGATTTCCTCCGCTTGCTGGGGCCAGGACAGAAATTTAACATTATGGTATGATAAACCTGCAAGCCAATGGGAGGAAACGTTGCCCTTGGGGAATGGCCGTTTAGGTATGATGCCTGACGGAGGGGTATTCAACGAAGGCATAGTATTAAATGACATTACGCTCTGGTCAGGATCGCCACAGGATGCCAATAATTATGGAGCCTATAAAAGACTGCCGGAAGTAAGGCGATTAATTTTAGCAGGGAAAAATGATGAGGCGCAGGCCATTATCAATAAAGATTTTATTTGCAGGGGAGCGGGTTCAGGGAATGGTGAAGGTGCGAATACCCCATTCGGGAGTTATCAAATATTGGCTAATCTGCACCTGAAGTTCCAATACTCCGGGAAGGACAGCTCCAGTCTGAAAGTTCAAAACTATAAACGTAGCCTGTCTCTTGAAAATGCGGTTGCCACTTCCAGCTACCAGATAAACGGGATTACGTACACACGGGAGTATTTTACCAGTTTTGGTGATGATGTTGATGTTATACATATCGTGGCTGATAAACCAGGGCAATTAAACTTTCGTGTTTCTATTGACAGGCCTGAGCGTTATATTACAAAAGCGTCCGGTAATCAGCTTGAAATTTCAGGCCGGTTAAAAGATGGCAAAGGAGGCGATGGTATGGCATATGCCGGGCTGGTAAGCGCCACCTTAAAAGACGGCCGCCTTATTATGGATAAGAATGAATTAGCAATTGAGAATGCAACGGAGGTTTTTTTGTATGTGAGCGCGAAAACAAACTGGCATGCCCCCAATTATAAGGAGCAACTTGAGCAAATACTGTTCACAGCCAAATCAAAAAGGTATGATAGGCAATTGCAGCAACACATTACTAATTATAGGAAATTATTTAGCCGCGTAAATATAACCCTTGGTGCTGGTGCGAAAACCGATGTGCCAACCGACCAACGCCTGCTGGCCTTTCAAAAAGACCCCAAAGCTGACCCTGGGCTGGCCTCTTTGTTTTTTCAATTTGGCAGATATTTATTGATCAGCAGTATCCGGGTTGGTCTCCTGCCTCCTAATTTGCAGGGGTTATGGGCCAATCAGGGGCAAACGCCCTGGAACAGCGACTACCATTTGGATCTTAATATCCAGATGTGCCACTGGCCCGTGGAGGTAGCCAATTTACCGGAACTGGACTTGCCGTTAACAGAATATGTACGTGGTTTAATAAAAAACGGTGAAAGGTCGGCCAAGGCTTATTACAATGCTGAGGGCTGGATCGCGCATGTTTGTGCCAACGTTTGGGGCTTTACCGAACCGGGGGAAAGTGCCAATTGGGGTTTTACCAAAGTTGGGCCGGGGTGGCTCTGCAATAACTTATGGCAGCATTATCAATTTACTGAAGATGAGAAATACCTGAAAAGCATTTACCCGATATTAAAAGGCGCGGCGGAGTTTTATAGTAGTGTCCTTGTACGGGATCCTAAGTCAGGCTGGTTAGTTACCTCCCCATCGTCATCTCCCGAAAATTCTTTTTATCTGCCAAATGGAAAAATGGCCAGTATTTGCATGGGGCCTACCATTGATAATCAAATAGTACGTGAGTTGTTTACAAATACCATTTACGCCGCCGGAAAACTGAAGATAGATGGGGCATTCATGCAGCGCTTGTCTCTGAAATTGAAAAAATTACCACCGCCGGTCCGGGTTGCAAAAGATGGGCGCGTAATGGAGTGGATGGAAGATTATAAGGAAACCGAGCCTAACCACCGCCATATATCTCATTTATACGGACTTTATCCTGCATCTCTGATTACTCCGGAAGCAACACCTTCCTGGGCAGAGGCATCCAAAAAAACACTGGAAGCCCGCGGAGACGATGGCACTGGCTGGTCGTTGGCTTATAAGATGCTTTTTTGGTCAAGGCTGCATGACGGCGACAGGGCATTTCAATTATTTACAACCTTAATGCGAATGACCCTAAAAACGGGAATGAATTATGGTGCCGGAGGCGGGGTTTATCCGAATTTATTAGGCGCCGGCCCGCCGTTTCAAATCGATGGTAATCTTGGTGGAACCGCGGCTATTGCTGAAATGCTGGTGCAAAGCCATGCCGGATTTGTTGATCTGTTGCCCGCGCTGCCTGAAGCCTGGAAAGCACATGGTCAGATTCATGGATTTAAGGCGAGGGGTAACTATACGGTTGATATGGAATGGAATGACGGTAAAGTGACCAGCTACAAGATCGGGTCACGTTTGGGCAATAAGGTCAAGGTAAGAGTAAATGGTAAAATTGAATTAGTCAACGTTACAAAAAATTAAGCTCTTTTAAAATCTCCTGATAAAAATGGTTTTGTCCTTTGATCTTTTTTTACAAAGATCAAAGGACTTCCAATGAGATAGTAAGGCTAACTTTGATTTGCCAATAAGATCGAACTATAAAGAAAGTTGGATTAAAAATTTGAAAGATCTCAAGTGTTACTGCTGGCGGTCGTTTGATGCAATGCCTGATAATCCTTATTAAGCTGTATATGATAATATACTGCTATAATATGTTAAACGGTGGTATTGTTTCTTTTGAGTGAAAAGCTAATTTTGAACAAATAATAAACAATGATAAAATTTGATTGGAAAGGTGTTTTCCCGGCAGTAACAACAAAGTTTACAGCAAACGACGAACTTGATTTTGATGCCTTTGATAAGAATTTAAACGCACAGATGGAAGCTGGTGTAAATGGCTTCGTATTGGGCGGCTCACTGGGAGAAGCCAGCGTTTTAAGTGATGAAGAAAGGTTTGCGTTGCTTGCGCATACAATTAAATTTGTAGACGGGCAAATACCTGTTTTATTGAACATTGCCGAGCAAACCACTAAAGCTGCTATTGCACTTGCCCAAAAAGCGCTTGATTTAGGTGCTGATGGCTTAATGGCCTTGCCGCCAATGCGGTATAATGCCGATACCTATGAAACGCTTACCTATTTCGGCGCGATAGCCAAAAGCACACCTTTGCCTATCATGATATATAACAACCCGGTTGATTATAAAATAGAGGTTACCCTTGATATGTTTGAAGAACTTGCCGCTTATGACAATATACAGGCGGTAAAAGAATCAACCCGTAACGTATCAAACGTTACCCGTATGATAAACCGATTTGGCGACAGGTTTAAGATTATGACCGGGGTTGACCCTTTAGCTATGGAAAGCCTTGTAATGGGCGCGGATGGCTGGATAGCCGGCCTGGTTGATGCCTTCCCTAAGGAAACTGTTGCCATTTACAGGCTGGTAAAAGCTGGCCGCATTGCCGAAGCCTTAGCTATTTACCGCTGGTTTTTGCCTGTTTTAGAGTTGGATATACACCCCAAACTGGTACAATACATTAAACTGGCCGAAGTTGCTACAGGCATTGGTACCGAAACCGTACGTGCGCCGCGTTTAATATTGCAGGGAGCGGAGCGTGCGCAGGTGCAAAAAATTATTGATGATGCATTGGCTGTTCGCCCGGTTTTGCCTGCAGGTAGCTGGGGTAAGTTAAGTGAAGTAACAGCATAACTCAATTAAATGAATACAAAAAATATTGTAGCGTGCAGCTATGTTGATGGCGACGGTAAAAAGTTTACAGGGATAGCGGCAGCTACCGGCAGTAAGCTCGAAGGGGAGTTCAGTACAGCCACTCAACAGGATATCGATAATGCGTTAAATGCGGCAACAGCCGCATTTAACGTTTACAAAAATGCCGGTAATCTTAAAAAGGCGGCTTTTTTAATGGTTATAGCTAACGAGCTTAATGCCATAGGCGAAGTATTGGTAAACCGGGCCATGCAGGAGAGCGGATTGCCGCAAGCCCGTTTACAGGGCGAACTGGGCCGCACAACAGGCCAGTTGAAAATGTTTGCCGATTTGCTGGCAGAAGGTTCATGGGTAGATGCTGTTATTGACAATGCACTGCCAGATCGTAAGCCGTTGCCGCGATTGGATATCCGCAGAATGCTGATCCCTATAGGGCCGGTTGTGGTTTTTGGTGCGAGCAATTTTCCGCTGGCGTTTTCGGTAGCCGGCGGCGATACCGCTTCGGCACTGGCGTCAGGTTGCCCGGTAATAGTAAAGGCACATGCGGCACACCCCGGCACCGGCGCATTAGTGGGCGGGGCCATTGTTAAAGCAGCTAAACAATGCAATATGCCCGATGGCGTGTTCTCGTTATTATATGATGATGGTTATGCCGTTGGCGGGCAATTGGTTAAACATCCCCAAACAAAGGCCGTAACATTTACCGGATCTTATAAGGGGGGTATGGCGCTGATAAAGCTGGCGCAGGAGCGAAAAGAACCTATCCCGGTATTTGCCGAAATGGGCAGCATAAACCCGGTATTATTAATGCCAAAAGCATTGGATAACAGCGCCGAAAGTATTGCCGCAAAATACGCAGGCTCTATTACCTTGGGCGCGGGGCAGTTTTGCACAAACCCGGGCTTGCTCATCGCGGTTAAATCAGCTTCGCTGGATGTGTTTAAAACAGCGCTGAAAAACGCCGTGGAGCAGGTGCCACCGGCAACGATGCTTACTGCCGGCATTTGTGAAAACTATCATGCATCATCAAAAACTATATTGGACGAGGACGGCATTACGCTGCTGGCCGAATCAAAGGTTACAAACGCCGGTCTGGTCAACCAGTCTGCCGCTAAAGTGGTAGAGGTTAGCGCGGCCACATTTCTTAACAACCCCAAATTTCAGGAGGAGATCTTTGGGCCGTATTCATTATTGGTAGTGGCCGATGATGAGGCACAACGCTTAGCCGTTGTAACAGCATTGGAAGGGCAGCTTACGGTAACCCTGATGGCTGCTGAGAACGAACTGAAAGGACATGCCGGGCTTTTATTGGCATTGCAAAATATAACGGGGCGTATTATTCTTAATGGCGTACCTACCGGGGTTGAAGTTTGTGCGGCTATGCAGCATGGTGGCCCGTTCCCGGCTACTAATGACAGCCGTTTTACTTCTGTTGGCACTGCAGCTATTTACCGTTTTGTGAGGCCGTTTGCCTGGCAGGATTGGGACAACGCCCTTTTGCCCGACGAATTGAAAGACGGTAATCCGCTTAACATATGGCGTAAGGTTGATAACAAATGGATAAAGGACTAAATGAGCAATAAAACATTTTTTTGCATAGATGCACATACCTGTGGTAACCCGGTAAGGTTAGTAGCAGGCGGCGGCCCCAACCTGAAGGGGGCCAACATGAGCGAGAAACGCCAGCATTTTTTAAACGAGTACGACTGGATCCGTAAAGGATTGATGTTTGAGCCCCGCGGGCACGATATGATGTCGGGCAGTATCCTGTATCCGCCTCATGACCCTGAGAACGACGTGGCGGTATTATTTATCGAAACAAGCGGCTGCCTGCCCATGTGCGGACATGGTACTATCGGCACTATTACTATCGCCATTGAAGAAGGACTTATCCAGCCAAAAATACCCGGTATAGTACGTATGGAAGCGCCCGCCGGTTTGGTGTTAATTGAGTATAAGCAGGATGGTAAAAAGGTTACATCAGTAAAGTTGCGTAATGTGCCGGCTTACCTGGCAGCAGAAAATCTGCAGGTAGAATGCCCTGATTTGGGTACCCTTACTTTTGATGTAGCCTATGGCGGTAATTATTACGCCATTGTTGATCCGCAACCAAACTTTCCCGGGCTGGAAAACTATACCGCATCGCAACTGATTGCCTGGAGCCAGGTAATTCGTAAACGTATTAACGAGCAGTACACCTTTGTGCATCCGCTGGATCCTACAATCAACACCTGCTCGCATGTGTTATGGGCTGGCGCCACCTTATCAGCAAATGCAACCGCGCGTAACGCCGTTTTTTATGGCGATAAAGCAATTGACCGCTCACCGTGCGGCACGGGTACATCGGCACGTATGGCACAATGGCACGCTAAGGGCAAGTTGAAGCAAGGCGAGCCTTTCATCCACGAAAGTATTATCGGCAGTAAATTCACCGGTAAAGTTGAAGAGGTAGTAAAGCTTGAAAACTTTGACGCCATCATACCAAGCGTTGAGGGCTGGGCCAAGGTTTACGGCTACAATACCATCAGTATAGATCCGGAAGATGATCCTTACGCATATGGTTTCCAGGTAATTTAAAGAACAAAAAATATTGAAAATAGCGTTTTATGGCTAATGTATTAATTATTGGCGGGGGGATCATAGGACTTAGCTCTGCATATTATTTGACAAAGGCCGGATACCGGGTTACCATATTGGAGAAAGGCGATCTTACCGATAACTGCTCGTTTGGCAATGCGGGTATGATAGTGCCAAGCCATTTTGTTCCGTTGGCAGCCCCCGGTATGCTGCATCAGGGCATCAGGTGGATGTTTAACAGCAAAAGCCCCTTCTACGTAAAGCCGTCACTGAACCCTGAACTTATCTCCTGGGGGATGAAATTCATCAAAAATGCCAACGAGAGGCATGTAGAGCGCTCTGCCGAACCATTGCGTGACCTGGCATTATTAAGTAAATCCCTGTATGAAGAGCTGGATAAAGAGCCCGGTTTTGATTTCGAGCTGAAAGAAAAGGGGATCCTGATGTTTTACAAAACCGAAAAAGGTGCCGAGGAAGAAGCCCATTTGGCCGCAAAAGGCCGTGAGCTGGGCCTGGATATGGCCGTTCTTAACCCCGGGGAATGCCGCCAGTTGCAGCCCGGGTTAAAGCTGGATGTGCTGGGAGCGGTGCACTACCGTTGCGATGCGCACTTGTATCCAAATAAATTGATGGCAGACCTGGTTTCCTACTTGCAAAACGCTGGTGTTAAAATTATGCGGAACCACGAGGTAACCCGCATAGAAGTATCGGGCAATAAAATAAAAAGCGTATTAACAGGCAACACTCAATGGGCGGCCGATGAGTATATTATTGCCGGCGGCTCATGGTCGCCGGGGATAGCTAAGCTGGTTGATATTAAAGTGCCATTAATGCCTGGCAAGGGCTATTCTTTTATGGTTGCCGAGCCACAGCAGCGCATGAACATTCCGGCTTTATTGTGTGAGGCACGAGTGGCCATAACCCCCATGGGGGGCAGCATCCGTTACGGCGGTACGATGGAACTGGGTAAAATGAACAACCGCATTAACATGAACCGGGTTAGAGGTATTGTTGAGGCCATTCCGCAATACCTGCCCGATCTGCAGCCGGGCTTGCCGGCAGAAAAAGATATCTGGTTTGGTTTCAGGCCGTCATCGCCGGATGGATTGCCATATATTGGGCGAAACAAAAAATATAGTAACCTGGTGGTGGCAACAGGCCATGGTATGATGGGTTTAGGGCTCGGCCCGGCAACGGGCAAGCTCGTGAGCGAGCTTATCAGTGAAGCGAAACTGTCCATTCCTGTCGATTCTTTCTCTCCCGACAGGTTTTAGCTAATAATTACACTACTAATACAGGGCTGCCGAACAATGTTTCGGCAGCCCTGTATTTTTTACAGTTAGTTTGATTTTTATTTAGCCCAAATCATATTAATATATCAAATACTATCCATATTTTACCCTAATTAGCATTATGTGTTGGTGTTTTAAGTTAATATTGTAAATTGAACATATATTAAATTACCCACACATGAAAGTACTACAGTTTACAATACCGGTAGCACACGATAAAAGTGTGATTGCAGAGCAGGTTAACCTGCCGCATCATTATCCTTACCTGCATCGTCACCAGGAGGCGCAAATCACCTGGATACAGGAAGGGGAGGGTACTTTAATAGCAGGTAACAACATGCATACTTTTGGCCCTGGCGATATATTTTTATTAGGGGCTAACCTGCCGCATTTATTTAAAAGCAACCAGGAATATTATCAGCCCGATAGCAGCCTGAGGGTAAAAGCGATAACCATTTTTTTTAACCCCAGCGGCCTGCTTTCGTCTATGTTTGAGCTGCCCGAAATGAAAGTTTTTAAGATCTTTATTCAGCAACATCAGCAAGGATTTAAGGTGCCGGCAGATTATTCTCATAAAATATCGCAGGTAATGTACTCGGTAAAGAGGGCCAAAGGCTGTGACCAACTGATCGCCTTTTTTAATTTGCTTAAAAATCTGCAAAAGATAAATGTGAAACTCGGCCCCTTGTCTGCCTTTGGCAGCCTGCCGGGCATTACAGAGAATGAGGGGATCAGGATAGGTAATATCTATAATTTTATAATGCAAAACTACAGCGAATCAATCACGCTGGAAGATGTTGCAAAAGTTGCCTGCATGACACCCGAATCATTCTGCAGGTATTTTAAAAAGCATACCGGGCATACATTTATATCATTCCTTAATGAGATACGTATTAACGAGGCCTGTAAAAAGCTTACTGAACATAAGTTTGCAAGTATTTCAACGGTCGCTTATAACTGTGGTTTTAAAAGCATTAATAACTTTAACCGCGTGTTTAAGTATATAATAGGCAGTTCGCCGCGCGAGTATCTCGACAGCTACAATAATAACGTAAGCAACCTTACCAGGGCAGCGAGCTAACACTATCTGAAAATAATCAGTTTCCAATCTTTATAGCCCGGGGCAAGTGCGGGCCATTAGCCTTTTGTTTTTTTATTTATGAGTAAATCCATCCCGGGGCTTTGCCACCATTTTTCTAAAATTGATATTATTTCTCCCAGCTTTATCGGTTTGCTCAGATAATCGTCCATACCGGCATCAATGCATATCTCCCGGTCTTCCGGCATGGCGTTGGCCGTCATGGCTACGATAACCGGCTGCAAAATTTCGTTGTTCTGCCTTATTCGCCTGGTAGCTTCAAGGCCATCCATTTCGGGCATCTGCACGTCCATAAGAATAAGCCGGTAGCTTTTTTGCGCAAGTGATGTCAATACTAACGAACCATCTGCAACCGTATCAGGCTCATAACCCATTTTCGTCAATATGCGCAAAATTAGTTTCTGGTTGATCAGGTTATCCTCTGCGATTAAGATATCCATGGGGTAATCCTTTGCGAAATCTACCGAGAAAAGGCTTTTTTTGGCTTGATCCTGATTTATTATATCCACGTTATTAAACTGGTTCACCATGCTATTGAACAGCCCCTGATATTTTATCGGTTTGGTAACAATGGCGCAAAAAAGAGAGGCGTCTTCTTTTTTCAATTCATTGCCTGTTGCACCCAGCAGGATCATTCTTAAGGACGGATAATTGCGCCGGATGTCCTGTGCCAGTTCAATGCCGTTCATTACCGGCATTTTAAAATCAGTAAGCACAAGGTCAGTCTTGCCGTTGCCGGCAAGGACTTTTAGCGCTTCCTGGCCTGACGCGGCAACCGACACTGTGCCTCCCCATTGCATCAACAGGGCTTTTAAAGCTGACCGGCTGGAAGCGTTATCATCAACGATTAAGAGCTCTTTACCTTTTAAACAAGGCTGGACCTCCGGGGTAGCTTTGTTTTCATAAGCGATTTTCGACCTGATGTTAAAATGAAAGGTTGTTCCTACAGCGGGCTCACTTACTACTTTAATATCTCCTCCCATCAATTCGATAAGCCTTTTGCTGATAGCCAACCCTAGTCCGCTGCCACCGTACTTTTTTGTGGTTCCGGAGTCAACCTGCGAGAAAGCCTTGAACAGCCTGCTTAATTTTTCTTCCTGTATCCCTATGCCGGTATCCCGAACGCTGAACAATAATTCAAGATCCGTATAACTGCCACGAGAGGCTGTTATGTCCACAACTATTTCACCCTCATTGGTAAACTTAACGGCGTTGCCCACCAGGTTAAGCAATACCTGCCTTAACCGCATTTCATCGCCATAAACCTCTGACGGCACATCTGCTGCTATCTGGTAAACCATATCCAGATTTAGTCTGGAGACGCTGCCCGCAAAAACCGTTAATACGCCTTCGACACAGTTTCGTAAATTGAATTTGTGTTCATCGAGCTCCATATTCCCTGATTCGATCTTCGAAAAATCAAGTATGTCGTTAATGACAGACAAAAGCGCGTCTCCGCAATTCTTAATGGTTTCTGTATACTCTTCCTGTTCGGGTGTAAGTGACGTGCTTGACAGCAGGGTGGCCATACCAATCACGCCGTTCATGGGCGTACGGATCTCATGACTCATAGAGGCCAGGAAGAGGCTTTTCGCTTCATTGGCTTTTTCCGCTTCTTCCCGGGCCCGGTGTTCATCAATTGTCATTTTGGCCAGCCGTTCTGTGCGTTCCTGAACCTGCCGCTCCAAAACCAGCTGCCTAAGCTTTATTGCTTTTACCCGGTATCTAAAAATTCCGTAGATTCCCAGACCTGTGCATATAAGGGCAAAAAGTATAAACCACCAGGTGAGCCAAAAGGGCGGTACGATGGTAATTTCAAGTATAGAGCTGACGGGCGACCATTCTCCGGCACTGTTTTGATATTTGAGTTTGAAGCGGTAGTCGCCTGCCGGGAGATTGGTGTAGGATGCGGTATTCCTGCTGCCTACATAATTCCAGTCGGCTTCAAAGCCTTCCAGTATAAACGCGTATTTCATTCTGTCGGCCGATCTGAAGTCCAGGGCGGCATATTCCAGTGAAATAGTTGATTGCTTATAGGATAAACGGATGTCTTTTGTATCTGCTATATCTTGCTTCTGGGCATTCTTATCACCGCTGTTAGCCGCGATACCAAGAGGTTTATTAAAAACGAGAAATGAAGTGACCACCAAAGGCGCAAAAGCACCCGGCCCGGTGATCTGTTCAGGATAAAACGCGTTAAAGCCGTTTATACCTCCGAAAAAAAGTTTGCCGTCCCTGGTTTTAAGTGCCGAATGCGGTTTGAATTCATCTCCCTGCAAGCCGTCTTCTGTCGTATAATTTTTGAATGAACCGGTCGCCGGATCGTACCTGGACAGCCCGCTGTTGGTACTTAACCAGAGCATGCCGTTACTATCTTCTTTTATGGCATAAATGATATCGCTGGCGAGCCCGTCTTTTTTTGTGAAAACGGTGAAGCGTTTAGTGACCGGGTCAAATAAATTTAGCCCGCTTATTGTGCAAAGCCATAATTTACCTTTGCTGTCTAAAAAAATATCAATTACGGTATTGCTGCTCAGACTGGCCTGGTTTTCCTGGTGCCTGTAATGCGTGAAGCGATTGGTCTTCAGATCTAACTGATCAAGTCCGTTATCATTCGTCCCGATCCACAGATTGCCGTTATTGTCCTCACAAAGATCATAGATACTGTTACTGCCGATGCTTTGCGCATCTGCAGCATCGTGTTTAAAATGCTTGAACCGTCCCGTTTGGTGATCGTAAAAGTCCAGGCCGTCGTTAAAAGTGCCCAGCCAGGTATTTTGATCTTTGGTATGCAGGATACAATAAACGTTGTTCCCACCGGGGCCGTCGGTGTTGGCAGGATCTTTTTTCAGATTTTTGAACTGCCCGGTCTTTGGGTCGTATATGCTGATACCATCGCCCCAGGTGCCGATCCATAGTTTGCCTCCGGGGTGCTGGGTGGTGGTCAATACATAATTGCCGGTTATGCCGTTTTTGCCCGCAGGTTGTTGTTTATAGTGAATAAATGAACCGGACGCCGGGTTAAATTTATTGAGCCCGCCTCCGTCGGTACCAATCCAGATGTTTTTGACGTTATCTTCGAAAATGTCCAGAACGAAATTGCTCGATAAACTGGCAGGGGAGGAGTTATGCTGATAAAGTTCAAAATTGGCAGTGGCTTTTTTATACAGATTAATTCCCCCGCCAAACGCGCCCAGCCAAATATTACCTCTCCTGTCCTTATAAATGGCGTTAATAGTTGTACCCCTGATACTGTTATTGTCAATATCATCATGCTGGTAATTGTAAAAATGGCTACCCTTATCTAATATGCTTAAACCGCCATGCTCAGCGCCGATCCAGAGGTTTCCTTTATCATCCTGGTTCAAGCTGTTAATCGTATTCACCGAACTGCTGTTGCCTGACCGGTCTTCATTTTTTAAATGCTTAAAAGAACGTTTCGTTGTATTAAAAACATATACGCCTTCAGACTGGGTACCTAAATACAGGTTTCGGGTCTTATCTTCATAAATGCAAATGATATTATCACCGGAAATGGCTTTCGTTGCCGGGTTGATGTATATGAATTTTGAAAAGGTATTGCTGGCAGGCTGGTAAAGATTTAATCCCCCGGCAGCTGTGCCTACCCAGATACGACCCGCTGAATCTGTGAAAACGGTATGTACATTGTCATTGCTCAGGCTATACCGATCGGCATCCGAATGAATATGATGCTTAAATCGGTTTCTTTTGACATCCAGGCAGTCCAGGCCACCGCCCTGGGTGGCTACCCATAAATTTCCCGCTTTGTCGAAACTGATCCTGTTGATAACGTTGTTTGCCAGGCTAGCCTTGTCATGATCGTTATGCAGATACCTGGTAAAACGGCCGGATGCCCTGTCGAACTTATTTAAACCTTCCTTTGTGGCTATCCAGATGTTGCCAAAACGATCTTCAGCAAGGTCATTAATAACATTGTTACTTAAAGAATTCCTGTTATCCGTGTCAAACCTGTATACAATAAACTTATATCCGTCATACCGGTTCAGGCCATTCCCGGTACCGATCCACATAAAACCGCGGCTATCCTGGATAATACTGCTGACATCGATCTGCGACAGGCCTTCCCTTGTGCCGATGTGTTCAAACTTCAAACTCTGATTCTGAGAGAAACAGGCTATAGGTGCAAGCACACCTATAAGTAAAAGTTGACATCTTAAAAAGTTAATAACAAGCTTGCCTGTAAGCACTTAAAATTTAATTATGGTTTATAAAACTGTGTCAGCCCGGCAGGTTTGGTGATGTTGTATACGTTTTTCAGCGCGGTTAGTTACGTTTATTATGTAACTGAAACACAACATTGTTGTCATCTCTGCGGGAATTCATTTTAGTGTTTTTGCAATGGCCTCGTCTGTTACTTTAGCCATAATTTTGTACCCGGCTGCGTTGGGATGTACGCCATCAATGGTCAGCTCCGCTTTTTGGCCGCTGTGGCTATCAGCAAGCGGGGTGAAATAATCAAGCAGGGTTAGTCTATTTTGGGCGGCATAAACTTTGATAGCATTGTTAAGTGCGATGATCTTACCGGCGGGTTCTATGCCTTTGCGCCAGGGGTACTCATTTACAGGTAAATAAGCACATAAGATGGGCTTAATATTATGCACACGGGCAAGTTCTACCATCGATTTGATATTATCTAAAATGCGTCCGGTGGTTACATGGCCCCGGGAGCCTGAAATATCGTTGCTGCCCGCCAGTATAATTACAGCCTTTGGTTTTAGCGCTATTACGTCTTGCTGAAAACGGAGGAGCAGTTGCGGAGAGATCTGCCCGCCAATGCCTCTGTCAATGTAGGCTTTATGAGTGGCAAAATATTCTGGCATCCGTGTTTTCCAGAATTCGAAGATCGAGCTGCCTAAAAATACAACACGCTTTTCGCCGGGTGCGGGTGCGGGCAGTGATTTATTTTCGGTTTCGTAATGGCGCAGGTCGGCCCAATCATCGCCAAAATCCTCTTTTACGATAGAAGTAGCAGCTTTATTTGCCGTATCTGTTTGTGCGTGTACCGGTAAGGTTAACAATAACGCAGATAAAAAGAATCCAAATTTCATTTTAGGCAGATTAGTTGATTATATCAAATGTACGTGCTGTGTTTAAAAAATCAAGCAAAGCATTAAATATCATTATAAGGGGGGATATTGAATTCGCCCTTCAACATAATTCCTGTAACGATTCTATTATTTCAGTGCGGGATGCCTCGGGGTATTAAACGCCAAATGAAACTTGCGCTGATCTTGCTGAGCGGCTGATGAACTCAATTTTGCAAAGCCCATAAAAAAGGCACCGTGGGATAGGTGCCTTTTTAGTTCTGTGTGATATTAGTATAATGATCATCTCTGGTTCAGAAGATAGGAGTCAAAAGGCTAATTACCTATGATCTTTTAAATCAAACCTGTCCAGGTTCATCACTTTATTCCAGGTGGCTACAAAGTCTTTCACAAACTTATCTTGTGCATCCGCGCTTGCGTATACTTCGGCAACAGCCCTCAGTTCGGAATTAGAGCCAAATACCAGATCGGCGCGGGTACCTGTCCATTTGATTTCACCGGTAGCCCGGTCGCTGCCTTCGTAAAGCTCTTTGTCGGCAGCTATTGCTTTCCATGCGGTGCGCATATCAAGCAGGTTTATAAAGAAGTCGTTAGTTAGCAGGCCCGGGCGGGATGTAAAAACGCCATTCCTGGATCCATCAAAATTTATATTTAATACCCGCAGGCCGCCTATTAATACTGCCAGCTCCGGTGCAGTTAATGTAAGCAACTGGGCCTTATCAATCAGTAATTCTTCGGTTGCTACAGATATCTTTGATTTGCGGTAATTACGAAAACCGTCGGCAACAGGCTCCAGGTAGCCAAATGATTCCACATCGGTCTGCTCCTGTGAGGCGTCCATACGGCCAGGCGCAAACGGAACTGTGATATCTTGCCCCGCATCTTTAGCAGCTTTTTCAACGCCGGCACAACCGGCCAGTACGATCAGATCAGCCAGCGAAACTTTTTTACCCCCCGCCTGTGCACTATTAAATTCTTTGTGGATCCCCTCCAGTACGTTCAGGACCTTTTGCAGCTGCGCTGGATTGTTTGCCTGCCAGTATTTTTGCGGGGCCAAACGAATGCGTGCACCATTGGCACCGCCGCGTTTATCAGAACCACGGAAAGTAGAAGCCGAAGCCCACGCTGTGGAAACCAGTTCTGACACGCTTAAGCCGGATCCTAATATGTTCGCTTTCAGGGTTGCAATATCATTTTCATCTATTAGTTGATGATCAACTGCTGGGATTGGGTCTTGCCAAAGCAGTTCTTCCTGTGGCACATCAGGGCCAAGGTAACGTTCACGCGGCCCCATATCACGGTGTGTTAATTTATACCATGCACGCGCAAAAGCATCTGCAAAAGCTTCATGATCTTCTAAAAAGCGCCTCGATATTTTTTCGTAAGCCGGATCGAGCCTTAAAGCAAGGTCGGTGGTAAGCATGGCTGGCTTATGTTTTTTGGTGTCGTCATAAGCATCAGGTATAATGTCTTCCGCATTTTTTGCTACCCATTGATGTGCGCCACCCGGGCTCTTTGTCAGTTCCCACTCAAAGCCAAACAGGTTCTCAAGAAAGTTATTGCTCCATTGGGTTGGTGTTTTTGTCCAGGTCACTTCAATCCCGCTGGTAATAGTATCCGGCCCTTTGCCCGATCCATATTGGTTGGCCCAGCCAAAGCCCTGCAACTCTATATCGGTAGCTTCCGGTTCCTTACCTACATGGTCAGATGTAGATGCTCCATGTGTTTTGCCAAAGCTATGCCCGCCGGCTATCAGGGCAACTGTTTCCTCATCATTCATCGCCATACGGCTAAAGGTTTCGCGAATGTCCCTTGCGGCCATAATAGGGTCGGGGTTACCATCGGGGCCTTCAGGATTAACGTAAATTAAACCCATATGTGCAGCCGCAAGTGGTTTTTCCAGGTTCCGTAAATGGATATCGCCATCTGCATCCTCATCAGATACCAGTACGCCATGACCCTCTACTGCACCCGGCGAACCATCGGCATAACGCTTATCGTTACCCAGCCAGGTGGTTTCAGCGCCCCAATATACTGACTCGTCTGCTTCCCATACATCTTCGCGCCCACCGGCAAATCCAAAAGTTTTAAAACCCATAGATTCTAACGCGATGTTACCGCTAAGGATCATCAGATCGGCCCAGGAAATTTTGCGTCCGTATTTTTGTTTAATGGGCCAAAGCAACCTGCGGGCTTTATCAAGGCTCACGTTATCCGGCCAGCTGTTAAGCGGTGCAAAACGTTGCAAACCTGCACCGCCGCCGCCACGGCCATCCGTTACACGGTAGGTGCCGGCACTGTGCCAGGCCATGCGTATAAACAAACCGCCATAGTGGCCAAAGTCTGCCGGCCACCAGTCTTGTGAGTCGGTCATCAGCGCGTGAAGGTCTCTTTTTACAGCTTCCAGGTCGAGGCTTTTAAAAGCTTCCGCATAGCTAAAATTTTCACCCATGGGGTTTGATAAAGAAGATTGCTGACGCAGGATATTCAGCTTTAACTGATTTGGCCACCAGTCACGGTTCCTGGTGCCACCTCCGCCAACATTGTGCTTCATACTGCCGTTTAGAAACGGACATTTACTGATGTCATTTGAATCGTTTTCCATTTTTTATAGGTTTATTGTATTGAACTTATTAATATCAGATCACTTCAGAAGATTATAAAATTAGGATATTGGATTTTATAATCATAATCGATAAATTCTATACGGATAGTAGAAAAATCTATAATGAATAGTAATAAAAATAACCCCGGGTGCACCCTTATTATTAAACTGTGGTAACGCGTTAGCAGCAACCGGAGGAACTTTTTTACTATTAATGTCCCCTAATTCATATTAATACCTTAACTCTATTTGTAATAAGTCTAAATAAATATACCTTTGCCGCAGTTTTAACCTTTACGTCATTATATGCGCAATACTGTACTAAAAGCTGATTTTGAGAGCTTCTATAATCCATTAAAAGTCATACTGATATTTACATTATTTTTAATAACTAACATTTTGTCTCCTGCCACCTTATTTGGGCAAAACAAAGACAATTTGAAAGCCTCGCTAACAGGTACAGTAAATGATACAGAAGGCCAACCGTTGAAATATGCGACCGTTACGGTAAACGGTAGCAATAGCAGCCCTACAGACGTGCAGGGTAAATTTTTGATCAAAGGCCTGCCTACCGGTACCCATCGTATCAGTGTTAGCCTTGTAGGTTACCAAACCGCGGTAAAAGAGTTGGAGCTTATCGCCGACAGCACCATCCAGGTTTCTTTTGTGCTCCAGGCAGGGAATGCGCTTTCGGAAGTAGTTGTTACTGCCGGAAGAAAACCGGAAAGCCTGAAAGATGTTCCTTCTTCGGTCACTATCCTAACTGCACGCGCCATTAAGGAACAACTGAATGTCAATCCTTCTATTGCCGCCATCCTTGGAAACACCATTCCGGGACTTGGAACCTCCAGTAATAAGGCAACCAATGCCGGCCAAACATTGCGCGGCCGTCAGGTATTGGTACTGATCGACGGTATCCCCCAATCGACGCCGCTCATGAACGGAAGCCGCGATATCCGCACACTTGATCCTGCAGTTATTGAACGGGTTGAGGTCATTAAGGGGGCAACCTCCATCTACGGCAATGGGTCTGCAGGCGGTATCATCAACTTTATTACTAAAAAGCCCGTTGCGGATAAAACGTTCAGCGGCACAACCAGCGTTGGGATCAATGGCAACCTGGTTCATCCTTCAAACACCGCAGGATACCGGTTTTCACAAAGCTTTTCTGGCACGGTGAAGAAGTTTTCTTATGTAGTTAACGGTACTTACAACTATACCGGGGTATTAAAAGACGCCAAAGGAAACGTGAATGCCCAGGCTGACGGACTTGGTGAAAACTCACTTTACAATGCCTTTGTAAAACTGGCCTACAAGCCGGATGAGCATAGCGAGATCGTAGCTTCGTATAATTTGTTCAGAAGCGTACAGAACACCGATTATATCAACGTAACCGGTAAATATGGGGTAACGCCTTCCGTTGGTAAAAAAGGCGAAGACCCCGGAGAAGCGGCAGGCACACCTTATAACCACAATGCCTTGCTTTCTTATCATAACAACGCCTTGCCTTTGTCAAGTTCCCTGGATGTTTCGGCCTATTATAATGGTTTTGTATCTATGAACCGGTATGTAGCGCAGGGGACAGCCTGGTACGGCCCCGGTCAAACGAAGATCCAGTCATTTAAAAAAGGTCTTCGCCTTACACTGAACACGCCCTGGAAGATGGGTAGCCTTGGCGACGGAGAACTAACCTATGGCCTCGACTTGCTGAGTGACCGCACCAACCAGATCTTAACAGATGGCAGGGTATATATCCCGAACATGAATATGCTTAACCTTGCGCCGTACGCGCAAATGAAGATTGACCTGATGACCAATTTTGTTTTAAAGGCAGGTATACGCTATGAAAACGCCCGTGTTAAAGTACAGGATTTCAATACTATTGCGAAAGGGCCGAACGGCGAAGGCAGTGTTGCGGTAACAGGTGGCAGGATACCTTATAATGCTACCACCTTTAATGCCGGTTTACGTTATAACAAATATGAAATTTTCAACCCGTTTGTAAGCTTTTCACAGGGATTTGCCATTAATGAATTAGGGCGTATCCTGCGAAGCGCGACAAGTGGCACGCTGGAAAGTATCGCAACCGACCCGATCATTACCAATAATTATGAGGCCGGCTTCAGCAGCAGATTGGGTATTGTCAATTTAACGGCTTCTTATTATATCAGTACTTCCAAACTCGGCGCCAACCTGGTTGATGTAGGTGGTTTCCTGGTCCCTCAGCGCGAGCCGGAAAAGATCCATGGCTACGAGATCGCTGCCGATATTTATTTAAACCGGCAGTGGACACTGGGAGGAAGTTACTCCTTTGTGGAAGGCAAAGCCGAACAGGCAAGTGGCACAAAAGTGTATATGAACGGCCTGCGCATTGCGCCCCCAAAAGCGACCGCTTACCTGGGCTATCGCCCTTTGAACTCGCTTGATATGAAACTGTTTTGGGTATACACCGGAAGCCGTGACCGTTTTGACGTTCGCTCTAATGGTTTGTATGCCAATAGCGAGGGGCCTGTAAAACCGGTGAGTATTTTCAACCTGTCGGCGGGTTACAGGTTTAACACCAAGTGGTCGGCTGGCCTTGGTGTGGAGAACCTGCTGAATAATTCTTACTACCCGGTAGTAAGCCAGTACCGCGCTATTGACGCCGAGTATGTGCGTGGCAACGGCGCAACCATGAGCCTTAACGTTTCCTATAACTTTTAACCATGGCGAGGAAGATATTTTTCTGGTTGCATAAATGGCTGGGCCTGAGCACAGGTCTGGTTGTTTTGATTGTAAGCCTGACTGGTTGTATCAATGTTTTCTCGGATGAACTGAAGGAGTACTTTTATCATGACCGGTTTTATGTCGAATCTGGCACGAACCGTCACTTTCAAAATTTTAGCGTACTCCGCGATCAGGCGCAGAAAGCCCTTGGGCCAAAAGTTAAGATCTCCCGTTGTGAGATCTATCCGGCGAAAGGGCGCACCTGGATATTCCGGGCTTCGCTAACGGACAAAAAGGGCATAGGTTACTGGAACTATAACAAATATTATTACCGGGTATATGTAGACCCCTATAAGGGAAAAGTAGTATACGTAGAAGACACCCGTAACGAGTTTTTCCAATTGGTGCTAAGCCTGCACCGAAACCTGCTGCTGGGCGACACGGTAGGCGGCATAGTGACAGGGGCTTCTGCGCTATGCTTTTTTGTGTTGCTGCTGAGCGGTCTTATTCTCTGGTTCCCCAGGAAATGGAAGGCAAAGACCTTCAAAAGGGCCCTTGTATTGAAGCGCGATGTTGGCGGAAAGCGGCTGAATTATGACCTGCACAATATATCGGGTTTTTATATCCTTATACCAGCTTTACTTATCTGTATTACCGGCCTTGTCTTCGCTTTCGACTGGGCCGATCAGTCTGTTCAATACGTAGCTAATGGAGGAAAGGCATCCCAGAAACGGGCCATACCTTTGTCGACACCGAATAAAACTTACGATCCTGGGGCGGCTGATAGCGTGGTTGCTCTCCTTTTGCAGATCCATCCCCAGGCTGATGTATTTTCGATCCGTTTCAGGGAAAAGGATACTGACCCGTTGGATGTTCAGGTTCGTCTGGCCAAAAACCGCACCCATCTGTTCGAATGGTATTATTTTGACCGTAATAATGGCAAACTACTGATGAAGTATGGCGATCAGGATGTAAAGGGAGGCGAGAAATTCAGAAGTATGAACTATGATCTGCATACCGGCGCCTATGCCGGCATCCCTACCAAGCTGCTCACTTTCTTTATTGCACTCTGCTGTGCTGCTATGCCCGTTACCGGTTTTTTCATCTGGTATAACAGAAGAGGCCATAAGTCAAAAAGAAACCAAAACCTCCCTGCCCTGGTAAAAAATCAAGCTATATAAGGGGGTCACAATCCATGATCTCAGGGTTTTTTCCTCAAATGAAAATCACTTTTGAAAATCTAAAACATCGGATCGCTAAAGTATAACTATGGTAATTCCTTTATTTGAATATGACGATATTCCATTTGCCCACGATCACCCTCCAATCCTAATGGACCGGTTGCAGGTAAAATCAATGCATTCTCCAGCACTTCACCATTGCACTCGCAGTGGGCAATATTGTCTTTAACAGTCACGGTTATGACGTTCCAGTCCTGTGGTCGGTAGTTTTTTAAGTCCTTATAAGGGCCTGCCACAAGATAATCCCGACATTGAAGTTGCTGTTTTCGTAAAAAAATGCCGCTGTCCGCATTTTTAGACGCGCGAAATTCGATTTTAAGAACGAAGTTTTTGGGAAATTCCCGTACGGTCCAGGACTCTTGTATTTTTCGTTCTACCCCTACAGGATAGTTGACTACCAGGATTCCATTTGCAGCGGAATAGCGCCCGTCTGATGATACTGTCTTTCCTTCAAAATTTTCTGTGACTTTGCCCTCTTTATTTAGGTAACACCATCCATTAAGGGTACTTCCGTCAAAGAGACTTTCAAAACCGGCATCAGGTTTCCAGGCGCCCTTTTCCGTTCCCGTTTGGGCGCTGGCTTGCAGGCTAATTAAGATAAACCCCGTCATCATCATAAAAACGGATATAATACTGATCGACTTTTTTTTCATTGTAAGTTTTTTTATGGTATTATCCATTAAGCTCACTCATCGTTTTTTTTAAATCTAATCATTCTATAACAATATCCGTTTGCCGGTTACTGCAGATCTTTTGGCTCCATCTAAAATACGCATCACTATCATATTATATTTGAGTGAAGAAAGATCATCTGTTCCCGGCAACCTGTTATTCAATACCGCAGAAAGATAGGCGATAGGGTCACTTATATCAGCAGGTAAGGGCGTAGCTATTTTACTGCTTTTGATATTTTCACGCATACGGCTGTTAATATTTTTGGCGTCCAACGCATGCAGATAGCCCTTTTCGCCAAATACCTCCATATCTTTTATGGAAAACGGCCAGTTCCATGACGCTTCAATGATTCCTGTTGAACCGGGATATTCTACAATTATGGTAGCGTCATCCTCTACCTTTGGATAAATACCGGGTTTATAGTGCCTGGCAACTGCAGTTACCGCAATAGGCTTGCGGCCCTTCATAAACCAGGTCATCAGGTCCGCGCCATAACAACCAAAGTCGTTTATCGCTCCGGCGCCGTTTAAAACCGGATCGGTAAGCCAACTTAAAAATTCAGCGCTGCATCCAATCTCTTTTGGTCCCTGGTGCCCATCATGAAATACTATTTTTTTAATACTGCCTATGCTGTCCGTATTCACCGTATGATAGACGTTGTTATAAGAGGCATACCAGGTTGTTTCAAAGTTGGTTAAAACTTTTATATGATATTGATTAGCCAGTTTTTCAATCTCCAGCGCCTGCGGGAGCGTAGCGGCCAGCGGTTTTTCTACCATTACGGGAATGTGTAGGGGGGCGCAGATTTGTACTATTTTCAAATGGCCGGCTACTTCGTTATAACCCAGTACGGCATCGGGCTTTTTCAGCAAGATCAGTTTTTTAAGATCGGTATAGAAAAGAGAGTCAGGAAGATGATATTGCTTTCCAAATTTAAGCCACAACTGCTTGTTGGGCTCTGCTATTCCAATAATTTTTACACGGCCTTCATTAAAGGCATGTAAAACATTATGAATATGATCGTGATTCAGACCGGCAACTATAACCCGGAGTTGCTGTGCCGATGCGTTGATGTGTAATAGCAGACAGCACAAACAAGTGACAATGAGTTTTTGTGCAATCCGGTACTTACGGAATGTATGCGAAGGATTTTTCATAGGTAGATGGAGTAAATTTATTTATAATTCAGGTTACTATTGGAAATAACAGATTAGCGTATCCGGGCCACTAAATCAGCTAAAAGTATTACTTTATCCCGATATCTGCGTACTAACAAATCAGTTAGTTACTGCTATGTGCTCGTTATGGTATGACCCAATAAAACATGGCCTGTTGAATCGGAATGCTTTTTTTCTCCAGATTTTTTAGAGATAGTAAGATTTGAAGATAGTAACATACATCGCGATTCTAACCCAGTATATAGGCCGTCTCACTCTTCGCTGCTGACATGACAAAGAAACTTTGCATATTGTCTACGTTAGGCAGCTTGAGCAGCTTTTCATTATATAAAACGTTGTATTCATCTATATCGCGAATGGCAATACGCAATAAGAAATCGAACGTCCCCGTCATTTGTGAGCATTCCATGACTTCTTTCAGCTTGATCACTTCGGACTGAAAGGCAATCATGCTTTCCTGGCTGTGCTTTTCGATCCAAACTTGGGTGTAGGCGATCAGGCCGCGTCCGGCTTTTTTATGGTCAAGAATAACGGTATAACGTTTAATATAGCCCTCGTCCTCCAGGCGCCTTACCCGCGTATGTATTGCGGTTACTGACTTATGCAGCTCCCGGGCAATATCCTTGTAGAATGTCCTGGAATCCCGTTGCAGTATGTTCAGAATTCCCAGGTCCGTTTTATCCAGTACGTTATTGATCATTTTAAACTGCTTGATGAAAATCCGCTTGCTTCTCAGTGATAAATTGCCTCAAAGTTTTGACTTCGGACATAGGCTTAGTGTATTAAATACGTTTATTTTTGTTCCTATTGTATGGGAAAAGTAAAATAATTTGGGCTGGTATGCAAGAAATTACTGGTTTATTTTCATTTTTAATTAAGTTTGCGAAAAGTTCAAAGTGTACGGAGTTGCTAATTTAACTGTGCCTGAACCCGGGTTGAAATCTAAAATACGCGGTTTTTTGCAGCTCAAATAGAAACTAACAGTATATATATTGACCTTTTTAGAATTGGATTCTAAATAATAGGTACCTTATAGTTTGCATCACTAAAACCTGCAACCTTTGCAGTAATGGCTGATAGTCCGAATGGCTGCAGCGTAAAAGCGCTTGTTGCATTCATGGAGGCTTATTCAGAACAGGAAGTTAATTATTCGGTTTATTAATATGGCGACCATACAACCCTTTTGCGCATTGCGCCCCAACACTTTCTATGCCGACCAACTGGTCTTTGGCGCCCAGGTGATGGTGATGGGAAACGGCACAACCGAAAAGAAACTTGCACCCCTGAAGGATTCCCTGGAGCATGTAGCCCGTTTGCGGCCGGAAACGCCGCTAGGCCAAGCAGCCGGCTACATGACCATAGACAAAACGCTGCGGGAAATGCTGGATAACGGCAAATTATGGCAGGAGCAAACACCGGGGTTCTATATTTACGAAATAGTTCATGGCAACTTAAGACAAACCGGCATTTGGGCATTAAGCTCACTGGATGACACACTCAGGATTCATGAGCAGACTTTTAGCGACAGCGTACGACGTTTGAAAAATTACCGGGAATGTACGGGCCTGGAAGGCAGCCCTATATTATTAACTTATACGCCTGATGAGACGATCAACCGGATCATCACGGAAACCAAATCGGGTAATAATAAAGCAACGATGAGCAATGGGTCCAGTGTTCATTACTTATGGAAGGTGGGGGACCCGGCAGTGATACAGGAACTGACCGAAGCGTTTGCGGGTATTCCTGCTATTTACCTGGCCGACGGTCATCACCGCCTGGCCGCTGCCAGCCGCCTGCTACAAGAGCAAAGAACCCGGGGCATACAGATGTATAATTCCATCGCCTCCCTGTACATGGCCACTGATCAATTGTGTATACGCGCTTATCACCGGGTGCTCCTGCCAGGCGAATGTATAGAAAAAGAAAAACTTTTATTGAACCTGCTAGAAGACTTTACTGTCCGGAAATCAACAGGTAATTTGCCTGTGGAGCCGGAAACAAAGCACCATTTGGGTATGCTCGCCGGCGGGCAGTGGTTCCATTTAACTCCCCGGTACGAAGCCGGGGCTTTGATTGATGCCGAAATACTACAGGAGAGGCTGCTACGCCCGATTTTTGGAGTGACGGATCCGGGAACAGACAAGCGAATATGCTATATCGGCGGCCCGCAGGCGATGGAGGAACTGTTGTCGTTTACAGCGGAACATCCCTGCGCTGTCGCTTTTACACTCTGCCCCCTTACGGTGGAACAGCTGAAGGAGGTTGCTGATGCAGGAGAAATATTGCCCCCAAAAGCAACCTGGATAGACCCGAAAATCCCTTATGGCTTATTACTTTATAAACATTAAACAGGTGTCATAGTAGTAATTGGCACTTGCCGGGAAATCGCATATTGTCTCTTAAAGTGCTGCTGCTTTAATAGGCATTCAGCCTTATTCTTCGGTATCTTTAAAGCTCTCCAGTTCCTCGCCTTTATGCAAATGGCGATTATGATGCCTTACCTCTACATTATCGCCCGGTTGATCCGTCTGTTCATCAATATATTCGGCCCGTATCTCGTTTTCTGTTTCCGGATCGGTTCCGGCGAATGCTTCATTCAGCCCTTCGTTTTCTCTGCCATTACCGGTTGGTTTGCCTTTCCGGTGAATTGTTGATACATTCTCATTCTTTGCCATAACAATGATTTTTTAATAGCAACAACTGCTAAAAAATGATGTTTGAAAAAATTGGATTATTATCAGTAGTTTTTTAAAATTAGAAATAAGGCACACCAAGCGGATCGGAAATCCATTTCTCTATCCGGCAGACAATTAGGGTCATTCCATAATATGAACTGATGTTTAATAGTCTCTTTATTGTTTTTTACTGATCAGGTAGCAATCAACGGCTGAATTTACTCTAACCAAACTTGTTGTGTAAAAGCACCGTTTGCTGCAATATCCCACAACTCAACCCTTACCCATTTCCTTTCCTTTAAATTAACAGTAAATTCAAATTTATTTTTTCGGAAAGCTTCAGTATTATTTAAACTAATTCGTTCACGGTAAACTTTTTTACCATCTCCTGAAACTATCTCCGCGAAATTCAAAGGGAAGGTCCAATCTGCTGACAATACGATCTTCGTTTTGCCGGAAGGAGTGATTTTAGCAGTCTCGCCGGATTTTTTGCCATTGACGGTAAAAATCGGAAGCAAAACTTCTCCCGTAGAAACAAAAAACTTTCCTTTTCGCATTGCATCAAGCACGGGTTTCCACCCGTCTTTAAAATCCGGGATCTTATCAAGCTGCAGGTAATTCACATTTAAATGTGCGTACATCTCATTTTGTTCGGTAATTGTAAAAATATCGGACTCTCCGATAATATGTTTTTTTAATCCCCAGTTTGACATATCGTCAAGAAGATTAAGTACGCGTTTGCTTAATGTTGGCAGGGAAAGGTCTGCAGGGATAGCTTTCCAGGCTGCCCCCATAAAGGTTGCAGACTTAAAGAAAGGCTCCTCTTTATAAGCATCAGGATATCCGGTTGAAGCCTTTGTACGGGCATGTGCTGTCCAGGCCAGGCCGTTCTCCAGTTCGAGCAGCTTCAACATTTCATCTTTATTTCCTATACGATATACCTTACCGAATTTAGGGTCGGTTGAAACAAATGGCATGTCTGCCCGCCTCGACATAATCCAGTTAACCGGCCTGGGGAAAAAGCTTAGCCAATGACCACCATAAAAGTTGTTTGGTTCTTCGCCGGGCAGCAAAAGGAAGTTTTTGTCAGAAAGCCGGGCACATTGTTCATGAAGGGACTGCAGCTCTTTTAAACGTTCTTCATCCGGGCCTTTTGGATGGCCCGGCCCATGAAATTCAGCTAAATGCACAATATTTACCCCCATTTTCTTAAATACATCTTTAAATTCAGGCTTTTCAGGAACAGGCCCTCCCTTTAATACCACATCCATAATAAATTCATTATGGAAATGGCTGGCCATCGTTTTATATCCCGGGATTGGAGCATAAGAATCCCCGTGTGTAAACCTCTTCACCTCTTCCAACACCTTTGCAGGAGCGTCAGTACCAATAAGGCAAAAAAAGTTTAAACGCTGAAGGGTTTTAGGGGGCGCATTAAACCAGGGCACATAACGCTTATCACCAAGAGGATCCTGACGAATACCAATCCCGTAGCCAGGCAACTGACTATGGTAGTTTTGTCCGTACCAGGTGAATTTTAAATTAAAAGCTTCATCAAGTGGATAAAAGTATTGATGAGGGGGTGGAAACAATGCGAGGCTTCCTTGCTTACTTTGGCCAATAATTGTACGATACTTTACTTCTTGGTTTGTTGCGGTTGCTTCATGTACTACTTTGGTAGTCTGCAGTTTATTTTTAACATCAGACCAGGATAAATTTTGCCAAATTTGTGTTTTACTTACCAAGCCGGCATCATAAAGAATAGCTGTAGAATCGGCTTCTGTAGCCATTACAGCTGCTACATTAAATAAAGGGCTGCCATTATACAGCGTTATTTCAAGTACTCCCTTAAATGATGATGCCTGCATATCAGAAATCCGGATGATTGTTTGCGAGCCTGAACTAATAACGTTTGCAGAATGCTTGGTAAATTCAACAGGATACGACTTGTATGGTTTTAGGGGAACTCTGTCAAAAAAAACGTCCCAACCTCCGCTTTTAGGGTCCAGGGTTCTTTTGCCAACTGTAAGCAGGTAAGCAGGATCGAGCCCGGATGCAATTTCCTTGAACCCGGCGCCTGTGTTTATTCCAATGCTCTTAAATAAAGGCATCCCGTTTTCCAGATCAAGAATTAGTTTTCCATGGTCATCTTTACCGGCAGGCCATTTTATATCTATTTGCTTACCCGCAACCTGTACATTAACCCCGGTACGTTTATTAAACTTTGAAAGGTTTATCATAGGCTGGGCTTTTGAACTAATTACACAAGCAGTAAATAAAAGCAACAAAGTGATGTTCTTTATGGAGATAAAATTGGTACTATTATGGAAAGAGATCATATGGTTTGATGGTTAGATTGCGTGGATATTACAAATAGTAAATCCTGTGCGTTTCGAAGTTAATCGAAAAGTGCTACGATTCAAAATAATGAGTATAGCCGCAAGGGCTAAAGAAAACTTGAGTTTTTAAGAGAAAAATGGAGATTTTAGGAGGTGATTTGATTACCTAAACTATACCCTGAAAATTTAGGGAGATGGCCTCAATGGTGCCCCTTTGGCATTAATGTTGTTTACGGGCGCGCACGAGATGCCGTATGAGTAAAGGTAACCGGTTTGTGGCGCACCGGAACAGATAATATATTAACTGTTGTAGTCTGGCCTAATTTGCCAAAAGTATCAATGATTCGCTCCAGTTCTCGTGTGGATTGGACCGCGACTGTAACAAAGAAACAGTATTCACCGGTTGTATGCGTGATATTAGTAATGCCGTTTAACTTCTTTGCCTCTTTTAAAAAAGCATCAATATACCCGTGCGGCAGTTTCACAGCTATCAATGCCTGCTGTTGAAAACCCAATAGTTCCAAGTCGATCTCAAGTGAAAACCCCTTGATTATCCCTTCGTTCTGCATTCGTTTGATTCTTTCGGAGACAGCCGGTGCAGTAAGGCCAATCCTTCTGCCAATTTCTGCATTACTAAGACGCGAATCGGCCTGGAGCTCGTTCAGAATGGCATAATGTAACTCGTCTAACTGCATAAGTGAAATTCTAAAAACATTTGATTCGAAAGCCGGGGGCATTTCTTCCTTAGAAACGAAAGCTAAATTAAATACTGGTCAACCGAAATTTGCAACCGTTAATAAATGATAACAATGTTATGACAGAACAAATTATTAAAATGGAAGGTGGTATGATGACGCATGGAATGGCAATTATCGACGCTGGTACACGCATCCATTATGTGGAGGTCGGTACAGGCGATCAGGTGATTGTATTGCTTCACGGCTTTCCGCAAACATGGTGGGAGTGGAGGTTTATTATACCCGGGCTGACTAAGGCAGGCTATAAAGTTATCGTTCCGGACTACAGGGGTGCCGGTCATTCGTGGCGGCCTGCTTCGGGTTATGATAAAAGTACAATGGCCGCAGACATTCACCAGCTCTTAACGCAACACCTTGATATAAAACAGCCGATTATCATGGCTGGTCATGACATCGGACTGATGGTTGCTTACGCTTATGCCCAGCAATTCCGAAACCATATTTCTCATCTGGTTGTAATAGACGCACCCTTACCCGGTACACAGGCTTTTGACAGCATCCGTTCTCACCCGCGGGTTTGGCATTTTGCATTTCATACAGTGCCTGACTTGCCCGAGCTGCTTATTTCGGGGCGAGAGCGGCAGTACCTGCAGTCGTTTTTTGGTTATCGGATTTTTAACACTGCGGCCATCAGTGAACAAGATATTGACGTGTTTACGAGCGCCTATTCGGCACCGGGTGCTATCCGCGCTGGCCTGGAGGTTTACCGCGCCTTCGATCAGGATGTGCTTGACAACAAGGCGTTTCTTGCACAAAACGGAAAACTTACGATCCCCGTACTCGCTGTTGGTGGTGAAATAAGTACCAGCGGCGGGTTGATGAAAGATATGATGCTGGAGGTAGCAGAAAGGGTTACCGCCGTTAGTATACCAAGAACCGCCCATTGGGTTGTTGAAGAAAATCCCGAAAGCTTTTTGCAATCGTTTCTTTCATTTTTAGACAGTAATAAGGCATGAGGGCAATAAGTGATATTGAATTGTATGTGTTAAATCCCCAGTTTACAACTCGTATAAACATGAAAAAATATCGCATTTACCAGGTCAATTCGTTTACACAGGTGCCATTTGCCGGCAATCCGGCCGGCGTTGTTTCTAACGCCGATGGGCTTACAGAAAAACAGATGCAATTGATCGCCCGGGAACTTAATAACTCAGAAACGGCCTTTATCTTTCAAAACGAATATGATGATCCAAACTATGATGTCGAAGTACGTTTCTTTACACCAACTACAGAAGTGCCGATTTGCGGACATGCAACTATCGCCGCCCACTTTGTGAGGGCATTAGAACACCCGGTGCCGTCTGGTAACCTGTCTTATCAAAAGACGAAAGCCGGCATCCTGCCCGTTAAGATTACCGGTACTGATGGAAATATAAGGATAACGATGACGCAGGGACAGATCAGTATCAAACCCATAGCAGTTGCATATCAGAAAATGATCGTTCATGCACTTGGACTAAATCAAGACGACCGGAGCGATCAATGCCCCATTCAAATCGTATCTACAGGGCACTCCAAAGTAATTATTGGAATAAAATCAAAAGTCACATTAAATAAGCTTTCCCCAAATTTGGAGGCACTTAAGCAATTAAGCGCAAAAGTCGGATGCAATGGCTTTTTTGTGTTCACCCTTGATTCTGACGACCCAGGGATACTGACACATGGTAGGATGTTTGCACCAGCAATAGGCATCGCGGAGGATCCTGTTACAGGAAACGCCAATGGCCCGCTTGGGGCATATTTGGTAGCCAACAATATCGTTGCAACTAACGGCAAGGAATTTTCTTTTACCGGCAAACAGGGAGAAGCAATTGGCCGGCCCGGAACAATGGACGTAAAGGTCACTATATCAAACGGTAGTCCCGTAAGGGTTGACATAACCGGAAGCGCCGTAACAGTATTTGTTAGCGAGATAGAAATTTAAACGATATGATTGGTATTTCAGATAGTTTGTCACTCTCTATTCCCACGGAAAAGAAGTTGTAAATCTTCTGAAAGAGTAATACCTTGCTGTAGTTAACCAACTTTATTTAAATGCCGTCACCAAAAGCAAGGAGGGCTATTTTACGCATCATTCCTTTCGGTATGCTGTGGCTGGTATTTAGCATGGTTTATACACTGCTGGAAAGAGGTTTATTGGGCAATCTCCATTATTACCCTTCCACAGGTAACACATATGTTTTTGCCAGGAATATTTTCATGATCCCGCTCCTGGCTTTGATAACCGGCACCTCGATCGGCGTACTGGAAATTTTTTATTTCAGCAAATGGTTCATTAAAAAAAGCTTCACAAAGAAGATCCTGTACAAATCCCTCATCTACTTAGTGATTGTTTTATTGTTTCTTGTCCTCACATTTATTACTACTGCGAATTTTGCGATCACCCGTAAAGATATCTGGTCGGGCATTTGGGCTTTCTTTACAGACTATTCCCTGCTGAGTGTTTTGATTTACATTGCTTGTATTATTGTGGTTACCCAATTTTATACAGAGGTAAGTGAAAGTATTGGCACGGCAGTACTGGCTAATTTCTTTTTGGGAAAGTATCACAGACCGGTGGAAGAAGAAAGGATCTTTATGTTCCTTGATATGCGGTCATCTACCGAGATTGCTGAAAAATTGGGCCATGTTAAGTACTTTGAAATGCTGAAAGAATATTTCTCCGATCTGTCTGAACCGGTGATTGATTACGGGGGTGAAATTTATCAGTATGCAGGGGATGAAATGATCGTGTCGTGGAAACTAAAAAATGGCTTGAAAAATAATAATTGCATCCGCTGTTTTTTTGCCATGAAAGAATCGATAAATAAGAAGGCTGATAAGTACAAAGAGAAATTTGGCGTATTACCGCAGTTCAAAGCCGGGTTTCATTATGGAAAGGTAACCACCGGTGAGATCGGCGTACTCAAAAAAGAGATCATTTTTACCGGTGATGTATTGAATACAACGGCCCGTATCCAGGGATTGTGCAATCAATTGAATGTGGATATCCTTATTTCTGACGCACTTATAAAAAAAATGGACCTTGATCCTTCGTTTCAAATAACATCACTGGGCGAAACTCAACTCAGGGGCAGGGGAGAGAAAATTGAATTATTTGCGATCAGCTAAAATCCACCGGCTCACTACATAAACTGCTTTTTATGTCATTATTGCTTAATTTAGGCGGTTTTACATTTACTTATAAATTACAAAGTAACCACGCTAATATGCAAGCAATCAAGGCTATAATTTTGCACACTGTGCTGATATTTACATTTCCGTTTATACTACTGGCTCAACGTAACGACGGTGCTGTTATCCCCGGAGATTTTGCGGATCCATCTGTCATCAGGGTTAACAATAAGTATTTTGCGGTGGGCACGTCCTCCGAGTGGGCGCCACATTTCCCTGTTTACCAATCTACCGACCTTAAAAACTGGCGGCAAACCGGTTACGTTTTTGATAAAGCGCCCGCATGGGCTTCAGGTTCTTTTTGGGCACCCGAATATTATAAGATAAAGGATACCTATTACATCTATTACACAGCACGCCGAAAGGCCGACAATACATCATACATTGGTGTGGCTACATCCAGGTATCCGGATAAAGGTTTTACCGACCACGGCGTGATCATCGCATTTGGTAAAGAAGCTATTGATGCTTTTGTTTTTAATGATAACGGGCAATTATACATCACCTTTAAGGCCTATGGCCTTGATAAGCGGCCAATAGAGCTATTGGGCAGCAAGCTTTCGGCAGATGGCCTTAAACTGGAGGGGGAACCATTCTCCTTATTAAAAGATGAGCAGCGTATAGGTATGGAAGGGCAAAGCATCCTTAAAAAAGATGGCTATTATTATCTCTTTTATTCGGCAGGCAATTGTTGTGGGGCAGAATGTGGTTATAATGTACGGGTAGCCCGTGCAAAAAAAATCACCGGCCCTTACGAAGTCTATTCGGGCAACCCCATCTTATCTGAAAATGCCAAATGGAAATGCATGGGCCATGGTACCTTTGTTAAGGGGCCAAATGGCGCCGATTTTTATCTGCATCATGCTTATAACAGGCAAAGTACCGTATTTACTGGGAGGCAAGCCCTGATATCCGAATTAGTATGGCCGCAAAAAAATGGATGGCCGGTATTTAAAACGCAAAAAATAATGGGTGCCGCCGCCCCAGATATTAACGAAAGCTTTACGGCGCAGGCAATAGCCAGGTATTGGCAATGGGATTTCCGTAATTCAACCCCAAAAATAAAGCAGCAAAAGGGTGTGTTATATTTATCAGGAAGTATTAAGCAGGGTAACCAAAGTGGCATTGTATTAACTGCCAGGCCTGTTTCAGGGAGTTTTGTAATGGCTGCAACCGTGCTTAATCATAATGAGGCGCTTAAAGGCCTCACTTTTTACGGTGATGCTAATATGGCTTTAGGTATCGGTACCCAAAACGATCAGGTAATAGTGTGGCAGGTTAAAGACAATAAATTTTCCACTTTAGCACAGTCGTCAGCAAACAAAAAATTACCCGTACAACTCAAACTGGAGCTAGCTACTGATAAAACGTGCAGGTTTTATTACCGGCAGGGCAAAACCGGCTGGAAAGCATTAACATCCGATAATCCGGTAAAGGCAGACTTCTTGCCGCAGTGGGACCGGAGCCCAAGGGCAGGGCTTCATTTTAAAGGTGATGAAAACGAGGATGCCCGGTTTTCCGGATTCACTATAACAAACTATTAATATTACCTAAACTAAGTATATTCTCATATAATGAGAAACAGAAATCGACTGGATTTCAATCAGGCACAGCGCAGGTAGGTTTAATATTTGCTCGTGTCGTTACTTTAACAGCCTGACCTCGTAAATATTTGCAGTAGATGAATTTTGTTGTGCCGAAAATTTAATCTGCAATACTTTAGCATTTTGTTTCATCAAATCGACTGGCAGATCATAATCTATATCAAAGAACTGCCCGCGTTTTGCGTTTTGCATATCGGCAGCAGACAATAAAATGCCATTAATGTAGATATCAAACTTGTTGCCTGGCCCGCCCACACTGTAGGTAACGCGTATTTTTTTAGCCTCACCGGCATTGTTTTTTAGATTGTAGCTGAACCAACCCCGGGCGTTACGAAAGTGGCGATCTTTAAATAAACCGTTTGCGGAGTTTTCGCCTTTGTAGGCATGGTCCGCTTCTGGCTGCTGCTCACCCGCCGTAACTTTATCAACCGTAATCTCATCCAGCTTTAAAGCGGCTTCCTCTTTATCTTTTACAGCCTTTTGCATACTAGCCAGGCCCTGGGAGGTAGTGTATGGCCAGTACATTACATACCGGGCGTTCTGTATAGTATAAAAGGGTACTAACTTAAGCCCCTTGTATTTCGTTTGATAGGTGGCATCGCTCACGCTGAAAGAAAGATCGACGTTACGCACAGTTTTCACCAGTGTAGCCAGATCCTTTTTATCAGATACAATAAGCGGAGCTTCATCCATTGGGTACAGTTTACCTGCGGCTATATGACCCATGCGGCTGTCATCGGCATATAAACCTGTCAGATCGGTTGTATCGGTAGCTGCAGCCAAAACCATAGGTCCGTGTACAAACGTCACCCATTGCGATTTATCAGGCAATTGCTCGGCTTTGGTTTCCATTGGCACTACAATGGTGATAACATCACCGGTTTTCCATTTGCGTGCTACGCTAACGTATGATGCCGCATCGCTTTTAATAGCTTGGGCTATATTGTTCACCAGTACCTTCATTTTGCCGGTTTGCACCCATGCCGGATGGCGCAAATGGATTGAAAAGTACTTTGGCTTATTTAACGTTATCTTAATTTGCGACGTTTCTTTATAAGGAAATGTTGTGCTTTGTACCAGTCTGAGCCCGTTTTGCTTCCAGTTGAGCGTTGATGCCATAAACAGGTTAACATAAACATCTTTGGCATCGTGGGCGTATATCAGCTCGCCGTACTTGCCGTGGTTTTCCATGCCGGTGCCTACACAGCACCAAAAACCTTGCTGCGGCTGTGAGTAAACGCGGTAATGCCTTGGGCGAATAGGTGTAAAATATACAAAGCCGCCGTTTGGCCCCTGCGATGATAATATATGATTATACAAAGTGCGTTCGTAATAATCGATATAAGCGGCCGATGGTTTTGCCAGGAAGAGCTGCTTTGTAAGTTTAAGCATGTTATATGAATTACATGTTTCGGGGCCCTCCCTGTCTTCTACCATTGATGAAAAATCGTCAACCGGGTTAAAATGCTCCCGTACACTGTTGCCGCCAAATGCTACTGACCGGTGTTCTACTACCGTTTTCCAAAAGAAATTTGCCGCATCTGCCCAAGCAGTATCGTGTGTAAGTTCGGCTATTTGCTCAAAGCCTATAACTTTTGGTATTTGCGTATTAGCGTGAAGCCCGGTAAGCGAATCCTGCTGATGCAATAAGGGGTTGAGGATTGCCTTGTGTGAAAACCGTTTGGCAAGCGTGAGATATTTTTGGTTGCCGGTGATCTGGCAAATTTTGGCCAATGCATCGTTCATGCCGCCATGCTCATTGCGCAATATCACCTGCAATTGCGTGTCAGACAAACCCAAAGTAAGGTTATAAACCCAATCGGCAAATTTAACAAGCATTCCTTTAGCCTTTGGAATACCCGTAACCGTATAGGCATCAATTAACCCGGCATATACTTTATGAATATTGTAAAAGGGCACCCACTGTCCGTTTAGTGAAAAGGTACCGGCGTCAATTTTACCTTCGCTAATGTTCTTCCAAAAAATTCGGCCTTTTGGCACCCCGCCAATATAGCCATCGCCATTTTTTTCCTGGCATAACGCCAGTTCATCAATCATATAATTAAGCCTGCGCAACAATTCGGGGTTACCGGTTGCGGCATACATATACGATAATGCCGAAAGATAATGCCCGCCAATATGCCCGTTAAGACCGCTATTTTCCCAGTTACCGTAACTTTTCACTTTAGAGGTGAGCCCGGCTTCGGTAAGGTAGGGTGCCAATAATCTGTCCATATCAAGGGCCAGTATATATTTCATATCCGTTTGCTGAGCCTTTTTAAAAGGCCCGTCAAGCAGTCGCACTGATGATACCGGGAAACTTTGCAAACCGGCATGCTGTGCCGTGGCATTGGCAGCCAACAACACCAGCGGTACCAGCCAGATCTTTTTAACTTTCATATTATGAATTTACGCTGTTATCTGATTGTTTTGAAGTGATAAGATTGGGTCTGCGATGATCTGCCTGCAGTTTTTACCAACATATCGCTTTAAAGGCTCAGGAACGGTTGCCGCCAATTAATTACAGGTAGGCATACCATATACACCTGTTCCCTTGTCGTTTTAAACAGCCCCGATTTACAAGTTTATCATTGGCCTGTTCAGTTAAATTAAGGATGGCCGCAGCCACCCTTAATTTATTTAATAACCCGGGTTTTGTTTCAGGTTACTATTTTTTTCGAGTTGTGTACGCGGTATTGGAAATATTATGCGGTTAAGATTATTAGTTGCAGAATGCGATAACCATGATTTTTTGGTAAATGCCCCAAATCTAATCATATCAGTACGCCTGTGCCCTTCCTGATCAAACTCCCAACCCAACTCATCAAGGAAACGGCCATATTGAATATCGGCGCCTCCTTCGTTAGTATTTTGATTATTCACCTGGTCTTTCAGTCCGTACGCATAGGAACTGCCTTGCTCTAATTGTATGCCTGTAACAATTGCTTTGGCCGGATTGGAAGCAAAATTACGTTGCCTAACCTGTGTAACAATAGCGGCGGCGGCAGCGGCCTGCCCGGTGCGCAACAAACACTCGGCTTTCATCATTAAAACATCCGCATAGCGAAAAATAGGAAAATCATTACTCAACCTGTTAGTAGAGCCCAACTTGATCTCGAATTTACCCAACCGGAGACCATGGACAGACTCACCTTTCTCAAGGCCCGGCAATTCATTTATAAAAGCCAGTGGCTTACCAATAAAATCGCCCTGGGCAACATAAAGCATTTGCCCTGCGGAAGTATATTGCTGGCCTTTTATCCAGTTATTGATATACCGTGCATCGCTTTGATCGAAAGTATTTATAAACTGCGGAATAGCGCATATACCGCCCCACGGAGTATTTTTAAGATTATAAGTAGCCTGATTTTCTTGTTGCAGGGTTTGCATGTGCAGGTCAAACGCATTCCAATTGTTGGTATAATCTTCATCCATAGGCAATGCGAAGATGATTTCCTTTGAACTTTGATTCTCGGTTACAAACACGTTTTTTTGTGCCGGCTCCAGCATATATCCTGCACCGGAGTTAATAACGGCATCGCATGCGGCTATGCTCTCGTTCCACCTGGGAGTGCCTGTATAAACGCCGGCATTAAGGTACATTTTGGCAAGTAGGGTATAGGCGGCCCATTTATTAAACTTGCCATAAGTAGCCACGCTATTTTCGGCGCTTAGCAGCGGGATGTTATCATTAAGCTCTTTAACAATAAACTCAAACACTTCGGTGCGCGTGTTTTGTTTAGGCAGAAAGCCTATGGGCAGGTCAAACTGTGTTACTATTGGCACATTCCCATAAAAATCGCACAGGATGGCGTAATATGATGCACGCAGAACTTTTAGCTCGGCCAGTGTTGCCTCTTTCCCTACGGTAATGGGTATCAGGCCCGATTCTATCTGAAAAATAATGCGATTACAGTTGGTAATACCGGCATAGGTTCTGCCCCAGGTTTGGTTAACTACATCGTCATCAGTTGTCCAGGTGTGTTTGTGCAAACGCTGGTAAACTCCATCATCAAACCAACCCCAGGGGCGTTTAGGTATAACCAGCTGGTCACCTGTAACTTCCTGTGCACGCCATAGGCCGTTCCAGTCAAGCAAAATAAAACGCCATTGTGAATAGCCCGCGCCAACCAGGGCAGCAATATCATCTTTGGTAGGGTTAAACTTTGTTGATATAATGGCTGTATAAGGCGTATCTTTTAGCTTGGTGCAGGCGGTAACCATCATCAGCGAAGCAAATACACCAACAGTTAAGTATATATTTTTTAACTTTTTCATTTCTAAAAATTTTAAATATTAAAAATTCATGTTTACACCCAGGGTAATTGAGCGGGTTGTAGGGTATTTGTCACGATCATCCAAACCCGGCGCAAGACCCATCCTGTTCACTTCCGGATCCAGGCCCTTATATTTGGTAAAGGTGAAGGTGTTTAATGTTGATACATAAATACGGGCGCCTTTTATATAACCGGTTTTTATGTTATTAAAGGTATAGCCAAGCGTAATGTTATCCACCTTCCAAAAATCGCCGTCCTCTACGTAATAGCTGTTAAACTCAAGCGCGTTAACCTTTAATGGCGTTTTGCCAAAAACAGGATTGTAAGCAGATTTTAAGATATTATAATTCTGGATGGCCGGATTTTCCATATACATCCTTTGCGAATTGATGATCTGGTAACCAAAAGCACCACGCATGGTTACATTTAAATCGAAGTTTTTGTAAGAAAAGCTGTTATTCCAGCCGGCGTAATATTTTGGTAAACCGTTGCCTATTACCTTTTTATCTTCAAAGCTATGTGCCAGATCATCATATTTAACAGGCTGGCCGTCCCGGCCTTCATATATCCATTTACCATCGTCGCCAATGTCAATAACCTTATAACCATAAAAATCGCCAATGCCTTTGCCAATGGTTACAATATTTGTAAATGTTTGTATTGGTATACCGGCAAAACCTGTAGTAAAGTAAGGAGTAGTGGTTTGATATAACTCGTTAGACAGGCTTATTAATTTGTTTGTGTTGGTTGAGAAGTTTACACTGGTATTCCATATAAACGTTCTTGATTTTAAAGGCATAAAATTCAACATTACCTCTATGCCTCTGTTCTCCATTTTACCTACATTAGCCTGGGTACGATCATACAGGTTTGGAGGGCTGGGTACCGAATACTCATAAAGCAACCCCGATATACGGCGGTTATAAACATCTATGCTACCGCTTATACGGTTTTTTAGCATACTAAAATCCACCCCGATATTTGTTTCGTGCTTTTCTTCCCACCTGATGAAAGGGTTAGCGTTTGTAGCCGGAACCAATATGCGTGTCCATTTACCGTTTGAATACACATAATCGGTATAATTGATCAGTGGCTGACTTAAAAACCCTGCTGAAGGCGGATTACCCGTAATACCATAACCGGCCCGCAGTTTCAGGTCGTCAAACAGTTCGCTGTCTTTCAGGAAGCTTTCTTTATTGATCCGCCATCCACCGGATACTGCCCAAAAATTACCCCAGGGGTTGTTAGCACCATATAACTGGCTGGCACCTTCATGGCGTAAACTGGCCATTAACAGGTATTTGTCTTTAAAACTATAATTTAACCTTCCAAAAAAGCTTATCAGGTTGCTTTCTGATTTGCCGCTGCTTATAGTAGCCTTTTTGTTTTTAATACCTTCGCCCAGGCCCAGGTTATTCCAGTCGAAAATATCCGTAGGAAAATCCTGGTTATCAGCATAGGAATTTGACCTTACATTTTCCTGGTAACCATATCCGCCTAACAGGGTAAAGCTGTGGTTCTTTATTGATTTAGAATATTCGGCCGTCCACTCGGTCAGCCTGTCAATAGATAGGTTTGAACTTACCGAGGCAAAGCCATTTAGGCCGTTCTTTATATTAGAGATATGCTTTTTCGATTCGGCATAGCCATCGGTTCCGTTAAATCTTGAGTAAGATGCCAGGGCCGATAACTTTAAATCGTCTATAGGGCGGTAAGTAATGGTAGCATTCATACGTGAGTTTACGTTCTCTGATTTACCATTGCTTTCATATAAAAGCGCCAACGGGTTTTCATAATCAAAGTTGCCGGGCTGCTCATAAAAGTCTCCTGCCGCGTTGCGTACCGGTTCGGTAGGGTTACGAATAACGGTTTGCCTGTATATCCAGCCGTTAAAGCTGTTTGATCCATTATTATTACGGGTATAGTTATTGGTTTGGTTCAGTATACCAATATTTATCTTTAATTTATTATCCCACATACTGTGGTTAACATCTATCCTGCCAGTAAACGTTTCGTTATCGCTCTTTTTAAAAATGCCCTGTAATGAGCGGTAATTGGCCGAGGCTAAATAATTTGTTGTACTGTTACCGCCTCTTATTGTTAAGTTGTGTACCTGTGTTACCGGCGTACGGGTTGCTTCTTTAAGCCAATCGGTATTGGCGCCCGCATCCCAGCTGGCCTCTCTCGTCCCTGCGCTGATCTGGTCACGGTAATCCTGAGCCGTCAGCATATCCAACTTTTTTGATATGACTTGTGTAGTAGCATAGCCGCTATAATCAACACGGTTGGTGTTGGTGCCTTTTGCACGTTTGGTAGTAATAATTATTACCCCGTTAGATCCTCTTACACCATATATTGCAGCCGATGAGCCATCTTTTAGCACATCAATTGATTCTATGTCTTCTGGCGCTACGGTTTTCAGATCGCCGGGGATACCATCAATAATTACCAGTGGATTTGAGTTGGCGCCTAATAAGGTAGTATTTCCGCGGAGTAAGATCTGCGTTCCGTCGGTTGGGTTGCCGCTGGGCGCGCCAACGGTGAGGCCGGCAACTTTACCCTGCAATAACTGACCGGCATCCAGCACCGGGCCCTTTACAAAGTTTTCGGCTTTTACGGTAGCAACAGAACTGGTAACATCGCCTTTCTTTTGGCTGCCATAACCGATAACCACAACTTCGTTCAATGAATTAGGCGCGGCCTTAAGCAACACATTAATTATACTGCGCCCGTTAACGGTTACTTCCTGCTGAATATAACCGACAAACGAAAATACCAGTGTGGCGTTATCATCGGGCACATTTAAGCTATATTTACCACTTGCATCTGTTTGTGCGCCTGTGGGGGTGCCTTTTATTACAACACTTACTCCGGGCATAGGCATGTCGCTTTCATCAGTTACCCTGCCGGTTATTGATCTTACCGGCATTTCAGCCGTAATTACCTGCGTCTCTTTTACGGGTGTATTATTTATTGCTTCCTTAGTTTCAACCTTGGTTAAAACAATTTGGTTACTAATTATCTCGAAACTTATACCTCTTGATTTTAGAAGTTGGGTAAGTATTTCTTCTAATTTCATTTGTGTTACGTTAACAGAGATTCCCCGCTCGTTTTCTACCAAGCTTTTGCGGTATACAAACTTCACATTGCTTTCTTTCTCGAGCTGCTTTAAAGCTGAGTTTAAACTCGAATTTTGAATAGTAAAATCAATACGCTTTTCTAAAACAGCTTGTCCTTTGCTTGGGGTAGCAAAAGATAAACCTGTAAAAACGAAGGCTAATACTAATTGAGTAAAAGTTACTTTCATAATTTTAAACCAGTCAAAATGGTTTTGTAAATAAATCTTCATACATTTAAGTGTTTCCTTTTGTGAAAAAATTGAGACATAACATACCCGTTCACCTGTTAAAGGCGTTACGCACGGGTTTAAAGATTTAGGAGTGTCTTCAGCACTCCTATTCTTTTTTCAAGAAGTTTAATGCTTTAGGTAATGGGGTTTTTATTCATACTGGTTATTTAGGTTATATGTTTATATAATAATTGGTTTATTTACTGCCTTCCAAAATAAATTCGTTTTCGTTACGAACGCTATAGGTTACATTAAGCGTAGTTTGTAAGATCTCCATAATGGCCGGCAAGTTCTCGTTGGTAAAATCAGCCTTTAAATAGTCTGAATTGATGCGTTCATCATCAGAACTTATTTTTACGTTAAAGCTCTTGCTTAAAACCTTAAATACATCCCTTAACTGTGTATTGTTAAAAGACAAGTTGGCCTTTTTCCACATACCAATGGACACATCTTTAATTTTATCATTTTTTTGCAACTGGCCCAGGTTTTTATCATAAACGGCTTCCTGGTTGGGCAACAGCATTACTTCGTTGTTTAAATCGGTTCTTGTTTCTTTTGGTACTGCAATGGCTACAGATACTTTTCCGGTTAGTACATTAACCTTCGTTGTTTTATCAGCTGTGAACGAACGGACACGGAAACTGGTACCCCATACCTTTGTAATTACGTTTCCCGAATAAATAGAAAATGGCCTGTTACTATCTTTTGTAACCTCAAAAAAAGCTTCGCCGGTTAACGTTACTTCCCGTTTTTGCCCGGTAAATTTCTGCAGATAGGTTAATGCCGACTTTGGACTCAGCCAAACTGTGCTGCCATCAGAAAGTGTAATTTTTTTTATGACACCGGCAGTGTTGCTAACCGCTTCTTTTAGGGGCTCCCGGGCATGGCTGGCTACCGTATTTGGCCTTGTACCCTGCTGTTTTACCAAAAAAAGCACCAGCAATATGGCTGCACTGCTGCTTACCCAATATATAACCGACCGCCACAACGAACGTCTGCGATCAATATCAACAACGTTATTGCTTTCGATATTATCGCTTATATTACTCCACATTAACTGCTTTAATAATTGTACTTCTTCCCGGGGTAAGGCAGAAATATCATCCAAATCGGGTTCAAATGATGCATACCAGGCGCGTATTTCGGCGATTTCCGCCTCGTTACAATCGCCCTTAAAATACTTTTCCAGAATTTCCGGTGATAGTTTACTTTTCATTAAGTGCTTGCTGATACAAGATTTTAATATTGGTTTATAATAAGATGTAACTCTGCTAAGTGTTATCCCCTACTTTTTTTGAAAAAAATTTTAAAGACGCTTTGAAATGAAGTAAAACGGACAATGAATACCTACGCGAACAGAAGGAAAAGTATTAATATGTTGATGTTTACCCGTAAATACCTTAGTGCTTTGGTAAGGTGGTTTTCAACCGTTTTTTCGGATATTCCTAAGAGTATGGCTATCTCTTTGTTGGTTTTATATTGATTACGACTTAATTCAAAAACAAAACGGCATTTATTGGGCAGTTGCGTAACCTCCTGATCAATGCGTTCTTTTAATTCTTTATACTTAAAGTTTTCTTCAGTGGAGTTATCTAAATCGTTATTTACCAGTTGCAGTAGTTCGCTGTAGTTATGGCGTACGGTTTCGGCCCTTTTATAATTTAAAACAGCATATTTTACCGATGTAAAGAGATAACCCTGTAATGAAATATTTATTTTAACCTTATTGCGGTTGAGCCAAAAGCTGGTAAAAAGGTCCTGAACAGTTTCTTTTGCCTGCTCCCTTTGTTTCAGACGTTTATAAGCAGCAGCGTAAAGCTTTAACCAATACCGATTATAAATCTCTTCAAATGCCGCAATGTCTCCCTGTTCGAACAAACTGGTTAATTCATCGTCAGAAAGTTTGTGCAACTTATTCATTCTTCAGTTTCATTAGTTAGGCGCACGGCAATAAGTGTTACAATTACAACTTATCACAAGTTACATTATTACTGCTGGATATTTATTCTTGGCTGGTTTATAGCTTATAATATTACAAGATTAAAAGATTCTTGTTAAAAAACAAATAATTTTTTAATAATTGTGTTTTTAACACTAAATATTCAATTTCAATCCAAAATTGTTCGCAAAATGTATCAAACGATAGGGGATAATGATCAGTCAGTTTCTCCCATTAAAATGATGTTGGAAGACCGGCGGTGTCGCTGTAATACTGTTGTTCTAACGGTTCTTTTTCTCAAAGACATTAAAGTGCCGGCATAGCAAAAAGAGGCAACAGGTTCATTGTTGCCTCTTTTTGTAACTGGAAGATAAGCTAATTATAAAAGTACAATACTAAAAACTGCAGGTTGCCTTAATTAAGTGACAATAGCTGCGGGCCAAATTCCTCAAAGTAGATACGCTCCTTATTTACCCCTGCGCCAACCAGGTCATGGTATTGTTTCTGAATAAATACTGAAGGGCCGCAGATAAAATAATGCGCATTTGGCTGAAGATTTAATGAGGGTATTTTATTGATGTCCAGATAACCTTCAAAAACGCCGGCTTCTTTATTTTCCTCTGTTACCTGATTGTAGAAAATATGTTGTTTTACATTGCTTTTTGTTTGTACAATTTCGTTCAGTTGGTTTTTGAATGCATGTACAGATTCATCACGGCAACCGTGGAGCCAGGTTATGGGGTGAGCATATTCATTTTCTGTAAGGCTATGTAGCATACTCATTAATGGCGTGAGACCGACCCCGCCACTTATTAGGGTAACCGGAGCGTCCATATCAGGAGCAAGGACGAAGTTGCCTGCCGGTGCAGTAAGGTCAATAACATCATTTTCATTAATAAAATCATGAAGATGGTTGCTGATCATGCCGTCAGTATCCATGTTGATGCCTTTTTCGCGCTTTACAGATATGCGGTAATACTCATGTCCCGGCGTACTTGATACGCTGTATTGCCTGGCCTGTTTCAAATTTAGCTGCGGTAAAAACAAGCGAATGCTGATAAATTGTCCTGGCTGATGCGGTGTTACTTTTCCACCGTCTGCCGGGTAGAGATAAAAAGAGGTGATTTCGGCAGATTCAACAGTTTTTTTACCCACCTTAAATGGCCGCCAGCCAGTCCATCCATTGGTTTTATTGGTCTGTTGTGCGTATAAATTAGTTTCATGCTCAGCCATCAGGCCGGCGAGCTGGTTATATGCGGCCGTCCAGGCATCTACAATATCTGAAGTGGCTGCGTCGCCGAGGACCTCTTGTATAGAGGCTATGAGTTGCTTACCCACAATAATATAATGTTCAGGGCGAACATCCAGACTAACATGCTTTTGGCCAATACGGTCAACTACCGGAAGCAGCACACTTGGATCGGCTATGTGTTCAGCATAAGCCAATACAGCCATAGCTAAAGCGGTCTGCTGCCTGCCGCTTTGCTGATTGCCCATGTTAAACATGTTCTTAAGTTCAGGATGATGGGTAAACATCCGGTTATAGAAATATTTGGTCAGTAACACACCGTTTTCTTTTAATATAGGAACGGTTGCTGTGATGAGTGTTTTTTGTTCAGTTGTCATAATAATATATTAATACCTTTTTATCTTTTATTGTTTGATAATGATCCGCGCGTTTTGATGATTGACGGGCAAAACTATACATTAAAAAAATAAAAGACAAAAATATCTTTTATTAATTTTTTTGTTATTTTTGTACTATTAAATTATGGCAATTTTTTCAAAAACATGTGAGTATGCTATCAGGGCCGTTTTGTTTATAGCACATAAAACGGCATTGGGCAATAGAGTAGGCATTAAAGATATAGCAACCGGTATTGATTCACCCGAACATTTTTTGGCTAAAATACTGCAAGATCTGAGTCGGAAGGGGCTGATCAGTTCCAACAAAGGCCCGAATGGCGGATTTTATATGGATGCGCTTGCCTTGGAACGTCCTTTAAGTGAAATTGTAGAAGCCGTTGATGGCGACAGTCTTTTTAAAGGATGCGCGCTGGGTTTAAAACAATGCTCAGAAGTTAATCCCTGCCCGCTGCATAATGAGTTTAAGGATATTCGCAATAATATTCAGCGCATGTTAAGTGATACAACCATCGGCAATTTTAACGAGGAGCTAATGAGTGGATTGCTATCACTCAAGAAATAATTGATTGCTCCCTCCGGGTCGTAACCAATAATAAAATGAACGAAACTGCAAACCATGTTGTATTATCTTAAAGGCAACAAAATGCTTCCAATAATTTTTGAATAGCGATCTCTATCGCTTTGCCTGTTCTGACTGTTTCAAAATGTACCTCTATTTATTTTTGATTTTCAGCAACTTATTTGATTTTTCAAAAATGTATCACCGGATGATTCAGCAATAAGAAACATGCTGACAGCGATCCCTGCATTATTAAAAGCCTATTTTTTTCAAGCAAGTTTTCCCCGGAAAAATATTAGGCTATATTTGCCAACTTGACAATAAATACTATGTCTCCAAAAAACAGTCCCGTTCGAATAAAAGATATTGCGTTGAAAGCAGGTGTATCTACAGGCACTGTTGATAGGGTCATTCATAAAAGGGGGAGAGTAGCGGAAGACGTTCGTGTAAAAGTTCTTAAAATCATTGACGAAATGAATTATGAACCTAATCTGATGGCACGCTCGCTGGCTTCCAAGAAAACCTATAATCTTGCTGTACTTATTCCCGACCATAAGATCGATTCGTACTGGGAAGCGCCAAAAATGGGAGTTGAAAAAGCAGAGCATGAATTAAGGCAGTTTGGAATAGTAGTTCATCAATTTGTTTTCAATCCTAATTTGGTCGAATCATTTATTGAAAAAGCTAATGAAATAACCCAGAGTAAACCTGACGGCATCTTTTTATCGCCAATATTTTACAGGGAAACATTGCCATTCTTTGAAAAGTGGAAAAAGCAGGGCATACCCTTTGTTTTGTTTAATACACAAATAGGAGATTATGACCCACTTACTTATATTGGCCAGGACTCCTACCAAAGCGGTATGCTTGCTGCCAAACTTATCCATTACGGGCAACCCAATCCCTGTTCTATTCTAATTGCACACATCGATGAAGAACCGGGCAACGCTGCCCACTTGTTGAAAAAAGAACAGGGCTTCTGTAATTATTTTAAAGGGAATGATATCGATCACCAGTATAAGATTGTAACAACCATATTGAATAAGCTGAGCGCATCATCTTTTATAAAGCAGCTTGATGAGATAATTGATAGTCATCCGGATTTAAAAAGCATATTTGTAACAACATCAAAGGCCCATCAAATTGCAAATCATTTAGAGCAAAGGCATGTTACGCATATTAAAATCATAGGCTATGACCTTTTGCAAAAAAACCTTCACTATCTTAATAAAGGCGCTATAAGCTTTTTAATCAATCAAAATCCAAAGGGACAGGGTTTTTGGGGTATTAATATACTAACCGACTTCCTGGTATTCAGAAAAGAAGTGCCCATATTAAAATATCTCCCGTTAGATATTGTTACTAAAGAAAACCTCAACTATTATTTGGAAGATTAGCTCTCCGCTGCCAGGATTCCGGCACATTACAATCTGTTGCTTTGTCATTTAGGAAATAAAATAAAATTTAATTGAAATAATTTGCATTATTCAATTATATACGGTTATTTTGATTTAGTGTGTGCGCAAACGCAGCCAATTAAACCTAAGTATTCGCACACGCATACAATTAGTGTTTACGCAAACGTTACTTAAAACCAAATTTCATGAGAAGAAGATTTACTAAAACTTATCAGAAGTGGGTTAAAGCCTGTGGGCTATTCCTACTATGTATTGGTCTGCTCTTTAGCTGGGGTAATTCCAATGCCGGCAATGTGCCGCTCGCAAAGAAGTCCGCTCTTTATGCTGCGGATATCACAGTTAGAGGAAAGGTTAGTGACAAGAACGGGCCATTGCCCGGTGTTACTGTTTTTCTAAAGTCAAATGAACGGGTCGTTACCGCAACTAATGCCAAGGGCGAATTTGCCATTACCGTTCCCGGGACCGGTACGCTGGTTTTTAAATTTGTAGGCTATCAGACGGTTGAAATTCCGGTAAACGAAAGGTCTGTGATCAACTTAACACTTGAGGAAGCAAATACCAGCCTGAATGAAGTTGTGGTTATTGGTTATGGTACAAAGAAAAGAAAATATCTTACTGGGTCGGTATCCTCGGTGGGTTCTGAAGTGTTTGAATCGCGCCCAACAGTAAATGCATTGTCTGCATTGCAGGGCCAGATTCCCGGAATGGTTATTGAGCGGTCGTCCGGTCAGCCCGGAGCGGAAGGGTTCAATTTGAACGTTAGGGGGTATTCATCAACCAATGGTGGTAATTCTCCGCTGGTTTTGATTGATGGGGTGCCTGGTGATCTTACTTTATTAAACCCTTCAGACATTCAGTCTATTGACGTATTAAAGGATGCAGCAGCAGCAATATACGGTGCAAGGGCTGCCAATGGTGTATTTATTGTAACTACAAAACGAGGAACAAAAGGTAAACCCATCGTTAGTTATAGCGCAAACGCAGCAATAGCCAAAGAGTCGGGAATGATGCAAAGCCCTACAAATTATCAAATGGCGCTTATGGATAATGAGGCAAACATTCATAATGGTTCTGCACCTATGTATACGCCTGATATGCTTCAACGAATAATAAATAATGACCCAAACCCGATAGATCATCCGCTTTATGGAGGATGGAAGCTTTTTTTTAAAAATACCGACTGGATAAAAGAGGTATTAGGGAATGGTTTTCAACAAAAGCATAATGTTAATGTTTCCGGCGGCGGAGAGAATTCTACCTATTTTTTATCAGGTGGTTATTCAGATCAGCGGGGAGTTATCAAATATGCAGATAATGGTAACAAGCGATATAACCTGCGGATGAACTATGATTATGATTTTTCAAAAAGGATACGTCTTGAAACAAAAGTTTCGGTAGAAAATCAAACCCGGACCGATATTGGCGGGGTGGGGTCTGCCGGGTTAATTACTGAAGCTATATTTGGGATGCCTAATGTTCCTGTTTATAATTCAAAGGGCGATTTTTTTGCACAGGGCGGATGGGGAAATGCGGTTGCGGAAGCTAAACAGGCTGCTACCTCTACTTTTCGTACACGTAACCTAAATACAAATTTTAAGCTAAGTGCTGATGTTTTTGAAGGGTTTAAAGTTAATCTGCAGGCTGGTGTAAACTACTCATCTCAGAATGATAATGATATTGCAAAATCAGTACCCCTTTATAATTGGGATGGCGACCTGGCTTATTATGCCATTGCAAATCCGGAGCAGAGCAGTCTTGCGCGATATAATTCAGAGACCACTTACCGTAATTTTACCGGGTACCTGCAATACAATAAAAAGCTTGGCGGTAAGCACGATATCGATTTCATGGCGGGCGCCTCGCACGAAGAAAGTAATTTTGACTGGTTTAATGCCCGAAGAGATAATTTTATAACGCAGGATGTTTGGGCGCTAAATTTAGGCGGAACCAATAATATGTCAAATGGTGGCGGAGGGACACACTGGGGTATAAATTCTTTGTTCTCGAGGTTCAGTTATGCTTTTGATAATAAATACATGCTTGAAGCTAACCTGAGGTATGATGGAAGCTCTCGTTTTGAACCAAATAACAGGTGGGGATTGTTTCCGGGCGTTTCAGTAGGATGGAGGATTTCACAGGAACAGTTTTTAAAGGATGTGAGATTTTTGTCAGACTTAAAGCTGCGGGCTTCATATGGCCAAACCGGAAACCAGGAGGGTATTGGATTATATGATTATTTGCAATTGATTAATGTGAGTGGTTCCTATCCTTTTGGCGCAGGCGGGCAAACCCAGGCCGCTTCATTAGCTGGAATGGTTTCTACTAATAGAACATGGGAAACCCTCATTAATAAGAATATAGGGCTTGATGCGAGCTTTTTTTCATCAAAACTGAATGTTTCTTTCGATTACTTTATAAAGAACAATAAAAACCTTTTAATACCGGTTACTTATCCCAGCATATTAGGGGCACAAGCGCCCTTTTCAAATTCAGGAGAATTGAAAACATGGGGTTTTGAAAGCTCGTTGGAGTATAGGGATAAAATTGGAAAGGTGAGCTATTCGGCCCGTGTTTTAGTAAGTGACGCACAAAATAAAGTTATTAATTATGGCGGAGCCGATACCTATTTCCCAGGCTTAAATACTATTCGCCAGGGATATCCGATCAATACTTATTTCGCTTATGTTTTTGACGGATTGATCAGAAATCAGCAGGAATTAACCGACTATAAAAAGCTGGGAGGAGTACCGTCAGACATAGGTATAGGCGATGCCAGGTTTAAAGATGTTAATGGCGACGGGACAATTAGCGCCTATGGTAATAGCCCTGGTGATAATGGTGATGTTACTAATGTAGGGACTATTTCGCCGAGATATAATTTCGGACTTAACCTGTCAGCACGGTATAGTAATTTTGATATCAGTATTTTCCTGCAAGGGGTTGGTAAACGAACCATATTCAGAACCGGCGAGTACTCTATTCCATGGAGCGACTGGTGGAGACAACCACCTGCATTTTATTTTGGACAAACCTGGAACGAAGACAGGCCTGATGCTAAATATCCAAGATTAAGCAATGGAAACATACGCTACTGGAACTACCAGCCTTCTACTTTACAAAAAGTAAATGGCGCGTATGCCAGGCTTAAGAATTTAGTAATAGGGTATACGCTTCCCGAAAGCGTGCTGAGAAAAACATTCCTCTCTAAAGCCAGGGTATATGTTAGCGGGCAGGATTTGTGGGAATTAGACAGCGTGCCGGGCGGATGGGATCCTGAAGCAGCACAAAGTGGCTTTAATTATCCTTTTCAAAGATTCTTTTCATTTGGGCTAGACATCACATTAAAATAACAGATCATGAAACGATTTATAAATAAAAAATATTTTTTCTTGCTGGCTATTGTAGTGATTGCCGGCTGCAAAAAGGACTTGAACCTCACACCTAAGGATCAGCTTTCAGATGCATCTTTCTGGAAAACCTCCGGAGATTTTCAGTTGTCAGCAAACAACTTTTATTACGGGCTGCAACAAGCGCCGGAGTATATAGATAATAATTCCGATATCGCTTTTGGATCAGGGGCCAATCCGGTAAGTAATGGTTCATACCTTCCTTCAGCATCTTCAGATTTATGGAATTCTTGTTATGAACAAATTAGAGGTGTGAATTATTTACTACAAAAAGCACCAGAATCTAAACTTGGCTCAGCTATAGACAGGTGGGTAGGCGAGGCATCGTTTTTTAGGGCTTATAATTACTGGCGGTTAGTAAAAGCCTTTGGTGGTGTTCCTAAAATAGATAAGGTTTTGGATGTGACTTCTAAAGAACTGTATACACCGCGTTCAACTCAAACAGAAATTGTCGACTTTATATTGAGTGACCTGGATAATGCAATAAGCAAGCTACCTAAACAAAGCGAGTTAACAGAAAATGAAATGGGCCGTGTTACTCAAGGGGCAGCATTGGCGCTAAAAGCCAGGGTTGCGCTTTACATGGGCACCTGGTCAAAATATCATAATGAAGGTGAACCCATAAAGTATCTTAAGGCTGCTTCTGATGCTGCTGAACAGGTAGTTGCTTCAAACGAGTACGCTTTATATGCCGGAAAAGGGGCCGACAGCTATAAATACCTTTTTATTTTGCAGGGGGATGATAGCAAAGAAGTTATTCTGGCAAGAAGGTATTATGCTAACCGAATTGTACATAACTGGACTAGGGAGTTGTGGTTTAATGCAATGGTACCTACAAAAAACCTTGCCGATTTATATCTGTCAAAAGACGGGCGCCCAATCACGCAGTCGCCTTTGTTCCAGGGGTACAATACGCTTGTCAGTGAGTTTCAAAACAGGGATCCAAGGATGGCAATGACATTTATCGTTCCGGGAAGCACTATATTTTTTGAGGGTGGTTTAATGCAGCCTACCTATCCCGGCTTTACAGGTTCAAATGCTACCCATACCGGGTATATGCTAAGGAAATTTTTAGATGAAACCATAGAAGCCGCAACCTTTCAGGGAGCATACGATTTTAAGGAATTCAGGTATGCCGAAGTACTGTTAATTTTGGCAGAAGCGCTGTATGAGCAACAAGGGGCAATTTCTGACCAGGACTTAAACCGGACAATAAATGTAGTAAGGAGCCGGGTTAATATGCCTGCCCTTACCAACGCTACCGTTAGCGCGTATGGCCTTAATATGTTAGCTGAGATAAGACGCGAGCGTACTGTAGAACTGGCTTTTGAAGGTTTTCGCAGGGATGACCTACGGAGATGGAAAACAGCGGAAACCGAATTGCCCCAGGCATTAAAAGGTGTTAAATTTGTGGGGACAGAGTTTCAGCAAAGATATCCAGATCTAAAGGTAGGTACTGACATTCAAGTAGATGCAAATGGATTTATAGTAGCTGAGCCCGCTGGTGCACGTAATTTTATGCCAAAACACTATCTTGATCCAATTCCTTTGCAGCAAGTCCAATTATCAAACGGAACACTTGTACAAAACCCGGGCTGGTAAGCTCAATAAACTTAGCTATTAAAATATAATGAGAAAAAAAATATTAATTACTTTATTATCGCAATTGTTTGCAGTACTTGCAATTGCCCAGCAATTTAAGGGGCAGGTTGATGCTTCATTGATGCCTGTTTTAGGTGTGCATTATCAACCTGAATTTACCTTTGACAAACCACTTGATCCGGCGAAATGGGTTTCGCAAAAAGGCTTTCATACCGGCTTTGGCTCAGCCGAAGAACTGTATTTTAGAGCAGAGGTACCGATGTTGCCAAAAGAATCAGAATCCTGGTCTGCTACCGGGTGGAAAGGCGAACGGCTGAACACCCAAGTATTAGTTTGGTCGGCAGATACCTTACAGCAGGTCCGGTTTAAAGTGAACAACCTGGTGAATGATAAAGGTAATGTAATAGACAAAAGTAATATAAGCCTTAATATGGTTAGATATGTGCTGGCCAACTATCCCTACGGAGCATATGACGTGGTTTGCGGCGACTCGCCTTACAAAGGCGGGTTCTTAATGCCGGACCGGTTTGAAACATTTGATCGTTTTGATGTGCCGGGAAACACGGCCAGGCCGGTATGGCTATCTGTAAACTTGCCTCAAGGTGCCGCACCAGGCAAATATAAAGGCATTGTTGAGGTGACTGCTAAAGGCTTTAATACCAAGCTGGAAATAAATGTTACTGTACAGAATCAAATCCTTCCACCTCCGCATGATTGGAAATACAGGCTTGACCTATGGCAAAATCCATGGGTGCTTGCCTGGGATAACCATCTGGAACCATGGTCTGAAGAGCATAAACTATTGCTGAAAAAGCATTTAAAACTATATGCTGATGCAGGCGGAAAATATATTACAACCTACGCGGTACATTCTCCCTGGGGCGATAATTCCTATACTATAGAGGGTGGGATGATTGAACCGGTTAAAAAGGCGGATGGCTCATGGAAATTTGACTACAAGATATTTGATGAATACGTAGAACTGGCCATGAGTGTAGGGATTGATAAAGCAATTACAGTGTATACACCGCTTCCATGGGGAAACAGGTTTCGTTACATGGATGAAAAGACGGGCAATTACATTACCGAGATTTGGCCGCCTACATCTGAAAAATTTAAAGCTTACTGGGATTCATTCCTGAATGATCTGCAGGCGCATCTGAAAAAGAAAGGCTGGCTTGAAAAAACTTACATTGGCATCAATGAGAATGCTTTAGAAGAAACTTTGGCGGCAATTAAAGCGGTTAAAGACAATTCATCAAAATGGCGTATCACCTACGCAGGCAACTGGCATCCCGAACTGGATGGTCTTTTAGATGATTATAGTTTTCTTGCGGGTCAGGAATCATCTATGGATGTGGTGAAGGCACGTTCTGCAAAAGGGTTTTCAACAACCTACTATGTTTGCTGTAACCCTCCAAAGCCAAACAACTTTCTTTTTTCGCCACCTGTTGAAGGCCGGTGGATAAGCTGGTATGCCTCGGCGTATGGTTACGATGGCTTTTTACGCTGGGCATACGATGCGTGGACACAGGATCCGATACGGGACGCACGTCATGGAACGTGGGCTGCCGGCGATTGTTACCTGGTGTATCCGGGCGCTAACAGCGGCATCAGGTTTGAGAAATTAAGAGAAGGAATTGTTGATTACGAAAAAATAAGGATACTGAAATTGATGGCCTCAAAGTCTGCTGATAAAAAAAGTAAAGATTTAGTACAGAAACTGGAGGATCACTTAAAAACCCTTACCGGTGAGCGCGATTTTAAAGAAGATAAGCTAAAGACGGATATTTACGAGGGGCAAAAGATCATCAAAGAATTAAGCGACCGGTTGGCACGTAAAAATTAAATTTACTAATGAGATTAACAATTTTAGCGATTTTAATTACAGTTGGTTTTACAAATCATAGCATCGCACAAAAAAAACGGTTGCAGGTAATTAACAGGGAACATAAGGGTATAATATTAACCCATCAATTAACACCGTTTGGGCCTGTTCCAACAGCTTTTGATCCAAGTGGGGTATACCCATATGTTAGTTATTGTGAAACATCTAACAGGCCGGTACCCGTAAGCTATAATTTTATTGTTCTGGAGAATGAACAAATTAAAGCTACTATTTGTCCGGATCTGGGAGGTAAAGTTACATCCATGATTTTAAAAAAATCTGGTAAAGAGGTATTATATGTCCCTGATGTTATACGCCAAACCCGCATCTTACCAAGATTTTATTTTGTGGCAGGGGGGATAGAAGTGAGTTTTCCGATATCACATTCACCAAGCCAGAATGAAAAGCTGAAGTATAAAATCGATAAAATTGCTGATCGTACCTATGTTACATGCGGGGAGAGGGAGTTACGCTTTGGCATGCAGTGGTCGGTTGAATATTCATTAGGCCCCGAAGACGACTTTTTAACAGAAAGGGTTGTCTTTTATAACCCGGGAACCGATGCTTATCCGTGGATGTCATGGTCAAACGCAGCAATGCCTTCGGCACCTGATACCCGCTTTTATTTTCCCAAAGGAAAAGTGCTTTCCCATGCTTCAAAAGTGGATACAATAGATTGGGAGAAGCAGGGCCCGCGCAAACAGGCGGATATAAAAGAGATGACAGGATATTTTTGGGAAAGCAGAGATGCAAATGTTTTTGGTGCCTATACACCATCATCCGGAACAGGCTTGTATCATGTAGCCGACCAGAAAATTTCGCCCGGGATGAAATTATGGAGTTATGGCGCCGAGAAAGATACCTCATGGTCGTTACTCAGCACAGCGAAACAACAACAGTATATTGAAATTCAGGGCGGCCCGATAGGGAACCAATCAATAAAACTGGAGCTGGGTCCAAAGCAAACCAGATGGCATACCGAATTTTGGATACCGTCTGATCAGGCCCTGGATATTTACAAATTGAAAGTTCCGCAAATTTCTTTAAGGCCCGTTAAAAACATACCACTATTTGAATGGGCCAGGGCTAATGATGTTGATGTTTGGCTGGCATTAAGCAACGCTTTTTACCATAAAACCCCTTTGCCTGCCCCGCCTGATGCAGAACGGAATAATTGGCCGCTATCAGGTATGGAAAAACTGGATGAATGTTTTAAATGGGCTATTTTAAAATCTAATAGTTTAAATGCTGATAAGTGGCGGTTTTACTATGGCACATGGTTAGCGGGAAGAGGCAAAATAGATGAATCTATTTCCGTGCTTTCTGCCTCAAACCAAGGATTAGCAAAGGTGCTTTTGGCAAGGCTATATAAACAAAAGGGCGATTTAGCCGCTGCACGTAAAGCTTTTGACGCAATAACGGAACCATGGGTGCAACTGCATCCGCAGGTAATTGTTGAAAGAGATAAGGTTTTAAGAAGTATTGGCAGCCAAACCATTAACGAACGCGAAAAATGGTTGGGCCAGGTGGGTGCGCTAAAAGATGAATGGATCATTGAAAGAAAGGTGCAATTATTAATTGACAAAAATTCTCCCCAGGCAGCTAAGGAATTGCTTTTATCTGTTCCTTTTCAAAAGGTGCATCAAACCTATAACCGGACAAATTTATGGGTGCAGATATGTAAAAAATTGAATGTTCCCTTTTTGCCTATTCCTGAACAGTTAGGTGAAGATCAACTGGCAAGATTTGGTGCCTATCGCGAATATGAATGACAGGCATTTTCTAACCAGATGATTGATACGCTGATAGCTGTCATATAACCCAACTATTTTAGTTAAAATAAAGAAGAATTGAACTTTACAAATATTATATCAAAGTTCTGCATAGATGCGGATCTGTCTACAATTATGCCCTATGGTTCAGGGCATATAAATGACACATTTTTCATTCAACATCGAAGTAAACACTTACCTGGGTATTTGTTGCAACGGGTTAATCATAATGTGTTTAAAGATGTCCCCTCGTTGATGAGCAATATACACCTGGTGACCATGCATTTAAAAAGTAAGCTTAGCGAAGCTTTGGCGACTGATGATACAGATGTGTTGTCATTAATAAATACTGAGGATGGCCGGTATTATTATCATGATGACGCGGGCAATTACTGGCGGATGTATGGGTATATTGAAAATACTAAAAGTATTGACCAGGTAGAATCCAGCCAACAGGCATATCAGGGGGGAAAGGCCTTTGGCGTATTTCAAACTTTACTGTTTGATATGGATATTGATCTGCTGCATTATACCATTCCGGATTTTCATCATATCGGCAAACGTTTGTCCCAGCTAAATGAGGCTATACAAACTAATCCGCAGAATCGAAAAAAATATGTGGTTAGCGAAATAGAATTTATTATGGAGCGAACTGAGCGTATGTTGACCCTTCAGAAGTTGGCAGAACAGGGAAAAATACCTTTAAGGATAACACATAACGATACCAAATTTAATAACCTGCTTTTTAACAATGATAATAAAGTAAAATGTGTCATCGATTTGGATACGGTTATGCCAGGTTATGTAGCTTTTGATTTTGGGGATGCTATCCGTACAATTATAAATACAGCGCCGGAAGATGAGAAAGATCTTGATCAAATCAACCTGAATATGCCTCTGTTTAAAGCTTTTACTGAAGGATACTTAACTGCAACGGCCAGGTTTTTAACACAGGATGAAATAAAATCACTTTCATTAGCGGTATTATTATTCCCGTACATGCAAGCTGTGCGTTTCCTGACGGATTATTTGAACGGCGATGTTTATTATAAAGTACAGTTTTCAGAACATAATCTACAGCGGACGAGGGCACAGCTGCAATTGCTTAAAAAACTTGAAGAGCAGTTTGCAGAGATAGAAGAATTTATTTCAGCTACTGCTAGTCTCGCCTTAAAAAGCGATATAAATACTAACAGCAGTGCAACAGCTTAATATATTTTCTTTGCCATTGGGGCCAGGCATTGGTGATATTGATCAGGTATCTAAGGCATTAAGCAAAATAGAACGACATCAAATACAATTTGTTTGCTGGCCGGAATTCGGTTACCAGCCTGATGTTGCTTTTGCCATTGCATATAACGGGACAAATATCCTTCTGAAATATTTCGTCGAAGAAAGTGCAATAACTGCTATCCACAGGGCCACCAATGGGCCGGTGTATAAAGACAGTTGTGTTGAGTTTTTCATTGCTTTTAACAATGAAGAAGAATATTACAACCTTGAATTCAATTGTGCAGGATCATGTCATATCGGATTTGGGGGTGAAAGAGAAAACCGAATTGAAGTACCTGTTGATCTTGTAAAGCAAATAAAATATCAGGCGTCTTTTCATACCGGGCATAATTCAGGGTCAGATTTAATAAAATGGGAATTGAGCCTGATAATACCGATCAGCGTTTTTCAGTTTCATCAATTTACATCATTTGAAAATATTTGGTGCCGGATAAACTTTTACAAGTGTGGCGATGATCTGCCACAACCACATTATTTATCATGGTCAAAAATATACTCAACTATTCCTAATTTTCATTTACCCGAGTTTTTCGGTAAAGCGTTGTTTGCAGAGGACATAAAGATAAATCAGGCCTGAGATAGGATTGGTCTAATGATTTGTTTTTCGCGTTCATGATCATTCATTTTTCAAATTCATCGGGTTTTATCTCGGGTTGCCCGGTTTCATCTGGCGGCACTTCCTGCGGTAAATTATCCGGCGCCTCCTCTGGCGTTTGTGGTTCGCCCGGATCCCTGGGCTGCTGAATATCGGGCCGTTCGGGCTGCACGGGCATTTCTTCGGGTTCCTCCGGCATGGTTTGATGTTTCTTGGGCATAACAACGTCTTTAAAAAGACTACCCATCACAGGCAAAATTGTTTACAAAAAGTTCTTTAACTGATGCTTTAAATTGCCAAATTAAGCATGTCGCTTAACCTTATTACAAATTCTCTATCGCCACTCTTTGATAAAGGCAGTAAACGCATCTTTATATTGTTCGGTTACTTGTATGGTTGTGTCCCCAACCTGAAGGGTATTCTTTGTAACGGATTTGATAGCACTCCCGGCAACAATAAATGATCTGTGAATACGAAGGAAGCCTGCGGAAGAAAGCTTTTCTTCCAGGCTTTTTAAGCTCATTAACGTAAGCAGGGGTTTATCCTGGTTTTTCAGGAAGATTTTTACATAATCTTTCAAACCCTCAATATAAAGTATCTCGTTGATGTGAATTTTGACCAGCTGATAATCGACTTTTAAATAGATGTAGTTTTTCTTATTCTCAACCGGCGACAAATCACTGCCCGTGTTGTTATTTTCCAAAAGAACAAAATAGTCATAAGCTTTAGTGGCGGCTTTGGTAAAATCAACAAAACTGAAGGGCTTTAACAAATAGTCCAGCGCATCAACTTTAAAACCCTCCAGGGCATATTGGTCATACGCTGTTGTGAAAATAATTCGCAACGTTTTTTTTCTGCCTGTTTGCTCAATGATCCTGGCCAATTCTACACCACTCAGGTCGGCCATACGGATATCCAAAAATATGAGTTGCAGTTCGCTTTGCTCATGGATAGCCCTTAATGCATCAATTGCATTAGCAAACGTACCTGCTAATTTAAGAAACGGTGTTTGCTCAATATAGGAGCTGACCAATTTGAGGGCCATCGGTTCATCATCTACCGCTATACAGTTAATTTTCATTTCAATTTTAACGTTAAAACTACCGCATAATCTTTGGTATGAATATCATTGGAAATATCCAAAGTATACCGACCGGGGTATAGCAGGTCCAGCCTGCGTTTCGTATTTGCAATGCCAATTCCGTTGCTTTCTTCCAGGTACTTTGCTTTTTCTTTAAAAAGGGAGTTTTTTACCTCCAATCTTACCGTATTTGCCGATTGACTTATGTCTATATAAACATAACTGGGATTGACAGAACTAATACCATGCTTAAATGCGTTTTCAATAAAAGGCAGGAATAACATGGGAGCAAGGTCATAGTTTTTCAGATTCGCCTGCTTTTCAAAAATGACCTGAACATTGTCAGTCAACCGCAACTTCATTAATTTGATATAATCTTCTACAAACTTTATTTCTTTTTCGAGCTCGGTGAGGTCGTTTTTGGTTTCATAGATCACATACCGCATCATATGGGATAAGGTATAAATAGCATCCTTTGAAGCAGCGGTGTTGCTATCTGCCAGTGCGTAAATGGTATGTAATGTATTGAAAAAAAAGTGTGGATTGATCTGTGCTTTTAATAAGGATAGCTCGGTAGTGACCTTGTCTTTTTCAGTTGCCTGGAAGGCAGCCTGATCTAACTTGATCTTTTTAGAAATTGCGATTATAGAGCTGATACCGAGCAATACCAACACCGATATAATAGTCCAATAGTTGTCATGACTATTGTCCTTTGATGCTTTCTTATTAAAGATTTTGAGTATAGCTTCTTTAGACCCGGTAACATCATCCAGCCAATTGTTTAAATAAACAACCGAAACAAGAATGACGATAAGTATCAATAGAAATACCGCTATTTTATTTTTGTATAATAGCTTCGGCGCCAAAAAGAGAAAATTCAGGTAAAACAGGCCTGCCCACACCATGTGAATGAGTATCTGTTTAACCCAAAATTCGCTCGGGAGCTTAATTGGCCAGGCTAACGGGAATAGCATAAGCGCTATTAAGCCGGTTACAATATAAAAGTGCACCGAAAAGAAACCTTTCTTTAAAACTGCAAGAACCATGTAGGGGTTTTTATTGTAAAAGTAGTATAAAAAAGTGCGTTTTGTTTCTCAGGCAAAACGCACCATACCGTTTTAAAACAGTAATCAACTAAATCCCATCTCACCGGGATGATACAAAGCACTAACTTATTTGCATAAAAAATGAGCTAATAGACGGTTTACGCAATAAAATAGATAGAATGGCATAATTTATCTATGACATGTATCCGGTCATAATACCGAAGAAAAAAGCAATTCTGAAAAGTCTTTAGACCGTTTTATTTTTGCCATCGATTTTAAAGACGGTTTGGTCTATTATAAATGGCAAACCGTCTATTCGGAGAATTTGCTTTGCTGAATTTGCATTGTTTTGTTTTAAACCAATAGCAAATGAAACAGCCCCAACATAAAATCAATCTATTTAAATTAATTTTCCCATCTATCAGTATTGCAATTATTTGTTTGTTGCTGTTTGATGTTCGTGTTGATGCACAAAACAATCCGGCAAGGGGCCCCCAACCGGGTGCGGCAGGGGGTAACGGAAGCATCTCGGGAATGATAATCGATTCGCTCACCAGAAAACCATTGGATTATGCAACTGTAAGCCTGTTCAAAGCAGGTATCGCGGCTCCGGTAAACGGCGGCCTTACAGATGTAAAGGGCACTTTTAAAATTGCCGGGTTACAGGCTGGAGAGTACATGATCCAGGTAGCATTTCTTGGTTATACTACCAAAACTATAAACAAGGTAATATTGGCGGAGTCAAAAATGGATCTGAGCGTTGGCCAGATCATAGTTGCGCCGAGCGCGAAAATGCTTAATGCAGTACAGGTAACCGGCCAAAAGGCACTTATTGAAAACCGGATTGACAAACTGGTTTTTAATGCAGAAAAAGATGTAACCAGTGCCGGAGGTAATGCAACAGACATCTTACGCAAAGTGCCCATGGTATCTGTTGATATGGATGGTAATGTAGCCTTACGCGGCAGCCAGAACGTACGTATTCTCATTAATGGAAAACCATCCGGCGCGCTGGTCACTAATGCTGCCGACGTTTTAAGGTCAATGCCTTCTGATCAGATCAAGAACATTGAGGTAATAACAGCTCCATCTGCCAAATATGATGCAGAAGGTTCTGCAGGTATAATCAATATCGTTACCAAAAAGAAAGACATATCGGGCTTTAGCGGGTCTGTTACCGGAAGCGTTGGTACGAGGCAGAGTAATCAAAGCGCAAATTTTAACTTCAATAAAAACAAACTAAGTTTAACAGGAAACTTTGGGTACAATACAGGCTGGCCTCAAACAACCTATACTTCATTCAGTAGTCAAAATACCGAATTAGGTACTTCATCGTCTTCAAACGGTCAGAATACATCCAACCGGCATTTTACCAATGGGTCAGCGTCTTTGGGCTATGATTTTGATGAAAAAAACAGTTTCTCTTCTTCCTTTAGCACCAGGGGAGGTGCATTTAAAAACAGCGGCAGCAGTACCAACAGCAATTTTTCTGCACAGGAAGGAAATGTAGATTATACTGCCATAACCAGTAATGAGTTCAAGGTTTCCAATTTTGACTGGAACAACGATTTTACGCATAAATTCAAAAAAGAAGGCGAAGAGATCAGTATCGCCGCGCAATGGACACATGGGTTATCTGACGTAAATTACCTGTCAGAATACTCCGCTTTTACACAAAACCAGCGTGCTGCCAATAACGGCACCAATAACGAATATACAATACAAACAGATTATGTACTCCCTATCAATAAGGTCTTTAAAATAGAGACAGGAGCTAAATCTATTTTAAGAAGAATTAAAAGTGAGTACGACTTTTTTAACCCGGATGCCACAGGCGCTTATGTATTTAACGCTGCAACCTCAAACACTTACGATTATGACCAGGATGTATATTCAGGCTACGGCTTGCTTACAACTACACTTAAAAGCGGTTATACCATCCAAGTGGGAGCGCGTCTTGAAAACACTAAGATCGACGGCAACTCCGGCAACGCAAGCGTAGGCCTTTCACCGTTCAATAACAGTTATACCAATTTTATTCCGAGTTTTGTTATTTCAAAGGCGATCACGCCAACTCAAACGATGAAACTGAGCTATAGCAAGCGTATACAGCGCCCGAGTTTGCAGTTCTTAAATCCTTTTCTAAACACCAGTAATCCTTTGAACCAAACACAGGGTAATCCGGAATTGTCTCCTGAGATCTCGCAAACAATAGAATTGAATTATTCTACTTTCATAAAAAGCTCGGTTATCAATGTGTCTGTTTATTATAGGAAAACGGACGATATTATAGAAAGCTATGTACGCACCGTTCCATTTACTACTATTGATAACAATGGCAACGCCGTTACCAGGGACGTATCGCTTACCAGCTACCTTAATGTGGGCAATAACAATTCAATTGGCTCCAGCTTATTCGGTTCGGTAGAACTTTTTAAGTTACTTACATTAAGAGGTAATGTAAATGCATTTACCTACAAGCCGCAAATTATCAGCAGCCTGCAACAAGGTGCACAGTCAACCTATATACAATATAATGCGTTTATCAGCGGCACAGTAAAATTAAATCCCAAGCTCTCTGCTGAAACTTTTCTGATACAAAATTCCGCAAGGCGTACATTTCAGGGTACTAATCCTGCATTCAATCTTTTTGTTATTGGCGTCAAACAGGAAATCTGGAAAAAGAAAGGGTCTGTCGGGCTTAATATTACCCAGCCTTTCCAAAATTATAAAGATTTTACTTCACGCATCAGTAGTGGGGCGCTTACACAAAACAATCGTTTTTCAGTTCCTTTCAGGTCATTCGGGGTAAGCTTTACGTATAACTTCGGGAAAACAACTTTTGGCCCTCAAATGCCTAAGAAAAAACGCGGTGTAACCAATGATGATCTGAAACAAGGTGATGGAAATAATGGCTCGGGCGGACAGAATAATAACTAATATATAACCGGCTTTCACCTTCTTAAGCAATTACAGCATATTATTGATTTTATCCTTTGAATGACATCAATCTTCGAATAAATAACCACTATAAGCTAAACCTTTGGCCACACTTTTGAAATTATCTCCCGAATTTAAATTGACATGAGGAAACCTGTTTTTAAAAAGTTTCTGAATACTACCCATCATGGAAGTTCCGCCAGTTAAAAAAAGACTATCGATATTTTCGGGGTCGATACTATTTTGCAACATAAACTCATCGAGGTAGTTTGCAATCCGGGCCACATCTTTTGCAATAACCTCTTCATAAACTCCCAAGGAGATTTCCTCCTCAATTTTGATATCCATTTTGTGATAGCTAAACATGGAACTATCCGCATTTGTAAGCGTAATTTTTGTTTTTTCGATAGATTGAAATACCGAATAGCCCAAATTGTGTTCAATAAGCGTGATCAGGTTTTTAAACTGCGGGTTTTTGCCCGAAAAAAAATAGTAATCTTCTATATCTTTTTTAATGCGTAAACCATTAAAAAAATTCATTTGTTCCCAGGAGCAAATGTTTGCAAAAAGTGATTTTGGAACAGTTAATACCTTACCCGGGGTTGCTTCATATTGGGTGTGCTTGCCAAAATAAGGCGTACCTTTATCCCACATAAAGGCGGAATCGAAGCTATCTCCACCCACATAAATCCCACCATTGGCCATCATGTCGTTCTTTCTTTCTCTGCTCCCAACTTTTTCAGGATCGAGAACCAAATAAGTAAAATCTGTGGTGCCCCCGCCAAGATCGGCAACTAGTACATTTTCTTTTTTTGCGAGGGTCTTTTCATAGGCAAAAGCGGCCCCTATGGGCTCAAATTGATACCGAACGTCTACAAAACCAGCAATTTCCGCTGCTTTACTTAGTCTGGTCTGTGCCAGCGTGTCTTTTTGTACATTGTCGTCATCAAAAAAAACAGGCCTGCCAATTACCGCTTTTCGGCAATCTTGTCCAATAAACAGATCTGCACGGGTTTTTAATTCCTTTAAAATAATAGCCACAAGATCAGAAGCATTGTACTTCTTATTGTGGATACGGGTTTCCGTGAAACTGCTCCTTGATAATATTTGTTTAACAGACTTGATAAAACGCCCTTTCATATCATCGTTAAGGTAAGCCGTGATCGCTTCTTCGCCTACAACATAATTTTGGGCATTTTCTGTATTGGGTTGATGATAGAAATAAATAAGCGAAGGAATAATAATGGTACTACGGATTTCTTTTGATTCTTCGTCGTAAATTGCCAAAGCCGAGTTGGTTGTTCCAAAATCGATTCCGTATAAAAACCTTTTCATAATACAGGGATAAGACAATAAAAATTTTAAGGGCGGCGAAGGTATTAAAAATATATTATTTTTCAATTGGGTTTATTCAACAAGGGCGTTTCCGTGCGGGCTGCCAAATATGCCCATCATCTCATTTTGGGTCTTCCGGTTAACCGAAATGAAAACTGATCGCCACCATTTGTTTGTTGGCATAGCAGGTTAGCTATGACATGGATGCCTGAGCAGGCGGATTTGCGAAAGTAAAATACCAGTTAATGAAGGTACTCATATTAGTTATTAGACTAATAGTATCCTTTATACTATTCATAATTACTTAAAGAGTAAAATATTTAACGTTTGCCAACTATCTTAATGCAATATGGTTCGGTTAATATTTGTTCTTATAACAATAATGCTTTTTCCGAAGATGTGTTGTGGTTGTATAAAGGCATTTTTATTTAAACATTAAAGCAACCTTATAATTAAAAAAATGGATTACAACTAACTGCTTTATACAGGCACTTACTTTGTATAACAGGCTTGATGAATCTCTTCATAAAAAATATGGTCAGCACCCGTTGCAAAATAATTGTTGAAATGGAATTCCAGAAAGCTGGAATTAAATGTATAAGCATAGATTGGGGGAGAGTTGAAATAGCAGGAACTGTTACACCTAAACAAATTCAAAAAGTTGGTATTAACTTATTAAGTTATGGATTAGAATTATTAGATAAAAAGAAAAACATCTTAGTTGAAAGAATTAAAAACGTTATCATCAATATCATCCATCATTCAGATACCCGCTTAAAAATAAATTTCTCAGATTATTTAGGTGAAAAGTTATGTCGTGATTATACTTATCTCGCCAACGTTTTTTCAGAAGTAGAAGGAACTACTATTGAACAGTTTATAATTTTACATAAAATTCAATTGGTAAAGCAATTGATTAATTATGATGAACTTAACTTAACCGAAATTTCATGGAAGCTGCATTATAGCAGTGTAGCACATCTGTCTACTCAGTTTAAGAAAGTTACGGGAATAACGCCTTCGCAATTTAAACAGCTTACTAGCCAAAATAAAATTGAGCTTGAAAACGTGTGAATTATATAACTTAATATAATAGTTGTATAACAGATCAATCACCATTCTGGCATAGGTTTGTAAGACCTTAAATTTGATCAAACAGACTTAAGGCCCCTACAACTTACTTTCCAAATATATTTATGAAAAAAAATTTTACTATGATTATGGATGGCATTCCTATGCGTCAAAGCACGAGCTATCCCAGTGTTTTTAAAGCTTTTCTTTCTTTTTTAGTGCTTATTACAGTATTAACAACTGGATGCAAAAAAGATGAATACAAAGGCGAGATAAAGGGAGATTGCCCGGTGGTGGTTGCAACTGATCCTGCAGATAAAGCTGTAGATGTTGCTCTTAACAAAGTAATATCGGCAACGTTTAACACAAGCATGGCCCCTTCAACAATTAATGATAAGACATTCACCATAAAACAGGGAACTACAGTTATTACAGGTAAGGTTGCTCCAACCGCGGATAGTAAAATATTCACATTCACTCCAGATCAACCGCTTCTGCCATTTGTAACTTATACCGGTACAATTACAACAGGTGCTACAGATACTTTACGCACAGCAATGGTAAGTAATTATGTATGGAGCTTTACAACCGTTCCGCAAATAACACTGTCTTCAGTTCCGGCTGCAGGTGGCCTGTCAGCGGGAGCAGGTACTTTTGCACAAGGAGCATCAGTTACTGTAACTGCAACGCCAAATGCTGGTTACACATTCACCAACTGGACAGATAACGGTGCTGTTGTATCAACAAGTTCAAGCTATCAGTTTATTATGGCCGGCAACAAAACTTTAATTGCCAATTTTAAACTTATACCACCATCGCAGTTTGCTGTAGTATTATCATCTTTACCAGTTGCGGGTGGCACAACCAGCGGGTCGGGCGCTTATAACGCAGGCACGCCTGTAACAGTAACAGCGTTTCCAAGTACGGGCTATATCTTTGTTAATTGGACAGATAATGGTACAATAGTTTCTACAAGTTCAAGTTACCAATTTAACATAACAGGTAACAAAACACTTGTTGCTAACTTTAGGCTGATACCGCCATCTCAATTTGCGGTTATCTTATCGTCAAGTCCTGCAGCAGGCGGGGCAACCAACGGGTCTGGTGCCTATAATGCAGGGGCTGCTGTAACTGTAACAGCTACAGCACATACCGGCTACAACTTTGTTAGTTGGACAGATAATGGCACAATAGTGTCATTATCTCCAAGTTACCAGTTCACCTTAAGTGCAAACAGGGCATTGGTTGCTAACTTTATTTTAGGTCCCGTAATACCCCCTGCCGGTGGCATAGGCGTAGGCCCTGGAGCAATAAACCTCGGATTAGCAGCAGACTTTACTATCCTTACCAAATCTGGTATATCAACAACAGGTATTACATCTGTTACGGGTAATATAGGCGTAAGCCCAACGGCTGCCACCGCAATTACCGGCTTTGGTTTAATTATGGATGCCAACGGGCAATCTTCCCACACACCTATTGTAACAGGTAAGGTTTATGCGGCAGATTATGCGTCTCCAACACCATCTAATATGACAACTGCTATAAATGATATGCAAACCGCATACACAACGGCAAATAATTTAGTTGTACCAGCTCCAATTGTTGATTTGTTTGCAGGAGATATCAGCGGCAAAATATTACCGGCCGGTTTATATAAATGGAATACAGGAGTATTGATATCTAACCAGGGTGTTACCCTAACAGGAGGACCAAACGATACATGGGTTTTCCAGATATCACAAAATCTTACTGTAAATAATAACGCCAAAATTACACTATTGGGCGGAGCGCAAGCTAAAAATATCTTTTGGGTAGTGGCAGGCCAGGCAACACTTGGTACCGGCGCAGACCTTAGCGGTATTATATTAAGTAAAACGTTGATCTCGCTAAACACAGGTGCTAAAGTTACCGGTAAATTACTGGCCCAAACAGCAGTTACCTTAAATGCCAGCACTGTTACACCATAGTGTATAAAATATTATCCTAGCTATAGTAATCCTCCTTAACAAGGGGATTTACAAGGCAATAAAAAATTAAAAAGATATCATATGTTACCCATAAATAAGATAATACAAAAAATCATTACCTGTATGTTCATGATAATCATGGCAGGTACAACAGTTAAAGCACAAACTATCCAGCCAACATGGTGGTTTGGTTTATCAGGTGCTGCAAATATTAATTTTTATGATGGTACAACCCAAAGGTTAACCAACTCGTTGATAGCTCCAACCGCTTTTCATAAAGGTAATGGAGTACGCCCATATGGATCGCTACTGGTGGAGTACCGGCCTACCGGTGTTATAGGTGCAATGCTTAATATAGCATATGATGGCCGTGGAGGGAAATTTAAAGATGTTGTAGCACCTTGTAATTGCCCGGCTACCTTAAAAACCAGTACAAGCTATATTGCTATTGAACCAAGTATACGTTTAAGTGTGCCCTCGACAGGTTTGTACTTTTTTGCAGGTCCGCGTGTTGCTTTTAATGTAGATAAAGATTTTGCTTATACCCAGCTTAAACAACCAAATTCAAACGGGCAGCTAAGTGCTATGAAAAAAACTGTTTTTTCCGGTCAGGTTGGTGTTGGTTATGATATTATAACTTCATCGGCAGCTAGTACAACAAAGGTTAGCATATCACCTTTTGTTTCGTTCCACCCTTATTTCGGTCAGGAGCCGCGTAGTATTGAAAGCTGGTCAATAACAACAGTACGTGCCGGTATAGCACTTAAATTCGGTAAAGCATCAAAATCGGCAATTAAAGAGGTTACTATAGTGCCGGTAGCGGTTCATGATTTTACTTTTGTTGTTCGTGCGCCTAAAACAATGCCGTTAAACCGCCAGGTAAGCGAAACTTTGCCACTACGTAATTCTATTTTCTTTGAGGAGGGATCAACGCAGGTTGCAGCCAGGTATATCAATCTTTCACAGAGTCAGGCAGCCGATTTTAAGGAAGATCAGCTAAAAAATGAGCAGTCCGTAAACATGATTGGTCGTTCGGCGAGGCAGTTGAATATTTATCACAATATCTTAAACATCCTCGGTGATCGCTTAAGGTCTAACCCGGGTACTGTTATTTCGCTTACGGGCGCTTCCGGAAATGGCCCGCAGGAGGGGAGGATGCTTGCAGAGGCTGTTAAAGGTTATTTAGTTACAGTATTCGGAATTGAGGGTTCAAGAATAGGTATACTCGGGCGTACAAAGCCGGTTATTCCGTCTGAACAGGCTGGTGGCACTAAAGAGCTTTTACTTTTAAGGGCTGGGGATCGCCGTGTTGATATAACAAGTGCATCACCGCAGTTGTTAATGGAAGTAGGCGGTGATTTGATGAAGCCGGTTCAAATAATTGCTACGCAAGCAGATCCGCTTGATAGCCGTATTGTTTTAAATGTTGACAGTGCCCAACAATTACTTAAATCATGGTCAATAGATGTTACAGACGAAGAAGGAACTGCGCAACATTACGGCCCTTTTACCCGTAATCAGGAAAGCATTTCAGGAGCATCTGTTTTAGGTAGCAATGCCGGAGGCGATTATAAAGTTGTTATGACAGGAGAAAGCAGAAAAGGCTTACCTGTAAGGAAAGAAAGTGTGTTGCATTTGATGCGACAGGAAGAAACCACCGGAAAAAATTCCCGTTATAGTATCTTGTATGAGTTTGATAAATCTAACTCAATAGCGTCATATGATAAGTTTTTAACTGATGTGGTATCGGCTTCAATTACAGACGGATCAATGGTGATGATACATGGCCATACCGATATTATTGGCGAAGAAGGTCATAATCTGAAATTATCAAAAGAGCGTGCTAATGACGTTCAGCGCATATTGCAAAGTGCTTTAGTTAAAGCTGGTAAAAACAATGTAAAATTTGAAGTAACAGGTTTCGGCGAGGACGTAGGTAATGCACCATTTGAAAATAGTATTCCTGAAGAACGTTTTTACAACAGAACTGTTATCATTGATATTATACCGGTGAAATAAATAGAATATAATCATACATATACAATAGGCGGGGGTATCTCCGTCTATTGTATTAAATGCACAAACCAACTGAACATTCCATAGACTGTGTATATCTCATAAATGCCAGTTGCCCGATACCGTGTATAAGGTATAATGGTTTTTCCTCGCCTTTCTGATATGATCCATCTCTTTTGTTTCAGAGTTTAAATCATATCAGCAGGAAGATTACAAGATTTTATTAATCGGTAAGGTTACTTTTATGGCCAATCGCCCGGAACGTCACCTATTTTACACGCTCAAGATATTCACCCGTGCGTGTATCTACTTTTACTTTATCGCCCTGGTTTACAAATAATGGTACTTTTATTTCCACGCCATTCTCTGTTGTCGCGTATTTTAGTGCACCAGAAGACGTATCGCCTTTAACAGCCGGTTCGGCATAAGTAATTTCCAATTCTACACTGTTAGGTGCCTGCGCCATAATAGGTTCTTCACTTTCAAAAGACACGATCACGTTCATTCCTTCTTTTAAAAATTTTACAGCTGGGCCAAATAGTGATTTTGGGATATTAAACTGATCAAAAGTGGTGTTATCCATTATCACCATGTAATCGCCTTCTTCGTACAGATATTGGAAATCATTAGTTTCTACACGGCAAATTTCAACCTGTTCGTCGGTGGCTAAACGAGCCTCCACAATTTTTCCGGTTTTAATGTTACGAAATTTATCTAAATAGAAAGCCCCACCTTTACCCGGTGTGCGATGCAGAACTTCTGTAACGGTTACCAGTTCGCCGTTGTAACGTAATATATTTCCTACTTTAATTTCAGATGCTTTTGCCATGTAAATACAATTGTAAATTTTAAATGCGAAGATATATTAAGTTATGGTAAACATTATCATAATTGGCGCTCTTTGTTCATTTTGCAAAATACACCTTAATAAAGAAGTATCCGATGTGGGATGCAAGTTGGGGTATCATGCAACCGGCTTGCATAAAAAAGAATTAGATTTTTAACTTTGGTGATAATATGAAATGGATCACCCGTGAACGCCCTAAGATTGATCGCATCGCCTGTCCCTGGGTGATCAAACGCTTTATTGACCCCGAGGCGGAGATAATTTACGTGCCAGTTGACCAGGTGATTGCGCAGGCCGCGGTGTTAAATGCCACCCCATTTGACCTGCCCGGTGTGGAATACACCCATTATGACGACCAGTGCAGCTTTGATTACTTCCTTAAAAAGCATCAGTTAAAAGATGTTGCGCTTGACCGCATAGCTGCCATCGTTCGGGGCGCAGATACTGATCGGCATGATTTCGCCCCGCAGGCATCGGGATTGTCAGCCATTTTTCTGGGCTTATCAAAAAATATTCCTGATGATCATGAACTGCTGGATCTGGGGATGAAAGTTTATGACGGACTGTATACCTGGGCCAAATATCTGTACGAGCAAAAACATATTCAAGAGCCGGTGGAGTATGTGTTATTGGAGGTTTTTAATAAATATCTAAAACAGCAGGGTGCCAAAAAATCACCGGAATGGGCAAAAGAGCTCAAAGAAATGATCCAGGACCAGGTCGATACTAATATGAGCCTGAGCCTTAGGCAAGTATCTGAAGAGCTGGAGATCAATCCCGCATATCTCTCACGGGAGTTTTCCAAATATTTTGAGAACTTATCATTTGGCGATTATATCCGCAAAATGCGAATCGAAAAAGCTATGAGTATGATGGAAACTACGAATTACTCTTTGACTGAGATCGCTTATCTGACCGGTTTTTCAGACCAAAGTCATTTTAACCGGATCTTTAAGAAACAAATGGGCATGAAAGCTTCAGAATATAAAAAAAACCTGCCGAAAAAGTAAAACTGGTTCTACTTAAGTAAAATCTGTTCTATTTTGCAGGCAGAAATTCTCATAGCATTGTGCTTATATACAGTACTGGACCTCCAGCTATGAAACGTCTTATTTTACCTGTCTTTCCAAAGATCAGCCTGACTGCAGGAATGCTCTTTTGTTTTTTACTACCCCAACGGGTAACTGCACAGCAAATTAAATCTTACCTTGATTCTCTGCTCCATACGGCAACGGTCAATTATCCGCTGATCAGAGTTAAGAAACTGCAAACTCAAGCTTTGCAATACGCAGTTAAATACAAGCAGAACGGCTTGATCCCCTCACTTAACGCATCTTACCAGGTGGATTATGCCACGGCGAATAACATTACCGGTATGATTTATCCGCAATATATTACGCCAATTAGCGGCCCACCCAGCAAGGGTAATGATTACAGCGGTGTGCCGGGCAGTGCAGCCGCGCTTAACCTGCAATGGGAACCCATTACTTTTGGCCAGCGCGGTGCGGAAATTGAACTGGCTAAAGGCAAATTGCAATACGGCCAGGCGGATGAGAACTTAACGTTATTTCAGCACCAGGTATATGTGATTGGTGCCTGGCTGAATTATCTGCTGGTGAGCGACCTCATCAAAGTTTACCAATCCAATATTGATAAGTCGGCTTTTAACTTGAAGCAAGCGCAAACTTTAGTCGCTAGCGGTTTAAGGCCGGGTACAGATTCTTCTTCTTTTCACTCAGAATATACCAGGGCAGAAATGCAGCTAATTACCATTGAAAGACAGCGTGATTCCACGCTGATTGCCCTTAAAGAATTGGTGGGTGGTAAGCTACCGGTCGGTTTGGTTATTGATTCAGCCTTATTTAAACATATTCCGGAGGTAGCTTTAGGAGATACAGCATTGACCGATCACCCGGAAATTCAATTAGGCAAAGCTAACGTTGCAGCTAATGAACTAGCTTTAAAATCGCTCCGGAGAAGTATACTGCCACGATTGACCCTTTGGAGCACCGGTTATGGGCGGGGATCAGGGATTGGTGCGGATGGCTCAATTAATTCAAGCGACGGCTGGCGCTTTCAGCGGTATAATTATGGGGTGGGGGCGCAAATAGCTTTTCCCTTACTAGAAATCTTCAGGCAAAAACCCTTATGGAAACAACAGGAGCTTATTGCCGCATCCAGCCGGGAACAACTTGCTCAAACTGAACTGCGCCTGAACACCCAAAAGGAAATTGCGGCATCTAACTTTCAAAAGGCGGTGCAATCGGCACAGCTTGCACCGCAACAATTTTATTCTGCCCAATATACCTACAAGGCCATCCAGTCCAGATATAAATCCGGCCTGATCAATTATTACGATGTGATACAGGCGCAGCAATTATTATTTCAGTCTGCGGCCACCGTAAAGATCGCTTATTACGCTGCCTGGCGGGCTTTATTAAACGAGGCCGCCTACAATGGCAACCTCAACCTGTTTTTAAATCAATACGGTAAATGAACATCCTCCAATTTTTATACGCCTCATTAAGAAAACCGGTCACGATTGTAGTAGCCGTTATTGCTATTATCTTTTTTGCCGTGGTTTCCATTAAAACGATGCCGGTTGATATATTTCCGAAACTGGGGACCCCCACAATCTATGTGGCCCAAACCTATGGCGGGCTGTCAGCTGAACAGATAGAAGGCTTTGTTACTTCTTACTATGAATACCATTTCCTTTATGTGACCGGCATTAAATCAGTAGAAAGCAAAACCATACAGGGGGTTACATTACTCAAACTCAATTTTTATGAGGGCACTGATATGGGCCAGGCCACCGGTGAGGTGGTTTCAATGGTGAACAGGGCGCGGGCGTTTATGCCGCCGGGTACCGTATCGCCCTTTGTAACCCGGTTTGACGGCGGAAGTGTAGCTGTTGGACAATTGGTATTCAGCAGCCCTACCCGGTCGTTAGGCGAAGTTTCTGACCTGGCCTTGTTTAAGGTTAGGCCAATGTTTTCTACGCTGCCCGGTGTTTCTGCGCCACCACCGTTTGGCGGGAATCAGCGCTCCGTTCTGATCAAAGCCGATCCGAATAAGTTGCGCAGTTATGGTATCAGTCCCGAGGAATTGGTAACAGCAATAGCTAAAGGGAACACTATCCTTCCGGCGGGCAACTTGCGCGTGGGCGATCAAATGCTCATTGCGCCGCAAAATACGGTTGTAGATAATATTCAGGATCTGGGCAATATTCCTGTAAGAACAGGCAGCGGCCCGGCTGTTTATGTGCATGATCTGGCGCAGGTAGATAATGGTGCGGATATTACGGCAGGTTATGCATTGATCAATGGCAAACGGTCGGTTTATATCCCGGTAACTAAGCGGGCCGATGCCTCCACGTGGGACGTTGTGCAAAAAGTAAAAGCTGCTTTGCCGGATATGCAGGCGGCTATCCCGCCAGATATTAAAGTAAGCTATGAATTTGATCAGTCGGGTTATGTGATCAATTCACTCAAAAGCCTGCTGATAGAGGGGATCCTGGGGGCTTTGCTGACCGGCTTAATGGTGTTACTGTTTTTAAGGGATTGGCGCGGCTCGTTGATTGTTGTTTTAACGATACCTTTGGCTCTGCTTTCGGCGGTGATCTGCCTGAAGCTTTTTGGGCAAACTATCAATATTATGACTTTGGGCGGTCTGGCTTTAGCTATCGGCATATTGGTGGATGAGGCGACGGTAACCATCGAAAATATCCACCATCATCAGGAAAAAGGAGAACTGAAAGGGCGGGCTATACTGGAAGCTTGTAAAGAAATTGCCTTACCTAAATTATTGATCCTGTTGTGTATCCTGGCTGTATTTTTCCCGGCATTCTTTATGTCGGGCATCCCCAAAGCAATGTTTCTGCCGCTTGCTTTATCGGTTGGTTTTGCCATGATCGCATCTTTCCTGTTATCCCAATCTTTTGTACCTGTAATAGCCAACTGGCTGTTTAAGGATAAACCGGCCGAAGCTGTAAAGGAAGGCAAACGAATGACCCGTTTTAAAGAAAGGCATGAAAGGTTGATCCATCGCCTATCGCCAGGCAGAAAAGTGTTGATACCCGTTTACCTGATACTTTCTATCGCTTTGGCAGCACTTCTTTTTTTCACTGTTGGCAAGGAACTATTCCCCAAAGTAGATGCGGGGCAATTCCAGGTCAGGCTCAGGTTACCGGAAGGAACACGTATTGAGCGGACAGAAGCTAAAACAAAGCAGTTGCTACACCTGATAGACAGTTTATCCGGTGGTAACAAAATTGCTATATCCTCCGCCTATGTCGGCCTGGTGGGGTCAAGTTATCCGGTAAGTGTTATTCACTTGTGGACGAGCGGACCCGAAGAAGCTTTGTTGAAGGTCAAATTTATTTCGGGCGCTGGTATCCATCTGGATGCTTTTAAAGAGAGTGTACGGCAGGCTGTAACTCAGCAAATGCCCGCGGCACATATTTCTTTTGAACCGGCAGACCTGGTAGAACAGGTAATGAGCCAGGGAACAGGCACACCGATACAGGTACAGGTATTAGGCAAAAGCTTAACGCAGGATCGTGAATTTGGTAAGAAGATTGTGGAAAAGCTGAAAACGCTACCATACCTACGCGATGTTACTTATAGTGCGCCGCAGGGCTATCCTGCTATGAAGATCGAATTTGACCGGGTGAAGCTGGGGCAGTTGGGTTTAACCGTGGAGGATGCCGGTAAATCACTGGCTGCGGCTACCTCGTCCAGCCGCTTTACACAGCCTAACTATTGGGTAGATAAAGCAGCCGGAACGGCTTACCAGGTACAGGTGCAGATACCGGAACTGATCATGAACGACCCGGCGCAGGTGGATAATATTTTATTAAGTTCCGATAATGGTAAACAGGTTTATATGCGTGATGTGGCGACCTGGAAGATGGGAAATACCGAAGGTGAATTTGATCGCCTGAACCAAAAACGGTTTATCACCATTACCGCCAATCTGCAAGGTAAGTCGCTGGGCGCGGCAATTAAAAATATTGATAAGATCATTGCAGGAACAGGTAAACTGCCGGAGGGCATGAAGATTCAGCAGCCCGGGCAAGCAGAGGTATTTCTGCAAACTTTTATGGAACTGCAAAACGGTATTTTACTGGCTATTGTGGTGATCTTCCTGTTATTGGCGGTAAATTTTCAATCATTTAGGTTATCGCTGGTCATTATCGCGGTTATACCCGGTATTTTAGCGGGTAGCTTGCTGTTGCTCTGGATCTGCGGCCAAACGCTGAATATACAATCTTATATGGGCTGTATCATGGCGGTTGGTGTGGCGGTTGCTAATGCCATCCTCTTTGTTACGCAGGCAGAAAAGCATCGGCGCGAAAAATTAAGTGAACCTTATTTACAAGGGATAAAAGATAGGATCAGGCCTATCCTAATGACCAGTTTGGCTATGATTGCAGGGATGATTCCGATGGCATTAGGTTTAGGTGAAGGCGGCGATCAAACTTCACCTTTAGGAACAGCCGTGATTGGCGGCCTTATCTTCTCCATGTTTTCCAGTCTTATCATATTACCACTAATTTATCAGTCATCCATTGGAAACCGTCCTGTACCGGTGATCTCGTTAGATCCCGATGATCCGCAAAGCAAATATCACCTCTTAACCGAAAATCAATCATGAAAGCTATATATTTTATGTTTCTAATCCCTGTTTGTCTGCTAATAGCTTGCGGAGGGAATCAAACGGAAAAAGCCGTGCCACAGGGACTGCCGGAAAAACCGGTAGTAAAACTGATCACATTGAAGCTGGAACCCATTTCTAATAAACTAAACCTCACCGGAGAAATCACCCCCTTTGACCGCGCTAATATCTATGCGCGTACACCCGGCTATGTAAAAGAAGTTAAAGTAGATATTGGTTCAAAGGTTACCAAAGGGCAGGTATTGTGTATACTGGATGCACCGGAATTAAAAGCCACACAAGCCCAAAGCCAAAGCAACAGCATGGGAGCGAGGTCCAAATATGAATCAAGCAGATCAACTTATTTACGGTTATTAAAAGCCGCTCAAACGCCGGGTGCCGTTGCAGATAATGAACTTGATATTGCCCGCAACCAAATGCGGACAGACAGCGCTGCATACCAGGCTTCCCGCTCGGCAACTCAGGCTAATAAAGCTATGGAAGATTACCTGGTAATTCGTTCGCCTTTTAATGGTGTGGTTACGGCAAGGAACATATTTAAGGGAGATTTTGTGGATAACACCGGTAAAACGCTCTTATTTCGTGTGGAGGATAATTCGTCTTTAAGGGTAGACATAGCTGTGCCTGAAGCTTATAATTCAACCACTTTAAAGGGAAACGAAGCAACCTTTACTGTATCAGCCAACCCGGGTCAGGTGTTTAAAGCTAAGCTGGCGAGGAAATCGGATGCTATTGATCCGCAAACAAGGAGCGAAACCTGGGAATTGACCTTTCCGAATGCAGGCGGCTTGCTTAAACCCGGAATGTTTGCCCAGGTAGTATTACCGGTTAGTCGTCCGAAAGAGGGATTTCTCGTTCCGTTTAAAACGGTTGTCTCTACCCAGGAACGTAAATTTGTAATTAAGGTAGAAAACGGCAAAACCCAATGGGTGGACGTAAAGACGGGATTTACCGGCAAAGAGAAGACCGAGATAGCAGGCGATCTGAAAGCAGGAGATCAACTGGTGGCACAGGCTAACGAAGAACTGAAAGAAGGCGTAACTGTGCAGGTAAAACAGTAGCTCAGAAAAGGTAAAATCTATTCTACCGAATGGTCATTTCTGTTCTATTATCCGGCATTGAAACATCGTAAATTTATTTACCGATTAGAAAATAACAACATCACCACCATGGAAACCAATAAATTCACCCGCAGACAAGCTTTACAGGCCACAGCCGTGATCGGTACAGCCTTACTGTTACCTATTGATAAAGTAAAGGCAATAACATTGCCTCCAAGCAAAACCCCGCCGATAACAGCCGATGAAATAGCAGCTATTGACGCTGCCCTGGGCAAGAAAGGCAGCTATAAAGAAGCGGAATCTGTTTATACCACGCCACTACCGCGAAACGACCTGAAAATGAAGATCAAGGGCGTGCCCATACCGATCCCGTTTGGTTTTGGCGGCTGGGTATCTTTTAAGAAAACGGTTGACGGTAAATCAGCTATGGTGATGAGCGATACCGTATTGCAGATGGAAGAGGTTAACCCATTAATATCTGCTGCACACGCCAACGGCCTGGAGATTGCTGCTATTCATAATCATTTCTTTTACGAGGAACCGCGCATCTTCTACATGCACATTCATGGCATGGGAACTGTAGCGGAGCTGGCAAAAAAATATGCTGATACCATCAGGGATAGTAAACTGTTCCCTGCTAATCAACCGGCACCGTCTGCACCACCAGCTGTTACCGGGAAAGAAAACTTTGATATTCCGGCATTGGATGCCATCGTGAAATATACCGGTACGGTGAACGGGCCTACCTATAAATATACCATCGGGCGGGCCGATCTAAAGGTGATCGCGATGGGCGTGGAAATGACCACAAACATTGGTTTGAATACCTGGGCCTCTTTTGCAGGAAAACAGGATGATGCCCATATCGCCGGTGATGTGGCTATGCTGCAAAGCGAAGTAAATACCGTGATCAAAACCCTGCGGGCACACAACCTCGAAGTGGTAGCTGTCCATAATCACATGCTAGGCGATGATCCGCACATGATCTTCCTGCATTATTATGGCAGAGGTAAGGCGACCGATTTGGCACAAGGTTTCCGCGCGGCGCTGGATGTTTTAGGTAAGAAACCTGAAAAACCCATGGGCGGTATGAAGATGTAGTAATGAAATAATTCTTAAACCCAATTCTCATGAAATGGATCACTCGCGAACGGCCAAAAATTGACCGTATTGCCTGTCCCTGGCTTATTAAAAACTTTGTTGACCCGCAGGCAGCGTTCCTGTTTGTGCCAAAGGAACAGGTCATTGAACAGGCAGAGATATTTGATGCAATACCTTACGATATTGCGGGCGTGGAATACACCCACGAGGGTGAACGCTGCACGTTTGACTATATCATCAAAAAACACGGCCTGACCGATCCTGCTGTTTTACAGATCGCTGAAATTGTTCGCGGCGCAGACACCGCCCGTTTTGATCTGGCACAGCAGGCGGCGGGCCTTTGGGCAATCTCTGCCGGGCTGTCCTATAATTTTAAAGACGACCACGAGCAACTGGCTGCAGGTTTAATTATTTATGATGCCCTGTATAGCTGGGCTAAATATGTACAAGAGGAAAAACACACATGGAAAAGCAACTGACAAAAAGCAAACCGGCCTATTCATTAGCCGAGATCACTTTATACTATTTAAAACTCGGCACCTGGGGTTTTGGCGGGCCGGTGGCCTTAGTTGGCTATATGCAGCGTGACCTGGTAGAAAACAAAGGTTGGCTCACCGAAGAAGAATATAAAGAAGGCCTGGCTTTAGCACAATTAGCACCGGGGCCTTTGGCCGCGCAACTGGGTATTTATATCGGCTTTGTGCATTATGGACTGATCGGTGCGACCCTTACCGGATTGGCCTTTGTACTGCCATCTTTTATCATGGTGGCATTGCTGGGTATGGCCTATCAGCTATATGGCGGGCTGCCCTGGATGCAGGCGGTATTTTATGGGGTAGGCGCCGCCGTGATTGGTATTATCGCGATGAGCGCTTATAAGCTCACCATCAAATCTATCAGCAAACTGGAACCTGCGGCGATGAAAGCCAAATGGTTGCTATGGCTTTTTTATATTGCCGGTATTGTGGTAACCGTAATCAGCGAACGGGAAGAAATATTATTGTTCCTGGCCTGCGGTATTTTATATATGCTCATTAAAGCACCACCAGCCTGGATCAAAAAGCCTGTAATATTGCCTGCGGGAATTTTGATCAGTACCGGGTTCTGGAAGTATGAGGGCAAGACGCTGGAAGAGATTGCCTGGTTCTTTGCCAAAGCGGGTGCCTTTGTGTTTGGCAGCGGTTTAGCCATCGTACCGTTCCTGCATGGTGGTGTGGTTACCGAGTTTGGCTGGCTCAATGAGCATCAGTTTGTGGATGCGGTTGCCGTGGCCATGATCACGCCGGGGCCGGTGGTTATCACGGTTGGGTTTATCGGCTACCTGGTCGCTGGTTTTCCCGGCGCTTGTGTAGCTGCTTTGGCTACTTTCCTCCCGTGTTATTTATTCACCGTGGCTTTAGCCCCATCCTTTAAAAAGATCGCAAAAAACGCCAGTATCAAAGCATTTGTTGATGGCATTACCGCGTCAGTGATTGGTGCATTGGTCGGTTCGGTAATTATCATCGGTTTGCGTTCTATCATCGACGTTCCAACCGCATTGATTGGCATAGCCGCGGTTTTGGCGCTCATTTACATTAAAAAGTTACAGGAACCTTATATCATAGGTGTTGCGGCTATTCTCGGCATATTAATTAAAGCGCTATAATCATCTTATGGCTTAATCTTGCCTCCAGTGTGCGATAAGCAAAATCAATTAGGAGAAGCCAAGACCGCCAACCGCTTAATTGACTTATGATGTCTTTCTATAAAGCCCGTATGTTCCGCAGGTGTTAAGGCGGTCACTTAGATTTTGGAATGATTTTGTAACATGGTTACGCTGGCTTACAATAAAAATATCTTTCTCATATATCAATGAGCACATAAGGCTCAAATGTGCTATGTTAAACCTTTTCCCTTTTTTAATGTTTAAGATGGCACATACCAACTAACAGATAATTATGAAAAAGCTAATTTTATTTTCCGTTGCCCTTTTAAGTTTAGGATTTGCATCCTGTAAAAAGGATAATTCAAATTCAAGCGGTACTTCTCATGTAACCGTTAAGCTGACCGACGCTCCGGGTGCTTATGACGCGGTAATCCTGAACATTAAACAAGTTGTTATTCTTTCATCCGGTGGTGAAAAGACAGTGGACGTTAATACAACCCCAATAGACATTCTGCGTTTCAGAAATGGTAAGGATACCGTACTGGCGGGAGTTGATGTCCCGGCCGGGCGCCTTCAAGAGGTACGTTTGGTGTTGAATAATACCGGTAACCGGGTGGTTATTAACGGTATTTCTTATGATATGGATACCCCAAGCGGGCAGTCGTCTGGCGTAAAGCTTAAGGTACAGGATGACCTGACTGCCGGTGTAGCTTACACGCTGTTACTGGACTTTGATGCAGCGAAATCAATTGTTACAACAGGGAGTGGTAAATACAATCTGAAACCGGTGATAAGGGCTATTCCTCAAGCCGTATCCGGCGCGTTAACCGGGATAGTTACACCTGCTGCCGCTTATCCAAAAGTTTATGCTATTATGGGAACAGATACCATAGGGACCGTTGCTGACGCTACCGGAAAATTTTATTTCCCCGGATTAGCTGCAGGCATTTACCAGGTCAACTTTACACCTGTAAGCCCTTATGCTGTTAAAACCATAGATAATGTTACAGTAGTCAATGGGTCCGTTAAAGACCTCGGAACAATTACGATTACGCAGTAGTTAAGTGCTGTCATCCATTCTTAACTTCAGGAGTAAAATGCCTGGAGCAAAGCGGCTTTAACATAACGTTAAGGCCGCTTTTTAATTTTACCAAAATTTTAATCTGCGTTTAAATCAATAGGGAAACATTTTTGGTTCGGCCAACTTTACTATGGGCAGAAATTAGCAAATATGATTAATAGCAGAGTAATATAATCAGTAAGATCATAAAGTGTTTAAGGCGAAGGCGTAAGTATGTTATTGCCGGTTATACTACTACCTGGTTGGGCGGCCACGCCAACTAAACCCTTTAACATATTTATCATACAGCTCGGGGTAAAACTTAAAGGCATAGAGCAAACAATTTAATAGGTTAACATCCAATATTCTTTTCAGATAG
>NZ_JBAZVP010000020.1:0-101652 GCF_041660805.1 Mucilaginibacter sp. | reverse complement strand
CCCGGTTCAATACCTTCATCATAGAAAATTATTTACTACACATTGAAACTTCAGATAATAATACTGAACCAGTTCGTTACTTTCATAATGTGTTTCATAAGCTTAGTACCGGCTTGGGTGATTTTGGTAGCACTATTGAACAATTAAATTTCCCTTTAATTCAAAATAGGGTTTTGCATCTGCTTAAAAACTTGATTTCGGAATCGGTTTTTACCATATTTTTAATTGAAAAATCAATTGATGAGGAAAATATTGTTTTTAATATTAGATCCATTAAATCTGGTCAACTAGCTACTACAATTGAAAACATCCAAAAATATGGCACTTTATTCAAAAAAAAAGCTACTGAAATTGAAGCCGAAATCAATCAGTTCAAATCTGATTACCCAGATTATTTTGACGGTAATGGTCAATTAAAATACACACCCGTAAAGCTCACTTCTGAAGAGGCCTTTAAATATCTTATTGATAATACACAAATACCAGAACTGCGGGGCAAATTTATCCGCGCAGTTGAAAATCACAACTTCATAAATCTAAAACAGCTGGAAACCTTATCAGATAAGATCAGCAACCTGGATGTTGATGAAAACGATTTATTAAAAAAAGTAATTAGTTCTTTGGTTATTGTTTTATTAGCCTATTCTTATGCAGAACCATTTTTTAAAATGCCAAATCAAACAAGCAATGATTTTGCAAGACATATTGGTACATTAACTTTCTTACTTGCTCAAATAACTAATTAAAACCTTTTATACATTTTAGCTGAAAATGCGTTTGTATTAAACCCAATAGCATGGTTATTTTAATTGTAAATTTTTAACCTGTTTATTGCTGATAAGAATAGTATTATATTTTTCTAAAAGCTCAATATATTTATTCTTCCAATCCTCATCATCGTTATTTGGAAATGATAAGCTCATTTGACCCAAACATGGTTGCCTCACGTTATATATATTTTTAAAATCATCTTTAGTAAACAGTTCGGGAAACTCGTTTGAAAAATCATGTCTTATAATATAACCTATCCTGAAAATAATATCGGTTCTTAAATCCTTTTGATTAAACCAATTATAAATGGATCTTCTATTGACAGACAAGTTTGTGGCTAATTCAGTTATATTATACCCATTTTTCCTTACAATATATTCAACTATTTTACCATAATCTTTTTCCATAAATACTATACATTTAGACAAATTCAAATGTTTAACCATTATTTTATAAATACTACACTAAAAAGCTTCATAAATAAAAATTAATTTAATTTAATTTTTATTTATGATATTCTCACAAGAAAAATTGATGAAATTAACTTAAAAGAGACTTTTAAATTAATAAATATTTTTAATTAACAAAAATAACTATTAGATATTATTTAATTAGTAAGCCGGCATTAAATAACTTATATTTTTTACAACGTATGAAATGCATTACAATGGTATTCAAATATGGAGATGCTGCGGCCAAATCACTAATTACTATTCCGGATATTAATCAACAAGCGGACTCAATCTTTTCCAACAAAACCTATCTAAGTTCACTGTAATTAAGTTTTCCCTAATTGCAAATGTGAGAAAATGAGCAATAAATAATACCAATTACTCATTTTGGTATCCATACGTAATAAAGAGTATTTTTTATTCGATCATATATATAGCTTCATGAAAACATATATCATGAGGCTATATATTTTACTTATTATATGTAATATAATACTTACTAAAGTTACTGCGCAATCATTTCAATTTATTAATAACACAAAATCATCAGTGTTAACCAATAAGTATTTCTTTTACACTTCCACGCCAGACACGTCCCTAAATCGTTTAGTTAATTTTGAGCTTGGCTCTCTATCAGCGTTTTTTTTTATTAAACCTGCCTGTTATTATTATGATAGTCTGATCACGTTTTCTAAAGAGTTGGTTAAACCTAATTTTCAGGATGATAATGTTTATCTTGATCTTAATTTATTAAATAAAGAAACAAGCCAAACTTTAAAGAACAACAATATAATAATTATACTTACCCATCAATTTGCATGGATTATAGCTAAAAAATATAAATTAAACCTTTCTTTTCTGCAGCAAATTCTATTTACAGATTATATATCCGGAAGCTATATAGGCAACAAACACCGCTTTTTGAAAAAAAAGGAGAACTATTATGATTCTCAATCATTTTATTTAAGCTTTGGTGACGACGCTTCTGATTATCTTACCAAGGAATACAGAATATATAGTTTTCAAAAAGGCGAAACTGACTTTTTGAATGCCTATCAAAAAAGACGTGTATATACATTACGTGATATTATAAGCGAAGGAATAAATTTTGTTATGAGCCAGGATTTGCAGTAAAGGTTCAATTAATATATTATAAACGAAGCTTAGCTTTTTTAATAATTGCTACTCCGCATCAACCTGTATTTTTTCAGTATCTAAAGATTTTTGCGGCTTTGGGGCATGGGCTAATTTATCGCGCATCCATTCTGTAAGTTTGTGATGTGATGGTACAAGTATAGCCGCAACAAGTACAAGAATAAGCAACTCAAGTACCGGCAAATGATTGCTTATGCTCTGGATAAATGGATGAATAAAAAGGCTTATAAATTCAAAAACCAGTAACAAGCAAATCACGCTCATAAATTCAATTACTTTACGATGGGTCCGGCTTTTACTAAGCAGTAATAAAATCAAAAATAAAGTTGGGATAAAAATAGCAATGCCGATAAGCTGTAAATTAATTATTCTTTCTTCCGATTCGCGTCTTTTCTCATCAATGATCTCTTCTTGCCTTGCTGCTTCATTAAAACTTAGAATTTGTACCTGCTTTACTTTTTCAATATTAAACATACTATCTTTTGCGGCCATGGCGGCCTTTAGGTACATTAACTCCTTGCGTTCATTTCTACCCTGATACATTTGGGTTAACAAATTACCCGCATTATAAATAGCCACAGGATATTTTGCTATTTGCCCAGCTTTCAGTGCTTTTTTAGCGTAAAACAAACAAGAATCTTTCCGCCCGTTATTTTTATAAAGCAACGCCATACTGTTATAGGTATCAGCCAGGTTACTCTGATCATTCTGCTGCATTGCATAAGCCGCACTTAATCTATAATAATCTAATGCAAGCGCCTCATGGTTCATTTTATAGTGGACATCCCCTAAAATTGATAGTGTGCTTGGCAGCATGGCCTGATCGCCTAAACCCTGCTGTAATTGATAGGCGCGCATTTCAAAAGCAAGAGCAGAACCTATATTATTAAGTTTAATATAACAATTGCCAATGTTTGATAATACAATACTTAATAACTTTCTGTCTTGAAGCGATTCGGCAATAGCTTTTGCCTTAAAGTGATAGAATAGCGCCTTTTTATTATCGTTTTGATCTGAATATAAAATGCCTATATTATTTAGACTGGCAACTTGTCCCCGGAGATCATCATTTTTTTCACGTATTTTTAATGAATTGATAAGAAAATGCAGGGCACGGTCATATTTCCCATTTTTCCATAACACTACACCTGCCCTATTTAAACTATTAGCTTCACCAACAATGTTACCTGTATTTCTGGCAATAGTAAGGGCTTGCTGGGCATATATTAACGCACTGTCAGGATTAGATGGTTGTGCTTTTCTGCTTAAGTTAAGCAACAATGTAACCCGACTGGTATCATTTGCCGACGTTGCTGATTTTAATGGCGTAGAGGGCCTGTCCTGGGCATAAACTGGCACAGCTAAACCAATCAGCCAGCAAATAAAAATCGGCTTTATATATAATTGCAGCATAGCCTACTTTCAAGAAGTTAAATAAGGCAAAAATTACCGTAACACCCTCCTACTAAACCAGACACGCTTACCTGGTAAATAAAGGCATATATCTCCATATTGGCGCCCATTTAAGGCGCCGATAATTTAATAAGTGATGTGTAGAATAAGGTAGCTTCAGCCGCCAATAGGCGTATTTTTATCAACCCTTTGCTGGCGTGCAACCAAATTCTCTCCGTCATCAGCCGCGTTCCGATTTCTTCCTCCACCTATTGGTGTGTTTTTATCTCTGGCACTAGCTAAATTCGTGTCAAAAGAATCATCATTCAACTGATCATCTTCAGGAAGTTCTGAAGTGTTTTCTTCAATTATAGCCATGGTAAAAAATTAATATATATTTATAATTTATATAATTTACTATACATTACAATTATTTTGTTTAAAGTTAATCTATAGTAACCTAATAAACAAGTTTTTAACTTAAATTACTTTTATTTAGCTTATATTATAAACGCTTTGAAAAAAGCAATTTAAAACATAAATTTATTCACCAAACCAATGTTCGAAGAAAAGATTAAACATATTTTTAAATAATAGAGATATGTTACGGAATGCAATATAGAATCTGAAGATTCAATGAGGTACCGGCACAGCTCAGTCTCTATCTATAGCGATAATTTGCAGGTAAGGATTTATAAGCCGTAGATGCCTCATAAATATAATTTCTTGGCCAATTAAAGAGATGTCATACTATGAGAGTCTTATTTATACAACTGGCATTTTTCCTTTTATCATCGTTGATTTATGCTTCGTGCAAAAACAAAAACACAACCGCTTCAACGATTTTAATCAAGGATATGAACTTAAAAAGAGGGGAAGTTGCATTATGTGGTACAACCGATCAGCAATTAGGTTCCCTTGAATTTGAATTTTCCTGCAACAAAGAAGTAAAAGAAGATTTTGCCCTTGGTTTAAAGCTACTACATTCATTTGAGTATGACGAGGCTGAAAAAACTTTTGCAAAGATCATTTATAACCATCCCGAATGTGCTATGGCCTTTTGGGGCGTAGCTATGAGCAATTTTCATCCGCTTTGGGCCCCTCCTACCCAATCAGAACTAAAAAAGGGAGCAAAAGCAGTTAAAATAGCACAGGAAATTTCTCAAAAGTCAGATAGAGAAGAGCGATATATAAATGCTATTGCATCTTTTTATGATTCGTGGGATAAGGTGGATCATCGGAGCCGCTGCATCAAATTTGAAAAGGCTATGGAAACACTCTATGCAGCCTACCCGAACGATAATGAAGCCGCAATATTCTATGCCCTGTCATTAACTGCCGCAGCTGATCCTTCCGACAAATCATTTACAAAACAGAAAAAAGCAGGTTCTATCTTAAATAATCTATATCCAAATGAACCAAATCATCCGGGAATTATACATTATATTATTCATACCTATGACTATCCGGAACTTGCACAACTGGCCCTGCCAGCTGCCAGGAAATATGCTTCTGTAGCACCATCTTCGGCTCATGCCCTGCATATGCCGTCCCATATTTTTACGAGGCTGGGATTGTGGCGAGAAAGCATCAGTTCAAATATTGCTTCGGTTTCTTCTGCACGTTGTTATGCGGCAGCAGCAGGCATCAAAGGGCACTGGGACGAGGAACTTCATGGAATGGATTATTTAATGTATGCCTATTTGCAAAGGGGAGCAAACGACCTGGCAAAGAAACAATGGGATTATTTGAACACTATTGACGAAGTAAATCCTATAAATTTTAAAGTTGCTTATGCTTTCGCGGCAATTCCATCACGTTATTTGCTTGAAAACAGAATTTGGCATGAAGCAGCTAACCTAAAGGCGAATGATGAACATTTTTCATGGACGGATTTTCCATGGCAGAAAGCTATAATTCAATTTACCCGGCTAATGGGCTCTATAAATATTGGAAATATAGATTCGGCTAAGGTTGAATTAGAGGAACTGAAGAAGCAACATGATGAATTACTTAAACAGAAGGATATTTATAAAGCAGGCCAGATAGAAATACAAATAAAAACTGGTGAGGCCTGGATCTGGTTTAAAGAAGGAAAAAATGATGAGGCCATAGCGCAGATGAATTTTGCTGCAGATTTGGAAGATAAAACAGAAAAACATCCTGTAACGCCAGGAGAAGTAATTCCTGCAAGAGAATTATTAGGTGATATGCTCATGCAAATGCAAAAATGGGATAAGGCATTCGAAGCTTACCAGACAAACCTGAAAAAACACCCAAATCGTTTTAATGGCCTGTACGGTGCTGCAGTTGCAGCAGAAAATTTAGGCTATTTTAAAAAATCGAAGCTTTATTATACTCAACTAGTTAGGGTTGTTGATCAGAAAAATTGCCGCAGAGCGGAACTTGAAGCAGCTAAACAGTTCATTAAAGAACATCCTCAGTTGTGATTAAAGTCATAAGGTATCAACCTGGTTTTCCGCATCCTGTGAGGCTGCGGCCTAATTTAACAGAGAAACAGAGTTACAATCAATAAAAAACGCGGCTGTAACCAATCTGCTCTTTTAACTGTCTTAGTAGTATAATCATCATCATATGAAAAACTTGAGAGTGGTCATATTGCTCTTCTTCGTCATTGTGTTAACAAATGTCCGGTCGTGGGGGCAGGCTGCTGTAAAAATTTCTTTAAGTTGCCTTGATAGCATCCCGGCATGGATGGCAAAGAACAAAGTGCCAATTGTGGCAGCCTGTATTTTAGAAAATGGCCAAATTAAACAAGTGAAACTTTTTGGCAGGCTTAGTAATGGTAGCCCAGCCCAGTCAAACACATTATTTAATGTGGCTTCGCTGACCAAACCGGTAACGGCGCTGACTGTTTTAAAACTAATTGATGCCGGGCAATGGAACTTGGACGAACCCTTAGATAAGTATTGGATAGACCCGGATATAAAGGATGATCCGCGCCACCAAAAACTGACTACCCGGATAGTGCTTAGCCACCAAACTGGCTTTCCCAATTGGCGTTCGCAAAATCCGGCAAATAAGCTCGCTTTTCAGTTTACCCCCGGAACCAAATATGGCTATTCAGGTGAGGGTTTTGAATATTTGCGGCGCGCAGTTGAAGCAAAGTTCCATCGTAGCCTGCAGCAACTGGCTGATTCGGTCCTGTTTCGCCCGTTGCGTATGAGCAATACGCATTATGGTTGGAGCGATAAAATGGATAGTACCCGTTTCGCCGACCCGCATAGCAAAGACGGTTCATTGATCCCTATGAAAAAAAATACCAGCGTGGTTTCTGCAGATTGGCTGGTGACAACCATTGATGATTATGCTAAGTTTTCTATGGCGGTGCTAAACCAACAATTATTATCGCCGGGACTTTTCGGGCAAATGATAACACCCCAGGTAAAAATGGAGGGGCGACCCAAAGAAAATATGGGCCTTGGCTGGGAGGTGATGACACCTTTGGAAAACGGAGAATATTTGATCATGCATACCGGTTCAGACGATGGTGTAAAAACATTGGTTGCCCTGTTGCCAAAATCAAAACGCGGTATTATTTTATTTACAAACGGTAATAATGGATTTGCTATAATAAGAAGCGTTATAATTGAGGCTCTACATATCAAAGAATTAGAAAATTAATAGGGCTCTGTTGGTACACACATGCCTGGTGTGTTATTCAGTTCGATGTCGAATTATAAAAAATTAAAAGCCTTAAGTTGAAAGTTTTAAGGCTTTTTAGCCTTTGTGTCCTTTCAGGATCTTCATGAAAAGAGGCCCCAAAATTATTGAAGAATAATTATTATTTACCAATAATACTACGAAAATACGGTTGGTACCATCATTTGGTGCGGTTAGCTCTACCGGGCTAGTAATATACCATTTCCAAAAACTTTTTCGTTACTAACAGATACAAACATCAATTATGAAAAATAAAACTAATCGCTTATTTGTCCTTACTTTTTTAATGACGATGATAATGACAAGTTACCTTTTTGCACAATCCGGTCAGCCTAAAGCCACCGACCCTACCCTTGAAGTAGCCCGCCAAAAAATTGATTCTCTTGATAAAAAATTGATTGAAATACTTGGAGCACGGGAACGTGTAGTAAAGGAAATAGGGATTTATAAAGCAAAAAACAATATCCCTTCTCTTCAAGCCGCACGTTTTCAACAGGTGATTGATAAAGGGATAACAGCTGGTAAAAAAGAAGACCTCTCCCCTGCATTTATTATCGAGTTACTAAATGCCATTCATAAAGAAAGCCTGCGAATAGAAGACGCGTTGAAAGAAAACAAATAGCACTTAACAAAAAAGCCTCTCATTTTCAGCCTATGGTCGGTGTTATCACCGCACCATTTCATACCAAGCCTTATTATAACAAAGCACAAAAAAAGCCTCTCATTTTGATGAGAGGCTTTCGAGTGGATTACAGTGCAAAAGCCACACCGTTTTATTAATGAATTCATTGAAATTGGCAGTTTTGCAAAACTATCTGTATTCAGGATGTAATTGAATAATACCGGGCACATGGTAAATTCCCAATTAAAGAAATTCTACGGCTCCCGTATGCAGATCATAATAAGCGCCGACAATCTTGATATCTCCATGCTCTGACATTTCTTTAAGAATAGGGCTCTTAGATCTTATGGTTTGAATCGTATTACGAATGTTATTTTTCGTCACCAGTTCAACAAATGCAGGATTTTTACTGCTTTTTTCACCCGTAAAGCCAGACGAAAGCGCCACTGCAGGCTTAATTTTGGAAAGCATTGACGTAATATTTCCCAGTTTGACATCGTCTATCGCTGACTTAATGGCCCCGCACGATTCATGGCCAAGTACCAGGATTACTTTTGCCCCGGAAACCTTGCAAGCAAATTCCAAACTGCCCAAAATATCCACATTAGAAAAATTTCCGGCAACCCTCGCCACAAAGATATCTCCTATTCCTCTATCAAATACATCTTCAACTGGTATCCGGCTGTCCACACAGGAAAGGATTACGGCTTTCGGATATTGTCCTGCTGCTCCATCCCGTACCATTGCCGAATGATCACGTAAGGTAAGATCATTGCTAACAAACCTTTTATTACCGTCCGTAAGTGCTTTAATGATAAGCTCAGGAGTCAGCGCTTTTTGTTCAGATGCGGTCAGCACCTTTTCACGAAGAGGCTTTTTAGGAGTTTTACTGTCGGGGTCCGTTATTTCCTTTTTATTATTTGTTGCGTTACCGCATGAAAGTGCTAAAAAGGATATTGCTATTGCTGCAAACTTAAATGAATGAACCTTTTTCATAAGGTAAATGGTTTTTAATAAAAATACATATTAAAAATCATACAATTCAGTTTAACCTTTCCCTAAAAAATCATGTTTTAAAGTCCAAACATCTAACCACCAAGGCAGGCAACATTTTTAAATAAGAAGTCCTGCCATTTTCATGAGAGGCTTTTGGACGAATAACGAGTGTAAAGTTCGAACCAGTCTATCGATGAATTGATTGAAATAGGCAGCTTCTTAAATTCTTAAACATATTCACCTTTAGGTAAAAAACCACCTTCCGATCGCATGGATAAATCCTATACGATTTATCTAAACCGCTCGTGTACAGCATTTTGAAACAATAAAATACATTAACACATTGATTATCAACCGTTCATCAATATTCACGAGCGTTCATGGCGTTATGAACGTGAACACTTAGGGGTTAACGCCAGCATTGGGCACAAAAAAGCCTCTCATTTTCATGAGAGGCTTTTGGGTAAATGATGGGGCTCGAACCCACGACCCTCGGTACCACAAACCGATGCTCTAACCAACTGAGCTACATCTACCGTCTTGGAGGATGCAAAAATAGAAATCTTAACCCAATTTGCAAAGCTTTTTTAAAATTACAATGCGCTTACCTTAATTATTTAGAACGATTTTAATTAATGGGTATTTTTGTAATACATGTCAGAGCAATTGGTAGAATTGAATGTTACGGGAATGCATTGCAATAATTGTGCAATGAGCATTCATAAGTTATTGGAGAAGAAAGGCTTGCAAAACGTGCTGGTAAGCTTCGCATCCGAAGAGGTAAAATTCAGCACCTCTGATGAAACCGCCCTGCCTCAAATTATTAAAGAAATTGAAGGGCTCGGTTTTAAAGTTATAGATGATCTTAACCCGCACCAAACTTACTTTTATGAGAAAGTAGAGAACAAATTTATCTTTTGTGCCATCTTCACCGCTCCACTTCTGCTGCACATGCTGTTTCCATGGCACTTTTTACATAACCCCATTATTCAGTTAATGTTGTGTTTACCCGTATTTATTGTGGGGTGTATGCACTTTGGCAAAAGCGCCTTTAGTTCGCTTAAAAACGGCGTACCTAATATGGATGTGCTGATATTTATTGGTTCGGCTTCGGCATTTATTTACAGCCTGACAGGTACCATTCAGCATTTAGGCGAACATTACCTGTTTTATGAAACCTGTGCCACCATCATAACTTTAGTTTTGCTTGGAAATGTACTTGAGAAACGCTCGGTAAATCAAACCACATCAGCAGTAAAAGATTTGATGAAATTTCAGCAAGTTAATGCTAACCGTATTATTAAAGATGGCATTGAGATAGTTAACGCCAGGGAAGTACAAACTGGTGATATGCTGCTGGTGAATGAAGGAGACCAGATACCTGTTGATGGTGAAGTGCTGTCAGGCGATGCGTTGGTAAATGAGGCCATGATAACCGGCGAAGGCATCCCGGTGAGCAAAACAAAATATGATATGGTTATTGGCGGTACCATTGTGCAACAGGGTAACATTAAAATAATGGCTACAAAGGTTGGCAGCAATAGTGTGTTATCGCAAATTATTGATCTGATGAAAAAAGCCCAGGCAGCCAAGCCACCGGTACAGAAATTGGGTGATAGGGTAGCTTCCATTTTTGTACCTGTAGTAATACTGATAGCCCTGTTTACTTTTGTGATAACTTATTTTGCTACAAATACGGGTATGCAACAGTCGTTGATGAATGCCATTGCAGTACTGGTTATTTCGTGCCCGTGTGCTATGGGCCTGGCTACACCAACCGCGGTAATGGTAGGTTTAGGCAGGGCAGCTAAAAACGGCATTCTGATAAAGGGCGGTGATACTATTGAGGCGGTTGCCAATACTAAATACGTGTTATTTGATAAAACGGGGACTTTAACTAACGGAAAGTTTAGCATTAACCAGATCAAGGCCGAAGAGGGTTTTGACGAAGAACTCATACGTGGGGTAATTACAGCTATTGAAGAGCGGTCTAACCATCCTATAGCCAAATCGCTTGTAGCGGGCTTACAAGGCCAGTTGCAGCAAAAAGTGATACTACGTAACGTTAAGGAAGAAAAAGGCCTGGGCATGCGTGCAGAGGACATTAACGGCAACCATTATTTTCTGGGGACGGCTAAGCAAAAGACCAACGATAGTTTTAACCTGTCGCTTTACAAGAATCAGGTTTTAATGGCACAAATAGCCGTTGATGATACTATTAAACCAGATGCCGCCAGCCTGATAGCCCAGCTTAAAAAAGCAGGCATTACGCCGGTATTGTTAAGTGGCGATAAAAAATCGCGTTGTTTAGCAGTATCCAAAGCTATTGGTATTGAAGAGGTACATGCCGAAATGTTACCTGATGATAAGTTGAAAATAGTGGATATTTATCGCAAAAAAGGCAAAACCATTATGATAGGCGATGGCATTAACGATGCCCCTGCCCTTACCCAGGCTGATGTGGGTGTATCAATGAATGATGCAAGCCATATCGCCATCCAATCGGCAAAAGTTATATTGCTGAATACGGATCTGCAGTCGGTGGTGAAGTTTTTGCAGATAAGCAGGCATACTTTACTAACTATTAAACAAAACCTCTTTTGGGCATTTGCATATAATATCATTGCGATACCAATTGCCGCTATGGGTTTCCTCAATCCAATGGTAGGCGCTTTCGCCATGGCGTTTTCAGATGTGATCGTTATTGGTAATTCCCTGAGATTGAAAATAAAGAAGGTTAATTAAACGGATTATTTCCTTTTATCCAATGGTGATAAATGAGTAATTATAAACACCTAAGTTTTTTTGAAGAGGCCGTACAAATAAGCTAAATTTGACAGTTAGTAACCTGCAAATTTGAAACAACGCTTAATGGGCTCTTACAATAAGTTAAGGGAAACCAACATTATTTCTAACTTCTTCAACTTAAGCGGCATTCAGCTTTCCAATACCTTATTAATAGTGCTGAGCATTTTGGTAATTAGCCGTGTAGTTGGCATTACTGAATTTGGTATTATTATGTTCACCAGCCGTTTTGCACAACTTGCAGGTACAGTAATCAATTATGGCACCAACCAAACCGGCATAAGGGATATCGCGTTTAACCGGGATGATACTCATAAGCTAAGCATTGTATTTTATAGCACTTTATGGATAAGGGCGCTCATTTTTGCACTTTACCTGGTGGTACTATTTTGTTTGCAATTTACACCTGTGCCTTACTACATCTATATTGTGCTTTCTACGCCCATGGTTTTAGCAGAGGTTTTTAATCCATTGTGCTTTTTTAACGGTATCGAAAAATTGAAGATCTTTAATATTTACAATTTGTTATCAAATGTAATTTGTTTACTATCGTTGATACTTTTTATTAAAGGCTCACAACATGCTGGTTGGGTTAACTTTATATTGGGCATAGCTAATACTTTAATGTATTTAGGTTTACTCATTTATTTCAAATCAGTTCAAAAATTACCGTTTCAAATACCTGTAATATCAGGATTACTTAAAATAGTAAAGGATAACTTTTATCTCACCATAAATAATGTGTCTGTAAACCTGCAGCAAACCATTATTATATTTGTGTTACCTCTATGGGGTAATGCAGCCTTATTGGGCGCCTATACGCTGTGCGACAGAATTATTGGGCAATGCCGTATTTTGCTGATCACCATATCTAACGCATTGTACCCTAATGCTGCAATTATTTATAAGCAGAGTATTGAACAGTGGAATATCTACCGCCGCAAAACAAAATATCTTATAACAGGTATATTCTTTGCAGGCTCGTTACTGATATTTATACTGGCCGATTTTATAGTTTTCATACTGACCAAACAACACAATGAAACAGCTATACTATTTTTGAGGATTATGGCATTTGTACCCACCATATCCGCCCTGAATGTTTTAAATGTGCTTGATCAGCTTTTAAAAAACAATACCATTTATATATTCAGGATAGCGGTGATCCTGTTCTTTACCTCAATAATGGTGACTTTCTTACTATTAAATTCCGGACATAGCAAGTTTGTTGGGGCCTTTACCTTGATAGTTGAGTTATGTGCCTTGATGATGTACGAATACGTTATTAAAAAATCTTCCATCCAAAATGTCTAAGCAGGTTGCAGTAATTCTTTTAAATTGGAACACGCCCGTGCATACCGCTAATTGTATTGCATCGCTAAGGCAACACTGCAACCCGGAATTGTATAATATTATTGTTGCCGATAATGGATCATCAGACGGTTCATTAGCCACGTTACAGCGTCAGTTTGCCGATGTATTATTTATTGATAATGGTGAAAACCTCGGTTTTGCTGAAGGTAATAACAGGGCATTAATATACAGCATCAACCAGGGATATAATTACTCGCTTGTACTCAATACCGATACGGTTGTTGATGAGGATATCGTTACTAAGCTTAGCATACATTTAAACAAATATCCTGGTGCGGGGGCAGTACAGCCAGCTATTTATTGGATGCACGATAGAGCCAGAATATGGAACGGTGAAGGAAGTTTTAACAAACTAACAGGATCAATAATTTCTGATACTAAAGTACCGGCTTCAAACCAGGCTTTTAGCCAGGTAGAATGGGTTACGGGTTGTTGCATGCTCATAAGGAACAGCGCATTGGTTAAAAGCGGCTTATTCAACAAGCAATTCTTTTTATATTACGAAGATGTAGACCTTTCCTTCAGGCTGCGGGATGCAGGGTATGACCTTCATTATTTACCGTCATGTAAAATGTATCATGAGGCTGGGGTATCGGCTAAAGTAGCAGTCCCCAAAAAAGAAGGTACGTTGAGCCCGGTTATACATTATTATACCAGCCGCAATCATATTTGGATATTGCGTAGATATGGGAAGCCTGTATTTTATCCTATCTACATAATTTATTATGGTATTTACTATGCGGCTGTATTGGCATATTTTAAACTGCGTGGCCGTAACCAAAAAGCCGGTTATTTAATTAAAGGATTGAAAGAGGGGATTTCCACTCCAAAAAACCTAATTTGGCCCGACAATTATTAATAAGTACCATAAAGAATGTTCATTTTTCCACTGATCTATATAACTTCTTTTTTTGTAGCTATACGGGAAGTTTTTAAAGGAAACAGGCAGGCTGTACTTTTATTTTTAATTTTCGGCCTATCTATGTACACTACGGCAATGTCTGTTGCCTTTCTCCTGGGGTTGAAGGATATTATTCCGGCTTTTCAGTTTTTTAAAGAGGTGCTTATTATTAGTACATTGATTTTAAATATTGTAACTTTAAAATATCGCCCCCGCTTTAATTTAATTGATTATGCCATACTGGGTTTCTTACTTTATACTTTAGCGTATGCCATATTACCCATTGGTGAACAGAGTTTTATAAACAGATTAATAGCCTTTAAAAGCACATCTTTTTTTGTGGTAGTTTACTTTACCGGTCGGCTTTTTGATCCCAAAGACATCTACATTAACAAATACTTTAATTATATAGTACTACTAACCATTGCCGCGGGTGCCGTATTGATATTTGAATTAGTTATGCAGCGCCAGCTACAAACCATGACCGGCTATGCCGATTACAGCTATTACTTTTTCAACTTTGAACCAGGCGGGAACTACGGCTTAAGCTGGACGTTTGAATCGGAAGGTGGTTATATGCGCTTTGCCAGTTTTTTTGCTAACCCGCTTGAGCATGCTGCCGCTACCTTACTTGCTTTATCTATAATACTTGCTCTGTACACAAGAGACAATAACCGTTTTAATATTAATGTGGTAGGGACGTTTGCGTTAGGCGCCTCGTTTATATCTATAATATTCGCATTATCCCGTGCACCGTTGGCAAGCTATTTTTTAATCATATATGTATATGCGCTGCTTACCAAACGTAAATTCATTACCAATACAGTGCATTTCGGTATAGCCGTTGGGGTAGTTTATCTTATATATTTATTTACCCGTTTTGAAGATAACAAGTCGGGTATTATTGAGGTTATTATGAACACCATTGACTTTAGTAACCCATCGAGCGTTGGGCACGTGGTTGAATGGGTACAAGGTATTATGGCAATGGTTGAAAGCCCGCTTGGGCTTGGCTTAGGTACATCCGGACGGGTTGCGGGTAGCTTGGGCGAAAATGTAGGCGGTGAAAATCAGTTTATTATAATTGGTGTACAAGCCGGTGTAATTGCGTTATTTTTATATTTGTCCATTTACATTATGTTCATAAGGGCAAGCTTTAAATGGCTACCTAAATTAAAAGGGAAAGAAAGAAAAGTATGCTTTGCAGTTTTGCTTTTAAAGGTCGGTTTTTTAATTCCGCTGCTCACATCAGAAGTAGAATCATCTTCTTATATTTCGTATATGAACTGGCTCCTGTCGGGGCTATTGGTGAGTATGATCATGCGCCCCCGAAATGTTCCATTACAACCTGCAGCAAATGATAATTGAAAAATTAATAAGAAAACTAAAAGGTAACCCCGACTATAAATGGGAAAGCACCTACTCTGAAAGGGATCTGCTTAGTGTTACCAAAATTAGGTTTGCCCAGGTGATAAGAGGATTATGGCTTAGATTATTCTTAAAGAAATGCACAGGTTTGTTGTTTATTGGCAGCAATGTAAAAGTGCGTCATGGTTATCAATTAAGAGCAGGTAAAAATTTGATATTGGAAGATAATGTAAGTATAAACGCCTTATCGCTAAACGGCATCGTATTGGGCGACCAGGTCTCTATAGCTCGTGATTCCATATTGTTTTGCACCGGTATCATTGCCCAAAAAGGTACGGGTATAATCATTGGTGATAGAACCGGGATAAGCGCCAGGGCATATTTTGCGGGGCAGGGTGGCATTACTATTGGCAACGACGTAATAATGGGCCCTAACGTTCAAATATTTTCAGAGAACCATAATTATTCAAATATCAATATACTTATAAAAGATCAGGGTGTAACCAAACAAGCTGTTACTATTGGTAATAACTGCTGGATAGGCGGTGGTGCAACAATTTTATCCGGAGTTAATATTGGCGATGGTTGTATAGTTGCGGCTGGCAGCGTGGTAGTAAAATCTATACCTGCAAATTCAATTGTAGCTGGTGTACCTGCCAGGATTATCAAAAACCGGGAAGAGGTTTAAATATGCCCAAACCATTAACTATAGGAGTTGATATACGTGACCTGCAGGTGGCGAAAACAGGGACGAAAACCTACCTGGAAGAGCTTTGTAAAGAATTTAAAAAACTAAACAATAGTGGGCTGCAGTTCCATTTTATAGATAGCAGCATTCCTGTTTATACAGGTAACAATAAATTGCTTAAGCTGATTGAACATTTGAGATATCAACTATGGAAACAATTGGTATTACCATTTAAGGCCCTTTTTAAAGGTTGCGATATAATATTTTGTACAGATAATATAGTACCACTAATCCATTTAGGATATAAAACTATTCCTGTTTTCCATGATGCCTTCTTTTTTGAAAGTCCTGAGCATTATGGCAAGCTTTGGCTATGGCTTTATAAAGTAACAGCTATACCCGCCGCTAAAAGATCTCCTTTTGTAATTACGCCTTCCGCATACGCAAAGAAACAGATCAACTACTTTACACATATTGCTAACGAAAAGTTGGTTGTTATTCATGAAGGGCCAAAAGAATTAAGCGGTGATGATGTTTACAACGACACCCTACTAAATCAATTTTCGTTAAAACAGAAGAAATATCTGTTGCATGCGGGCTCCATGTTTAAAAGGAAAAACATACCTGCTCTTATACAGGCATTCGGAAAGATTAAAGACACTGGTTATCCTGATTTGAAGTTAGTACTTGTTGGTTCAATCTCACCGGCAAATGTAGAAAGTGACCATGCTCAGATCTTATTGGCCATCAAAAAAAACAACCTGCATGACGATGTAATATTTACCGGATATTTATCCGATAAAGAATTAGCTCACGTATATAAAAACGCTTTAATGTATATGTTCCCTTCACTAAACGAAGGTTTTGGGATACCAGTTTTAGAGGCATTTCAATATAATTTGCCGGTACTTGCTGCCAATAACACAAGCTTACCTGAAGTTGGCGGCGATGCTGCTTTACAATTTGATCCATTTGATGTTAATGATATCTTCGCCAAAATCAAAATTGTGCTGGATAATTCTGAACTAAGGGAAAACATGATCATTAAAGGACAGGAACGCTTAAAAAAATTCTCGTGGGAAAAAGCGGCACTGGAGTTGGTAGATGTATTCCGTAAAGCGGTTTAGCTATTCATAAACACTTCCACGTGTTCATCTGCAACTTTCTCCCAGTTAAACACACTTAAGGCGCGCTGTTGAGCCTTTTTTGCAAGGGCAAGCATTTCAGGGTAATGCGCTTCACAATAGTTGATCTCTTGGGTTAGCGAGTTAATATTTCCTCTTTTAAATTTGCGGGCTGTATCTAAAACAGCATACTCATTCTCTTCAATATCACTCACAATAAGTGGTACATTTAAACCCATTACAGTTAATACAACCGGCGATAACCCTTCAACATCTGATGGCTGAATGTAGCAATAAGCATTTAACATAAGTGTATTAACATCTTCGCCGTACACATAACCAGGAAAAATGATCTGGTCACTGGCCATATCAAACAATTGCTTTTCATATGGCGATGGATTTGGTGATCCACCTATCATGACCAATTTTTTATTTGAAGTGGAGTTTTTGAATGCGGGTATCAGGTAATGCAACCCTTTATCGGGTATAAACCGGCCTACAAATAAATAATAGCTGCCTTTTTCAAGATTAAGCTTGTTTAAGATATCTGTATCACCCGCACCCGTTTCAACCTCACTGCCAAATGGGATAAACTTAAAGTTTTTTTTAAATCTGTCTTCAAAAAGTTTTTTGGCAATAACGTTATCAAAGATCACCTCATTGGGAATGTGTGCTGTGATAAATGATGATAATTTTAAATACAGCTTACCATACCATGGCCATTTGTCACGCTTCCAGTCAACCCCATCCTGACTAATAAATACTTTTTTTCCGAAAAGCCTAAGCGGTAACGCCCAAATACTATTACCACCGTTTTGAATATGTACAATATCGGCAGTGTTATTAAAAATAATATCGAATGTGCACCTAAAAGAGTGCCATAAGGTATCGAACCCTTTACTACTGGTGGTTTTAATAGTCTTAACCTTTACACCTTTATACTCGTTTACCTCAACAAATACATCAGGATAGCGCCTGTTATAGGCTACAACACTATGCCCTCTTTTAACTAAACGAGGAAATAATTCAATGGCAAACTTATCGGCCCCCGCAGCACCCTTAGAAGGAGGTATTGACCGGAAGCCAAATGCAGCAATACGCATTATTTTAAAGTAGTATTTATATTACGGTGATATCCTCTTTTGCAGGACTAAATTTATCTTTCAAATAATCCGTATAGTAATCTTCAACGTACTCTTTAAGAGCAACTTTCCAATCGCGCATAATGTTCATGTTCCTTAATTCCAATTTCCTGTTTATTAAGCGCTCTGAAGATGGCCTTGGTGCAAAGTATGTATCTTTAAAATAGCTTGATGTAACATTATGAAAGGTAACCTCGTTATCTAATCCCAAAATTTTCACTAATTCTTCTGCTACTTGATAACGGCTTGTTTCACCATTGCAAACCAGATTATATAAGCCCCAGTATTCTTTTTCAATTAGCAATTTAACGTTTTTTGCAAAATCAACGGTAAATGTGGGTGTACCATCTTTATCATTAACAATATGCAGGTCACGTTTACCGCTTGCTAATTGTTTAATAATTTTGCTAATGAACTTTTTATCTTTATCAGGCCCACCTCCCATCATCCAGCCAGCGCGGCAAATGATGTATCTACGCGCATTTTCCCGTACATAGCGTTCGCCCATATATTTTGAACGTGCGTAATGTCCTAGTGGGTTGGGTTCGTCCCAGTCATCATAAAAATCTTTTGTGCCGTCAAATATGCCTGCAGTACTTATATAAAGTACCGGTATATTTAATTTATTTGCAATGTAAACAGCATTTTCTACCGCAGTAGTATTGGTAAGATAAGTATCATCTAAATTGAGTTCACAATATTCAAGATCGGTATAGGCGCCTAAATGAAACAAGTAATCTGGCTTAAATGCTTCTACTTCGCTTTTGTATTTTTCAAAGTCACGAAAGTCTAAAAAGCTAAGCCATTTTTCATTTACATCTTTATCAGTACATTTTAGTTCGTAGTCATCTTTAAATATGCGGTAAAAAGCTTCGCCAAGCATTCCTCCAGCACCAGCAATGTAGATTTTTTTCTTCATATAAAACGTTAAAGTCATTATCAGCAAACCTGGTAGATATACTAAATTGCTGCCTGGTATGTTAATAACACACTTCGCATCAAAATTAACTTTTTTTGCTTTACTAACAGTATATTTTTTTCAAACAGGTTTTTATTAATATTATTTTACATTATAGGTCTATCAACCTATTTTATTTTGATACATAGCAAATGTGTTTTTGTTTTTAGCCAGAATATTAAACAATAAAATAATGATTAAAAGAAGGCGTATTATTTGTAAGTTTTATCAAAATTTTAAGTTTATAGATGCTAATATCATTTAATACAAGCATCTTTGAATTTTGTTTTCTTTAGTTTATTAATCAAAATAATTACGCAGTTTTCTAATGAATAATAACAGGATCAAATGAATATTCTTGTAGTAAACTGGACCTGGTACCCAAGTGGCGGCGATTGGACCTATGTTGAAAATGTAAGTAACCTATACCAACAAAAAGGACATACTGTTATTCCGTTTTCAATGAAAGACGACAGGAATTATCCCTCAGAATATGCTGATTTTTTTATTGAAAACATTGATTATAAAAAGGTTAATAAGCGCAGTTTAACCGCCGGAGTAAAAGTAGTTAGTAAAAGTATATATTCATTTGAGGCACAAAAGAATTTAGAACGGCTATTGGAGAAAGTTAAAATAGATTTTGCTCATATCAATGTTATCCATCATTACATCACCCCTACTATTTTAAAAATTTTAAAAGAAAAAAATATCCCCATCATCTGGACCTTGCACGAGTACACTCCAATTTGTCCTGAAAGTACGTTTATAAGTCATGGTCAGATATGTGAACGGTGTTATGGTGGGGCATTCTATAATTGCATTACCCATACTTGCAAAAAAGGATCGGTATTGGCCAGTACTGTTGCTGCCCTGGAGAACTATACCCATAAATTTCTTAATTACTATAAGTACGTAGATTATTATGTATGCCCATCGGTTTTTTTGTATGAAAAATTTAAATCATTTAATTTCTTCAAAGATAAACTGGTACAATTATACCATGGCTATGATTATGCCGAAATTGAGGCCGCGAAACTGGCGCCAAATAAAATTGAAGAAAGGTATATAGTTTTTGTTGGCCGGCTCGAAAAGATAAAGGGCGCTCATACCCTATTAAAAGCAATGCAGGCCTGCCCAAACATTAATCTAAAAATTATTGGTACCGGCACGCAGGAAACTGAATTAAAAGAATTTAAAGACATTCATAAATTATATAACGTTACCTTTTTAAATAAAAAAAGCAAACAGGAAACTTTACAGATAATTAACGGTTCAGATTTTCTGGTTTGTGCATCTGAATGGTATGAGGTTTTAGGTTTTACAGTAGTTGAAGCCATGGCTTTGGGCAAACCCGTTATAGGATCAAATATTGGTGCGATACCAGAAATGGTTATTAATAATGAAACAGGCTTATTGTTTGATGCCGGTAATGACAAACAACTGGCAGCCGCGATATCTTTATTATACAATAATGAAAAATTAATTACAAAAATGGGGGCAAATGCTCAAATACATATTAATAAGCTTATAAACACACAAAAGCATTATAACGGATTACAAAAACTAATTCCTTCTTTATAAGTTGTGTGTACTAACTCAACAAGCATTGAGTTATAGCTTTTCACTGATTTAATATTTTATATTTGTACGCTTAGTTTAAACATCAATAATAAATGCGTTTTAAGTACCTATTATACATCCTGCTTTTTTCTTTAATTATACACTCAAAACAAGTTTTTGCTCAAAATATTTCTATGAGCAATATCCAAAACGTTAAGGTAAGCCAGTTATCTGATGAACAAATAACTGAGGTATGGAAAAAATTACAGGATTCGGGGGTATCCGAGCAGGAAGCCTATAAATTAATTCAGCAAAGGGGTTTGCCTCCCGGCGAAGTGCAGGCATTTAAAGATAGGGTAACTTTATTAGGCTTAAACAAAAAAACAGCTACAAAAACTACATCCAAATCTGAAAAAGAGAAGATAGATTTTTCAAGGGACGAGAATGATAGCGTTATTACCCCAAAACCAGTTACTCCAATTCCTGCAAGCCCGGCACCGGCGGCATTAAGTGTTTATGGTACTGATTTTTTTAATCAATCGGCCATAAAGTTCGAACCTAATTTTTCTGTAGCTACACCAAAAGGCTATGTATTGGGCCCTGGTGATGAAGTGATTGTACTTTTAACAGGTTTAAATGAAAGCAGTGTACGCTCAAAGGTTACCCCCGAAGGTAATTTACAAATACCTTATGCAGGTATAGTATATGTAAACGGCTTTACTATTGAACAAGCCACCAACTTAATAAGAGGTAAAATGACCAGGGTTTATCCCGGTTTAAATTCCGGACAAACACAGTTAACCATTAATTTAGGTAATACGCGCAGTATTAAGATCACTATTGTAGGTGAAGTAAAAACACCAGGCTCATACACTTTATCTTCTCTATCAACCTTATTTAATGCATTATATAATTCTGGGGGCCCTAATGCAAACGGCTCACTAAGAAATATTGAGCTGATAAGAAACAATAAAGTTTATAAAACGGTTGATTTTTATAGCTTTTTACAACAGGGTTTATTAAGCGGCAATATACGCCTTGAAGATCAGGATGTGATTAGAATACCTGTTTACAAAAAAAGAGTAGGCATTAGCGGCGAAGTTAAAAGGCCTGCTATATATGAGCTGAAAGACAATGAGCAGTTAGATGACCTGATCAAATATGCAGGCGGCTATACAGATATCGCTTATAAAGGTATCGCGAAAATTGATCAGATAAACACCCTGGAACGTGAAGTAAAAGATGTGCCGGCTAACCTTTTTGAGAATTATATACCGCACAATGGTGATATAGTAAGTATTGGTGCCATAACAAACCGGTATACAAACCGGATAACTTTAGAAGGAGCTGTTTATCGCCCGGGGGTGTATGAACTTTCTGCCGGGTTTACTTTAGCGGCTTTATTAAAAAAGGCACAGGGAGTAAAGCCTGAAGCTTATATGGAAAGCGGCTATATTAAACGCACGCTTCCTAATCTTGAAAGAGAATCTATTTCTTTTAAGCTTGCAGATATCATTAACGGCCGAAACGACATCCCTTTGTTGCGTGAAGATTCTGTAGTTATTTTGGATAGGGATGTGTTTACATCAAATCAAAAGATCACTATTAGCGGTTACGTTAGAAAACCAATTGTGATCACTTATCGCAAAGGTTTAAAACTGGCTGATCTGATAGCGATGGCGGGTGGTTTTGATGATGAAGCAGCCGACCATCATGTTGAAGTGTCAAGAATAATTAAAAATGAGAGTGACAGTGTAGCCAACCAATTGGTTAATACTTTTACTGTAGATATGGATAAAACTGCTGCAAATCCTCCAGATGTTGAATTACAGCCTATGGATTTTGTATATGTTCCGCGATTAGTAAACTACCGATCTTTAGGTAATGTAAGTATCAAAGGCGAAATTTTATTCCCCGGCGATTATGCAGTACAAAAAAGAGACGAAACAGCGCTTGACTTTTTGAAACGGGCAGGTGGTTTAACACCATATGGTTCGCTTGAAAATACGCAAGTTTACAGGCGTGGTGTTAGGGTAAATCTCGACCTGACCACCACTAATAACAGCCAAAAAGTTAAAAGCAATATGATACTTTTACCGGGCGATAGCATTTATGTACCGCGTGTTATATCATATGTTGAGGTTGCCGGGGCTGTTAATAACCCCCAATACATAACTTACAATGGCAGTAGCTTTAAATACTATATCAACTCGGCAGCAGGCACAACAGAAAATGCAAGGTTAAAAGGCGCTTATATTAAATACCCTGATGGCTTGAATAAACCGGTAAGGCATTTCTTGTTTTTCCGTATATATCCTTCTGTAAAACCCGGAAGTAAAATTGTGGTTCCTGAAAAAACGCCCGATAGCAGGTTTAAAGTAGGCTTTGGAGATATAGCCCCTATTGCCACTGCTTTAACCGCTTTAGTGAGCTTGTTTGCTATTTTATACAAATAACATGAACCAGGAAAATACGCCATATCCTTACGAGCCTGAATTTTCATTTAGTAAACTGCTCAATGACCGTATAGGTGATATTAAATATATACTTCAGTTTAAAAAATCACTTGCAATAGTATTAATTTCCGGTGCATTATTAGGTGCATTAACCGCCTGGTTATGGACACCTACTTATACAGCCCGGCTAACGTTTGTAGTTGATGATGCAAAATCATCGGGGGCTGCGGGTGGGCTATCTGCATTGGCAGGGCAGTTTGGCTTTAATTTAGATGGTTTGGGCGGAGCCAGTGGTGTATTAGCCGGCGATAACGTTCAGGAGTTAATAAAAAGTCAAAAGCTTATCAAAAAAACGTTATTAACACCTTACGATAATACCCAAACACTTGCTGATAAATATGCTGCGGTTTATAAATTAAACAAGAAATGGTTAAAGTATAGTCCGGATGGTAAGATAACCCGTTTCCCAATGGACGACAAGCATAATACGAGGCTCCAGGACAGTCTTTTGCATGAGATGACCACTCTAATACTGTCAGGTGAGTTTGGCATTGCTAAAACGGATAAAAAGCTGGGGTTCTTTGAAGTGAATACAACCATGAAGGATGAAAAACTGGCTCAACTTTTTTGTACAAGGATGATAAAGCAATCAACTGATTTTTTCATTACTACAAAAACTAAAAGATTAAGAAGCAATGTAGAGCGCCTGCAGCATCGTGCAGATAGCATTGGGCAAATACTTAACCGTAAAACATATTCATTGTCTGCAGCTAACCAAAACCTATTGGATCTTAACCCGGCTTATACAAACGTTAATGCTAATGTTGAGGTAAAGGAGCGTGATAAGATTGTTTTAACAACAATTTTTTCTGAAACGGTTAAAAATTTAGAAGCTAGCAAGACAATGCTGGCCCAGGAAACACCAACAGTGCAAATTGTTGATGAACCAGAATTTCCACTTAAAAAGAATAAATTAAAGTATTCTATAGCAATATTAGCAGGTCTGATACTTTCAGGATTAGCATTTAGTTTTTATGCGTTAATTACCAGAAAAAAGGCTGCTTAAAATCTATAAGTTATACCTAATTCTCCGTGAAAATTAAACACGTCATTATGAGGGATATAATATTCTGCAGGATCATAATCTTTTAATACCCACATATAATTAAATGATTTTATTCCTTGCAGCTTTGCATTGAATAATAAATTCTTATAATTCCACTCACCATTTAGAGCGACAGCAAAATCAACCCAGTTGCGGCTGTTACCATTTATATCAGGGAAAGCGGTTCTGTAAAAATCTACATTATGTTCATAGCGTTCGAACCCTACCCCTAGTTTTTTCAATCCGGATACCCAGCTTACATCCATTGATTGCAAATTACCACCAGAGCCTGTACCGGCTCCAAGTATTTGACCTTGATTGGTATGACCTTGTCTTACACCGCTATGTAAGTACCAACCAACGGCATCTCTTACCAGCCTATCCGGGGTTTGCGATAACTGGGTAATTTCAGCGCTAAATAAAATATTTTGGTCTTTATATCCACTTAATTGAATCATTTTCCTCAAACCAAATATATAGGCCCTTGAATGCTCCGGCGAGCCTATAAAATCTCTAAAGTTGTAAGAATTATCATTTAAGCCGTACTCAAAATATACTTCGGCCTGTGCTTTTGTAAATAACCACCTTGCGTATAACGATGTCAATTGATCACGAGGAAAAGGATCTCCATTAATAATTGTTTCTTTTTGATATGGAACAAAAAAAGGGAAATAGCCACTAAAGCCTGTTACATCCTTTCTATAAGCATCAAATGTTCTTATTAAGCCAAGTGTTAATCCAGTAACCCACTTTGGGTGATAGTTTAAATTAAAGCCTGTAAAATACCGCCAGTCATCTCTTTTAGGAATATTTAAGTCTGTTCCATCAGGTAATGTACTCACACTTAACAATGGGTATCCTGAGTCATCTAAACGTCCTGCGATCAATTGGCCTTCAAAAGATCCAATATATGTCTTTATTGGACGAACAGTATTTAGGGTAAGGTGTTTAAAACCCGGCGCATTATTGCTTAATATCAAAGAATTTCGTACTCCGGGCCCCCACCATATGTTTTCATTTGACAACCCTATTGATGCCGGCCCAAATGTTAATCTTATGCTGCTTTGGCCTAAAAAAGCCTTACTGTATGCGCCATTCCCGTAGCGCTCAGGCTGGTCTATATAATTGAAATAGTTATAATATGCTACTAAATCTTGCCCGCTGTGGCTGGCATTATAACCATTAAATTCTGAGTTAGCAGCATATACAAACTCCGGCCTTAATTGTATGCTTAACGGGCCATATTTAAAAAATATCCCGCCACTAATCATAGTTTGGTATCCTTTTGCCGGGATCATTGCCCCGTCATTCCAACCGTAAGGATGATCTGAATTAAATTGCTGCTGCCATGTTAAAGGTAATATTTGAATTAAGCCTGCGCCTTTACCGAAGGTAACAGGTCCTGTTTTTGTATAGCTGTCTTTTCTAAATGAACTATCCGGGTCAAATACATCTTTAACTTTAAATGCCGCGACAGGGAAGAGTGGACGAATAGTAAAAGAAACGTTTGAATCTATTTGGCCAAGCAGCTGCTGCCTTCTATAATAGTCATCTAGTACAGGCGTACCAATCGGCAGTGATTGTGCTAATGCACTGTTGCGTAATACTACAGATGTAAACACACACACAATATTTAACACAAAAAAATATCTTTTCATCATTTAACTATTGTGTTTAAAACCTGTACGCTGCGCCCAATTGAACTTGTACATTAAAAGCATTAACTCCATTTACAAAATATGGGTCATCTGGATTTTGCTTTAAATACCATTGATAATTTAAAGATTGAATCCCTTGTAGTTTAGCATTAAAAATTAAGTTTTTATAATTCCATTCGCCATTCATTGCAAAACTCAAATCAACCCAATGCCGCCTAAAATCAAAACTATCATAATATGCATAATAATAAAAATCGTTATTGTGGGCATAGCGCTCAATTTGAATACCCAATTTTTTCAATCCTTTTATCCAACTAACATTTAACGATTGTAAGTTGCCTCCCGGGCCAATTCCGGCACCCAATACCTCACCATGGTTAGTATATCCTTGCCTGATGTTCTTATTGACGTACCACTCGTATCCTTCTTTTATATTGTTAATATCATTTTCCTGGAGCTGTGTAACTTCAACTCCAATTAAAATATTTTCATTTCGTGACCTATTGAACGGTAACATTTTCCTTAAACCAAATATATAAGCACGTGATTTATCAGGTGATAACAAATTCTGTGTAAAATCATTCGTGTTATTATTATGCCCAAATTCAAAATATATTTCGGCATGTTCTTGTGTCCAGATCCAGCGCATAAATACCGCGCTTCTTTGATCTTGCTTATTTATAGCATCATTGGGGGCTTTAACTTGTTTGTTGGAAGAAAACAGGGGCAAATAATCCCTTATGCCACTTAAATCTTTACCGTAGGTTTGTGAAGTTTGATCAAAACCTAAGAATAAGCCCGGTACCCATTTGGGTTGCCATGTTAAAACTATACCTGCAAGATAACGCCAGTCGTTAGGTTTAGGAATGTACAAATTTGTGCCAAAGAAACTATGATCCGGCACTAATGGAGGAAAACCTGAATTTTCTAACCGTCCTGCTATCAGCTGGCCCTCGAACGAGCCTAACGGAGTTTGAATAGGGCGCAACGTATTTAATGTTAAGTGTGCAAAGCCAGGAGCCGAATTACTCATTAACAGCGAATTACGTATTCCCGGCCCCCACCACAAATTTTCTGTTGATAAACCAAATGATAAAGCCTTATAATTTAGCCTTATACTACTTTGGCCCAAATATAACTTGGTATAACTTTCAGTGCCAAATCTTACAGGCAGATCAATGTTATTATAGATATCGTAATAACGGGCAAAAATAACATCATAATGGCCCTTGTTAAAAGTTTCAAAATCAGAATTCGCTGCTGTTACTAACTGGGGATTAAATTGGATAGTTAAAGGCCCGTATTCCATGTAAATACCGGCACTGGTTAAAGTTTGCAAACCCTTAGAAGGTATCATTGGGCCATCATTCCAACCGTACGGATGATGTGTATTTAATTGTGTTTGAAAGCTTAAGGGTAATAAGCTCCATTTAAACTTATGGTCTTTAGATTGTCCCGAGCCAATTGTATTTAATAAATTGTATCGTTTTTCTGTACTATCCGGATAAAATGCATCGTTATGCTTTTTAAGAAGGCCCGGAAAGATAGGGCGAACAGTAAATGAAACGTTTGTATCAACAGTACCCATTAGCTGAGCGTTCCTGTAATAATCTTCAACCGAAACAGTACCAACAGGTAGTGATTGAGAATAAGCACTAAATTTTACAGATAATATTAATATACCAATAGCTATTAGCTTTACGAGCTTCATAATGTAATTGCTTTGATATTAATATTATCTACCGACCAGCTTTCATCGCATTTTGGATCAGCAGTGTTAGTTTGAACAAGTTTATCAATACATTGAAGTATTAAAGTACTATTTGAGTGCCTTACAATTTTCTCTATTTTATATAAAGTTGTTCCATTGGGGTCAGTACTCCAATGGCAAAGCCCTGGTAAATCGGTACGGTAAGCGCCGTCTTTAGGGTTATGATAGTTATTAGGATAATCTAAAGGGTAAGATTGCGGCGGGCAAAATGTGCCTGCACCACAGGGTGAGTTTGAAAAGGAAGCATTGATATAAGGGTTACCATCTATAAGCATTTGCCAAATATCCGGGCCGTCTGGTGAAAGTTTGTTGCCGTCCCAACTGTCGTGTAAATACAAATCAAACGATATCCTGATAAGATCATGTTTAGGTAAATTGGTAACAGTTAAAGCAAAGTTATCGTTGTTATAATTTCCTAATACCGTTGACCCATTAAATTGGATTAAGCGGCCATTATTAATTTTAGAAAGATCGGCTGATTCAAAGTCGTTATTGTAAACCTCAACTTCGTCTTTAACATTCTTTTTACATGAGACTATAAAAATAAGCGCAAGCACTAAAAGTATATTTTTAAGCATCTATAAGATATTTAATGCCAGGTCTAACTCTTCAAAAACTGAATTTTTACTTTTAAATTCCTGAACAATTTGTTTCATAGATTTTACTACCTGTAAGTCATCGTTATTTTTGGCATGAGTTATTAAACCATATATCTGATTCTCAACTTCATTGAAATAATACTCTCTAACCTGCCCAATCATAATTTTTTCATGATGGGTAGGCATTGTATTTTCATTGTTATTTAATAGTTCTTCAAATAGCTTTTCTCCGGGTCTTAGTCCTGAGTATTCAATTTTGATATCATGGTTAGGAATAAGCCCGGCAAGCCGTATCATGCGTTTAGCCAGATCTATAATTTTTACAGATTTCCCCATATCAAATATATATATCTCACCTCCATTTCCCATGCAACCTGCTTCAAGTACTAAGCGGCAGGCCTCTGGTATGGTCATGAAATATCTCGTGATTTCAGGATGTGTTACGGTTATGGGACCCCCTTTTTCTATTTGCTGTTTAAACCGCGGTATCACTGAACCATTAGATCCTAAAACATTACCAAAACGTGTGGTAATAAATTTCGTAACAGGTATTGCCTGACTTAATTCACCAAAACCGTTGTTATATCTAAAATCTTTTGTATGTATTGATTTGTTTAATGACTGTACATAGATTTCGGCAATTCTTTTTGATGCTCCCATAACATTTGTAGGATTTACTGCTTTATCTGTAGATATCATTACAAATTTTAATACACCATGCTTTACAGCCAGGTCTGCTATGGTTTTTGTGCCAAGCACATTGGTTTTAACACACTCAGCCGCATTATCTTCCATTAGGGGTACATGCTTATAGGCTGCAGCATGGTACACGTAGTGGGGCTTATACGTATCAAATAAGTTTTGCATCCGGTTCTCATCCTTCACATCGCCTATGTACGCATGAAAATTCAAATCAGTATGTGTTTCTTCAATTTCAAGATATAGGTGGTGTAAAGCCGTTTCAGACTGGTCGCACATGATTATCAGGCCCACATCAAACTTTAAAAGCTGCCTTACTATTTCACTTCCAATAGACCCCGCAGCGCCGGTTATAAGAATTCTCTTTCCTTTTAATTCGTTTTGGATACTCGTTATGTCAATTTCTATTGATTTTCTGTTTAAAAGATCTTCAATATTGATCTTTTGTATTTGAGTAGGCTGGAGCTTGCCACTTACCCACACATTTTGTGGGGGTATATTTAACACCTTAATATCATTTTCAAGGCACATATCCACTACTTTGTTCTTGTGTTCAATTGGGATAGTATAAGATGCAAAAATAATTTCATCTAACTCATGTTGTTCTATAAGCTGAGGAAGCTCTTTAGCATCCAGAATCTTAATCCCATCAATCGTTTTCCCCACTTTACGCTGGTCGTCATCAACAAAAGCAATTATATTTTTATTAACTGTATAGTCATGATCAAATGTTCTTTTAGTGGCCACGCCAGCTTCACCCGCACCGTATATAATAGCTCTTTTTTTATCCAATTTCAGGTTCTTTATATACAAGAAAAAGTATTTCACTAAAATTCTATAAGTAACCATTAATAAAAAACAAGTAAGGCCATTTACAACAAGCAAACTGTTTGAAATTAATTGGGGCTTGCCAAGTGCTATTACTAAAAAATTTATTAAAATAAATGATCCATTGCTAATTAATACCGCAAACAAAATCCTAAATGAGTCTTGTGCACTGGTATACCGTATAATACCTGAATAGGTTCTTACTGTAAAAAAGACTATCGTATTTATAACAGACACTATTAAAACATTTTGACTAAACTCTACGTAATTTAATGTAGACAAGTCAAAATTATGTTTAATAAAATACGCACCTGTTAATGAAACGCAGCTAATGAGTATATCAAGGGTAAATATTATCCAGCGGGGTACTATATTTAATTGATTGAACAAGGGTGTATAGATTTATTTTTCAAAAAACAAATGTAACAACTATATCGTATTTATAAAACTATTCAAAATTGAACCGGGTTTGCTTTAAAAAGCCGAGCCGGGCCTTCAGTTATTATACGAATACAAATAAACAATACAATTGAAATAAATATTAATACCAATAAGGTATAAATAGTTTGAGATAAAAAGACAATTAATATAATATTTATTAATCCTTGGCTAACTGCATAAATTACAGCAACCAATAAATGTGGAAGCTTTTTTTCGTTTACTAAAAACTGGTAAAAATGGCTTCTATGTGCTTCTGATATTTTCTCTTTTCTTATAATTCTAAAAAAAATAGTTGTAGCTGTATCCAAACCATAAACCAATAATAATAGAATATAATTTAAATTATTTGTTTTTAAAATAAGCTGCAATAAAAAGAAAAGTATGATGAATGCCAGGCTCACACTGCCAACATCACCAGCAAAACATTTTGCCTTAGTCCTGAAATTAAAAAAAATGAAAACCAACACAGCTAATATAGCTAACAGTAAAAAATCAGAAGATGTAAAATTAATAACAGAGGCATTGATATAATATAACATACCCAAGGTTATAAGACCATAAGCACCAGTAATGCCATTAATACCATCCATAAAGTTAATAGCATTGATAGTACCAATAACCACTACAAAGCCTATAACTACCCAATATAATGGTAAACTATACATGTTTAGTTGGTAAAACAACAATATAACTGCTATTAAATGAACACTAATTCGTATACCGTTACCTATCGTTTTTATGTCATCAATGAAGCTAATTGCGCTTACCAAAAATAAGCCGATTAGAAAATAGCCATAATGCCACCCCAAATAAACAGGACTTAACAATAGGGCCATACTAAAAATTATTCCCCCGCCCCGAATGGTTACTTTGGTATGTGAACTGCGATGATTAGGATGATCAATAATATTATATCTATTGGCTAATTTGAAATAGATTAACTCTATTGCAAATAATATAATAAACATGATCAAAACCATAAATAGACTCATTAAAATAAAAAAATTATTTGGTAAGATAATTGTTAATAAACGAATTTGCAGTTATTTCCAATCCTCGTCTGGTAGATATAGGTAGCTCTTTTTTTAATGCCGATTTAATTTTCATATTATCAACTATGTAATTCTCGGTAAGTTTATTTAGCCGCTCCGTTGTTAACGGCAAGTGAAGAAAGTCCCCAATTTTTGCAAGACGTCGTATAAAATAAGGAGAAATTTTCCACAAACTGGGTTTTACGTTTAATGATGATGCCAATACAGATACCACTTGACTTGTTGACAGTGCTTCGTCATCAGCAACATTGTATACATCAGAAGCAATGTCGTCTCCCATCAGCAATTGTTGTATAACAAAACATAAATTATCTACACTTAAAAATGATCGTTTATTTATAAAACCTGCTAATGGATATGGAATATTTTTTCTCACAAATTGATACAACAAATTGAGATTACCTTTATTTCCGGGCCCATGTACCATACAGGGGCGTAATATGTAATATGATTTATCCGAAGGTAAGGGCCTACTTTGAATATATTGTTCGGCCATTAATTTAGATTTACCATAATCTGTTTTAGGATCGGGTACAACATCTTCAGTTAGCACCCCTACAACTGTATCAGCTGAGGCCTTCACAGAACTAATGAAAATGAATTTCTTAGCATTTGATTCTAAAAAAGCATCATATAGCCGCTTGGTCAATTCGAAATTGACCTTATAATATTCATTAGCGTTCGATGCTTTTTTTAAATCGTGTGCCTTGCCTGCCAAATGTATTATAACGTCCTCATTAACAAACGAGTCTTTTGAAATCTTGTTTAATTCGTCCCTGTTACAACATCTAAGCGTAACGCTACCCGCTAAATAACTCGTAAGGTTCTTACCTACAAAACCAGACGAGCCGGTTATAAATACATCCATTAATTTATTGTTAAAAGATCATTTACCCATTGTGAAATAGAATACTTGTCATATACCGCCTGTTCTATATCTTGATATGGCTTCTTCAAAAATGCATCATCTAATATTGGATTATCTCTATCGACTAAAAGTATATTTCCAGGGTCGTAAAAATCATAATTCTTTATATCATGATTAGTTGTAATAAGCTTTCTTTTAGCTCCAAGTACTTCAATTGACCTTATAGTTAACCCAGTTTGCCTGGGATGATTAATATCTATAATACACAAAGAGTTTTCTATTATAAAAACAACTTCTTGTTTTGATAATCCTTTAAAGGAGAAGTCTTTAACTTTTATATTACGAAATTTAGGATCAACAATACGATAATAAATTATAAGAATTGGATTTTGTAAATAGAAAAAAAAGAAAGTGCTTAAATTCCTTTTTGATGAACCAATAAGTTTTTGAACTACATTGTACCTATCAGAATGAGCAGTGCCAATAAATGAAAGGGCGTACTTATAATCTAAAAAGTCCTTTTTCACAAAACCTATCTTTTTATACTCGTCTGTATAAAAAAGCGGCCTGAAGGTTAAACCATATTTGATCGCATTGCTTTTATCAAACGTGAATTTTTTATCATATAAACTTAAAGTATCAATTATATATGGTCTATTATCAATACTATCCCACATATACAAAATAAATACAGTTTTTTTTAATTGTGCTTTATAGTACTCAAGTATGTCTTTTGAGAAGCCTTCAGGGATAATTGCAATCAAGTAATCAATTTTCTTATCTATATTCCTGTCTAGATGTCCTTTAAAGTAATCAAAGACCCTCTTTCGATCTAATTTCTCTTTAAGTTTCAATCGAAAAAGAGCCTTGTTAACGGTGCTATTTTTCATTCTATCATCAATAAAATATACAAATGCACCTCGTTTTTCCAATTCAGTTTTAACTTCCTTTTCGTAGTTGAAATACCGTGGAGAAATTAGAATTATATTTTTGTTCGACAAACTTAAAGCCATATTATTTATATAATCCTCTCAATCTCATTTCTTTAATGGATTCTGAATAATTATCATTTTCAATTTTTTGCGTATTTACCCAATTAGCAAACTTTTTAATTCCCTCTTTAAAATTAATTTGAGGTTCGAAGTTCAATCTTTCCTTAATTTTCGTTAAATCGGCAAAATTGTGTCTAATGTCACCCAATCTATAATTTCCGGTAACTTTAATTGGGGTATCTGTTTTATAATTGGCCACAAGTTCATGAGCAACATCTAATACATTAGTTCCTACTCCTGACCCCACATTAAAAATTTCATTATTTGCTTGTTTATTGGTAATTCCTAATATTGTCGCGTTCACCACATCATCAATATATACAAAGTCGCGTGTTTCCTTTCCATCTTCAAAGATATTTATTGAATTACCGTTCTTTATTTGAGTAGAAAAAATAGACAAAATACCAGTGTATGGATTTTTTAATGACTGGCCTGGCCCATATACATTTTGATACCTAAAGGAAACGGAATCAATGCCCAAAGATTTGCAAACTGTCATTACCATTTGCTCTTGATTCTGTTTTGTAATTCCGTAAACAGATGATGGGTGAATTTTAGATTCTTCATCTGTTGGTAATGCTATAAGCTGTTCATGATGGCCATATTTAACTTCAAAATCTCCTTTATCCATGTACTCACTTGTACGATGCGCAGGATAAACTATTTCATTGTTTAAGGCTATATACTTTCCCTCTCCATAGATAGATCGAGAAGATGCAATTATCACTTTTGTAATTGTATGAGGAGAATTTGCCAAGATGTCCAGCATTATACTCGTTCCTGAAACATTCACCTCTACATATTTCTTTATCTCGTACATGGACTGTCCAGTGCCTGTTTCAGCTGCCAGGTGAATTATTATATCCTGGCCCTGTATTGCATCGTACCAGTCATTTTGCGAAACAACATTGCCTTTAATGAACCTGGTTACGTCTTTTACACTTAAATAAAGTTCAGATGTATTCTCCGGATCCGACCCATGGATTTGAGATGATAGACAATCTAAAATTGTTATTTTATATCCCAATTTGATTAATTTCAGAGCCAGATTACTACCGATAAAGCCTGCTCCGCCTGTTATTAATATATTTTTCAAAGTAAGTAATTAAGATTTAAATGTACCGTCTGAGTTGGTCTTCTCCCAAGTATTAGTTTTAATATTATATCTTTTTACGATCTTACCAGGAATACCTACTATTACACAATAATCTGGAAAATGACCTCGCACTACAGCTCCTGCACCAACTATGCATTGCTTTCCCAAAACCGTTCCTGCTTGTATGGCAACTCCATAACCTATGAAACAGTTGCTCCCAATCCTTGTCTCATTTACAATCATTTTTTGATCCAGAATAAGTTTACCAATTTCCTGATAATCATGATCTATATTGGTCACAAAGACATTTCCAGAAATAGTGGTATTAGATCCAATTATAAGATCACCTGCAGAAGTAATATGAAAATTTTGTCCAATTGAAATATTGTCTTCAAAAGTAATTGTTCCTTCATAGTGAGTTTCTATTCGAACGCCCGGTAAAATTCGTACTCTATTCCCTATGGTTACCCTTTTTAGGCCATGTGTAAATATGGGAACTCCGATATGCGAAGGAAATCTAATTTTTTTAAAGAAAATTGCGTAACAAAGTGTTATCACTCCCCAATATAATTTATAAATCATATTATCTAATTTTTGTAATCAACAATCTTCTTAGATATTTTATAAAGTAAAATCCTTTTAATAAAGCAAAATCCATTATGTTGATATTTTTTAACATTAAATTTTTGTATAAAACATAATTATTCCCTTTTTCCATTTTGGCAAGGTTGGCAGTCATTCCACTAAAACCAAAACTAGGTTTACCATTACCGGTAATAACCAAACTGTCGGGCATGAAATACATCTGCTTTTTCAAACTTATTCTAAGCCAATAATCACCATCCTCGCCGTACCTTAATGTTTCATCATATAAACCTACATCATTTAACACATTTCTCTTAAAAACTACAGTTGATGTTTGTGGATACATTTTAACCAATAAATCTTTAAATTCTATTTTGGATAGTTTATCTTTTTTAGACCATAGCACTTTTATAACTTCGTCGTTTCTGTTGCATCCTAAAAAATCAATGTGAATATTATCATTTAATATTTCAAATTGCTTTTCTAATTTATTAGGCAACCAACAATCGTCAGCATCTAAAAGTGCAATCCAATCTCCCTTCGCTATTCTTAGCCCTGCATTTCGGGCCATCTGGGCTCCACCGTTAGCTTGGTCAATAATTATAACATTTGGCAAATCTCGACAAAAATCGGTCACTACTTGTAATGAATTGTCTTTTGAACCATCATTTACAATAATGATTTCTAATTGTGTTTCATAAGTTTGCTTTAATATAGAATTTATCGCTTGAATAATTGTGTCCTCAGAATTGTAAAGAGGAATTATAACTGAAATATTCATCGAATCTAGTTTAATATTTTAAGCCATTTTTCAAGTATGGCGTTATCTGACCATTTATCACTGCTTTTATAGGCATTATTCCCCATTTCATCTAAAAACTTTTCATCGTTCATAAGCTTCATTAAACCAACTTGAAATTCGTTTTCATCATCCAAATTCACTAAATACCCATTATATCCGTTTTCAATAATATCACGTGGGCCAGCTGGGCAATCAAAACTAACACATGGTAATCCAAATGAAATTGCCTCTAATAATACCATTCCGTATCCTTCGCTTTTCGACGTAAGCACAAAAATAGATGCTTGAGAATAATACCTTTCAACTTGCGATATAGGTGGTAAAAATTCAACCGAGTTTTCAAGATTGTAAGTTTTTACGAAGTTTCGCAACTCATTATCCAATTCGCCAGAACCAACAATATGCAATACCCAATTACGGTAATTTTCATTCAGCTTAATCTTTTCCCATATTTTCAAAAGTAACAGCTGTTGCTTATCGTTTGTAAAACGGCCAACATTTAAAACTATCTTATCTTGTTTCTTCGCAAGCGTATATAGTAATTCAGATCGAAAATGTGGAATGTTCACCGCCGGAAAATGGTCTTCCTGATAATAAGTTATAGCATCTTTTTTAGTAGGGACGACATATTTATAACAGTTTTTATATAACAGTTTTTTCAAAGTTTTGTATACAATGTTGTAATGTGACCTTGCAGCATGCTCGGATATTATTAATTTATTTGTATTTGCTCCTGCTAAGTTAAATTCTAATGCATTTATAGGATGAGTAACATAATAATAATCAAAATCATTGATTTCCAAGTAAGAAGCTAAAAGCTTGCGTGTAGTAACTATTGTAGACACAACGTAATACATCCTGCTAAACCTGTTATGCATATTAAAATACACCTTATTATTAATGCTAGCAAACTTTACAGAATTATTAAGTTTATAAAAAGAGATTGCTTCATCCTTTACAAGAATAGTAATCTCAAAATTATTTGATAATTTGTTAGTCAAAGTTGCTACTACACGCTCTATGCCTCCAGATGGTTGCATGCTATTTAAATAAAATAATATTCGTTTCATGAATGTGCTATTGGGAAAAGAATTTGTAAGGAAATATATAGGTACCGCTTCTAGAGGCTAATTCATTTAGTAAAGAGATTAAGCTATATCCATATAAAATAAATATAAAAAGATAGGCTGTATAAATTATTGTTAAATTGTATTTTGATATATAACGAACAACATACACCATCAATAGTGATTCTGTCCAAAGAAAATACCATTTAATTCTAAACGATAATTCAGATATACCGTTAAATAATGTTGCCAGCACGAGTCCTATAACAAACAGATTAATAAATATATTAATCATTCTATCGTTTGAACTGTATTTATCTCTGATAAATACAAATAAAATCGCTAAAAGCAATTGTTTGATTGACACGCCTGAAAAATCAGTAGAATTTTGATAAAATGTTAATTTTGTTTCTGTAAAGCCCGGTATAGGTATGATACTTAAAAGAAATGTCACCAAAGGAACCGTAATATGCAGAATGCTTATTACACTACAAATCCCAATTAAACCATATAATATTTTTTTTGAATACGTACGGTTGAAGAAATAATATCCAGGAATTAGTATAATTGCTGATATGTGTATTTGTGCAGCTAAAACTATGCAAAATAAATAAAACCAAATTTTTTTGTCCCTTATAAACTTCAGCGATATCATAAAAATCGCGATAGCTACGGCCTGTCTTATTTGAATAAAATCGAAAATAAAGAATGTGGTGCAATAATAAATTAATACTGAAAGAGCGAAATTATAGGAATATTTATTAAAAAAATACAGCTTAGGTACTATAGAAAAAATAGCCATAAAAATAATGACTATTTGAAAGGGTAACCCTAACGTAATTATTAGATGATTAAAATAATAATACCCTGGCTCAATGTTAGAACTAGGGGTATATTTGCCTAATGTTTGTTGAAAAACATCCTTATAACTTGCATAGTCACCTTCTATATCTCCTCTAAAACCGGCAAAACTTACTAATATTAATGCTGATAGAAAAAAAATGAGCAGAGAAATATTTGCAGGTAACTTGGCAACGTTTACCAAACTTAATAAAGAAAAAAATATAAATATTAAAAAATATACCATATTTATGTTTAGCTATGTTCAATAAAACATGCTAGAAGAGCGGCATCTACGTGTATAATGGCTATATTTTTTATAAAAAAATGATTTTTCAAGCTATTATAATGAAGAGATTGTAATCTAATTACATTGAAGTTTTATTATAGTGTATTCTAAAATATAGATAGACTAAAATATCCTTAAGGTCAAACCGCAATCTACTTTTATTTTTATAGGTATGCCTAATTTTGTATCTTTCCGTTAAATGAATTAACTTAAACCCGGAACCCGCACCACCATTCTTAAAATTAGCTAGTAGTTCATTTAAATAGCAAAAATTAATTCGCTCCATATACAATCTTAAAACCAGATCCCAATCTGCGCAAAGTTTATATTTTAAATTAAATAAGCCGAATTTTTCGTACACCTGTTTCTTTATAAAAATTGTCGGGTGAAATATCGTCATGGTATTTGTCAATAAATTTAAATCTTCTTTTGGTATTTCAAATTTGACGTTACCTACCTCATCAATGAAATTCAAATTCCCATGTATCAATTCTGCACTTGGATTAGACGCTATTGTATTTACGACATATTGTATTGCATTTTTTTCATAAAAATCATCACTATTAATTATTCCGATCCAGTCTCCTGTACTTAATGCGATACCTTTATTCATGGCATCATATATACCATTATCAGATTCGGAAACAAATTTATATTTTCTCCCCTTTTGAGCAAAAAGCTGTTTATATTCTTTAACAAGTTTTACTGTACCATCCGTTGATCCGCCATCAATAATAATATATTCAATATTATTATAAGATTGTTGTAAAACACTTTGAATGGTTTGCTCTATGGTTTTTACAGCATTATAAACTACCGTAACTATCGAGATTAATGGACATTCACCAGTCATTATAAATTAACTCTTTTTTTAAAGGTTTGTAAATGATTAACTAATAAAGCATTTTTCAATACAAACATTTGTATTGAAAGATATAATATACTACAAATAGGTACTCCTATTAAGCATACTTTGATTTCTTGGTTTTTTAAGAAGGATCTTAAAAAGTAAATAACTGGTATAAATAGCAACGATATTATCAATGTTTTAATTATAAGTTTATAATTAAAATCAATCTTAACAACTTTAGACGCAAAGTATGCAAAACCACACATTACACAAAATTCGGCAAGCAAATTAGATATAGTAGCTCCAATATACCCAAATTTAGGAATTAACGAAAAATTCAATATTAAGCTTAAACCAAGTCCGATAACAACAGATATGGAATTTTCTTTATCCCGTGATGCAGGCGTAAGTATTTGTACAGCCCAAATTGTGCTTAACCCTATAATTAGCACCACCGGAGCCATAATTTGCATGGATATTATTGCCGGAGTAAACTCATGGCCTGAAAATAAAATTATTAGTTCGGGCGCTAGAACTATTAAACCTACTGTCATCGGTATGCCAAGCAAAAAAATAAAATCAAAGCTTTTTTTTGACAAACTTTTAACTTGTTCAAAATCGTTCTCTTTAAAAGCATGAGCAATTTGAGGCATCATTACAGTGCTCAACGATGTTAGAAAGGGTATAGTTATTTTATTGATTCTAGATGCCGAAGAATAATAACCTACATCTTTAAATCCTTTATAAAAACCTAAAAAAATTGTATCTAATGACGCATAAATACTTGCTGCTATTACCGTACTAAATATATAAAAAAGAGGTTTTAGATGTGGTTTTATATATGTCCAATTAAATAGTTGGGGATCAAAATAACTTTTGGCTGAAAATATATTCCAAATATTATTCAAAATAGAAGCTCCAACAGTTACCCACAAGTAATAAATAGCGTCTGATTTATTCTTAACCAAAAACAGCAATACAACCAAAAATAGAATTTTGACAATTAATGATCGAATTGCTATAAACTTAAATTGCTCTAATCCCGAAAAAAACCAATCAATATTACAAAAACTTAATGCAAGCATCAATATGGCGACCGCATAAAACGCCTTATCGGCATACAACATAGGTATTACGATTATGCCACAGCCATAAATTATGCAAAATAGAACGCTAGTGCATAAATTTAAAATTAGCAAGGTTGTGAACAACTTCCGTAATTCAATAGGCTGGTTTTTCACTTTAGCCACTTCTCTTATACCGTAAACAGGAATTCCTAAAGCTGCTAAAAAAATAAAATACTGAACAAAACTACTTACAAATTGAACTTTGCCTATCCCCTCCGGGCCAAGAACTCGAGATGCATAAGGAAAAGTAATAGCCGGAAAAAGAATATTACTTACTGTAAGCATTAAATTATAAAAAAAATTCTTTTTAACCGACTTCATCGAATGTATATACTTAACTTTTGATAACTAATTCGTTCAAAATCTAATTCAATATCATTTAGCCTTTAATGTTGTCTGGTATAAAGAAATATAACTACTGGTGGTGTACCATGTCCAAAAAACACTCAAAAAAAACCCGACGAAACCGTCCCTGTATCCCTTTTTCATAATAAAACAGAAAAAAAATTGATAAAAAAAACTTAATAAAATACGTATTATGCTAGTACGTTGCCCTAAATTATATTTATCTTTTCCCTCGTCTTTCAAATACTTCTTATGTTTTTTGATAAAACTTTTTATATCGTCCATCCAATAATGATGTAGTACATTATTGCTTGTATTTATAACGGTATATGTTTGAAAGCCCGGTTTAAGCCTTCGGCCATAATGAGTGATAGGAAAAAAATCAAACTTTTTTTTGTTTGCAATAACCTCCTTAAATTTATTGTAACCCCAAACTGTACCCTTAAGCCTCAACTTACCAAAATAAAACTGCCATGGTACGCTCACAGACCCTATTTTCTGATCATTATCTATTACTGGTAATAGACATTGTAACTCAATAGCCAACGCATTATCGATCACTTCATCCGGATCAATAAATATTACCCAATCATTTGATATGTATTTTATCAGTTCCGAATGTGTATATTCTCCAGCCGGCCCAAAAGTTTTAAACTCAAATATTTTACAATTGTGCTTTGAAGCAATCGATATTGAATTATCGCTCGAATTTAAATCACCATATAAGATTTCATCGCAAAAGGACAAGGATTTTAAGCATGCGTCCAATTTATTTGCCTCATTCCTTCCAACAACCATTGCTGATACTTTGATTCCCATATTCAAATGTTGTTTTGTTGATTCTTCTTGTTGTACATTTATTAATTTATTCAAATAATCAACCAATTATATAGCTGTCCATTATTTTTTCCTGACATTGCATTCAGGGTGAAGACCTTAGTAAGATTTAACTAAGAATTGGGCATTAGGCGTGAATACATCATAAATACAACCAACGCGGTGCTATTTTAATAGGATTTTAATAATGCTTTTACATGCCCACTGTAGCTAAGTTAACAAAGTAAAAAGTAGAACAAAAACACGACTATTAACGATTGTTTCATTTATAAACGACCTACTACATTTAATTGTATTTAAATCATAACATCTTTGATTGCTTTAGAAATGACCAGATACAATGTAAATAAAAATCCAAATAAGAACCCACCCAAAATAATTCCCTTAACTATTCCAAGTCTATTTTTTTCAAGCGGCAATATTGGTTTATCAATTATTTGTATTAAAGGTGTTTCACGTCTCAAAGAAACTTTAGAAATCTCAAGATTTTTAACTAATTCAGTTAAAATAGCTTGGTTTGCCTGAACATCAACTTGATGTCGTTGGGATGGAACCCTTAAAATCTGTAATGTTGGGTTTGCATTTGGGTTAACATCTACTGATGTTGCAACACCATTAATTGCTCCATTCAACTCACGCCTTACCGAGTCTGTTTGACGTTGTAGTATTAGAACATTCTGTGTAGATTTTTTTGTTTTAGTTTCTATATAAAAGTTGGATACTGTCTTCACTAAGGCCTCTGTGAATTGTTTTGAAAATAACTCATTCTCAGACTTAACAGCAACCGTAATTATAGTTAATTTTTTGTCAAACTTATCTACAGATAAATTTGATGAAACTATTTTATTGTAAATGCTGCCCATAACACTGTCTTGTTGTATGGTAAATTTGGAACGTTCGGTGCGTAATAAAAATTGGATGTTTTTCAATTGGACATTATTTTTCCAACCTTTCCGAAGATTATTATATGATATATAAAGCTCTAATAATGTTTGTTGCTTTTTATTAACGTACACAGGGCTTAATAATGCACTCTCCACCATTGAACGAGATTTCATTAGCATTAACAAGTTATCACCTGAAAACGCCCCACCCCCACTTCCACCCAAATCAATTCCAAATTGGCTAGCTAAACCTAAGGCAGCACCAATTCCTCCGCCTGACGATTTCTCATCTTCAAGTGCAAAACTAAGTTCTGCTTTGTAAATCGGCTTCTCAAACAAAGCATAGGTAAAGCCTAAAATGCCTCCTAAAATACATGCAGTAAAAAGTAAAAGCCATTTAGTACACAGATAAATCCAAAGATTGCGTAATTTATAAAGCCAATCTCTTAAAGTAATACCATCAAAATCTGTCTTAATATTTTCTTGATTATTCATTAGTTAACTTACTTTGATAAGTTTAATATTCCTAATATAATCGCTCCTAATGAAGCTAAACCTGTTGTAAAAGCTAAAATTTCCTGAGTAGTGTTTCCTTTCTTTTCAGGCTTCTTAGGAACATAAATTTCACTGCCGGGTTTAACACTGGGATGACTATTAAAAAATAAGAATTTTCTTGTACCCTTAACCGTTCCATTAGGATAAACAACATATGCTCCGCTTTTTAAAGCATTGGGTGAGAACCCACCGGCATTCAGAACAAAACCTCTAAAACTTTTCCCTTTAGTATAAACTACTGCACTTGGGTAAAGCACTTCGCCGTTCACTCTAACTGTTTGCTGTTGTTTAGGTACCCTTAAGACATCTCCATTCTCTAAAATAAGATCTTGATTTGCACCGGGTTTAAGTAATATATTTTTAAGATCAATACCTACATAATTATTTCTTAATTGGGTTGTATCAGTAGTTGTTGAATCTTTATAAGTTCGTTGAAGCCTTCTTAAACGGTCAGTACGCTCTTTGTTTAGTGCGTTTGTATCAATTTTAGTTTTATCTATACCTAATACTGCTGCATTATCACGTTTAAGGCTACCGCCTTCAACATCTGCCGATTGTGTTAAGCCACCCGCACGTGCAATCACATCAGAAATTTTTTCATTTTTCTTTTGTATCGTATACCAACCCGGATATATCACCTCACCCTCAACTTTAACCGTTTTTTGTGTTTCATATCCCGGTAAACTGTAAACAGAAACTATATCATAAGGCTCCAATGAAAAATTTGTATCCTCCGTTTTAAGATCGGCACTAACATTAACGGTATAAACTTGTGCAACTTTAGTGTTTATCGCTCTTGGATCACTGTCAAATACTCTGCGCGATACTTCAATACGTTTTGCACTTGCTCCTTCTGTAAAGCCTCCGGCCCTGATTATAAGATCGGCAACTTTCATGCTATCGGCATAATTAAAATCACCGGGCTTTCTTACTTCACCTTTAATAGTGATCTTGTATTGATTACGCAGATCAAATTTTGATGATATGGTTACACTATCTTCTCTTTGCAAACGTATATCTGCCGAAGCCTTATTTAACACATCATTTACATTAAATGAAAGCTGCTGTGTTGAATTATCAGTATTTAATCTGATAATACTTCCCCGCCCCGTAAAGGCATCCTCTTTTAAACCACCTGCGTTTTTAATTAATTGTGATACAGTTAATCCGTTTTGCAATTCAAATTCACCGGGTCTGAAAACTGCGCCTAAAATAGTTACACGATTAGTATATCTGTCTAGTATCCTGTCAACTACATATTTATCACCGCGCAGCGGGATGTAGTTTTTATAGTCGTTTTCAAAAACATCGGTGATACGGCGTTGCTGATCACTCACTTGTGTAACCTTTATGCGTGCAGTGTACGCCTGGTCAGAAAAACCTCCGGAAAATCTGATAACATCATCTAAATTTTCGCCGGGTAAAACCTCAAATAGTGCGGGCGTTTTTACTTCGCCTCTTAAATCAACACGGATACGGTAAGATGGCACACGTATTACATCCTGATCCTGTAATGAAATATTATCTTTCTGACTGCCCTTAACCAGGAAATCATAAATATCTAAAGTTCTTATAACCCTATTATTTCTTATTATTTCTATTTTTCTGTATGAACCTATATCATTTGGCCCGCCTGCAGAAGACAAAGCATTAAATGCCGTTGCCAATGATGGTAGTGTATAAGTACCAGGCTTTACAAGCTCTCCTACCATTATTACTTTTATACTCCGGATATTACCCAAACTGACCTGCACGTCTGTACCCCTGCCAATTGCATAATTATTTGCAATTAATTTACTTTTTATTGATGCGGTAGCCTGTTCAATAGTTTTACCTGCAACATTCAATATACCAGCGCCGGGTATATTAACATTACCTTCCGGCGATACATCAAGCTTCCAGTTTACTAAAGAGTTACCATAAACGCTGATATTTAATTGATCTTCGGGGCCCACAATGTAATTTACAGGTGTGGCTATTTTTAGATTAGGCTCAAACTTTAAATTAGTATTTTTAAACATATCAGCACCAAATATTTTTGGTTGAAACATGTTCACTATCTTTTGGGTTCTTTGTGTATCAATAAGGGTATCAGGTTTATAATTCAACCCCCTGCTTTGTGATTGAAATTCATTGTCCTCCTGCTTTGATTTTAAGGGTTTATCATTGGTTGCACCATTAGCCTTTTTAATACCGTTAATACGGTTTTGCAGTATTTTTGATTGTTCTGATGACAGGCCACGATCTTCTAAAGTTTGCATTAACTGGTCATCGGTTAAGCCATTTGTTTGCGCCTGCTGCATTATTTGCCTTATCTGAGCATCAGATAACTCGTTAACATTTACATTAGACAGGTTAGAAGGAATAGTTTGGGCGAATGCCGGCCTTACAAGCAACATTGCAAAACAACATAAAACCGATAAAAGGAAATATTTATATTTAAAATTGGCTTTGTACAGTAGTCTCATACTTGGTTTTTAAATCTATTATCTTATAAAGATAGCTTTATTTAAATTTGGGCAAAGTTAAGATAATTTTGCAGGTTTAAACATTAAAGTACTTATAAACGCCTATCTATTATACCCTCATCTAACATCGTTTTTATATCGTAAATTACTGATGAATGTGCCTTTTTTAGACTGCTGATGTTTATTTTTTAAAATCATCATGGGCAACAAGTTTTCAATAATCTTCACCTTCTAATACTCACTTAATTATTAATATAAGCCTTAATAACGTCCAACATATAATCGTAGTGGCTCTCATTTAACCCTGGCCAAACCCCCAGCCAAAAAGACTGATTCATAATAATATCAGTATTTTCAAGGTTACCAATTGTACGATGATTTATGTTGGCATAAGCAGGCTGACGTAATAAGTTACCCCCAAACAATAAGCGGGTACCAATCATCTTTTCTTCTAAATGTTGCACTAACATATGCCTGTCAGCGGCATCTCCTTCCCGTAAGGTTAAAAGAAAGCCAAACCATGATGGATCGCTATGCAAAGTTGGCTCAGGTAGGATAAATATCTCTTCCAATTCTTTCATACGTTCATAAAGGGCCTTGAAATTTTCCCTTCTACGCTGTACGAAATAATCAATTTTCTTTAATTGTGATACACCAAATGCCGCCTGCATATCAGTAACTTTTAAGTTAAACCCAATATGCGAGTAAGTATATTTATGATCGTACCCATAAGGCAATGATCCTAATTGTTGAGAAAAACGGCATCCGCAGGTATTATCCTTTCCGGGTTCGCAATAACAATCGCGGCCCCAATCCCTAAAACTTTCGGCAACTTTGGCCAGCTCAGGATTATTTATTAAAACGGCACCGCCCTCGCCCATAGTAATGTGATGGGCCGGATAGAAAGAGAAAGTAGATATGTCACCAAACGTACCGGTTTTCTGCCCTCTGTAAGTTGCACCTAACGAATCACAGTCATCCTCAACTACCCAAAGGTTATATTTTTTTGCTACACGCATCACCTCATCCAGGTTAAATGGGTTGCCCAGGGAGTGCGCAATCATTATTGCTTTTGTTTTGGGTGATACAGCCGCCTCAATATCTTCGGCTTTTACGTTATGTGTTGCAATATCAACGTCAACAAACACCGGGATAGCACCAAACTGGATCATTGGGTTTACAGTAGTTGGGAAACCCGCGGCAACCGTAATCACCTCATCACCCGGTTTTACTGCACGGTCGCCCAATTTTGTAGAAGTAAGTGCGTAAAAGGCTACCAAATTGGCAGATGAGCCAGAGTTCACCAGTAATGCTTTGGGTGCTCCAAAGTATTTGGCAAAATCGTATTCAAAAGAATTAGCAAAACGGCCAGCGGTCAACCAGCCATCTAATGCGGCATCAACTCCATATAAAATATCTTCTTCATCCACTATTTTACCGGTTACCGGTATATAATTTTTACCCGCAATGATTTCCTTAGTGGTGTTCTTTTTAATGATAGCAGATAACTGATCTTTAATATTTGAGTCGATATTTTTAAAAGGTTGCATTGTAATATTTTAGTTTATGTAACACAGGTTTAGTTCCTGCCTTATTTTTTATACCAGTCAATTGTTCTTTTTAGCGCCGATTCAAAGCTGATTTGTTGCTTAACGCCAAGGTCGTTTTTTATAGCCGAAGTATCTGGTATGGATATAGATGATTGCGCCGGATAAGCTTTGGAATATTTAAAAAGCACATCAATTTTATTAGAAAAATTGGAGGTGATTTTACCGGTAAGGTCTTTCAATGATATAGGCTGATCTCCGCCTATGTTATATGTGGCCGCGGTTTTACCTTTGGCAAGCGCCATTAGTAACCAACAGGCAATATCACTGCCATACATATAGCTGCGTACAGTATTCTCGTTACCTAATATTCTGATAGGGCCGTTTAAAATACTGTCTCTGATGAAATTATTAATAGCCCACGGTTTTTCAAGATCCTGGTAAGGGCCAATGAATGAGAACGGACGAGTTATAACTATTGGTAGCTTTTGCTGATTGCGGTATACCGCACATATCGTCTCGGCCATACGTTTGGCTTCGCTGTATGTTGCATTTACAGTATTACAGTCAGACACCCCTATCTCGTTTTCTTTAATACCAAATTCTGACGATTTTAAAGGATGGCCATATACTGTATTTGAACTTAAATGCACAAATTTGTTTAGCCCCTGTAAACGCAGGCAGGCATCTAACAAGGCTTGTGTACCCCTGTAAAAAGTTTCGATGGTTTTAAGCGGATTGCTTACATGGGTGCGGTTATCAGGCGAACCTGCAGCATGGATTATCCAGCGTACATCCTCCGGTAATACACTTACATTTCTAATATCCTGTTCTATTAATGTAACGTACTTTAAAGCGGCCAAATGCGGCACCTCTGCGCGGTAATCTTCCATATCGCGGGCCAAAAGATAGAGCTTTATATTAAAGCCTTCTTCATCGTTTAATACAGAAACCACTTCAGTTATCCATTTACCAATAAAGCCGGTGCCACCTGTAACTAAAATGCTTTGATCGCGCAGGCATTCCAGCGAACTGGTGTATCCGGCTAAAGATTGCCTGCAATCGGCCTTTATATCGTTTATAGCTTCTTTCTTCATTTTAATTCTGGCGTTTAACAATATCTAAAACAACCTCTATTATCAGATCTTCCTGCCCTGCTATTACCTTACGCTTACCCAGTTCAAAGTAAACATCGCGCTGGTCAACATTATATTCTTTAGATATCCGGTTAACATGTTTTGAAAAGCCCGAGAACACGCCTGCTAATCCACTCACTACACTTTCCGATTTAATTACCGGTACCAACGGCATAATTTCTTTCTCGGCAATATCTGCCGCATCCAGGATTTTATACAGGTCTACTCCCGTTGTATAACCCATTTTGTTTAAAACGGCTATCAATACTTCTAACTGAGCGTTACCAGCACCTGCGCCAAAGCCCCGTGCGGTACCATCCAACATAGTAGCGCCAGCCTGAATAGCAGCAATGCTATTAGCTATGCCCATGCCCAAATTATTGTGACCATGAAAACCAACCGGAATAGCCAGTCCATCAACCAAAGCGGTTATGCGTTCTGTAACATCCAGTGGTAAATATGCACCTGCAGAATCCATTATAATGATCCCTTCGGCGCCGTAAAGCTCCATTTTATGAGCCTCTTCTACTAAAAGTTCAGGCGACGCCATGTGGGTCATCATCAATACCCCATAGGTTTCTTTACCCTTTTCGCGCGAGTAACCAATATGCCTCTGCGTAATATCTGCTTCTGTACAGTGCGATGCTACACGTATAACATCAACCCCCCATTCAATTGCTTTTTTTAAATCGCGCTGAATGGTAGCAAAACCGGGTATTACATGTATACCTAACTTGCTTTCAGTAAGATATTTGCGTGCGGTAGTTAGCAATACCTCATCAGTTTCCAGGCTTTCGCCTACCTGTAATGAAGATGCCCCCAAACCATTGCCATGCCCAACTTCAACAATTGGTACCCCCGCTTTGTTCGCAGCTTCGCAGTATACAGCTATTTGTTTAGCTGATAACTGATGCGAAACGGCGTGGTTACCATCTCTTAATGTAGGGTCACTTATAAGTATATGTTTCATTTAATGCACGGTTCATTAACTGATTATCATTTGATATTTTCAGTATTATGCTAACAATTGTTTAATTTTTTCTTTATGAATATCAGTATGTAAAAAGAAAAAATTTGTTTCTATTGTGTTTTCATCCACAATATCAAAAGCAACCAAACCTTTTTGATTGGCAGTATAACATTCATAACCTAACTCACGGAAAAAGTTAATTATATCGTTGGGATGATAGTTAAATTTAGCCGACCATTTTCGCAGCATTTCTGAAAAAACAATAGGATGGTATTTTTGAATAGTATTTTTAGCGCCTTTAAACACCATAAACTCTGCTCCCTCAACATCACATTTAATAAAATCTAATTTGCTGATTTTATTATCTGCGACATAATTATCAACCGTATTTGTAATACATTCCAATTCTTGCATATTATTGCCACCTGTTATATTCTGTGACGAAGATGCACCGGGCATAGCCGGAGAATAGAAAAACTTAATTTTATCCTGCTTATCTGAAAAAGCGAAGTTTTCTAATGTAATGTTATCAAAGCCATTTAGCTGAACATTTTTAACGAGCTTTTCAAAAGTTTCTGGTATGGGCTCAAAAGCATATATTTCTCCTTCTGTTAATAAAGGAGCGATATGATTAGTATACCAGCCTAAATTGCCGCCTATATCAAATACGGTGTAATTTTCTTCAATAATGCGGTATAGCATAGCCGATTCTTCCGGTTCATAGGTGCCAAAATTCAGAACCTCTATAGGCGTATTCCTTTTATCCAATAAGTCACAATAAAAACTCAACCCACCTTTATGATAATCAGTTTCACGGGAGGTCATTATTAATAAATCGTCCTGAATAGTTATTTTAGAAATGTCAGATTTTTTTAAGAATTCTGTATAGTCAAACAGTAATAAATGCAGGCTATGCATATTATCAATATAATCCATTTTGCTAATCTCTCCGTTTGAAAATAGCTCTTTCAACTCAGTCAATTTCATTATTAGTTTATTAAGTTACCTTCCTGTTGTTTTTTTGCATACTCCTCTGCCACAGCAATAGCCGCGCAATTGATAATATCCAGGTTGCCTGCATATTTAGGCAGATAATCGCCTAGCCCCTGTGCTTTTACCATTACTACTATACGGCCATTTTCATATATTGGTGCTACCAGCAACTGGTAACCTGGTACGTATGTATTAATGCTTTTTATCATGTTTTCAACAGCAAGTGTCAATGCCTCGATATTTGGATTGGATACTTTTGCAAAAATAGTAGTCTGCATGTCAATGCAGGGGTTAGCCGGGTTCAAATTTAAAATAGCCTTGGCCTTCTTAGCGCCAGAGAACATGCGTATGCCTTCTTCTGTAGTTTCAATGTACTCATCCAAATTTAACCGTGTAGCCGGCCCGGCACTGCGCGATGCAATGCTGGATACCACCTCTATATATTCCACTTCGGGGTGTGTTTGGCCAATAAGGTAAGCGATGGGTATAGATGCCTGCCCGCCGCATGTTACCATATTTACATTTCGCAGCGCGATGGCATCGTTCAGGTTTACAGCCGGGATACAAAGGCGGCCTATTTTTGCAGGGGTCATGTCTACTACTATTTTTCCCAGCTTTTCAAGTATGTTCCAATGGTGCTGTGCATCTTTAGCCGATGTAGCGTCAAATATTAAATCGCAACAATCAGGATCTTTTAAAATAGCATTTATACTTTGGTCGGATACCTTTACGCCCAGGCTGATAGCTTTTGCCATACCTGGAGAAGAAAGATTCCTGCCTATAAAAAGTACACAATCAAGATGTTCAGAACGTTGAATTTTAATCAGCAGGTCTGTCCCGATGTTTCCACTGCCTAATATGGCTACTTTTAATTTACTCATTTCGAATAATTATTGCACCTCAATTTCAAGTGATTTTGAGTGTAAACCACTCAGCATATTTGCTTTAAGTTCTTTTCTTGAGATAAATGGTGAAAGGTCTTCAAGTGGCGGAGATATTAATGTTCCATCTTTTTGAATTGCTAAAGATAATTTTGGCACAAATGTTTGCTGCGGATGCATAAATACTTCGCATATTACAGGGCCATTATGGGCCTGTATCTGAGGGATATATGCATCAAAATCTTCCCAGGTTCTTATCTGGAAACTTTTAAATTTAAACGCCTCTGCCAAAGCAGTAAAATCCGGGCAGCTTACTCCCGATTTTTGGTCTGTACCGGCAGCCCTGCCCTTAAACAATGCTTTCTGCGTATGCTTTATCATTAAATAACCATCGTTATTAAATATAAACAGCTTAATTGGTAACTGATGATGTGCCATAGTTTGTAGTTCCTGCAGGTTCATCATCATACCACCATCGCAATTGAGACAAATTACTTCACCTTTATTTGTAGCAAATGATGCACCTAAAGCAGCCGGCAGGCCATATCCCATTTCACCTAAACCTGTAGATGTCATTAAGCGCTGGCCTTTTTTTAATTTTAATGCCTGATGGCCACTCAGTAAAGCAGTACCCATATCAGTAACTATAATTTGATCATCCTTTAAATGGGCATTTAATTTATCCATAAATGGATATGAATTAATAAAACCTTCTTTATCCGGATGGTCAGATGAATTTACCCATGGATATTCTGTTCTGTATTTATCGCATATAGTTACCCATTGACTTATATCTGTTTTAAAATTTGTTGTTTGTTCCAACAATTCGGTTAAAAACAAATTTGCATCGGCGGCTACACTATGCTTGTACCTTGCTTTGTATTTTAACAGTTCGTGTTCATCAATATCTACCACTGCAATTTGTGCATCGCGTGCAAGCTCGTTTATTTCATAACCAATTTGTGGTATAGCCATGCGTGTGCCTATGCATAATAAGTAATCACAATTTTGCAGTACAAAATTAGCGCACCTTTGCCCATACGTGCCCGCCCTGCCATATACAAGCGGGTGGTATGAATCTACCATATCTATACCAGCCCAGGTTACCAGTGCAGGTATTTTTAACTGATCTAACAGAGGTTCTAACAAATCAACTGCATTGGCCAGCCTAATACCATGGCCAAGCCATAACAGCGGGCGCTTAGCTTTTTTAAGATCAGCTACAATTTCACCAACCTGATTGCTTAAAGTGTCATTAGTATTATTAATAGCTTCTGGTTTTTCATAGGGCAAAATAGCAGTTTCATCAATTACCGACGATTGGATATTCATAGGAATATCCAGCCAAACCGGGCCCGGGCGGCCTTCTGTAGTAATATCGTAAGCTTTGTTTAATTCCCTGGTAATATCTTTAGGATCTAAAACGCGGCCTGCATATTTGGTCACTTTATCAACCATTAGCGAACTGTCATATCCCTGAACACCCCACATACGCAAATCTTTATGCAGATCGATAAATTTAGAGTTCTCATTTCCTGAAATGATCAGGCCGGGTATTGAATCGGCCCAGGCGCTAACTACACCGGTTACACCATTTGTAGAACCTGCACCTGTTGTTAAAAGCACTGCAGTAACTTTACCGGTAATACGATAATAAGTTTGCATAGCCATACAGGCAGCCTGTTCATGATGCACACAAACTATTTCAGTATAACCTTTACTGTATATCGAATCGAATATATGTGCATTGCCTGCGCCAATAATTCCAAAAACATGCCTTATCTCTTTTTCTTCTAAAAAGTCGGCTATAGCATCACTTATTTTCATTGGTAGTATTAAATCTTATTTATACAAGGTAACTTTTAATGGTCCTTTCAAACCCGGTCATAATATCGGTTTGCGGGCTCCATCCTAAAACCAGCAGTTTATCAATATTAGGGGTATTACGTAATAAAGGGCTTTTCAAATACTGGTTATCAGCAGTAATATCAACTTTTATAACCTTTAAACTAGCATTGCCTAATTTAATTATGGCTTCTGCAAGTTCTAAAATACTATGTTCTTCATTAGGGTTGCCTACATTATAAGCTTCGCCCGGGGTACCGTTCAATAAAACTATAAAAAAACCAATAGTAGCATCTTTTAAATAACAAAATGACCGTTTTGCAGATCCGTCACTTTTCATTTCAATGTTGCGTTCATTCAAAATATCTGCAACAAAATCGGCGTATACCCGGCCATCATCCAATTGCATGCCAGGCCCATAGGTATGGAAGGGGCGTACAACTTTAGCGCTTATGTTGTACTGCTTATAATAACTTACGCAAATGTTCTCTCCCATCCTTTTACTCTCACCATAGCAGGAACGTACCTGCATAGGATCAAGGTATCCATAATAGTCTTCCTTAACAGGGTTATGTTCGTTATCAATTTGCCCATAAACTTCTCCCGAACTAAAGTACAAGAACGATTCTATATTTTTTTCGCGCGCAAGGGTCATTAGGTTTAGCGTACCAAGCACGTTAGCGCTTAAGGTACCAACCGGGTCAGTGCCATAGTACTTAGGGCTTGCCTGGCTTGCAGCGTGTACTATAAAATCTATTGTTTGATTTTCATCAATTTTAACAGGCTTACTTACATCCTGCTCAATAAATGTAAGATTTTTATCTCCGGCATACTCAATAAACCGCTTTTTAGCTCTTTCTATGCTCCGCACCAACCCAATCACTTTAACATCAATACCTATTTTTGCATTAATATAAAGTAAGGTTTCTACCATATATGCCGGCAAAAAACCATTGGCCCCTGTAATTAATACCGTTTTACCAGCAAAGCGCTGCCAATCAATAGTTGAATTACGTATTGCCTCCAGATCTTCTAAAACAATTTTATTGGTTGTCATTAAAATTATTTAAAAATGCAAGTATCTGTTCTTTGGTGTATTCACTGGCCATATCTTTATTGGAATAAAAGATCTTGTACCATTTAATTGTGTATTCAACTGCTTTTTCAGCGTTAAATAAAGGTTTCCATTTTAATTCATCAATAGCCTTACTTATATCCAGTTTCAATAAACCGGCTTCATGCAGCTGGGTATCCTTTATATTGGTAAAATACTGGCCACTACCCCATTTTGCAATAGCCAGTTCAACCATTTTTTTTACCGGTAAAGTGTCATTTGCATCGGGGCCAAAATTATAGGCTTGTGAATAATGTATTGGATCACCGGCTAACTTTGCTCCTAATAATAAATAACCAAATAAGGGCTCCAGTACGTGCTGCCATGGCCTTATTGAATTTGGATTTCTTACCTCTATATCTTCATTAGCTGCCAAAGCCTTTACAATATCGGGTATCAACCTGTCTTTAGACCAATCGCCACCACCTATTACATTGCCTGCACGCCCTACGGCTATTGCTTTTTGATGAGTGCTATAAGTATTGGTATTAAAAAAGGAATTACGGTACGAGTCAATAACCAGTTCTGTACAGGCCTTACTCGCACTATATGGATCGTAGCCACCAAGGCGGTCTGTTTCACGATATGGGTAAATCCATTCGTTATTGTGGTAAACTTTGTCTGTAGTAATTAAAACAGCATTACAAGGCTTGTTTAACAGCCTCATGGCATCAAGCACATTTGCAGTACCAATAGCGTTTACCTCAAACGTTTCGGACGGGATCTGATAAGAAAGCCTTACCAGGGGCTGTGCGGCTAAATGAAATATAAAATCGGGCTGAAAGCTGCCTACAGCTTCATTTAGTTTCGCTCTATCGCGCAGGTCAGCAATTACCGAGTCACAAAGTTCATCACCTTTTATAATGCTATAAAGGTTCAGTTCATTCTCTGGTGCTAAGGCATAACCTTTAACCTCGGCGCCAAGTAAACTAAATATTTTAACCAGCCACGAGCCTTTAAAACCAGTGTGCCCGGTTAAAAAAACTTTTTTTCCTTTATAAACATCTTTTAAATCCTGTATCATAGATTACCAGATTTTCCAGGAAGCTTTATCAACATCCCACATTTCATTTAAATCGTGCTTGTCTTTCAGCGTATCCATTGGGCGCCAAAAACCATCGTGCTTGTAAGCTTTCATCTGGCCGTCACTGGCTATTTCTTCCATAGGTTTTTGTTCCCAAACGGTACTGTCACCGTCTTTTATGTAATCAAAAATTTCTGGCTGGCATACAAAATAACCTCCATTTATCCATGAACCATCACCCTTAGGTTTCTCTAAAAATGATTTCACAGACATATCTTCATTTAAATCTAATGCACCAAAACGGCCGGATGGCTGTACCGAAGTTACTGTACACATCTTACCATGGCTTTTATGGTATTTAACCAGTTCGGCAATGTTTACATCACTAACGCCGTCACCGTATGTTAGCATAAAGGGCTCGTTGTTTACGTGTGGCTTAATTCTTTTTATCCTACCGCCCGTCATGGACTCATTCCCTGTATCTACAAGGGTAATTGTCCATGGTTCGGCCTGTGAATCATGCACCTTTATGGAGTTGTCTTTTAAATCAATTGTTATATCAGATTTATGCAGAAAATAGTTGGCAAAGTATTCCTTTATAACATACCCCTTATAGCCCAGGCAAACAATAAAGTCATTATAACCGTATGTTGAATAAATTTTCATTATATGCCATAATATGGGCATACCACCAATTTCAACCATTGGTTTTGGTTTCAGTGTAGTTTCTTCAGATAGTCTGGTACCTAATCCGCCCGCTAATAGTACAACTTTCATATTCTAATCTAATCAACTTCTATTTCAACATTATCTGTAAGCGGGAAACTGCTGCATAACAAGCATTCCTGTTGCTGCAAACCTTCAGGTAATTTTTCAATACCTATCATTTTCACCTGCCCATTTATTAAACGTCCTTTACAAACCAGGCAATTCCCGGTTTGGCAAGAGTACGACATATCAATCATGGCATCTAAACCAGCCTCAAGAATACTTTTACCTTTAACTACCTCAACGGGTAAACGTAAACCATCCTTTTTAATCGTTACTATCCTTGTAACTATATTTTCAAATTCTGCAGGATCACGCAATATTTCAAAATCTTCTGAATATATTTTTTCAGGCGCAATATTCAATTCTGATAATGTTGCTTTCACAGATTCTTTTAAGCCTGCAGGGCCACAAATATAATGTATCGTGTCATAAATATCACCCTCGCTCTGCATCACAGACAAAACATTATCCGGGTTTATACGACCTTGAACAACGTAAGGATTGTTACTTGCTATTACAGCTTGTGTTAAAAAATGTATGGCCGAAAATTGGTTTTTATATTGTTCTTTTAGTTCTACAATTTTACTGCTAAAAATTACGTCTTCTTCATTACGGTTGCCAAACACAAGTGTAACATGATTTGCCAAATTTTTATGTAATGCGTATTTTGCAATTGACATGAGCGGAGTTATACCACTACCTGCTCCCCATAATACAATATGTGTTTTAGGTAAAAGATTGTTTTCAGTTAAAACAAAATCTCCCATAGGTTCCATAACTTCAACCAGATCATCAACCTTTAATTGATCTATAATATGGTTTGAAACAACTCCTCCCGGTACTCTTTTAATGGTAACCTCAAGATTGGCATCAACACCAGGGGCTGATGAAAACGAGTATGGCCGGATATATCTTCGGCCGTTGATACGAAAAATAAGGGTCAGGTACTGCCCAGCCAGATATTTAATTTTCTTTAAAGCTGGTTGCTTGAATGAAACCGTGAGTGTATCCCTTGTTTCAAAACGCAGATTTATGACCTTTAAAGTAAAAACTTGCATCTTAAGCCATTATTTTTTTTAAAAATATTGAGAAACAATTAAAAAATCAGTTAAAAATAAAATAAAACCACACCAGGTATTATAACCTTCTGACTTTTGCAGGTTTAAACATTAATGTACTTATAAACGCCCATCTATTATACCCTCATCCAGCACCGCTTTTATATCGTAAATTACTGATGAATGTGCCTTTTTTAGACTGCTGATGTCTATTTTCAAAAACTCATCATGGGCAACAGCTAATATAATTGCATCATAATTAGCCCTTACATTTTCAAACATATTGATGGTATTTATTTGGTACTCATCAGCTACCTCTTTAGGGTTTGCCCATGGATCATAAATGTCACAAATAATTTCAAAATCATTTAAAACTTTAATAATATCAATTACCCGTGTGTTACGTACATCCGGGCAGTTCTCCTTAAAAGTAAAGCCCAATACTAAAACATTGGCATTTTTTACAACAATATCCTTCTTAATCATAAGCCTTATAACTTCCATGGCAACATAAGTACCCATGCCATCATTAAGTCTTCGGCCTGCTAAAATAATTTCCGGGTGATATCCTACTTCTTGCGCCCGCTGTGCCAGATAGTACGGATCAACGCCCGTACAGTGCCCTCCTACTAAACCGGGTTTAAAATTTAAAAAGTTCCATTTAGTACCTGCCGCTTTTAAAACTGCCTGGGTATCAATTTGCATCAGGTTAAAAATTTTTGAAAGCTCATTAACAAATGCAATATTAATATCGCGCTGGGAGTTCTCAATAACCTTACAGGCCTCGGCTACTTTTATAGTTGGCGCCTTATGCGTGCCGGCTGTAATAATAGTGCCGTACAGGTTATTTATAAAATTGGCCGCCTCAGGTGTTGAACCCGATGTTACTTTTAAAATATTGGTTAACGTATGCACCTTATCTCCCGGGTTTATCCGTTCCGGAGAATAACCTGCATAAAAACCTTCGTTTAGTTTAAGACCTGATATCTTTTCAATGATCGGCACACAAATTTCTTCTGTCACACCCGGGTATACGGTTGATTCCAATATGAAAATATCGCCTTTAGAAATGACCGATCCTATTAGTTCACAGGCATTTTTAAGCATATGCATGTCGGGGCGGTTATGCTTGTCGGTAGGTGTTGGTACCGATATGATATAGATATTGCAATTTTTTATATCACCTACATCCGATGTAAAAAGCAATCCATTATTGCTGCCCGAAGCACGCTTAACTTTCTTTAATTCATTGCTATCAATCTCCAGCGTACGGTCGTTGCCGGCGTTTAACTCATCAATCCGAGCCTGTTTTTTATCAAAACCAACTACCGAATATTTTTTTGAGAATTCAACGGCAAGCGGTAAACCAACATAACCTAAGCCTATAACAGCTATATTTATATTATCCGGCGTTAATAAGTTAAAGGTATTTAGTGGTATTTGATCAGGCATTTTTAAGATAGTATCACAACAAGTTGCAAATATATACTTTATATATAATGTGTAATAAACAACTAATTATTGAGCTGTTTAAACAATATAATTGGCATGTTAACGGTAACAACCTGTTAATGTTTTACTGCTGATATTTTATTTGACGATCAATCACTTTCACCTCTTATAACCCGAGTGAAAACTTTATCCTCCGGTGATTGAAAAGGAATGGGCGTTTACTTTTTATCGTTTAACCAATTCCGTTTAAAATCAGAGGGGTTCTGTCCCACTATTTTGTTGAACAGCTTGTTAAAATACGAGAGGCTTTCAAAGCCGATGGCGTAACAGGTTTCAGTAATGTTTTTGCCTTGCATTAGCAGGTTCTTGGCGCGCTCAATGCGGTATTGATTCACAAAATCGGTAAAGGTTATGTTGGTTTGGCGCTTAAAATATCTGCAAAACGCAGCCGTTGTTAAATGAACTTTACCGGCTACAACATTAACATCCGGCTTTTGATGATAATTAGCATCAATGTATTCATAGATGGCCCCCATTCTTATCTTGTCTTTCAGAATAAACTCCTTACTGGTCTCATCGTTATTTAAAATAACCATTTCATTCGATGCCGCCAGTATCTGAAAAATATCCATCAGTGCTATCAATTGTTCAAATGAGTTCATGCCAGACAAAGTTTTTAGCTTTTCAGCAACTATTGCTTTTGTTTCGCCATTAAAAGCAATGCCCAACCCGGCTTTTTTAAACAGGCGGTTAATTGCCGCAAATTCCGGTGATGTGCTGATGGCCGCGCCCATAAAATCGGTACGGAGCTGTATCACTATCTGATGATAATCGCTGCGTAAGCGGTAATCAAAATTCAAATGAGGCAGGTTACCGCCAATAAATACCAGGTCGCTTTGGGTATAACCCGATATATGCGAGCCCACATGGCGGATACCGGCATCAGCCTCAACATAAACCAGCTCCACTTCCGGATGATAATGCCATAAAAAGGTATTACGTAACCGTGGCGAAAATAGCTTAAAAGATTTGCCCGGTTCAAACTCCACCCGTTCCAGTTGTATCTCATTCATCCTGCATTGCACTAAAAATCTATTTAAATATATCCAATAAATCAATACAGAGCAAATACTGGTCATTACAAAGTATAAACAGGCCTAAATACCACCCTACCTTTGAACTATTAAAACCAATAATAGTATGAAAATGGAACCCGAAACTACCGCCACAATGACAACGGCTGTTAACATGAAAGCAAACGAGGCCCATAACGAAATACCGGGCAACCCATCAGTAGCAACATCAAGCGCTATCCGCCTGAACGACCGCAGCAACGGCGAACCGCTGCGTGTGTTAAGCGAAGCCGACTGGAATTTTTGGATAACCAATGGTTACGTGATCATTAAAAATGCCGTACCAAAAGAACAGGTAAAAAAACTGGCCGATTACCTTTGGGAATACGAGGGCAAAGACCAAAACGATATGGATACCTGGTATAAAAAACCCAATGCCCAAATGCAAATGGCCGAACTTAATAATACCGGCATGGTTGAAATATACAATCACCAATACCTGTGGGATAACAGGCAATATCCAAAAGTGCATGCCGCCTTTGCTGATATTTGGGGCACAGAAAAACTTTGGGCAAATATTGACAGGGCAAACCTGAATTTCCCCTTACGGCCGGGTTTTGAATACAAAGGTTTTATCCATTGGGATTACGACCCGGAAACCAAGCCACAGAACGTACAGGGTGTTTTGGCATTGGCCGACCAAACTGATGAAACCATGGGCGGTTTTCAATGCATCCCAGATCTGTTTAAGACTTATGACACCTGGAAACTAACCCAACCTGCAGACCGTGATCATTTTAAACCAAATACAACGGGCTTTAATATTGTAAAAGTAAAAATGGAAGCCGGTGACCTGCTGATATTTAATAGCTCGCAGCCACATGGCATACGGCCAAATAACAGCGGCAATAAGGTACGTATAGCACAATATGTAAGCATGATGCCTGCTCAGGACGACAATGAAGAATTAAGACAATGGCGCGTAAACAGCTGGAAGAATCGTGAGGCTATGCAAGGTTATGCTTTCCCTGGTGACCCTTTGGAGCGCGAAAAGAAAAACCCGGTTGCCGAACTATCTTCTTTAGGCAGAAAGCTTTTAGGGTTGGATAAATGGGATTAAGGCAAAAAGCATTTTAACAAAACAGGCCGCTCAAAATTGGGCGGCCTGTTTTTATTGTGTTAAGATAAGATCTGATTATACAGCCGGGTCTTCTGCCGAATCCACTATATCATAGGCTGTGCGCTCTTTTTTAAGTATGGCAGCACCTATTAAAGCTACTATTGCTCCAAATATTAACGAACCAATAGCTGTAGCAACTGCACCAAAAATGGCTCCGTATTTGGTTCCCATTTCCAAAGCTTTATCAATTTGCTCTTGTGACATTCCTTTATCGGCCATCACAGTTTGCTGCTCCTCCATAGATTTTACCAAAACATCCGGACTTAAAAATTTAAGATATATAAAAACAAATACGGCCAATATTATGCCCGAAAAAAGGGAATATCTAAACCCAACAGAAAACCCTTTTCCAAAAGTCATAAAGCCACCAGATGCATCTTTGAATTCCTTTTGAGCCAGTACGCAAAATGCTATAAAAGGTATGTAACCTACATATTTTACGGCAGAGTTTGGATCAATATTGAGGAGTTGAAAAGTGTAAGTAAGTACAATAGAGACTACTACATAAAACAAAGCCCACTTAGTGGCAATTTTTGTAGGGTTAATCGCAAGATTTTCCATTTTATTTTAATTAGTTAAGGTTTAAAATTAATTATTTAAAGCTAACTAATATTTCTAAAACTGCCATATCAAATGATTTATTTACAGCGTTGGCTGCAATTACTTCTTTATCTTGTTCAGCTAGTTCGGGATTTTGGAAAAAACACATCATTGGGTAAAACAATTCCTTAAGTTCTGAATCATCAGCAACGGTTGCTGCTACCTTTTTTATCTCAGCCGCGGGGCTCTCAATCAATATCTGGTTGGCAATAACCGGCTCATATATGCGGTACTCATCCTGGAACTCATCTTCATCAACCAATAAAAATTCTTTCAGGTAATCTTCCAGTTCAGGATCAATATCTTCATCCTCGCACTCGTTAAGGTACAATAACAGGTTTAATAATTCGGTACCACGGTCAAGGGTTTGTTCCTCAATACCTTCCCACTCAGGGGTTTCCAGGTAATCGTCTTCAAGCTTTTTTACATCTTCGCTAAAAAAATTAATCATCAGCAAATCAAAAAACACTTCGCGCAATTCCTCAACCTGAGGGTTATTATCAAACAATTCATCAAGCGAATCTACCTTGGTTAAAAAATCGTCATCAGATGAAAACACCTCTTCAAATTGCGCGGTAAGCACTGCCGCGTTAAAGCTCCCATATTTTGAATATGCTTGTAATGAACTTGCAATAGCTGATGTTACTTTTTGGTCAGTCATAGTTTCTTAAAATTTAGATAGTTGATCGTTATTACAGGTGAATAAAACTTTACCTTTTAAGTTCTGTCCCATAAAAGGAGAATTATAACTTTTAGACCGGTTTACACCGCGGGTATATTCCCATTCGGCTTCGGTATCTAACAGTACAAAATTAGCCTGTTGCCCTTTGGCAATTACAGGCACCTCAATGTTTAATATTTTACGCGGATTTACAGACAGCTTCTCTACTATCAGTTCAAGCGGTAAACCGGCTTTTATAGCTAATGAAAATGCCGTTTGCAGGCCAATTATACCATATTCGGCCACTTCAAATTCCACATCTTTAAATTCTATCTCATGCGGGGTGTGTTGCGATACAATAGCATCAATAGTGCCATCTTTTAAACCGTTTATCAGCGCATCAGCATCGCGCTGCGTACGCAGCGGGGGTTTAACCTTATACAGGCTATCAAAGCCCATCAGGGCCTGATCAGTAAGTATCAAATTATGCACGGCAACATCGCAGGTTACTTTTAACCCTTTCCGTTTTGCCTCCCTTATCAGTTCAACAGAACGTTCTGTTGATATAGTGGTAAAGTGTATTTCAGAACCGGTATCTTCTGCAAGGTAAAGGTCGCGGGCAATCATTAATTCTTCGGCCAGTGAGGGGATGCCTTTCATGCCCAGCATAGTGCTTACCACTCCTTCGTGTACTTTGGCTTTACCTGCAATAGAAGTATCTTCCGGATAGGATATTACTTTAGCGCCAAAACCCTGTACATAAAGCATAGCGCGCTCCATTAAGCCTGCATCCTGTACCGGGCGGTTACCGTCAGTAAATGCCTTTGCACCGCTTTTATACATATCATACATTTCGGCCATATCCTTACCTTCGCGCTTATTGGATATCGTTCCCAGCGGATAAATATCAACCAGGTTGTTGCTGGCGCGATTAAGCAAATATTCTACTTCGGCTTTTGAATGTACCGGCGGATGGGTATTAGGAGTAAGCGCAATGCCTGTAAAGCCGCCTGCTGCTGCTGCTGCCGTACCGGTTTGCAGGTCTTCCTTGGTTTCTAAACCAAGTTCGCCTATGTTACAGTTCAAATCAAAAAAACCGGGGGCCAGGTATTTGCCTTTTGCATCAATGGTTTCGGCATCGGCGGTTAGCGATGCACCAATTTCAGTAATTACGCCATCTTTAATTAAGATATCAGTTACCTGTTTATTAAAAGGCGATGCAGGATCAATAACAGTAGCGGATTTGATAAGCAAATTCATTATCGCTGTTTAAGGTGGGTTTATATTGTTAAACGGGTTGCGTGGCCTTGCTTTTATCGGTTTTGTAAAACCGTATCAGCAATGTTTCGGCAGCCAGAAATAACAGTGCCAAAATTATACAAAGTTTCCATAATTGCAGCCCTGAATTTGCCGCGCCGTTAATACTATTTGTATTTAGCTTGTTTCCCTGTAGCAAGGTTGTTTGTTGGGCAAATAAATTTCCAAGTTCGCTATTGTTCAAATAACTCAGGTCAGATTCGCTCCTGTTATCATTAAAAGCCAGTATTGCTGCTGTACTATCCTGTTTTTTCAGATCGTAAATACCGGTCTCCTTCAATTGATCTGGCAGGTAAAGAAGTGTACTTCCCTCCTGTTGCTGTACATCAGGAATAATGGTTTGCGAACCTTTAACCATTTTTAATAATTGATTTTCTGTGGATTGCAGCGTTGCGGTTTCAATTGCCTGGTTATTACCTAATGTATAAAACAAAGGCTGATAGTGCCCGCTCAGTATAGCTATCCTAAACATTACCGGTACAAAAAGAGCATGTACAGGCAGGTTACTAAAAGTTTCATCTAACGGTAAAGCAGATAAATATACAGTGCCTTTCCCGCTGTTATACCCTTCCCATACCGGCTGCCCGGTTTGTAACCGCATCAAATAATTACCAGACCTGGCTGATGGACTTAAACTATAATATTTTTTTACCTGGGGCAGATCAGGGTTTTGAGGAAACGCCTCGAAAGTGTTTTTAAACACCGGGCTCTGCAGGTTAATTGACGATACCCTGGTAGCTTCGGTCACTATCTTTTCAGGATAGGCTGCCCCCATGGGCTGCAATAAGGCCCGGTAACTACTTATATCCGCCTCTGCCGAAGGGAATACCATTAGTGTGCCACCTTTGCTTACATAGCTTTTTAACTGTTGTGCCAACCCTGCCGAAATAACTTTAATATCGCTTACAATTATAAGCGGATATGTATTTAAGCCGGCATAATCTACATTGCCATCCTGTACACGTTTGGCAATAAAAAACGGATCTGTGGCAAAAACGGCGTTGAGGTATTTATTGGGTATGCCGCCATCAATTAAAAGAATGGGCAATTGCTTGTTAATATTAAAGGCGAAGTAAAATTTATTATCAAACGTTACCGGGTTATCCTGCAGTTGTATCTCGCCGCGCTGCCAGCCTGCCTGCAAACCCGAAAAGGTAAGCGTATCTGTTTGAGCCGAACGTGCGTTCACCGTAAAACTGCCAATGGCTTTTTGCACACCATTTATGATTAGCTTTAATGGTATTTGCTCTGCCGGTTTATCTGCATAATTACGAAGCCTTACTATCAGCTTTTCACTTTCACCCGGCCGGTGGGTAGCATTTAGCAATTCAACCGAATCAACAGCCACATTGGGCAACGTACTTGCTTTGAGCTGTACCAGGTTAACCGGAATGTTATCGTTTACCTTGCCGGCTAATTTACCAGTGATGTTTTTCTGAAAATCTGATATGATATAACTGCTTTTAACTGCTCCGGGCTGCATATTAAGCAAGCTTTGCTGCCTTGCCGTTATTTGACTGATACTCCTGCTTTGCGGACTAATTTTTACCGCGTCTACCGCATCATTAAACTCATCGCGGTTTAATAATCGCTGATGCTTGCCTTCAAAATCTTGTGTTAGTAACTGGAAACGATCATTTATGGAATAGGCCGAAGCTATTTGTTTGGCCTTTTGCTTTGCCTCATCAAGGAGGCTGCCCTCGCGGTTAAGGGTTTGCATAGAGTAAGAATTATCTACAAAAATGCTTACCACCTGCTGTTTGCCGGTATTCGCATCATCCTTTTGGGATGATATATAAGGCCTTGCAAAAGCAAACACCAAAAATAACAGTGCCAGCATACGTGCCGCAAGGATCAATCTTTCTTTTAAATTTCTACGGCTTGCCTGTTGCTCCTGTACTTCTTTCAAAAACTGCACATTACTGAACAGCACTTTTTTATACCGCCTAAAATTAAACAGGTGCACCAGTACGGGTATGGCCAGTGTTAATAATGCAAACAGGAAAGTTGGATATAAAAAGTGCATTAATATTTATGCCGATTGGATATACTGCAAATTTGCAAATTTATGTGGAGATTTTCAGGGTGGGTTTTAACAATACAGATCAATTGTTAACCAGGCAAGCTGCATCACGCAAAGACGCGAAAGACACTTTGCGTATTTGCATGAAAATTATTTTTTACCTCAACTTAATGTACCAGGATATCTAAAATCAAAAAAACCGGCCAGGGCTGGTTTTATTTTAATAATGATGTGGAAACATGCGCCATAAGCAATGCAGAAGAAATATAGCAATGGTAATTAGAGATAATTAGAGATTTTTAGAAGAATTTGGTGCTCTGTTCCGCTGTTGTTCCGTTTTGTTCCGCTTTTAACGGAACGGAACAGCGGAACAGAATGATCTACCCTCTGCGATTACGCTTTTTCTTTTTTTGTTTTTCTGTCTTTTTAGGTTCCTCGTTCACACCGGATTTACCGCTGCTTACAGTGGTTGAATCTTTACTTAACTGCTTAACAGTAAAATCATTACTACGCAAACTATACTCTAACTGGCGTTTTGCACCTGTTGGTTTGGCAGTCTTATCGTTACTATCATATATAGGAAACTCCCGGATAAGCTTTCCCTCCTTTATATAAAAGTTATCATCGCCCCGATAACCCTTCTTTTGCGAGTTGGTTAGCCTGGGGAAATCAAGCTTATTAACTCCACTATTATTAAACTCAAAAGCATACACTTTTGCATAGTTTACCGTGTCTTTTCCCTTCGACTGGATCAGTATCTCGGGATTACCGTCCGTATCCATATCGGCGTTGTACGCGTCGGTGATGGTGCCGTCCAGGTCGCCGGTGGTAGTGGTATACTTCATCCCGGCAGAATCAGAGTGTAATATGGCGAATGACCCTACAGCGGTTGATCCCCTGCCCCAGCTTACTACATCATAAGTTTGCCCCGGAGATACTTCTATTGCTTTATGAAAACGAAAAGGCGGCATAACGGCAGCTTTAGCAGCAGCGGCAGTATTTGCAGCCGGTTTTTTATCATCGTTGCTGCAGCTTGCCAAAACAATGCAAACCGCCGATACCAATAAACAATGTCTTAAATCCATTTAAATTATAATTGATCAGTTAAACATCATATCCGGCGATAGTTCGCCTTTTGGCTTACCCGGTATAGTCATATATAAACGTAAAGTACTGTTTGTAAGCGCTGCATCTACATATTTTATAGTAATGCGGTGATAACCTTTTAACAATGGTACAGCACCACCCTGTTCATAAGCGCCATGCTTACCGTCATTATCAACAACCGGTACATCATCAATTAATAATACCGAACCATTGGTTGACTGGGTTGAAAAACCATAATTACCATCAGTATCAATCTTTATATAACCATTAAATACAACGCCATATTTACCAAACGCTTTTTTAAAGGCCGATGTTGCAGTGCTAAAGCTTTTTGCTATACCTGTATCAATTACTGCGGCAGGGTTGATCTGTGTGGTGTTCACATAAGTACCTGCAGATACCTGATATTTTAACCCGGTTGCTGTACCGGTATAAATTACCGGAGCCATTGGCGCCTTATTATACATAACTGTTTTTGTTACAGCACTGCGTTTACCTGAGGGGGTAATAACAATGGTCTGCAACTCGCGGTACTGGTCAATAGGTACCATATACGTCATAGGTATGGTGTATTCATTGTCGGTTTCGCGCGGTGTGTAACCATCAATAGTATAATAAATTTTTGCGCCCAAAACCGGCGACTTTAAATTCACTTTTAATTGTGAACCTATCATAGTAGTGTCCACAGCACCAATAGCCTGCGGAACACGGTAGTTAAAATCGTTTTTATCCAGCCATGCAAAATGAGCAGGCAGGCGGGTTTCAGAAAAGTCTTTAAAGTTTTTGTTAGCTAACGGTGTCCATGCAACTTCAGATAAGCCGAGCATGCGTGGCAGCAGCATGTATTGCACTTTGTTATCTGTAGTTACGTACTCCGTCCACAAGTTGGCTTGCACACCTAAAATATGTTTTTGCTGTTCGGCATCTAAAGCGGCCGGGGTTGGGTTATAGCTATAAATCTTTGAAACCGGCTCGTTACCACCAATGCTCAATGGTTCCTGGTTTAGTTTGCCCTGGCTATGGTCTATGTATAACCCAGCATTGCCGGGTGTCATTATTACATCATGGTTCTGTTTTGCTGCGGCAATACCACCTTCTTCGCCTCTCCAGCTCATTACAGTGGCATTGGGTGCAAGCCCGCCTTCTAAAATCTCATCCCAGCCAATAATACTGCGCCCTTTTGAGTTCACAAACTTTTCCATCCTGTGGATAAAATAACTTTGCAAACCGTGCTCATCTTTTAGTTTTAAATTTTTAATGAGATCCTGACAAAATTTGGAATCTTTCCAAACCGTCTTGGGTGCTTCGTCGCCACCAATGTGGATGTATTTACTTGGAAAAAGGTCTATCACCTCTGTCAATACATCCTGCAAAAAGCTGAATGTTTTTTCTGAAGGGCAATAGATATTATTAAAAACGCCCCATGTTTCGGCTGTTTTATAGGTAAGGCCGGGGTCGCAACTTAATTCGGGATAAGCGGCCAGTGCAGCTTGTGAGTGGCCCGGCATTTCAATTTCTGGCACCACAGTAATATAACGGTCTGCCGCATATTTAACCACATCACGGATCTGGTCTTGTGTGTAATAGCCACCGTAAGGGGTATTATCAAATTGCTGCGGGTTACGATCACGGTAATTACCTATTACAGTTTGCGCACGCTGACTGGCTATTTGAGTTAATTTAGGATATTTTTTTATTTCGATACGCCAGCCCTGGTCGTCTGTTAAATGCCAGTGAAATGTATTCAGTTTGTACGCAGCCATCAGATCAATATACTTTTTAACAAACTCTACAGAAAAGAAGTGACGGCAAACATCAAGCATCAATCCACGGTAACCAAAACGCGGATAATCTTCAATTACAGCACAAGGGAACCTGGCAGTCGCGGCTCTTTCTGCAGGCATTAGCTGGATAAGGGTCTGTATACCATAAAACAAACCTGCTCCTTTACCGGCAACGGTTATTTGCTGTGGTGTAATGGTTAAACGGTAACCTTCGGCAGGTAAGTTTTCTGTACCTGCTGATGTTAAATAAATAACGTTTGATTCCGCGGTTGCATTTCTTAAACCCACCTGCCTGTTATAAGCCATATTATTTGCCAGGAATGATGAGAAAAATAAAACCGCTTTATTATTGGGCGTATCAGCCTGTACTATAGTTTGCTGGCTTAATATGAACTGACCGGCCGATTTTTTTACAGATACCGGCGCAGGAATAATACCCAGGTTAGGATTTGCATCTTGTGCATTTACAATAACTGAAGCAAGGGTTAGTACAGTAAAAAGCACAACAAAGATCTTTTTATTCATAGCAGAAAGTTAACCAGGTTATAATGAGGTGGTGAATTTAGCATATTTTAAAAAAAATGCATTACTATATCGCAAAAAATACAATTCAAACAGCAAAAAAGCCGCTTCCTTTTAAGGAAACGGCTTAATATCTTGGTTTGTATCTTAACTGCTGCTTTTTTTCTTAAGCAGTAACTATATGTTCTTTAGCTGCCAGATAACGCTCGGCATCAATAGCCGCCATACAACCTGTACCTGCTGCTGTAACCGCCTGGCGGTAAATATGATCCTGAGCATCGCCACAGCAAAAAACACCTTCAACATTAGTTTCTGTTGAACCCGGCCTGGTAACAATATAGCCTGTTGCGTCCATATGCAACCAGCCTTCAAAAATATCAGTATTGGGTTTATGACCAATAGCAACAAAGAAACCGGTAACATCCAGGTTTCTTTCTTCCTGGGTTTGGTTATTTAAAACCTTTACTCCATTTACGCTTTGCCCGTCGCCCATTATTTCAAGGGTTTCGGTATTATATAATATCTCGATGTTGGCCGTATTCAATACCCGGTGAACCATTGCTTTTGATGCACGGAACTCATCACGGCGAACGATCATATATACCTTACGGGCTAATTTGGCCAGGTAAGTTGCTTCTTCTGCAGCGGTATCACCGGCACCTACTATAGCTACATCCTGTCCTTTAAAAAAGAAACCATCACACACAGCACATGCCGAAACACCAAAACCACTGTATTTTTGCTCAGACTCTAAACCAAGCCATTTGGCTGATGCACCTGTTGATATAATAACTGTATCTGCCAGTATGGTTTTGCTTTCGTCAACTACTACTTTATGCGGCAATGATGAAAAATCAACTGAACTTACATAGCCAAAACGGATATCGGTACCTAAACGTTCTGCCTGTTTACGAAAATCTTCCATCATTTCGGGCCCCATGACACCATCAGGGTAACCGGGGAAATTTTCAACATCAGTAGTTTGGGTAAGCTGCCCGCCGGCAAGCATGCCTGTATACATAACAGGGTGAAGATCAGCTCTTGATGCATAAATTGCAGCTGTATAACCCGCCGGACCAGAACCTATGATAAGGCATTTAACATGTTCAATATCTTGTGACATTTAATTCTTAAATTATGGTGCGAATTTAATAAAAAGAAGAAAGACGTTGGTCAGCTATCAGTAAAACTTATCAACGTTGCTTACTTACCCACATTTGCCTTTAATACCCTAATAAAATTCCCACCCAATATTTTATTGATATCCTTTTTTTTATAGTGCAATTTCAACAATTCATCAGTGATCTTATAGTAGTCGGTTACACTATCCAACCCAAGCGGATAGGACTCGGCACCGTCAAAATCAGAACCTATGCCTACATGGTCAACACCCATTAGTTTTACCATGTAATCGATATGTTTGATCAGCATGCTCAATGGGGGCCGAAACTGGTCGGCTTCGGTTTTATGAATGACATTCAGACGGATACTTGCCAAATCATAATCGTTATAAATTTTGATAAGCGAATCCAGTTCTGGTTTATGCTTAGCCAGATAAGCTTCGTGCTTTTCTGTATAAGCAGTATCTACAAAGCCGCTGTAAAAGTTCACAAATACCACTCCCCCGTTTTCAGCAATAGCTTTAAGCTGATCGTCTTTTAAATTACGCCGGTGCGGAGCCAGGGCATAAGCACAACTATGCGACGCAATTACCGGCTTGGTAGTAGTGGCCATTACATCATAAAAGGTTTTTTCGCCGGGGTGCGACAGATCTATCATCACTCCCAGGTCATTTAGACGCTTAATTACCTGTTTGCCAAATTCTGTTAAACCTTTATGCTTTAAAGTATCTCCGTGCAGTTCTTCGTCTTTGGCAGATGTTGCCCATGGGGTACTATTATTCCAGGTTAGGGTAAGATAAGTCATGCCGCGTTTGGCCAGGCTATCAATATAATCAAGCCTGCTCTCTATCATGTGGCCGCCTTCCACCCCTATCATGGCGGCTAACTTTTTATGTTTGACTGTTTTTTTCAGCTGAGATGCGGTTCGTACCAACGCAATTTTATCCGGGTTACGGTTTATCAATGCATATAATGAATCAATTTCGCGATTGGCAAAGGCATAGGCCGTACCGTTTCCATATTGACCACTGCACCAAATAGAAAAAACCTGCGCATCTAACCCGGCCTGTTCTGCACGTATTAAATCAAAATTACCAGTGGTTTGAAGTTTCCCCAAATCAGTTTTTGTTATCAATTGGTTAGATATCGCATCGTTATGGGTATCAACCAAAATAGCTTTTTGATGAATTTTCTGAACGTTTTGCGCGGAAACAGATAAAGTAAGCAGGAACAATGCAGGAAGCAAAAGATATTTCATTTTGGAAGATATAAAATTTCACGCAAAAAAAATTAAACGAGTGTAAAAATTGCCATTTGCTTTTTATTTCAAATATTATTGAAGCATAATCGTCTCCCTTATTAAATGCATACAAGTATGAATATCATCGAAAATAAAAATATAGCGATAATAGGCGGCGGACCGGGTGGCTTAACCCTTGCCAGGCTTTTACAAATGAATGGAGCAGCTGTAAAAGTTTATGAGCGCGATGCACATAAAGATGCCCGTGCTAAAGGCGCAACGCTCGACCTTCATGAAGAATCAGGATTATTAGCGTTAAAAGAAGCCGGTTTGATGAGTGCTTTTATGGCAAACTACAGGCCGGGTGCCGATCAAATGCGCATTACCGATGAAAATGCGGTGATCGTATTTGATGATCATGCTAATGCTCAAAATGACCGTTCGCGACCCGAAATTGATCGGGGACCTTTGCAAAACATCTTGCTGGAGTCTTTAAACACAGAGACAGTTGTATGGGATAGCCAATTCTTAAATATGGAAGCATCCGCTGATGGCTGGCAATTAAACTTTAAAAACGGGCTTTCGGCCACTGCCGATATTGTAATAGGTGCTGACGGTGCAAATTCAAAAATTCGCCCATATGTTACATCCATCAAACCCTTTTATGCCGGAGTAACTGCAATTGAAGGTGCCATATATAATTCTGAAACAGGCAGTCCAAAAATACACAAGCTATTAAATGGAGGTAAAATATTTGCTTTTGGCAATAATAAATGTTTTATAGTAAGCTCTAAGGGCGATGGTAGCCTGGTGTTTTATACAAGTTGCAAAACTCAGGAAAATTGGGTGCAGGAAAGTGGAATAGACTTTAAAAACAAAGCACAGGTACTTGCCTGGTTTAAACAGGAATTTGCCGACTGGGACGAAATTTGGCAAGAATTATTTGAGAATGCAAATACCGCTTTTATACCGCGGCCGCAATATTGCATGCCGCTTGACCAAAACTGGGAAGCTTTACCTAACTTAACCCTACTGGGCGACGCCGCGCATTTGATGCCGCCATACGCCGGCGAAGGTGTAAATATGGCTATGCTGGATGCATTAGAGTTAAGTAAATGCTTGTTGAATGATGAGTTTACAGGTACCAAATCGGCAATTGCCATTTACGAAAGACAAATGCGTACAAGGGCCTCTGAAACAGCAGAACAAACCATGCAAGCTACGGAGGCATTACACTCGCCGTATGCTATTGGCTTTATGCTAAGCGTAATGGGTTGACCTACGTTTGTATAATCCCCACATTAAATGCCTTGTCTATCGGTGCATGGTTAGCGGCTTCTATCCCCATTGATATCACATTACGCGTTTCCAGCGGGTCTATTATACCATCAACCCAAAGCCTTGCCGCTGCATAGTATGGTGTGGTTTGGGCATTATACCGGTCGGTAGTTTGTTTAAGCAGTTCGGCTTCTTTTACATCGTCTACTTCTTCGCCATTGGCTTTTAACCCGGCGGCCTGCATTTGTACAAGTACTTTAGCTGCCTGCGCGCCGCCCATCACCGCAATTTTTGCCGATGGCCAGGCATAAATTAGTCTTGGATCATACGCTTTACCACACATGGCATAGTTACCCGCTCCGTAGGAATTACCTATAATGATGGTAAATTTTGGCACTACCGAATTAGCTACAGCATTCACCATTTTGGCGCCATCTTTTATAATGCCGCCATGCTCTGACCGGCTGCCAACCATAAATCCGGTAACATCCTGCAAAAAAACCAACGGTATTTTCTTTTGATTACAGTTCATGATAAAGCGGGTGGCTTTATCTGCCGAATCGGAATAGATGACCCCGCCAAACTGCATTTCTCCTTTTTTGGATTTGATAACCTTGCGCTGGTTAGCAACAATACCTACTGCCCAACCATCAACACGGCCTAACGCACAGATGATAGATTGCCCGTAACCGGCTTTGTACTCTTCAAATTCCGAATCATCAAGTAAACGCTTTATGATCTCATACATATCATAGGCCTTATCCCGTGCATCCGGCAATATGCCGTAAATATCTTTTTCTTTTAGTTTTGGGGCTGATGATTTGATCCTGTCAAACCCGGCTTTATTATAATCACCAACCTTGTTCATGATATTGCGGATAGAATCAAGGCAGGCTTTATCGTTTGGATGCTTGTAATCGGTAACGCCTGATATTTCACATTGCGTGGTTGCGCCGCCCAATGTTTCATTATCTACATCCTCGCCTATGGCCGATTTAACCAGGTATGATCCTGCTAAAAAAACAGAACCAGTGCCTTCCACAATCATGGCCTCATCACTCATAATAGGCAAATAAGCGCCGCCGGCAACGCACGAACCCATAATTGCAGCTATCTGGATGATACCCATGCTGCTCATTATGGCGTTATTGCGAAAGATGCGGCCAAAATGTTCTTTATCGGGGAAGATCTCGTCTTGCAAAGGCAGGTACACCCCTGCAGAATCCACTAAATATATGATGGGCAGGCGGTTTTCCATTGCAATTTCCTGAGCGCGCAGGTTTTTCTTGGCTGTTATAGGGAACCATGCACCAGCTTTAACGGTGGCATCATTAGCCACTACCACACATTGCCTGCCGCTCACATAACCAATTCCGCAAACTACGCCGCCACTTGGGCAGCCGCCATGCTCGGCATACATGCCATCGGCAGTAAAAGCACCAACTTCCAGCCAGGGTTTATCTTCATCCAACAGGTAGGCAATGCGCTCGCGGGCAAGCATTTTGCCTTTTTCCTTTTGTTTGGCAGCAGCTTTTTCACCGCCACCTAAGTATATTTTTTTAAGCTTGGTATTAAATTCGTAAACAAGTTGTTTGTTAACATCCTCATTTTTATTGAATTCCAGATCCATACGTATTTATAATAGGTTGTGTAATTTTAGGAAAATTAAACAGAAATAACCTAAGATTAGCCGATTTATTATGCATGCATAATAATTAACCATTCGGTGTTAAAAAACTTTAATTATCCTTGTGCTGTTGGGCGGATATTGACATATACCGCAACAATTACAAATAAAGGTTTCCACAAAACGAAAGCTACGTCAAATTCCTATCCCTGAACCAAACTTCATCGGGTTTAATGTCGATGTTTTCCATCAGGTTTACCAGTTCAATGGCATCGGCAGATGTAAGCACCAAATCGCGGTTGGTTTGTTTTAAAAAACGCTGCTCAACCATTACATCCATCTGCAATAGCAAATGATCGTAAAAACCGTTTACGTTTAACACGCCCACCGGATGGCTATGCAAGCCCAATTGCAACCAGGTTAGCACTTCAAAAAATTCTTCGAGTGTACCAAAACCGCCGGGCAGCATAATGATCCCGTCGCATAGGTCATTCATCATTTGCTTACGCTGGTGCATATTTTCAACGATATGCAGCTGGGTTAACCCCGTATGGCCAACTTCCTTATCTATTAAAAACTGTGGGATAATACCGATAGCTTTGCCGCCTTTGCTCAAAAACGCATCTGCCAGCAGGCCCATTACCCCTACCTTGCCGCCGCCATATATCAGGCTGATGTCTTTAGCAACCATTACCTGTGCCAGTTGCTCAACAGCTTGCTTAAGTACCGGATCGCCGTTAAAATTAGCTCCGCAGAATACACAGATAGATTTCATACAAAATTATTAAGCGCTAAATATAAAATGAATTATTCTTCTATTGTATTGATGATAAGCGCCAGGCCCAACTTTATTTTATGGATAAGCGGTTTCAGTTCATCTGGCGAAAGGTCAATTTCCAGTTCCTCCTCGTTGATATCGCCCATCCTATCCAGTAGTTTGGAAAGGCCCAGTTCATATTCGGCATCCAGGCGTGCACCATCCAATTCCAGCAATACAAACAAGCTGGACAGGCGGCCATAATAAGTCTCCTGGTTCAGGTAATCTAAAGTACCGTATTCCTGTTTAAGGCGATTTAAGAAATCTATTAATATCATATCCTTAAAATAAAACAGGTGGCTTAACATTAAACCACCTGCCTAAAATATTATTATTTAAACTACATCAATTATCTTGTATAGTTTGGTGCTTCTTTAGTGATAGTAATATCGTGTGGGTGGCTTTCGCGCATACCGGCAGCCGTGATGCGTACAAATTTGGCTTTTTGCAAATCTTCGATATTGGCAGCCCCGCAATAGTGCATACCGGCACGTAAACCGCCTATGTATTGGTAAACTACCTCGGCCATATTGCCTTTAAACGGTACACGACCAACAATACCTTCGGGTACCAGTTTGGTTACCACGTCGGTCTCGTCCTGGAAGTAGCGGTCTTTTGAACCTTTTGCCATCGCCTCTATAGAGCCCATACCACGATACGATTTAAATTTACGACCCTCATATATAATGGTTTCGCCCGGTGCTTCTTCCACACCTGCAAACAGCGAACCTGCCATAATGGTGCTTGCACCGGCGGCTATCGCTTTCACAATATCTCCGGTTTGTTTGATACCGCCATCGGCAATAACCGGGATACCGGTACCTTCAAGTGCTTTGGCACATTCGTAAACCGCATATAACTGTGGTACACCCACCCCTGCTATGATACGTGTTGTACAGATAGAACCCGGGCCAATACCCACTTTAACGGCATCAGCACCTGCATCGGCAAGGGCCATGGCAGCATCGGCAGTGGCAATGTTACCCGCTATCACCTGCAGATCAGGATAAAGCTGTTTAACGGCTTTTACCATATCAATAACCCCTTTTGAGTGACCGTGGGCAGTGTCAACCGTTATAACGTCAACCCCGGCATTATAAAGGGCCGTAACGCGGTCAATATTATCAGCAGCAACACCAACAGCGGCGCCTACACGCAAACGGCCAAACTCGTCTTTACAGGCGTTAGGGAAGTTTTTTACTTTCTGGATATCCTTATAAGTGATCAACCCTACCAGTTTACCATCCTTATTAACAACCGGTAGTTTTTCAATTTTGTTATCCTGTAATATGGCAGCAGCATCCTGCAGGGTTGTGCCTTGCGGCGCTACTATCAGGTTTGTTTTGGTCATTATCTCGCTAACAGGCACGGTCAGGTCTTTCTGAAAACGCAGATCGCGGTTAGTGATGATGCCTTTCAGTTTGCCATCGGCATCAATTACCGGGATACCCCCAATACTGTTTTCGCGCATAATGTTTACAGCGTCAGACAGTAGCGCGTTCTCCAGCAGGGTAACCGGCTCCTGGATCATGCCGCTTTCAGAACGTTTTACTTTACGCACCTCGTCGGCTTGTGCCTGTATGGTCATGTTTTTGTGCAGCATACCAATACCACCTGCCTGGGCAATGGCAATAGCCAGGCCTGCTTCGGTTACGGTATCCATAGCGGCCGATATGATCGGGATGTTTAAACGGATCTTTTTTGTTAAAAAAGTGCTCGTGTTAACTTCGCGTGGTAAAACTTCAGAATAAGCGGGGAGTAAAAGTACGTCGTCATAGGTTAATCCTTCGGCGACAAATTTGGATGGGTCTAACTGCATAGCAAATAATTATTTGGAGTTATTATTTGCCGGGCAAAGATAGATTTTTATTTCGGATTTTAGAATTACGATTTCGGATTTTTATAATGATTACAATTGGTTGATAGAATTACGATTTTAGATAAGGAGATTTCTTTGTATAACTCTCTAAAATCGTAATTCAACAATAATAAACCCTTTTAATATTTACCTACTATAACTTTGTAGAAATCTGCAAAATTCCAGTATTTATTTGCTAAAATTTGCAATTCTTCAGCGGTGATGGTTTTTACGGTTTGAGTGTAACGATCATAATAATCGTAATCTAAACCAGCAAAATACAGGTTCTTAAATTTATCTGCATGCGAAAAAACATTCTCCAGGCTACCTAATAAAGCACCCAGCATGTAATTCCTTACTAAAGAAAGTTCTTTCTCATCTATTAAATTTTCTTTTAATAGATTAATCTCCTTTTCTATTTCTTCTACTGCAGATTTACAAACATCAGCACCTACCTCTGATGCGATAAAGAACGCGCCGGTTTGTTTAAATGAAGTCATGCCCGATCCAATACCATAAGTATAACCCTTATCCTCGCGGATGTTGGCCATTAGCCTTGAACCAAAATATCCGCCTAAAACAGTATTTAAAACTTGTAATGCCGGAAAATCCGGATGTATACGGTTTACAAACGGCGTACCTATGCGAATAGCAGATTGTAAGGCATCCGCCTTTTCCGAATAAAAGAAACGCTCTGCAGATGGTTCCAGATCGGGCTGTGAAATATCAGCAGGTAATGTAACATCGCCCCAGGCACCTTCAAAAGCCTGGTTTACAGCTTCCAGTATCTCAGGATCAGCCTTGCCAGCAATAATGATGGTACAGTTAGATGGCTGGTACATTTGTTTGAAATGAGCCAGCAAATCTTCCCTTGTTAGCGATTTAAAGTCTTCCGGCTCGGCACCTAAACCGTAAATGGTTTCGCCATATAAAGCTTTGTTAAAAATACGGCGGGCAACAAAATCGTTTTTTTGCATACTTACCTGCAGCTTTTGCTGCTGGTTACGTACAAATGTTTCCAGTTCCTTTTCAGGAAATATGGAGTCAGTAACGATATCTTTTATAACATCTAAAGTTGTTTTAAGATGCTTTGTTAATGTATAAAGTGTTATCTGCGAATTATCGTAGCTGTAATCTACCTGCAAAAAGGCACCGTAAAAGTCTATCTTATCTGCAATTTGTGCTGCATTTAATTTGCTTGTACCATCGGTAAGCATGGTATTAACAGCTACGTTCAGCAGTGGTTTTTTGGGGTTGAAACGCAAATTGCCAAACACCCATTCAATACGTACCAGGTCCTGGTCGCCGGAATCAAATGTAAAAACATTACATCCGTTGGTTAACCTGGTTTGCAGTGGCCGTATCAGGTTTATATTATCTACACCGTTAAATTCTGGTGCTGTTCTTCTATCTAAAATGCTCATGTTATATATTTTGATGCATTATTCGTTAACAACTTCCGTAGGTTCTTCTACGCCTTCGGCCAAATAGATCAGTGTGGAGGAATTTTCCTTTCTGAATAATTTATTGGCCTGCTCTTTGATCTGCGCTGATGTTACAGCCAAAAACTTTTCTGTTTCATGGTTAAATTCTTCGGCATCACCCATCAGTTCATAATGTGCCAGATTCATGGCCTTATCTAATAGTGACATTTCTGAGAACACCATGGTCGATTCTGTTTTGTTCTTCACCTTAGTCAGTTCATCCGCAGGTACTTCTTCAGCTTTGATCTTTTCCAACTCCTGCCATAACGAAGCTTCGGCCTGTTCAATGCTTATGCCTTCTAATGGTTTACCTTCCAGCACAAACATCCCTCTATCCATACTGCCCGTAATGTAGGCATGCACTTCGCTAAACAATTGCTTATCCTTAACCAAACTTTTGTATAAACGTGATGAGTTACCGCGCGAAAGGATGTCAGACATCAGTTCAATAACATAATAACTTTTATCCATACGTCCTTCCATCTGGAAGGCTATGTAAACATCATTTAAAGGCACCTTGGCCGTAACTGTTTGGCGGCGCTCTTCCTGTTGGGGTGCTTCCTGCGGTAAATCGCGGTTATACTTCTCGCCTGCAGGTATTGGCCCGAACCATTTTTCGGCCAGTCTTTTAACGTCCTCTGTTTTTACATCACCGCCAACTACCATAATAGCATTTTGCGGGTTGTAATGCTTTTTAAAGAAGGCTCTTACATCCTCTATTTTAGCATCCTCAATATGCTTGATGGTTTTACCAATTGTAGCCCATTGGTACGGATGGCTTTTATATACCATTGGCCTTAGCTTTAACCAAACATCGCCGTAAGGCTGATTAAGGTAGCGTTGTTTAAACTCTTCTATAACCACATTACGCTGTACCTCAAGGCTTTTCTCACTAAACGCAAGGCTTAGCATACGGTCACTTTCCAGCCAAAAAGCAGTTTCTAAATTGGCCGATGGCAGGGTGATATAATAGTTGGTAATATCATTGCTGGTAAAGGCGTTATTTTCGCCACCTACCCGCTGCAACGGGCCATCGTAGTTTGGAATATTTACAGAGCCGCCAAACATGAGGTGCTCAAATAAATGAGCAAAGCCGGTTTGCTCAGGGTCCTCATCCCTGGCGCCAACATCGTATAAAATGTTTAGCACTGCCATTGGGGTAGTATTATCTTCGTGAACAATAACGCGCAGGCCATTGTCTAACTTAAATCTATTGAATTTAACCATTTATTTACGATTAATTTACGGTCAGCAAATGTATAATTTTTGTTTAAAGGATATAATTATTCTTACTGTTATAAAGGTTAAAGACGCCAAAAGGCTTAGCAATGTTGCAATTTACTGACGCTATTTTTCTTCCCGGCCATACAGTTTGCGCAATTTATTCTTTGCCCGCTCTAATGGCTTTTTTTGTGTTTTTGTAAGGTTTTTGCCCGCCCTGTTAATGTAAAAGTTAAGCATGGACATAGCACTTTGGAAAGGCGAACCCTTACGTCGATGACTATTATCGGCCGATTCTTTTAATGATTCGGCTATTTCTTCAGGATCTTTTGATTTGAATACATTATTTTCAAGATCAAGCGCATTACTTGTATCGGTTACGCGGGCCGACCATTTTTTTACACTCTTTTTTGCTTTTTGCTTTACTGACATGACATAGTTTATATTGGTATTAATTATAAGCCAATGAGATAAAAGAAAGTTTTTATAAATTTATTTTATAAATGAATAGCAAATTCACAAAGGAAGAGTTGATAAAACAACTAAAGGCAGACCCTACCAGGGGGTATATTGAAAGGCTATCTGCCACACTGAGAGCACAGGATTTTGATTTGAATGAAATGATAGATATTACCTTTCATCCCGATAAACAAACTGCCTTTAGGGCTGCATGGTTATTGGATGTTACTATTTTATATAATCCTGAGTTATACATACAAAATTTAGAATATTTAGTTAAACGGATAAAAGATGTAAGTAATGAAAGCTGCAAAAGGCAATACGCGCGCATAATGATGCACTTAACAGCACCCAATGCATCCGAATCCATAAAATTAAAGCTACAATCGCTTGATCTGGAAGATGTTGTAGAACAGTTTTTCGACTGGATAATAGATCCGAAAGTAAAAGTAGCAGTTAAGGCTTTTGCTGCGGATACCTTGTTTAATTTAAGCCCACGCTACAACTGGATAGCCGAAGAACTGGCCAATCAGATACAATTTATGATGCGCACCGGAAGCCCGGCAATACAATCAAAAGGAAGAGATCTTTTAGCACGTTTGCAGTAAGCAGTTTGCAGTGGGCAGCATGCATAAAACTGCCCACTGGTAACTGCAAGTTTATTGAGTTGGCCTGTCGCTGCCATGCAGGTTATCACTAACCTGATTATGGTGTAATTTGGCTTGTATAGCTGATGAACTGTCATTAGCATACGCACCATAGGCATTTACAAGTATCCCTTTTAAGTTGTATTTAGATGAACTGATACCGTAAACTATGGCCATGTCATCGGGGTTGCTTTGACCCTCGAAACGGTAAAATTCATCTATTTCAAAATCGTCAGCGGTCATATGAACATCCTGTGATTTATCATCTATGGTATCGCCTTCAAGGCTTAAATTAGCCGTATATCCTCTTTTGGTTAAGTCGTTAGTGGCATCCACTAAGGTTTCAAAATTTTTCATGTTTCAGATGTTTAATTTTATTGTGATCTGGATTATATCCTTTTAAACCCCAAAGCAGAAAGGTTGTTTTAGTTAGTTTGTTGATGATAGCTATTTATTATATATTCAAAACTTTTGATCTAAACCCTGAACACTAAACCAGCACTATCTATATGAAAAAGCTATTCCTTCTTACAACGACATTAATATTACTAATATCTTGCTCAAAAGACACGCCTACATTTGAGCACACTATAATACCAGTCACTACGAAGGATGATATGGAACCAATATCTGACAAACAGCTTATCGATAGCGTAACTCTTTATATTGGTACCGGGGTAAATAAATTCGACTACAATTACGATAATAAAAACAGGCTTATTGATCTGCATTTAAGAGCAAGTGGAAGTACCATTACCGATGCCGACTATCTTTACACCTACGACGATGAAAATAAACTAATTAGATCTGTCGTCACCACAGATCGTACAATAGCAACATACGACTTCTCTTATGAGAACAAAATACCGGTATTAGTCACCTACGCTGATGCATCAAATCCAAAAAACAACTTGATTATAAAATTAAAGAACAACGGTTCACAAATAACAGACTGGACAGAATTTTCTTCAGCGACACTTCCTGAAAAAGAAGGAACAACATCAAAATACATTTATGAAAATCAAAATTCAACATCACAGATAATGTTATTCCCTCCGGAATCTGGAGGAAAAGTAAGTAATACCACAAACACTGAGTATGGCATAAATAAAAACCCATTCATTTACACAGGATATAAGTGGAGATTACCAGGCATCACTTTTGCAAATAAAAATGATCAATTAAAAGAAACCAGTGTAGGCATTCCCGGCACTACAATTAGAACCTCTACATATACTTACAACAAGCAAGGATATCCAATTACACAACTTATCAAATCATCGACAGATGGTGGCCCCATTTCTGATACTAAATACGTGTACAAATATATAGATGCAAAATAACAAGCACGGTAAATCATAGGTTGCAGAGAAGAGCGATAAAAAAAACGGTGAGGTTTTACCCTCACCGCTCACACTATTTAACGAAAACTGAAACTAAAAAATTCTTACTTATTGTGCCTTGGCAGCCCATAGCGCTCCGTTTAAATGCAATGCCGGGTGCGAGGTAAAGCCTGAAGGTGAATCGCCAGACCAACCGTTAAACAAGTTGTCGCCGGTATCGCCGGTACCATCATCAGATGGTGAGCTATCACCAACAAAGAATACCCTGCCTGTACCATACGTTGCTAATAATGACATAACACCAGTGTTACCGCCATTGGTAGCACTATTACGCCAAAACAAGCCCTGTACGTTGGCATTTGTTGCCGGTGTTAATGTTGCAACAGCTCCATTATAGAAAGCCAGTTTTGAAGCTGTGCCAGCCGCACCGTTCAATACTTTTGCTGCATTGGCATTGGCGCCTGTGTAAACATTGGTTGATGGGCCTTCGCTTATATCAACATAATTTATGGTGAAGCCGAACGGATTATTATTGTTGATGCCATTGTTGGTCATCAGATCATTCCAAACACGGGGCGAATCAAAGCCATCACCATCCCGATCTGATGGGTTGTAGCCATTAGCATCGGTACCTGCTGTTGTTGCTGCGGTATGGTCAGCTATCATAACCAGCCCGCCGCCGTTCGATACAAAGTTCATAATAGCGGTTTTTTCGGCAGCTGTAAATAAACGGTTAGGTTCAACAACTACAAATACATCATAATTACTCAAATCCTGTACGTTTGAGGCATTGCCATAAGTAATAGCTATACCTACAGGTAATGATTCAACTAACTCACCTTTTTTAACCAGTTCAACCGCCCATGCAGACATAGCACCTTTCCAGTAATTCTCTGCAGTAGTTGAAGTTATACCAGTATATGATGGTGTAGGAAAACGTTGTGCTTTGGTTTCAACAGTTGTGCCGCCCGTATACATCGGAACATTTTCGGTACCGTCTGCATCAATTTGCCAATCGGCGCTGCCTGCATTTTCTAAGTGACTGGCATCAAACAGAAACTTTTTGCCGGTAAGTACTGTACCACCGCTACCGCCACCATTATCATTAATGGTAATATCATCAATATTGATACGGTTTGTGCCACCGCTCAATTTGCGGATCTCTAACCTAACGTTACCGGTTTGGGTAATGGTAAAAGTTTTTAATGTTAGGGTTGATGTTGTAGTAACTGCGGCGCCGGATTGTGTCCAGCTGCTGCCACCGTTTATCGAGTAGAATAATCCCCAGGTACTTGCCACATCACCGCTGTAAGTTGCAGATTTTAAAGTTACTGTGCTGATACCGGTAGTTACATCAAAAAGCATTGTAATTTTTCCGCTGTTACGCATACGCGCCGACCATGAGCCTGCTTTTTGATCAGCAGCTAAGTTGCCTATCAAAGCCTCATACATGTTCCATGAATTCCCTGAAATTGTAACGTTGTCTCCACTTGATGAGCCGCTTGGCGAAACATCATAAGCTGTTTTGGGGCTGGTTGCACCAACCTCAAATCCCTGAGTTAATGATACAGCCTGAATGCTAACTGTACTATTAGCTGATAATACAGAAACCGGTTCTGAAGTTTTAACACCTTCAGATTTTTGGCAGCCTGTGATCAATAATCCGGTCACCATAAAAGCAAGCGCAGAAAATTTAATTTTAGTAAAGTAATTCATAAATGTTTTTTGTGAGAGTGTGTTTTAGTTAACTTTTAATTATACGTTTAAAACCCACAAAAAAGTTACAGTTAACCGGTTGAATGTGATTAACTTATTGTTAAGTTTTTGTGATTTTAATTTTTTACACTATTAATTAAAAAAACAATCAAAATATTACCTAAAACAAAAAAGGAGTTGCCCGTTCCGGGGCAACTCCTTTAATATATGATAGCGTTATAATTTTCACTCTCCATGGGCCAAACCCTGGTTATTATCAAGAGTTTAGAAACACAAAGTTATTATCAAACATATCCAGCTTTATCTTGCTGTCCCTATCTACCTTACCGGCCAGTATTTGTTTTGATAGCTCGTTCAGAATTTTCTTTTGTATAACACGTTTAAGCGGCCTTGCACCAAATTGCGGGTCGTACCCTAGTTGTGCAAGCCAATCCAGCGCCTCATCTGATGCTTCAATGGTCACTCCCATTTCGGCAAGGGTTTGCTGCACCTGTTTAAACTGAAGCTTAACAATGTCTGTGATCTCATCACGGCTCAGCGGGGTGAACATAATAATTTCATCTATCCTGTTCAAAAACTCCGGACGGATGGTTGCCCTTAACAGGTTAAACAATTCATTTTTTGTTTTAGCTATCACCTCTTCCCTATTATCATCTTCTAACTCCTGGAAGTTTTCCTGAATGATATGTGAGCCGATATTAGATGTCATGATGATGATTGTATTCTTAAAATTCACCACCCTGCCCTTATTATCGGTAAGGTGGCCATCATCTAATACCTGTAACAGGATATTAAACACATCCGGATGCGCTTTTTCTATCTCATCCAACAATACTACGCTGTATGGTTTGCGCCTAACGGCTTCAGTTAACTGTCCGCCTTCGTCGTAACCCACATATCCCGGAGGGGCGCCTATCAGCCTTGAAACAGAATGACGTTCCTGGTATTCACTCATATCAATACGCACCAATGAATTTTCATCATTGAACAGGTATTCAGCCAGTGCTTTAGCCAGCTCTGTTTTACCAACACCTGTAGTGCCCAAAAATATAAACGAACCAATTGGTTTGCGTTTATCCTGTAAACCGGCACGGCTGCGGCGTATCGCATCGCTAATAGCTTCAATCGCTTCCTCCTGCCCTGCTACCCGTTTGTGCAGCTCATCTTCAAGGCTCAGCAGCTTTTCGCGCTCGCTTTGTATCATTTTACTAACCGGGATGCCTGTCCAGCGGGAAACCACACCGGCAATGTCATCGGCAGTAACCTCTTCTTTCAGCATGCGGCTATCCTGCTGATTTTCCAGTAAAGCGGCTTTTAATTTTTCAACCTCCTGCTGTGCTTCCACAATGGTTCCGTACCGTAATTCGGCTACTTTACCGTAATCACCCGCACGTTCGGCCTGCTCGGCTTCCAGTTTGTAATTTTCAATTTGCTCAACCTTTTGGTTAATGCCATCAACCAGGTCCTTTTCGCCTTTCCATTTGGCGCGTAAAGAATCACGCTCTGCAGATAGGTTGGCTATCTCTTCACTCAGTTCCTTAACCTTACTGTCATCCTTTTCACGTTTAATAGCCTCACGTTCTATCTCCAGCTGCATAATGCGGCGTTCCAGTTCGTCAACGGCCTCCGGCACCGAATCCATTTCCAAACGGAGTTTAGAAGCAGCCTCATCCATTAAATCGATGGCCTTATCCGGCAAAAACCTGTCAGATATATAACGCTGTGACATCTCAACCGAAGCAATTATCGCTTCGTCTTTAATGCGTACTTTGTGATGGGCTTCGTAGCGCTCTTTTAATCCCCGCAAAATGGATATAGCATCGGCAGTATCAGGTTCATCAACCATTACTTTCTGAAAACGGCGTTCAAGCGCCTTATCTTTCTCAACGTACTTCTGATATTCATTTAAGGTTGTTGCACCTATAGCTCTTAATTCGCCGCGGGCAAGGGCCGGTTTCAGGATGTTTGCAGCATCCATAGCACCTTCGCCACCTCCTGCACCAACCAGGGTATGTATCTCGTCAATAAACAGTATTATCTCGCCATCGCTTTGTATAACTTCTTTTATAACGGCTTTTAGGCGCTCTTCAAATTCGCCTTTGTATTTGGCACCAGCTATAAGCGCGCCCATATCCAGCGAGTAAACGGTTTTGGTTTTCAGGCTTTCGGGTACATCACCTTTTATTATCCTGAAGGCAATACCTTCGGCAATAGCGGTTTTACCAACACCGGGCTCACCAACCAGTATAGGGTTGTTTTTTGTACGGCGCGATAAGATCTGTATAACCCGGCGAATTTCCTCGTCACGACCAATAACAGGATCAAGCTTGCCCGATTCCGCGTACTCGTTTAGGTTACGTGCGTATTTATTTAGCGCGTTATAAGTAGCTTCGGCATTCTGGTCGGTTACCTTGTTATCGCCGCGCAAACTAACAATAGCTTTCTTCAGATCTTTTTCGTTCACTCCAAAGTCTTTTAAAGCTTCCGATGTTTTATCGTTCACAGATAAAATGCCCAGCAGAATGTGCTCTACAGATACAAACTCATCTTTAAATTCCTTTAAATAGCCTGTTGCTTTCTGTAAAACAGAGTTTACGTTTGATGACAGATAAACATTGCTTCCGCTAACTTTTGGGAAAGACGAGATCTGTGTATCCAGTATATCATTTAACCTATTAAGGTTAACGTTTAATTTTTTTAGTAGGTAAGTAATAACATTTTCATCAACCAGTAACAGCCCTTTTAGCAAATGTGCGGTTTCAATGGCTTGTTGTTGATTACCGGTTGCAATTTCAGATGCCTTTTGTACGGCCTCTTGTGCTTTTATGGTAAAGTTGTTAAAATTCATAGTACTAATATCCGCTCAAAACGTTTGCCACACATTGTTTTCTGAACAATTGGCATTTAAAATGTATTCAATCCGTCATTTTGTCAAAATCATGCTTTGCCCCATAAGTCCTTTTCAGGAATTATATTAATTTTGAGAGGCTTATAAATAATTAATATTTTTGGAAACCACACAATAAAGCATTGGAAACCCACTTTTTTACCAAATTACCTAATAAATATAGTACAGCCTTTCGCAACTATTATACTTATCAAAATTTATTAAGTGTACGCACAGCAAGCTTTATATTTTTAACGCTTAATTTAATAATCAGGATATGTTACTATGTGTTTCCTGAAAGCCTTACAAAAGCACGAAACTTTCCGGAATTTAACTACATTAATTGGGTATTTATAATTGCAACCCCCTTCTTCTACCTGTTTAGTCACCTGCTTGTACAACAGTTAAAAAAAACAAAAAAAGCATCGGCAGAGATGGCTTTATTTGTTTTTGTTTTTGCACTGTACATTATTGTATGCGGCATGTACTCCAGCTTTATATCTACCTCAGACCCCAGCAATGCACTTACCCTTTACCTGATTGCTTTAAGTATAGTAAGCTTCTTATTTATATTTGAATGGTATGAAACTATGGTACTACTGGTGGGTATAGAAATGATGTTCACCATGCTGCTTTTCCATGCGCAAGCGGGTCCTACAGAAATGACGCATAACCAAATGATATCTGCCATATTGCTTTGCTGCTTTTACCTTACATCGCGTTATTTTTTCTCCTATAAGGCAAGCTATTACGGGCAAATTATTGAGATCAGCAAAAAAAATACAGAAATTGAAAAAGCCAATACATTTAAAAATCAGGTGCTGGGTACCGTAGCACATGACCTGCGAAACCCTATTGCAGCAGTGGAATCTTTAGCGATGCTGATGGAAATGGAAGACATTGACGAAGATACCCAGGATAATTTAACTATGATGCGTGAATCATGTGTGAAGGCACGTACTATTATTGATGATTTGTTAGAAGCTGCCCGGAATGAAAACTTAAACGGCGGCAGCATAGACACTACCAAAACCGAGTTGAATAAATTTTTACAGGGTGTTGTAGATACCTGGAAGATACAACAAGGCAGCAAAGAGAATATTGCGTTTATAAGCAATACTAAAACCGCTTATGCCCGTATTAACCATGAAAAATTCCCGAGAGTGATTGATAATTTGTTAAGTAACGCGTTAAAGTTTTCAAAAGACGATGATAAAGTTGAGGTACATCTGAGCCTTGTTAACAGCAATGTTATGATAAAAATAAAAGACCGTGGCCTGGGTATCCCTCAACACATGATACCTAACTTGTTTGAACGCTTCTCTGGCGCGGGGCGCACAGGCCTTAAAGGCGAACGGTCTACCGGTATTGGCCTAAGTATTGTAAAGGAAATTATTGAAAGCCACAAGGGTAAAATAAGCGTACAAAGCCAGGAAGGCATGGGCAGCACGTTCATTATTGAACTGCCTAACGCAAATTAGATGGTAAGTCTTTAAGATATGACCGCTTTGCTACAATATTAAAACTTATCACTCGCTGCCTCCTTAAAAAACTTATTGTTAAAGTTCACTAAATAAAGCTCATCAGTGGCGCGGGTGCAGGCAGTATAGAACCAGCGCAGAAAATCGGTGTTGACCATTTCATCTGTAAGATATCCCTGGTCAACAAATACAGCGCCCCATTGGCCACCCTGGGCTTTATGGCAGGTAATGGCATAGGCAAATTTTACCTGCAGGGCGTTATAATACGGGTTTAGTTTTAACTCTTCATGTTTGGCCCGCTTATTAGGGATGTGGTCATAATCTTTCATTGCCTCCAGGTAAAATCTTTTCTGGTCGGTTGATTGCAGGGCCGGGGCTTCGGAGTAAAGCGTATCCAGTAATATCTTGCAATCCAGTACCGGGTCTTCGGCATAATCAATAAACTCCAGTTGTACATCAGCAAATCTAAAACCGTACATCTCCTCAAAACGGCGCACTTTTTTCACGCGTGCAATATCGCCATTGGCAATAAAACCGGTGCTGCCCTCTTCCTGATCCTGCAGCCAAAAATAATTGTTACGCACCACCATTAATTGGTCGCCACCGGTAAGTTCTTCTTCACGCATTAATATCCTGCCGCGGATCTGCCGGTTGTATAGGTTGGCATTCTTGTTTGATCTGCAAATGATGAGTGTGCTATCGTAACCATACTTATTATAAGCATAGTTCAATCCCTCTTCCAGCATGTCGCTTCCCATTCTAAACACATCCTTATAACCTTTGGTAACAATCTGCGGCATGCTTTCTTTACCCTCACGAATAATATCGCGCACCTTGGTCACATTAAATAATATGCCCGAATCCTTTTGCTGGCGCAATACATCCGTTAGTTCGTAAGCATGTATAGTCAATCCAAACTGATCCTTCATTAATTTTTCATCCAGCGCGGGGCTATCGTCTGCTCCTACAGGTGGCAGTTGTGCCGTATCGCCCACCAGCATTAGCTTACAGTTTTTAGTATTATAAACGTAGTTAACCAGGTCATGCAGTAAAGTTTCGCGGTTGTTGCCCGTTAGTTCGTCAGATATCATGGAGGCCTCGTCTATTATGAATAACGTATTAGTGCTTAAGTTATCGGCTATCATAAAAGATTCATCAACATTTAAGGCTGATTTTTTACGATAGATGCGTTTGTGAATAGTAAACGCCTTACGGCCCGAGTAATTGGTAATAACCTTAGCGGCACGGCCCGTTGGTGCCAGCAATACAAATTTTAAATTGTAATTAGGCAATGCCTTTACCAATGCGCCTAACACGGTAGTTTTACCTGTACCGGCATAGCCTTTCAGAATAAAACACTCGTCGCCATCATCACTTAATAAGAAAGCATGCAACTTGCCAAACAACTCCTGCTGCTGGGGCGTTGGCTCATGCGGAAAAGATTTACTTATATGATCAATTAAAGGCACATGCAAAAATGGTTATAAGTATGTTAATTAAGTAATTCAAAAAATATTACTTTTGCTGAACTGCATGAGCAAGCACAGACATTATTTTACCGACGAGAGTTTAAACCTTAACCAGGCAAATAGCTATAATTTGTTACTGCAGATTAACGCGAACTCATTTAATTACGCAATAACTTTTAATAAACTGCTGCTTTCATGGGTAGAAGATTATCCATTAGATGAGCTGAAAGACCTGCAGGCTTTGCAGGATATTTTAACAGCAAATTATAAGCAAGTAATTATCGGCCTGGCCTCAACCGGCTTTACTTTATTACCAAATAACTTGTTTGATAAAGATTATGTAGCTGATATTGCGCGTTTGCTTGATGTACAGGATAATGAAAATGTACATTTTCAGCCGGTAGATAATGATAACATAATTATTTATAAGGTTAACCAGAATTTGACTGCCAACCTGTCTGTGTTTAATAACCCGGCTGTAAATTATAAAGCTAAAGGCTGGATAACCGCTATTGCAAATAGCGAACCGGCAGATACAAACCTGTACGTTAATATTGCAGATGGTACTGTCGAATTTCTGAATTTCTCTAATACCAATCTTCGTTTTTATAACACCTTTACATACAAAAACCACGAAGAGCTGGCTTATTATAGTGCTTTTGTTGCTAAGGAACTAAATTTAGATGCACAAAATATAACCATTATTATGAGCGGAGATGTTAACCAGGCCGATAAATGCGTTACCTATCTGGCGGAGTTTTTTAATGAGGTAAAATTAAATACTATAGAGTTGTTAGAACTTCCGCAGAAAGTTGATCCACATAAAATATTAACCCTTGCTGCCCTGTCGTTATGCGCATCATCGGAGGAAAACTAAAGGGCCTGAGGCTTAATCCGCCTAAAAACCTACCCGTACGCCCCACAACTGATCTTGCAAAAGAAGCGCTGTTCAACATCCTGCAAAATCAAATTGAGTTTGATAACATTACTGTGCTTGATCTTTTTAGCGGCACAGGTAACATTGCTATGGAATTTGCATCGCGCGGAGCGGAAAAAGTAACCGGGGTTGACCGCAGCATTCAATGTGTACATTACCTTAAAGATGCATCTCGCCAGCATGGTTTAACACAAATTGAAGCTTTTAAGGCCGATGTTTTTAAATACCTGGATATGGAAACCGAGCAATATGACCTGATATTTGCCGACCCACCGTATGACCTGAATAAGATACCCGAGATACCGAAGATCATATTTGATAAAAAACTCCTTAAGCCCGATGGTATGCTGATAGTTGAGCATCAATCCATGCAAAATTTGAGCAATCACCCTGCCTTTACAGAGCAACGCAAATACGGGCATTCGTCCTTCTCATTTTTTAAAGCGGATAATTAAACTTTCACGCTTAATATAGCTACGCCCTGTTCTTCAATGCCTTTCAATTCGTTTACATCGGCATTGGTAATTACAGCGTTGATTAAATCAAGCCCGGCAAATTTCAAGTAGGTTTCCTTTCCTATTTTGCCAGCATCACATAATATATAAGTGTACGCGCTATTTGATGCATATGCTGTAGTTATAGCAGCCTCATTTTCACTATTGGCAAAAAGCCCATTCTCTGATATCCCATCCACACCTAAAAAAGCCTTGTTTGCCCTATATTTTAATATATGTTCATTTGCGGTAGTACCATGTACAGCCTGCCTCTCTTTATCAAGCTCGCCGCCAATTACATTTAAGCTTACAGCACAATCCTGTAGTTCATAAATAACAGGTAATGAATTTGTTATAACTTTTATTTTTTTATTTTTAATGAACTGGCATAACCTAAAAACGGTACTGCCACAATCCATAAAAATGATATCCCCATCATTTATTTGTGTAGCTGCTTTACGGCAAATGGCATCTTTAACCTCATAGTTTTGAGCGGCTTTATTTGCAAAGCTATGCGGCTTTTCAAGCGGATTTACTTTTACTGCTCCACCGTGAGTACGGTAAAGCATACCATCTGTGGCCATTTGGTTAAGGTCTCGCCGGGCTGTAATCTCTGAAATATTAAAATCCGATGCCAATTTTTTTATGTCTACTTCACCATGTTTATTTAACTCATCAAATATTTTCTGCTTTCTTTTTTGAAAGTTCATATTAATAGTTTTATTTTGATCAAAAATAATCATTATTAATCAAAAACAATCAATTGAAAAACATTAATATTCTTAAAACGGAGATACTGTCAAACAACTGGTACACGCTAAAAAAAGTAACATTTGATGCTACAGACAATACCGGTGCTGTAATTACACAAGAACGAGAAGCTTATGACAGGGGCAACGGATCAACAATTTTGTTATATAATAAAAAGCAATCATCAGTAATATTAACTAAACAATTTAGGCTGCCCACTTATATTAATGGCAACGAAACCGGGATGCTGATAGAATGTTGCGCCGGATTATTAGATAATGATAACCCCGAAGAATGCATTAAAAGAGAAACTGAAGAAGAAACCGGTTACCAAATTACCGACGTAAAAAAAGTGTTTGAAGCTTACATGTCGCCGGGGTCTGTTACCGAGATATTACATTTTTTTATAGCAGAGTATACCAATGACATGAAAGTTAACGAAGGCGGCGGTGCGGCCGGCGAGAACGAAAACATAGAGGTATTAGAAGTGCCGTTAGCTGATGCCTTGAATAAAATAAAAACCGGCGAAATAAAAGATGCTAAAACAATAATGCTTTTACAATACGCTCAATTAAACTCACTGGTAGCATGAAAAAAATATTGACCATATTAATAGCAGGCCCTTACCGGTCGGGCACAAATGATGACTCGATACTTATGGCCCAAAATTTACGGCGAATGGAAGAAGCTGCTCTCCCAATCTTCAGGGCCGGGCATATACCGGTTATAGGCGAATGGTTTGCCTTACCCCTTCTGAACCAGGCTGGTTCAAAACATCCCGGTGATGAGGCTTATGAAGAAATATCATACCCCATTGCCAGGCGGTTACTAACTAAATGCGACGCGGTTTTAAGGATACCCGGTGCATCAAAAGGGGCCGACGGAGATATAGAGGTTGCCAAAGCTGCAGGTCTGAAGATATATTATAGTGTGGAAGAACTTATCGCCAACAATTAATATTGCTTATTTTGCAACACATTAAAAATCATTATTACTTTTGGTAAAGCAATTTTGTTATCCTGTATATGAAAATAGCCCTTTTTCCTGGCTCGTTTGATCCGGTCACCAAAGCCCATGTAGATATTGTAAAACGATCTGTAAGCCTGTTTGATAAGGTATACATTGGTATTGGCGTTAACAGCAACAAACAGGGCTTACTTACTGTTGCCAAACGTGAGGATATGCTGCGGGCCGTTTTTGCACATGACGACAGGATACATATTGTTGCTTACGACGGGTTAACCGTAAATTTTTGCAAGAGCATTGGTGCCGATTATATGATACGCGGCATACGTACCGTATCAGATTTTGAGTATGAAAAAGCCATTGCCCAAATGAACCATGCTTTAGAGCCCGAAATTGAAAGCATTTTTATAGTAAGTAAACCGGGTTACTCATCCATAAGTTCAAGCATAGTACGTGAAATTATCCGTTATAACGGCGATGTAACACAGTTTATTCCAAAAGAAGCCTTGCCTTATCTTTAATTAGTTCGGCTTTTTCCAGTACATCCATTATGGATGGAAACGTATTCTGAACTATCATTTCTACCTGCCCGTGGTTAAACCAACGCACATCGGTTATGCCCTCTTCTATTTGCGGTACAAGTTTGGTTTTACCTGTATACTTCATATTAAACCAATGTGATTTTTTTAATACTACCTCGCCTTTGTAAATATAGGCATGATAGGTTTTACAAATCTTATCTTCCAACTTGTCTACCTTTATACCACATTCTTCTTCTACTTCGCGTACAGCAGCAACTTTTGTTTTTTCGTTTTTCTCTATTTTCCCTTTTGGCAAATCCCATCTATCATTGCGATAAATAAAAAGATGTTCGCCTTTTTGGTTTTTTACCAGTCCGCCGGCGGCCTCAATCAACGTGATGTTTTTGATAACCTTATTGAGCAATTTCTTCGCATTATCGCAAAGCACATAAAAAAGTTTAGCATCATGTTTATCAACCCAATGATAAATAAGTTTCAAATCAAAATACTCATTATCAATTAATTGAAATCTATCAGCGTGTGCAGGCGGTACTGAAGTAAGCAAAATTACTTTTTCGTTAATATAAATTCTGTATTTTTGAGCCATGTTTATTAATAGTGAAACAGAAGAGCAAGTAGCTGAATTTCTGCTGCAAATTAAAGCAATTAAATTACAACCTAATAATCCTTTTACATGGGCATCGGGCTGGAAATCGCCTATATATTGTGATAATCGCATCACTCTTTCGCACCCTACTATTCGTACCTATATCCGCCAGCAATTAACCTCTGCTATACAAGAAATGTTTGGTTCTGTTGGTTGTATTGCCGGTGTTGCTACAGCAGGCATACCACAAGGCGCATTGGTAGCGCAAGAATTAGGGTTACCATTTATTTATGTACGCGCTAAACCTAAAGAACACGGCACAGGTAATTTAATTGAGGGCGAAATTTCTCCGGGAAAACGTGTGGTAGTAATTGAGGATCTGATATCTACCGGTAAGAGCAGCCTGCAAGCGGTGGATGCTTTACGGGCAGCAGGTTATACGGTTGCCGGCCTGGCTGCTATTTTTAGCTATGGATTTGATATTGCAACCGAGAATTTTAAAGAAGCAAAATGCCCGTTTTTTACATTATCTAACTACAACGCTTTAATAAAATACGCTGAAGCGCACCAGTATATATCTGCCGGCGATGTAGAAATGCTTAAACAATGGCGCGAACAACCATCAACCTGGGGACAATAACATGAATGTTTTTGAAAGTACTGTTACAATTAACAGGCCTGTTGACCAGATCTACACCTTTTTGGCTGATATGAATAATCACAGGCAGCTAATGCCGGATAATATAACTGACTGGCAATCAACAAATAATGAAGCCAGCTTTAATATTGAGAATATTACCAGGCTTTCCTTAAAAATAAGCGGACGCATCACAAACCGCGAGATAATTATCATCCCTGCCGAAAAGCCGCCATTTGATATGCAGCTTAAATGGGAATTATTTGCAAGCGGCGAAGCCGCGCAGGCGAAGTTTACCATCACAGCAGATCTTAATATGCTTATGAGGATGATGGCATCCGGCCCGTTACAAAAACTTGCTAACGAGGAGACGCAGAACTTATCCGGGCTGTTTAAATAATCGTTTGTATGATATATGCTTAAATGTCTTTATTGACTTTTACATCATATATCATAATAACTGCATTTATTACGAACAGGCAAACTACAATAGTAATTATCATGACTTCGGGGGTGTTAGAATAATTGGTTTATAAAAAATTGGTTATCTGATAGAATTTTAGCAAATCCTATTCCAGAGCGTTATAATCCTTAATTATACGTAGAATAAGTCATACTGCAATAAACTTTTAAATAAATGTGGATAAAATGTTGCTAATTGTAGAATAATAGCCCGATAAAAAATTCCCCGGGTAAAACACCCTCCCATTTAATTAAATTAAGTATTTACCGTATTTTTGCACAAATTATAAGTGCAGCATGATTACGGTATCTAATTTATCTCTACGTTACGGAAAACGAACATTATTTGAAGATGTTAACCTAAAATTTAGCCAGGGAAACTGCTATGGCATTATCGGGGCAAACGGAGCGGGGAAATCAACATTTCTAAAAATATTATCAGGCGAGATTGATCCTTCCAGCGGTTCGGTAAGTTTTACGCCGGGCGAACGTATGGCTGTTTTAAGCCAAAATCACTATGCTTTTGATGATTTTACTGTAATTGAAACAGTTATGATGGGATACAAGGAAATGTATGCCGTTATGAAAGAAAAGGATGCTATTTATTTAAAAGAGGATTTTACAGATGCTGATGGCGAGCGTGCAGGTGAACTTGAAAATCTTTTTGCTGAAATGGATGGCTGGAATGCTGAAAGCAATGCAGCTACCCTATTAAGTAACCTGGGCATAAAAGAAGAATTCCATTATAAATTAGTTAAAGATTTAGATAACACTCAAAAGGTACGTGTGTTATTAGCGCAGGCTTTGTTTGGCAAACCCGATATTTTATTATTGGATGAGCCTACCAATGATCTGGACATACACACCGTTACCTGGCTGGAAGATTTCCTGGCATCGTACGAAGCTATTGTATTGGTAGTATCTCACGACAGGCACTTTTTAGATACAGTTTGTACCCACGTAGTAGATATTGATTTTGCTAAAATGACCATCTACACCGGTAACTATACTTTCTGGTATGAATCAAGCCAGCTGGCTTTAAAACAACGCTCAGATCAGAATAAAAAGACTGAAGACCGCGTAAAAGAATTACAGGAATTTATTCGTCGCTTTAGTGCCAACGCATCTAAATCAAAGCAGGCAACCAGTCGTAAAAAAGCGCTTGATAAAATTAATTTAGATGAGATACAACCCTCAAACCGCAAATACCCTGGGATTATATTCAATAACCAGGGCCGCGAAATTGGTGACCAGGTATTGCAAATTGAAAAGCTGGGGAAAAGCCTGAACGGTGAAATGCTTTTTGCTAACATAAATTTCATGCTAAATAAAGGTGATAAGGTTGCTGTTCTGTCACAAAACAGTTTAGCCACATCGGCCCTTTATGATATTTTAACCGGGCGTGATAAAGACTACCAGGGCAGCTTTAAATGGGGCGTTACGGTAAACGCTGCAGATATCCCTATTGATAATGCCGAATATTTTAAAGGCAAGGATCTTAACCTGATAGACTGGTTACGTGAGTATTCAACCGGCGATAAGGACGATCAATTCATCCGTGGCTTTTTAGGCCGTATGTTATTTAGCGGCGAAGAAGTGTTGAAGAAAAGCAATGTATTAAGCGGCGGTGAAAAAATGCGCTGCATGTTTAGTCGCATGATGCTACAGTCGGCCAATCTTTTGATGCTTGATGAACCAACCAATCACCTTGACCTGGAATCAATTACCGCATTAAATAACGGCATGAAAGACTTTAGAGGGAATATTATCTTTACCTCACGAGATCATGAATTGGTTGAAACTGTTGCTAACCGAATTATTGAGATAACCCCGGGCGGTGTAATTGATAAGCTTATGACATATGATGAATACATTAACAGCGAAGTAGTTCAAAAACAACGCGAAGAAATGTACGCGATGGCGTAACGAACCAAATAGCGGCGCGTCATAACTACATGAAACATTTATATTTTATTGCCTTATTTATTTTCCCGGCATTATTTGCTCATGCACAGGTTTTTGACGGTGTAGTTAAAGATTCTAAAACCGACCAGCCCCTGCCCTATGTAAATGTGGGTATTATAGGTAAAAGTGTAGGTACTGTTACCGATAGTGCGGGCCGTTATAAGCTTAATTTAGCTAACCATGATGCCGATAGTTTAAAACTATCTATGATAGGCTATAAACCGCTCACCTATCAGGTGGCAGATTTTGTTAAAAATGCTGATTCATATAAAACCCTTTTGCTGCAACCAACCATTACCCAGTTAAAGGAAGTAAAGGTAAATAACCATAAATGGAAGCAAGTTATACTGGGCAATACCACACAATCAAAATCTGGCAATGCCGGTTTTAAGAGCAACAGGCTTGGTAATGAAATAGGAACCATCATTAAAATAAAAAAATCTCCTACCTTTCTTAAACAGTTTAACGCCTCTATTGCAAGCGGAATAGTTGATTCGGTTATGCTTCGCCTTAATTTTTATACTGTGAAGGACGGTATGCCCGACCAGCTGTTACAGAATCAAAACATCTTTTTGACGATACGAAAAGGACAGGAGAAGATAAATCTTAATCTCGAGCCCTATAATATTATAGTTGAAGACAAATTTTTTGTAAGCCTTGAATGGATCCAAAATGCACGCGGCCATGGAGTTATGTTCTCTGCAAGTTTATTAAGCGGTTCTATTATATCCCGCGATACAAGCCAGGATAAATGGGAAAAGGTGGGAATTGCCGGTATTGGCTTTAATGTTTTAGCCGAATATTAATCAGTCACAACAACATTATTATATTAAACGCCGATATTAAATACGAAGTTTGAGGTTAAAAATTCTTCGACTTTTATAAGCTCTTTACGGGTTAACATACTCATTAGCATACATTATCTCCCTAAGTTTATCCGGTGTCATTTTGCTAAATGGCAAGCACAACTATTTTTATTTAAGTGTATTTTGCAATAAATATTATATATACCTATGGAAATTGGAATTGATAGTTTTGCAGCCGCATTTAAGGGCACCGGGCCAAATATTACTGATGCGGAGGCCATGGGCCAATTGCTTGACCGTATTGAACAAGCCGACCGCGTAGGCCTTGATATATTTGGCATTGGCGAACATCACCGTAAAGAGTTTTTAGACTCTGCTCCTGCTGTGATACTGGCTGCTGCTGCTGCACGCACCAAACAAATACGCCTTACAAGTGCAGTAACCGTATTAAGCGCTGCCGACCCTGTAAGGGTCTTCCAAAATGCCGCCACACTTGATCTGATCTCTAACGGCCGCGCCGAAATGGTGGTTGGCCGGGGATCTTTTACCGAATCCTTCCCTTTATTTGGTTTTAATTTACATGATTACGACCAGCTTTTTTCTGAAAAGCTGGAACTGTTAATAAAGATCTTAAATAATGAACACGTACACTGGACGGGCAAGTTCAGGCCTGCTTTAACCGGACAAGGTATATATCCCAGACCTATTCAAAATCCATTACCTGTATGGCTGGGCGTGGGTGGCACACCAGAATCATTTGTACGTGCAGGGGTGCTTGGCTTGCCGCTGATGGTAGCCATTATTGGTGGTGAAACACACCGTTTTCGCCCACTTATTGATTTGTATAGGGAGGCCGGTAAAAGAGCCGGGCATGCATCCGAAAAACTTAAAGTAGGCTTGCATTCGCTTGGTTATGTAGCAGAAACCACAGAACAGGCCATTGAAGAATATTATCCTGGCTATGCCGAAACTTTCACAAAAATTGGCCGCGAACGTGGATGGCCACCAGTAACACGCCCTGCTTTTGATGCCGTATCCGGCCCCAAAGGCGCCATCATAATTGGCGGACCGGAAGAAGTAGCCGCTAAGATAATGCGGCACAGCGAAGCACTGGGCGGTATTTCACGGGTTACCTTTCAAATGGATAATGCCAAACTGCCGCATGAAAAAATCATGAAAGCCATTGCGTTATTAGGCGAAAAGGTAAAGCCGTTACTAAATAGGGCGTAAAGGTGTATTTATGGCGTTTTGTTATGAATGCCCGCGAGTGCTTTGATGATGGTTTTGAAATTAAGAGTTACAATAAATACCCAAAAAATTGACTTTAGTCCTTTCAGTTAATGAATTACTCTTTTTTAGTGTATATATTAAACTATACACCTGTATTAATTGTAATACAACCATTTTAAATAGCTAAACAATTTAAATGAGGCCATTTAACCAATAATTAATAATAATAGCCTAAATGTCAGCACATTTAAATATTATCATTACCTATAAATATTTAACAACCTAAAGTTGTATGTCTTTTAAAGTGGGTGTTAATTTGTGTTAGTGTAGTTTCATTTATAAAGTTTAATGAACACTCATCAAGGACAAATAGTTGAATACATAGTACGGAAAAACGGATATAGTATAAGTGATTTAGCCAAAGCTTTGGAGGTAAATCGGAGATCTATGTATAATTGGTTCAATCAAAAAGAACTAAAATGGGATGTAATTTACCGAATAGGATACGTTATAAGGCATGACTTTTCTAAAGAGTTTCCTTTATTGTTTACCAGTGAAGATTTTAAAGGAATGTATGCGCCAAAGTCTTCCGTTGTATTTTTGGAGGTGAACAATAAAACCGGTGGCGATGATCATTGGAAGGATAAGTATTTAAATTTACTGGAGAGGTATAATACCGAACTACTGAATAAGGCAATAAAGCTTGCTTCATCAAATCAGTGCAATACCTCCAAGTGATAAAACATTGCCCCATTGGTTAAATTATATATTTATACAACCATAAATGTTCTACTAGTTAATTATTTTTCATTGGGTATCAAACAAGGCCTTGGTTTTAAATGTTATTGACCAGCACACCCGCTGATATTACAATAACAACTAAATGGAAATTAAAAAGAATGGCACTACCAAACGACTATTATGGATTGATTGTTCAAAAGGAATTGGAATTATATTGGTTGTATATGGGCATGTTGTAAGGGGGTTATATGATGCACACGCGCTTAACGCAACTTATTATTTTAACTCCGATACATTTGTTTACAGCTTTCACATGCCGCTGTTTTTTATATTGTCGGGATACACTTTCTACAATTCCTTTATAAAAAATCAGGCAGGATTTATACCAGGTAAGCTTAAAACCCTGGTATACCCTTTTGTTGTTTGGTCATTGTTGCAAACCGCTGTTGAAATTTTGTTGAGTAATCTCACTACCCACAAAACATCTCCGGATATGTTAATATGGTGCATATTTATACCCAGGGCGCAGTTTTGGTTTTTGTATGCCCTGTTTTTTATCTGCATTATCAATTTTGTCAGCTTTAAAATAAGTTTAAAATATGGCCTGTTTTTATCGTTAATACTTTGGCTGGGCTATTTTATTTTAAACCCAACTTTAGGACCATTTGCACACATTTTTCAGAACCTAATATTTTTTGATGCAGGGATTATATTTTCACAGTTCAACAACCGCTTTTTACTAATATTAAAAAGTAATATGTATTTATTGGTAAATGCAATTGCTTTTTGTGTTATTGAATATTTATATTTTGCAACCAATCAAACACACACTTTCAATTATAACTACCTGTTTATTATAGTGGCTATTTCAGGATCATTGCTCATTATGCAAATTTCTCATTGGGCAACCTCTAAAAAGCTGTCAGAATTCTTTATTGGAGTCGGAAGATTATCGTTAGCCATATACCTTTCACATATTTTGGTAATAAGCGGAATGAGAATTGTTTTGTTCAAGATATTCAAAATATATAATCCTGTAATGAATATTTCTATAGCAACAATAGCCGGTATTATTATCCCATCTGTAATATTCAGGCCGATATCTAAAACACCTTACCTGTCATGGTTATTTACATTTCCATCTAATAAAAAAAATCCTAAAACCTCACCAGAAGTTTCCCGGGGAATTTAATTTAATATAGAAATAAGGCAGTTTTTTAAGCATTCAACATATCTATACTTTCAGGATAAATGGCTGTTTCTCTGTTCTATAACTGGTTTCTTCAGCTTTAAGTTTCGCTTTGGTTATTACTGTATAAGCATTACCAATATCTAAACCAACCGCCTGGCCTGAAAGACCAGGTCCGCACCATTGTGCAGAACGTAGGTAATAACCCCAGCTAGCCATGTTCTCAGCCGCATCCGGGACAACTATTTCTGCTATACCATCAAATTCCGCTTTAAAGCAATCCACCAGGTCGGGATATCTCGCTCCACCTCCTACAAGATATAATGTGTCAGCTTTTTCAAAATCAGCATCTATAAACGCTTTTTTTAATGTGGGCGATATTACCTCATCATAATAATTAGCTAAATGATTCCGTCGGATTTCCACAAGGTCTTTCCGCTTACGGTCCAAAACTATTTTACCACTTTGGAAACTTTGATTAACCATATGTTCGTTCTTCATCCCCAAATTATAACTTTTGCTTAATTCTGCATGAAGGTTATTAACGGCATAACGCAAACCGGTTACGCTCATGCAGGTACGGGTAATTAAACCTGTATCCATGCTTAACCCGGTCTCGCAGGTGCCATAGCCCAGGCTCACTACAAAAAAATTACCCTGCTGTTTAAGGCCTTTTCTAATAGCCATAATACATCCCAATATTTCGGGCATTACTTCAAAATGACGAATTGTAAGTTGTATTCTCTTATGTATATTGGTAGAATAGGTATCTGAATTAAATTCGATAAATACATCCTTAGGGGTAAAAAAATCAACCGCCTGTTGTTTATATAGCTCGTATGTTGTGTATGGGAATCCGGTTGTAAGCACCAGTTCACCAGATTTTGCGCCCGAAGCCACTAACAGCCCCGCTTTAGCCAATAACTGATAATCAAGCTCTGAAGGTGAACTATTTAAATTACGATATGGCGCATAACCTTGTGTAAGTGCAAGGTCGCCAATCAGGTAACCGGCAGAAGCATCATAAATTTGGATACATTTTTCAGGATCGGAAGATACATTTATCAGCGTTTGGTTATATCGCTCGATAACACTTGGAATACTAACGGCTTGGAAATTCATGTAATTTTTCTTGTAAGGTATTACAAGAAGATAAATTACATATTACTACAATGAGAATTAATAATGAAATTATAGCCACAAACTCAACATTATACAAACATTATCCTAACAAAAAAAGCCTTTCAGCTTACGCTGAAAGGCTTCAAAGGTGACCTGGGAGAGGATCGAACTCTCGACCCACTGATTAAGAGTCAGTTGCTCTACCGGCTGAGCTACCAAGTCATTGTTTTGTGGGATGGCAAAGAAACGAAAA
>NZ_JBAZVP010000019.1:0-102742 GCF_041660805.1 Mucilaginibacter sp. | reverse complement strand
GCTAAAGTGGAGGAAAACAACTAATGGCAAACGACCAAATTAAATACGTTACCGCTCCAAAAGTGGAGGATAACCGTAAAAAATACTGCCGTTTCAAAAAGAATGGTATTAAGTATATCGATTACAAAGACGCTAACTTTTTATTAAAGTTTATTAATGATCAGGGTAAAGTATTACCTCGCCGTTTAACCGGTACATCATTAAAGTTTCAGCGTAAAGTGGCACAGGCTGTTAAGCGTGCGCGCCACATCGGTTTATTACCTTATGTTACAGACTCATTAAAATAATCGGAGGTAAAAAGCAATGGAAGTTATTTTAAAACAAGACGTAAAAAACCTCGGCGATAAAGACGATGTAGTGAATGTAAAGCCAGGTTATGGCCGTAATTTTCTTATCCCTAAAGGTTACGCAATATTAGCAACTGAAAGTGCACGTAAAGTTTTAGCAGAAAACTTAAAGCAAGCTCAGTTTAAACAAGATAAAATACGCAAGGATGCTGATGCTATTGCCGCCCGTTTAGAAGGTGTTAAACTTACTATAGGTGCAAAAGCTGGCGAAACCGGTAAAATCTTCGGTGCTATCAATACCATACAGGTAGCTGATGCATTAAAGAAAGAAGGTTTTGAAGTTGACCGTCGTCGTATCACTTTTGATCAGGAACCAAAATTTGTTGGTGATTACACCGCAATTGTAAACCTGCACAAAGAAGTGAAGGTACAAGTTCCTTTCTCAGTAGTAGCTGAGTAATTTTTTCTTATTCGGATATTAAAAATTCGATATAAAATTTAAAAAAGGTGTTTAGTTAAGGCTAAACGCCTTTTTTGGTTTAAGTAGATACCATACAACCGTGAAACGAACCCTTAAAAAAAAATCGAAATCAAAATTCGGCGGCATTTTCAAACTCGTTTTACGAATAGTTAAGTTAGCTGCTATTGCTTTTGTAGCCGCCAGCTTATTTGGCGTTCTACTTTTCCGGTTTATAAACCCACCGTTTACCCTGCTAATGATACAACGCGGCTTTGAGCGTAAAGCAAGGGGCCTGGACTGGAAGATAGACAAAAAATGGGTAGACTTTGACGACATTGCCGACCCCATGAAACGCGCTGCCGTAGCCGCCGAAGACCAAACATTTCTGGAGAACCACGGCTTTGATTTTAACGCGATACAGCGAGCCATCCGCAAAAATCAAAAAAGCAAAAAACTAATTGGCGGGAGTACTATTACGCAGCAAACAGCAAAAAACGTTTTTCTGTATCCCGGCCGTTCATTTGTACGCAAAGGCTTCGAGGCTTGGTTTACCGTACTAATAGAAGCTTTCTGGGGCAAAAAGCGCATAATGGAAGTATACCTCAACGTTATTGAAATGGGCGATGGTATATATGGCATTGAGGCTGCTTCGCAAGCTTATTTTCATAAACCCGCATCAAAATTAACCAGCCGCCAGTCGGCAGCTATTGCTGTAATATTCCCAAGTCCGCTTAAGTGGTCGGCAACAAAACCTACCCGATACTTAAAACGCAGGCAATATCTTATCAGGAATAACATGCGCAGGTTAGGCCCGCTGGATTTTTAATTAAAGGTTTTAGTGAAGCATTATAGGTCATGCCGAATTTATTTCAGGATGATCCTGTTTTTTATTGTCAAAAACATACCTTTACCATGCCATCTATAAACTTAATTATGAAGCTGTTACCTGTATTTCTTACCTTTTGCATTCTTGCTATGTTGTTTAGCGGCTGTAAAAAGGATCCTCCCTTATATCCAAGTGGTAATGGTGTAATTACAGGGCCGGGTGGAACAGGGACCGAACCTGAGGTGGATACTGGTATTGACCCACCGGTTGATGCTACTTATACGATACCTATAGGCGCTGCTAACACCATCGCTTTCCAGATTGATGGCGCCGAAACCGTTGTACTTACCAGCGCTACGGCTATTGTAACACCGCCCAATGTAAAGACAATAACCGGTTACACCAGTATTTTGGCAGAGCAATCAACCCCCGATATTATTTTTCAGTTGAATTTTAGCGCCATATCTGCAGGTGAACGGGTTAACGATCTGTTAGGCATCATATACAAAAGTTTTAAATTATCAGATGATGGCAGTGGTATGGTTAAAACAAGCACTTTAAAAAAAATAGATGGCCTTTACCGTGTAAGGGGCTATTTTAAAGTTGTGGCGACTGATGATAATGATGGCAGTAAACACACTGTTATTGGTTCATTTAATATTGCACAGTAAAGCAACATTACAGCATGGCTAAATTAAAACTTACCGACCAGGAGCAGGTAACCGAACATATCCAAAAGCTCGACCCAGCTGTTAAGGATGCCATTGAAGCGTTGAGACAGATTATTTTAAGTACCGACAGCCAAATTGGTGAACAAATTAAGTGGAACAACCCCAGCTTTTACTACACCGGCCCAATGGCCCCTTTTGATCCAAAGGAGTATAAACGGGATATTATTGTGATGAACCTTTTTAAAAACCGTATTATGCTTGTTTTACCAAGCGGTGCAAAGGTTAATGATACTTCGGGGTTACTGGAAGGTGATTATAAAGACGGCAGAAGAACAGTTGTTTTTAAAGACATGGCAGATGTTGAAGCTAAAACGGCAGCCCTGCAGCATGTGATAAAGAAATGGCTGAGTTTAGTGGAGTAGCTTTTGCTAATTATTATTTACGCTGATATTTCCAATGCCTCGTTTTGCCTTCCGATACCCATTCTATAGTGGTTTCTAAACGTTTATCACGGGTAGCTTCAGATTTTGCCTCAGTAAGCCATTCCAGGTATTCTTTTTTTTGAGAGTAACTAAACCTATCAAAAGCAGTTTTAGCCAAGGGGTTATTATTTAAAGCGGCAGTAAAATAATCAGGGATGATCAGTTCTTCTTTTTCTCCGGATGCTTTCTTGGTGGAAACCTTTAAACCCTTTTCGTTCAGCGCAACACCCTGCTTTATAAAATCAATCAATACATCTTTTTGTGGCAAATCAGCTATGCTGGTGATACGCATAAACTGCCCGGCATTTTCATCATTTAGCTTCATCACACCATCCGGGTCGTTCATCAACGATGCCTTCCATAGGTTAAGTCCGCAATGTTGCTTAAAGGCTGCCATCATCACTATTGGGCCCTTATAATCAAACGAGGGGCAGCCCCATTTAATGGTTTCGGTTACCAAAGGCGATGCCTCATGAATGATGCCCCGTATGTAAGTGAGTATAGGCTTTGCAAAATCTGCCGACTTGTTAATATAAGCGTCAATCCGGTTATCATACTGTTCCATAATGCAATATAATATTTTTACAAGCATGTACCGCTATACACGAATTTATTTCGCGAATGACTAATTAACTACCAGGTCGCGGAATAGTTGTATATGCCAGCTATCTTTAAACGGCACTTCCCACTTGGTTTCCAGTTCGGCTACGTTTTGGGCAAGGTTATTAAATACAATGGTTTCGGTGTTAATTTTACCTGATTTTAAAAGCTCTTCAAACTGATGGCGTGGTACTGATATAATTTCTTCCCCATCGCGGTACGCAAGGTTAAACCTGTCAAATAAATTAATGCCGAATTCCTGCTCCAGCTGTTTCATAAAATTTACAGATTTATCAATGGAGCAGCCACTGGCGCCTGCCTGGGTTTCGTCTACTATCAGTACCAAGAAACGGTTATACCGGATCTCGGCTTTAGCTTTCAGCTGGTTATTATGAGCTGTCCAGCTGCGGGTAAAATTATCCAGGTGCATTTGTATTTGCACTACCTCATCAGCGGTCAGTTTCCTGTCTGATTGATATACCCAAACCCTTGATTGTGAAGAAAATTCCATATTGCAAATTTATTCAATTTATTAACTTGGTGATATTATTTGTTGTCATGCAAACATCACTTCTACCCCCAACCAAAAAAGCGCTAATTTTTGCATGTTTAATACCAGTATGTGTATTTATATGCAGTTTTTCGGTATTTATGGACGAACAGGAATGGTTAAACTGGGGCAACAAATTCCTTACCGAAACCTACGATCCATCTGCCGGGCCTAAGCTTAAAAAGTACGAAATAATGCTAACGTCTGATCATTTTATCCGTTTACGAAAAACTTATCAACATGGTAAACAGGAGTATTATTCGTTGAGTGTAAAGCATTTACTGGATATGAATTATATTGTTGGAGCCGCCAATACCGATACCCTGCAGATAACAACCCAGGCCGATGACATCATTGTTCAAACCTATAATGACCCCAAAGGCGATGTAGATTCCATGGCAACAATGTTGAACATCCCCGTTAAAAAAACAGCTCAGCCAAGGTTAGATAGTTTGCGCCAGGTACTGAATTTGTTGAAGGCGAAAGATCTATAATCCGTTTGCCCTAACCGTAATCTCGGCAATATCAAGCACTTTAATCTCCTGGTCTTTATCCATGTGCTTAACACCATCGCTCATCATGGTCATACAAAATGGGCACGCCGAAGCTACAATTTGCGCTTTTGCTTCCAGCACATCTACCATACGCTCCATGTTAATGTCTTTTTTACCGGGCTCAGGTTCTTTAAACATTTGAGCGCCGCCAGCGCCACAGCATAAGCCATTGCTTTTACAGCGTTTCATTTCAACCAGTTCGGTATCCAAAATTTCAAGCGCCGCACGCGGGGCCTCGTACACGTTATTACCACGGCCTAAATAGCAGGGGTCATGAAAGGTAATACGCTTGCCTTTAAAGCTCTCTCCTCCTTCGGCTTTTAGTTTACCGTCGTTGATAAGGCCTTGTATCAATTGCGTGTGGTGTATCACTTCATATTTACCTCCAAGGCCGGGATATTCGTTGGCTATGGTATTAAAACAATGCGGGCAACCTGTTACAATCTTTTTAATGTTGTAGCCGTTAAGCACTTCAATGTTAGCCATAGCCTGCATCTGAAACAAAAATTCGTTGCCCGCGCGTTTGGCAGGGTCGCCGGTGCAGCTTTCTTCGGTACCTAATACCGCGTAGCTGATACCCACATGCTGTAAGACCTTGCATATATCGCGGGTTATTTTTTGTGCACGCTCATCAAAACTGCCGGCACAGCCTACCCAAAATAATATCTCGGGTTCCTTGCCTTCGGCAACCATCTGGGCCATGGTGGGTATTGTTTGTTCCATTCCTATTCTTCTTCGCTAATCTCTGTTATAAATTCGTCTATACTACTATAGTTTGCAAACTTAATGGCCGAGTTGATAACTTTTAACCTGTTCAATATATCAAGCACAACCTCTAAGGCATCGGTTTCTTTACCCAGCATGTTGGCATCCCAGTTAACACCTACCAAAGTGTCGTTTTCGGCCATGCCCATACACCAATCCTCTAAAAAAGTAGCCAGTGGCACTTCAGTAGGCGAATAGCTTTTCCAATCATCGCGTGCGCAAATCTTGGCATAAGCCCTATCCGACCAAAATGGTATAACGCCAACTTCATCATCCTCCGCAGATTCGGAATTAGCCCAGCCGGTTTTACTCTTTAGTCCCCATACCAGTTTTGTTGCAGCTACCCGCTCTACGAATTGGTTGTACTTACTTTCTATTATATCTGTAACCCGTTCTTCCATGTTTAATTCCTTTAACTGCAAACTTAAAACTGCAAACTACTAACTTTTCTCTGCCCAGTTAAACCTGTCGGCCTGGCTATATTTCCATGGAGCGCCATTATTTTCCATATTACCGAACATATTATTAAGGCTGGCAGGTGCCTGCGATTCTTCCATTACTACGTACCTGCGCATCTCTGTTATAATTTCAAGCGGGTTAATGTTAACCGGGCAAGCCTCCACACAGGCGTTACAGGTAGTACAGGCCCATAATTCTTCCCGGGTAATGTAGTTATCCAATAAAGTTTTATCGTCGGTGTAATCCTTGCCGTGCTTATCAATGTTATTGCCCACCTCGGTTAACCTGTCGCGGGTATCCATCATTATTTTGCGGGGCGATAACAGCTTACCTGTAATATTTGCCGGGCAAACCGATGTGCACCGGCCACATTCGGTACAAGTATAGGCTTCCATCAGGTTCTTCCAGGTAAGGTCAGTTACATCTTTAGCACCAAAACGACTAACCTCGGTAGCTTCGGGCACAAAAGATGGGTCAAGCATGGCCTTAACTTCGTTTGTAACCGACGCCATATTAGTCAACCCGCCTTTTTTATGCAGGTTAGAATACCAGGTATTAGGGAACGCCAGCAAAATGTGGAAGTGTTTGGAATATGGCAGATAATTTAAGAATGCCAATATCCCTATAATATGAAACCACCAGCAAGCCCGTTCAATAGTTGCTAACGCATTAGCGCCCGCGGGCAACAACGACCCAATTAACGCGCTTACCGGAAAACTACCCGCTTCAACATAATGGCCAAAATGCAATAATTGTAATTTATAGTCGGCGGCGTTCATGGTCAGGAAAGCCGTCATCAGTAGCATTTCTATGGTGAGGATGTAGTTAGCGTCAGACTTTGGCCATGTGGTCATCTCAACGCCGTTAAAGCGCTTTAAACGGAGAATATTACGCCGTGCCAGGAAAACCACGCAGGCTACCAATACTAACAGGGCCAATATTTCAAAGCTGCCTATCAGCAAACCATACAGGCTGCCTAACGGCTTAGAAAATATACGGTGCGAACCAAAAATGCCGTCTATCATTATCTCCAGCACCTCCAGGTTTATAATTACAAACCCTACGTAAATAAAGAAGTGCATGATGGCCGCAACCGGGCGTTTCACCATTTTAGTTTGGCCAAGGGCCACTTTAGCCATTACTTTCCAGCGCATGGCCGGATTATCTGATCTATTGACATCTCTGCCTAACAATATGTTGCGCCGTACTTTTACCACGTTTTTACCAAACAGGTAAGCAGCAGCCAGTAAGATGATGATAAATATAACCTGTCCGATCATTATGTTATGCGTGCATAGTAATTTAAAGCTAAAGTATGGATTTGTTTTAACGTTGCAAGGATTGAAAAGTTGAAAAATTAATTGAGAATAGTTTTATCCTTAACAGCCTGACATTCAACAGCAGAATATTAAACTTCACGATATTGCCGCATAATTGTAATTAAAAATGAAAAAAAACTTTCTGAAAATAAAAAAAACGCTACATTTGCAAACCTTAAACGGAGCGGTATCATAGCTCAGTCGGTAGAGCAAAGGACTGAAAATCCTTGTGTCGCTGGTTCGATCCCAGCTGATACCACAGCAAGCCTTCAACGAAAGTTGAGGGCTTTTTGTATTAAAGAGGTTTTAAGACCGCTTAACGTTTAATATCATTTTTGTTTTTTCTTATAATCAGGTATAAACTCTTGTGTATAACAAGCTTTATCAGTTTTAAATATACCTTTCTCAAACGCTCTCTTGTGTAATTCCGGTAGTTTCTTAAATTTTTTCATTCGAAGTTGATCTACCCTCTTGAGGGTTATAAAATCATAAGTACTGCTTAACATCATTACAACCTCCACTTCATCACATTTATCTACAAGCTCTACAGATGCTAACTCTATTCCAACAGTCCCAAATAATATTTTTTTAACGGAAGCAGGTATTTCTATATGGAAAAACCCATTTAGATTTGTCCTGCCTACTTTAACTGTATCATTGATCATAATTGACACGTATGGCAAAGGTTCCAAGTTATCATCAATGACCCTTCCTTTAATTGTTTTATTTTGAGCGTAAAGGCTATATATTGAAACACTGAGTAAAATAAGAATGATCAATATTTTTTTCATTTAATTATCTTCCAGATTTTAGTTTATTGTAAATATAAATATTAGGGTGATTTGAACCGTTTTCAATTCAAGTCTAAATCTGCCAGTCTCTTCAAATCATAAAAGAAATATTGTGTTATAAATAAAGTCCGCACCACACTTAATTTGCCTTCATATGTTTGGGTTCTCAGTCCGAAACACCCATTTAAGTTAAGAAATCTTAAGGGGATAAAGAAAGATCCCCGATAGTTTTCTATATCGGGGATCTTTTCTCAGAGCTTTTTAGCCACTCTTTCTTCTTTTTCTAAAAATTAGGATCAAAATTAAAATAGATCGGACTTGATAAGGCAACCATGTTGCCGGTTACCTTAGAGGACCGGGGAACCTGCGGGTAATCGGTAGACGGGCCGTGTACGGTCAGGTAATAATAACTCCGCTCGATAGCTACCGGAGCATCTTCAAATTCAACCACCGGATTGCTTCCGTTCATCTTATAAGTACCGAAGTTCCTGCCGTCCTTACGTACGCTGATGGTGTAGGTACTGTCTGCAACCACTTTGCCCGAAAGCTGCACCTTGAACCTGACCTTTTTCCCGGTTGCTTTTGCATTGTCACCCATCATCATATCCATTTTATTGTCTTGATTCAGATCGGCATAAAACTCTACACGTGGCGCATAGGGATTTGCGCTCACCGATGTCCGCCCATTGGTAAGTGCATCTACAACGCCCTGCGAAGTCCGTTTGGCTGCAAATACCCAAGTGGTTGGGGTACCGATGTAGTTAACATCACTTGGTGAGTGCGTATCACTTCCGCCCCTTGCTGTAACCCTCCGGCCGGACGCAAGCATATCTTCCCAGATCAGGATTGAATTTGCATTCTTTGTCCATAGAGCGGAGTTCCAGACCTCCATGGAATTTACCAGATCATACGAAAACCCAAAATGGTCTTTAGGCCCGGCAGGGTGGTTGGCGGACAGATGAATACCCAGTTCCTTCTTTACGGACCCAATTACGATGTCGCGCTGATCGCGCACATCGTAAAGTTTCTGATGGTTGTAAGGCTTGGCAGAGAAGGTGTTCCCATGGCCTCGCGTCGTTGTCCATTCTGCACCATACAGCAGCAGCAAAGAATCTGATTTGAACGCAGGATCGGTCCATGTATTATGCGCTACGTCGCCAAATACATGATTATCATGATCCGTAATGGCAATGAACCCGAAACCGACCGACTTTGCAAAGTCTATAATTTTGGCAACAGGGTGACGGTTAGGGTTAGGTGTTCCTCCATCGGTGCTATGGCTGGAGTGAACGTGCAAATCACCTTTGAGCCATACACCATCCGTAAGACTTTGGATGGGAGGTAGCGTGCCTAATTCCTTAAGGGCCCAGGGGTTGTTATGGGGTACTGTCTGCCCTTGGGCAGAGAGGTGAATGCAGCTCCAAATGATGAGTGCTAATGTGATGCGAATTTTGTTGTACATATTGATTAATGATTAAGTGATTCTATAATTATTTACCAGGAAAGCCCGGATTTTGTGTCAAAGTAGGGCTACGCATAATCTCCGTTACTGGGATGGGGCGTAGCAAATACGTTGAATTGATGGCAGCAGGGTGATGGTGAGCGCAGAAGGCATTGTATTGCGCAGCGCGGGTGAGCAGCGTTCCGGTGCGCTTAAGATCCATCCATCGGTTTGATTCACCAAACAGTTCGCGAGCCGATTCGTCAAGCACATTCGCTATCGTGGCACTTCCCGTAAGCAGGTCATCTCCGGTCAGCTTGGCTCGTCGGCGTAAGTCATTGATCAATCCTGTAGCGAGGGCTCCCTGTCCTTGTTTTACGTACGCTTCGGCCAGGAGCATCATGGTTTCGGCACGGCGGAAGATGTATGTGTCGCGATGCCCTTGCGGGTCTACACCCGAGTTGGTGTAGACTACTACCGTGGGGTCATAGAACTTCCAAACGATGGGATAGATGGTGTTCGATTCAAAAAGTTGATGGTACTGATTGGGGTTCACCACATAATACGTCGGCTGGTTGGCTTTCTTATAGGTGGCAATCTGGTCTGCGGTCATCGTCTCGCGAGGCAAGTAGATAATGCGATCGCCCGTCTTAATTGCGCCATTGGGCCCATCTGCCTTATTGGTGGCAGCCACGATGTGCCTTTGCAAGAACCGCTCAGACGCCCGATAGTCATTGGCGGCATAGAGGTCGAAAAAGTAGGAAGTAGGCTGATAGGAAATATCTTGTCGCCAGTAAGGTGCTGTCAGGGCTCCTCCCGGATACCTATCGGTCCAGAACTTGAACTGCTGATAGAGGTTGTTGCCCGTTTTGTTAAGCGCATTGTCGCTCGAATAGCGGACTGCAAAGATGACTTCTTTGTTGTTTTGCTGGTATGCGTCGCCGAAGAGTGCATCCCATGTGCTAAGCGTCGATTTGTTCATGGAACTTTGCAGAGTGCTAACGGCATTTGCCAGGTCGGCCGATTGCGCATACGACTTATAGCTCCGTGTGAGCAACACTTTCCCTAGCAGATGTTCGGCCATGGCCTGGGCTGCGTGTCCATAGCTTTCGGGCTGGGCCGGCAACTGGCTGATGGCTTGAGTGAGGTCGTTCACTATTTGTTTATACACCTCTTCTTCGGAGTTGCGGGTGAAATTGTACGTAGCTTCGGTCACTTCGCTCGTTATCAGCGGCACATCTCCAAATGTCTCAACTAAGTTGAAATAGGCATAAGCACGCAGGGCAAGTAATTCGCCTGTGCGGGTAGCATATACGTTTGGGGCTATTTTACTTTTTATTAGCGCTCCACGCGTCATTGCGGTGTTGGCCTTGGTTATCAGGTTGTAGTTGTCGGTCCACCAGCTCAGGCTTTCGTCGCCCGTAAACACGGTATAGTCGTTGAGCGGCAACTGGGTGTCGTCTACCACACCCGTGCGTTCGTACATGTCTGTTCCGTACCACATGTGTGTGGTGTTCTGCAACAAAGGGCGCAGGCCTCTATACGTTTCGGCCACCAGTTCCTCATACGCATCTTGGGTGGCGAAATACTCGTTGCTCGTCACCGACGACGGGTTGACTTCCTCCAAGCGACAGGATTGTGTGAGAACCAGCAACGAAATCGTCACTATATAATTGATTATTTTTTTCATGATTAATAATATGTGTGATTCTTAATGGATTAAAATCCTACATTGAGTCCGAACATAAACTTACGGGTCATGGGATAGGCAGGGCCTTGCGTGTCTCTGCTTGCCATCTCCGGATCCCAACCTGCATAATCGGTAAAGATGAAGGGGTTTTGACAAGAAACGAAAAAGCGAAACTTGCTGAGCCCCAGGTTGCTTATCACGCGCTTGGGTAGGTTATAACCAAGGTTAATGTAGCCTATCTTCACGTACGAGGTCTTCTGATAGTATAGCACCTCCATCGGGCCGGAAGGTACGCCGGGACGCACCCAAGTGCCACTGGTGTTCTGCGGCGTCCAGTAGTTGAGGTCGAGTACGTTGAAATTCTCGTTGTCCGTCATCGAATACGACCTGTGAAACTGCGAATCTGCATATTGTCCCTGGCGGGTGGTCACCGTGAATGCCAGGTCTACATTCTTATAAGTAAAGGTATTGGTGATACCCCCTGTCCATACGGGGAAGAGTGATCCTTTGAATACCTTGTCGGCATTGTTCAATGTGCCACTTCCATCAATGTCGCGCACTTTGATGCTACCCGGTGCCAGTCCGTAGCGTTTCGCTTCTGCCGCTTCGTTTTCGCCCCAATAACCAACCTGGTCGTACGTCCACACAACACCTACGGGTTGCCCCACAAACCAACCGTTGGCCTCGTCGCGTTCCGAACCGTCGGAGAGGCTTACAATTTCGTTGTGATTGGACGCAAAGTTGAGCGACGTAGCCCATGAGAAGTCTTTGGTTTTAATGTTGATGGTGCTCAGGGAAACTTCAATACCCTTGTTGTTGACCGACCCCACGTTGTCTGTCAGGCTACTAAATCCGTTGAGTTGTGACATCACCCGATTCATGATAATGTCGTTAGTGCGACGGTTGTACACATCAATCGTTCCACCGATTCTTCCCTGGAAAAATTCGAAGTCTAAACCAAGGTTGAACTCCCTGGTGAGCTCCCACGAAAGGGTTTTGTTTTCAAAGCGCGCTATGGAAGCGGTGTTCACTGCTTTGTCGCCAAAGAGATACCTGGCGTTGTTGACTGTTTGAAAAGTGCTATAGGGCGATACTCCATTATTGCCCGACACACCATAGCTAAAGCGCAACTTCAAGTTGGACAGTGCGGTTTTGTCTTTCAAAAACGCCTCTTCGGAGATTCTCCAGGCGACGGCTGCCGAGGGGAAGAATGCCCATTTGTGTCCTTCCGCCAGTTTAGAACTTCCGTCTGTACGCCCTGTAGCGGTGAAGAGGTAGCGCCCCTTGTAGTCGTAGTTGACACGCCCAAGATACGAACTCAGCTGTTCTTGCGTATAACCAGTAGACATGGAATACATCGTTCCGGCTCCAAGGTTATACCAATCATATGCATCGGTAGGGAATGCTCTTGCCGCTATGCCTGAACTCATGCCTGCTGATTTGTACTGGGATGAACCCAAAAGGAGATTTACAGTATGATCACCCCAGGTTTTATCGGCTTGCAGCATGTTGTCCCACGTATATTTTACCGTGCGGCTTGGTTGGTATTGGGCAATGTTATTGGCCAGTGCCCCTGCACCGGTTTTGGTCATTGCCCCGATGTATGACCCATATTCCGCATGGTTAATGTCGGGCGCGAAGGTGGTGGTAAACTTCAGCCAGCTCACCGGTTTCACTTCAAGGTACATGTTTCCAAAAACATGAAAGTTGTTGGTTTGCGTGTGCCTGTTCTTCGCCTCTAAGAACGGATTGGTGATGGTTGTTATTCCGTCTGGATAGAAGAGTAGCGACCCGTCTGTGTTGTACTTGTTGGATAGCGGGTTGAGGCGATAGATGGTTCGGAAGGTTTCGGGACTGGCTGCTTTGGTGATTTCATAAGCAGTATACACGTTGGTTCCTACCTTGAATATGTTGTTGATCTGCCTATTGAGCGCTGCGCTCACGTTGTAGCGGGTGTAGCCGTCGCCATCAATCACGCCTTTGTCGGAATTGACTCCCAAGCCCAGGCTGTATGTGAGTCTTTCGGCACTGCCATTCATGCTCACTGCATGTGATTGCGAGTACGACGTCTGCAATATCTCATTCGGCCAGCTAATGGACTTGCCTGCCTTGTAGTTCTTGTATGCCGATTCACCCAGCAACTGCAACAAATCGGGCTCGAACGTCGGGTTCGAATAGTTTTGTCCTTTGCGTCGGTCTATACGATACTGCACCCACTCATCGGCGGAGGTGAAATCGGGCAGATTCATGGGGGAGTTCACAGTGGCCGATCCTGTATATTCTACAGAATTCTTGCCTTTCTTTCCTTTTCGAGTGGTGACGATGATAACACCGTTGGCCCCGCGCGAACCGTAAATGGCCGTCGAAGAAGCGTCTTTCAATATATCGATTCGCTCAATGTCGGTGGGCGAAATATCGTTGATAGAGTTGACATAGATACCGTCCACCACATAAAGGGGCGGATTGATGCCATTTAAGTCTGTGCCCGATTTAATGGTGTTCTGTCCGCGAATCATGATGTCGGCGCCTCCACCGGGCTTGGTGCCCGAAGTCACAATGTCTACTCCCGGTAGCTGACCGGCCAGTGCTTGGGTGGCGGTGGTGAAGTGCGTAGCTACCAGCTTATCGTTGGATACGGAGCTAAGAGCACCGGTGAGGTCGGTTCGTTTCTGCGTGCCGTATCCCACCACAACCACTTCGTCCAACGCTGCAGCATCGGCTTTTAACAAAACGTTCAACTTCACTTGGCCAGACAGTTCAACTTCCTGATGCAGATACCCTATATAGGAGAAAACCAATGTGCGTGCGTCGTCAGGGATAGAAATATTAAAATTTCCATTAATATCGGTTACGGTACCAGCGCCAGAGTGTTGTTTGATCACAATGTTTACGCCAACCAATGCCTCTCCTGTTGTGGAGTCTGTAACCCTTCCCTCAATAATCTGTTGTTTATTCTGCACAGGTTTTTCTCCGCGCGTCGCAGGCTTTGTGTCAGGCAATTTTTTGACGGATATACTACGCGCATTGATTTTAAAGCTCAGGGAAAAACGATCTTCCAAAAGCTTTAACACCTCATTTAATGGTAACTGGTTAATGTTGATCTTTTCAACAGAAATGTTCTGGATAGACGGTTCAGAAAATATAAAAGAGTAACCGGTTTGCTTCGTTATCTGGTCAAAAACAGAAAGCAAACTTATTTTTTTATCGGATGCAACTGTTATTGTTTTTTGTTGGTTTTGTACTTGTTGAAAAAAGGCGCCTGCATAAGCATTGCCGGAGAGCAACACATAGCAAAGCCACCCAATTGTACAATATTTTTTCATACCTTTGGCAATTGAAATTATTTTTTCAAATTTTAATACCTGCATTTCGTAGATGCAGGTGTTGATTAAAAACGCTCGGGAGTGTCACACTTTGTGATGCTCCTTTTTTGTTCATGTTACATTAACTCATACGTGCTTTCATTTATTTGTTTAACGATTAGACCAAAAGGGAAGGCGATTTCTTTCAATGTTTCTTTGGGCGATCTATAATAAATGGTCCCGGTAATTTTGAGGTCCTTATCCACACTTTGTGCTACAGATAATTTAATTCCATACATTATGGAAATCTGTTGCACGGCTTCTGTCAGATCGGTATTTTTAAAATCGAGCTTTAGATTGTTACTTTGGATATTTTCATCGTGCCTGATGTTTACCACTGCTGATTTCAAATTACAGTTCCATTCGTCACCCGGCTTTAAAATGGTATTCCCCCTGTTTTTATAACTCATCCTAACCTTCCCTTCAAAGAGTGCTACTTTAGTTTGTTGGCTTTCCGGTACGGTTACCACATTAAAAAATGTTCCCAATACCTCCGTTTTAACATCCCCGCTGTTTACTATAAACCGCTTGCCATTGTGTTTTACTTTGAAAGTGGCATTACCGGTCAAAAACACGTTTCTATCTTTTGCCTCAAAATCACGAGGATATTTTAGTGTGCTGTGCGGGCCAAGTATAATGTTAGTGCCGTCATTTAGTTTTACTATTTTGGATGACTGTGTTGCTGCCACTTCCACGTAGTCTACCTGATCTGTATGATTAAGACGCGAGAATAGCAGTGGACCTAGTAATACAATGGCAACTGCCGCCGCTACTTTTAAAAATGTTCTGAAATGGAATGAATATTTTAGTTGCTTATTGATCCTGGCATATATCTTTTGTTGGATAACCAGTTCTTTCGCCTCATCAGGCCCCAATGCCGGATCGTCCACACCAGCTGCAATTTCTTCGCTGAAAAGCTGATCGTAGGCTTGTTGTAATTGGATTTTTTCCGCTGCGCTGAGCTTGCCTTCAACCTGCTTTTGAAGTAATCGTTCAAATATTTCTTTGTCCATATTACAAGGTGCCCTTTATATATATAATCAAAAAAAGGAGGGTATCCCCTACAAGGGATGAAAATAAATTTGAGTTTTTTCTCGAAATAGTATCTAATTTGCTGTCAATAAGCCGTATGAAAATTTGTAAACTATGATGGCCGGCTGCCTGAAGGAATCCATGGCAGAGAAAAATGAGGCTTATAGGGACAAGAAGATCAGCACGATGAGGTATCCCAGTCCGATCCGTATTTTTTTAAGAGCCCTGGTGATATGGATTTCGACGGTGTTTGGAGAAATGTTTAATTTGTTGGCGATATCTTTTACAGACAGGTATTCCTCCCTGCTTAATTTATAGACGTTGCGGCACTGGTCGGGCAGTTTTTCCACACAGGCATCTATCTGCAATTGTAACTGGCGCATGTCCAGGGATTGGTCTGCCGGTTCGGCTAATGGTTCTTCGTGGCTTATTCCGTCGATGCCGTCCTGCTGCTTCCGGGTTTGCAGGATTTTCAGTACAAGCCGGTAGGACGTGGTTGATAACCAACCTTTGATATGAGTACTTTCCAGTTTTTTTCTGTTTTCCCAGAAACGAAAGAAGGTTTCCTGAATAACGTCTTCGCTGTCCTCTTCGTCTTTCAGAATTTTGAACGCCAGGCGGTAGAGCGGTTTCCAGTATTTGGCATAAAATTGATCAAAAGCGGTTCGATCCCCTTCCCGGAGTTTCTTCAATAGTATCGCATCCGCCAAATCAACTGTCTCTGACATACCTGTAATTTCGCCTCAAAAGTAAGGGAGTCGTATTACCGGCGGAATAGGTTAATATTAACGTTGTATTAAAAAAAAGTCATATTAAAATCTCCTTTGAGGATAAAATAGTTATCTAAAACATCTATTAGGCCTATTAAGACATGTTATTCTCTAGATTTTCCTTCTTTTCCATTGTTTGTTCCGGTTCATCCTTTAGGGATATACGAATCAGAAAATGATGAGCTTATTCACGTATGGAATATAGGAAGATTTAGTTTTACCTTGTTGCTTCGGGGTTCGAATCGGAAATAGTTCCAGATTAAATCAAAGTGGTTCGATTCGGCTAAGGTCAAAATAATATAATATCATTGCTTACCCTAAAATGTATAAGGGATTAGTTGAAACGTATAAATCGGGTAGCGCTTTTAACCAGAACTTTGCTTTACAAATTAAAATATAAAGCAATGAAAAAGACAGTATTGATCACTGGTGCTTCGTCCGGGTTTGGAAAAGTAGCAGCTAAACTATTTGATACAAATGGCTGGAACGTGATCGCCACCATGCGTTCACCAGAAAAAGAAACAGAACTATCTACACTTAGCAATGTTTTTATTAGCAAACTAGATGTAACCGACAAGCTAAGCATACAAAACACGGTAGCAGCCGGCATTGAAAAATTTGGTAAAATTGATGTATTGGTTAATAATGCAGGTTACGGTGCGCTGGGTGCATTGGAAGCCGCTACCGAAGAACAGGCTAAACAACAGTTCGACGTAAATTTCTTTGGGTTGATAGAGGTGACAAAAGCTGTATTGCCCGGTATGAGGCAACACAGATCAGGCGTTATCATCAACGTTTCCTCGGTTGGTGGAAGAATTACCTTCCCGTTCTCCTCGCTTTATCATGCAACTAAATTTGCGGTAGAGGGTTTGACAGAATCTATACAGTACGAGTTAAATCCGCTTGGCATCCGCTTAAAAATAGTTGAACCGGGGGGCTATAAAACCGAGTTTGCCGGGCGCTCGATGACCCTTTTCAGTAATGATGGTTTGGATGAGTATCAACCCGCATTTAATAAATTCGCCGCCATGTTAGATGATTGGCCTATGTCTGAAAATATTGGCGAAGTAGCCGATGTCATTTATGAAGCAGCAACAGACGGCACTGAAAAGTTACGCTATCCTGTAGGCCATGATGCTGTGCAATTGATACAAACCAGGCAGCAAATGGATGATGTGGATTTTAAAAAAATGATGACCGCCCAAACAGGCATTTAAAAAAACCAATGGCTGCCCGCGCCAGGGCAGCCATATTTTATAGTAACTTTATAATAAAGTAACATCATGCCAGGTAAATACATTGATCTTCAATCTATCAGCGATCTGCACAGGCTGGTAAAATTCACGCCACCAAAACATCCCTTAATAAGCGTGATAGACCATGCGGATTTTTATAAAAAGCGCCCCAGGGATGATGCTTTTTATCGGTTTGGCTTTTATACCATTTCCTGCAAAAAATTCGAAGGCCTGTTAAAATATGGCAAAGGGCATTATGACTTCAACGAAGGTTCATTAATGTTCACCGCACCCGGACAAGTTATATCGGCAGGCCCCGATGTTACCGTTGATGAAGGTTGGGCGCTGTTCATTCACCCTGATCTGATCCATGGTACAGATTTGGGCAAGAAGATACATCAGTATTCCTTTTTTAATTATGAGATCAACGAAGCCCTCCATATTTCAGAAGAAGAAAAACTGATCATTAAAGATTGTGTAACAAAGATTGAAAGGGAGTATTCGCAAAATATAGATAAGCACTCGCAAGGCCTCATCGTTAGCAATATCGAACTCTTGCTAAATTACTGTAACCGTTTTTACGACCGGCAGTTTTACACCAGGGCAAAAGTTAATTCAGACGTGGTGCAACAATTTGAAAAATTGTTAAAAGATTACTTTTCGCAAGATAACCTCATTGAAACAGGCCTGCCAAATGTTAAATATTTTGCTTCACACCTCAACCTGTCGCCTAACTATTTGTCTGATCTTTTAAATAAATTTACGGGCAAAACCACGCAGGAACATATCCACCTGGAATTAATAGATAAAGCGAAATCGTTATTGTGGGGCACAAATAACTCTATCAGCGAAATTGCGTATGGGCTTGGTTTTGAACACCCTTCGCATTTTACAAAAATATTCAAATCAAAGACAGGAAAATCGCCAAGTGAGTACAGGCACCTGAACTAAATGGTAAGTAGTTCTTCGGCTAATTATCCTGCACTCTTTCTGTTCCGGCCCTCGCGCCGATGAATGGAAATGGTTCGAGATTTGTACAGTAACCACCACACATAACTTAGCCTCTTAGTATTCACTGAGAGGCTTTTTTGTGCGTTAAGGTATTATTTGAATCGCATTTAGTTTCTTTTTATACCGAATATTCCTTGCCTTGTATCAATCCTCACGCCTGGCTTTGTTGAAATCTTGAATTAGATATTAACTATTGATATGGGCTCTTCATGGTTTTCGCGTTCATAGGCAAAGTAAACATAGCTTTATTAAGCTTCATAGATTTAACCTCTATTGCTATACTTTCCATCGTCATTTGGGGAGTTTCCAGTATCATCTTTAAAGGAACAGCGTTAGCCTTTGAAAGGTAAGCATACCAATCTCCAAATTTGTGATTGACGAATAATTTACTATTAATCGGAAGCTTTGAGTTGAAATAATATTTTGCTGTTCCAGCTTTGGATGTCCAAACTAATTCATCACATATATATCCTAAAATGCTGATTGCCCCTTTATGTATCTCCACATTCGAGATTGTATCAATGTTAGCTCCTGCATCATTGTATAAAATGGCTTCTGAGCTAGCAATCTTACTGTAAAGTTTGTTTTCGTTGTTTATGTATAGTTGCCACAGAGCAAAAGTACCGTTGGTTTCAGACTTATATTCGCCATCCTTTATATACCAATTTTGCACGTCACCCAGCATCGAAGTCATTTGCTCATTTGTAAGCGATGGTGTCTTACTTTTAAATGTATTGTGGTAAACTACCTTGCCTTCAAAGAATTGAGCTGTTGCAAAGAAACAGGTAAAGGTAAAACTAAGTGTAATAAATATGGATTTCATTGTGTGATTTGGTTGTAAGTCTATTTGAGGTGTAATATAAATAAAACAATGAAGTAATTGTCTTAAGCTAATATTAGCGGGTAAGTTTTTCCTGATCTTCCCGGATGATTTGCGCAAACAGGGCGTTAAATAGATACCGCCTTATTGGTGCGAAAAATAGTAATCAAAGTAAAAAATTAAAATCAGCGTAAATTGTTATAAATTTCACCTAATGGACATATCACTTCTGCGCGTTTTGTTATGCCTTTTCGCAGGCATAGCTGTTATTGTTTTACTTACAGCCAAATACCGGGTACATGCTTTTTTTGCATTGATCATTGCCTGTTTCCTGGTTGGCCTGGGCGTTGGGATGCCTTTAGATACTGTACTCACAGCCATAAAGGATGGCTTCGGCAATATCCTAAAATCTTTAGGCTTAATAATAGTTTTGGGCACCACCTTGGGTGCTATATTGGAGTACACCGGCAGTACCCGTGTAATGGCCAATGCCATATTAAATAAAGTAGGCAAAAAACACTCCGATCTGGCCATGAGTCTCACCGGGTTAATTGTAGGTCTGCCTATATTTTGCGATTCGGGTTATATTGTGTTGAGTGGATTAAACAAGTCAATAGCCCGCAGCACAGGCATCTCTATCGTTATCATGTCGGTTTCATTGGCAACAGGTTTGTATGCGGTGCATTGTCTTATTCCGCCGCATCCGGGGGCATCAGCAGCTGCAGGCATCATTGGGGTTGATTATGGTAAGCTGATACTAATTGGCACACTCGTAGCCATACCGGCAATGCTGGCAGGTTATATGTGGGCTAATTACGCAGGCAAAAAAATCCCGAAACCAATCATACCCGACGAACCTGTTTTAGCAGATAACTCCGCCCGGCCATCAGCCGTAAAAGCTTTTATACCTGTGGTGGTACCTATTTTGCTCATCGCGTTAAAATCGTTTTTTGTAATAGAACCCACCGTGGCCAATAAATGGCTAACTATTCTCCTTTCATTAGGCGACCCATCCATTGCGCTCACTATAGGCATACTGCTCGCATTTAATACCACAAGGTTATGGACCAAAGCAACAGTATCTAACCTATTACAGGAAGGTGCCGAGAAAGCCGGTGGAATACTGGTAATTATAGGCGCAGGTGGGGCATTTGGTGCAGTATTAGCTGCCACTAAAATAGGCGGCCATTTAAGCGCGGCCCTGCCACTGGCAAGCATGGGGATTTTTTTCCCGTTCCTTATTACGTCTATCATTAAAACAGCGCAAGGTTCATCTACAGTGGCCATTATAACTGCCGCGTCAATAGTGTTGCCTTTAATGGGTTCGCTCGGATTAGATACCCCAACCGGGCATTTACTTTGTGTACTGGCAATGGGTGCGGGCTCAATGATGATATCGCATGCTAATGATGCTTACTTTTGGGTTATAGCGAAGTTCTCGGGTCTTGAAATGAAAACCATGCTGAGCGTATATTCAGTCGCAACAGTATTTATGGGATTAACATCCTTCGCCATTGTTTACATTCTTTCTTTTATATTATGATGCATATCCTCATTGCCCCAAATGCGTTTAAAAACAGCCTGACCGCAGAAGCTGCTGCAGAAGCAATTCGCGAGGGATTTGATCAAAGTGCTCTCAATTGTACAACCGAGTGCTTCCCTATTGCAGACGGTGGCGATGGTACCGCCGGGCTCATCATCAGTAAACTTAGTGGAAGTATTGTTCCTGTAACAGTCCAAGACCCTTTAGGGCGAATGATTGATGCTACTTTTGGCTTAGTAGATAACGGGCTAACCGCTGTTATTGAAATGGCCGATGCATCGGGACTGCGGCTTTTAAAGCAGGATGAATTAGATCCGTTATCAGCAACAACGTACGGTACCGGTCAAATGATAATAAAAGCCCTTGATATGGGCGTAAAGAAAATAGTTATTGCCATGGGCGGCTCGGCTACCGTAGATGGTGGTATCGGCATACTATCGGCCCTGGGCATTAAATTCATGGGTGATAAAACCGAACTGAACGATCTGCCAAAAAACCTGTCTGGTTTAACCAGTGTTGATATTTCCGGGTTAGATGCCAGGATAAGTAACTGCGAAATAATTGTTCTTTGCGATGTGGATAATAAATTATTAGGCGATGCTGGCGCAGCAGCTGTATTTGGCCCGCAGAAAGGTGCCACACCCGATGAGGTAAAGCTTTTAGATGAAGGGCTAACTCAATTAAGCAATGTTGCTTTAAAAGAGTTAGGTAAAGATATGGCCATTATAAAATATGGCGGCGCAGCGGGCGGTGCATCTGCTGGGGTATATGCATATCTGAATGCTAAGCTGGTAAACGGTATAGATTATTTTATGGATATAACTGGATTTGATGATGCGCTTGCAAAGGCTAATTTGGTTATTACCGGCGAAGGCAGCATAGATGAGCAAACCTTGCAGGGGAAAGGCCCATTTGGTGTAGCCAGCAGGGCAAAAGCTAAAAATATCCCGGTAATAGGTATTGCAGGCAAGATCCCCCTCCAATCTAACGAAAAATTACACCGGTACTTTAAAGTGTTATTAGCAATAGGCAATGAACCCACCGATACACCCGCTGCCTTGAATCGCACAGAGGAGAATTTAACACGGACCGCCATACAAATAGGTCAACTTATTAAGATGAGCGGCTCCTAGTACCCCTTTCCATAAATAGTCGTCGTCAATAGGACACCAAGTAAATGGAAGAAGAAGGAAATCAAAAGCGGTCATCTCAGCCGATAAAGGCTGAGATGACCGGAATTCAATTTATTTACCGGAGCTATTTAAATGTTAGTTCAAGCAGGGATATTACCAATTATCTGTCCGGAAAGGTGTAACCGGTAAGCCCTCGGTATTGTAAAGGTCTCCAACAATCCAGTCTTTAAAACCGTATCTTACCGCTACCGGGGTTTTTACCTTTTCACTCTGAACGGTTACCCCGTTGCCGGTTATTTTTGCCTTGGCAGGGTAATAAACCCGGTCATCACCGGCTATTTCAAATGCCAGTAGGTCTTTGCCAAAACTGGTCAATCCGTTTGGAGTAGCATCGAAATTGATAAAGGCATTACTGGCCGTAACCTTCATCGATTTATAAACCGGGCTTTGGTAATTCAGACCTTTTTTACCGTACGTATTTGCTAATGCCCAATAAGCCAGCCGCTTGCTTATGGGTAATTTGTCGGGCGGATGAATGGACTTTTCGCTACCCAGGTCCATGGTCACTGCCATGCCGGAGTTAGGAATTTCGGCCATAGCTTTTTGCTGCGCTTCCCGTAAATACGCGGCCAAACCCTGTTTATCTTTGAGAGTATAGGTGTATGGGGCAATTTGTACATAATAAAACGGCCATTCCCCCATTTGCCAAATTTTGCGCCATTCGTTAACCATCGCCGCCAGCAACCGGTCGTATTGCTGGTAATTGATGCGATTTTGCTCGCCCTGGTACCAAATTACGCCTTTAATACCGTAGCCCACAACAGGATTGATCATGGCATTAAACAGCACGGTGGGGTCATTTTTATTAATCACCTTAGCCGTATCCGGCGCCATTTTAATTTCCGGGAACTCTTTCAGGCTGGCTTGATCCATCCAGGCCTCAACCATGGTACCTCCCCATACTGACATGATGACGCCCACAGGAACTTTTAACTTTTCCTGCAAAATTTTAGCGTACATGTAGCCTACTGCGCTAAAATCCTTAACGCTTTGCGCATTGGCCTCTTCCCAGGGTGTGGCTTTACAATCATTTTGCGGGGAGCGGGACGAAGCCCTTTCCAGGCGAAACAACCTGATATTTGAATTTTCGGCATCCAGGAGCAAGTCGCTGCTGTTTAATACCGGCTGATTGCCGAATCCCTTCACGGGCATTTCCATGTTTGACTGGCCCGAACATACCCACACTTCACCAATCAGTATATTTTTCAAGACCAGGGATTGTCCGTCATTAAAACTCACTTCATAAGGGCCGCCCGCTTTAGGGGTTTGCACCAGAAGGCGCCAGGTGCTATCCTTTTTAGCCCAAACTGTGTATAGCTTGTGGTTCCATGAAGTAACAATGGTCACTTTTGCATTTACCCGGGCCTTGCCCCATAAAGGCACCTGCTTGTTTTGCTGCAGCACCATATTATTACCAATAACAGCCGGCAAAATAACTTTGGCAAATGCGCTGCCGCTGATTAACAGGAAGACACAAAGGATAAATTTGGTGTATCTTATTTTCATATTTTCATCAAACGTATAGATCCGGTATTAATACTAAATGGTTTTCTTCCTCCGGGAAACTGCTTAATTAAGTTTTCCTGAGGAATTTGGGAGATCGTTCTGCCCGAATTAATGCGTATAACTTTTTAAAAGTTCAAAAAAACCGATATCCTCCAGGTCTGTCTTTAGTTGATTGTACCCTTCGTCGGTAAGCGCGGTAAGCGGTAACCTTGGGCTGCCCATGTCCATACCCAGCATATGCATAATAGCCCGTTGCGCGGCTATAGATGGATGCTTAATAATGCATCTGATAAAATCAACCACCTTTAATTGCAGGGCACGGGCTTCGTTATGTTTGCCTGCATGATACAGCTTAATAATGTCTAAATAAACCGGCGCGGCAAAAGTATAGGTGCTGCCAATAGCACCTTCGGCACCTACAGCTAAGGCTGGTAACAGCATTTCATCGTAACCAAATAACACTTCAAACCGGCCATTTTTAAAGTTCAGGCAAGCCTGGTATTCATGCAGGGTTGAGGCCGTATATTTAATGCCCGCCAGGTTTGGGATACTTTTTTCGCCCAACCGTAAAAACTCTACCATATCCATACCCACACCGGTTAAGGTTGGCATGTGGTAATAATAAAATGGCAATTCAGGAGCGGCGGAGGCAACCCCGGCCATACAATCCACAAGATTCTGTACCGATACCGGCTTAAAATAAAACGCGGCTACAGCTGATATAGCGTCGGCACCAATGGATACCGCGTGTTTGGCCAGCTTTTTACATTCTTCAATGGACGTATGCCCCACATGCACCATTACCAAAATTCGTTTTGCCGCAGCAGCCACATAAGCTTCGGCAACAGCCATTCGTTCTTCAACCGTCAGGTTGGGGCCTTCACCATTAGTACCGCAAATATATACCCCGGAAACTCCGTCAGCAATCAGTTTATCTACCAGCACCGGTATTAAGTCTTTATTCAGTGAGCCATCTTTATGGTAGGCTGCAAAACTTGCCGCAACAATTCCCTTGATTTTCATATGTAATTAATAATATAATTTGTAATTTCTAAACAGCCTATACGGCACTACCGCTAATAATTAATGAGTTAAATGGATATGGATCATCTATCCGCTTCAAAAGCTTTTACTTCGTCAAATTTTGTATGACCACGTACCAACCTGCCTAAGCGGGGCCGGCGATCATTATAAACTTCAATGGCATCAGCATCGGCATAACGCAAAAACAGGATTCGCCTGTCGCGGTCTGTAGAATAGTTCCCGTCAGATTTATGCAGCATCCAGCAGTTGAAGATCAGCGAGTCGCCTGCTTTCATTTCCATCGGTACAGCCAAATTATCATCAGCCTCCACCACAATCTCTGATTGGCTTTTCTTTTGATCCTCATCCTGCTTAACCTTAATCTGACCTTGCTTATGGCTTCCGGGTATAAGCCATAAACAGCCGTTGCCCCGGTCGGTATCATCAAGCGCGGTTAATGTAGTTAAGGCGTTGTAGGGTTCCAGTTCGCCATAGCCATTGTCCTGGTGCCATCCAAACGGCTTGGTATTGCCCTTCATTTTAAAAGTAAGCTGCGAAGTTGCTCCTTTAATATTTGGCCCAATAATTTGGGTAGCGATGTCAACTAACGGCCCTTCGAAATAATAATCGCGCACTGATGGCGCCTGGTGATGTATATTCACCAGCAAGGAGTTTTGTAACCAGCTTTTATCAGGATCAAAACCCTCTTTCTCTTTATCCCAGGCGGCCATACATTCCCTGCGCACCTGGTCAATTCCCTCTTGCTTTAAAATCCCTTTAATAACCAGGAAGCCGTCTTCATTATAAGCATGAAGTTCCGCGTCTGTCAGCTTCCTGTAGTTAAATAACTCTTCCTTTTTCATTATTTGTAACTGATATGGCAATTATTAATAACCTGGTGTTTGCGTAAGATTGGCATTGGCAGCTAATACGGTGGTGGATAACGGCCAAAATAAAGGCGTAGTTTTCCCCTTAAGATTTGGCACATAAGTATAGGCGTTAATTGTACCGCCAAAATGGAACCGTACAATATCATACCATCGTTTATTCTCAAAGAACAGTTCGCGGCCACGCTCATCAAAAATGGCCCGCTCTACGGTGGCCTTGTCTGTAGCACCGGTATAATTACCATTGCCGGCCCTTACCCTTACTTTATTCAAATATTCAATGGCTTTGGTTGTATTATTAATGCCTGCATAAGCTTCGGCTTCCAATAAGTAAATATCAGCCAGGCGCCACATGATCAGGTCATTATCTGACACGCGGTCGTCAACATATTTTGTGCCGGGCATTTTAGTGATCCAGGCGCTTTTTTTCACGGTACCCTGGCGCTCGATAATAAATGTATACGGAACACGCTTATCATTAGTAAGCCCGCTAAACAACTGACGGCTTTGCAAACTGATCTGGTAAGCGCCCAGCCCGTTTGATGAGGTAACTACATATGGAATGCTATCCAGGTTAGTGGCATTGGATATCGCCGTTAAAAATGGCAGTGCATTTGACCCGTAATTGGCGCCTGTTTCGTCGCGATTATAATAAGCCGACATAATGACTTCGGCATTTGCACGGGTAGTGGTTACGTCCTTAAAGTTTGGCAACAAACTTACACCTGTAGCCTCCAGGGCTGCACCCGCGGTGATGGCATCATTAAAATCGGTTGCTCCGCCGGTTAAAACTTTGGCGCTCCATACTTTGGCCTCTGTTTTAAGCGCTAGTGCTGCACCATATGAAAAACGATACTTGTTCTGGTATGTTTTATCAGGAAACAGGCTGATGGCCATATCCAGATCCGCGAAGATCTGCTTCATTACATCGGCCGCTTTGGCCCTGGGTAACAACGGCACATTATCATCAGTGATGGCTTGCAGCATCAGCGGCGTATCGCCCACTACCCTTACCAAAAAGAAGTAAGTATATGCACGCTGGCAAAGGGCCTCGGCTTTCAGCTTGTTTTTTAAAGTGGTATTTGTGAATGCGAACGGCTCAATCTTATCAAGCAGTAAGTTAACATTGCCTATAGCCTTATATTGGCCATTGTAGTTAATAGCACCAACTGTTGGGCTAAGTATTTGTGACCATGCGGTTGTTAAACGCGTTGTTGTGCCATTGATCAATTCCTCACTGCGTTCGTCGCCATATAAAAGGGAATTGGCAAATGCGCGGATGGAGGTGTAAGTACCGATAACGTAAGGTTCAAAGTCTGTTTCATTTTTGAAATAAACCTGTTCGGTAATCTGTGATTTCGGAGTCACCTCCAATAGTTTATTACATGATGTAAAACTTACTCCCATTAAAACAATAACAGTGGTAATAATATAAATCTTTTTCATAATGCTTATAATTAAAATCTGATTGATGCGCCTAAAGTAAATTGCCTTGCACGTGGGTAACCACCCGGATCAAAGCCGGTTGTTACCTCTGGGTTTAAGCCTTTATAGGCGGTAATGTACCCCAGGTTGTTGCCGCTTACAAAAATTGTAAGGCTGGTTGCTTTAATTTTTGAAAGTATATGCTTAGGCAGGTCATAACTCAGGTAAACTTCGCGGAGAGCCAGGAAGTCGCCTTTACTGATCAGGGTAGACACATCCGCGCTATACGCACTTCCGGTACCTACATCTGCAGCGGCCTGGCGGATAAAATTCTTTTGTCCAAAATCGGCATCGCCAAATGAGAAGCGGGCATATTTTTTTCCTACGTCTCCTGGTTTTTGCCAGATATCGGGGCCAAGTGCTTCTACAGGTGCGCCCTCGTTATAAGCACGACCCTGTCCTAACTCACGCCCAAGGGAACCGTTATCGATCATGTTACCCAGCGAAAAATCAACGTTCACACGCATGGAAAAGCTTTTATAATTGAAAGTGTTTTGCATGCCACCTGTGCGGTTGGGCGTTTTATATCCCATTTTAATCAGGTCGCGGCTATCAATGATACCGTCGTTATTAAGATCGGCGAACTGGTAGTCACCGGCATGTTTACCAACAGCAATGCCCGATGGGGTAGCTATCCTGTCCACGTGCGTTGCAGACCAGGCCAGCGCTTCTTCTTCTGTGGAAAACACTTTTTCAACCTTCCAGGCATAATAAGCAAACGGACGCTCACCTTCGGCATAACCGCCAACTTCAATTTCTTTGCCGCTGTTTGGATCTATTACAACACCTCCGCCCTGGCGGTTTTTGTCACGGCCGTTAAACGGTAATGAGATAACCTTTTGCGCATTATATGCAAACGATAAATTGGTGCGCCAGTTAAAACTTCCGGCACGTATAACCGTTGCTCCCAGTTCAATCTCAATCCCCTTATTTTGTATGGTACCGTTGTTAAATTTGATGCTTGAAAACGGAGCTTCGGCAGGTAGTGGTTTCGAATCAAGCCTATCCTTCGTTAATTTGTTATAAAAATCTACCGTTAAACTGATCCTGTCATTTAAAAAACCGGCATCTACAGCAATATCTGTAAGTTGGGTGGTTTCCCATTTCAGATTTGGGTTTGATAAGTTGGCCCGTTGTATACCCGAAAGCTGGTTATAAACATTATCTGTATAACCGCCATAGGTATCGGTATAACTAAGATCATTTCCGCCGGCCGTACCCCAGCTGCCACGTAACTTCAGGCTGCTCACCGATTTATTTTCTTTCCAGAATGATTCTTTATGAATATTCCAACCTACCGATGCAGATGGAAAAGTACCATACTTATAGGCTGGAGCAAAGTTGGAGAACCCATCGCGCCTTATTACTGCGTTCAACAGGTATTTGGATTTGTAATCATAGCCAAGCTGACCGAAAAAGCTGGCCGATTTCGATTCGCTTAAGCTGGTGCCAAAGTTGGTTACATTAGTAACCGTTACTCCGTTTACAGTAGTTACCGGTGGCTCTGTAATGGTAGTAATATAATCATTTGTACCACGCTGCGAACCAATATCTATTACGTTACCTGTGTTGCGGGTGTAGTTAAAACCAGCCAAAACCATAAAGCTATGATCCTGCTTGTAAGTATAATCATACTGTAAGATCTGATCGATCATGAGTTGGCGGGTATTGTTCACGTTTTCAGTTTTTAAGCGGGAAGTGGCAAACTGGATAGGATCAGGAAACGCTTTTCGTGAAAACAAGGCGGTATTATCGGTAATCAGGTAAGATAATGCCGGCCTAAAGTGTAAGCCTTTAAGAATGTTCCAATCTGCATCAACCTTAGAGGCTACCCGCTCAGTAGATAGCTGGGTATTATCATAAGCCAGGGTATGGAACCGGTTGCGGGTAGTAAGATTTTCACCCGTTGCCGGCGTGCCATCGTCTTTAAAGATACGGATGAGCGGGGTTATACGGGTAGCCCTAACCAGATCATTTGTATAAGCAGCTACGTAATTTGGCAATACATTAGAGTAGTTTAACATTGCATTAATTTGCAGGTTATTGGTCGCTTTAAAAGCAAAATTCCCTAGGCCACTGTAACGCTTATAGTTTGTGCCCACAAAAGTACCCGCCTGGTTAATGTAGTTGAACGATACATTATAGTTAGCCGTTTGGCTACCGCCATCAACACTTAAATTGTAGTTGTTCGTCATCCCGGTATTCCAAAGCTGGTCCTGGTAATGGTTATCAGCAAATAACAGCTTGGTGCCCGGGTTAATAGGATCATCCATTGTTTCCCAGCCCCTGGCAAGCAAATTATCTACATAAGCCTGGCCTTCTATTGCAACTATGTTTGAATACAAAGCTGTAAGGTTGGTGCTTACACCATACTGCCCTTTAGCTGTATAAACTTTTGTACCCGCGCTAAAGCCACCGTTATTAAGCAGGGCATTTTTATCTATCCCATCAAAAGTATTTTTAGCAGTTGTACGGGCGAGTGTAAGATAATCACGTGCGCTCAGGTAATCTTGCTGACCTGTAGGCACCTCCCAGTTGGTACGGTAATTAAAGGTAACGTTGGCTTTACCCGAGCCAAATTTGCCGCCTTTGGTTTTAATAACAATAACGCCATTAGCCCCGCGTGCACCATAAATAGAAGTAGAAGCCGCATCCTTCATCACCTGTAATGATTCGATATCATCCGGGTTAATGTCTTTCATAGGGCGGAAGATGCCATCTACAATAACTAGTGGACTTGCTGCATCAGAATTCAATGTAGGGTCGCCACCTGAGTTGCCCACGCCCGAGCCATAAACATTTAGCTTAGAGCCGCCGCGAATAATAATATTGGCAGGTGCTGATCCCGGCTGTCCATTTGAGATTGGTATGGAAACACCGGCGATTTTGCCCTGCAAAGCATTAATTGGCGAAGCATTGGCCGTATTAACCAATTGCTTAGGATCGATCTTAGAGATTGCCGCGGTATTTTTTTCGCGCGTTTGTTGTGAGTAACCCACTACTACAACCTCCGAAAGCGACTTATTATTGGCAGCCATGGTTACATTGAGTGTAGCACGTCCTTTTAAGGGGATTTCCTGCCGATCATAACCGATGAACGAAAACACAAGAGTAGCATCTGACGATGGCACTTTTAAGGTATACTTACCGTCAATACTTGTGATGATGCCCATCGTTGTCCCTTTAACGGAAACACTGACTCCGGGCAATGTTTCATTTTTTGTGCCGTCGGTGACAATACCTGAAACGGTAAAACTGCCCGACTGTGCGTTCGCCTGCCCAATGGCGAGACTACAGATCAGTAGCCATAAATAAATAATTTTTCTTTTCATAACTTGTAGTTTAGTAGTGATGTACTACATATTGGTGGTTTATAATTAGGTGTTGGTTAATTAGTTGTTTATGAAAAAATGGCTATTAAGGTTTCATCAACCCGTCCAAACTGAGTGTTTTAAAGGCAATGCCTTCATATGGTTTTAGGATGCCGGCTTCATAAAAACAGGCAACCTGGCCATGATAAACCGCGATATCTGAATAAGCGGAAGGGCCGGCATGGATCACCACACTGTTCAGCCAGGTCTGTCCATCGTCAAGGCTCACTCTTAAGGTCATATTTTCACGGGCCTTTTGGCTGGCCGGGTTACTGAATAGAAGTATCGATTTCTTTTTTGATAAAGAATAGTTAAGCAAACTTCCCTGGCAAATAGGTTCATTGAGAACCGTATCCGTCTGCACATCGCCCCAGTCTTGCCCGCCGTTGGTACTGATGGCGGTAAGGCGGGTTTTATGATTCCGGTCGCTATTGCGCATATTGAGCATCAGTTTTCCGCCGGATAATTCAGCTACTGTTGTTTCATTGGTTTTGTCTTGCGGCGTATTTGTTCCAAGTTTCCAGTTTTGGCCATGATCGTCTGAATAAATCACATGGGCAAAGTTCTTACTCGTCGCACTTTCTATATGGTTCACCGGCACAACCAGGCGTCCCTTATTTTTGCCTTTGGTAATCTGTACACCATGGCAGGGCCCGGTCGCATACCAGGTCCAGCCCGGTAATTTAACTTGCGGTGTTATCTCCCGTGCCCCTGACCAGCTCTTACCCTCATCGGCAGAACTAAGCACGTATACATGGCGGCCATCTTTACTGGTTTGGCCTATAATTTCTTTTTCATGATCTGTGCCTAAATTCCAGGTACTGATGAGCAGGATTTTCCCGGTAATCGCATCCTGGATAGGCACCGGGTTGCCGCAGGTATTGGTCGAATCGCTCCAAACTACTTGCAAAGGGCTCCAGGTAGCACCGCCGTCGGCAGACCGGCGCAATACCAGATCAATGTCTCCTGAATCGCCGCAGTTGTTTTTGCGCGCTTCAGCAAAGGCCAGTAAAATACCGTTTTTGGTTGTCAGCAAAGCCGGGATCCGAAAACAAGCGTAGCCGTTATCTCCTGGTTTATAAATATAGTTTAATGCTGCCGGGTCTGGCATTACGCCGTCCTTAGTAAAGGCTCGACAATTTTGATGAATTAATAAAAATACGCAACATACCAGCATTGATACATATGCAATATGTTTGGTTGTTTTAGACGGAATAGGCATAAAGGGTTGATAATTGGTGATTACTAAACAAATGTAATTATAAAGTTATTATGTAGTACATAAAAATAATATTTATTTTTATGTACTATGATTCATGTGTGTTAAGCACAAGATTTATCCTATAAAATTTAATTATTTAAAATAACCTAATGGAATTGTTAATAACCGATGGGCTCAGTTGCACCATTCAAAATCCAGGGCAGGTTAAATTTGTGAAACTGGATGGACCGGTGTCCTGTGGAATCGCTAATGGTCGAATCTGTGTTATATTCCATTAGTGCGCCTGTCATCAGATCGGCAGTTTTAACCAGGCTGGTATAACCGCCTAACAGCCCGGTACCATTTTGGGGTATAGCACGGGCAATAGCCCAACTTCCACCTTCATCATAAGTTATTCTGATGGTTGGCCATCTTCTTTGCGTTTGACTGTTAGAGTTCATAAAGAAAATGCGGTTTGGTTGCGGATCATTATATCTGATGGTGGAAGCCTGGCAACGCGGGTCGGGCAGCTCAGTATCATTAGCAAAAGCGTTTGTCCAGCTACCTATCTGTCCGGTAGATACCCTGCGATAAAGGTCAGATGTAGTTGACCTGTCGTTCCTTATGAGCGTGCCGTTTAACTTTTCAACTATTGTTCCTTCACTGGTGGTGCCCGGTATTGTGCTGTAGGCCCAGGTGGCTCCATTATCATCACTGTAAATATTTCTGCCAATGGCAGGGATAATTAAACGGTTGGCATTGGGGCTATGTGTTTTTTGAACACCAATTCCCGGCCCCATTGCATCCCATTTGTAAGTTGCGGGCAACAAAGTGCTGGTTAAATCTATTGGTGCAGACCAGGCTGTTCCGTCCTGATCATAAGTACTGTAGCAGGCATATACCCTGCGCTGCCCCCAGGCGTTAATAGGATTAAGGCCGCCTGCGCCGCTTTGGCTGTGGTTGGCATCATTCCATGACATAAACAACCAAATTTTACCATCTGTTTGGTTAACAACCAGGGTTGGGTTCCCCCAGGTATCCGCTACATTGGCCCCTGTAATTGTTTGGAGGGCCCCCCATGTGCCGCCGTTTGTGGTAGAGCGTTTGCACACCACATCTATATTACCATAATCGCTGTTAAAGCTTTTGCGGCCTTCGCAAATAGCTATTAATGTTCCTTTCTTACTGCGGATGATGGATGGGATACGGTAAGTATGATAACCGGAAGTGCCGCCTGTAAACAAATTTATTGGGGTAGCGTAAATTGGAGATGCTTGTATTTGTAATGCATTAGCACCCTCATATATATCAGGTGCCAATGTAGTATCCTGGCTCATATTTTTTTTGCAGGATATTAACAACAGTGATCCTCCTAAAAACAAAGCTACAGCAAAATAGCAAAACAGCGGGTGCACACTTACAGTAAAATGCTTTTTCATTTTTTAATTTTAATGGTTAATAATTGGCAGAGCAAATAGGAATTGCTAAATCAAATATATAATTATGTTCTACATAATAACAAATTTATTTTTTATTTTTGTTTAACCATTATTAACAAATATGAAAATCTCTTTTATTATCTCCGTACTGGCCATTATGCTGATTTCCAATGCACAGTTAAAAGCACAAAGTATTATTCCACTATACCAGGTCATTCCCAATTCTAAAAAAAATGTTGTTAAAGAAGTTAATGACACCACCTCCAAACGGGGCAAGGTTAGCAACGTGGTAGACCCTACGCTAACCGTTTATTTACCGCAGAACCCTAAACCGAACAGCATGGCTGTGATCATATGCCCGGGAGGCGGCTATAGCTATCTTGTTGTAAATGGCGAAGGAGCCGATGTGGCCCGCGCTTTTAATGCAAGGGGTATTGTGGCTTTCGTTTTAAAATACCGCCTGCCAAGTGACTTGATCATGCAAAATCGCGAGATCGGCCCTTTACAGGATGCACAGCGTGCGCTACAAATAGCCCGGACCCGGGCTGCAGAATGGCATATCGACCCTGCTAAAATCGGGATAATGGGCTTTTCCGCGGGCGGACATTTGGCTTCTACTTTAGCCACTCATTATCAAAAGGCGCTGATAGATAACCCCGATAACGTCAGCCTGCGTCCGGATTTTGCGTTGCTGCTTTACCCGGTGATCACTTTTCAGGATAGTATTTTGCATAAGGGATCTAAAAAGGCCCTGATCGGTGAAAACGCCAGTCCCGAAAAAGTAAAGGAATACTCAAATGAACTCCAGGTCACCAGCGATACACCCCCTACTTTTTTGGTAGCGGCATCCAATGATAAGGTTGTACCGGTAGCGAACAGCATTAATTATTATATCGCGTTGCAAAAACATGGCGTTAAGGCAGAAATGCATATCTATCAGGAAGGGGGCCACGGTTTCGGCCTTAACAATCCTACAACCAAAGATAAATGGATAGACCATTGTTATAACTGGTTAATTGCTAATCACTTCACGAATTAATAGCATGGCGGGGCTCATCCGGGAGCATGAAAAAACGCAATATTGGTTCTTTTCAATTGATCAATAAGTTTGGGTATTTTAATTTGATTACCGGTTTAATCATCTATTATGGTAAGCTTAGATCTTGCTTTGCCGCATACAATTGTAATATCAGCAATTGCGGCGTTTGATTATTTAAAAAATCATCTCCTAAAATATTTATGAACAGATGCGTCATTTACTTTTGTTCTACATAATAATTACGTATAATTGATAAACTAAGGGATTCTAAAAAATGGATGTGGGAAATTTAAGCAAAGATCTGGAGCGTATTTCAACCGAAACAATGGCAGACATTGTTGAATTACGGTTAAGGGAATTTTTCAAAAAGAAATCTTTTAAACCTGGTGATGCCTTACCAAAAGAGATGGAACTGGTGGCGGCCTTAGGTGTAAGCCGCAATGTTGTGCGCGAAGCTTTGAGCCGTTTACGCATGCTGGGAATGATTGAAACCCGAAAAAAACGTGGCATGCTGCTGGCCCGCCCGGACATCCTGGGAACTTTTGAGCGTGTGCTGGACCCACTGATCATTGACGAACATATCTTACAAGACCTTTTTGAACTGCGCCTGGTATTGGAAATGGGTTTGGCCGACCTCCTGTTCCTGCGTAAAACAGATAAGGATATTGCTGAACTGGAAAAAATAGCACTGAACGAAAGCCATGACGGCGTTAAAAAATTCAGGGTTAAAAACGAGATCGCCTTTCATGGTAAATTATATGAAATGACTGGTAATGATACCTTAAAACGTTTCCAGGTAATGTTGCTGCCTGTTTTTGGTTATGTTACCACCATGGAAAAAGGGGAATATACAGTCGGCAAAACTACCCACCTCGATTTGGTTAACATTCTGAAAACGGGAACTAAAGAAGATTTTAAGGCCGGTATGTACGCGCATTTGCTACCACACTTTGAAACCCTGAATAAAAAATAGGATCCTTTTCATCCCGCCGCTTCATAAACATTTCTATTCTACTTCCCTCCCGGAACACGATACCGCTATTGCATTGTTCTAAAATATTTTAATAATATATGTACTACATAATTACTTTATAATTATCTTTGTTACATAAACCTGCCAGCCCACCAATGGCTTAGATGTGATGAAGGAAAAATTAACTGCTAAAAATTTAAAGGGTAACTGGGCAACTTTATTATTGCCTGTAAATGCTGATGATACTTTTAATTATCAAAAGCTGGCTGATGAAATAGATATACTGATTGCTGCCGGGGTTGATGGCATTTATTCAAACGGCACGGCTGGCGAGTTTCATAACCAAACAGAAGCTGAATATGATAGTATTAACCAGATACTGGCTGAAAAATGTTTAGCAGCAGAAATGCGTTTCCAGGTTGGGGCAGGCAGTACATCGCCCATAATTTCTCTTGAACGATTAAAACGGGCGGTAGAGCTTAAGCCGGATGGTATTCAAGTGATTTTACCTGATTGGGTAACTGTTACCAATACCGAATTAATAGATTATCTGCAAAAGCTTGCGGAAGCTGCCGGTAATATCCCTTTAATATTATATAACCCGCCACATGCAAAAAGGGTTTTGCAGCCATCTGATTACCAAATTATTAAACAAATACCGCAAATAATAGGCGTTAAACTATTAAGCCACGATGGAGCATGGATAGAGGAGATGAAGCACTTCGCATCACATTTATCCGTTTTTGTACCCGGCCATTTTTTGGCAAGCGGTGTAAAAAGCGGGATAGCATCCGGAGCGTATTCAAATGTAGCCTGTATCAACCCCAAAGCCGCGCAAAAATGGTGGGCAATGATGCATACCGATATTGACAATGCGCTAAAAATACAATGGGATATATTAACCTTTTTTTCGGCTGTTATTACGCCGCTGCAACAGAAGGGCTATTCAAACCCCGCGCTTGATAAGTTTTTGGCCGCAGTTGGCGGGCATTATCAAGTTGGTACACGTTTGCGCTGGCCCTATAAATGGATACCAGACACTGAGGTGGCTGCCGCTCAGGAAAAGGCCAGGGAACTAATCCCCTATTTTTTTTGATTCAAGCAATGAAGTTTAGTTTATTATTTATCACTTGTCTGTCTATGTCTGTATTAACAGCCGCACAATCCGTTAAAAAAGTTGTTCAATTAACCTGGGGCGAGTTACCCCAGATCCCCGATAAGTTTGGTTTTGCAGGGTCATTTGCGGGGCAGTCAAATGGTGCGCTCATTGTAGCCGGCGGAGCAAATTTTCCGGATGGCGGCGCACCGTGGACGGGTTCAAAAAAAATATGGACCGATAAAATATTTGTGCTGGATAGCCCGAAAAGTAAATGGAAAGTTGCCGGTAAACTGCCGCAACCTATAGGCTATGGCGTTTCTGTAAGCTATGGCGAAAAACTGCTGTGCATTGGCGGTAGTAACGCCGAAGGGCACCTTTCAACCGTATATATCATTAGTTACGCAGGCAAAAAGATCAGGATTGAAAGCGGCCCCCAATTGCCACAATCGCTGGCAAACTCTTGTGGAGTTATCATTGGGCATAAGGTGTATATAGCCGGTGGATTGCTAACGGCTGATGCTAAAAGCACGGCGAATATCTTTTGGTCACTTGATTTAGATAAACCTGAAGCGGCATGGCAAAACCTGGATACCTGGCCCGGCCCGGCACGAATGCTGAGCCTTGCAGGAACGGATGGTAAAGCTTTTTACCTTTTTAGCGGCGCTGATCTGGAAGAAAAAAATGGAACCGCGCACCGTCGTTATTTGAATGACGCTTATAAATATATCCCCGGCAAGGGATGGAAAACACTGGCCAATCTGCCATGTGCAGTGGTAGCGGCGGCTGGCCCAGCGTTAAATATCAAAGGGAATGAATTATTGATATTTGGGGGAGACGATGGTAAATTGGCCGATGATGCCGCCAGCCTGAAAGAAAAGCATCCCGGGTTTTCAGATAGAGTATTGAGCTATAACATAGCTGCTGATACCTGGTCGCAACCGTTTAAAATCAAAACCGATATAAAAGCTGATGTTGCAACAAACCCAAACGGGAGTGTGTTAGCGCCGGTAACTACCAGCGTGGTCATGTGGCGCGGCTACCTGGTGTTCCCAGGGGGCGAAGTAAGGCCGGCGGTACGTACGCCAAGGGTATTAACCGTAAAAGTTAAATAAAATTCAACAGCATAAAATGGAATTAAAAAACACCAGGCCGGCAGGCTGGTTTTACCCCTGGGCTATTGTAGGAATACTGTGGCTGGTCGCTTTTTTAAATTACTTCGACCGTAACCTTATCGCATCCATGCGCGACCCAATTGTGGCCGAGTTTACTTTAACTGATGCCCAGTTTGGTTTGCTGACTACCATGTTTTTATTATCATATGGGATATTAAGTCCGCTTGGAGGATACCTGGCTGATACATACGGGCGTAAGCGCATTATTATATTCAGCGTATGCGTATGGTCGGCGGTAACGTTGTGGACTGGCTTTGTTCATTCTTTTTCTGAGATGCTGGTGGCCCGCGTAATAATGGGCATTAGCGAGGCCTGTTATATTCCGGCAGGGCTGGCCATGATAGCTGATTATCACAAGGGCAAAACACGTTCGTTAGCAACGGGGCTGCACATGAGCGGCCTGTATGCGGGCCAGGCACTGGGCGGCGTTGGTGGTTATATGTCTATGCATTGGGGCTGGCGTTACGGCTTCCAGGTAATTGGTTTATTCGGTATCATCTATGGAATTATACTCATCTACTTTTTGCGCGATAATAAAAATAAACAGGCTGATGAGTTTGTATCTAAAGATGCAACACCAGTAAAGGAAACCCGCCTGGGCTTGTTCCAAACTATCCGGATGTTGATCTCTGAAAAATCCTTTTTAGTGCTGATGTTTTACTTTTGTGTGTTGGGAATTGTTAACTGGATGATCTATGGTTGGTTGCCTACCTTTTTTAAAGAACACTTTATGCTTGGTTTGGGCAAGGCAGGTTTTTCGGCAACAGGCTATGTACAAGTGGGTTCGTTTATAGGCGTGGTACTGGGAGGCATCCTGGCCGATAGATGGTATAAGTCAAATAAACGGAGCCGGTTGTATCTCATCATCATTGGCTTTAGCATAGGCGCGCCCTGTTTGTTTCTAATGGCATCCACGCATTTTTTCCCTCTCGCCATTGTTGCTATGATGGTTTATGGGTTGGCACGTGGCTTTAATGACGGTAACCTGATGCCGATACTTTGCCAGGTGATTGATGGTAAGTACATTGCCACCGGTTACGGCTTCCTGAATTTTTTAAGCACCATCATTGGCGGCACAATGGTATATATTGGTGGCATGATGATGGATGCACATATCAGTCTATCCATTATTTACCAGGTATCGGCGGTATTTATGGTGATAGCGGCCTGGTCGTTACTAACGGTAAAAATTAAGCAAGTGGATTAACAAGATCTGCCGGCATCGCTTCAGAGGCCGGGCAGGTTGATATGTATATCAGAGAATACTATGAGATAACAACAGCTGTTTTATAATATTTTTTCCTGAACCAAAAAGCCAGGTTTACTAAAGCGATCAGGGCGGGTACTTCTACCAGCGGACCGATAACGCCGGCAAATGCCTCGCCTGAATTAATACCGAATACCCCAATTGCTACCGCAATGGCCAGTTCAAAATTATTGCCGGTTGCTGTAAAAGCGATAGAGGTGCTTCTGCTGTAATCAGCCCCGAATGATTTGCCGATGAAAAAACTCAGTACGAACATGATCGTGAAATAGATGACTAGCGGTATGGCAATACGGATTACATCAAACGGTATTTGTACGATCAGGTTGCCCTTTAAGCTGAACATTACCACAATGGTAAACAATAAGGCGATCAAGGTAATTGGTGAAATAAATGGGACATATTTGGTTTGAAACCATTCTTCGCCCTTAATTTTTATCAATGTATACCGACTGATGATACCTGCCGCGAAAGGGAGGCCCAGGTAAATGCCTACGCTTTTGGCTATTTCACCTATGGTTATATTTACGGCCAGTCCTTTTAACCCGAATAGCGGAGGTAAAACGGTGATGAATAAATAGGCATATACACTGTACAGTAATACCTGAAAGATGCTGTTTAAAGCGATCAAGCCGGCAGCATATTCACGGTTGCCTTCGGCAAGTTCATTCCATACCACAACCATTGCAATGCAACGGGCAAGACCAATAAGTATCAACCCCACCATATATGCAGGGTGATCACGTAACAGTGTGATCGCTAAAACGAACATGAGTACCGGGCCGACGATCCAATTCAATATCAGGGATGCGCTTAATACTTTTGTATCTTTAAATACTTCGCCCATCTTCTCGTATTTCACTTTGGCAAGCGGCGGGTACATCATCAAAATTAAACCGATGGCTAAAGGAATATTGGTAGTCCCGCTGGAAAAAGAATTGATGAACCCAGATGAGGATGGAATGAAATAACCGACAGCTACACCTGCGGCCATGGCCAGGAATATCCATAAGGTTAAGTAACGGTCAAGAAAACTTAGCTTTTTTCGTTCAGCCACCGGAGCACAGTTATTTGCTGGCATTTCTGTTAATTTTTGATGTTATACTTTCAATAAAAGAAAGTAAGGGATATGTTAATTTTAGCTATCTGTAGCTCTTGCAGACACGTTTTAATAACCTGATAACTTATGGAAGCAACTGAAAACGACTCTCCTAAAGCCAGTTATTCCGGCCCGGTAAAACCTGGAGAATTACAATCCGCTCAGGTAAAGAATAATCCGAAGAAATTCGTTTATTGAACCGTTAGATAATCAAAATCTTCAGAGCCTTCTATTCCATTTTCATGGCAAACTCTCACAAATGTTTTTGAACAAAATCCGCTGAATAAACTTTGATCATATCTCTCACCCTTCTAAATTCAACAAGAATCTCTTCCTCACTCCCGCGTGCTTTAGCAGGGTCTGGGAAATTTTGATGAGATCTTTCCGCTTTACCGGGGAAGAAAGGGCAAGCCTCATTCGCATTATCACAAACTGTGATGATATGATCAAATTTTATGTCCATGTACTCATCAACATGGTTTGATGTGTGGTTAGATATGTCCAAATGATCTTCAGCCATAACTTTTACCGCTTTGGGGTTAACGCCATGTGTCTCAATTCCTGCGCTATAGATATTCGCTTTATCACCCGCGAAATAGCGCAGGTAACCTTCAGCCAGTTGGCTGCGGCAGCTATTGCCTGTACATAATACCAGTATATTTTTCTTATTCATTTTAGTTTTTTTTTCATGACGATAGCGGATGCCGGGCATACATGGCTGCACTCTGATGATTGCTGAACCTCTTCAGGTACGTCCGGCCTGGTTATTTTTTGATAACCGTGGGCATCAAAGTAACCGGGTGCGGTTTCCGTTAGCAGGTAAAGTTCTGTAAGCCCTTTCAAATTGCTCAGTTCCTCAATACGCTGAAGCAATTTATGGCCAATTTTATTATCCCTGTGATCCGGGTGAACAGCCAATGATCTGAGCAAACCGTAGGCACCGTAAACTTCCACACCAACAACGCCAATAACTTCTTTACCCTGCAAGGCAACCAGGAAATGATCCAAATTTTCCGGCAGATCATCTACCGGTAAGTTCTGTGACGCCAGCAGTGCTAAAGCCGCCGGCCTGTATGGTTGTGCCTGATGTATGATCATGTTGTTAATTAACAGCAGCCAGAACCCGGTGTGCAGGTGCTTTCACCGGCTACGGCCAGGTTCATTAACTGTATTTTTGGTTTAACTTCTACAACAGGTGTACAGCATTCTTCTCCTTTGTCGTTTGTACCGCAACTACCACCTCTTTCAATAGCTTTACATTGCACAGCATCGGGGCGCAGGTCAACGATCAGGTTATCCCCATCAATCACCAGCGTCTTAGGCAGCATTTGGCGTGTATCAAATTGAGAATTGCCAAATTCAATTTTAACGATGCCATTAGGGTTCAAAGGCAATACTTTTTCTACAAGGTCAACAATGGATAATGCTTTACCTACGTGCATAGCTCTATCCTGCTGGTCGCCATCAGGTACCCAAAGCTGCACAATGATCTCTGTCCAGGCATTCATCACGCCGCCGCAATCTACTGATGTGATAGGGGCTTGTTTAATTTCTGTAATATGATAGGCTGCATCTACCCATTGGTTCTCTGCATATTGAAATTGAAGGATCAGGTGAGGGTTTGCCTGCAATTGTTGTTTAAATGATGACCATTTTAAGCTTTCCATAATGATATGTTTTTAACGCTGTATTGCAATATTACGATAGATTAGTATAAAAAATTTAGCAGCAATTCGCTTTTACATTGTACGTATTAAAGAAACCGCTAAGTTGATTTTGTAATTCATTCCAAACTGAAGGATTAATGCAATAACATACACTTACGCCTTCTATAGTGCCTTGAATTAATCCCGCATTCTTTAATTCTTTTAAATGCTGTGAGATGGTAGGTTGTGCCAAACCCAGTTCATCGGCCAGGTCACCACAAATGCAGGCGTTCGCCTTGATGATTTGCTCAAGGATAGCGATTCGTGCAGGGTGCGCAATCGCTTTAAGCATAACAGCCAGTTTGTTCTGCTCTTCTGTAAATATTTCTGTTTTGGTGAGTCCCATAATTACATATTGCAATATTACGATAGATGTTTTAATTATCAAAATAAAATCTTGTTTTTTCCTTGTGAAAAAATAAAAGCCGGGGACAAAGTGAAAAATAACACCGAAATTAATTCATTGATGATAAATTAAATCACCAATGAATTAACCCCTGCCTTTAGTACATATCGCCTTGCTTTCCACACCAGTATCCCTGTGGTTTTCTGCGGCAGATCAAGCTGTTACGGTTATTTCTTAGCCGTAACAGCTTTTATAGACAAAATTTCGTTTTCACTGAAAGGGGTACCATCTTTACGGAAAATATCATGAAACCACAGTTCGGGTTCTTTACCGCTTGGTATCGGAGTGTCCCAGGCATAAATAGTATTTGTTTTTCCTGATACGAACCCCCAGTTAATAGCCCCAACATTTTCCTGTTTCAGCATAGGCATCACCGTTTGAAAAAGGCTACCGTTCCGGCGTGCCATATATTCGGTACAAATTAACGGGCGTCCATACTTTTTCAGTTCTTCCACTTTCTTTTTGTGGGCATCCACATAACCGTAATGGTGATAGGTGATCACATCTGAGTTTTCCAGTTGAAAGGTATTAAGGTTATCAAAAATTTTACCGTAGTTCCATACACCTGATGTAAGTGGTTGCGATGGATTTACGGCGCGGGCCCAGCTAAAAACAGCTTTTAATAAGGGCAGGCTGTTATCAATATATTTATTGTTACCCGGTTCATTATACAGGTCCCACATTTGTATCCTCTTATCATCCTTATGAGTGGCGATGATATCCTTTACATAGGTTTCCAGCATTTTTAAGCTATCGGCGTTGTTGCGGATATCGGTTCCCGGATCGCGCAGCCAACCACTGTTATGTACGCCGGGCTTAGGGCCGGGTTGTTTCCCCGGCGCATATTTATCATTCCAGCAATCATCAAAAAATACCAGTATAGTTTTAATGCCATGCTTATCAGAAATGGCCAGGTAATTGTCCAGTCGTTTTTTGAAACCGGCTTTATCAGATGTCCATGCGGTATGATGCAGAAAAACGCGCATAGTATTCATTCCCAGGTTCTGCGCCCATCCTAACTCTTTTTCGAGCGTTGCCGGATCGAAAGTATCAGCCTGAAACATTTCTAACTGGTTGATAGCCGTACTGGGCTGAAAATTACAGCCACGCGGCCATTCCTGCGCCTGATACCATTTGTTGGCTTTAGCAGCTGGCCATATATTTTGAGCAAAGCTTATAAAGCCGCTACATACCAAACACAGAGACAACGTTAACTTGATTTTACGATAGAACATATTATTATAGTTTTAATTATTAATACCACAAAGGATAAGTGTTTAACATACCCTTTGTGGCTTTTTTATACAGGTATTTAATTAGTACCCTGTATTTTGAACACAAAGCTTATTGGCATCAATTTCTGATTGTGGTATTGGGAACAGTATCCGGTTAGGGTTCGCGTTAGTAATACCCCTGGCCAAAGCTGATGAAATAAATTTGCCATGGCGGATCAGGTCTTCCCGGCGTTTTGCTTCCGTTACAAACTCCCATCCGCGCTCGCGCAAAACCGCATCGCGGAAAGCGTCTTTAGTAGGTGTATTAATCAGGTCAAGATCAGCCAGGCCAGCCCTTCTTCTTACCAGGTTTATAAGGGTAAAGGACTCTGTACCTGGCCCGCTTATTTCATTCAAAGCTTCGGCACGTGTAAGCAGGATATCTGAATAGCGTAGAACAGGCACATCGGTACCACTGTTATTGCCCACGGTATTATTATCCCAGTATTTAAAGCTTCTGGCATTATCGCCGGCGCTCAAATTAACAACTACATCGCTGCTGTTAACATAGCTGGTGCAAATAAGTGATAAACGCTTATCATTGGGCGCAAAGGTATTTACAAACCCAGTGCGCAACCGGTATTGGGTAGCGAAGTTTGACATACTGGCCTTGTATGTAAACCCAGGGAACTGAGCGCTGCTTTTATATGCCGGAGGAAGCGCGCCGGCCTGGAACCAGTTACCAAACGGATCTTCGGGGCGGCAGGGAACTACCGATATCATTTCTTTATTCATCTTGTTTTCGATCCTGAACATTTCGGCAAAGCCTGGGTAAAGGATGTAGTAATTAAAATCCATCACAGCCTTGGCTGCATCTGCCGCCTTTTGCCATTGTTTGGTGTTTAGGTAAAATTTAGCCAGGATAGCATTGGCCACCCCTTTATTATAACGGCCAAAAGCCACCTCTTTACCCGGATCAGGAAGATCTGCCAACGATTCTGTAATATCCTTCTCAATAAAGTCCTTCATTTCCTGATCCGTTGCTTTGGCCAAATCACCGGTTTGCGTTTCGGGCGTCCTTAACGGCACCGGGCCAAACCAGCTATAAAGCGTAGCGTACGCTTGTGCCCTAAGTACCCTTGCTTCTGCCGTAAACAGCTTTTTATTAGCATCGCTTGTGTTTACCTGGGCAATATTTTGTAAAACGTTATTGGCATCACGTATTGAACGGTAATTAGGGCTCCATACATCAGCGCTAAATGTTCCGAGTGAAGCATCCCAGGTAAAATTGATAATGGTAATGAGCTGGCCATTTTCGGCGCCGCCTGTATTATAGGCCATATCCGTACACATCTCCGAATTATTAATTACATAACGGGTAGAGTTTTGCTGCTGCGATTCGGCATATGCGGAAAATAACACTGATTTGATCCCTGCCTCTGAAGTTAAGAGGCTTTCCGGCGAAAATTCAGATTGCGGGGTTACTTCCAATGTCTTCTCACACGAGGTAACGATGGCCATCAGTCCTAACAGGTATATATATTTAGCAAATGTTTTCATTTTTATATCTTTTATTATTCAGTAATTGGTTTACTATCAGAACTGTATGTTCATACCCGCTGTGTACGTGCGTGTTAAAGGATATGAATTATAATCTAACCTTAAAATATTATCGCCCAGCGAGTTCGCAGCCGGATCAGAGCCTGTGTACTTTGTCCAGGTGTGCAGGTTTTGGCCATTAACAAATACAGTTACATTACTTATAACCTTGTTTTTAGGAAGCGGCACTTTGTATGATAGGCGAACAGATTGCAACCTCAGATACGAGGCGTTTTCAACTGTTTTGCTATTCACCTGCCTTTGGCCCTGTACATCATTTGGTAAAAACGATGGATAATCATTAGTTGGGTTAGTTGGGGTCCAGCGGTTCACGTACAGTTCTGCCAATTTATTACGGCGCAGATCCACCGGGAAATAAGAGTCAACCAGGCTGCTGTTTAACAGTTTAGCGCCCTGTGAACCTTCAAAAAACACATCCAGGATCACATCTTTATAAGTAAAACCGGTATTAAAGCCGTAATAAAAATCAGGTAACGATTTGCCAAGCACTACCCTGTCGTTAGCGTTTATTTGTTTGTTACCATCAATATCCCTGTATTTTAAGTCGCCCGGCCTAACACCTGTTTGCGCCTTGCTAAAATCGTCGCCGGTTTGCCATACGCCGTCAACAATGTAGCCGTAGTATGAACCAATTGATTCGCCGGGTTTAAGTATACCTATTGAACCTACCGAACCTGCACCACCATAAATTACCTGACTTAAACCACCAAGGCTAAGCACCTTGTTGTTAAGTGTAGTAAGGTTAAAGCCTGCATCCATACGGAAATCTTTTATGGAGAGCACATTGCCTTTTACAGAGAATTCCAAACCGGTGTTTTTCATGCTGCCAACGTTTTGCGTTTTTGAGCCAAAGCCTGTACTTGCAGCCTGCGGAACATCATAAATAAGGTTGGCTGTTTTGCGGTTATAATACTCTATACTCCCGCTTATCCTGGATTTAAACAAGCTGAAATCAATACCGATATCGGCCTGTTTGGCTGATTCCCATTGCAGATCGGCATTCGCGCTGCGGGTTGGGCTTACACTGCTTGTTTTTGTGCCGTTGAAAATTGCGTTGCGACCGGCAGAATAGGTTGAAAAGTACAGGTAGTTGGCATTAGGCTGGTTACCTGTAGCACCGTAGCTTACACGGAACTTCAAGTCGCTTAATACATCATTATCTTTCAGGAAATCTTCATCGTGTACACGCCAGGCCACCGCCGCCGAAGGGAAATAACCAAAACGCTTGTTAGGGCCAAAACGCGCCGAACCATCTGCACGCATGGAAACCGTTAGCAGATATTTCCCTTTGTATGAATAGTTTACCCTGCTTAAAAAGGAAACGAGCTTATTTCCCTGCCTGCCGTTACTAACCCCGTTTAACGTATTATCGCCGGTGCCTAATGCATTAAAGGTAAGATCGGGCAGGGCAAATGAACGCGAATTAGCAACAAGAAAGCTTGAGGTATAGTTTTCATATGTTGCACCCGCCACTGCCGAAACACGGTGATCTGTTGCAAACGTTTTATTAAAATTCAGTGTTGCTTCGCCTAAGTAATAACCACGTTTTCCATCCCTTACATCGGCGTAACCGTTGTATGATAAACCTGTTAATGTAGTTGGGTCTATCCAAAAATAACGCTGGGCATCATTAATATCAGCGCCTACCCTGACCTTGGCCGATAATTCGGGCATTAAAAAATATTCTGCATAAATATTACCAAAGGTGCGGTAAGTATCACCTTCTGCATATTGCCCGTTGTTTACGGCTATGGGGTTATCCATTGGCGCCATCAGCGGCGAACGGTAATAACTGCCATTGGCATTATATGCGGGCGCTGTAGGGTCATAGTTTTGGGCCATGTACAATGAACTGGCATTATCATTTAAACCTACACCTATTGCGTTGTAATAATCTTTACTGTAGGAAGTGGCCAGGCTTATACCTACCGCGTATTTAGAAGCGATGGCGTTTTCTACATTAACCCGTGCATTGTACCTGCGCGTACCCGACTTTAACATAATACCATCCTGCTTCAGGTATCCGGCAGATATGAAATACTTGGTATTGCCGCCTCCACCTGAAAAGGAAAGATCATGTGATTGAAGGGGCGCTGTACGGAGCAGGTGCGACTGCCAGTCGGTATTAGCGTTATCGCCGGTTACCCTGGCAGTACTTAATGAACCCAGATCAATAATGCCATTAATGGCCTGTGTATATTCATCACCGTTCATATAGCGCAATACCCTGCTTGCCTTTTGAGTTCCGGCAGATACATTATAATCTACCTTCATTTTGCCGTTCTTACCTTTTTTGGTGGTGATAAGTACTACGCCGTTAGCACCGCGTGATCCATATATCGCGGTGGCCGAGGCATCTTTAAGTATCTCCATTGATTCAATATCAGATGGGTTGAGGCTGTTCATGGCTGAACGGTTATTGGGATTACTGGTTGTACCACCCGGCGCTGTAGAACCTACGGCAACCTGGTCATTCACCGGCAACCCGTCAATTACATACAGCGGATCGTTATTTCCGGTAATAGAAGTAATACCCCTCACCTGCACACTCATGGCCGAACCCGGTTCGCCGCTTTTTTGATATACCTGCACACCAGACGCACGCCCGATAAGGGCCTGCTGTACGTTTACATTGGTGCCTTTAGTAAGATCGGCGGCTTTTATAGAAGTTACCGCTCCGGTAAGGTCGCTTTTTCTTACGGTACCGTAGCCAACAACCACTACCTCATCAAGCCCCTTGCTGCTTACCTGTAGTTTAACGTTTACGGTAGCCCGATTATTCACTTCAACATCCTGGCTGATGTAGCCCAGATAAGAAATTTGCAGCACGCCGTTTGCAGGTGCTTCAATAGTATAAATACCGGTTAAATTGGTAGCCGCACTTGTTGTTTGGCCTTTTACTTTTACAGTAGCGCCAATAACGGGCAGGCCGGCTTCATCAGTTACAGTGCCGCTAACACGGACAGATTGCGCAAAGGCATTAAAATAATTAAAAAGGAGACTGATCACCAGGATTGCTACCAACACCTTTTTAGTGTTTAAGCGCCCCGCAGATAACATTTGCCGGTATCCGCTACCCGGCCGTTTAGGTAAAGTTTCTTTCATAATAATTGATTTAATTGGTTTAATATAGACGAGGGTGGTTTATAACGTCTGATATTCTCCTTCAAATTAAACTAATTACTATTGCTCAAACTGTTCATTTTTTGGTTTAATTGTCTCATTTTTCATGTGCCAACCTGCCAAAAAAGTATATCAAAAGAGCGCGAAAAACCCTTATTAATGACCCTGTGCCCTATTCTCTGATCTTCAATCTTTTACACAGCGGAAACCCAGATTATTGGAAGCACTTCTTATTTCTCCCTTGCCCCTGCTCCCGGCTTTATACCTGATACAATACTGTTCGCTGCATATGAACGAACCCCCTCTTTGTACCCTTACCACAGATTTGGGATCATCCGGATCAAAACTATCATCCGGCCCCTGCGGATTTGCCTCCGGACTATTCGCATAATAGTCTGGGCGATAAAAATCATTGCACCATTCCCAGGCGTTACCTTCCATATCAAACAGGCCATAAGCATTTGCCGGGAACGACATTACCGGCGCTAAACCTTTATAACCATCCGTACCTTTGTCCGCATCAGGGAAATGCCCCTGAAAATTATTTGACATCATTTTTCCACCCGGATGCAACTCATTACCCCAGTAATACGTAGTGGCTGTTTTGCCCCCGCGCGCGGCAAATTCCCATTCAGCTTCGGTAGGCAAACGCTTACCTGCCCACCTGGCATAGGCCATCGCATCTTCATAACAAACATGAACAACGGGGTAATTTTCAATGTCTTTAATTGTACTTTCCGGCCCAAATGGATGGCTCCAGCATGCACCGGGCACATACTTCCACCATTGCATTGAGTTATCCAATGAAACGGGGGTACCGGGTGGGTTGAAAACAGCCGATCCGGGAACAAGATTGACCGGGTCAACGCCGGGAAAATCAGCCGGATCTAACGTTTGTTCGGCTACGGTGACATAATGCGTTGCATCTACAAATTGTTTAAATTGCGCGTTAGTTACCTCATGCTCATCCATCCAAAAACCTTTAACCGTTACCTTATGCACCGGCCGGGCATCCGTAAACCCGGCATCATCCGATCCCATTTGGAAAGTTCCTCCGGATAAACGGACCATTCCTTTACTGTTAACGCTGTCAGCTGCCTGCACACTTACGCCACTTTGATCTGCACTATCTTTTTGGTGCCGGACGCAGCCGGAAAGAATCAAAACGACTCCGGACACTACACCGGCGTTTTTCACTGTACAAAGAATTCTGCTTCTCATAAGATGGCCTGCTTGTATGTTGTATAATTCTTGTTAAAATTAGTTTCATTTTTTTTGTTTGTTCCGGAAATTTTTCCGCCACGTTGTATTGCTCACTTACATCGTTTTTTAAGTTAAACAACTGCGGCTTTGCCTGTAACCCGGTTGGCACTTGCTTATTGGTAAGCCAATCCGGAACGGGCCTAGTTACCGGTTCAATATATTTCCAGTCCCCTGCCCTTAAAGCCATGGTGAATGATTCTTCAATCATTTCCTGGCGGCCCTGTTTTTGCTTACCCAACCACTGGTCAAGCATATTAAAACTATCGGGCGCGTCTGAAGGCTTTAACTTTTGATTGGCGAGTTGGGCAAAGGATGCAAACAGGTCTACCTGGTTGATCAACGCTGTGCTGATACCCGGTTTAACATAATTTGGCCAATAAACGATAGTTGGCACACGTGTACCCGCTTCATACGCGCTATACTTACCACCTTTAAAGGGGCCTCCCGGCTGGTGTTGCCCTACTAATTGCATGGCCTTATCATCATAACCATCATCCAGTACGGGGCCATTATCGCTGGTAAAAATGATCAGCGTATTTTTTGATAAACCTAATTTTGCAACCGTTTTTAATAATTCGCCAACTGACCAGTCCATTTGCGCAATGTCGTCGCCCCGCGAACCCATTGTGCTTTTGTTTTTAAACATGGCATTGGGCGCCCGTGGCACATGGATATCAGTAAAAGAGAAATACAGGAAAAAAGGTTGGCTTTTATTCTTGTTTAAGAAAGCATTCGCCTTATGTAACAGCACTTTAGCCATATCCTCATCCTTCCATAAAGCCGCCTTACCACCCGACATATAACCGATCCTGCTAATGCCATTGATTATGGTATTGCTGTGTTGTTTGTCGCCTTTAAATTTCAATAGTTGCGGTTCCTCTAACCCGGTTGGGTAATTGCCTATCTTTTTGGTGTAGTCAACTTTGATCGGGTCTTTTAAATCAAGATTTACAACTTTACGGCCCTCTACAAAAACAGTCGGTACCCTATCAAGCGTTGCTGGCACTATAAAAGAATAATTAAAGCCCAGCTCAAGCGGGCCGGGCTTAATTTCTTTGTTCCAGTTTATATAACCATTGCCCAAACCTAAATGCCATTTGCCAACAATGCCGGTTGTATAGCCTGCCCTTTGCAGCATAGCAGGCAGGGTGCCTGTTCCAGGTTTAATAATCAGCGGGGCGTCGCCGGGCAGTATAGCCGCGTTATTCCTAAAAGCATAACTGCCGGTAAACATGGAATAGCGCGATGGTGTACAGGTAGCCGCCGTGCAATGGGCATCAGTAAACCGTAAACCATTTTTAGCAAGGAAATCTACATTTGGCGTTTTAACGCCCTTCGCCCCATAACAGCCCACATCCCCATAGCCCAGATCATCTATATAAACAATAATGATATTAGGTTTTATGGCACTGCCTTTTTGATGCTGGCTAAAGGTAACCAGCGAATACATCATCAAAAATACCGCTGTAACGTGCGCCCTGATCATTTCATTATTTCCCTGCCGTTTTATCTTTCAATGCTTTCATCCAGTAACCGCCAATAACACTCCGTGCCTGAAATCCCACCATCTTTCCGGTAGTAGTTTCATGCCAGTCGCTCAAAGGCACACGTGACGTAGTTTCTGTGGCGAATTTATATACAGGCTCTAATAAACTATTAAAATCCTTGCGGCTATCGGCCATAGCAGCCGTCCACATGATCCAGTCTGACTTGGTATATGTTTTCCGGCTATCAAGCGGCAAACCAAAACTATTTTGATGGCTCAGATAATATTTCATTTCGGTTTCATACACTTTCTGTGGGAACAAATTCAAATGGAGGACTTTGTCCCAAACCATATTATATTTTTGGCTCCAGGTGTCTTTATTATCAAATACAAGGGCAAAATGATCACCCGCGTCATCCTTCGCTATCCATTTTTGAGTGTAGTCCACAGCCATATCACCGTACTTTTTAGCGGCATCGGCATCGCCAAGCATTTGGGCAAGCTGCGCATAAGCGCCAATGGCCACAATAGCTTTTACCGATAGGTTTGCGTTATGTGCCAGGTGACCTGCAAAATCATCGGTACATAATTGATTGCCCGGGTCAAAGCCAGCCTCAGCCAGGTAATTCACCCAGGTTGTCAGGACTTTCCAGTGCTTCTTGGCATAAGCCGGATTTTGCTGTGCTTTTACGATGGCAGCAGTAAGAATGATCATGTTACCACATTCTTCCACCGGCATGTCTTCGCCGTAAGTTTGTCCGTTAGCCAGCGGATAGGTCCCCAGATCATGTGCTGCGAAAGGTTTGGTCCATTTGCCGCTTTCACTGTAATAAAAAATGCCGTCGAGCATGCCGGCCATCAGTTTAGGATTATACAGCAGGTATAGCGGAGATGAAGGGTAGGTCACATCAACGGTATTGATAGAGCCGTTGCTAAAATTTTCTTTAGATAACCATAGCAGATCTCCCTGCGGGCTTTTCACCAGCTGATGGGCCGCTATACTTTGGCGGTAAGACATATTGCATAGTTTCGCATAATTTTCGCCGCCGGATTTATAAGCATCCTGATATATCTTTTTATCAGTAAGGTTACATTTCGCCATTACCCGGGCATAGTTTTTATCTGCTTTGCTTAATGCACCTTCCATTGTTGCATTCGCCTGGTTGCGCCACCATGGTTTTAAGTTTGTGCCGAAATATTGGATGGAATACTGCTCATCATAACCTACCAGGATATGTTTTGTTAACGCTTCCTTACCCACTAATCCAAATGGCAGTACGGTATTCAGCATCAGTTCCTTCCCCTTGGTTTCGTCACTCTTATAATCGGAATGCAGAAAAGACGTAACGGCCTGCGCATCAGAAGTTATATATTGTTTAACACCTGAAACGGCAGGCGCGGCTATATAGGCAAAGCCCCAGTCGATCCGCAAATTATCACCCTTCTTTTGTAACACAGGCTGCTCCACTGTACCCGCTTTGAGCATGCTTAAGCCGTTTTTACTATAGGTGGATGCCTGTACCTGCTGCCAGGGCTGGTTAACCGAAATATTTGTGCTTGCGCCCTGGTAAACGCTAATATTATGCTTTTTACCATCGTTGGAATTTGCCTGGTAAGTAATATAAGAAACCGGCGATGCCAGCAGATCCAGGTCGCTAATGATTAGCGGGGATGTGAAGGTAACTTTTAAATTGGCCGGGCCGCATTTAAAAGTATAAATGGTTTGGGTAGCAGTTACGTTAACCGACTTTTGCTCTGCTTTGGCAACGCCTTCCATGGCATCATTGATCACCTCGGCAGAAAAGCCTGCGTCTATCCAGGTGCCGCCGCCGGTATTCCTGCAATGCACAGCCAGGATATTTTCGCCCGTTTTAAATCTCTTTTTCACATCGTCATTCAAAGGGACCAATTCATAATCGCCGTTTGCGCCGCGTTGCCGGGGAATACGCTGGCCATTCAGGAAGATCTCGGCATCATCATCATGAAGTATATTCAGCATCAGCCGGCCTTGCGGCAATTCGTTTAAACTAAACTTTCGGCGAAACCAGATATCGTTGCCTGTCCAGCTGGTGCCTGCCTTCGCGCGGCTATCCCCAAAGGGTGCCATACCTGTCTGCCAGGCTGCGTCATTAAAATCAGGCTTTTCCCAGCCTTCTGCCGGTTTTTGCTCCATTACATATTTACAGGAGTAGGGTTGCTCTACGCCCGTATTTACGATGGATCTGTATTCGGGCGAGTTTTCACCCATAAACCTATAGTATTGGTTATCCACCTTTATTATGCCTATCAGTGACTGATTCTTCCCTGTCCAATGTTTGGTCAGCGACTCGTTCAATTTATCAGTATTGGACCAAATGCTAAAGTATGGATTATGCGTTATCAGTGGATAGGCCGGCAGTTTACTTTGCGCAGCAGCTAAATTCCATGAGAAGATTACGCAGCTGGTAAATAGTATTGCGGTTTTCTTAAAAAAGCGATTCATAGGTTTTGTTAATTTTAAATATGGTAATTCGATAGCTGCTATTTACGTTTCCTAACCGGTTTAGGAAATACCTGGTGCGTGTTGGCCCAATTGTGCCAAAGGCTATCTAACTGTTTCACCTTTCCGGGGTATTTTGCTTTCAGGTCAAGGGTTTCTGATTTGTCGGCAGCCAGGTTAAATAAGTGCCAGGTAGTGTCGTTATTCATGGAAACGAGTTTCCAATTGCCTGAGCGTGCATAGCGGGCACCAAAATGCTCGTTAAATAACTCGTTATGCCCCGGCGTTTGGTTGCCTTTAAAACTGGAAACAAGACTAATGCCGCCAGACGCCGGAATTTTATTCCCCTTATATTCCCGGGGATACTTGGCTCCTGCAAGTTCAATAAATGTGTTCATAAAATCCATTACATGGCCTACCTGTTGGCTAAAACCACCTTTTTTTGCCGTTATACCTTTTGGCCAAAACGCAATCATCGGCGTATGAATTCCACCTTCGTATGATTGTTCCTTCCAATACTGAAATGGCGTATTGGAGACATTGGCCCATCTTTGGCCGATAGACGAATAGACGGTTTCAACACCCGGCTCATTATCTTTTTTTAGCGAATAGCTGATCGTCCGGCCGTCACGTGTTTCACTTGGGCGGTCAAAACCAGCACCATAAGCTGCAGCATTTTCCGCGCTGGCACCATTGTCACTTAAAAAAACAATGAGGGTATTTTCCAGCTGGCCGTTTTTCTTAAGCGCATTAATGATACGGCCTATACCCTGGTCCATACAATCAATCATGGCGGCATGCACGGCCATGGCTTTGGCATCCCACTCCTTGTCAGGGTTGTCTGCCCATTTCAAATTGTCGTTCCATCTTTCCGAAAGCTTGGTTTTGAGCGGATCTATCAATCCCAATTTAACCATTTTTTGGTAACGGGCCTCCCGGATAGCATCCCATCCGTCTTTGTAAGTTTCTTTATATTTAGCTATATCCTGTGGTTTAGCCATCAGTGGCCAATGCGGCGCGTTTTCAGCAACGTACAAGAAAAAAGGTTGATCAGACTTGGCATAGCCGTTTATATAAGCTACGGCTGTATCGTTTATCGCATCGGTATGGTAATAGTCTTTTGGTACATTCTTTATAGGAGTTGTTCCGCTCACTAAACTGAACGGATCGTGATAATCAATAACCCCCCAAATGGTACCAAAATATTTCTCGAAACCGCGGCTGGTAGGATACTGACTAATTGGTGAAAAATCGCCGTAATCTTTATGATGATTAAGCCAGTTTAGTTGTTCATTTTTATCCTTTTGCGCGTTTGTATTAGATACATGCCATTTGCCGGTCATGGCGGTATGATACCCTGCCGACTTAAGTACTTCGCCCAATGTTACAGCATTTTCGGTGATGTGACCGAGATAACCGGGCTCGTCTTCCGCATCGGTCATCTTACCTATGCCTGCTTGCTGGTTATATAACCCCGTAAGCAGCGAAGCCCGGGTAGGGCAGCAACGCGAAGTGTTATAAAACTGGGTATAGCGAATACCGTTCTGAGCCATGTAATCCAAATTCGGCGTTCTTATTTCGCCGCCATAACAACCTGCATCTGAAAAGCCCATGTCGTCTGCCAGTATAACGATGATATTAGGCCGTTTTACCTGTTGTTTTGGAGGGGGTATCTTTGATGTCCAAGCTACGAGGCCGGTAATTACAATACCTAAAACCAATGTACCTAGATAAATTTTGTACTTTATTTTCATAGCAGATAATTAGTTAAACCCATTTATATGACTGAGCGCAATGCGGTCGGGATTTAGCCACAAGACTTTATATCCAGCTGACGTTTTACCGACTTTGTTCACAAAATTCGCCATTAGGTTATATTGGTAGCTCTTTGTCAAAGTAAATTAATCCACTTCAAATAAATTGTTCAAAATTTGGTTCATTTGTCTCAATTTAATATCCCAATGATTAAGGAATCTATTCAAAATACATATCAAATATTTGTTTTTCAACCACTTAAGTATAAAAGCTCAAAAAGCCATAAATCTCAGGTTAAGATTGAACCATATATACAAGGTGGTTTATATATATTTGAGTTTAACTAATTATGTGCCGTACTAATAAAAAAATAATAGTGCAAGCAATCTTGCTACTGATTGCTTCGTTTTGCAGTGCGCAATCCTATTATTTTCAACATTACCAGGCCGATGACGGTTTAGCTCATAATACTGTCAACACCATTATGCAGGACAGCAGGGGTATGATGTGGGTAGGTACCAGAGGCGGGCTAAATAGATTTGACGGGTATACATTTAAAACCTTTGCCAATGATGCCAACAAACCCGGGACCCTGGTTAACAATAACATTGAATGTATAAAAGAAGATCTCCACGGGATGATATGGATTGGTACAGGCCGTGGCATGCTTAAATATGACCCTTATCAAGAGATCTTTAAAGAAATAACCGTTACGCCCGCCGGGGGTATTAACCATATACTTGTCGATCAAAAAAACAATTTGTGGTTTTTAAATAACAGGCGGCTACAGTTCTATGATCAACAGAAGAACAAAATAACGGATATTGGGTTGAACGCTTCTTGCCAGGCTTTTGACAAAAAATCAAATATATGGCTTGGTGATAACGACGGCTCGATTAAAGTATTCGATCCGCAAAAAAAAACTATTAAGGTAATTCAAATCATAGATCGGCATATTCCTTACAATTTAAGATTGATCAGCAAAATATTCCCAACCGCCGGAGATGAGATACTGATAGGAACAACGAAGCAGGGCTTGAAAAGCTACAATATCAAAACAGGCCAAATCAAATCCCTGTTGTTGCGCAATAAAGACAATACCGAGATATATGTGCGGGATATTATATCCAACGGTAAAAATGAATATTGGATAGCTACAGAGTCTGGGATTTATATTTACAACACCCTATCCGGCAGTAGCATCAACCTGAAAAAACGCGCCGGCGACCAATATTCGATAACCGACAATGCGGTATATTCGTTATGCAGGGATAGCCGGGGAGGTTTATGGGCGGGCACTTTTTTTGGCGGTATAAATTATTTTTCGAAGGAAAACGCCCGATTTGAAAAATACTATCCATTGTTAGGGGCCAATTCCATTTCAGGCAATGCGGTACGGGAAATTTGTGGTGACAATAAAAACAACATCTGGATAGGTACGGAAGACGCCGGCATTAATAAGTTCAATCAAAAATCTGCGAAATTCATTAATTACACTTCAGATGGAAGGCCTACCAGCATTTCTTACCCCAATATTCATGGTTTATTGGCTGTTGGTAACAAGTTGTATATAGGGCCATTCCAGCATGGGTTAGAGATCATGGATATTAACACCGGTAAAATCACAGACCGGTTTAAACTCTTTGGTGAGAACGGAGACAATACGAGCGACTTTGTTATGAGTATTTATCTAACCAGGGACAGCACATTGTTGATAGGAACAACGGGGACCGGGACCGGTCTTTTTCAATATATCCCCAAAAGCAAGCAATTTAAAACGGTACGGGGTATTCCGGAAAACACATTTGTATTTGCCATAATAGAAGACCATGAAGGTACAATATGGACGGGAAGCCAGGAAAGAGGGACTTTTTATTTTAATCCTAAAACAGGAAAAAAAGGAAACCTCAAATTTAACAGTCAACGTAAAGGAAAAAACGAACCGGACTATGCAGTACGTGGCATATTCGAGGACAGTAACCAATGCCTGTGGTTCACCACTGAAGGTGGCGGCCTGGTAAAACTCGGCCCTGACCGCAAGACCATCAAAAAAATAACTATTGAGAATGGGCTGCCCAGCAACAGCCTGTTTCGGATTTTGGAGGATGATACCAAACATTTATGGATCAGTTCTTTGAAGGGGTTGATTTGCCTGGACCTTAAAACAGATAAGTTTAAGGTTTACACCCAGTCAAACGGGTTACTTACAGATCAATTTAACTACAATTCGGCCTTCAAAGGGCACGATGGAAAAATGTACTTCGGGTCGGTTAAAGGAATGATCGCTTTTTATCCAAAAGATTTTGGCAAACCGGAGATCAGCCCGCCTACTTTTATTACCGGCTTTCATATCAATAGTACGGAAATAACCCCTAAAGTAGCAGGATCGCCGTTGGTGAGATCCATTATGTACACCGACACTATTTTGTTAAATTATGACCAATCTAATTTCAGTATCGAGTTCTCCGCCTTAACCTATTCATCGCCTAAAGTAACCAGGTATAAATACATAATGAAAGGGCTGGAAAACGATTGGACCTATTTAAAACAAAACCGGCTGGCTTATTTTACTGATCTATCACCAGGTGATTATACCTTTATTGTAACCGCTGAAAGCAATATTGGGAGCTGGACCGGGCAACCGCGTAAGTTGTTTATCAGGATTAGCCCGCCTTTTTGGAAAAGTTATGAAGCTTATTTTGTTTACCTGTGTGTTTTGGCGATCGTTATCTATCTTTCCATTTTTTACTATAATCGTTATTTAGAAAATAAGAACCGGAATAAGCTGCAGTTATTTGAGCATGAAAAAGAAAAAGAGATCTATCAGGCTAAAATTGAGTTCTTTACCAACATAGCGCATGAAATTCAAACACCTTTGACTTTAATTAGCGGCCCCGTTGACCTGATGATTGAAAAGATTGACGAAGTACCTGCAATAAGTAAAAACTTGCTGATGGTTCAAAAAAACACCCAACGGCTTTTGGATCTTACAACTCAGTTGCTGGATTTCAGAAAAACCGAAGCCGACCAATTTGGGTTGAGTTTTGTTAAAACGGATATCAGTAAAATGCTTAAAGAACAAATCGCTATTTTTACACCTGAGGCCGAAAAAGAAAGGATAAGTCTGCGTTTAGAGTTGCCTGAAAACCAGGTAATAGCCTTTGTGGATAGCGAGGCATTTGTAAAGATATGTAGTAACCTTATTGCTAACGCGATTAAATATGCGGCAACCACAGCTACTGTTTCCATTGACCAATTCACGGCAATTAATAAATTGTTTACCATTAAATTCAGCAATGACGGAAGGGGTATCCCGGATGAATTCAAGGACAAAATATTTGAACCATTCTTTAGAATACGAAGTGACGAAAAGCGCGGGACCGGTATTGGCCTGTCATTGGCTAAATCATTAACAGAATTACATAATGGTTCACTAACTTTAATTTCTGGCAGGCCAGATGCGATCATGTTCGCTCTTATGTTACCTGTACATCAACAATTCGAATTTAAATTATGCAATTGGAAAAACATAAAACAGCTATAAATGGAAGCATTTTAATTATAGATGACAATGACGATATTTTAGAGTTTGTTTCACAAGTATTGGGTGATACCTATAAGCTATACCTGGCTAATGATGGCGAATCGGCACTTAATATCCTTAACAACCAAATTATACATCTCATTGTTAGTGACGTTATGATGCCTGGAATTGATGGCTTTCAGCTTTGTAATATCATTAAATCAAGGGCGGAACATTGCCATATCCCGGTTGTTTTGTTAACCGCTAAGAATACCCATACAGCTCATATAGAAGGCCTGGAGGCAGGTGCCGACGCTTATATTCAAAAGCCGTTCTCTCCTGATCTGTTAAGGCTGCAGATTGCTAATTTGTTAAAAAACAGACTAAATATAAAGCATCATTTCGCCAGTTCGCCATTTGAAGACGTACGTGTTATGGCTCATTCCAAAACAGACGAACAATTTCTTAAAAAACTGGACGAACATATTCGTAAACAGATCAAAGTTGCAAACATTGATATTGATAAAGTAGCAGCCTATATGAATATGAGCCGGCCTACCTTCTATCGAAAGATAAAGTCTGTGTCTTCCTTGTCCCCAAAAGAGTTAATTGATATTACAAGGTTAAAAAAAGCTGCTGAGCTGATTGCCTTAAACGAGTATACTTTATCTGAGGTAGCAAGAATGGTAGGATATAGCTCCCAAAGCGTATTTGGTAAAAATTTCCAAAAATATTTTAATCTTTCGCCGGCTGAATACTTGAACAACCTTAAAACAAAAACCCTGCAGGTAACCAATGATTGGTCTGTAAATTGATAGCTACATAATTTGGAGTTTACCGCATAGTATTCTTCAAAGCCTTATTGTATTGGTCAAGGCATTTCTCAAGCGGTTGGCCTTTATGAATACCACCACAAAAAACGCCTGCTTTCTAACGAAAGCAGGCGTTTTTTATACCGTTCTATTAGCAACGTTTGTTTATGCTCTTATAGGTTCATCTTTATTTAATAATTAAACCCAGTTCAGCAATTCTTGCATTATCTTCTGTTAAGGTATGCAATGGTACAAACTTAAAATAGTTAGCAGTAACAGGGCTCTTAAACAAAACAGTTTGCAGAATTGGATTAGCTTTGATATTTGAGAACTCCCCTTCGGCAACCTTACTCCATGTTGTACCATCAGTGCTTACATAAAATTCATAGCTATCAACAATACCCTTTGACTGTTTTTGAACGGGTTCATAGGTGAAGCCCGTAACAGTGTAGTTTTTAGGGGTATTGAATACGAGCCCTTCATTTAATTTGATTGGTAACTCGGCAAAGCTGCGGGAGTTATCATCAACAGCTTTAGAGTAGTTTTCGTTTAAAACTTTCCATTGCCCTTTTGACGGGCCGAAATTAACGGTGGTACCTGCACTGCGCAGCTGTTTGTTTTCAAAACTCACCGCTTTAACAACACCTCCATCCGCGAGAGCGAAAGGCTTATTGTATTCGACTGAGGATGCACCCGGTTCACCGCCGTCAATAGTATAAAATATACTGCTTACCGGGGCTTCTGTTGTAATACTTACCATGCCCTGGCGGTCGCGGCTTATAATTGGCGGCGACAGGTGTACTGGTTCTTTAAACAACCCAAAATCGCTTAAAGCGATACATACAGGTGCAAAAATACGGAGCCTTAATTTTGATGCCGTAATATTTTGTGGCAAACGGATTAACCGGTTAGCTCCTATACTGCTTGCCTGCGCTATTTTTTGCCAGCCGCCTTGCTTCCATGTGTCTACAATAATACTATCAATACGTTGCCCCAGTTTAATATTCTCCCTTAAACGGATCACGTTAAAGGTTGTTGGTTTGTGCAAATCTATTGTCAATTGCGGGCTTGTAACTTTGTCATCGGTTGCCCAGTAACTGTAACGGTCTTTATCAAATAACCGGCCGGGACCATATTTTATACTATTTGCGCCTCTTATATTACTTGCCTTAAAACTTGCCCCCTTTGCCAGGTCATTTTCAAACGTTTGCTTCAAAATTTTACCAAATTGCTTCAATATCTCCACATCTTCAGATGCAAGCACCCCGTCTTTATTTGGCGAAAGCCCCAGATCAAGGCTTGCAGCCCTCCCAACGCTTTTATAATAAAGATCCAGCAGCTGATAAGCCGATTTGCTTTGACCATCCTGAGAGCTATGGTAAAACCAGCCCGGCCTAAGCGGCACATCACATTCAGCGGGCATCCAATACTTCCCGTTACGCGTTCCGCTTGTACCCAGCCAATCCTTAACAAAACCATTAGCCGGTTTTTTACCTGCCTCTGGCGCTTCGGGCGAATAGGTTTCCCAGCTGGTTTCGCCGGCATGCCCTTCTTCATTTCCTACCCATCTAACGTCTGGCCCAACATCGCCAAATATGGCTGCACCGGGTTGCATGGCGCGGGTAATAGCCCAGGTTGTATCCCATCCGTAATAAGTTGTACGGTCAATCTTGCGCTGTTCTTTTGCTCCTCCGTAAAATCCGTCGCCCCCGTTAGCGCCGTCATGCCATGACATAAACAGCGGGCCATAATTGGTATAAAGCTCTTTTAATTGTTTCCGGTATGTTTCCACATATTCTGGTTTACCATAGCCGGCATTGTTACGGTCCCAGGGTGAACAGTAAAGCCCTATTTTCATGCCCAGCTGTTTACACGCCAATTCATATTCTTTTATAAGATCGCCTTTCCCATTTTTATAGGGGCTTTGGCTTATGTTGTGAAGTGTGGTTTTGGTTGGCCACAAGCAAAAACCATCATGGTGTTTGGCAACTACTACTATCCCTTTAAAACCGCCCGCCTTGGCAGCGCCTACAATTTGCAGGGCATTGAATTTGGCAGGGTTAAACTGGCTTACAGGTTCGTCTCCATACCCCCATTCTTTATCATCATAAGTGGCCATGCTAAAATGGATAATGGTATACATCTCCGTTTCCTGCCATTTTACTTGCCTGGGTGTAGGTAATACTCCGTAAGGTTTAGGAGCGGTTTGCCCTAAAATGATGGTTGTAAACATCAAAAAAAAGGCTGTGATACTTGCTGCTTTTATCATAATAATTAGTTTGAAAACCATTCACCAGGGATGGGCGCCGGGGCAGATCCATTTAAGCTATATGTTAATTTTAATGTATAACCACCGCCCCCTTCTACAAAATTCAGTTGGAAAGGATGCAGGCCCTTTTTTAATGCGGCCTGTCCGCTTTTTTCTACCGGCGAGTGCATGCCATCATTATCTACCGTTACCTGATCATTGATCTTTAATACTCCGGCATCATCACAATTAAAATAGAAAGTGTAAATGCCATTAACGGGTACATTTATAAAACCATTATAGCGCAGGCCAAAAGAAGGCGCCTTAACTTCATCGGGCACAATAATACCACCAACCTGATATACCTGCTGAGGTTTACCTTCGGGGATACCTGTTGTTCCTTTAAATGATCCCGGATAATAAGCAACAGCCAGGCCCTTATTACTGCTTGCAGCAGATACGGGCTCTGCAAAATTTTGCTGCTTATAACCCATGGTATAAACATCTCCCCTCCGGCCATTTTTTGTAAAAGCTGCAACTTTAATTTCCTGCGGTTTATTAACCACATAATTTGCAAGCACGGCAGATGAGGTATTGGGCAATGAACCATCAGTTGTGTAGCGGATCGTCATATCCGGGAAAGGTTTATTTATCTTTATGGTGTCTGCTTTTACAAATATCCTGGCATCAACAATCCCGTCCAGATCTGGCAGGCGGTAATTTATATTTAAAGCATCAAGCCTTGAATATTGGCCTTCTAACCGTTTGGTATAGTCTTCATAATTATCCTGCCCGTTGGTCCACAAGCGTTCTGCCAAAGCAGTCATCCGGGGCATGTACTGATAGTCGGCCCTGTTTTCAGACGGAATATACTCTGTCCATATCTCAGCCTGTGCCCCTACAATCGCTTTAGCTTCCTGTTCAGTTAAGCCTTTAGGTATAGGATTGAAGTGATAAACATTGAATGCTGAATTTTTATCATACCTGGCGTCAAAATATAAAGGATTACCCGGTGCCATAATTACCTGGTTGCCATTTTTTGCCGCATTAACAGGTGCCGCGGGTACCCACGAGCGCCAGTACATCACCATAGCTGTAGGGCTTATGCCGCCTTCAAGTATCTCATCCCACCCTATTAATTGTCTTCCTTTGGAATTGAAGAACTTTTCCATCCTGTTAATAAAATAACTTTGCAGGCCGGCTAAATCTTTAATTCCCTCTTTTTCCATTAATGCTTTACAAGCTGCAGACTTTCCCCAATCAGAACGGTCTACTTCATCGCCACCTATATGAATGTATTTAGAAGGGAAAATATCCATTACTTCGCTGAATATATTCTCTGCAAATTCAAAGGTACTTTCTTCGCAGGGGCATATGGGCTTGGTAAATAATTCACCCCAACTGCTTTCATCATTACAGGTTAAGAACGGATAGGCATTTATGGCGGCCATCATATGGCCCGGCATATCAATTTCCGGAATAATATCAATATGCCTGTTTGCAGCATACCGAACAAGATCTTTCAACTGCGCCTGTGTATAAAACCCGCCGTATAAGGTAGCCCCATCCTTTTTGATGATATGTGCCGGGTCAATTGCCATATCGGGGTTATCTTTAGCCTGCTTCATACAGGCAGAATCCTGGTTGTTGAATTTACGCCAGGCGCCCTGTTCCGTTAGTTTCGGATACTTCTTAATTTCTATGCGCCACCCCTGGTCATCTGTTAAATGAAGATGCAGTTTGTTCATTTTATAAAGCGCAAGTACATCTATAAATTTTTTGATATAGGTAATAGAGAAAAAGTGCCTGGATACATCCAGGTGCATGCCACGCCAGGAATAAGCCGGCTGATCGGTAATGGTCACAGCTGGAAGTTCAATATGGCTAAAGTGCGTGCCTGATTCTATTGCTGCCGGTAATAATTGCCTGATGGTTTCAACAGCGCGAAACATGCCCGCAGGGCTTTTGGCTGTTAAAACTATGGCTTCAGGAGATATTTTTAAACCATAGCCTTCTGGTGAAACCATAGCACCATCGTACTTAAGCAGAATACTTTTATTTTTATAAACCTTCCCTATTTTTAGTGGTTTACCAAAGCCTTTGATAAAAAGCTGGTTTAATTGCTTTGCTTCATTAATAAACCGCCCGTTCGCAGGAATAATAATTGCTGTGTTTGCAAGTACCCTGAATGAACCGTTCCCTGCTTCCAGGTGCTGAGGGTAAGGAATAATAGAAAACTTTGATGAGTTGGATTGCGCACTGACATCCGCACATAAAACAAATGATAAAAGGAGTATTAAAACAGTAGTATAGCGGTATTTCATTAGCTCTTATAGTTTTTGTTGCTGATCAAGTATCGGATGGTCAATTGTTGTTAGTGCCGTAAAGGGTTTATTGAGGGCCCATTTGCCAGTATTTACCCGGATGGTGTCCGTTCAAAATTACAAATCCCTTACCAAAGCTTAACAATAGTTTCCCCGTTCATACGCTAAGACACAAAAAATAATGAAATTGCTTACAAGGTTTTTAAATTTATATGCCTGCCAATCTTAATGCCGTATACCACAGCGAATAACATAATTTGAGTGTTGATAATAATTTCAATTTGTTTTTTTGATTATATGTTATACTATTGTTAAATTAAAGTTTGTGAATAATTATATAACTTATAATAAAAGCGTTACAGGCGAATGAAAGTGGAAAGAGATAAAATATATGATCTTTGGAACCGCGTTTGTACAACCAGCGATGATAAAGCTTTTGAAGCGCTTTTTTACCTGCTTAACAATAAACTGATCAGGTTTTGTGTGTTATATGTCCATCAACGGGAGATAGCCGAAGAGATAGTATCAGACGCCTTTGTTAAATGCTGGATCAATCGCGCGTCACTTGCAGAGGTACAAAACCCTTCAAGTTATCTATTTGTCGCGGTAAAGAACCTTTCCCTTAACTACGTAAAAAAATTCTCAAGCATACATTTAGTAGAACTCGACCATACTGATAACGTTCAATTGATCAATGTAAACGACCCTCAGAAGGAGCTGGAGAATAAAGAATTGTACTTTAAAATGGATCAGGCCATTGATAGTTTGCCCAGGCAATGCCGTATTGTTTTCCGCCTTATTAAGGAGGATGAAATGAAATATAAAGAGGTGGCCGAGATCCTGAATATTTCGCCACGCACCGTTCAAACTCAATTGTTCCGTGCGGTCAAAAAGCTTGGAGTTGTCCTTTTAGATTATCAAAACCCCGACCTGCAGAACGGCTTCAACCAAAGAAATATCCTATCTGCGATAATTATTATCTGGGCCTTGCAAATATTTTTTTCGGGCTTGTAAGCAATACGCTCTTTTTCGCTGTCATAACAATAACCAATTACCATTATAATGGTCAGCGAAAGATTTTTAGAACTTATTACAAAAGACCTGAGCGGGGAGATCAGTCCTGCTGAACTTGCTGAATTAAAACGTTTTTTAATTCAGGATGAATCGTACACAAAAATTTATAACTCTTACAAAGCTTACTGGAAAAAAGATAACGTAACTATCGCCGATGACACTTTAGCGTTTCAAAAGATCAAAGACCGGATAAACAAGCTGGAAGCTGCAGATCAGCTTCCTTCCGAAGATCGCCCTGCTAAAAACACATTTTTTATGTACTGGAGGCAGATTGCAGCAGGCCTTATACTGCTTGTTTGTGCTTCATTGGCTAAAACATTTTTTGTTCCGGCACCTGATACTGCTATTGTCTGGCAACAAAAACGAACCCCTAAAGGCGTTAAATTAGCTATTACACTTAGTGACGGGACCAAAGTATTTTTAAACTCGAAAAGCCAGATCAAATTCCCTACTGCCTTTAATGGCAAGGTCCGCGAAGTGTTTTTAACGGGCGAAGCTTATTTTGATGTTCACAAAGATCACCGGCACCCTTTCATAATCCATACCGCCAATATGAATGTAAAGGTACTTGGAACCGCCTTTGATGTTAAAGCCTACCCTGAAGATGCAATAAGCGAAACAACGTTGATCCGCGGATCTGTAGAGGTAACAATGGCAGACCGGCCTGCAGACAGGATCATACTAAAACCTAATGAAAAACTGGTTATCAATAACACTTCTTTTAACCCCTTATCAGGCACAGTATCAAAAATAAACCTACCTAAAGATAAACTGCACAATATAAATGCCACCCAGTTTACGCTAACGTCGTTAACCTTTTATAATAAAAAGGACACCTCTTCTATAGAAACCTCATGGGTGGAGAATAAACTGGTGTTTAAAAACAAGCTTTTCACTGAGCTTGCTACGCAGATGGAACGGTGGTATGGCTATAACATTCAATTTAAAAAAGAACAATTAAAACAACTGCGATTTACAGCATCCTTTGAAAAGGAAACCGTTTCGGAAGCTTTAGATGCATTACGCCTGACAGAAGATTTTCGCTATAAAATAGTTGGCGCTACCATTTACATCTATTAAAACCAATGTATAAACTAACTAATAATCAAACTCATAAAAACTAATTAACCAATTGCCTATGGTAAGAAGATAACAAAATAAAAAAAAGGGAACAGTATATAACTGTTCCCCAAAGATGATCTAATTGAATTAGTAAGGCAGGTATCCCTGGTACGGAAAGCACCTGTTCTTATTCACCTTTAATAATTAAAGATATGATTTTTTTGAACCACTCGAAGAGTGTAAAGGCCAGGTATTGGCTATTTAAGTTCCTTGTAATAATGAAATTGACAATTACATTAATTTTGTTCCTTAGCTTCCAGGCTATCGCCAATGTTTATTCCCAAACAAAGGTAACGCTGGACATGCGTGCTGCCGACATAAAAAAAGTTTTTTCCGCTATGGAACAGCAAAGTAATTATCACTTTGTTTATAGCGAAAGGAAAATACCATCCAGTAAAAAAGTAGATATACAGGTTAAAGACACGGAGGTTAAAGACGTACTAAACAATATTTTATCCAATTCCGGTTTTACGTTCAGTGAATTAGCCAACCACCTGATAGTTATTGTTCCGGTTGGTAAAACGGTTAATGTACTTAAGGTTACCGGCCGGGTTGTGGATATTAAAGGCGAGCCGCTTATTGGTGCAACTGTTAAAATAAAAGGCACCACCACCGGGACACAAACAGATGTAAACGGCAATTTCACACTTGAAGCACCTGATAACAGCTTGCTTGAGATAAGTTATATAGGGTATATAACAAAGGAGGAAATAGCAAGTGATAAGCCTTTGGTAATTACACTTACTATAAATGGAACCAGCCTTAACGAAGTTGTTGTTGTAGGTTACGGAACACAGAAAAAAGTAAACCTTACAGGTGCTATTGCTACCGTTGGAAGTGAGAAATTAGACAGCAGGCCGCTGGTAAACTTAGGCGATGGGTTACAGGGGCTAATACCCAACCTTGATGTTAACATGAACAGCGGGCAGCCCGGCACCAAGTCTACCTTTAACGTTCGCGGAATTACAACTTTAGCACCAGGTTCTACTACGCCTACCATTACATCGCCGCTGGTGTTGGTTGATGGTGTGGCACGCGATCCAAACCTGATTGACCCGAATGATGTAGCGAGCGTAACCGTATTGAAAGATGCCTCTTCGGCAGCAATATATGGTAGCAGGGCAGCTAACGGAGTAATCCTTATCACTACCAAAACCGGCAAAAAAGGGCCGCCACGGCTTACTTATTCCGGTTCTTATACCACTTCGCGCCCAACGCAGCTGGTAGATCAGGTAAATTCAGACGATTATATAAAGATGTTTAATTATGCCAACCGGTCTGGATTAGCAAGTGGCGGTTATACAACCAGCCCTTTTACCGAAAAAGATTCACTAATGGCAGCGGCCTACAGGAACGATCCCGCTAATAACCCAACAGGTTACCCTGATCCCGGGAACCCAAAAAAATACCGCTATGTTGGCAATACCGATTGGATGAAAGTTCTTTATCCCGGCTGGGCGCCTCAGCAGCAACATAACCTATCCTTATCGGGTGGTTCTGATAACACCACATACACCGCGAGTATGGGTTATTACAGGCAAAATGGTTTAGAAAAAACAGCCAACCAGGTTTTTGAACGTTATACACCCGCGTTAAAAATAAACTCGGATATCACTAAATGGTTAACTTTAAACCTGAACATGTCAATGACCCATATTGACAATGACCAGCCCGCAAGAACACGTATTAACCAGGGCGGGGCCTGGCTGGAATCTAACCTGCCGCCTGTAATGCCGGTTTTTAACCCGGATGGCCATTACGCCGGGCAGGGTAACTATACAAACCCGGTTGCTGTAAATGATCTTTCGGGCAGGGATAAAGATGACCAAAATGATTTTTGGACAACCGGCAGGATAATTATTAAACCTGTTGACCATTTAACACTGACAGCTGATTATACATGGAATAAGTTTACACAGTTTACCAAGGCAAACCTGATACCGTTTAATGAGTATGGTGTGGATGGAACGCTGTTAGGCCTTTTCCCATGGACTAACCCTTCTCAGGTTTCTGAAAACAGGGCAAACAATACTTACAAAGCTTTAAACACATTTGGTACCTATGAGAACACATTTGCCAAAAAACATTATTTTAAGGCATTAGTAGGTATTAATCAAGAATATCAGCATTATACATTGAGTAACGCGCTCGCAAAAAATCTGATCGACCCTAACTTGCCGGCCATTGGTTCAAACAGTGATAGCAAGCCAACGGTTGGTGGTGTAGAAACAGAATCGGCCCTGATAGGTACGTTTACCCGGTTAAATTATATTTATGATAACCGGTATTTACTTGAGGTGAATGCCCGCTATGACGGTACCTCACGTTTCGAGCCCAACAACAGGTATTCATTCTCCCCTTCGGTATCAGCAGGCTGGAACATTGCCGAAGAGTCATTCATGACAAATGTGAAGGGCACTATCAATCAATTAAAGGTTAGGGCTTCTTACGGCCAGCTGCCAGATCAGCTAACCCCGCCGGGGCTGCCATCATCGGTATCGCAATATCCTTACATTGCCACACAGGCAACAGGTACGGTAAATTATCTGATAAACGGCCAGCCGGGTATAACCGTAGGCACGCCGCTACTGATAAGCCCAACCTTTACATGGTCAAAAGTACAAACCAAAAATTTAGGTGTAGATTTCTCTTTATTTAATGATAAAATAAGCGGAAGCTTTGATTATTTTATAATAAACAACAAAGATATATTAGTTAACAGCTCGCAATTACCTGCTGTTTTAGGTGCGGCTACCCCGCCAAGCAACTCGGCAGATCTTCAATCAAGGGGCTGGGAACTTAGTTTAAATTATAAGAACCAATCGCCTGATAATAAATTGTTTTACAGCGCTACCCTAAGCCTGGCTAATAACTCAAATACCCGCGTAACCCGTTATGGAGGGAACCCAACAAATGCATTGAATGATTACCGTGTGGGCCAGCAACTTGGTGACCAGTATGGTTTTGTGAATACAGGTTACTATAAAACCGATGCCGAAGCTGCTGCGGTTGACAATTCTGCCTTATCTGGTTATAAATGGCTGGCAGGTGATATCAAATATGCCGACCTGAACGGTGATGGCAAAATTGATTATGGTACAGGTACAACGGCAAACCCGGGAGACCAAAAACTGATAGGTAATTCTACACCGCACTATAAGTTTGGCCTTAACCTGAATGTAAGCTACAGCAATTTTGACTTTACCACGTTCTTTCAGGGCGTGCTGCAACACAGGTTTTATCCGAATGAATATGTGTTTTATGCGTTCCGTGATGATGAGTACAGTATTCCTTCCCAGCTTTCAACCGATTACTGGACCCCACAGAATCCAAACGCGTTTTTCCCGAGGGTAAGGTTCGCAGGAGGTGGTAATGAGCAGCCGCAGGATAAATACATGCTTAATGCAGCTTACCTGCGTGTTAAACAGATCACCCTTGGTTATACATTGCCGAAATTACTGATCAGTAAAATTAAAGTTCAAAGGCTTAGGTTTTATGTTACAGGCGCTAACTTATTCACGTTTACGCCTTTAAACAAAAATTATGATCCGGAAGTGGTGGGTTTTAATACTTATCCGCTTAACAAATCAATATCATTTGGTGTACAGGCAACCCTATAAGTAATTGGCCACCAACTAAGTCTGAATGCTTTTAATTTAAAAAGTTAATCTTAACAAAATGAAAAATAAACATATCATATACCTGGTCAGTGCCTTGGTATTGACCATCATATCATGTAAAAAAGAGGGTTTTCTTAACCGCTTGCCGCTGAGCAATATTAGCCCGCAAACGTTTTTTAAGAATGAAACCGACCTGCAGTTATACTGCAACCAGTATTATAGCAACCTTCCGGCCCAAACTTTTTTGCGGGCGGATGATAATTCTGATGACAAGGCAAACCAAACTATTAACCCCTTATTAGCCGGTACATATACCATACCGCCTGCAGCAAGTGCAACGGATATTGCGGGTACCGGGGCTTATAGCGCGGGTACAGCAACCATAAATGGTACCGGAACAAACTATAACTTTAGCCTGATAAGGAGCTGTAACTTTTTTTTAAGTAATTATAATAAAGCAGCCGTTTCTGATGACGTAAAAAACATTTATGTTGGCGAAACACTTTTCTTCCGGGCAAATGACTATTGGAAAAAAGTAAAGGCATTTGGCGATGTCCCTTACATTAACACTTACATTACCGATACAACAAAAACTGTATTATACGGTCCCCGTGTCCCGCATCAGCAAGTGATGGATTCTGTACTTAAAGACCTTAATTTTGCTGTTAAAAGCATCCCGGTAACCCCTGCTCAATCAGGCCGTATTACTAAATACGCCGCTCTTGCGCTTAAAGCGAGAATATGCCTTTGGGAAGGTACTTACAGAAAATATAACGCCAATGCAGGCGACCCGGCCCCTTACTTAAATGCAGCTGTTGAAGCCGCCGAAGAAATTATTAATTCAGGTGCGTTCAGCATTTATACAACAGGGAAGCCACAGTCTGATTATTACAACCTTTTTATACAGGAAGAACTGCAAAGCAACCCCGAAGCTATACTTCCTATGCGGTACCTGGCATCCATCCTAACCAATGATATTACCAGGCAACTGGGGCAAAACGGTGACGGTTACAGCAAAAACTTTGTAAGGTCATTCCTTTGTACCGATGGACTTCCTTACTCTTTAAGCCCTCTATACAAAGGCGATAACACTCCTGATGATGAGGTAACGAACCGCGATCCGCGCTACTCGCAGCAAATTGCTACAAGAGGGTTTGACCTGCTAAACGGAGATATAATTACCTTACCAAGAATCGGCACCACAAATACCTCTACAGGTTATCAGTGTATAAAAGGCCGCTCCAGTAGCCTCGCGGCATGGAACGCCGGCCAGTCTACTTATGATTTTTTTATTTTCAGATATGCAGAAACCTTATTAATAGAGGCTGAGGCAAAGGCAGAATTTGGGCAGTGCACACAAACTGTTTTAGATAACACCATTAATAAATTGCGTGACCGTGTAGGGATGCCCCATATGGTAATTGCAGCGCTGGTAAAAGATCCTAAATCTGATTTCCCTGCTTTACCGGTTTTGCTTGACGAAATTAGAAGAGAAAGAAGGATAGAGTTAGGATCAGAAGGTTTCCGCCTGGACGACCTCAAAAGGTGGCATGCCGGTAACCTGATCAATAACCCGGAAACCATTTTAGGAATGAAACTAACGCCGGCCTTAAAAGCACAATATCCTGCTTCACAGGTAAGTAATATTATTGTAGATGCTAACAATTATATTCGCGTTTACCCTAATATAATAGCCCGTACCTGGACTGATAGGCTTTATCTTTATCCTATTCCTACCCAGGAATTAACATTAAACTCTAACATTAAACAAAATCCGGGCTGGTAAAAAAGCTCAATCCAAAATAATAAATGCCACCCTTTTGGGTGGCATTTATTATAAAATCACGTTTAATCGAGGCTGTATCCCGTACGCGAATTTAATTTTGCTTAACTATTTTACATCACCTTTTTTAAACATCGTTTTTCCTTTTAATACCATTTTCATCCGCTGCCGTTTTAAAGATATATGTTTGGTAGCCGTTTCATTATCGTCAAAGTGCTGTTTGTAACTCGATATTATGTCACGGTAGCTTAATATGCCCACTACTTTTTTATCAGATAATACCGGTAATACTTCCACATCCTGATGTGCCATTAATTCAACCGCGCTTCGCAGGTTGTCAGTTGCTTTTATGGTATCATTATTTTTATTCGATATGCTTTCAACATTCAAATTACTGTCGTAATCACCTGAGTATATATCTGAGAGTTTTAAAGTGCCCCGAAGTTCTGACCGGTCATTAACAACCATAAGATAACTTTCTTTAACCGGGTTGGCTGATAACCATTCCTTTATCCCCTGTATGCTCAGGCCGGCATTTACTTTAATGTTCTTTTTACTCATCACTTGTGATACATTAATTTTTTGAAGCACATCAGGCTCATAAGAATCCGGGGTAACAACTCCCCGCCGTGCTATCTTTTCGGTCATGATGGTATTTTCCATCAGGAAAAAAGAAACGATGTAGGATGCGGTACAAGCCCCTAATAAGGGCAACAAGGCATGTGATTGCATGGTGGCTTCCAACGCGAAGGTTATACTTGTTAAATAGGCCCTTGATGCACCGGCAAACATAGCCGACATACCGATCAATGCCCCCATAGGTATACTGATACCAATATCAGGGAACAGGTTTAATAAAATGGTACTGATAATTGCACCCGCGGCGCCGCCAATGGTTAACAAAGGGGCAAGCGTACCTCCTGATGTGCCACTGCCTAAAGCGATGGCCCACGAGAGGAACTTAAATAAAAATAAACTGCAAACTAAGGCCAAAGGCACCTGGCCGGAAAGCAAACTGGTAATATTATCGTACCCAACCCCCAAAGTATGCGGATAAAAGTATCCTATTAAACCTACTGCCAAACCACCTAATGCGGGCCACCACATCCAATGAATTGGTATTTTTTCAAACCAGTCTTCAATTAGATATACGGCCTTTGTCAAAATCAAAGAAAGAAGGCCGATGAGTATCCCTATAAAACTGTATACTGCTAAAGCCACGTTAGATGGCGTTTCCAGGTTTTGCATCGGGAACACCGGCCCCGCTTCAAAAAGTAAATGATGACCTGCGGCGCCTGTAATGCAAGCCAGCGCTACAGGCAGGATAGCCTTAGGCGAAAATTCAAATAGCAGCAGTTCAATAGCCAGAAAAACAGCTGCGATAGGTGTACCGAATATAGCCGACATACCCGCTGTAGCGCCGGCCGCCAATATAACTTTACGTTCGCTTGAAGTGATCCTTAACAATTGACCAAATGTAGAACCAAGCGCACCGCCGGTAGCAATGATCGGTCCTTCCGCGCCAAAAGGCCCACCGGTACCTATTGCAATAGCCGACGATATGGGCTTTAAAAAAGTAATGGACGGCTTAATTTTGCTTTGGTTAACTAAAATTTGTTCCATTGCTTCGGGTATACCGTGGCCCCTGATCGCTTTGGAACCATATAACGCCATTAAGCCTACTAAAATACCGCCAATAGCAGGTACAATAATTACCCACATACCTAAGTGATTGCCAGCCGGACTATGAAAGTTTAAATCAAATGATCCGTAAAAAGATATATTGGTTACAACGTTGATCAACATCACCAGAAATTTGGCAATAAAGCTTATCGCGATAGCTACTAATATCGCATAAATGGAAATTTTAATTAAACGGCTTTTCTTGAAGTGCACGTACTGAACGTCTTCTTCCAAAGATTTTAAAATGGGCGAGATAGGGATACTCTCAGAATGTTTACTATTAATCATTTTATTGTTTATACAATATTTATTTTTAAATTTACATACAAAAATAAGAGTATTTTATTGCATAAACAATATTAAGTAGGTAACAAGCGGATAACTCAGGGCTTAGGCATAATTTTTGGATGATAACAGAGTGGTGCAACATTCAGAAACCCCGATCCTGTAAATGCAACTGACTTCCGTAACCGAACAATTTTGAGTGATTCTACACCATAACAATTTCAAATAGAAAGGGCAGGTATGGAAATGATTAGTAAACTTCAGACTTGGGGTAACCGGCATCATCCTCTTGCCATTGATTTTGTGAGGATAGCACTCGGGCTGTTCCTGCTTTTGAAAGGTTATGCTTTTTTACGAAACATGGCCTATTTAAAGTGGATATTATCAACGCAGGAATTTGCAAACCTGTCACCAGGGGTCATTTCTTTTATCATGTTTTATGTGATCTTCTTCCACATGACCGGCGGGACCCTGATAATGCTCGGTATCTTAACAAGAGCAGCTGCGTTAATACAGCTGCCTATTATTATAGCCGCTATATTTATGATAAATATTTTTAAATCGCCCCTTAATACAGAGCTTTGGCTTTCTGTTTTAAGCGGGCTATTATTGGTGGTTTTTATTTTGCTTGGCTCGGGGCCGTTATCGCTTGATAATTACTTCGATAAATCTAATTACTTTGATAAATCAAAATAAAACCTGGCAAGCTAACCGGTGTGCTTGTCTTATATTTATTTTTGCAACTTCGTATTAATGAAAGAAACAAGAAACGGGTGTGATATAACTACCTGCTACCTTTGTACACACTGCACAAAAGACTGGAACCCAGCTATTGCCGCACATAAAAAGAATTTTACCATTAACAAGGGGCAGCGGATTTTTAGCGAGGGCGATTCTGTTACCGGCATGTATTTTATTTTTTCGGGTAAGGTAAAAGTGCATAAACGATGGGACGACGATAAAGAGATCATTATTCGGTTTGCGCAATCCGGAGATATTCTCGGTCACCTCGGTTTAGGCAATGAACCGGTTTATCCGGTATCGACCACTGCAATCGAGCCAACTGTAGTTTGCTATATCGACCTGCCTTTTTTTGAATCTTCATTGAATGTAAATGCCAACCTTACCTACTCGCTGATGAAATTCTTTGCAAATGAACTTCAGGAATCAGAAAAAAGAATGCGCAATCTGGTTCACATGCCGGTAAAAGAACGAATTGCATTGGCCTTACTTACTTTAAAAAAGCAGTTTGGCGCAACTGAAGGCGGCTGGTTAAATATTGAGCTAACCCGGCAAGACTTATCTTCTTTCGCCGCTGTTTCTTATGAAACCCTATTTAAGGTAACTAATGATTTTATCCAAAATAACTGGATAGAGGTTAATGGCAAAAGCGTCAGGATTATCAATGAGGAAATTTTAACGGAAGTGATTCGCAATGCGAATTTTAAATAACTTGTCAGAAATTATTACCGCCTCTTCTGCTGTGGCGTGGGTTTGTTCCCGGTAGCCACCACAGATATCAAGAAGGCCATTTTCTTGCGAAAATGGCCTTCTTATTAAAAAACTATCAAAAACAAAATACCCGTCATTTCATTATGGCGCTATGACCGGGGTTGGCTTTACACTTAGTTTTACATTCACCTGAAGCTTTACAGGTTTTACTGCAATAGTCCAGGCAGTTTGGTTTGCCGCACCCCTGCGCACATTTAGAGCAGGTTATTTTTTGATTACAACAAGGTGTATTGGCATAAATAGTAGATATAACAGATAACAGCATCACCATGGTGATGAAAAGAAATTTTTTCATGATCTTGAATTAAAGATTAATAATTAAATGATTTGATAAGGTCAAAAAATACTGACCGTTAAATGGGTTTAATTATCAAGCTTTTGGAGGGTTCCAATCATTATCCTGATAATCTGATAGCTCACCTGCAATAAAATGAGGGGCTACTTGATTATCCAGATCAATAATTGCCGGTGAAACGTAAACAGGTGGAGTTATGATAAACCCACATGTTCCACAAAACAGCATAGCAGTACAAGTACCTTTCGCGCAATTATTATCAGCGCTGTGCTTTGGCTGTTCGGGGTTATTTTTATGCGTATTTTTTATACAGCAGGCAGCTGTCTCATGATGGATGTTTGTTACACTCAAAACCGAGCATAACAGTAACATATTTAATAAGAGTAAAACAGCTACATATTTCATGTGTTATTAAAACGTCTATTATTTATAGATATTTCAGCACCTTTTGTATATTTAATCAGCCGTTAAAAAACTAAACAATTTAGATCATTGTACTCGTATGAGTTCGCCTCAACAGATTATTGAGCACCTGCTGCAAGATACCGGGGTTAAGATCAATGGTCCCGATCCCTGGGATATGCAAATACATGATGAAAGATCATACAACCGTATTCTTGGCGGGGGATCTTTAGGATTAGGTGAAGCCTTTGTAGATGGCTGGTGGGACTGCCGCGCCCTTGATGAATTTTTTTTTAAAGTTTTGGGAAAGCAGCTGGATAAGCGGCTGCCATTTAATTTGAATGCCTTTTTTCAGGTTTTAAAAGCCCGGCTGTTTAATCAGCAAACCCGCTCAAGATCAAAAACCGTGGCGCTTCGGCATTATGATATTGGTAATGAGTTTTACGGGCATATGCTTGATAAACGGATGATGTATTCCTGTGCTTACTGGGCGAACGCCAAAAACCTGGATGAGGCGCAAGAACATAAACTGGACCTCATCTGCCGTAAGCTCCAACTGGAAAAAGGTATGCGCCTGCTGGATATTGGCTGCGGTTGGGGCGGGCTTGCGCAATATGCCGCAGAAAAATATCAGGTATCGGTAGTTGGTATAACACTTTCTGAACAGCAAGCCATTATTGCCCGCCAAACAACCGCGGGGCTGCCCGTCGAGATCAGGCTGCAGGATTACCGCGACCTGCATGAAAAGTTTGACCGGATAGTTTCTGTAGGCATGTTTGAGCATGTAGGCTACAAAAATTACGGCATATTTATGAAAGCGGCATTTGAAAACATGGCAGCCGATGGTATTTTTTTACTGCATACAATTGGCGGGAACCAATCAGTGAAAAATACTGATCCCTGGATTGATAAATATATATTTCCTAATAGTATGCTGCCCTCTGCAGAACAAATTGTAAAAGCGTTCAATGGCCTTTTCATACTGGAAGACTGGCATAACTTCGGTTTATATTATGATCGTACCTGTATGGAATGGCTTAATACTTTTAAGCGCAGCTGGCCGGCATTAAGCAACAGGTATGATGATGCCTTTTACCGGATGTGGACCTATTATTTGAATATGTGCGCCGCCTCCTTCCGGGTTAGAAAGAACCAGCTCTGGCAAATTGTCTTAACCAAACGCGAACGGCTAAACGGGTATCAATCCATCCGTTAAATAAAATTCTGATAGCCTTCCATAAACAACATACTCATCATCAGCAATTTAACAGATATCTGCCTATTAAATTGCAATAATATCTACCTTTCCCTCTGTTCGCAATATCACAGAGATCCGGAATAATTTAAATTGAAAACAATATTTTAAGAGATACTTGCAAATAAAATAAATCTCTTTACATTTGTAATGTCTACTAAATAGATAGATTTAATAGTATTAATAATAACATGAACACACTATTACAAAGCAACATTCCTTTAAGCAGGCAAACCAGATCCGCGTTTGCTCAATCTTTCCTATCCACTAACAGTTTATCGGCTGCTCCCGCACCTTGCTGTATGTGTAGCTGTTGTTAAATCTGTTCTATCAAACCTGATAGCAGTAACCCTCTGATCTCATTTATTCGCCGCTTTTAGCTTGCTGTCTTTTACAGCAGGGGCGGCATCATTTTCAATTTAAAAAAATCAAGTAATGAAACAGTTCTACAAAAGAACTGTGTATTCGCTCATCTGTGTTTTGCTGATACAGGTAGCCTATGCACAACAATCAGGTAGCCAGGCTACTATAAAATCTAAATTAACAGGCGTTGTTTTAGATGCCACAAGTAAGCAGCCATTACCGGGTGCTATAATAAAAATAAAAGGGACCACCCACGCGGTTTCTGCAGATGTTGATGGAAAATTCAGTTTTGTTACCGGCCAAAGCTTTCCTTACACACTTGTTGTTAGCTATATTGGATACGTGCAGCAAGAGGTGGCTGTAAACGGAAGCCCGGTTGAGGTACTGCTAAAGGAAAATATAAACCAACTGAATGACGTGGTAATTACGGGCTATACCACACAGGAGCGCAAATATGTGGCGGGCTCTATCAGCAGTGTAAGCGGCGATGCGATCAAAGACCAGCCGGCTGCCGGCTTTAACCAGCTTTTACAGGGTAAAGCAACCGGTGTACAGGTGCTGGCCAGTTCCGGCGTACCTGGTGGCGGCATTACATTCAGGGTGAGGGGAAACAACTCTATTAATGCCTCGGTTGATCCGTTGTACATTATTGACGGGGTATTTGTAAGCAATGCCGACCCTATCCAAACCGGGCTGGGGAACCAACAAGGCTCCAACCCGCTTGCAGACCTTAACCCAAATGATATAGAAAGCATCCAGATCTTAAAAGATGCGAATTCTACGGCCATATACGGTTCATTGGGTGCAAATGGCGTAGTCATTGTTACTACAAAAAGAGGCAAGCGTAATACTAATGCCCGTATAAACTTAAGTACATATCAGGGCTGGTCTACCGCTATAAACAAGTACAAGGTTGCAACAGGGCCCGAAACCGCGTTACTGACCAACGAATCGCGCGTTAACACGGCAGTAGATAATGGGCAACCGGCGTCGGGTGTTATACTGCCATTTCCAGACCCTGCCAGTCAGCCTACTTATGACCGCATCGGCGGCTTATTCCGTACTGCACGCACGCAAGATTATGAACTGTCTACACAGGGTGGTACAGATAAAAGCACCTATTATATTGGTTTGGGTTACCTCAATCAGGAGTCGGTAGTTAAACCCTCAGGTTACACCCGCTATACTGCAAGGATCAATTATGACAGCTATTTAACCAATAAACTGAAGGTTGGTACCAGTATAAACCTCAGCCGTTCAAAACGGAACTTAAGCGGTAGTGACAATAATCCGCAAGGCGTTATTAATTCCGCGCTGTTCCCACGTTCTTACCTGCCTATATTTAATGCTGATGGCACCTACGCGCGTTATGGCAGTTTTGATAACCATTTGGCTTTAATCAATAATTTGGATAATGATGCGGTAGGCTGGCGTACCATTGGCAACCTGTTTGGCGAATATTCCATCATTCCGGGGCTAAAACTAAGAAGCAGCTGGAGCATAGATAACGGCAGTGAGTATGAAAACAACTATTCAAATACGCTGATAAGCGCCGGGATAGCTTCTAACGGTTCTGCTGCCTCTTATGAGAATAAGAACCTGGTGCTCACTAATGAACAGGTATTGAATTACATTAAAACCTTTGGCCATAATAACAAACATAATTTAAATGCCTTAATAGGTAATACCATTAATACTGTACTAAGCCAAAATACAACAGCTACCGGGACAGGTTTTGCTGCCAATAGCTTAAAATCAGTTGCGGTGGCTGCAACCCGCTCCGGGTCATCTTCACGGGCCGAGTCAAAGCTATTGTCCTTTTTTAGTAAGGTAAGTTATACCTATGATGATAAGTATACTATTGACGGAAGTATCCGGGCAGATGGTTCATCTAAATTTGGCGTAAATAAACAATGGGGCTACTTCCCTTCGGGCGGTGTAGCCTGGCGCGCAGGGCAGGAAGATTTCATAAAAAACCTGAACATTTTCGACGAATTAAAATTCCGCGCCAGCATAGGCCTGTCAGGTAACCAAAATGGTATTGGTTCTTACGCGGCGCAGGGCTTATGGGCCTCGGGTGCCAACTACCTGGAACTGCCCGGAACGTCACCTTCGCAATTAGCCAACCCCGACCTTACCTGGGAAACCACCCGGCAGATAGATTTTGGAGCTGAATTTGGCTTCCTGAAAAACAGGTTAAACATTGTTGTAGATTATTACAACAAGTACACGTATGATCTGCTGCTTAATGTGCCGGTACCCTATCGCTCCGGGTTTGCTTCGTACCTGCAAAACTATGGCTCGGTACGCAATAAGGGTGTGGAGCTGGCTATCAACTCAACTAATATAAAAACCAAAGACTTTACATGGGTCACCAACTTCAATATTTCTTACAATAATAACCGGATAGAAAAACTGGCGTCAGATATCAGTTTAGGAGCATCCGGCCGAAATATCTCTATCCTGAGGCAGGGCTATCCGGTTAACTCTTTTCAGTTATATAAGCAGCTTTACGTTGACCCCCAAACCGGAAACGCCGTTTATGAAGATGTAAACAAGGATGGCCAGATCACCTCGGCCGACAGGCAGATAGTAGGAAACGCCTTACCAAAGTATACAGGTGGCTTCACAAACAACATTACCTATAAAAACTTTGACCTGAACTTCTTTTTTTACTTTCAACAGGGTAATAAGATCATGAACATGAACGACTTTTTTATGGTTCATGGCGGCAATCAGGCAAACATTGGTTTCCTGCCCCGCCAGCTTGATCGCTGGCAAAAGCCCGGAGATGTTACGGATATCCCGCGTTTAACAACCTATAGCGCCAACCCAACGCAAAATGGCGGACCGGCAAATAATTACGGTGGCAATGTGGCCAATTTAAGTTCCCGTTACCTGGAAGACGGATCATTTATCAGATTAAAGACCTTAACGTTTGGCTACAACCTGCCGCAAAGCGTGGTGCAAAAGATCGGGCTTAGCAAGCTAAGGATATATGCCCAGGGAACCAACCTGCTCACCTTTACCAGGTATAACGGCCTCGACCCGGAGGTTAGCTCTCAAAGCAGCAATCAAAATACTGCCGGGTATGACTGGGCAACGGTTCCGCAGCCAAAAACATTTCAGATAGGCGCTAACGTAACTTTTTAATTAAAATCATGAAACCATCATACATAAAAAACATATTTATACTTGCAGTTTTGCTTACCGCAACATCCTGCAAAAAGTATCTGGAAGAAATTCCAAACAATGCCTTACCTACCGAAAGCGCTATTACCGATGCCAATACCGCACGGGCCGCTATCATTGGTGCATATGACAGGGTACAAGGCTATTATGCGTCAAGCTATCCAACACTGGGTACCATTACCACAGATAATGTAATTTTTAACGGAACCCTGAGTGAATACCTGCAATTAGACCAAAACGCGGTACCTACGGATAACGTTATTACGGTTGCTGCCTACCAGGGCATTTACCGGGCCATTAATTCTGCCAATAGTGTTATCACTTATGTACCCACCGTAACCGATCCCTTGCTTACCTCCGCCGAAAAAGACAAAATATTAGGAGAAGCTTATTTTATAAGGGCCCTGGGTTATTTTGACCTGGCCAGGGGTTGGGGGGGTGTGCAGTTGCAGCTACAGCCAACAACAGACCTAACTGTTTTAAAAGGTATTAAGCGAAGCACCCTTGACCAAACCTATGACCAGGTGCTGGCCGATCTGATAAAGGCCGAACAATTGCTTCCGGAAGATGCCGGCACACGAAACCGCGCCCAAAAAAGTGCGGCGAGGGCCCTGCGGGCAAGGCTGTACCTGTACCGCAAACAATGGGCCGATGCAGAAGCATATGCCACTTTGGTAATTAACAGCACCAAGTACACGTTGGTAAAGCCTTATAAGACTTTTTTTACCGCGCCATTCCAAACGGCGGAGTCTGTGCTGGAGCTTGCTTATTCTGTTAATGACCGTAACACCTACTGGAACCTTTGGTACCCCAGTTCTGCAGGAGGGCAATATACCTTAAAGCCATCTGACGCTTTGGTAGCCAGGCTCAACAATCCGGCAATTGGCGGTACACGTAACTCACTTATTGCGGGGAGCGGCAGCTCTGTTTATGGGGTGTTGTATAATACAACCGCTACCGGAACAGACCCATCCTACCTGATCAGGATAGCGGAGCTTTACCTGATACGTGCCGAAGCAAGGGCGCAGCAAAACAAATTAACACAAGCAGGTGCGGATTTGAATGCGGTTAGGACGAGGGCCGATACCCCGCCGGTTACTGCTACCACACAGGCCCAGCTATTACAGGCAATAGAAGATGAGAACGGTGTAGAATTTGCCTTTGAAGCACACCGCTGGTTTGACCTGGTCAGGACCGAAAGAGCAGGCGTGGTACTCGGTTTAACTAACCGGAATTACTGGCTGTTCCCTATTCCGTATTCCGACATCCTTTCAGACCCTGATGTAACCCAAAACCCCGGCTATTAATTAAACCTTAAACATCAATATTTAAAAATGAAAAACAAACACTTCTTTGCAGGATGGCTTCTGGCCATTTTGTTCCTCACCATACAGGATGTATCCGCCCAAAATAATTATTACTTCCCTAAGGCAGGGGCTTTAAACAGTAAGATCCCCACACCTGAGCAATTTTTGGGCTATCCCATAGGTTCTTACTTTACACGGGTAGAACAGGTTTATGCCTATTTCAGGGAACTGGCACGTGTAAGCGACCGGGTGCATGTGCAAACAATTGGCAAAACCTATGAACAACGCGAACAGGTCATTGTTACTATTACCTCTCCTGCTAATTATAACAGGTTAGAACAGATCAGGCAGGAACATCTTAACCAGATAGACCCGGCAAAACCAGTGCTGAGCGCTAATGCGCCTATCATTATTAATTTGGGCTATGGCGTACATGGTAACGAAACGTCAAGTACCGAAGTGAGCCTGCTTACGGGTTATTATCTTGCTGCCAGCCAGGATGCCGAAACGCAGAAATGGCTGAACGAGTCGGTTATTTTTATTGACCCTTGCCTTAATCCTGATGGCAGGGACCGCGCGGCTAACTGGCATAATGCTTACCATTCTTTTCCGCCGGTGGCCGATCCGATAGATAAAGAACATGTGGAAGGATGGCCGGCAGGGCGCACCAATCATTATTTTACCGACCTAAACCGCGACTGGCTTAACCTGGTACAGGTAGAAAGCCGTAACCGTATTGAGTTCTTTCATCAATGGTACCCTAACGTACAAATTGATTTTCATGAACAGGGCACCAGCGCCACTTATTATTTTGAGCCTACCCCTAAACGCCATGAAAGCCCGATAGTGCCACAGTTTCTTTATGATTATCAAACCATACTGGCCAAATACCACGCAAAGGCATTGGATGACATTGGGTCATTTTATTTCACAAAGGAGAATTATGATAACCTGTCGCCCATATACGGTTCAACCTATCCAAAGTTCTTTGGTTCTGTGGCGGCAACTTTTGAGCAGGCCAGCTCACGCGGTATCGTGCAGGAATCTACAAACGGCCTGGTTACTTTTCCATTCACCATCCGTAACCATTTAGCTACCAGCTTTTCAACCATCAGAGGCGCCGTAGCAGAAAAAACGGGTTTGTTTAAAGTCCAAAAAGACTTCTTTAAATATGCGCTGGATGAAGGCCAGAAAAACCCGGCGAAATCCTATGTTTTCGGCGATAGCAAAGACATTAACCTTACCCAAAAATTCCTGGGCTTATTGTTACAGCACCGCATAAAAGTTTATGAGTTGAGTAATAACTTTAGTCAGCAGGGAAACACCTTTGAAAAAGGAAAGGCATATGTAGTACCATCGGCACAACCTAACTTCCTGCTGGTACATTCCCTGTTTGAGGAAAACATTCTTAAAGACAGCATTTACTACGATAATACAGGCTGGAGCATTATTCACGCTTACGGCTTAAAGTATGCGAAAGTTAATGCCACTGTGGCAAAGGCGGCAGAAGTGACTAAAGTAAATCTTTTAAAAGGCGAAGTTGAAGGCGGCCGGTCTGCCTACGCTTATTTACTAAACTATAGTGATTATAATGCAAGCAAGGCATTATATCAGTTACAGCTTAAAAATGTACTGGTTAAAACCGCGTTTAAATCTTTTACTGTTAATACATCTTCAGGTAAAAGGGCGTACGGCCCGGGGTCATTAGTGATACCGGTTGTTGCGCAAAGCATCTCTGCCGATTCTTTATACAAAGCAGTACAGGAAGTAGCAGCAGGCACACATATCAATATCCTATCAGTTAATGGTGGCTTTAGTGCTGAAGGGATTGATTTAGGCAGCAATAATATTAAAGCCGTGCGCAAGCCCGAGGTAGCACTGGCGTTTGGGCAGGGTGTAACCGCCTCAGAGGCTGGCCAGGTTTGGTTTCAGCTTAACCAGCAACTTGATTTGCCGGTAACTAAAATTGATTTGAGCAACTTTGCAAGGGCATCACTTAGCAGGTATAATACGCTTGTTTTGCCGGGTGGCAATTACAGCACCTGGGATAACGCCGTTATAGAAAAGATAAAAGCCTGGATCAATGATGGTGGAACCCTGATCACTTTTCAAACAGCTACTGCCTGGGCGATACAAAAAGGGCTTGTTAAAGAAAAATTAGTTGAAGCTGATTTTGCCAACCGGGGCGGCCGGAATGAAACGCCGCCGCCTGCACAACAAGGTAACACCGTTAAAGCTGATGCAACTGAACAAACAGCTGTAACAAACCGCCAAAATAATAACGCGGCAGTTAAAGACACAACCGTTGCATCAAAGAAGAATTTGCAGGGCAGACTGGATTATGCCCGGCAGGAAGATGTAGAAGGTTCCAGGCGTATCAATGGGGCTATTTTCCAGGCAGATCTTGACATTACAAACCCTATCGCGTTTGGCATAACAAACCGAAAGCTATATATTAATAAGAACGGCCCAACTATTTTGTTGCCCAGCAGCAACAAGTATGCAACTGTAGCGCAGTATATAGCCAGGCCTTTTGTAAACGGGTATTCATCAAAAACAAACATTTTAAAAGTAGCTAATTCGGCTGCAATAATTGCAGTGAGCAGCGGTAACGGCGAAGTAGTATTATTTGCTGATGACCCTACTTACCGCGGCTATTGGCTGGGTACAAACAGGTTATTTTTAAACGCTATATTTTTTGCCAATCTGCTTGGCGGCAGCGGCGGTTTTGGCGAGTTATAATAAAAAAATAAATGCCCCTGTTAGGGGCATTTAAATGGCGGGGTGGCCGAGTGGTTAGGCGGAGGTCTGCAAAACCTTTTACGACGGTTCGAATCCGTCCCCACGCCTCTTTAGGGGTGCCGTGTGGAAAAAATACTATTGTTATTGAAAGCGGCGGCCCTTGCGGCCGCCTCATAAAAATTTTTGAAAAGCTAAGTTTCGTATTTATTGCTATGAACCAGCGCTTACAGTATTAGTTGTAATATTTCTTTCAGTTAGGTCTATCATTTGTTCGGCCTCACTCATGGCATTAAGTAATTCTTTAATTGATATCAATTTGTATGCGTATAAATTAGCCTTGGCATCAAGGTAACGCCATGCTACAACGTGCCTTCTATAGCTGTCATCGGGCTTTACAAAACCGATGATAGCAATGCAGATAGCAGCTATTACACTACAATACGTCCTGATACCGGCATCTGCAGATACAGCGGCAATTGTAGATGCCAGAACACCCCCAATGCCAAAAAGATAACGGCAAACGGTAAAACCCCAAAATGCTATGAACCATCCGCGTAATCGTTTTCTAACAAACAAAGGAATTGCTTGTGGTTCTTGTTCAATAACAGATACGGGTTTGTTAATATCCGCTTCTTTATTTACGCGGACTGTTGAATGGTCGTTCAATGTATGCTCTCCGTTTAAAGCCGAAGGAAAAAGTGTATCTCCCATAAATACAGTTATAATTAATTGATAATTAGATAATTATTAAATGTAAGAGAAAGCATGATTAAACTAAAGCCATTATGGTTACATATTTCGCACAATACCCTTCACATATCAGGCACAGTGTTATGATTTTCTATGCTTAAGAAAAGCCCATTAAATTTACGCGCAAGCAGTATTGCTTTACGGGCGCAATTAATAAATGATCCTATGTTTTACAGGTAGCTAGCGGTCAATGTCATTATTTAAGGAAATATATTTTTATAAATAGCGCCGTTAGGTGCTAAAGCTTTGTAGAACGATCATAATTAAACATTTTAGCGTGCCATCGGTACGCAACATCGCGTAGTTCCGTACCGATGGCACGGTATAGCTACCCGATTATTTTACTACAAAGCTTTAACCCCGATGGGGTATTTCCTTAGAAATGACATTGGGCTAGCGGTAGGCTAATTCTTCTTATTATTTGTAAAATAATTGCTAAACGTCTGCATATTTTGAGGAGATATGCTCCAGTCGGGGGCTTTAATGTTACCCCAGGCCTTAGGGTTATCATATAAGTTAAAGTAACACACCCCAAAAACATGCCGGTTACTGATAAGGGTGGCAGCAACGCCTTTAAGCCAGTTCTTTTGATACTCTTCGGGGCCTTTCACACCTATTTCTGTTATGAATAAGGGCCGGTTTAAAAACCGCATACGATGATATTTACGGTCAAATATGGTATTAAAAGCTTCTTGTTTATTAGGATCGGTAATGTTCTTATCCGGCAGGCCATAAATAGCTATACTAACATAATCAACCACATCATTGCCCGGCCACCAGTCTGCAGAACCACGATCGCCGGCAGGCCCCCAAACCCTGCGTATATTTTTTGCATGGCCTTTATCAAACTGCATAAAATACCTGAATGAGTTAATATAGGTTACCGGGTCCTGGCTCTGCCAGGCATATCTATGAATAGGTATTTCCATTTCATGCGCCCAGCGCAAATAAACCGTTTGCCCGCAGTTTGAAATAATACCGTACAATTCTTTTATTATTGGATCATACCGGCCATTCAGCGTGCTTTGCAGTACATTGTTGTCGGGTTTCTTGCTGATATCACGCCATGGCTCCATCGTTACTATAACATCATGGTGCCTGTTAATAACGGAGTCGAACTTTTTCAAAAATTCACCCCGCTGTATTTCGCCCCAATCTGTAAAAAGATGTTCTACAGAAACGTTCGGATCATGAATAAGCCGCCGGTTTGGGTCAAATACCCCTATTGCTAAATGCGCCCTCACAGGCTTACCGCCGTTTTTATAATTGTAATTTTCTGGTGAATAAACTGTGCTTTTATATTTATCCATGTAAGCATATTCCTGTGTAAGCCAATCTTTATTGAAATTAGCTTTGCCAACAACTGGTGAGCCAAGTATTAAAATTGGTTTATTAATAAAGCGCATGCGGTGCAGCTTTGACCGCAGCATTTCCGGAACAGTGTTTTGTAACGGATAAGCTGTCTGGCTTTTTTCAGAATTGCTGCCAAGTGTTATACTAACCAGGTCAACGTGTTCCGGGCCGGGCCAATACTCTGTATCACCCGGGAAACCCGACGGCCCCCACACCATTTTTGCATGCGGGGCAAGTGCTTTAAGTTTTAAGGCTACATAATTAAACGCCTGTGCATACTTTTCATGCGACTGAAACTGCCACTGATATTCGCGGGCCGGCACTTCCATATCGGGGTTCCAGCGCACATACACTTCATGGCTGCTTTTTGCTATTACATTGCCCAGTTCATTAATATCATTATCAAACTTGCCATTCAGCGTCTCATATAATACATTCCTGTCATCTTGCCCTCCCAGGTAATTTTTCATCCATGTTTCAACAGTGATCAGGGTGTTTCCCTTTTTTAAAGCTTTTGTTAAACCATCATCGTTAAAATGTATTGCTGTACTTTTCCATACAACTGTACAATGCGTAATATTTAACGGGGATTGTGAAATAGCGGGGTGTTCCCTGTCATAAATGCCTACTATCGGTTCATTTGACCTTTCATAATATTCGTTAAACAATACCGATTTGATACGATATTTCCCGCCAATGTACGCGCCTGCCAAAACTATAAGCAGAACAGGCACGAAAATGTAAACCCATAATTTTTTAGCCTTTACCGGTAAACTCATCGCAGTGGAATGTTTAATATGGATAATGCGGTTGTAATATTGTTACCTTTTGAGCCAATCAGGTACAGCCTGTAATTGGCAGGATTAGCGGGGATAGTATAATTTAACATGGCGCCTTTGTTTAAAAACTTAACGGCTACGGGATTTCCCCAGCCATCTGTTTTAACCTGGTACCATTCAAAATTTAAATCCGAAGGCATATATTGTGCTATATGCCAGTTCCCATCCTTATGTACCAGCGCATGATAAGGTAAGGTTAAACCAGGCTCGGTGGTTAGTGAAGGGCGCAATATTTTTATTTCGGGCATGTTTGTGTATTCAACTTTCTTATGCCAATTATTAATCAACTGGTAAAATTCGGGCTTATTACGGCCCCAAATATCTTTCAGGCCATCAAACGTTACTAACGATGCGGTTTGCTGATCCTGCCAATTCCCAACAAAAACACCTGCATTATCAGGCGGGAGTTTGAAATACGTTTTTGTATCAACATTGCTAAAATAATAAGGCTGGTTTAATTGCCTGATCTGAGCGGTATCTTTCAGGCTTAAGTTATTCAATACCAAACCATATGAATCTATCTGAGGCACGCCATCATGTATCATGGCAACGGTTTCTTTAAGTGTGTGTGATACCAGCACATCCGTTGTAACCATCCTGCCCGGGTCTGCCTCTTTGATATAGGCTACAAGCTGCCTTAACCACCTAATGTAAGCTTGCTGCTGATAAAACAGATCTGGCTGATAATAATAATCAGCTAATTGCTGCACTGTGTTGTTGCCAATATTCCATGAAACAATGTCTTTATTGTTTTTATTGTCGTCAACAGTTTTCTTTATATTTTTAGCAAGCATTGTCAGATAAGACGGGTCATTAACAAAATGTCCCGGGTCTGCTACCCAAAAGCTATAATGAATTTTCAACCCCTGCTGGTGTGCTATTTTAAAAGTAGTGCGATCATAAACGTTAGGGCCGTAAAGCCTTACTGTATTAATCCCGGCCTCTCTTATGCTCTTAAAATCTACAGTTATGATCTTTTTTGTTAGCGCATATGTGTTACCGTACCAATTTTGACCTTTTGTATAAATAACCCCGCGTGTTGACGCGAAACTTATATTGCTCCCTGCCTTGTTAGTAGCGGCAGGCCGGGCCGGCAAACGGATCAGCTTTGTTTTTTTCTTTGTATTTAGTAAACGTGACAGCCCGTTCGCACGCGCGGTACGCCAGTTGAGCGTTCCGGCTGAACCATCGGGTATGTTCTTGTCAAAGCGCGAATTAAAGAGTACGAAGCCCTTTATCTCCGGGAACCTTCTCTTCATTACCTTTATGCTGTTACTTAGCCATTTCTGCTGGCTGCCGTTTTGCTTTAAAGTACCCATTTCGGCAATCATAACCGGCAAGCCCGATGTTATAACAGCCTGCTTATGGAAGGGATAGAAGAGCTGCTCAAAAGTATATGATTTTTTATCGGGGCTGTAAATGCCATAATTTAAGGCGGTAATACCTATCCAGTCTACATAGTTTTCGCCCGGGAAGTAATTCGCGACCGCCTCAGGCTTCCATGGGTTCCAAACCCATATTACGTTATATACATTATCTTTTACGAAGGCATCATGTACATATTTCCATGCATCTTTAAATTCGGCAGGGGTGTTACCGCCGGTTGCCGACCAGGGGTAAAAAGGGTTATCGGCCTCATGCGCGAACCGTAAAAAAACAGGGCGCCTCAATGCCTTCACCTGTAAGGCAACACGATGAATGTAGCTATCAAAGCGGCCTTTTACGATGTTGGCAAAAACATGCTTTTCGTTATAAGGCTGCCCGTTGGTATCTGCCTGTGCAAACAGGTTTTCCCAGGGCTCCCATGTGATCATCGGTACAGAACTATTTTTATAAACATCCTGCATTGCCTTCTCGGGTACAAAGCACCTCTCATCATCGCCCCATGGTATATAAAACGACACAATATCAAAATGCAGCTTGTACTTATCCTGATAGGCCTTTACTGTATCTATCGGGGTAGATCCGCCGTCTGCCTGCGATGGTGCAAATAAGCCGGATAAAAAAGCATTTTGCTTGCCAATAATTACCGGTTTACCGTACTCCCGATCAGAAAACCTAACCGCGTAAACACTGAAACAAATGGAGAGTACAATGAGCATTAGCCCCGCACTGCGGATGCCCGAATACATTTTGCGCCTAAATAACCAAAAACGCCTTTTAAGCGAATTGACATGATTAGCCACTACAAAAAGATACTTATAGCGTTTTTGATAGGCCTGGAATTTTAATTGTTCGCTGGCCATCAGCATAAAAATCATAAAAAAACAGTTTGCACTACAAATGCCGGCCATAACAAAAGTAAAGGGGTTCCAGTCATTATATAACCCATAGATTATAGCTGTTATGGATAAAATCAGTACTATAATATTAGGCAGGTTGATTGTAAAATTATTCTCTTCGTGAATATCTTTGGGTGTTGGAATATAAGGTACTTTTTTCCTGATAATAGTATAAACAAAGCCTACAATAAAAACCCACCATGTACCAATCATTAAAAGGCCGCCAATTACATGGAACCCGCGCTCTGTATCTTCCGTTACCCACCGTTGCACATAATGCCTTATTAAAATCATTGATGTAACAAAAGGCAGGCTTATTATGGCGAAGATCGAAAAATCCATATACAGCGGATACACATCGGCAAAAAGAGAAACGATAGGAATTAAAAAGTTGAATAAATAAATAAAGCCCGATAAATAAAACATGGGGATAAGGCCGTAATGCAGTTTTTGCCGCCAGGTAAACTTTGTAAATAAGCTTACATATGAGGTAACCAGCAACTCAAATACCCCCCTCGACCACTTTATTTGCTGCTTATAGTATGCTGAAATTGTTGCAGGCACCAGCCCCCTTGCCAGCACCGCCGGAACGTATACCGATTTCCAGCCTTTGGCATGCAGCTGCATGGCGGTATGCATATCTTCGGCCAGGCCGGCAGCATGGCCCCCTATTGAATCTAAGGCTGTGCGCCTGAAGGTACAATTAGCCCCAATTGCCTGAACCGTGCCATACGCGTTCATAGTCATCATCATGGGGCCGTAAAACTGATAGGTTTGCTGTGCCGCGCCCTTGGCAATCCAGCCCTGATCCTGGTTAAAATAGGCCTGCACTACCTGTACAAAGCCTATCTCGGGGTTGTTAAAGTGTGAAACGATGGGATCAAGAAAATTTGAAAAAGGCACATGATCCGGGTCAAGCACAACGCATAGCTCGCCGTTTGATTGCTTTAAGGCATTATTAATATTACCGGCTTTGGCATCAATTTTAATTGTACGCGTTACATGATGCACCCCCAGTTGTTTGCATATTTCTTTCAAATAAGGGTCGTCTGCCTCGTCGCACAGATACGTTTCATGCGGATAAGTTATTGCCTGTATAGCCTCCAACGTTTCCACGATCATTTCATAGGGTTCACCCTTAAAAAAAGTGGTGAAAATATCTACAGTGTACTCTTTTGTTATTGCGGGTGTCCGTGGTACCCTAATTGACCAGTAATGATACCATTCATACAAAACCTTAAATGAGGTATAAACAAATGTTGAAATGAGTAAATAATAAAGCGGGCGATAACCTATTACCGATTTGTTAAATAAGTTGTTTAAAAAAAACACCATACAACATATCCCAATCAATATCATTAATCGAAGGGTAAATAATTGTTTTTTAGTTGGCGCTGCTATCATTCAGGTATTAATTATTCATATCAACTACGTAAAACGGTGTGTTGGTTGTAGCAAAATAGCCGTTTTTGTCATACACGCTTACAAAAATACGGTAAGGCCCTTCCTTTAACGGGGTGCGAAAACTAACCCCTTCCCCGCTTTCAGAAATAATTAGATGGGGCAAAGGTTTTTTGGCTTTTTGGTTGTAAACATGCTGTACCCTAAACCAGTCTTCGGGTTGTATTTGCCATTCATACCTCAGGTCCTTATTCCCGGTGCTATCAATCATCAGAACATTTGCGTTTACAATTACATTTGGTTTGTAAATGAGGTTATCCAGTGCGCCTTTTCCATCTACAAGCATGTAATTAATATTTGGCGGGTGATGCTGCGGCCAGGTACCCGTCCATAAATATTGCATTACATTTACAGATGCCGTCATATTGCCATTCTTATCAAACATGCTAAACCAGGTAAAGGTGGTTTCTTGTTTTTGCCCCCAGTAAAATACAGACGAGCCTAAAAAACCGGGGCTATTTACAGGCATATATTTCTGATAAATATTTAAATACTGCTCGGCTTTTTTATTGCTTGTACTTTCAATATAAGCCCCCCAGGCTGTTTGCACAGAACCGGCCCATGGGCCGTCAATTCCCCACTCTGTTATCATAAAAGGGCCATTCCATATCCATGCAAAGTCTTGCAGATCGGTTTTTAATGTTTTAATTGCACCAAAAATATTCAATGAAATAAAGTCTATATCTGTCCTGAGCGTTATACTTAACATGTATTTGCGCTTAAAATTGATAGTTGTAGTAGTAACCGGATGGTCAGGATCGTCATGATGGATCATGTCAACAAAACGATTATAAACCGTGTAGAATTTATTGTATTGGGGTTTAAGCGGAAAAGCCACCTCATTGCCCAAACACCAGGCTAATACCGCCGGGTGGCCCTTATATTTATTAATAATTGCACGGTAACGAATAAACAAAGCCTCAACTTTAGCGTCATTCTTGTAAAAGGCGTCCATATTATCGTTATAAGGCATGGGCAGGCCTATAATTATGGCAACTCCGTGGGCGTCGGCATTTTTAATAATACTATCAAGGCGTACCGTATCCCATGTGCGTATGGTATTTCCGCCGGCTTCTTTTAACTTTTTTAAATTGGTGTAACCTGCAGCGCCTTTTATAAAAAATGGCTTTTTGTTGCGGTAAAGTATGTATTTGCCTTTGCTAAAACCAATATAAACTGCCTTATTGGAGTGATCTTTTTTGGGGGGATTAGTGCACGAAGCTAAAATGGATATTATTGCAAGAGAAAATATCCCTGCACGTAAAAATAGATACTTCAAAACCAGTTAACTTTATTCAAAACTATACTGATAAATGTAGTTTTTTATTCTTAAATAAACTACAGGGACATATATTAATTTTATTATTTAATTACCAAATCATAGTGCCCTAACAAAGATGCCTTTATGAACACATATTAGCCTTTATAAGTATAAGATTAAGCAACTAAAGATATATTAATAGCTTATATAAATGAAAAAAATATTTACCGGGCCAACTAAAACTTATTTAGCTCATTTAACAACAACCATAAGTGCTTTATTTAGATAGGTCCAAACTGTGATATGCAACATGCCGCAAAATAAAAATGGACATACTATTTGTATGTCCATTTTTATTGGATTTTTAAATAATTACCGGGCTAAATTTATCTTATTTTACTTTGAGCCCTTTGCCCGCAATATCTTCCCAACAGTAATAATGGAATGTTTTATCATTGCTCATCACCACAAATAAACCATGTTTAAAAGTATTGTTAAGCGGAACATTTACAACATCCGAACCATCACTTTGGCGTGCGGCTACATTTACAACCTTTAATAGTTTATGCTCATAAGGGTTTTGTGTGGTTCCTTCGCGACTAAATATTTGAAACCTATTGGCGCCCTGGTCAGATACCAGGATGTAGCCCGTTGTATCGCTCAGTTTATAAATAGAGATCCCTTCATGATCTGCCTTAAAACCCGTTGTACCCATAATAGACAATTGCTTGTTCCCCTTCTCCGGGTCGGCATAATACTGGCGCACGCCGGTTTGTTCATCAGAGTAATAAATATAGCCTAATTCGTTATCTACCGCTATTGATTCTATTTCTTTTTTACCGCTGTATTCTCCAAACTTGCGCACCAGGGTAGCTTTTACATTTCCCCGGCCATCGTCGCCCAATAAATATTGCCATAAATAGCCGCCTGTTAACGGGCCGTTCTTCCTGCCGGCAATCGCGTACATCTTACCATCTTTAGCGGTATATATTGATATACCCATCAGGTCGCGGTACTCGTTACCTGTTTCGCCCACAAAAATGTCAATACCACCATTATCAACAGGTTTCATATCCGGCAATGAAAATATGCGCAGCTTATGTGTCATCCGCTCGGTAGTAATAGCAATATCGGTAGGTTTGCCATTAAGCATCAGGCCATAGGCCAGGTCAACATTATTAGGCCTTTTTAACCCTCTAACTACTTTATCTTTTATGATCTTGCCATTAAGGTCAAACACATACAAGGCTCCGTCTGCATCTTTATCGGTACCAATAACCAGGCTCTTAGCCGGGTCTACGGGGTTTACCCAAATGGCAGGGTCATCGGTATCATATTTTACAGGTTCGGTAATAATTACCGGTTTAACTTCGGCAGTGTTTATGGCATCTGCCGCATTATTTTGATTAGTAGAGGTGCCGGGTTTGCACGCAACATTCAATAACAGCAAAGCCAGGGGTGCTAAACAATATATATTTGTTCTCTTCATTCAATTACAATTTAGCACCGTACGCGCCAACATATATAGCCGGCTCAGGTGACGTATAAGTAATCCCATTCGCAGTAGTGATACCAGCTTTATGATTACGGGTAAAGTTAATAGTGCCTTTTGTTAAGGCCGGTGAATTACCTTGCAGATGGAAATCCCATGAAGTGTTATAATCAGGGCTCAATTCTGAATTGTTTAACGGGTAGTTCACAAATTTTGGATCGTTCTCTCCGGCTTTGGTGCCCCTTATATCGTTAGCGCCACCGGCTACTATATCATTGCTGCCAACCTTAAACTGGTCAACCGTGGTTTGGTCAAAACCATAATACCAGTTATTGTTGTTTTTAGAACGGCTATCTTCCGGTTTCTTAGGGTCGCGTTTAATACCATAACGGGTGTTAGCGAAAAGGTTGTTATATAATTCGGTACGCACAGTAGCTTCCAGCCAAACCGAACCACCTTTTGCAGTTGGCCTGCGCCAGCCTGTATTAACCATTGTATTGTTATAGGCAACTATATACGCCTGCGGGTTGCGGTCGCCGCTGTTTGATAGTTTAAAGGCATTGGTATTGCAGCTGTAAACCAGGTTAAAGGCCAGATCTGCCAAACATCCCGATTTAAAGTTCATGGCCTCGCCGCCGGTTACGCCGGTTGTGTAGAATGTGTTATTGGCAAAAATAATCTTACCACCTTCAATATAGGTGCAATCTTCCTGAAAGTTACGTACAATACTGTTTTGAACAATTAGCTTTCCGTTAACGTTTGAGAACCATAGAGCAGGCAGATTTTCGCCCGCTACTGCTTTATATAAGCCCATTTTTACAGATGTTGATGCATCTGATGTGGTTGCGCCGCCATACTCCAATATGGTATGGTCAAGCACCAATTCGGCGCAGGTTGGTGTTGCCAATAAACCTCCCCATAGTTTACCAAATTTATTCGCCTCTGTTTTATAAACATCGCTCACGGTAAATTTCACCGGGTTATCAGCAGTACCTAACGAGTACAAGTTGCCTTTAATTACTATCTCCGGTTTGGCGGTCACATCCATTAATACGGTTACACCTTCTTCAATAGTAAGGGTTTTCCCTTCGGGGATAATAATATCTCCTTTTATTTCGTGTATGCTGCCTTTAGCCCAAACGCCTGATACTTCGCCAATTGCCGAACCATCCTGCGGAGTGGTATCAACATCTATGTTAGCTTTTTCGCAACCTGTAAAAGCCAGTGCTGCAAATGCTAATGCTGTTAAAATCTGTTTAAATTTCATGTTATTTGTGCTTAATATTTATTGTTTAATTAAACTTATATCTTAGACCAATCAGGTAACCCTGACCATAATAATCGTTACGAATAAGGGTATGACCGTTTGATACAAGGTCCTCTTTTATCTTATCATTTGCCGGGTTAGTACCTTTGATGTACACCTTGGTTGGTGTGTTAAGAAGATTGTTTGCCTTAATAAACGCGCTTAGGCCACCGGTAAAGCGTTTCTCGGCAGAGATATCCATTTGTATGAAACCTTGCTGCCATTGATCGTTATTTAAAAACTGCGATACTGCAATTATCCGTGATCCGGTGTAAGCGCCGGCAATCTGTACATCCCAACCTTTTTTGGTATTCTTATACAATAACGACAGGTTAGCGATATGCTCTGACTGCCCGTAAAGCGGCCTTGTTTGGGTAACGTTTATTGTTTGTATATCACCGCTGGCGGGGTCTATCTGACGTTTATTTTTAGGGGTGGTAATGCTTGAGTGCGTATAGGTATAGTTGGCTTTAACTCCTATTTTGTTGAAAAACTTAATATAGTCTATCTCTGCGCCGTAGTTTTTGGCTGTACCAAAATTACCAGGTATGTAATAAATATTATTGTGTGCTGAACCATCCGTCTGGAAGGTAAACTCTATAGGGTCTTTTATCCTTTTGTAAAATGCACCTACAAGCAACTGCTCTGATGCACCCGGGAAAAGTTCATAACGCAGGTCGTAGTTATCGGCAAGCGCACGTTTCAGGTCAGGATTACCTTTTTCGTCATAATCTTCGCCTGGTACAACACCCGGGTTAAGTTCATAAAAACCCGGGCGGTTAACAGCCTTGTAATATGACGCATGTAGTTGTTCTTTATCGCTTAAGTGATATTTTGCTGTTAAGCTTGGTAAAACATCTGTATATATTTGGTTACCTGAAGGCCTTGACTCTCCCTGGGCAAATAACATCTGATAACCCTGGTTTGTATGCTCAACGCGCGCACCGCCAATTAATTCCCAATCGTTTGATTTGTAATTGAACATACCATAACCCGCTGATGTCTTCTCTGATGCATCATAAGTAAGCGGGTTTGCAACACCGCCGGTAGGGTTGTTAACAACTAATTGCAGATCGGTATAGTTCTGAAAATCCTTACCGTATATTAAACCTGCATTTGCTGCAGATGGTGAAAGTGTATAATTGTTATAGAAACCGCTCCTTTGTTTATCGCGGTATAAACCACCAAAGCTCAAATCTAAACTTCTGTTGCCTCTAAAAATGTTGTAAGTAAGGTCTAAATACCCTGCTTTATCATTATCGGTATTACGTTCCCAACGCATTTCAACCGGTGAGGTATTTACTAATGACGTACGGCTATTCTGGAAATTCTGCTGCAGGCCGTTTAATTCAATATTGGTATTCTGCGGAACCTCGTTTTGTGCGGTAGAATAAACTGCCGACCATTGTACCTTAAATTTTTCGTCAAAAAATTTGTGATCACCGTGTAAGGTGCTGTTGTAGATCTTTTGCTCGGTTAAACGGCTACGGGTATTGTAAACCAACTCTGCATTACCTGCAGCAGGATCGTAAACACCGTTGAATGTAGTAGATACCGCATCACGTACCTGTTGATTTTTAAGGTCAACATACACGTTGTAAAGGCTGATCTTGTTGTTCTTATCAAACGCATAATCTACCTTGCCATGCAAACCCAAACGTTCCTGATGTTCAGAATATTCGCGATAGCTTTTGTTGGTGATAATACTGTATTCATCAGTGCCGGTTACAGTCGGGCTGTATATAGTACTGTTGCTTCCGCGATAAGTATTTTGGTAGCTACCTGCTACTATAACGCCTAATTTACTATCAAAAAAACGTTGCCCGAGAGACATGCTGCCCACCATATTTGGAGCAGGCTTTTTTGAAGTATAATCAAACACACCTTTTGGAAAATCGGCCTGGGTTGCGTTATAAGCGCGGCCGTTTATTTCGTAAGGCGATTTATGGTTGATGCCAGATGCATCAAAGCTGGTGAAATTACGATCGAAAAATAGCTGACTATAACCGGTAGCTATGTTTGCGTTGATCTGGAGCCTGTCTGGTGCGTTCTTCATCACCATGTTTACGGCACCGCCAATGGCGTCACCTTCTAAATTGGGGGTAAGGGTTTTATAAACCTCCAACCTGTCAAGCAGGTCGGCAGGAAAAAGATCCAGCGGAACATAGCGGTACTTGTTGTCCGGGCTCGGAATTTTAACACCGTTCACCAAGGTGTAGTTATAGCGTTTATCCATACCGCGCAGGATAGCGTACTGGCCATCACCGTTACTATTACGCTCGATAGAGACGCCTGATACACGCTGCATTACGTTAGCCACAGTTAAATCTGGCGATACCTCAATAGCACGGCCCGATACAATGTTCATTACCTGGGGGGCATTCTGCTCAATACGGCGTGCATCGCGATCGTTAGACCCGCCTGTGGTTGCCCTTACGGTAACCTCACCCAAATTTTTAGACGCGGTTTCCATATAAAACTTCAGATGAACATTATCCTTACTAAGGATCTCGATATCCTGCACAATAGTTTTATAGGTAATATAAGTAATGCGGATAGTGGTTTTGCCAACCGGCACATCCTTTAATTCGAAAGAGCCATCAAGGCCGGTACTGGTTGCCTTGCCTGTTTTTTCTAAAATAACGGTTGCACCTACCAGTGCTTCGCCAGATTGTTTATCATAAACGTGGCCTTTTATCTTTGCTGCGCTCGCTATTGTAGCGCAAAAAAGTAACGGGAGTAAAATTTGTAACAGTTTATTCATTGTTGAAAATGATTTGTTATAACGTTCAATTATTTGTGATGCCGCAAAGTTGTGTATACATTAAATAGCAATGAAATTCAGAGCGTTACACAAAGGCAACACCGTTACAACGGTCGTATATCAAAAAGCAACACATTTACATAATTAATTGATTTATAATTGATTAATAACATTACAAATCTCCGTTACCATTTCATTACCGTTACATTAACAAAATGTTAAGTCGTAAAAAAGGGGAGAATACCAGTGTTTGATGTAACGCTGTTAAAGGGTTTGGATAAAGGCTGTAAGATTATCGCCTTGCGGGATATTCAGCTTTTTACGCAGCCGGTAGCGCGAAACACGCAAACTATCGGTTGAAATACCTAATAGCGTAGCTATATCTGCTGAGTCTAAATTGATCTTTAACAAAGCGATAAGGCGCATATCTGTTGAGGTAAGCTCGATGCTATGGTTCTTTAAATTATCAAAAAAGCGCTGGTGCACCTGTTCAAACGCTGTTGTAAACTCTTTCCAGTGCTGCTCATGGTTAAAGCTTTCGTTTATCTGCAAAATTATGTGCTGCATCTGCTTTTTCTGATCGCGTTTATCTTCCTTTACCATGGCCTGCAGCGTGCTGCGTAAATGTTCCAGTAACTGGTTGTTCTGTATCAGGTTTAGGGTATGGGTAGATAGTTCCCTGCTCTTGATCTCTAACTGCTGTTTCAGGCTGTCTTCTTCCAGCTGTTGGTTCTTTAATTCAAGGCGTGTTAGTTCATGCTGCGCTTCTTTTTGTTTGGCTAATGCATGCTGATCTTTTATTTTAAGGCGTTGGCGGCTAAAGATCACCATACCTAAAACAATAAGCAGCACGGCAACCACAACAACCGCTACGGCAATTATCCTGTTAATTTTCCGGATGTTATTTAAGCGGTTTATCTCATCGCTTTTTTTGTTGATATCATACAATACCTGTAAAAAAGCGGTTTGATTTACCCCTTCTTTTGAATATACTTCTAACGAATACTTACGGCTGAGCTCGGCATAATAATAGGCGCTATCCATGCGGTTCATTAGCTCATATGCTTTGCCTATATCTTTGGTACATGCGGCAAGCTGGTAGATATTACCTGTTTGCCCGGCAATAGCCAATGCCCTATGCGATTGCACCAGGCTCTCTTTGTATTTACCGCTTTTGCGTAAAATATCGCCCAGGTTATTGATCACCTCAATGCTGCCTATTTCGTTATGATCTTCCTGGTAAAGCTGTAAAGAATGCTTAAAACTGGTATACGCCGAATCGTACTTGGCCAGATCTTCATAAATACTGCCCAGGTTCTCATAAATTTTAGCGGCGCCCTGCTTGTAGTTGATCTGGGTATAATTCTTTAATGCTAAATGCTGGTAATAAAAAGCGCTGTCATACCGCTGACTTTTCTCATACAGGTGGCCAATATTGCCAAAAATCTCGGCCTGCCCTTTCAGGTTGCCGCTTTGCCTGTAAATGGAGAGCGCTTTGTTATATAACATCCGCGATTTATCCAACTGTTTATTATAATAATACAAAACCCCCATCTGGCCCATATTTGCCGCCGAAAGGTCCTTGTTTTTTGTAGCGCTGAATATTTTATCGGCATGCAAATAAAAATCAAGCGCCTGTGCATAATGGCCCTGGTTATAACAGATCTGGCCCATTTGCTGCAAACACAGGCCTTCGCTAATGTTGTCATTTTTGTTTACCGCCTGTACATGCAGCTTCTTCAAAATAATCAGAGCCGAATCGGGGTGCTTTTGGCTAAGTGAGCGGACAGATAATAACTGTTGATCCTGGGCGGTTACGTTAATTTTAAACAGTATTATACAAATACATATAACCAAAACAGGCTTAATACTTTTTATCATCAGGCTATCACTAAAGCTGTAAAGTAAACGGCTCCAAATTAGCCCTTTAATATTAAGTTAATGTTAAGTCAATACTCTGCAGACTTTTAAGATCGGCTCAAATAAAAAAGCCGCCGCCAAATGGCGAACGGCTTTAATTGCGATAGTTATGTTAGTTTAGTTAATTAGTGATGTTATATCTGTTCCGGCTTCAATTTCACTTAGTACAGATGTTGCTTTGAAAGTATAGAATGTGAATTTTCTGGGTGTTATCCATTTTTTACCGGTTGCATCAAACTGACCGCCCAGTTTTACAAAAATACCGGCATCAGCAGGTGTTGAGTGCGGGATAACATAAGTGTTGGTTCCCTGGTAAAAGAATGGCTGCGCAGAAGCTCCAAGAGCGCTGTAATGATCACTCTCCGGCACGCGGTAACCTTTGTTGGTAGTTGCATTGTAAATAGTGGTTACACCTGTACCGCCAAATAGTATCGCATCTACCGGTACCGAGGTTTCAACAACGTTGGTACCATCAAAAATAGCTACACCGCCCGCGTTACCGCTGTTTGGTAATAAACCGGCGCTTGCACCACCAAACCCGTCACCGTCAGTAGTTACATATGGAATAGCCCTGATCCATTTAGCCGTGCTGATATCGGTTGTGTTTGGCCCGTTTATTTTTTTGTTGCTTCCCCCCACATAAAAGAAATCGCCTTTGTTTACGATACCCGTTGTGAGGTTAAATTTATAAGTACGGCCACCACCTGTTGCCCAGCCTGCTCCCGGTGCATCACCGGCGTTTGGCGCGGCAGTACCGGCGTTTGTACAGGTTATTACAGCCATTGGTGTTTTAGAAAAATCAATTGTACGGGTGGCCAAAAACTGAAAGTACTCATAGTTTCCGTCTGCACCTTTGGTATCATTTATATAACCGGTAATAACAACCGGCGATTTACCCAATGTTGCGTTAGGGTCCGGCGGTGCAGTAATATCACTTATATCTGATATCCCGCGCGGCCATATCTGTAACTGAGATTCACCGGCACTGTTTTTACCAACAAATAAAATTCCGGCTACCGTAGCGCTGGCAGGCAATTTAGCTGATGCAAAACTCGCGGTAGCTTCTGTATGCAGTAAAATACTATCAGCGCCGTTCACTAAAAACCTGTCGCCGGCAAAGGTTTCTCCAAATTTTGGAGCGGGTGATACCGTTGCTGTTTTTACCTGTACCAAAGTGTTCTCAAACTGATCCGGGTTAGTTTTAATAGAATAGCTGGATACCGATTGCACCTTAACCGCGTTGTTTGACGAGATCTTTTTTATAGAAGCATCCGTTAAACCGGTTATCTGTAAAGAGCCATTTACCCTTTTCAAAACAGTCCCTTCCACGTTAATTAATAAGGAGTCACCGGAATGATAACTATCCGCAGCCGCCCCTAATGAGAATGAGATCCCCCTTAGTTGCCCCCTCCTGTAGTTTTGCATTACCACAACTCCCTGCGGCACATTCCCTGAATCGGGCCGTGAAATTACTGTACCTGTTATTTGGTAAGCGCCCAGCATTTTATCTTTACTTAACGTAAGATCGGCACCCTTAAACAGGGTGCGCAAATCACCAACTGATATTATCGGACTAAGTTCACCATTGGCAAAATCATGCTTTTTGCATGAACCCATCGCCAAAGCTATAAGGCATAAAGCGATGTAAAAAAATCTTGTTTTCATTGACATATATTTTTTATGGCGTTAATACTATTGTTTTTGCCACCAAACTTGTGTGTTAATATTATCAGGCCCCTGGGCAGCTACCGCGGCATTGTAGTTAGCTGTATTTGTTGTTTGCACATAGGTTGGGTAATTTAACCTTGCCGGCATTACCCCATTGTTTAAAAGGCCTGCACCTTTTGGTAATACCGGGTGCCCGGTGCGCCTGTACTCAAACCACTGCTCCAGATCGGTAAAAAACATGGCGTAATACTTTTGCTTGTGTATAAGCTCCATCTTCTTATCCAGGTTGTAGGTTTCATCCCACTTTACCTGGGCAAAGCCGAGGTAGCCCGCTGGTACTGTTAATCCCCATAAAGTAATGGCGTTTGTAACACCTGTTTCATAATAGTTTTGGGCCGTTTTAGAGGTTATCCATCCTTTTGCAGCCGCCTCTGATAGTGCAAACTGCAGTTCGGAATAGTTCATGATATTGCCCAGTAAAGGCTCGGTTTGCAAAGCGGTAAGCAGGGTTGATTTTGCTGCCGGCGGCATACCTGGTAAATAACCACTTGGCACACCTGCATATTCACCATCATCAAGGGTTGCCCATCTGCCAATGCGCGGATCGCTCCAGCCATTTAAGTTATCTACAAAAAAGCTCCCCAGTTTTGGTGTGTACCAATCTGCCGGGCGCCAGGTTGCAAATGGCGATACATAAGGCGCCGTACCCGACCATTTTAATATAGCCGATTCGGCATTGCTGGTCATGATGGGATAGTTGGCCGGGCTTGTATCAATCATTTCTTTGATCTTGGCGGGTGCATTCATTTCTGCTTTTGCAGATACCCTTAACAGCAACCGCAGGTAAAGCGAATTACCAAACTTGCGCCAGTTGGTAACTATGCCGCCATATATAGGGTCACTTGCCGATGGTACGTTTGCGCCCGTTTTAAGCAAGTTGTTTGCTTCTTCCAGCTGTTTAAAAATTTCAGTGTAAATATCCTTTTGCTTATCAAACTTGGGGGTAAATACACCATCCTTACCCATATTGGCATTATAAAAAGGTACATCACCGTAAGTATCTGTAAGTAATGAGAATACCCATGAGCGGCAAATAAGCGCTATAGCCTGGTAACTGTTGCTTGCGGTTTCTACCCCGCCTTTATAAACATCGTTAATGTTGGTTAGCTCAAGATACCAGTTGCGGTACAAATAATCAGCTTCGGCCTTACGGATATCATACCTGAAAATTTTGCCGTCGCCATCGCCCATATTTACGGTTACCTGCATCAGTTCGTTTGTAATTCGCTGGCTGCGGCCCATGTTACCGGCCACAATATCTGAAATAGCAGGGGCTAATAATGCCTGTGGCAGCGGGTGATCAACCGCGTTAGGGTTAACGCTTAGCTCTTTAAAATCTTTAGTGCAGGATGTTGCGCAAAGCGTTGATATAAATGTTATTGCGTAAATAATATATACTTTAGTTTTCATTTTTATGCTGATTAAAAACCTACAGTTAAGTTAAAGCCAAAGGTTCTGGTTGATGGAAACTGCCCCAGCTCAAAGCCGCGGGCTATTGTTGGTGTGCCCTGTGCATTTAGGGTTAACGATCCAAATTCAGGGTCAAAGCCCGGCCATTTGGTGATCATGAACA
>NZ_JBAZVP010000018.1:0-105160 GCF_041660805.1 Mucilaginibacter sp. | reverse complement strand
ATCTGAATAAAAATTACAGCATCCCGGGTACAGGTGTATTCCAGTACTACACATTCCGTATGGCTATGGCGGTAATTGTATCGTTATTGGTAACTACTGTTTATGGCCGCAGACTAATTGATTACCTGCGTTTTAAACAAGTAGGCGAAACAGTAAGGAATTTAGGTTTAGAAGGCCAGATGCAAAAATCAGGTACGCCTACAATGGGCGGCCTCATTATTTTGTTAGGTATTTTGGTGCCTACGCTATTGTTTGCCAGGCTTGATAACATCTACATTATAATGATGCTGGTTACCACTGTTTGGTTAGGCGCTATTGGCTTTTTAGATGATTACATAAAGGTATTTAAAAAGAATAAAGAAGGCCTTGCAGGCAGGTTTAAAATTACCGGTCAGGTTGGTTTGGCCATATTTATAGGGTGGACAATGTACTTTAACAGTAACATTACCATGAGGCAGGAAGTTAAGCTGCCGGTTAAGTATGATGTGCCTGTAGATTTTCATATCCGTGGTGATAAACAGGTTTTGACCCAGGATATTAAGTCGACTAAAACTACCATTCCTTTTTATAAGAACAATGAATTTGATTATGGTAAGGTGCTGAAATTTTTAGGGCACGGCTATGAGCAGTATGCGCTGCTGGTGTTCATGTTCTTCGTGATCATTATTATCACCTTTATATCAAACGGGGCCAATATTACTGATGGTATTGATGGCCTGGCAACAGGTACATCGGCTATAATAGGGCTAACGCTGGCTATACTGGCTTATGTTTCGGGTAACACCCTGATAGCCGATTACCTGAATATTATGTATATCCCCAACTCGGGAGAGCTGGTGATTTTTGCCGGTGCATTTGTTGGTGCGTGCGTTGGGTTTTTATGGTATAACTCTTATCCGGCACAAGTATTTATGGGCGATACCGGCAGCTTAGCCATAGGGGGTATCATTGCGGTGTTTGCTATTGTGATCCGTAAAGAATTACTGATACCGGTGCTTTGCGGAATTTTCGTGATAGAGAACATGTCGGTTATTATACAGGTAGGTTGGTTTAAAATTACCAAAAAACGTTTTGGCGAGGGCCGCAGGGTGTTTTTAATGGCGCCCCTGCATCACCATTACCAAAAAAAGGGCTTCCATGAGTCAAAGATAGTGACCCGTTTCTGGATCATTTGTATTATGCTGGCCATTATAACGGTAATAACGCTGAAATTACGATAGAGATAAGAATCAAGATACAAGAATCAAGAGGTAAGACAAAAGTGAACAACAATAAAAACATATCAACCAAAAGGCTTGCCATTCTTGGCGCCGGCGAAAGCGGCGTTGGGGCAGCATACCTTGCCTTACAGAAGGGGTATGATGTTTTTGTTTCTGATTTTGGGCCGGTTGCAGATCATTATAAGCAACAGCTGCAAAGCTGGAATGTGAAGTTTGAGGAGAACGGTCATACCGAGGCGGAGATACTAAGCGCCGCTGAAGTAGTTAAAAGCCCGGGTATACCTGATAAGGCCCCGATTGTAAAGAAACTTGTAGAGAATAACATCCCGGTAATATCCGAAATAGAATTTGCAGGCAGATACACCGATGCCAAAATGATATGTATTACAGGATCAAATGGTAAAACAACTACCGCAAGCCTTACTTATCATATCCTGAAAAATGCGGGCTTTAACGTTGGCCTTGCAGGCAACATTGGTAAAAGCTTTGCCTACCAGGTAGCTACCGAAAAATATGAATACTATGTGCTGGAGATAAGCAGCTTTATGCTGGATAGCATGTATAAGTTTAAGGCAGATATAGCCGTATTGTTAAACATTACGCCCGATCATTTGGATAGGTATGATTATAAACTGGAGAACTATGCGGCATCCAAATTCAGGATAACACAGAACCAAACCGGCACCGATCATTTTATTTATTGTGCAGATGATGCCGAAACAATAAAGGTAATGGAAGGCAAAAAGATAGCGGCGCAGCAACTGCCGTTCTCGATACAAAAAAAGATTACAACGGGAGCATATCTCGATAAGGACAATATTGTCATAAACATACACCAACAACATTTTACAATGTCAATTAATGAACTGGCCCTGCAGGGAAAGCACAACATCTATAACTCTATGGCATCGGGTATCGTTGCCAAGGTGCTTGAGCTACGTAACGAAACGATGAGGGAGAGCATGGGTAACTTTCGCAATATTGAGCATAGGCTGGAGTCGGTTGGTAAAATATCTGGCATCAGCTTTATTAATGATTCAAAAGCTACCAATGTAAACTCTACCTGGTATGCCTTAGAAAGCATGACAACTGATGTAGTATTAATAATGGGCGGTGTCGATAAAGGCAACGATTACAGCATGCTTAAACAATTAGTTAAGCAAAAAGTAAAGGCCATAGTATGTTTAGGTAAAGACAACAAACGTATACACGATGCTTTTGAAGACGATGTAGAGGTAATAGTAAACACATCATCAGCTGCAGAAGCTGCACAGGTGGCGTATCACCTGGCAGAAAAAGGCGATACCGTGTTGTTATCACCCGCATGTGCAAGCTTTGATCTGTTCAAGAATTACGAGGACAGGGGCAGGCAGTTTAAAGAAGCAGTTAAGGAACTATAGTTTAAGAGGTTAGAGTCAGGAATCAAGAGAAGATTTGTGAGATCACAACAATAAATAAGGCATGAATCAAATACTCAATAATGTAAAAGGCGACCGGTGGATATGGCTTATTGTCATATTGCTATCGGTATTGTCGTTGCTGGCTGTTTACAGCTCTACGGGTACGTTGGCTTACAAACAAGGTAAGGCAAATGAAACGTATCTGATAAAGCACATGGCCATGATATTGGGTGGTATTGCGCTTATGTATGTATCGCACAGGTTAGATTATCGCTGGTACGCGGGGATCTCAAAAATACTGATGGTTATTACCATTCCTTTATTGCTATATACTTTGCTGTTTGGTAACCACGTGAATGATGCAAGCAGATGGATAGCTATACCAGGAACAGGTTTAACCTTCCAAACTTCTGATTTGGCTAAACTGGCATTAATTACTTACCTGGCACGTACATTATCGCGCAAGCAGGAAAATATTAAGAATGTAAAGCAATCATTCATCCCTATTATGGGGTCGGTTTGTGTGGTGTTTATATTAATAGCGCTGGCTAACCTTTCTACAGCGCTTATGCTGTTTGGTGTGAGCATTTTACTGCTTATCATTGGTCGTATCAGCATCAAACAAATAGCGGTGGTTTGCCTGGCAGGTGCCGTATTGTTAACAGGTGTTGTAATGTTAGGCCCGCGTCGTAAAACATATATTTCACGTATCCATGCGTTCATGCATCCGGAAACGGCTAATAAAGATAAATCGTTCCAGTCAGATCACTCCAAGATAGCTATTGCTACAGGTGGTGTATTAGGGAAGGGGCCTGGAAACAGCACAGAGCGTAACTATTTACCGCACCCATATTCAGATTTTATTTATGCAACCATTGTTGAAGAATATGGTTTAGTAGGTGGGTTTATGCTGGTAGGTATTTATCTGTTCTTGTTATACAGGTGTATAAAAATTGTCACCAAAGCGCCAAAGGCGTTTGGGGCATTGCTGGCAGCGGGGTTAAGCTTTAGCCTAACCATACAGGCCTTTGCCAACATGGCGGTTGCAGTAGGTTTAGGCCCGGTAACGGGTGTGCCATTACCACTTGTTAGCATGGGAGGTACATCTATACTATTTACGAGCATAGCGTTCGGTATCATATTGTCGGTTAGCCGTGATATTGATGAACCCAAAAAAGTACTTGTAGGAGAAATAAGAGAAGCGTAAGCCCCCTACCCCCTAAAGGGGGAATGGAATAAATGATTAAAGAGCAAATGAAGATATTAAATAGCCATAAAGTTGTTCAAAAACTCCCCCTTCAGGGGGCTGGGGGGCTACGTCGTGGGTAAACGTGTCATCATTAGCGGCGGCGGTACAGGAGGGCATATCTTCCCTGCTATTGCTATTGCCAATGCTTTAAAAAAGCTTGATCCTGCTATTGAGATATTGTTTGTAGGCGCAAGTGGCCGTATGGAAATGGAAAAGGTTCCGGCTGCGGGTTATAAAATTATAGGGTTAGATATCCAGGGGATCCAACGCAAGTCCCTCTGGAAGAATGTGATGTTCCCGGTAAAGTTATTAAGAAGTGTGCGCAAGGCCGTTCAAATAATTAAAGATTTTAAGCCCGATGCGGCGGTTGGTGTGGGTGGTTATGCTTCTGGCCCGCTTTTATACGCGGCCTCATTAAGGGGGATCCCTACATTAATACAGGAGCAAAACTCTTATGCGGGCATTACCAATAAATGGTTGGGTGCTAAGGCAAAGAAAATATGTGTGGCTTTTGATGGTATGGAGAAGTTTTTTCCGTACGACAGGATCATTAAAACCGGTAACCCCATCCGTAAGGAATCGGTAAATATTGCCGGTAAGCACATGCAGGCACTGGAGTTATTCAAGCTATCGTCATTTAAAAAAACGATACTGATAACCGGCGGAAGCCTGGGCGCACGTACACTGAATAACAGCATACTGGCAGGTATTGATAAATTGATAGCTGCCGATGTGCAGGTGATATGGCAAACGGGTAAGTTTTATTATAAAAGCATACTGGACGCTTTAGGCCCTAACCCCCACCCGGATATATGTGTGGTGGAGTTTTTAAGCCGTATGGACCTTGCTTTTGCTGCCGCGGATATAATTATATCAAGGGCGGGCGCCGGCACCATTGCCGAACTGTGTGTGATTAAAAAACCGGTGATACTGGTGCCATCGCCAAACGTGGCGGAGGATCACCAAACCAAAAACGCGCTTGCATTAGTAGAAACAAACGCGGCCATATTTGTTGCCGACAGGGATGCCGAAGCAAGACTGGTTGATAAAGCATTGGAGCTTTTAAATGATAAGGAATTACAAAGAAAATTAAGCAATAACATTGGCGCGCTGGCCCGTCCGGATGCTGATGAGATTATTGCAAAAGAAGTTATCCAAATAACAAACAACAATTAAGTAAGCTTCTCCGTCCGCGATGCGGGCGGAAAGCTTGTTATTAGTTGGATTAGTGAATGGAGAGTAGTTAGGATTAGTGAGTAGTTTATTAAGTGATTAGAGAGTAGTTAAGAATATACGGAATAATAAAAAATAAAAGCGTTGACGAGTTAATATAGCTGGCAAAAAACCACTCACCACTTAACTCAATCAACCATTCATCAAAATAACAAATGGAATTAAGCAACATACAAAGAGTTTACCTGGTTGGGATAGGCGGCATAGGCATGAGCGGCCTGGCACGCTATTTTCATCATTTGGGTTGCGTTGTATGTGGTTACGATAAAACGCATACTGCCTTAACAGATAGTTTGCAAAACGAGGGGATCCGGATAGTTTTTGAAGATAACCAGGACTGGATACCTATGAGTTTTCAACAACCATGCGATAGTACGCTGGTTATATTTACACCTGCTATTCCAAAAGATTCGGCTATTTTAAATTACTTTCAGAGAAAAGGCTTTGAACTGCAAAAACGCTCACAAGTATTAGGGTTAATTAGCCGGGGCATGTTCACCATTGCAGTAGCGGGTACACATGGTAAAACTACTACATCGGGCATGATAGCGCATATCCTCAAAGATTCCGGTAAAGATTGTTCGGCGTTTTTAGGTGGTATCTCATCTAACTATCAAACCAATGTGCTTTATGGCGATAACAACATTGTAGTGGTTGAGGCCGATGAGTATGACCGCTCGTTCCTAACCCTTAATCCGGATATTGCCATTATTACATCAATGGATGCCGACCATTTAGATATTTACGGCGACCATGCACAATTAACAGAATCATTCCAGCTGTTTGCATCGCAAATTAAACAGGGTGGGGTATTAATATACAAAAATGGTTTGACGTTGCCCCGAGGCCTAACCTACGCTATTGATGGGCAGGCTAATTCGGTAGCATCAAATATCCGAATTGAGGAAGGTAACTTTTATTTCGATTTTAAAAATGCCAGCACATCAATCCCCAATATAAAAATGGGCATTGCCGGGGTGCATAATATTGAAAATGCCACGGCTGCTATTGAGGCGGCCCTGCATGTAGAAGTATCGCCGGATGCGATACACGAGGCACTGGGTTCTTTTAAAGGCATTAAGCGCAGGTTTGAATATATAGTAAGGAACGACAGGCATATTTACATTGATGATTATGCGCATCACCCCGAAGAATTAAGGGCTGCCATAACATCGGTAAAAAGGCTTTTTCCTGATAAGAAGCTAACGGTTATTTTTCAGCCGCACTTGTTTACCCGCACGCGCGATTTTGTAGACGGCTTTGCCGAAGTGCTTGATATGGCCGATGAACTTTTACTGCTTGATATTTATCCCGCCCGCGAATTGCCAATAGAAGGGGTGACCAGTGAAATGATCATCAGCAGGATGAAATTAGCAAACAAGAGAATTTGCGGAAAGCAGGAGAGTATTGAAATAGTAAAGAGTGAAATGCCCGGGCTGTTGTTAACCGTGGGGGCAGGAGATATTGACCAATTGGTTGAACCTTTAAAACAAGCTTTAGAAAATGTTTAAGAAACGCATTTGGAAACCGCTGCTTGTTGGCCTTGGCTGGACTATCTGCCTGGCTGGCCTGGTGGTGCTTATGAGTTTCATTCAGGTAAAAAAATCTGAAGTGGTTTGCAAGGGTATCAAAGTGTTTATACCGGGTAACCAGTATTTTATTGACAGGCAGGAAATTGATAGAATTTTAGAGATGAGCAGCCACACATTAGTTGGCCGCCGTATTGATAATATTAATATCCACGAACTGGAAAACAAACTGAAGGTTAATCCATTTATTGAGTTTGCAAAGGTTTATGTTGATATGGACGGCACTATACATGTGGAGGTAAGCCAGCGCCAGCCCATACTTCGTATCATGAACCGGTTCGATCAGGATTTTTATGTAGATCAGCATGGATTGAAAATGCCGCTATCGCAAAACTTTACCGCGAGGGTGCTTGTAGCCAATGGTTTTATTGACGAGCTTTTTGCCAAGAAGGTAGATTCACTGCATACCGTTTTGGCAAAAGATATATTCCGTACGGCTGATTTTATAAGGCGGGATTCGCTTTGGGATGCCCAGATAGCACAGATCTATATTAACGAGCAGCACGAAATTGAATTGATACCACGGGTAGGCAACCAAAGGATCCTGTTGGGCAATGCCGATTCATTAAGCCTAAAGTTTAACAACTTAAAAGTGTTTTATAAACAGGCGCTGCCATTGGTAGGGTGGGATGCGTATAAGCTCATTAACATTAAATATTCAAACCAGGTAATAGGGGTTAAAAACGAAACCCTGCAAGATTCATTAAAGACTGCAGCGGCCCGTAAAGCAAAAACTGCCGATTCATTACAGGTGAGCATGGCCGCTATTAAAGAGAAGCGGGACTCTGTTATTACCTCGGTTATAAGCGATGAGGTTGATAAGCCCGAAGAAAGTAAACCGGCAACAGTGGATAAGCCAAAGGTTGAAAAACCAACAACAAATAAAACGGATAAGAAGACATCTATTAAAAAGCAATAATATGGACAAAAGTTCAACACAAGAAAAAAGCTCGCCAATTGTAGTAGGCCTGGATATAGGAACCACTAAAATTTGCGCTATTGTTGGCCGTAGGAGCAAAAACGGCAAAATTGAGGTTTTGGGGATAGGTAAAGCAGAATCGGCGGGGGTTACCCGTGGCATGGTATCAAATATCGATAAAACAGTACAGGGCATTACCCAGGCAGTAGATGTGGCCGGTTCCCAGTCAAACGTCGAGATAAGGATAGTGAATGTTGGTATTGCGGGGCAGCATATAAAAAGCTTACAGCACCGTGGCTTAATAACCCGTAAGGATTTAAACACCGAGATAAGCCGCAAGGATATTGATAAGCTTGTTGAGGATATGTACAACCTGGTAATGCCTCCGGGCGAGGAGATCATTCACGTGCTGCCGCAGGAATTTACTGTGGATAACGAGCCGGGGGTTAAAGATCCTATAGGTATGGCAGGCGTACGATTGGAAGCTAACTTCCATATCATATCCGGCCAGGTTACGGCTATTAAAAACATTGTTAAATGCGTTAACAAAGCACAGCTGGAAAGTCAGGAACTGATACTGGAGCCATTGGCATCATCAGAGTCAGTTTTAAGTGACGAAGAAAAAGAAGCCGGTGTAGTATTGGTAGATATTGGTGGTGGTACTACAGATGTGGCCATTTTTCACGAAGGTATAATCCGTCATACTGCCGTTATCCCGTTTGGTGGTAACAGCGTTACGGAAGATATCCGCGAAGGCTGTTCAGTAATGCGCAACATAGCAGAGCAATTAAAGGTAAGGTTTGGATCGGCATTGGCTGAAGAAAATAAAGAGAACGAGATAGTTTGTGTGCCGGGTTTACGTGGCCGCGAACCAAAAGAGATCTCTGTTAAAAACCTGGCTTTTGTTATACAGGCCCGTATGGAAGAGATTGTAGAACACGTTTACTACGAAATAAAATCATCAGGTTACGAAAAGAAACTGATAGCAGGAATTGTAGTAACAGGCGGCGGCGCGCAATTGAAGCACCTTACCCAGTTAATTGAGTACGTAACCGGTTTAGATTGCCGTGTGGGTTACCCTAACGAGCACCTGGCTAAGAATGAGGTACTGCCAAAGAATATTTACGAAGAGCTGCAAAGCCCAACGTTTGCAACCGGTATTGGCCTGCTGATTAAGGGTATCCAAAAAATGGAATACAATAATGTTGCGCAGGCACCAGCAATTGCGGTTAAGGCAGAAAAAGCTAAGTATACAGATGATCGTAAATTTGGCCTTTTAGGTAAAATTTTGGAGTCGGGAAAGAAATTTATCAAGGACGATATAAAGGATGAAGACTTCCTGAAATAGTTTATCCACAACGATAAATTTTTCCACATTGTTGACATTTGTGGAAAAAGGTTGTGGAAAAAGTGGTAATATTACAATAACAAAATCTATCTGATTATCAGATTACATTTAGCTGAAAACAAGGATTATGCAGTTTGAGATGTTAAAGGAAAAATCGTCAATCATCAAAGTAATTGGTGTTGGCGGTGGTGGCGGAAACGCGGTTAACCACATGTACAGGCAAGGAATCACCGGTGTTGACTTTATTATTTGCAACACAGATGCCCAGGCCCTGGAGTTAAGCCCTATCCCTAACAAGGTACAGTTAGGTGCAAGTTTAACAGAAGGTATGGGTGCCGGTTCAATTCCCGAAGTGGGTAAAAACTCGGCTATTGAAAATATAGACGATATTAAACTGATGTTGGGCTCAAATACCAAAATGTTGTTTATTACAGCTGGTATGGGTGGTGGTACTGGTACAGGCGCAAGCCCTATCATTGCCAAAGCGGCCCGTGAGCTTGATATATTAACGGTTGGTATTATTACTACCCCATTTTCTTTTGAAGGCAAGCGCCGTAAGATGCAGGCTGATGCGGGGATGGAAGAGTTGAAAAAATATGTTGATTCGTTCCTGGTGATATCAAATGACAGGCTGCGCCAGATATTTGGTAACTTAACATTAGGATCGGCATTTGCACAGGCCGATGATATTTTAACAACTGCCGCGAAAGGTATTGCTGAGATCATAACACTGCCTGGTTATATAAACGTCGACTTTAAAGATGTGCGTACTGTGATGAAAGACAGTGGCGTATCAATAATGGGTAGTTCAACTGCCGAAGGTGAGCACCGTGCTTTAAAAGCAGTTGAAGGCGCTTTATCATCACCGTTATTAAAAGATAATGAGATAGAAGGCGCACGTTATATCCTGCTGAACATTAGCTCTGGTGATAAAGAGGTAACTATGGATGAAGTGAGCATAATTACCGATTACATACAGGAAGAAGCCGGTTTGGCTGCCGACCTGATATGGGGTAACTGCCGCGATGAGAATTTGGGCGATAGTTTATCTGTAACGATTATTGCTACAGGTTTCCAAACTAAAGATGAACGCGAGAAAGAGCACAGCAACAAAAAGATAGTATCAATGCTGGTACCTGAAAGCGCGCCATTGGTAAAACCGGTAAATGAATTTATTACACCTGTTAATGCTGATGACACTGCCGCTGTACCTTTTATGAAATTAAAGGACGAGCCAAAACAGACCGGCTTGTTTGATCTGTTTGCCCGTGCCGAAGAACAGGACGCGCAGGATAAGGTTATCAAATACGATCTGAACGACGAGACCCCGATGCCGGAAGAAACAGAAGCATCAGAGTTTACCTTTAAGGTTACTGAAACGGTAATGAACTTTGAACCTGCAAAGGTTGAAGCTAGACAGCCTGAGCCTGAACCGGAGGTTGTTGTTAATGCCGACGAAAATAAAACGGATGAATCTATTGAAGAGCAATTGCGCAAATCACGCGAACGTATAATGCGTTTAAAAGACCTGAGCATGAAATTGCGCAATGGCAACATTCAGGAGATGGAAAATATACCTGCCTACAAGCGTAAAGAAATTGCCTTACAACAAACCCCTGCATCTGATGAAAGCCAGATCTCAAGGTTCTCCTTATTGCCTGATAACGAAGGCAAAACGGAAATAAGGAATAACAATTCTTTCCTTCATGATAACGTTGATTAGATTCAACATAAAAGAGTCAGGAACCAAGACAAATTTGTCTGGATAAATTAAAGAAAGCAGGCTGCTCCATAACCATGAGGCAGCCTGTTTGCTTACCCACATATCCAAAGTCTTGATTCTTGCATCTTTACTCTTTTGTCTCAAGGTTGTTATAATCTATTCTAAAAAGTAATAACGTTTGATAGAGGGCGTTTTAAGGGTTATATTTGCAATAAATTAATATTACCATTTTGGATTTATTTGATAAAATAACAAAAAACATGGGAGGCCCGATAGGGCAGCATCAAAAATGGTCGCACGGATATTTCTCTTTCCCCCGTTTGGAAGGTGAGATAGCTCCGCATATGATGTTTAACGGCAAGGAGCATTTGGTTTGGAGCCTGAACAATTATTTAGGCCTGGCCAACCACCCGGAAGTACGCGAGGCGGATGCAAAGGCGGCTGCCGATTACGGTATGGCATACCCAATGGGTGCCCGCATGATGTCTGGCAACTCCAAACACCACGAAGAACTGGAGGATAGCCTGGCGGAATTTGTTGGTAAAGATGCAGCTTTCCTGCTCAATTATGGTTACCAGGGGATGGTATCAATTATTGATGCATTGGTTGATAGGAATGACGTAATTATTTATGATGCGGAATCACATGCCTGTATAGTTGACGGTGTTCGCCTGCATATGGGTAAGCGTTTTGTTTACAAGCATAACGATATTGAAAGCTTTGAAAAGCAGCTTGAACGTGCCGAACGCATGACCGAGCAAACCGGCGGCGGTATCCTGGTGATAACCGAGGGTGTATTTGGCATGTCAGGCGCGCAGGGTAAGCTAAAGGAGATCATCGACCTGAAAAAACAATATAAGTTCCGTTTACTGATTGATGATGCACATGGTTTTGGTACCATGGGGCCAACGGGTGCCGGAACGCATGAAGAACAAAATTGTATTGATGGCGTGGATGTTTACTTTGGTACATTCGCAAAATCAATGGCGGGTATTGGCGCTTTTGTAGCTGCAGATACCGAGATAATTAATTACCTGCGCTATAATATGCGCTCACAAACCTTTGCCAAAGCATTACCTATGCCAATGGTATTGGGTTTAAAGAAACGTTTCGAACTTTTAAAATCAAACCCGGAACTGCGCGAAAAATTATGGGTAATTGCCCGCGCTTTGCAGAACGGCTTGGTTGAGCACGGCTTTGATATAGGTATAACAAACACCATGGTTACCCCGGTATTTTTAAAAGGCGAACTGATTGACGCAACCAGTCTTACTATGGACCTGCGCGAAAACTACGGTATATTCTGCTCTATTGTGGTTTACCCGGTTATCCCTAAGGGGCTAATTGAGCTGCGTTTAATACCAACCGCTATGCATACCCTTGAGGATGTAGAACGCACCTTAGATGCCTTTAGCGAGGTTGCCGCAAAACTAAGGGACGGTTATTATAAAGAGAATAAAATGGCTATTGCCTAACCGGCATTTTTAACAATAACTAAAGCCTTACGGATATCCGTAAGGCTTTTTTGCTCTTATTTAAATTATTATATGTTAAGTAGGCTGATTAATAGGTTATTGTAAGAATAATTGCGAATTCATTAAGCTCTAAGTAAATTATTTACATAAAATGCAACGAAAAGTGCATACTCATAAAATTAATAATAATTCCCTGAAATTTGTATGTTAAGAGATAGTGTGTTATCGAGGCATTTACACGAAAAATGTGGAAAAAAACCCCTTTAAAGGCGGTTTTTTTATGCTTTAAAAGTTTTTATTTATAAAAAAACACGTTAGATTAGCTTTAATTAAAACAATAAACCTCAAAAATTTAAAGGAGTAGTCACAATGAAAAAATTTAATGAAGTGAAAGAACTGGTTGCATCACTTGAAGCTGATGCCGACAAATTTTATAACAAAGGTAACAGCGCCGCTGGAACCCGCGTTCGAAAAGGTATGCAGGACCTTAAGAACTTAGCGCAAGCAATTCGACTTGAAGTACAAGAATCGAAAAACAAAGCGTAATAAAATAGTCGAAAGGTTATTTTACTTTGGAATAAAGAATCCGGTTAGCTCTCAACTAACCGGATTTTTTATATTTTAATTTGTCATGCTGAAGGCAATGAAGCATCTGTTCGCCAGTGCGATAGCGACAGATCCTTCGCTATCGCAACCCATGACAATTATTTTATAACTTCTATCTGCTCTTTGATCTTCCCGGCTGTGCTTTCACTTACCTGCACTAATGGCAAGCGTACTGTATCGCCGCAAACACCTAAATGTTTTAATGCCGATTTTACACCGGCAGGGCTGCCTTCGGCAAACATTAGGCGGGTGAATTCTATCAGGCTGTAATTTCCAGCATGTGCGCCTTTAAAATCGCCATTTAAACAAAGCCTTACCATATCAGAGAATTGCTTTGGCAGGGCATTGCCTATTACAGATATGACACCAACAGCGCCCATCGCAATCATTGGCAACGTAATAGGGTCGTCTCCTGATATCACCAGGAACTCTTGGGGTTTATCGCGCATTAACTGGTTAAGCAGCTCAAAATTGCCTGATGCTTCTTTTATACCAATAATGTTCTTAAAATCTTTTGCTAAGCGTACAGTAGTTTCGGCACTAACAGAGCTGCCGGTGCGGCTGGGCACATTATATAAAATAACAGGCAGCGGTGCAACTTCGGCAATGGTCTTATAATGCTGATATATACCCTCTTGCGTTGGTTTATTGTAATGCGGGCTTGCTGATAAAATGGCATCATAACCAGCGATATCAAAGGCCTTTATTTCGGCAGCGGTTTCATAGGTATTGTTACCGCCTATACCTGCAACCAGGTGAACACGTTTATTCACAGCCTGGGCAGTAAATTCCCAAACCTTCTTCTTCTCGTCCTTATTCAATGTGGCGCTTTCGCCGGTTGTACCTAATGATACAAGGTATTCTACCCCGCCATCAACCAGGTGATCTATAAGCGTTTTTAACGCGCTGTAATCTACCTGTCCATCTGCCTGAAAAGGAGTCACCATCGCTACTCCTGTCCCGTGAAATTTATTCATGTGTTCTGAAATATTAAAAAGGATGCTAAGATAGCAAATTCATTAATTAATGTGTAGGTATGTGGATATGCAAATGTGCCGATGCTGAATAAAGTGGACTATATGATCCCCTCCAACGCGCCGCCTTTAACCCCCATTGCATCAACCAGCTTCTCTATCGCCGGGTCTTTTTCCAGCACGGGTGCATGATGTGGCTTTATCAGGGCATCAATAATAAGGGGGCCCGTGCAGCCCCAATGCTTATGCTCAGTAAAGCTATTAATGCCATAAATATCATGTGAGGGGTTACTGCGGGTAAATGTTACCCATACAAAGTTATTGATGCTTTGCGCCGTAAATTCGGCATCGTTACATAAAACCATTAAAGGCATGCCACTTAAATCAGCCTCGCCTAAATGTTCCTGTAATATCTCTAACATTAAGGGCATATCGCTGGTGCGAATGTTCTTAGGCACTTCAACAGCCAAAACGCCGGGCATCACCATTTTATATTTGTTGAACGGGCGTGGTAAATTAAAATTAGCAGGCAGTTCGTTCCACAGCTCGCGTTTAATTTCACCGGCTACGGTAATGGCCACTTTGCTACCGGTGTTAAGGCCATCACCACTGTAATCAAGGGTGTCAATAGTTGTACGGGTATGGAAGTGGAGATCGCGGGTCAGGTCAATTCGCTGCAGGATGTGTTTTAAGAATCCGCCAATATCATTCACATTCAAATTCGGATCATCCTCTTTTGCAGCGATGAACAGGTATTTGGCCAGGCTTAGTTGCCCTTTGCCTAAAATATGATTTGCTATGGTAATGATCTCCTGCGGCCTGCGCTCTTTTACGTAGGGGGTATAACGCTCACTGCCAATGGCAAATAACAGGGGATGCACACCCGCCGCATCAACCGCGTTAACGGCATGCAGGCCCGGTATTTCTTTAGGGATGGCACTGCCGGTTATCTCATGTATGAGTGCGCCAAAGCTGGTATCTTCCTGCGGTGGCCTGCCCACAACAGTGAACGACCAGATGGCGTCTTTACGATGATAAACGTTATGCACCTTCAATAACGGAAAAGGATGTTTTAAGCTGTAATAGCCCAGGTGATCACCAAAAGGGCCCTCGGCTTTATTTTCCATCGGCATAACAGTGCCGGTTATCACAAAATCAGCATCCGCAGAGATACAAAACCCTTCATCATCATAAAAATACCGGAAACGACGGTTTCCCAACGCACCGGCAAAGGTCATTTCAGATAAGCCTTCGGGCAGAGGCATTACGGCCGCTACAGGGTGTGCCGGCGGCCCGCCTACAAATATGCTTACTTTTAAAGGTTGCCCTTTTGCATTTGCTTTAGTTTGGTGCACACCAATACCGCGGTGCAACTGGTAATGCAGGCCTATCTCCTGATTCTGCACATAATCATTACCGCCTAATTGTATACGATACATGCCCAGGTTGGCATTCATAATGCCAGGCAGATCCGCGTCTTCGGTATAAACCTGTGGCATGGTAACAAAGGGGCCGCCATCCATTGGCCAGTTAACTATCTGGGGCAACTCGCTTATATCTGTACGACCGAAGTTGACAGGTGCACCTTTACCTACTTTCATTGGCAAGGCCGATAGGGCGGTTAAAGCCGTATTAGCATATTTAAAAGGGTGTTTTATAGCCTTGATAGGGTCGTTTTTAATATCAACCAGGGTTTTGATCTTATCCAGCGTATCCCTGAAAATAAAACGCGAGCGATCCAGCGTGCCAAACAAATTAGATACGGCCGGGAATTTACTGCCTTTTACATTCTCAAACAAAATAGCAGGCCCTTCGTGCTCAAAAACACGCAGGTGTATAGCCGCCATTTGCAGGTAGGGATCAACCTCTTCTTTTATGCGGATAAGGTGATTATTCTTTTCAAGATCGGCTATGCAAGCCTGTAAACTTTTGTAACCCATTAGTGCTTCAAAGATATTACAGATTAATCATTTTATAGTTATTGTTCTTAAATCAAGTTATTATTGGTTGTATTAGGTTTAATAAGCTATGACATTTATTTTGGATTGTAAGTTAACACGATATTTACCGATTTTTGCTAAATTTACAGTATGATACGTAACATGGCTATTTTTCAATCTCCTGAATTTATAAACCTCTGCAAGGTTCATAAGGTGAAAGAATTATATGCTTTCGGCTCGGTAGGGAGAGGTACTGATACTGAAACAAGTGATATGGATTTGATTGTTGAAATAGATGAACCCAACCCTATATTTAAGGGTAAGCTGCTCTTAAGCCTTTATAATAAATTCGAAGCTTATTTTAATAAAAAGGTAGATCTTTTAACCTTTGATTCTGTAAAAAATCCGTTTCTTGAAGAGTTTATTGGTACTTCCAAACAAAAGGTATATGGAAGAGATTAAGCGAAAGGCTAAATTGTTTAATGATATTATTAGCAGTATAATTCTTATTGAACAATTTCTAGGATCCATAAACTTATTTGAAGAATATACTGTAGATGTAAAAACTAAAAGCGCTATAGAAAGGCAATTGGGGATTATAGGCGAAGCCGTTAAACGCATCAAAGATATCGACTCACAAGAGCTTATTCAATTCCATAATGATATTATTGGATTCAGAAATATTTTGATTCATAATTATGACGGTATAGATGATTCAATAGTATGGGCAATTATAAAACAGGACCTCGCCTTGTTGAAAGAAGAAGTGGCTAAAAAGCTGAATCTTGAATAGTATTCTTATTCTTCAAATCGTTTCTAAAAACTTATCTTACTTTTACGGCTTTAACCAAGTGCTTACCATATGTCGGTAATTGTATTTACTATAATAATTCTTATTGGCGCATATTTCGCGGGATTGCTGGGTTCACTAACCGGACTTGGTGGTGGGGTGGTGATCATTCCGCTGCTTACCGTTTTACTTGGGGTTGATATTCATTACGCTATTGGCGCGTCGCTGGTATCGGTAATAGCAACCTCATCAGGTTCGGCAGCGGCATATGTAAGAGAAGGGATAACCAACATACGGCTGGGCATGTTTTTAGAAATAGCCACCACCCTTGGCGCATTTGCCGGCGCCTTGCTTGCCATATATATTCCTGCCGAGTACATTGCTGTTTTATTTGGGGTGATACTCATTTTTTCGGCTTTAATGTCGTTAAGAAAGAAGGCGGAAAAGCTCATAACCGAACCCAGTTACCTTGCAGCTAAATTTAAACTTTATGGCAGCTACCCTGATGGTAACGGCAATGTGGTACAGTACGGCGTTACACGTGTAAGTGGCGGCTTTGTAATGATGCTTTTTGCCGGTGTAATAAGCGGTTTGCTGGGTATTGGATCAGGCGCATTAAAGGTAATAGCGATGGACAGCATCATGCGGATCCCCTTTAAGGTATCAACCACTACCAGTAATTTTATGATAGGTGTTACAGCAGCGGCAAGCGCGGTAGTTTATTTGCAAAGGGGCTATATAGACCCGGGAATATCCATGCCCGTTGTAATAGGGGTGCTGCTGGGTGCCATAACGGGTTCAAAAATATTGGTGCATACCAAATCATCGGGCTGGTTACGGTGGGTATTTGCCGTAGTAGTAACCGTTTTAGCCGCCCAAATGATCTATAAAGGCATTACCGGGAACGTTTAAGAAAGTTTAAAAGTGAAAAAGTTAAAGGTTTAAAGTTGATTTTGACTTTAAACTTTGTACTTTCAACTTTTAACTATCAACATGAAACGCCTTATCAGCAACCTCACTTTCCAGGTTATTATTGCCATTATATTGGGGGTGGTGGTTGGTTTGTACTTTAAAGGTTTCGCGCCAACAGCGCAACTTATCAGCAAAACATTTATCAGCCTTATAACGATGCTGATAGCGCCTATTATCTTTTTCACTATTGTACTGGGTATTGCCGGTATGAGCGATATGAAAAAGGTGGGCCGTGTAGGCGGTAAGGCGCTGCTCTATTTTGAGCTGGTAACCACCCTGGCGCTAATAATTGGTGTTACGGTAGCTAACCTGGTAAAACCCGGCGCAAATTTTATAAACAACCATGTTAAGGTAGATGCTTCCAAGCTTGCCGTGTATGAAAAAGCCGCGTCAGAAATGAAGTGGGGCGATTTTATAGCACACATAGTTCCTGGCAATGTGTTTGAAGCTTTTGCCAAAGGCGATATTTTACAGATCCTTTTCTTCGCAATATTATTTGGGTTTGGCCTGAGTAAAATGGGAGCGACTGGCCAGTCTGTTATTTCCACGTTTGATAAGTTATCCAAAGTATTCTTCAACATTATGAAGATAGTTATGCGGGTAGCGCCGATAGGCGCTTTCGGCGGGATGGCTTATACCATTAGCACTTACGGAATTGCAACCCTGCAACCTCTGGCATTGCTTATGGGATCGGTTTACCTCACTATGTTCCTGTTTATATTTGTAGTGCTAAACATAATTGCCTACCTGTTTAAGTTTAGCCTGTGGCAGTATTTGAAACATATTAAGGAAGAGATCCTGATTGTATTGGGAACCTCTTCATCAGAATCGGCCCTGCCGGGGATGATGGAAAAGCTGGAAAAATTTGGCTGTTCCAAGTCGGTGGTGGGCCTGGTGATCCCTGCCGGGTACTCTTTTAACCTGGATGGGACTACCATCTATCTATCCATGTCGGTAATATTTTTAGCGCAGGTTTTTAAGATAGACCTTTCTATAGAGCAGGAACTTACTATTATTGGCATCCTCATGATCACCTCAAAAGGGGCGGCGGGCGTAACCGGAAGTGGCTTTATCGTGCTCACATCAACGCTGGCAGCCATAAAAGTAATACCTGTTGAAGGCGTAGCGATACTGTTAGGCGTAGACAGGTTTATGAGTGAAGCCAGGGCAATTACCAATGTGATAGGCAACGGTGTAGCAACTATTGTAGTGGCAAAGAGCGAGAAGGAATTTATAAGCCGGGAGTTAACCGAAGCTTAATTATCCTCCAACGACTGCCCCGGTTTAAGCAGCGCGGGCAATGCTTTCAGTTCACCACCTTTTATCCTGAATTTTTCCAGGTTAGTTTTAATGTAGCGGATCAATTCATAATCGCTTAGCTTATCAAGTATAACAGGGGTAGGGCGATAACTGCTCATAAAGTTATCTAATGAATCGCCCTGCAGGTGGGTAATATCGGCAACCAGTGTTTTATTGAACCGGGCGTTTACATGGTTTTCCTGTTCGTCTCTGAGCAGTATTTGTTTCAATTTATAATTCGGGTTATGCTTTTTGGTGAGCGCTCTTACCAGCATGCCCACATCTATAGAAACAAAGGCGAACGGTACATAACTGGACATGGGCCTTAAAATATCTGTAAGTTTTGGCCCGGTAAAATTGAACTGCCTGGCAAACTCCTGCCGCAGGCTTACCGAATCTTTATAGTAATTCTTTTTAGCGGTTATCCGCACTTCACCTAACTGGATAGATTTTTCCTCCAGCGCAATCACTTTAACAAAACTTCCCCAACTACTAACCGGAAATTTATAGGGCAGATAGCCCATGGTTTTAATTCGGACAGTATCAAAAGGAGTAGTTATTTTAAGCGTGAACACACCATTATCATTAGTAAAAGCGCTGCCCGATGTGCAGGTTACAAAAATGTACTTCATTGGCAGCCGGGTATTTTTATCAATTACCTTACCGCTAATTACCTGGGCATTAGTTTTTAAGCAAAAAATTGTAAAGGCCGCGAACAGGTAGAGTTTCATGAGCTGCCATAAAATTAAGTGCTTATGTGCCTGTTATAAAACCGTTTAACAAATTTTAACAGAGAAGAGAAGAAGATAAATATAAATAATATAATGCACAGCAGTTTAGGCTAATCCTTCGAGGCCTTTGTGGTTAATTTACGGCTTCATTCATAACCCTAAAGTAAATTTTCAAAAATTCCCCCGTTAGGGGTTTATGGGGCGATTTTTTTTTTAGCTTTGCCATACAAAAACTAAAAAGCCGATGAGCGTTCTCGTAAATAAAGATTCCAAAGTAATAGTACAAGGTTTTACAGGTAACGAAGGTACTTACCACGCTACCCAGATGATTGAGTATGGCACGCAGTTAGTTGGTGGCGTAACACCGGGTAAAGGTGGTCAGACACATCTTGACAGGCCGGTTTTTAATACCGTTAAAGATGCGGTTGTTGAAACAGGTGCCGATGTATCTATCATATTTGTACCTCCTGCATTTGCTGCTGATGCTATTATGGAAGCTGCGGAAGCCGGTATAAAAGTTATTGTTTGTATCACCGAAGGTATCCCTACAAAAGATATGATCATGGTGAAAGAATATCTTACAGATAAGGATAGCCGTTTAATTGGCCCTAACTGCCCGGGTATTATCACAGCCGATGAAAGTAAAATAGGCATTATGCCGGGCTTTATCTTCAAAAAAGGTAATGTTGGTGTAGTTTCAAAATCAGGTACGCTTACTTACGAAGCAGTTGACCAGGTTGTTAAAGCCGGTTTAGGTATTACTACAGCAATTGGTATTGGTGGCGACCCTATTATTGGTACACCTACCAAAGAAGCGGTTGAATTATTAATGAACGATCCTGACACACATGGTATTATCATGATTGGTGAGATTGGTGGCAGCATGGAAGCTGATGCAGCCCGCTGGATCAAAGAAAATGGTACTAAACCAGTTGTAGGCTTCATTGCGGGCCAAACAGCGCCTCCGGGCCGTAGAATGGGCCACGCAGGTGCAATTGTTGGCGGTGCCGATGATACAGCTGCTGCAAAAATGAAGATCATGCGCGAGTGTGGTATCCGTGTGGTTGAGTCACCGGCAGAAATTGGTGCTGCCATGGCAGAAGAATTAGCGAAATTAGCATAATTGCAATAAGAGAATCAGGACAATAGGAGTCAGGATTCAAGATATAAGAGATCCCGGTCATTGACCGGGATTTTTTTGTTTATGAACCAGTCATGCCGAATTTATTTCGGCATCCCACCTGCAAAGTTGCGAACTGTCCTGAGAGATCCTGGAACAAGTTCAGGATGACAGCGGATTTATTTTAAAATTCTTAAATTCGTTTCATTCAGGTTCAGACAAACACTACTATGCACAAATACCTTTACCTCCTGCTTTTTATCTCCAGTACCACATTAGCTCAATACAAACCCGCTGCCTTCACTGATCCCGACAGGCTTAAGAAGATAGAAGCTACCTACCCGGTGATAGACGCGCTGTACAAAAAGTACGCGGAAGATAACCATTGGCCCGGATTGGTATATGGTATTGTGGTTGACGGTAAGCTGGTGCACACAGGCGGTTTAGGTTATACCGATATAGCAGCGAAAACGCCGGTAACTTCTAAATCTGATTTTAGAATAGCCTCCATGACCAAAAGCCTTACTGCCATGGCTATTCTTAAACTGAGGGACGAGGGTAAATTGAAGTTGGATGACCCGGCATTTCTCTACATCCCCGAGATGAAGAATAACAAGTATCTGACTAAAGATGCGACGCCAATAACTATTCGCCACTTGCTTACCCACGCGGCAGGTTATCCCGAAGATAATCCCTGGGGAGATCGCCAACTGGCAGTTACAGATGAAGAGCTGATCGCTATTTACAAAAAAGGTGTTTCATTTTCTAACAATCCGGGGCAAGGGTATGAGTATAGCAATCTTGGCTTTGCAACATTGGGTTACATTATTAAAAAGGTTTCGGATAAAACCTACCAAAACTATATCAACGATAACATATTAAAACCACTGGGCATGACCCACACCTATTGGGAGTATAGTAGAGTGCCCAGAGAGCAGTTAGCGCTGGGTTACCGCTGGCTGGATGGAAAATGGGTGGAGCAGCCTCTGCTGCATGATGGCGCTTACGGCGCTATGGGCGGTTTAATTACCACTATTGAAGATTTTAGTAAATACATGGCCGTGCATATGAACGCCTGGCCCATGCGCGATGATGCAGAGACCGGCCCGGTTAAGCGAAGTTCTGTTCGGGAGATGCAATATCCCTGGGATGTTAATTATTTGACGGTTAATGCCAAAACAACAACAGGCAGGCCTTGTCCAACGGTATCAGCTTATGGTTATGGTTTACGCTGGGCTAAAGATTGTGATAGCCACGTTTACATTGGGCACAGCGGCGGTTTGCCGGGATTTGGGAGTAACTGGAACATACTGGCAGATTATGGGGTAGGTGTAGTATCATTTGCCAATTTAACTTATGCAAATGGGGGTAGGGCTAATGCTATTGCTTTAGACACGCTGCTGGCTTTGTCTGGCATAAAGCCTCGTCAGTTACCTGCATCGCAAATATTAACGCAACGCCGGGATGAATTGGTGAAGCTGCTGCCCAACTGGGGCAACCCGCAAGCCACCGGCATATTCGCCGGTAACTTTTTCATGGATTACTTCCCCGATAAATTAAAGGCCGAAGCTGTGGATATTTTCGCCAAAGCAGGCAATATTATGAGTATAGGAGAAGTGATACCAGAAAACAATCTGCGCGGTTATTTTATTATGAAAGGCGAAAAGGCAAACATCAAGGTATCGTTCACATTAACACCAGAGAATCCGCCGCTAATACAGGAGTATCATATTGGGCTTGTGCCATAGTGCAATAAATACAAGCAGTATGTTATCGTAAAGAGATTAAGAATTTATATCTTGTATTAACCAATCACCATCTCTTATGAAAAAGTTTTTTGTCCTTCTCGTATTTACTTTTTTGCTTGCGGATGCTTCTTTTGCAACGTCGGCCAATCCCGGATCACCACTGGTAAAACCTGATGTGATACTTAAAAACAGAGATAATTTTGATGAGTATCTGGTTAACCATTTTTTTATTTTAACCCGTGATATAATAGCATATGACCTTGCTTCAAAAGTTATCAGCAAAAAAGCATTTTTTGAAAAACTTACCACCGGCAAATATTTGCCGCTTAGGTTAAGCTCCACTGATGGCAAACTGTATTATAAACTTTATAAAATAGGTGCCAGGGTGCCTAAAGGAATGGGCTCATATATTCAGAGTTATTCAGCTATATTTTTAGAGCATTATAATAGACAGGGGAAGCCGTTTCCCAATTTTAATTTTGTTGATATCAAAGGGAATAAATATACAACGGCAAGTACCAAGGGTAAAACCGTTGTGCTAAAGTGCTGGTTCATTGGCTGTACCCGTTGCGAACAGGAGATGCCCGAACTGAATATATTAATGGCACAATACAAAAACCGAAAGGATATTATATTTTTAAGCCTTGCTATTGATTCAAAACCCAAGCTCGAAGCATTTTTAAAACGCAAACGGTTTGATTATCCTATAGTAGCGGATCAGGAGGGGTTCATGAGCAAAAAAATGCAGGTTGATGCTTACCCAACACATTTCATTATCAATAAAAACGGCGTTATTGTAAGCGTGGTTGATAACCCCGATGAGATTGAATATGCTCTGAAGAATAAGATTTAACTTCCATTTTCACTTGGTCAAACCTGTGTAAATATCAACTTTCAAAACAAAATTAACGGGCAAATTGTCGTATATTTATGTAAGGAGCTGAAAGGTTATAAGGCAAAAACTAAAAGGTTTTTAGCCGTTAATCACTAATTCGCTAACTCATAAATCACTAATTAAAATGTACAATCAATTAACCCCCGAGGAAGAATATATAATACTGCATAAAGGAACTGAGCGCCCGTTTACCGGCTCTTTGCTTAATAATGATGCGCAGGGTGTGTATGTGTGTAAACGCTGCGATACGCCTTTGTATACATCCGAATCTAAATTTGAATCGCACTGCGGATGGCCGAGTTTTGATGACGAAATACCAGGCGCGGTAAAACGCGTGCCGGATGCCGACGGCCGCAGGGTAGAGATAGTTTGTAATAATTGCGGCGCGCACCTGGGCCACGTTTTTGAAGGAGAATATCTTACGCCAAAAAACACCCGCCACTGCGTAAATTCGGTCTCTATGAAATTTGTTCCCGTGGCAAAATTAGAGAAATGAAACTTTGCGATTCCGGCAAAAGAAAATTAATAATTATTGTTTTCCACATATTATATTGTTAACAATAATATCATATTCTCATAACATTTTTCGGGTCTGAAAACCGTGTTTCTGAGCCTGTTTACCTTAAGGATTTGTACCTGTTTTGTCGTGTTTAAGTAAACTAATTGCATCCTCAAATTTTTTAAAAAACCCATTAATAAAAAGCAGCAACTTTAATTTTAGGTCAGTAATATGCTGTATATAAGATGATTGAATTTTAACTGGTAACTCAAAATATTTCTATCAAAAAAATAAAGTGTTCATAACTTATAGGTGATGTTAAAAACTTAGACTAACATACAATCAACACATGCCCTATCTTTGAATCATAAGTTCTTTTAACGCTATCTGATTTGCCGGTGTTTCTAACCGGTATTTTAAAGAAAAACCCCATTTAAAAAGTGGGGGCTAATGTGCAAATAAAATAGTTTAGCAGGGATTAGTGGGGGTAATTGAAGCGAGTAAAATTAAGGTGAAAATGAGGATTTTCGCCATAAAAGAAAAAAACTCGCATTGTATACCTGTCTGCTATTGTCTCGTGCACAAAAGGCAATATTAAGATAGTGTTAATGGATAAAGAATTATAATTATTTAATATAACAGGAGAGTCGTCATGCAAGAGGAAACCGAATTACTGCTAAAGGAAAACAAAGACCGCTTTGTGATCCTGCCCATTAAGTACCCCGCTATTTGGGAAATGTATAAAAAAGCTGAAGCCAGCTTTTGGACGGCAGAAGAGATAGATCTTTCTGACGATATGAAGCACTGGGAAAATCTAAACCCTGGCGAGAAACATTTTATATCGCACATACTGGCGTTTTTTGCCGCCAGTGATGGTATTGTGAACGAGAACCTGGCCGTGAACTTCATGAGTGAGGTACAGTTGCCTGAGGCGCGTTGCTTTTACGGGTTTCAGATAATGATGGAGAACATCCACTCTGAAACTTACGCCTTGCTGATAGATACTTACATTAAAGACCCGGCCGAGAAAGACCGTTTGTTCCATGCTATTGAAACCGTGCCATGCGTAGGCAAAAAAGCCGAGTGGGCCCTTAAATGGATCAACAACGGAACATTTGCAGAACGTTTAATAGCTTTTGCCGCTGTTGAAGGGATCTTCTTCTCAGGTAGTTTCTGTTCTATATTCTGGTTAAAGAAACGCGGTTTAATGCCGGGTTTAACCTTTAGCAATGAGCTGATATCACGCGATGAAGGTTCACACTGCGAATTTGCCTGCCTGCTGTACCGCATGTTGGAGAACAAGTTATCAAAAGAAGCAGCAACCAAAATTATTACCGATGCGGTTGAAATAGAGAAAGAATTTGTGAGCGATGCGCTGCCGGTAAGCCTTATTGGTATGAACGCCAAAATGATGGGCCAGTACATTGAATTTGTTGCCGACAGATGGCTGGACGAATTAGGTTACGATAAAGTATACGGCGCATCAAATCCGTTTGATTTTATGGAGATGATAAGCTTGCAGGGTAAAACCAACTTCTTTGAAAAAAGGGTGGGCGATTATCAGAAAAGCGGCGTAATGAACTCAGCAGAAAGCAAAGCGTTCTCGCTGGATGAAGACTTCTAACCAATTTGTATGATCTCTCCACAAGAGAGACTTGAATAAAAAGATCAATTAAAAACATTTAATAAATTAACCCCGCCGGTTGGCGGATTAAGGAGGTGGCTCATGTTCGTAGTAAAAAGAGACGGTAGAAAAGAAAGCGTAAAGTTCGACAAGATCACGGCACGTATTGAAAAATTGTGCTATGGCTTCAAATTGGTTGACCCAATTGATGTGGCAAAAAAAGTAATTGAAGGTTTATTTGATGGTGTTACCACATCAGAGCTTGATAACCTTGCTGCAGAAACGGCGGCTTCGTTAACCATTAAGCACCCTGATTATGCATTGCTGGCATCGCGTATAGCGGTATCTAACCTGCATAAAAACACAATTAAATCATTCTCTGAGACCATGCGTCACCTGTATGAGTACATTGACCCTAAAACAGGCAAAAATGCATCATTATTGGCTGATGATGTTTTCGAGGTGATCCAGAAGAATGCCGAACTTTTAGACAGTACCATTATTTATGACCGCGACTTTGGTTTTGATTATTTCGGGTTTAAAACCTTAGAAAAATCATACCTGTTAAAGCTTAACGGTAAAATAGCCGAACGCCCTCAGCACCTGTTTATGCGTGTATCAGTAGGTATCCATAAAGAGGATGTGGAAAGCGCTATCAAAACCTACCACCTGATGAGCGAGCGCTGGTTTACACACGCTACCCCAACCTTATTTAATGCCGGTACCCCAAAACCACAAATGTCGTCATGCTTTTTATTAACCATGAAAGATGACAGTATTGAAGGTATTTATGATACGCTTAAACAAACCGCTAAAATTTCACAAAGTGCAGGTGGTATAGGTTTAAGCATCCACAATGTAAGGGCTACAGGCTCATACATCAGCGGTACAAATGGTACCAGCAATGGTATTATCCCAATGCTTAAAGTGTTTAATGATACCGCACGTTATGTTGATCAGGGTGGTGGCAAACGTAAAGGTGCCTTCGCTATATACCTGGAGCCATGGCATGCAGATATCTTTGAATTTTTAGATCTGCGTAAAAACCACGGTAAAGAAGAAATGCGTGCCCGCGACTTGTTCTACGCCCTTTGGGTAAGTGACCTGTTCATGAAACGTGTAGAAGCGAACGAAGAGTGGACATTGTTTTGCCCGCATGAAGCACCAGGCCTGGCAGATTGCTTTGGCGCTGAGTTTGAAGCTTTATATACTAAATACGAAAAAGAAGGCCGTGGCCGTAAAACCATTAAAGCACAGGAACTTTGGTTTGCAGTGTTAGATGCCCAGGTTGAAACCGGTACACCGTACCTGCTGTATAAAGATGCTGCCAACTCAAAATCAAATCAGCAAAACTTAGGTACTATTAAAAGCTCAAACCTTTGTACCGAAATTATGGAGTACACATCAGCCGATGAGATAGCTGTTTGTAATCTGGCATCACTGGCATTGCCACGTTATGTAATTGATGGTAAATTTGACCATGAAAAACTATATGAGGTAACCTACCAGGCTACTTTAAACCTGAATAAGATAATTGACCGTAATTACTACCCGGTTAAAGAGGCTGAGTATTCTAACCTGCGCCACCGCCCAATAGGTTTAGGTGTACAGGGTTTGGCTGATGCCTTTATCCTGCTGCGTTTACCGTTTGAAAGCGAAGAGGCAAAACAACTGAATAAAGAGATCTTCGAGACCATTTACTTTGCAGCCATGACGGCTTCTAAAGACCTGGCTATAAAAGATGGTGCTTACGAAACCTTTAAAGGTTCACCATTATCAAAAGGCAAGTTCCAGTTTGATCTATGGGATGTAAAACCGGATAGCGGCCGTTGGGATTGGGAAAACCTGCGTTTAGATGTAATGAACCATGGTGTGCGTAACTCACTGTTAGTAGCGCCAATGCCAACCGCATCTACCTCACAAATATTGGGTAACAACGAGTGCTTTGAGCCATATACCTCAAACATTTACACCCGCCGTGTACTAAGTGGCGAATTTATTATCGTAAACAAATTCTTGTTGCGTGACCTTGTTGACCTTGGCTTATGGAACAATGGTATGAAAGATAAGATCATCACTGCAAATGGGTCAATACAGGATATTGCAGAAATACCTGCCGATATCAAAGAACTGTACAAAACCGTATGGGAAATTAAGATGCGTAACATTATAGATATGGCTGCCGACAGAGGTGCTTATATCTGCCAGTCGCAATCATTAAACCTGTTCATCAACTCGCCAAATGCGTCAAAACTAACTTCAATGCACTTCTACGCATGGAAGAAAGGCTTAAAAACAGGTATGTATTACCTGCGTACACAAGCGGCATCGCAAGCGGTTAAATTTACCGTTGAGAACCAGGGTGGCAGAAACATGGATCCGGTTATACCAGAAATGGTTAACCAGGTTGCAGACGAAATACCAGAGGGCCCATCTTGCTCAATGGAAGAAGGTTGCGTTACTTGTTCAGCATAATTTTGCCTAATCCACTATAGATAGAAAGACCGGACGCTGTAAAGCTCTCCGGTCTTTTACGTTATAATGATTAATTTGATAATAATCTTTCCGACTTTCGGGATAACAAATGACCAAACACGAGATCATCCGTTGCGACCGCTGCAGTACCAGCATTGAATGTAAGGCAAACTCTTACACCAAGTGCCAGTGCAGCGTAGTACAACTGAATTTGAACGAGGTGCAATACATCAGCGAGAACTACGAAGGCTGTATGTGCGCCAAGTGTTTATTGGAACTACAGAAAGAATATCAGGAAAGTTTAGCCTAAGGTTGGTGTTATCACTACAAGTGTTCGGATAATTAAAAAGAAGCGGCGGGTTGTGCGATTCCCCTCTTGAGAGGGATGTAGGGGTGTGTCCCTTGTGCATGAATAACACACCCCTGCAGCCGCACCGCCGGACACGCCCCCTCTCTAGAGGGGAATTTTGTTGTAATATCAATCTTCCGACTTCCGAACACCTGTGGTGTTATCACCAAATTTTCTTTTATCTATCCCTCCTTTATCCTTATTCCTTCAAATACACCTCGCCTTTATATGGGTCTATAGTTGAATGGAAACTATACCCAGCCACATGCAGGAGGTAATAGGTCATGATATCGCACCAGCAGATCTCGTCATGAAACATAGGCACTTTGGGGAATGTACCTTCCTGTTTACTTTCCTCTTTGTTGTAATTATACTCGCCATCGTGTTTTCGTATCCATTCTTTAAACAGATCCATCTCAGTCGGTTCAGAAAAAACGATCTTGAAGAATGTTTCCTCGGTGACTTCTTTCAGGTCATCATTCAAATAATGGTGGTACTTATGGCGATGGCGGATTATTTTGGCTGTAAACATGCTGCGGGACTATTGTGTTGTAGACTAACACAAAACAAGGCCGTGCGTTTTAAATATCATGAAAATAAGTCTACAATTTGCAGGCTCGTGACTCGTTGCTTTTTCTGCTATATGCTATGGTCTGCCACTTTCGGACTTTCCTACTAATTTCCTATCTTCGCCAGCTTAGAATACCACACTAAACTATGAAACTTTTAGAAGGAAAAACCGCACTGATTACCGGTGCATCAAAAGGCATTGGTCGCAAAATAGCGGAAAAGTTTGCCGAGCACGGCGCCAATGTGGCCTTTACGTATTTATCATCTGTTGAAAAAGGCCAGGCGCTTGAGCAGGAACTGCAAAGTTTTGGTACACAGGTAAAAGGCTACCGCAGCGATGCATCAAAATTTGATGAGGCCGAAAAACTGATCAATGATATAGTTGCCGATTTTGGCACTTTACATATAGTGGTTAACAACGCTGGTATAACCAAAGATGGTTTACTAATGCGCATGACCGAAGAAAATTGGGACGAGGTTTTAAACGTAAACCTTAAATCTATATTCAACGTAACCAAGGCGGCATCAAAAATTATGATGAAAAACCGCCAGGGTGTGTTTATTAACATGAGCTCGGTAGTAGGTGTACAAGGTAATGCCGGTCAGGCTAACTATGCGGCCTCAAAATCTGGTATTATTGGTTTTTCTAAATCGATAGCTAAAGAATTGGGCTCACGTAATATCCGTACCAACGTGGTAGCACCGGGTTTTATCCGTACCGAAATGACCGACGTATTAGACCCTAAAGTGGTTGAAGGCTGGGCAGCAGCTATTCCCCTTAAACGAGCCGGCGAGCCGGAAGATGTGGCAAATGCCTGCGTTTTCCTTGCGTCAGACATGGCAACTTACATCACCGGCCAGGTAATACCTGTTGATGGTGGAATGTTGTAGGGCTTGAGTTGAAAGTATAATGTTGAAAGTCAAAATCCAATCGTCATCCTGAACTTGTTTCAGGATCTCTCAGGACAAGTCACTCGCTTGATGTGCACTTAGCATGCCGGGTGGCGAAATGAATAGGTATGAAAATAAAACAAAAAGGCAAGCTTAGCTTGCCTTTTTGTTTTATTTCAGGTTGACAAAGTCAGAAAGTCAAACATTGTGCTGGAATATTAATGGTGACACTGTTTTGTCAGGTGCGTTTTTATCATGTATCTGATTATGAGATATTTAATGATGTTCACGGTTTGTGTGTAGCGTGAACATGAACACTACCATTTATTAATGATCGACAAATTCATCCCCCAAACCATCCTGACCCGTAGATATCGACCATATAAAGGGTCTAATCGGCATAAAAATTAATTAAATCTGTATCACAATAATTTTGCATTTTGCGGGTAAGGTTTATGATGGTCTATAATTATAACTCAAAACGCATTTTTTGCTGCTAAATATGTCAATCACCTGGGGATCGGTTTCGGGATGGTGGGTACCTGCCTGCCTGGTGCTGGGCTTATTATACGCCTGGCTCATGTACCGCCAACCGGTGCAACTGGCTAAAGGTCCTCGTAATGCCTTGTTTGCCTTTAGGGCCATTGTGGTGACGCTGTTGGCGTTGCTGCTTGTTTCGCCGCTCATCAGGTCGGTTAGCTATCAGCCGCAAAAACCGGTGATATTAATAGCGCAGGATAATTCGGCATCTATAAAGTTATTTGCCTCACCTAAACCCTCTCCAAAGGAGAGGACTTTTAAAGAGACAAATAATAGCTCCCTCCCCCTTGGAGAGGGTTGGGGTGAGGCTCTCAAAAAGCAATTAGGAGATGGCTATGAAGTTCATGAGTTTAATTTTAGTAAGGATCTGCAGGACGGGTTAACCAATAGCTATAACGGAACACAAACCAACATCTCCAATGCCCTGCAAAAGTTGAACGAACGCTTTGTGAACCGTAATATTGGCGCGCTGATATTGGCTACAGATGGCTTGTATAACCTGGGGAGCGACCCGCAATATGAGGCACGCAACATTAAAGCAAATATTTATACCATTGCCCTCGGCGATACCATCCCCCGCCGGGACTTGCTTATTGGGAACGTAAACTATAATAAAACAGCCTTCCTGGGGAATGATTTTGAGGTAGAGTTATTAGCCGAAGCATACCAAAGCAACGGTGAGAACATGCGCTTATCGGTTACGGAAGATGGCAGGCAGGTGCTTTCGCAAAACATCAGTATTACATCCGGCTCGTTTAAAAAAGTTATTCCGCTAAAGCTAAATGCTGATAAAAAAGGCATCCGTAAATTCACTTTCAGTCTGGCCCCGGTAAAGAATGAGCTATCGGTACAAAACAACTCCGAAACCATTTATATTGAAGTACTGGATGCCCGCCAAAAAGTATTACTGCTGCATGATAACCCACACCCGGATATCAGCGTAATAAAACAAGCTATAGAAACCAACAGGAACTTTGAAGTAAAAACAAGCCTGATCGCTGATCTGCCATTAATTAAGGCAACAGATTATACACTGGTAATTTTATACCAGCCCGGGGCAGCCGGTTACAGTAGGGTACAAACCTTGTTAGAAAGCAAGATGCCTTTATGGTTCATTGCCGGCACACAAACCGATTTGCAGGGCTTAAACACAACTCAAAAAGCGGTTAAGGTTTCAGCAGGCAGGCAGGAGGTTCAGGAAGCGTTTGCGCAGCCTGTAACCAGCTTTACGGCGTTCACCCTGTCAGATTCTACATTAACTAAGCTGGGCAAATTACCGCCGTTGCTGGCACCGTTTGGCAGTTATGAGGCAGTGCCATCGGCTTCTGTTTTGCTCAAACAAAAAATAGGGAACGTGGCAACCAATTATCCGTTGCTGGCCTTTAATGATGAGGGTGGCCGCAAAATAGCCGTACTTACCGGCGAGGGTATATGGCGCTGGCAACTGGCCGAGTATCGCGAATATGGTAACCACCATGCGGTTGAAGAATTATTTAGCGAAAGTGTGCAGTACCTTACTGCCAATGCTAATCGACAGCGTTTTAGGGTGTATCCATCAAAAAATGTATTTGACGAGGGGGAAAACATTTTATTAAATGCCGAATTGTATAACGAAGCCCTTGAACTGGTGAACACTCCTGATGTAAAAATAGATTTGAAGAATAGCTCAGGTAAGAGTTATAGTTTCCTGTTCACCCGTAGCGGCCAGAGCTATCAGCTTAATGCAGGCGTTTTGCCTATTGGCGAATACACCTGGTTGGCCACAACAAAAAATGGCAAGCAACAGTTCACGGCCAACGGACAATTGACGGTTAAACAATTGAATCTTGAAACCCGTCAAAGCACAGCCAATCATCAATTACTCAAAACCATTGCCGAACGCTCCGGCGGGCAAATGCTGCAGCCATCAGAAGTTAGTAAGCTTGCCGATCTGATCCGTAAGAATGAGAAAATAAAAACTGTTGTTTATGAAGACAAACGCTATAGCGATATCATAGACATAAAATGGATCTTTGTACTGATTTTGCTGCTGCTGAGCGCCGAATGGTTTTTAAGGAAAAGAGAAGGAGAGGTGTGAGTTTGATTTGTAACCGTGAACTAAAAGCAAAATAACTATCTTCGCTATCATGTCGCCTAACGAAGCCAAAGACCAAATTCAGGCCCTTACTGCCGAGCTAAGACAGCACACTTACAACTATTATGTGCTGGCAATGCCTACAATTTCTGATTACGATTTCGATAAAAAACTGGAGGAATTAAGCGCCCTTGAAAAACAGTTCCCTGAATTTGCCGACCCTGAATCGCCTACGCAAGTTGTTGGCGGCGACATCACCAAGGAGTTTGTAACAGTAAAGCACAGATGGCCAATGCTATCATTGGGCAATACCTATAACGAGCAAGAACTGATAGATTTTGATCAGCGTGTTCGTAAAGCAATAGGCGATAACTTTGAATATGTATGTGAATTGAAGTTCGATGGCTTATCCATGAGCCTTACTTATGAGAACGGCAAACTGGCCCGGGCTGTTACCCGTGGCGATGGTACACAGGGCGACGAAGTGACCACTAATGTGCGTACTATTCATAGCATCCCCAAAAAACTGGCAGGGGGTACTTACCCTGATCTGTTTGAGATCCGCGGCGAAGTGTTTATGCACCTGAAAGCCTTTGAACGCCTGAACAAGGAACGTATTGATAATGGCGAAGTGCCTTATGCTAATCCCCGTAACTTTGCATCAGGTACCATAAAACTGCAGGACTCGGCAGAAGTTGCACGTCGCCCGCTTGATTGTTTTCTGTATGGCTTATATACCGAAAAAACCCTTTTTAAAACCCATTGGGAAAGCCTGGAAGCTGTGAAAAGCTGGGGCTTTCATGTAAATGATAACAGCCGTTTATGCAATAATATCAATAGCGTGCTGGAGTTTATTAATCATTGGGATAAAGAACGCTTTGGCTTAAGTTATGATATTGATGGCATTGTTATAAAAGTAAACAACTATTCGCAGCAGCAGGAGCTGGGTTTCACGGCCAAATCTCCCCGTTGGGCCATATCCTATAAATTTAAGGCGGAGCGGGTTGAGACCGAACTATTAGCCGTTACCTATCAGGTAGGCCGTACAGGTGCTGTTACTCCGGTAGCTAATTTAAAGCCGGTGTTGCTGGCGGGTACCACTGTAAAGCGTGCCACCCTGCATAATGCCGATGAAATAACAGAACGCCTTAAACTGCATGAGCATGATACGGTATTTGTAGAAAAAGGCGGAGAGATTATCCCCAAGATAATCAGTGTGAATCTGGACAAGCGTAAGCCTGATGCAAAAGCTATAGCATATATAACCCATTGCCCCGCCTGTAATACGCTATTATTAAGAACCGAAGGCGAAGCTGCCTGGTATTGCCCTAATGACGAAGGCTGTCCGCCGCAAATTGTGGGCAAGATGCAGCACTTTATTGGTCGCAAGGCTATGAATATTGACGGCCTGGGCGATGAAACCATCGAAACTTTGTACAGGCAGGAGTTTATAAAACACATCAGCGATCTGTATACTTTACATGAACGTGCCGATGAATTGAAAAAACTGGGTCGCTTTGGTGAAAAGTCTATCAACAACATGCTTGACGGCATTGAAAAGTCAAAACAGATGCCATTTGAAAAGGTGCTGTTTGGTTTAGGGATCCGTTATGTAGGCGAAACCGTTGCCAAAAAATTGGTGGCACATTTCAAAACCATTGACAACCTGATGGCCGCCACTGTCGAAGAATTAATTGCCGCCGAAGAGATAGGCGGCCGTATAGCACAAAGTATTACCGAATATTTTGAGGATGAGAGCCACAAGCAGGAAATTGAAAAATTAAAGGCCAGTGGCTTACAATTTGTTGCCGAAGAAAAAGAAGTAACCTTTGCAAGCGATAAATTAAGCGGGCAAAGTTTTATCATATCCGGTGTTTTCGAGAAATACTCACGCGATGAATTGAAAGACCTGATAGAGCAAAACGGAGGCAAGATATTGAGTAGCATATCGGCTAAGCTCAATTACCTGGTTGCGGGTGACAATATGGGCCCGGCCAAATTAGAGAAAGCTAGTAAATTAAACATCCCCATTATCAGCGATGAAGAATTGCTGGCGATGATAAGCTAATCACATAGAGAGAAACATGACGACAATTCAATGGGGTATAATTGGCTGCGGTAACGTAACCGAAAAGAAAAGCGGACAAGCCTATAATAAAATAAATGACAGCAGCCTGGTAGCGGTAATGCGCCGTGATGCTGCCAAAGCTGCCGATTATGCAAGGCGTCATAACGTGGGTAAATGGTACAGTGAGGCCGAAAAACTAATGGACGACCCGGATGTAAATTCTGTGTCAATAGCTACCCCGCCGGCTTATCACCTGGAATATGCTTTAGCGGCCATAAAAAAAGGTTTAAACGTTTATGTTGAAAAGCCTGTTACACGCAACGCGCAGGAAGCCATTGAAATGGCCGAAGCCGTAAGAAAAAGCAATGCGAAGTTAGTAGTGGCCCATTACCGCCGCGCCTTGCCAATGTTTTTGCATGTTAAAAACTTATTGGAGACTGATGCTATTGGCGAAGTAAGAACGGTACAGATAAGGATGTGGCAAAATCGCGAACCTAAATTGATAGCCGATAGCGAAACCAATTGGCGCTTAAATCCGGAATTATCTGGTGGTGGTTATTTTCATGACCTTGCACCACACCAGTTGGATCTGATGCTCTATTACTTTGGCGACCCCGAACATTATAATGGCTACAGCCTTAACCAGGGCGAATTTAGTGCTGCGGATGACCATGTTTGCGGGCAGATAGTATTCAGGAATAAGGTGGTTGTAAATGGTTCGTGGTGCTTTAATGTGGCCGAGAGCGAAAGAACCGACACCTGTGAGATCATCGGCACAAAAGGAAAAATAACCTTTCCATTCTTTGGAACATGGGTTACCTGCAAGAATGAAGCCGGTGAAGAAACCACCAACTTTACCCATCCCGAGCATATCCAGCAGCCTATGATAGAAAAGATAGTAGCCTATTTTAAAGGCGAGGGGCCAAACCCCTGCACTATTGACGAGGCAGTTGTATTGATGAAGGTGATGGACTCATTTGCGAAATCTGTTTAAACCCATAAGAGAGATATTATAATCTTATCATGTTATAATATCTCTCCCGCTTCGTGTCAACAAAATTAACTTTTCTTCTTAGGCACTTTTGCCCCTTCTTTGCGAGCCTCTGACAGGCCTATTGCAACGGCTTGTTTTTTACTGGTAACTTTTTTACCACTGCCGCTTTTCAGTTTCCCTTCTTTCATTTCGTGCATGGTTTTTTCAACCTTTTCACCTGCTTTTTCTGAATATTTTGCCATGGTTTATATATTTGTTTATACCAAATCATAGCAAAGTTTTTGCCAAAAAATAATTGATTATAATGCCGATTAGAACATTTGGAGAATTGATTTGGATGTGAAAAGTTTAAAATTATTGAACTATAATGTGTTTCAAAGGTTCAATAAGAGATGAAATCAATTTCAGAAACCGATCTTATACTTAATGCCGATGGCAGCGCATACCATTTGAACCTGCTGCCGGGTGATATTGCCGATACTATTATTACCGTTGGCGACCCGGGCAGGGTAGGCGAAGTGAGCAAGTATTTTGATAGCATTGAGCTGAAAAAAGGTAAGCGTGAATTTATAACACACACGGGCCACATCGGCAAAAAAAGGATCAGTGTGCTCTCAACCGGTATAGGGACTGATAATATTGATATTGTGTTTAATGAACTGGACGCGCTGGTAAACATTAATTTTGAAACCCGCACACCTAAGGTTAAGCTTAAAAAGTTGAACATTATCCGCATTGGTACTTCCGGCGCTATACAGCCTGATATAAAAGTGGATAGTTTGCTGGTATCATCCGCAGCGTTTGGGCTGGATGCACTGGCCGGGTTTTACAGGCAAAATTACAACGAGGAAGAGAAGGAGCTATTGGCGCAATTTGCAGCAGCCTTTGATGATGAAATGATGATTAACCCCTACATTGCCACAGCCGATAACGGGTTATTAAATACACTGGCAAACGACATACAACAGGGTATTACTATAACGGCTCCCGGCTTTTATTCGCCGCAGGGCAGGCAGGTAAGGGCTTATCCTGCTATACCGCAATTAATGGATATTGTAACCAACTTTAGGGCTGGTGGCAAGCGTATAACCAACATAGAAATGGAAACGGCAGGTATTTATGACCTGGCTAAAATATTGGGCCATTGTGCAATATCATTTAACGTGATACTGGCTAACAGGGCAATTAAAAAATTCAGCAAACAGCCCGCAAAAATCATGGATAGTTATATAAAGCAGCTTATTGAAAAAATAAGTAGCATTTTATAAGTATTTATTGCACATTTATATGTGAGTGCGAAAACATACAAAATACATTTTATGTTGAGCAACTAACACATTACCCCTGCAGTATGCCCACAAAAAAACTAATAGCTCCCTTTTACGAACGCCTGGCCCTTATATTGATTGGCTTCTGTATGCTTGGCTATCTTGTAATGGTAGCCAAAGACATTATTGATCCGCTGATATTTGGGTTTTTGTTTGCTGTTTTGCTGCTGCCGGTTTCAAATTTTCTGGAAAGAAAGTTACGTTTACCACGCAGCGCGTCATCATTTATCTCTATTTTATTATTAGTTGCTTTTGTTGGTGGGGTACTTTACCTGGTGGGTGCCCAAATATCTAACTTATCTCATGACTGGCCCATGCTGCAAAGCCAGATAAAGCAATCAATAGATAGTTTGCGGGAATGGATACAGGGCGCGTTTCATATTACGGCAAGCAAACAAATGATATATGTTGAGGATACGGGGCGTAAAATTATGGCCTCGGGCGGGGCTGTTTTAGGAACCACTTTCGGGGCCATATCATCATTAGTGTTGTTTTATATATTCATACTTATTTTTACCTTTTTTATATTGTTTTACAGGCGCTTATTGCTGCGTTTTATATTAAGTGTTTTTAATGGTGACAGCTCACATATAGTGTTAGATATTGTAGAGAATATCCAGAAGATATTAAGACAATACATTTTTGGTTTGCTCATTGAAATGGTTATTGTAGCCGGCGTTGCCATTGCGGCGTTCTTTATTATCGGCATTAAATACGCGGCCTTATTGGGCATAATTGTTGGCTTATTTAACATTATACCATACCTGGGTATCTTTACTGCATTACTGCTTAGTACTTTAATAACCTTTGCTACCGGCACCCTTACAGATACCATAACCGTAGGTATGAGTGTTATTGCTATTCATGCAATTGATGCTAATTTTTTACTGCCTGCGGTTGTAGGCTCAAAAGTAAGGTTGAATGCATTGATCACCTTTATTGGGATTATTATGGGCGAAATGATATGGGGCCTTTCGGGAATGTTTTTATCTATCCCTATAATCGCTATTTTTAAGATCATATTTGATCGGGTTGAAAGTCTTAAACCGTGGGGTTACCTGCTTGGCGGCGATTATGAGTACAAGGAATCGGCACAGAAAAAAATGAAGACGGAATAACGGCTTTTTTCTTTACTTGGTGAGCTGGTAAATGCGGATGTACAGCGTAACCGCATAAGCAATCAGCACTACGGTATTAATTACCAAAAGCCAATTCAGATCCTGCTTGCTATACTTTTTGATAGAACAGATCACCAGCAAGGTAATAAAACCCAATATCAGCAGAATTGGAAATGCCAGCGACCATATATTTTTTGGCATCAGGTAAAGGTGCTCCAGTTTGGTGTTATCGCCTTGCAGGAATGGAATAAGCGCCATTAATAGCAAAAAATAAAAAACGCGTACTACTGCTTTTGCTGCTATCTGACTAACTTTCATTATGTCGCAAAGTAAAAACTTTTGACCGGAATTCCGCTCACAAAAAATTCCCTTTGTGTAAAACGGTTTAGTACTTTTGATGAATTGAAACCTGTGAACATGCGTTTGTTACCTAAATTTTTCCTGTGGATATTGCTATGCTCCTTATCAGCATCATTGTTTGCCCAAACTAAAATTGCACCTTCATTCAGGGTGGTGCCTTTAGGAGTTTTAGGGGGAATTGACGAGAGCAACCTATCGGCTTATATGATAGCGCCTGCGGGCTCAAACAACTATATCTGCATGGATGCAGGTACATTGCATGCCGGTATTGAAAAAGCGGTAGCCAATAAAGTTTTTACTACATCGGCAGAACTGGTGCTTAAAAAATATATCAAAGGTTATTTTATATCACATGCGCATCTTGATCATATTTCCGGGTTGATCATTAATTCGCCTGACGATAGCACCAAGACCATTTACGGGTTAAAAAGCACTTTGGAAACGGTTAAAACCCATTACTTTACCTGGGAGAGCTGGGCCAACTTTGCCGATGATGGCAGCGCCCCGCAATTAAAGAAATATCATTACAAAGCCCTTGAACCAGGTAACGAAGTAGCTATAGATAACACTACCATGCAGGTACAGGTGTTTCCGCTGAGCCACTCAAACTTAATAAGCACCGCTTTTTTGGTGCGAAGTAATGATAGCTACATTTTGTACCTGGGAGATACAGGTGCCGATGAGATTGAAAAAAGCAACAATATGCAAAACCTGTGGCAGGCCGTAGCCCCGCTGGTAAAAACAAATAAGCTGAAGGCTATTATGATAGAAGTTTCCTTCCCTAATGAGCAACCGGATAAAACGCTGTTTGGCCACCTCACACCCCGCTTGCTAATGAACGAAATGAGTACATTAGCTAAACTTGCCGGGTCTGTTAAAGGATTGAATGTAGTGGTAACCCACTTAAAACCCCCTGCAGCAAGCATTATTAAAATAAAAGCACAGCTTAAAGCCAATAACCCGCTTGGGCTAAACCTGATATACCCGCAGCAGGGAAAAGCGCTGGTATTTTAGGGACTATTTATCAGTTAACAGATCCACGCAATTTTTTGCCATGGTAGCCAGGCGGCTATTCAGCGTGTTTAAACCATTATCGTCCTTAATATTTTTATAGAGCATTTTAATAAGTGTTAGCGTATCCTTATCAGGGTCGCAGGCCTGTGCTTTCTCTAAATGCGGCAGCGCTTTTTTAACAGCAATGGCATATAAATCGGTCAGGCGTTTATTTTCGGCAGCATTTGTTTTAGCGGCGTTTAGTTTGGTTGCAATATCTTCAACCTGCTTCATATACATATATCCCAGCGCACGCTGTACCACGTAATAATTGGGCACGGCGGCAGCCACTTTTTCATACAGGGGTAAAGCCTTTATCGACTGGCTATCGTTTTCATATAAGTTACCTAATGAGTAATAAAAGCTAATTTTAGCCTTGTCTGTAAGCTTATCCGCATTGGGCATTAGTTGCTCACCCAGGTCTAAAGCATTCTCAGTTCTTCCTTCAAGGCGTGCCAGGTTAAAATCAAGGTAAGAATTATATACCTCTTCTGCTGTTTGTGCTTTGGTAGTTGTTGCTGCAAATGCGATAAGGAGAAACAGGATAGCCTTTTTTAACATGGTAGATATTTATAATAACGAATATCGAATTTTGGTTGTAGAATTACGAAGCAAAAATTATTCGTAGCAGCTATTTGACAAATCAACAGTCATTTAGTTTAATGCCTTCCATTTTTGATATACGTCTTTCATACAATGCCCGCAGGGGCGGTAACCTGTAGCTATAGCCTCTGTTTCATTTTCAAAAAATAACCTGTTTTCGGTTTTTATTCTTTTACCTGATGAACAATTTAACGTACCATATATTTTAAGCTTACGGTTACCTGCCAGTTTTATGCCACCGCTATTCAACAGTTTTTTCAATTGCCTGCTGCGGGCAAATGCGGTTTGCCCAAGATCACTATGCAATATCATGCGGCATCATGAAATATGATCCCTACTGTATGGCGCTCACCACTTACCAACCCGCTAACACCGTGTTTCATATTTACCCTATAATAACCCTTGCTTCCTTTAACGGGGCGATAGTTAGTCGTAAAAAGCAGTATATCGCCTTTGCCGGGTTTTAATACAATTGCTTTTGACTGCGCCCTTGGCCTTTGTTCTATCAACACAAATTCACCGCCCTTGTAGTCAGTTTCCGGTTCATTCAGGAAAACAACCAACTGCATAGGAAAGAAAATATCGCCATACAGATCCTGATGCAGGGTATTATAGCCCCCTTTGCCATATTTTAATATTAATGGCGTTGGCCGTGTTTGGTTATGCTGATGGCAAAGTGTTGTTAATTCCTTTAAATTATCAGGGAATTGCTTGTCTGTATTTAGTACACGCATCCATGTGTTAGCAATAGGCGCAATAAGCGGATATATACCTTCCCTCAACTGCTGTACTATAGCAGGTAATGGATAGTTATAATATTTGTACTCACCTAAGCCAAAACGGTAACGCTCCATCTGTATGGTTTTACGATAAAGTGCCTCATTACCGTATTGCTCTTTCAACATGTCGCATTCCTCATTTGTTAAAATGCCGGGGATACATGCATAACCGTTATCATTCATCTCACCGGCAATATTTGCCTGGTTCAATTGTTCAATTCGTTGTTGCAGGTTCATATTATACCGCCTTTAAAATGTCCATCCTTGCAGCCTCCCAACCAATCATAGCTGTTTTGCGGTTAGCACCCCAATGATACTGGCCAAACTCGCCTGTAGATTTAATTACCCGGTGGCAAGGGATCAAAAAGGCAACCGGGTTAGCACCTATCGCACTTCCTACGGCCCTGCTGGCATTTGGTAACTTTACTGTATTAGCTACGTTTGAATAAGTGTTTAACCCGCCGGTTGGTATTTTTAGTAAGGCTTCCCAAACCTTCAATTGAAAATCGGTACCCTTTAAGTGCAGTTTAATTTGAGATAACTGCGACCAGTCTGATTTAAATATATTGAGGGCGTTCTGCTGTGCCATATCTACCACCTGGTAATAGCTTGCATTTGGGAACTGGGCATATAATTCGTTAAAGGCTGTATCCTTATCATCAGCAAAAGCCATATAACAAATACCTTTTGGGGTTGATGCTACTATAATATTGCCAAATGGTGTTTCGGCATAGCTGAAATTAATGGAAAGGGCTTTGCCACCGTTCTTATACTCGGCAGGGGTCATGCCCTCAATGTTAATGAACAGATCATGCAGGCGGCTGGTACCTGATAGGCCGGTTTCATAGGCTGCATCAAACAATGTGGCTTGCTGATCTTTTAAAATGCCTTTAGCATATTCCAAACTCAGGTATTGTAAAAACTTTTTGGGGCTAATGCCTGCCCATTCAGTAAACATCCGCTGAAAATGGAAGGGACTAAGGTTTACTTTTTCGGCTACTTCATCTAAATTAGGCTGGCTTTTAAAGTTCAGCCTTATATAAGCTATTGCCTCGGCAATACGTTCATAATTAATGTTGTTTTGTGTTTCCATGATTAAATATTATAAACACAAATGTACAGGCAACACTAAGGGTAAAGAACCCGAAACTTGCGGAATTTAACCGTGATTAAACAGATTAACTGATTTTAATTGTAGAAGTTAAACGATGACAGCCTTACGGAATTGCCATGTCGTTTGACTTTTCGCAATAACATTTAGTTGATGTGATGTTTGTCTTATATCTTGATTCTAGCCTCTTGACTCTATTCTGTTACTTCAACTCATTCAGCACCCTAAACATTTTCTCCCTGATCCCACTTCCCGTTCCGTTATAGTTATTTACCATTATTGAGAAACAAAGCTCGCGGCCGTTGTTTGTTTGAAAACCAGCGTAGGCCTGCACATTACTAATGCTGCCGCTTTTCATTTTCATGTCGTTATACACGGGCAGGCTTTCATAAAAATCGTCAAACCATTTTTCTTTTTTGGCCGATTGCAGTATGCGGGCCATAGTCAATGTCGTTATTCTGTCTTGTGGTGAAAGGCCGCTGCCATCAAAGGTATTCATTGATTTTTTGTCTATACCTTTCTGTTCCCAGTAAGTTTTTAGTACATCAATACCATTGGTTGTTGTTGGCTGTTTATTTGCGTTGGCGGCAATGGTTACCAGCAATTGTTCGGCATACAAATTCACACTTTTTTGATTGAGCCAATAAACTATTTTGCTTAATTCGGGCGATAGAATTGTAATAAGTGATTTTGTTGCCTGCGGTATGGGTTGCCCTTTATCATTTAACGATATGGAAGAAATTGGTTCGTTGCTCACAGTAATACCTAAAGCCTTAAGTGTGTCTGTTAGGCGTAGAGCGGCATCATAGGCAGGATCAGGGATGGCGGCGGAGATCCGTTTTTTGATTTGATCAACAGCATAAGTACCGCGCAGGTACATTATCTTGCTGTTAAAGGCCGGCAAATACGAATAGGCCAGGTCGCCGGTATGGGCAGCGCCATTGGTTACCTCGCTTTTAAATTGCAGGTAAGGCATTGCAGGGATAGTACCTGAAACGCTAACGGGGCTGCCGACACTCCCCGTATTCAGGGTGATATCAAACTGATTCTCGCGCCAGCAAAGGCCGGTTATGCCTGCGCCGTAGTAAGTGCCCAGGTCTTGCCAGATCCACGCGTCGGGAATGGATTGACCATTAAAAATACCATTGTCGCCAATAATGCGGCCGTTTATTTTTTTGATGCCCGCCTTTTTCAAAGCGCTCACCAGGGTATTCAATACAACGCCCTCTTTGGTCGATGTCCACCGCCAGCTGCCCAGGGTGGGGTCGCCGCCGCCTTTTATGATCACATCACCGGTAAGTGTGCCATCTTTACTAATAGCACCGGTATAGCCCAGTTGAGTTTGAAACCGGTAATCCTTACCCAAAACATTAAAGGCGGTTATACTGGTAACCGTTTTTAATGTTGAGCCAGGCGCCAAGCCCATGTTAGGATTGGCGGCAAAAACCTGCTCGCCTGTTTTGGCATCTAGTACTGTCAATGATACCGATGCATACTGGCACTGGCTATCCTGCTGCAGCTTGCCAAATGCCGATTGCAATTTTTGCTGAAGGGTTTGCGCACTGGCAAACCCCGATATAAATAACAGACTAACTAACCAGGTCTGCTTCATCCTCATTCTTAACATTCCGTTGCGATATATAATAGATAGGGATACCTATCAAAACGATAATTAATCCCGGCCAGGTAAATTCGGGTTTGTAAATAATTAACAGGGTGCAAAATGCCAATCCCATTAATATATAAATGGCAGGTAATACCGGGTAGCCAAATGCTTTGTAAGGCCTTTCAGCATCCGGGTGTTTTTTGCGTAATATGTAAATACCGATAATAGTAAGTACATAAAATAATACTACAACAAACGAGATCATATCCAGCAGATCGCCATATTTGCCGCTTAAACACAATACAGATGCTACTGCGGCTTGTATCCATAAACCAAACTCAGGTACACCGGATTTATTTAAAGTGCCGGTTTTTTTGAAAAATAAACCGTCTTTAGCCATAGTATAATATACCCTTGCCCCGGCTAATATTAAACCATTGTTACAGCCAAAGGTTGATATCATGATCATGATGGCGATAACAAACGTGCCTGTATTACCAAATATTACGTGCGATGCTGCAACTGCTACACGGTCTTTATCAGCAGTGGCAATATCATGCAGCGACAGAACGCCTGTATAAACCACATTTGCGGATACATAAATAATGGTTACGATCATGGTGCCGAAAAACAAGCTTAGCGCTACATCGCGCTTAGGGTTTTTCATTTCGCCGGCTATAAAGGTTACGTTGTTCCAGGCATCGCTGCTAAAAATAGAACCTACCATTGCTATGGCAATAGCACCTAATGCAGCACTTATGGTATAGCTGGTGGTAGAGCCATCCGGACTTAATTTATGCATATCCCAGGCGTTTGTCCAGTTGGCGTTCCATATATCGCTTTTAAAAGCAATGAAACCAAAAATGATCAAACCAAATAAACTCAACAGCTTGGTTAAGGTAAAAGTGGTTTGGATCCACTTACCACTTTTAACGCCCTTTGTATTGATGTAAGTAAGCAGGAAGATCAATACGATGGAAACCACTTGCGCCGCGCTTATTTTAATAGAACCTGCATTAAAAAGAATATTATCCTCGCTAACAGCGGGGATCAAATAGGCGGTAAACTTAGAGAAGGCTACTCCAACGGCGGCTATCGTCCCGGTTTGTATCACCGCGAAAAAGCTCCATCCATATAAAAAGGCAACCAGTTTGTTGTATGATTCTTTCAGATATACGTACTGCCCGCCTGCTTTAGGGAACATGGCGCTTAGTTCGCCGTAGCTTAATGCCGCGGTTAGTGTCATAAAACCGGTGATCAACCAAACGGCTATTAACCAGCCCGCCGAACCCACATTGCGGGTAATATCAGCACTTACTATAAATATCCCCGAGCCTATCATTGAACCTGCTACCAGCATAGTGCCGTCAAGCAAGCCCAGTTCGTGCTTCATTTTAGTTTGTTGCGTATCTTTTGTCATCAGCAATAATTGTTTAAGTGCTTAAACATAATTCAAAAACTTTATAATTGGCATACTATTGTAAATAAATTAATTTACTATTTTGCGGATGCCAATTATTATTGCACACCTTTGTGCGCATTCAAAACCAGCAAATTATAAACTAACTAATTAATATGGATCTTTTGAACAATTACTTAATTTACCTGATTCCGGTGTTTGGCCTTATAGGCATACTCGTAATGGCGATAAAATCGGCATGGGTAACTAAACAGGAAACCGGTGATGCATCAATGAACCAGCTTGCGGGCTACATTGCAGATGGGGCAATGGCATTTCTGCGCGCCGAGTGGAAAATTCTAAGCTACTTTGTAGTAGTAGCCGGTTTGTTACTGGCCTGGTCTGGTACTACCGTAGCTACTTCAAGCCCGGTTATTGCCATTTCATTTCTAATTGGTGCATTCTTATCGGCCTTTGCGGGTTATATAGGTATGCGTATTGCTACAAAAGCAAACGTACGTACCACACAAGCCGCCAAAACCAGTTTGGCCCAGGCGCTAAAAGTATCATTTACAGGCGGTACGGTTATGGGCTTAGGTGTTGCAGGCCTGGCTATTATTGGTTTAGGATCATTGTTCATTGTATTTTACACCGTATATGTTAAAAACGTTACCGGTGCTACTGTTAATGGCGAAGCTATGGCAAAAGCGCTTGATGTTTTAGCCGGATTTTCATTAGGTGCCGAGTCTATTGCGTTATTTGCCCGTGTAGGTGGTGGTATTTATACCAAAGCTGCAGACGTAGGTGCTGATCTTGTGGGTAAAGTTGAAGCCGGCATCCCTGAGGATGATGTGCGTAACCCTGCTACCATTGCCGATAACGTAGGCGATAACGTGGGTGACGTTGCCGGTATGGGCGCGGATTTATTCGGGTCATATGTTGCAACAATGCTGGCTACTATGGTATTGGGCCGTGAAATTGTTGGACAAGATGGTAAAGCAATACATGATAATTTTGGAGGTATAGGTCCGGTTTTATTGCCTATGGTTATTGCTGGCTTAGGTTTAATCTTTTCTATCATAGGTGCATCTATGGTTAAAATTAAAAAAGAAACAGATAGTGTTCAGAAAGCATTAAATATAGGTAACTGGACATCGATCTTGTTAACCGCGGTTGCTACCTATTTTGTAGTACAATGGATGTTGCCAACTGGTGAATTTCGTATGTTAAGAGATATTGATCATAATGATGTTTTAAAATCCGGGTCAATGCAGTTTAACAAAAATGGTGTGTTTTCCTCCATCCTGGTAGGTTTAGTTGTAGGTACACTAATGTCTATGATTACTGAATATTATACTGCTATGGGCAAACGCCCTGTAATGAGCATTATCAGGCAGTCGTCTACAGGGCATGCTACCAATATCATAGCAGGTTTAGCAATCGGTATGGAATCAACTGTGTTTCCTATACTGGTATTGGCATCAGGCATTTATGGTTCATACTTTTTTGCAGGTTTGTACGGTGTGGCCATAGCAGCAGCAGGTATGATGGCAACAACAGCTATGCAGTTGGCTATTGACGCGTTTGGCCCGATAGCAGACAACGCGGGTGGTATCGCAGAAATGAGCCGCCTGCCTGAAGAGGTACGTGGCCGTACAGATAATTTAGATGCTGTAGGTAATACTACCGCTGCAACGGGCAAAGGTTTTGCTATTGCATCAGCAGCGTTAACCTCACTGGCCTTATTCGCGGCTTTTGTAGGCGTTGCAGGTATTGAGCATATTGATATTTATAAAGCCAATGTTTTGGCGGGCTTATTTGTAGGTGGTATGATCCCTTTTATCTTCTCGTCATTATGTATTTCGGCAGTGGGCCGTGCGGCAATGGCAATGGTAGAAGAGGTAAGGCGCCAGTTCCGCGAGATACCGGGCATTATGGAATACAAAGCCAAGCCGGAGTATGAGAAATGTGTTGCCATATCTACAAAGGCATCTCTTCGTGAAATGGTTGCCCCGGGACTGATCGCTTTGATCACCCCCATCATTATCGGCTTTGCATTTGGCCCGGAAGTATTGGGTGGATTGCTGGCCGGTGTAACCGTATCCGGTGTGCTGATGGGTATTTTCCAGAGCAATGCCGGTGGCGCGTGGGATAACGCTAAAAAATCATTTGAAAAAGGTGTTGAAATAAACGGTGAGATCTACTATAAAAAATCTGAACCGCATAAAGCATCGGTAACAGGTGATACCGTGGGCGATCCGTTTAAAGATACCTCGGGCCCGTCAATGAATATTTTGATCAAGCTGATGTCGATTGTTTCACTGGTTATTGCACCACATTTAAACCAGGCTGATAATACTAACAAGTTTATTCAAAAACAGGAAAAAGTACAGTCTATTAATACGCATACCATTAAGGCAGATAAGAATTTTTAGTAAATTTCAACATTTACTAAAAGAGGGATCCCCGCCGGGGATCCCTCTTTTGTTTTGAATGATAAAGAATGAATGCTTAACCGCGCGTTAGTCGTGGCAAACCATCTGCCGGTAAAGTAAGAGCCTGCCTCCGGGTTCACGCTTCCAGATATTAATACTTTTGCCGGTAACAGTACCGTTTGCTTCTCCGGCACGCCAGTTTACATCATAATAACCATTTACTAAAACATAAGCGCCCAGATCAGTGATCCCCGAAGCATTGATCGAAACTTTGTCGATACTAACCTTTGGGTCTTCGTGCTTTACATAGTAATCTTTAATGGTGTTAAAACCGGTAAGCATGGGCATGTAATAGGGCATATAAATGGCATCCCTGGCATAAAAATCGGCCATTGAGGCTCCATCTCTTTTAACGATCAGGCTGGCCAGGTGCTTGTTACGGGCAGTAACAGCAATTAATGCAGGGGTAACTGCCGGGCGAGGGAAATTTGCCGTATCAGGCACAATGAATTGTGATAAGGGTAAGCTGGCACGGTCAATATTATCAACAGCGCCCCATATTTCTGATATCAGGCTTAATTCTTCACCTTTCCCAATCTTCCAAACCTGTATATATTTGCCTTTATAAACAAAAGGGGCACGCCCGGTTTTGGTAAATTCCTCGTTAAAAGTGCCGGAAGTTAGCAGGAAGTTTTTCACCTGCTTTATCTCATGAATCTCTTTTTGGAAGCGGCTTACCGTCGCCGAATCAAGCCATTTGCTATAATATTTACGAATATCCTCTTTCCCAAATAGGGTATTATGATACTCGGGCATGCAAACCGCATTGGCATCATAGCCGGCCAACAGCGTATTGATATCCTTTTTTATTACCGCTTGTGTTAGCTTTGCATTAACCGCGGTCAGAATTTTTTTGTAATGTGCCGTGTTCTGTGCTCTTACAGTGCTATTTAGCAGAATAAGCAAGGTAAGCAATATTAGCCTGCGATTTTTCATGGGTTTGGGGTTTTTAATGCAATTTAACCAACCAAAATCGCATAAGCAAATTGGATGTTTGGTAGCATTACCCATAATGCAAAAAGTTCAGTATCAGCGGGAAATGCCATCAGATATTCGCTGTAATCGCGTTTCACCGTTGTTACATTCTGCTCTTTAACTTTTCAATAAATTTAAGTACGTTTGGGCAACACGATTTTAACTATTACTGATCTTACTAAAAAATTAAAATGAAGTTATTTATCAAGAAACCGATTGCTCAACTGATGGCAGCATCGGCGGAAACGGAGAAGACACTAAAACGAACGTTAGGCGTTGGGTCGCTTATAGCGCTGGGTATTGGAGCCATTATTGGTGCTGGTATTTTTGTGCGTACAGCTGCAGCTGCTGGTGAGCATGCGGGCCCTGCTGTTACTATTTCATTCCTTATTGCAGCCGCCGGTTGCGCGCTTGCCGGTTTATGCTATGCAGAGTTTGCCAGTATGATCCCTATTGCGGGCTCGGCCTATACCTATTCTTATGCCACCATGGGCGAATTTATAGCCTGGATAATTGGCTGGGATTTGGTGCTGGAATATGCATTGGGTGCCGCTACGGTATCTATTGGCTGGTCGCAATATTTTAATGAATTCTTGCATACGTTCTTTAATGTGCATGTCCCTTATATCTGGTCGCATTCGCCGCTTGAAGTTTCAAACACTGCAACAGGCATGTACGCCGCCGAATTTGGACAGCATGGTATTGTAAACTTACCTGCCATTTTCATTTTACTGATGCTTACCTTATTATTGATACGCGGTACTGCTGAATCTGCAGTGGTGAATAACGTAATTGTTGTAATAAAAGTGGCTATTGTATTAATGATAATTGGTTTTGGCTGGCACTTTATTAACCCGGCTTTACACACACCTTACATGATCCCTGCTGATGCCGGTACAGTAAAGGTTAGCGCAGGCACAGTTAATTATGGCGATACATTTAATCACGGCTGGCTGGGCGTACTGCGCGGCGCCAGTGTGGTGTTCTTTGCTTTTATTGGTTTTGATGCAGTATCTACCGCCGCACAGGAAGCTAAAAATCCGCAAAGGGATATGCCTAAGGGTATATTGATATCATTGGCTATTTGTACCGGACTTTACATTTTATTCTCGCACGTATTAACCGGTTTAGTATCCTACAAAGAGTTCCTTATCCAGGGTAAAGAAGCATCTGTAAGTTACGCTATTAAGGCGGCAATGCCGGGCTATGGCTGGTTAGCGTCATTTGTTACAGTATCTATCCTGGCCGGTTTTTCATCAGTTATCCTGGTGATGTTAATGGGCCAAACCCGTGTGTTCTACACTATGAGTACTGATGGTTTAATCCCTAAAGTATTCTCAAAACTTCATCCAAAACATCGTACCCCTTATAAATCACAATGGTTATTCTTTGTGTTTGTATCCTTGTTTGCAGGTTTTATACCTGATAAATATGTAGGCGACATGGTGAGCATTGGTACACTGTTCGCATTCGTACTGGTATGTTTAGGTATCTTCATCCTGCGCAGAACAGACCCTCTTTTGGTTCGTCCGTTTAAAACACCATGGTACATGGTAGTTTGCCCGCTGGGTGCCGTTATTTGTTTATGTATGATAGCAAGTGAAGGCTGGGAGAACTGGGCAAGGCTTATTGGCTGGTTACTAATAGGTTTTATTATCTACTTTGGCTACAGCATTAAACGTTCGCACGTTCGTAAGGGTGTGGTTGAACCGGCTGTTGACCCAATCAACCCTAAATATGTTGAATAAGTAACATTAATATTATAAATACAAAAAGGTTCTGTGCAAACAGAACCTTTTTTGCGTTTATCCCTTTTGTATGGAATGAAGTTGAGCAGAACCCTATGGGTGCTTGTATTTATTTCGATAATAAATTCCCTGGGGTTTGGCATTATCATACCGCTGTTATACTCATATGGCAAAAAATTTGGGGTAACAGAGCAAACCATCGGGCTGCTTACCGCTGCTTTTTCCATTTCCCAGTTCTTTGCTACACCTGTATTAGGGTCACTATCTGATAAGTTTGGCCGTAAGCCCATTCTTGTGCTCAGTCTTGTAGGCACCTGCGCGTCATTTATCCTGTTTGGTTTTGCCAACAGTATCATTATGTTATTTGCCGCGCGGATATTAGATGGGTTAACCGGCGGTAACATATCGGTAGCCCAGGCCATGATATCAGATATGTCATCGCCAAAAGAACGGGCTAAGAATTTTGGGATACTGGGTTCCGCTTTTGGGTTTGGCTTTGTAATAGGGCCCGCTATTGGCGGGTTGCTGAGTGGCTTTGGTGCTCAGGTGCCTTTCTTTTTTGCGGCCGGTATTGCATTCCTGGGTGTCATGCTCACGCTTTTCCTGTTAGAAGAAACCAACAAAAACAAAAAGGGAAACAACGGAGAGAAATCCAACAACTTCAAATTTAAATCACTTATCACCGTGCTGCAAAAGCCGGTAATTGGTACCGCTATATTTATTGGTTTTTTGCTAACCATGGCGCAGTTTACCATGCTTATTGGTTTCCAAACTTTTAGTGTAGATAATTTAAAGCTGAACCCTACCCAGATAGGCCTGTTTTACGCCGGTTTCGGTGTCACCGGGATACTAATGCAACTGGCCGTGCCGCTTATTAAAAAGGTAATATCATCACAGGCGCTTATATTATTGATCTCAACATTGTTTTGTTTGGGGATGATGGTACTAACGGGCTTTGCAACCGGGTTAATACTCTTCGCGGTATCTATTGGTATTTATGGTTTGTTTAATGGGTTGCGTAACCCTATGCTAAATACTATAATAGCCGATAGGAACGAAGAAAATGAACGGGGCAAGGTAATGGGCGTTAACCAGGCATACGCGTCAATAGGGCAAACGCTTGGGCCGGTTACCGCCGGACTAATTACTACTATATCAGTACATAGTATATTCTTTTTATCATCTTTATATATTTTAATTGCATTTTTGTTTAGTATCCGCTTAAAATCAAAAGAAAGTAAATCCTAACCTATGCATCCACTCATATTTAAAGAGGTATTGTCAGTAACCATGATCCTCTTCGCCATCATTGATATATTGGGCGCCATACCCGTAATAATACAATTGCGCCAGCGTGCCGGGCATATCGAATCAGAGAAGGCCAGTATAGCGGTGTTAATTCTAATGATCGCTTTCCTTTTTGTGGGTGATGAACTGCTGGCCGTAATTGGGCTGGATATATCCTCATTTGCCATAGCAGGTTCCATAGTGATCTTCATTATTGCACTGGAGATGGTATTAGGCGTTAACTTCTTTAAAGAAGAAGCCCCGGAAGCTGTTTCTATAGTGCCGCTGGCTTTCCCCCTTATTGCGGGTGCAGGTACCATGACAACCCTTTTATCCTTAAAATCGCAATATCAAACACAAAATATTATTGTAGGCATTCTGCTGAATACGTTGTTTGTTTACCTGGTGCTAAAAAATGTACAATGGCTTGAGAAACTCTTCGGTAAAACTGGCCTGCATATTCTGCGTAAGGCTTTTGGTGTAATACTATTGGCTATCGCGATAAAGCTATTCAGGAGTAATTCGGGATTGTAGGAGCATTTTTTAATGTCATTGCGAGGAGCGTAGCGACGTGGTAATCTCGTAGCTGATGTATGAACGTAATGTAAACGACGAGATTGCCACGCTATCGCTCGCAATGACATATTTGTAATGTATTGGTCCTATCTACTCTGCTCTTAAACTCTCTACAGGGTTAGCTAGTGCCGCTTTAATGGTTTGGATACTAATGAGTACCGCGGTAACTATGGTTAATGATATAACTGCAATAATAAATGGAATGGGCGTAAGGCTAATTTTATAGGCGTAATCATTTAGCCAATGCTGCATTAAAACATATGCTAACGGGCAAGCCACCAAGCCTGCAATAACTACTGTCCCTAAAAAATCCTTCATAAATAATAATATTACATTATTAACCGACGAACCCAACACCTTTCGGACCCCTATTTCTTTTGTTCGTTTTTGTATGCTTAAAGAGATAAGCCCGAGTACACCCAGCAGTACGATAATAATGGCTAAACCACTTGCCAGGTACGCCGCCTTCTTTAGCTGGATCTCGGTTTTGTACATCTTCGCCAGGGCATCATCCATAAAATTATATTCAAACGGGGCGCCTGGCATTACTTCTGCCCATTTCTTTTCTATCGCAGCAAGGCTTGTTTCCATATTGCCGGGCTTTATTTTGATGGAGAAATAGCGATAAAGCGGCGTGCGGTTAACATTCATAAAGGTTACTGGCAATATCCGGCCCGTCATTCCCCCGAAAACAAAATCGCCTACTACACCACAAATGGTTAACGGGGGCATGTTTACTGAATTAAACTGTTTGCCTATAGCATCTTTAGGAGAAGCAAAACCAAGGGCTTTAGACTGTGTTTCGTTAATCACCACCTTACCCGAATCGGCCTGCATATACTGCGGCTTGAAAAACTCCCCTGCTTTTAGCGGGATACCATATACCGCGGCGTATTGATTATCGGTTAATAGCATTTGCGATGAAAATGCCTGGCTGGGATTGTCGGACATTTTATAAGCCTGCAGGTTGCCGCTGTTACCGCCATCAGGAATCTCCCATGATAAGCTTACTGTTTTTATTTGCGGTAGTTGAGCCAGGCGGTAACGGATATCCTCCATTTTTTGAACCCCCGGTTTTGACCAATCACGTGGGAGCTGGGCATAAACCACATAATCTTTATCATACCCCAGACTTTTACCAAAGAACAGATTTATCTGTTTTGAAATAATAATGGCGCTGATAAGCACTATAGCTGCCGTAACAAATTGAAACGCGATTAGTCCCTTGCGGAATAATACATTGTGTTTCACCCTGTCCAGTTTACCTTTTAATGAATCTACTGATTTTAAGGATGACAGTACAAGTGCAGGATATAACCCGGCCAATAAACCAATAACCAGCGCCAATACAAACGGCAAAAAGTAAAAGTAAATAGGGAAGGAGAGCAGGCCGATTATATCTGAATTTAACAGATCAGAAAAAAATGGCCTTGCTAAAGCATATAAACCCAAAGCAATAAAGGTTGATAACAATACCATCAGCACAGATTCGGTTAGGAACTGCCAGATCAGTTGTTTCCTTAAACCGCCGAGAACCTTGCGGATACCCATTTCTTTCATGCGTTGCGATGACCGGCTGATACAGATATTTACAAAATTAATTATCGCCATCAGCAGAATAAACAAGGAGATAATACACAATGTGTAGATCATCTTTTTTACCTGTGCATTTAGATAGTATGCTTTTAACGATACAATATATGGCGTAAGATTATTTGCTATTTGTGGTGGTGCGTTTCTCTTGATCAGGCTTTTCATGGGCCCAACCAGATCTTCGGGTTTTACGCCTTTGCGTAATTCGAGCAGCCCCACCACTACCGTATTATTCCATCCATCCAAACTGCGGCCAAGGAATTTTGCCGCTGCTGCCGGTAAAAAGAAAGTGCTGTTGCTTTGGTCAATAACGTTGGTTACAGAGTTTTTATTCAGTTTTTCCAAAACACCGGTTATGATAAAATCATGCTTCGTGCCCGTAAAGTTTTCAATACTAACCGTTTGCCCTATCACGTCTGTTTTGCCGAAATATTTGATAGCCCTATCTTGGGTAAGAACCACTGAAAATGGGTCATTTAACGCGGTATTAGCATCGCCATGTATTAGCTTAAAACCATACATGGTTAAAAATGTACTGTCGCCAACTTGTAGGCCTTCACGAAAATGTTTGTTGCCCTTTGAAACGGTGGAAGTTACCCCATCCCAATGATAAAAATTGGCAACCAGGTTTGGGTATTCATCTTTTAAAGCTTTAGGCATAGGCGCAAGCGCAGTAAGTACGTAACCCATATTAGGATCTTTCCACTTGCTTTGAATGATGTACTGGTTATCTGCATTCTTCAGATCGGAGTTGATGCTGGTTTCATGCCACACGTAGCCGGCTATCAGCAATGTAAAAGCAATACCTACCGAAAGGCCGAAGATATTAATGAGCGAAAAAAGCTTATGTTTCCAGATGTTGCGCCAGGCAATGGTGAAGTAATTATGCAGCATAGGTGTGTGTTTAGTTAAACTAATGTAGCACCCTAATTGTCAATAAATGAAAAGATTAACACTTTTTAACTAATGCCTCTATTATTCTGAAAAATAAAGAAATCTAAAGATGATGATATATGGCCGGGTCATCCTGAGCCTGTCGAAGGACGTGTGCAACGGCCTCGCCCGCAATGCTTCGACAGGCTCAGCATGACCCAAATCCTCAAATTTTGTGATGAGTAATTTGCTTCATGACACTACTCGATACTTTTTTCAGTGGATTGTCGGTTTTCCGGTGCCACCAGCCTTGCTACAAACATTGTGTCGGCTTTGCGGCCATATCCCTTTAATACCCGGGTTTCTTCTAATTTCAATCCCAGTTCTTTTACCATAAAATCAACTGCGTCCTCGTTTTCGGCTTTAAAAACAGAGCAGGTAATGTAGATAATAGGGGCACCCGGCTTAAGGTGTTTAGTTACGTTAGGGATAATGTTTTGCTGCAGGCGTTTAAAAAAATCTGTTCTGTACTGATCAAACTGACTGATCATTTCAGGCGTTCGGCCCCAGGTACCCGATCCGCTGCAGGGGGCATCCAATATAATGCCGTCAAACTCGTAGTTAAATAAAAGCTGTTCGTTGTTCTCGGTTAGGTCAAGTAGTTTCTTTTGATACTTGTGGATGCCGGCTTGCTGAAAGCGCTCATCCAAATTAGATAGGATAGATTCACGAATGTCTGATACAACCAGCTTAATATCGGGCTGCAAACTATGCAGTAATAATGATTTACCGCCTGATGCCGCGCAGGCATCCCACCAGCTATCCCATTTATGGGGTTTAAAAAATTGGGCTGTTTGCTGTGATGAATAGTCCTGCACCTCAAACCAGTGCTGTTTTGGAAATATAGCATCAAGCCGGGTACCATTTGGCAAAGACAGGCAACCATTGCCCTCGTCTTTAAATATTACTTCGGCTTTGTTTAATTCAGCCTTTACCTGAGCCTCAAAACCTTTGTTCACCCTGATATACAAATCGGGCTGAATAAAAAACGACTTTAAGAACGCGTCCCGGTCAATTCCGTTGGATAGTTGCGCCACCCAGGGGAAAACATCATCCAGCTTAAAATCCGGGTAGGTTGATTTAACCAGATTGATCTTTTCATCAATGGTAAAACCTATACACGCGGCCCATTCAGGTTTAAAATGTTGCAGAAAAGAGTTGGTTTGGGTATTGCACAAAAATTCGGCAACCATTAGCCTTTCATCGGCAGGTAAATTGGGCAATGCCCTGCCCAGGCGAAAATAGTTGTAAACCAAACGCCCGGCAACCCGCCTGTCTGTAGAACCCATTTGTTTATTTTGGCGATAAAAGCCGGGTAGAAATTTGCCTAAAGGCGTATCAGCCGGATATTCATCCAGTATGCGCTGAAATGTTTTAAGCTGGTTTATGGCCTTCATTCTACCTTTTTAAGATCAAAGTTTTCGTATCGTAAAATATCAACATGGGTGTTTATCCAGCCCTGCCCCGGCTTTTTTATAAAGTGGAAGCTGTTATGTATCCCTGTATAGTCTTTTTTCTCCGGGTTTTTAAAACCGTCTTCATCCTTAGCCAGCAATTCTCCAAAATACATTCCCTGGTCAAAGCCTTTAATGGCAAAATCGGTTGGCTCGGTATGGTAAGCCTGCCTATAGCTGCGTAAGAACATATTGGTTTGCCCCAATTTGTAATTTACCTTGTCGGTTGATGTAATATGCGTTTTTAAACGCTGTAACTGAGCTGCTTTTAAAAAGCTGAATTTTTCCCAGTTGGGGTGACCAAATACCGTAATCGGGTATTTTCTTGACAAGGTATCTAATGAGTGCAATATAACCAACAGAAAGGCTTGTTTGGTTGATGGCACAATAAATATGTTTTGTTCTTTATTATTTAGCTGCGGTATAAGCGGGGTTAAATTACCGCGAACAATGGTTGTGTTCACTACCTGTATTTTCCGTTTGCTTAAGCTGTCAATAGTATATTTGAACGGGGCAGTGTAAAGCTTTTCATCACTAAAACCGGAGTTGAGGATAAATACTTTTTTAGGTTTAACCCGATTGGCAATATATGTTGCCGCGCCTTTTGCATGATACTCCAACGGAGGGGTCATGGTAACCAGGTTTTGATTCTTGAATGTTGCCGGCGACGCCGGCGATAATGGCGATACAATAGGTTTTCGTGCGGCACTTAAAACAGATGTAAAAGCCTTTACATCTTCAGGGAATATTGGTCCTACTATCAGGTCGCCATCCTTTATCTGCGGATTATTGGCCAGGCTGTGTGCTTGTGCTACATCATCCTTGCTGTCAAATATCTGCAGCTTATAATTTGCACCTATGCTGGTAAGCGAATCCAGGGCCAGCTTAAAGCCCTGGTAATACTCAACCGACATATTGGCCTTTTTCAGATCATCCGCTGTATATGTTTGTTTAAATGTCGCATGATCAAGCCCCAAAGGGAGTATCATTGATATAACAGAAACCCTGGCGTTTGATACTTCAGATTTAATGGGTGGTTTTTCATCCGGGGTAACGGGTGGTTTTTCAGTTTTTGTTTTTACAGACGGCTGGGGTGCAGGCCGCAACTTGGGCGAACATGCACCAACTATCAGCGCTAAAAAAACAATTAACCACTTATTCCCACTCAATGGTGGCCGGTGGTTTCGAACTAATGTCATATACTACCCGGTTTATTCCTTTTACGTTATTAATGATCTCGTTTGAGATTTTTGCAAGCAGATCATAAGGCAAATGGCACCAATCAGCCGTCATTCCGTCTAATGATTCTACCGCACGCAGGCATATTACATTTTCGTAAGTACGCTCATCTCCCATAACACCTACTGATTGTACGGGCAAATATATAGCGCCCGCCTGCCAAACTTTATCATAAACACCGCCCGACCGCAAATTGTTGATATAAATTGCATCGGCCTGCTGTAATATATCAACTTTTTCCGGAGTTATCTCACCTAATATTCTAATAGCTAGCCCCGGGCCCGGGAAAGGGTGGCGGCCTAGTATGTTTGGATCAATACCTAATGCTTTACCAACCTTACGTACTTCGTCTTTAAACAAGGTATTTAGGGGCTCAACAACCTTTAGCTTCATAAAATCAGGCAAGCCGCCAACGTTATGGTGCGATTTGATAGTTGCAGATGGCCCTTTAACCGATACCGATTCAATAACATCCGGATAGATAGTACCCTGGCCTAACCAGCTTACACCTTGTACCTCATGCGCGGCATCATCAAATACCTCAATAAACACACGGCCAATGGCTTTGCGTTTTTTCTCCGGATCGCTTATGCCTGCCAGCGCATCATAAAAACGCTGTTTGGCGTCGATCCCTTTTATATTAAGGCCCATGTGCTTGTATGAATCTAAAACAGATTCATATTCATCTTTACGCAATAAACCGTTATCAACAAATATACAGTGCAGGTTAGTGCCAATAGCCTGGTGCAGCAATACTGCTGCTACAGATGAATCAACACCGCCCGAAAGGCCTAATACTACTTTATCGTTACCTAATTTTGCTTTTAATTCGGCAATGGTAGTTTCAATAAATGAATCGGGTGTCCAGTCCTGGCTGCAACCGCAAATGTCAACTAAAAAGTTTTGCAGCAATTGTTTACCGTCAGTACTATGTGTAACCTCCGGGTGGAACTGGATACCGTAAGTTTGTGTTCCGGTTATCTGGTAAGCGGCAACTTTTACGCTATCTGTACTGGCAATTATTTCAAAATCATCAGCTATACGTGCAATGGTATCGCCATGCGACATCCAAACCTGTGAGCCTGCCGGCACATCCTTGAATAAAAGGTTATCTTTTTTTACGTAATCAAGGTTTGCACGGCCATATTCACGTGTGCTTGAAGCTAAAACTTCACCACCATGAAAATGAGCAATATATTGTGCACCGTAACAAACGCCCAAAATAGGTAGTGTTTTATGATGCTTATTAAAATCAAAATGAGGTGCATCTGCCTGGCGTACTGAATAAGGGCTGCCCGAAAGGATGATACCTTTTACGCTGCTGTCAATATCAGGAACTTTGTTAAAGGGGTGGATCTCACAGTAAATATTGAGCTCCCTGACACGGCGCGCTATAAGCTGGGTGAATTGCGAGCCAAAGTCAAGAATGAGGATTTTTTCTTGCATGGGCAAAGATAGGTTTTGAAAAGGCAAAAGTCAAAAGTATAAAGTCAAAAGTTTTGTACTATATTCATATTTTAGTTTTAATATGTCATCAAAATCAAAAGTAGAAAAGTTTATTAAGCCAATGTGTGGTTTGGTAATGCCAATTTCAGAAGGTAATGGATATACTTCAGATCATTGGTTAGAGGTTAGATCAATAATTGAAGAGTGTTTGAATGATTTAAATTTTGACTCGCGAATAGTAAGCGAAGGTCAAGAAATAGGGATTATACATGGTAGGATTGTTGAAAATCTATATCAAGACCCATTGATAATATGCGATGTGAGTTCTCGAAATCCAAATGTTATGTTTGAGCTAGGGATGCGCATAACCTTTGACAAACCTGTGATTATTATTAAAGATGATGAACCAAGTAAAATATTTGATACCGACATAATAGAATTTATTTCATACCCTAGAAGTTTGAAATATAATAAAATTAATGATTTTAAAAATTTGCTGAAAGAAAAAATATTATCAACCTATGAGGCTGGGCAGTCGGGTAACTATTCAGTCTTTTTAAAACATTTTAAAGATATTAAGCCTACTAAATTGCAAGAAAAAGAAGTAGAATTTGAGGATATTATAAATAAGAAATTTGATGATTTTTATTCATTATTGCAAAAGTCATTATTTCAAAAAGATTCGGAGGGACAAAAGCAGACTCAAAGTAAAATAACACCAGAACAACAGAAAATTTATAATATGGGCTTAGCTCTAGTAAATAATTATATTACAAATTATGTGTTAGATAAAAAGACATTTTTAGATAAAACGTACGAAGAACAGATGCTTTTGATAAAAAAGGAATTTGACAATGATGAAATGTTACTTAGTATACCATCATCAGAGCTTCGAACGGCCATTGTTTACGGCGTAGCCTATAATAGAATTGTTCTACCAGTATCAAACTGAAAATAGATTTAGTTTCCATAAAAAAATAAATAGACTAAAAACTCACCCCAATTCTTATAGCTGAATTTACCTTGCCGCCTAAGTTATTATATGATGTACCATACATTACCCTTAAGCCAATATTAGTTTGTAAGCCAACACCTAATTCGGTGTAGTTTTTAAATGCCGGCGTAGTTAAATAATTAACATCTACAATTTCCTGTAGCTTTAACTTACGGATAAGGGGGATCTTATTCAATATAAAGCCCGAGAAGTTATGCTCCAGATGAGCTTCCAGGTACTGATTGCCGGTGCTAAAGTTGTAATAGTCTAATAACAGGAACTTGCTGCTACCGGCTGTATAAAACAATGCTTCGTTACCGGAGAAGTGCCTGTAATCGGTATAATAGATGTTTTTAGCATTGAGGAATTTACCTGCGGCTACGGAAAAAGATGTTTTGCCATACATGCCCAATGATATATTGTCCTTCGCAATATCGGCCGCTACCAGGTTGTAATCCGCATCAGATCCAAACACATTTTTAACAGCTTTTGTAAATGTTAAACCAATTGTTGGGTATTCTGAGGGTATATAGCGCTTCCCTGTTGGGTAAGTTTCATATTTGTTGCTAAAGTTGTAGGTGGTACGAACGCTCAGCTTAAACGCCTGGTTCTCCGGGAAAACAGGAATATCCTGGTTCGGCGAGAATGGGTTGTTAGAGGTAAAATCAGGGCGGTTAGCCGGATGAAAGATGCTGAAATCAGAACTGTTTGCCAGCCATTTACGGTTGCTCCACTCTGCGGATGCACTTGCCTGCCAACCACCGCTTATGCGGGTTGAGGCATTAAAGCTTGCATACTGTTTTTGGTAAAGCTTTTGATAGTTCTGCCTGGCCAGTAAGCTGTGTATGGTGTTAGTAAAGCTGGTAATTGGCGACCGGTTGTTCATATCAAGCACATCAGACCCGCCGCTTACATTCAGCATGAATTGCCCAGCCGGAAAACTTACACCGCCATTGGCATTGAATAAATGATTGGAGAAGCCGTACCTGGCTTTACCGTAAACAGATAGGTAACGATTGTTTACACTATCAATTTGTTTGGTGAACGATGCGCCGTAGTTAAGTGCAAAACCCTCAACCGTGTTGTACAAAATTGAGGTTAAGATAGGATCGAAGTTGTAATATTCTTTATCGTAACGGTTGCGGTGGCTGTAGCCGCCTAATAATAGTTTGCCCGGGTTGAATTTATTGTTTACCCTATCAAGCGAATCCAGGTAGGGTTTTGACTCCCGCTTGGCGGCCAATACAGCCTTCTTTTGATAATCTGTTTTTTCTTCTTCGGTTAGGGGGATAGGCCTTTCATTTTGCCAGTAAACCGAATCTTTTTTGTTAACGCCCTTAGTAATGCGCAATACCTCGGCAAATTGTTTCTTATCCAGCTTAGGGTCTATATCGTAATCTTTATAAAGCGAGATAAAATATCCGCCAAATTTAAAGCCGAACAGGCCCCCTGTAAACTCAAACTTAATAGAGGCCGGCATCCACGCCTTAGCGTTAACCGGGAAAAACTCCTGGTTAACCTTTACGGTATCTACAAAGTTAATATTGTTCTTTTTTGTAAGATAAAGGCCTACGCCCTGCAATCGCCAGCTATCTTCTAAAATATAAATGTATCCGCTAAAGCAAGGGTCATGCTCACGGCGTGGTGTAACCAGTATTTTGTTAATAGTTTCGCCATTCTCAATACTGATGCCCATCCATTTGTAGCGGTAATAGAATAAGGCATTATCAGCAATTGGTGATACCAGCGGGCGCGGACTAAGACCTTCCCAATCCTGCATGTTCTCGTAAAAGTTTACCTTAAGATCTGAAGCACGGTTAAAACTAAATGCCCTGTTACTGCCCGATACTTTTGATGAGATCAGCTCTTCGTGCACCAAATTTGGCCGCATAAAGGTGTATTTTGATTGCGACTCGGATAGGTAAATAATACCTCTGCGGTTGGAATCTAACCCATTTTCGCGGGCTATCTTTTGTACATCAACCCCTAAAAATTTCTTTGGTGCCGATAATAACTTTTGCAATCCTTTAATATAAACCTCACAGGTATAGGCATTAACCTCGTTTAAATAGGTTTTTCGGTTTTTAATTGCCTTACGGATAATGGCATAAGCCGGATCTTCGGCACCCGCGTGTATAGCTACTTCTTTTAATTCGTATAACTCAGTCTTTAAAACTATATTGATAGACTGGCTTGTGCGCAGTTCAATTTTGCGGCTTTCCTGCTTGTAACCAACTGCTTTGTACTGCACCTCGTACTGGCCGGGTTTTAAGTTCAAACTATACTCACCTTCGCTATTAGCCGATACACCTTTGGTTGTGTTTTTTATATAAACTGTTGCAAACGGAACAGGGTTGCCGCCATCGCCGGTAATTTTACCGCTTATGGTAGTCTCCTGTGCTAATAAATTATTACTTAATATAAAAAAGAAGAGTGCAGTTAAGGTTAATTTCATTAGGGTGTGATAGTTTCTGCTAAGATGTATGTTATTTGCCAAAACTTTTAGATGCACAATGTTAATTTTTGTTAAAGCAAAAGGGCATAAATAAATTTTTACATTTAATTATGCCCTTTAATACAGTTGAAAATGAAGACTTTATTTCAGTATGGCTTCAATTTTTTCTAATTCGTCTGCAGAAAAATCAATATTATCAAGTGCTTTTAGTGAATCTGCCAGTTGCTCTGGTTTACTTGCACCAATCAGTACCGATGTTACACGGGTATCCTTTAGCAACCATGCCAGCGCCATTTGAGCAAGCGTTTGTCCGCGTTGTTCTGCAAGGCTGTTCAGTCGTTTAATTTTGCCTATCACTTCATCTGTTACCTGGCTCTCTTGTAAAAAGCCGGTTGATTTTGCCGCCCTTGAATCCTGAGGGATGCCATGTAAATATTTATTGGTAAGTAACCCCTGCGCTAAAGGCGAGAATGGGATACAGCCAACTCCGTCTTTTTCCAAAACATCCAGCAGGCCTTGCTCCGCATCGCGTACAAACATAGAATATTTGGGTTGATGGATCAGGCAAGGTGTGCCCAATTGTTTTAAAATGGCAATAGCCGCATCTGCTTCTTCGGCGTTATAGTTTGATATACCCACGTATAAAGCCTTTCCCTGGCGAACGATCAGGTCGAGCGCGCTCATGGTTTCTTCAAGTGGCGTTTGTGGGTCGGGGCGGTGATGATAGAAGATATCTACATAGTCAAGCCCCATGCGTTTAAGGCTTTGATCAAGGCTGGATACCAGGTATTTTTTTGAACCCCAATCGCCATAAGGGCCATCCCACATAGTGTAACCCGCTTTGCTTGATATGATCATTTCATCGCGGTAGCCGCTAAAATCTTCTTTCAGGAGCTTACCAAAATTTGTTTCGGCCGAGCCCGGAGGCGGGCCGTAATTGTTGGCCAGATCAAAGTGGGTAATGCCGCTGTCAAAAGCCAGGTGCAGGATCTTACGGAAGTTTTCCATCACATCCACATGGCCAAAGTTGTGCCACAGGCCCAGTGAAATAGCAGGCAGTTTTATTCCGCTTTTACCGCAGCGGCGGTATTGCATTTTATCGTATCTGTTTGGAGAGGGTAGGTAGGTCATTTGATGTTTTTTGTTTCGATAAAAGTAGGGTTTTAAAATAAAAGCGAAAGGTAAGAAAGCTCTAAATATTTCTAATTTCATCTAAAATATGTTGTTTTCTCTGTCTGAAACACCGATAATTTCAACCCGTTAAAATCAATCCAAAATATCAGGTTGATTGTCTACCGAAAATACAAATTCTGACACCGCTACATCACCTCCGCAACTACAAAAGTACTGCCACCAATAAATACCAGATCCGTTTCGCCGGCATTTGCCCGGGCGGTTTTAAACGCGGCAATAACGGATGGATAAGCCTCGCCATGCAGCCCAAAACTTTCTGCTTGTTGCTTTAAGTTTTCCGCATCCAATCCCCGGGGGATATCCGGCTTGCAAAAGTAATAAGTGGCATTGGTTGGTAGCATGGCGAGCACCTTGCTCAAATCCTTATCGTTCACCATGCCTATTACAAAATGCAGTTGCTGATAGGGTACGGTGGCAATGTTTTTTAACACCTCGGTAATACCTTCGGGGTTGTGGCCGGTATCGCAAATGGTTAAGGGGTTATGGCTTAAAACTTCCCAACGGCCATGCAAACCGGTTAGCGTTTTAACTTGCTTTAAAGCGGTAGTTATATGTTGATCGGTGATAATAAATCCCTGCCTGCGCAGTTCATCAACGGCAGATAAAACGGTTTTAAGGTTTTTTAACTGATAAGTGCCGGGCAGGTCAAGTTGCAGGTTATAAGTATTTAAGTCTTGCGCAGTAACAGCCACATCCAACAGATCCAAAGAACTACCTTTCAACTTTGTACTTTCAACTTTTAACTCCTCCTCAGATGCGAAGGTTATTTCAGCATTTTCGAGCTTTGCCTTTTCTATGAAAACGTCTGCAATTTCTGACTGAAACTCGCCGATAATTACGGGGGTGGATGGCTTGATGATTCCCGCTTTTTCTGCGGCTATCAACTGTAGCGTGTCGCCCAGCATGTTCATGTGGTCCCAGCCAATGTTGGTGATAACGGATAGGAGCGGGGAGATAACATTGGTAGAATCCAGCCTGCCGCCTAAACCAACTTCTATAACAGCTACATCTACTTTTTCCTTCGCGAAAACATCAAAGGCCAAAGCAACGGTCATCTCAAAAAAAGAGGGTTCTATAGCCTCAAAATCAGGCTTGTATCGGGCAACAAAATCAACAACGGTTTGCTCGCTTATCATTTGCCCGTTTATACGGATCCGTTCCCTGAAATCTTTTAAATGCGGCGAGGTATATAACCCGGTTTTATATCCGGCTGTTTGCAATATGGCCGCCAGCATATGCGATGTTGAGCCTTTACCATTAGTGCCACCCACATGCACACTTTTAAACTTATCCTGCGGGTTATCAAGCAGTTCACATAAAGCCAATGTATTGGTAAGGTCCTTTTTAAATGCGGATGCCCCCACCCGGGTGAACATAGGAAGCTGGGTGTACAGGTAGTCGAGGGTTTGCTGGTAGTTCATTATAGTAGCAGTTTCCAGTTGGCACTTATAAGGTGCAAAGCTATATAATTTGCTAAGCAAAGTGCAAGGGATATGAACAGTTTACAACTTGTACAGGAAGTAAGCTGAAAGCTTACCTTAGTTTAGGTCGAAGTTGTAAACTTCGACCAGTGGGGGCTTTGCTTGTTGGTTACCTGTGCTGCGGGCCACAAGCCGGGGACGCTTGCGGCAGCGACAGAAAAGCTCTTGCGGTAGCGTGGGTTATTCAATATTTCTGTTACATAACAATGGCCTCTATACGTGTATTACAATCATTTAGGAAATGGGTACTCCTTAATTTGTTGTATCACCTTTAAGTATTCTTCCCTTCTGTCTTCTTGATTAATGGTAAAATCGATTAGCTCAAGTTCACCCTCTATGCTTGTTAAAAACGATCTTACTTCGTGAAGAGCGTCCTCCGTACTCATTGGTATAATAGATTCAACGATCGAATGGAACTCATGCTCACTCAATTCATTTACCTCGTACTTCTGAATTGCTAACCTTATATTATCAACCATTTCCAAATTTTAATATTATTTAGTTATTACCGTTACCCCCTCCCTGGTCGAAGTTTACAAACTTCGACCTAAAATGTGTTAAGCTTTCAGCTTAACCATTTCGGAAGCTGGAAGCTTTAAAAATTTTAGGTCTAAGTTACGCTATGCTAAACTTAGACCAGTGGGGGGCTAAGTAATCCGTTTTCATGTAACCAAGTGATATGTTGTCATAAGCAATGTAAACTTAGACCAGGAGGCTGGCACTTATAAGGCGTAAAGCTATTGAATTTGGAATGCCAACTGCAAACAGCGTACTGCCAACTGATCAGTTTACTTTAAACACAAAAACGACTGTGCCTATCTGCGTTTCGGGGGCGTTTTCAAGGGCGTTTAACTTGGAGTTTTTAACGGCGTCTTCACATTTATCTAACAGGCCCGCATCTGTGATAGTAGTGCCACGCGCACCTGCACGAGCATATACTACGTTACCATCTTTATCCACGCGGATGTCAACCACAACTTTACCGTTATGTCTGCCATTATCGTCTATTGCAGGCTTGCTTGTAAAATTACGTGACGGCATCCCTGTTAGGTTACCGCCATTACCGCTTCCTGTTCCGTTATAGTTGTTGGTTAAGGTTGTACCTGTGGTTTTACCCTGATTGCCGGGAGTAGAGCCTGTGCCATCACCTTCGCCTGTACCGTTATTGGTTTTGCCCTTATAAAGCGCGTTTTGATTAACGGTTGGTTTAGTAACAGTTTTAGTGGTTGGTTGCGTAGCTACCGTAGGACTTGGGGTTTTACTGTTGGCAGTAACTTCCGGCGCATCCTCAGTGTTTTGTGTAACCACATTTTTGTCGCTGTTATCTGCCTGTACTTTTTCTTCGGTAGGCGGGGCGGGTGTAACTTTGTCCGGTTTAGTTTTGTTGGCGTTTTCGGCTACCGAAGGCTCTTCGGTGCTCATATAATCGCTGCCCATACCTTCATCAACCGTACCATAATTTACCAGGATACCACCTGTACCATCCTCATGCTTAACCGGCGATTTGAACACAATAAAATAACACAGCGCCATTACCACGGCCAGTATTATAGCCGTTGCAGCAAACGCTTTAGGATAGTTATTTTCTTCTGTTGTGTAGTTCATTTTTGTTCAGTTTGCAGTTGCCGGTAGGCAGTTTGCTGTAAGAAGGCTGTTTTAAGATATGCAAACTGCAAACTAAAAACTGCCAACTCCAATTATCCCTTCGGTTCGGTAGCTAATACCAGTTTAATATTCAGTTTTTGGGCTATATCCATTATTTGTACCACATCTTGTATGGCCACGGTCCGGTCTACATATAAAACAATGGTTAACTCGGTTGCCAGGGTTTTATAGTTGGCCAGCGTAGGCTGCAGATCGGCTACCGCTACTTCTTTCTTATCAACGTAATATTTTAATTCTTTTGTTACCGATACCGTAATTGTTTTTTTTGATACCGATTGCCCGCTTGATGATTTTGGCAGCATCAGTTTTATAACGTTAGGGTTAGTAACCGTTGATGCGATCAAAAAGAACAATAGCAGGAAGAACATGATATCATTCATGGCCGAAGTATGCACCTCTGCCGATGCGCCTCTATTCTTTTTTCTTAAATTCATTTGCTTGGCTCCTCTAACAGGTCAATAAATTCAATAGCATCGGTTTCCAGCTTCAAAATTACCTTATCAACCATCATATTTAAAATGTGATAGCATACATAAGCAATAATACCTACAAATAAACCCGCGGCTGAGGTTACCATTTTTACATATAAACCACCAGATATAACGCCCATACTAATGTTATCTGTTTTAGATATATCATAAAATATTTTTATTACCCCGGCAATTGTACCCAGGAAACCAAACATGGGCGCTATACCGGCTACTATACCAATAATGCCTATGTTCTTTTCAAGTTTTGATACCTCAAGCTTACCTATGTTTTCAATAGCGCCTTCAATATCTTTAATGGGCCTGCCAATACGCAGTAAGCCTTTTTGAAGCATACGGCCAAGCGGCGAATTACTGTTTTTGCACAAGGCGATAGCGGCTTCTAAATTACCGGTAACAATACTGCTGCGTACCTGGGTCATTAAGTGCGCCTCATTTTGTGCAGCCTTACGGATGGTAAAAAAGCGTTCAAAAAATATGACCAGGCCCAATACAGCCAGTATACCAATAGGTATCATTACCCAACCACCTTTTAGCAGCAGGTCGCCAAATCTTAATTCTTCAGTAGGTATTTGTGCTAACTGTTGAGTGCCTTTAGCTGCGGTATCTATAAGTTTTGCGGTAGTATCTGCTGCAACCTGCAATAATAACATCATAATTATATCTATTCTTAGTGAGTACTATATTGTAAACGTTAACTGATTTATATATACTTTATTATTTTATATTATAAGGTTGTATATAAATGCTCGAAGCTTTTATCTTTTTGGTAGCTAATATTTTTTGTTGGGCGGCAATCGCTTCGGCCCTTGTAGCATATGAGCCAAGTGTAACTTTGCGTTTTCTGCCGGGGACATTTTGTAAAATGTGGGCCTCGAACCCCAACCTTTTGTAATTGCCTATTGCTGTGTTAGCCTCTGCTACGTTACTGAATGAGCCGCCCAGTATTTCATAATGCGGGCCTGTCATTGTATCTTTCACAACAGGTGCCACGGTTGTAGCTTGTTTAATAGCTACGGTATCTTTTTGAGGCACCAATTTCTTTTTGCCCGAATCAAATTTTACAATTTTTATCGTATCGTCAGGTTTGGCATTTGCCGAATCGGCAACTACCACAACATTTGCAGGTTTAGCCGAAGTATCTGCTTTAGGCCTGCTTGTTGGTTCTTCTAAACTCAATGCCGGTCTGTCGTACTTATTGTATAAAAAGTATATAAGCCCGGTAAACAAAGCTGCTAATCCAATAAACAGAATTATGTTTGTTGAGCGTTTCTTTTTAGCAAGCGCAATCAAATGATCTTCGTGCTCCTGGTCGATTGCAAATTGCTGTGTTGTTTTTTTCGGCTCATAATTGGAGCCGGCTGCCGCGGTAGAATAACTACTCTGCTGTGTAACTGCCGCTTGTTTGCCCAGCCTGTGCATTTTAATTGCCGGGTAACCAAAAAATTCGGGGTCGGTGTTTAGTTCGTTGTTTGATTTGAAGGTTAATTTAAAATCTTCAGTATAAAACCACCCCAGGTTTGAAATAGGAACCTTACCCGTAGCTGCCAGGTGTTTAAGGTTGGCAACATATTTTTCTGTAAAATACTTGGACGATGCCAGTGAGATATGCTTACTATCGGCAATGTGTTGCGACAACGAATCGTCCTCAACCAGTCGCGGATCAAAATGTACACTGTAGCCCGGTGGGTAAAACTTTTCTTCGGCCTCATTATAATAGCCATTTACACGTGTGTGTGCAAAATAGCCCAAACCCGGTACACTTACATCACCATGTTGCCCCAGCAGTTCGCTTATAAAGTAGCCTACATCCATTCGCTAAAAGTACAATAATTCTAAAACATCAAAAACCCTAAAAAGCATACCCTACGCCGCCAAATATATTAAACCAGTTGTTTGGGTAATATAGATATGTTTGACTTTTTGTGTTTAAAATATTATTGGCCTGTACAAATACAGATACCTTTTTATTTACTTTATAGGTAACGCCACCACTTAAATCAGCATATGATGCAATTGAAATAGGTACAGATGGTATTGACGATGCAGGGTTAAGCGTTCTTTCTTTAGTACTGCCACGAATTAACAATGAACCGTTAACATCAACCTTATCATTAATATGGATGGTTGTACCCGCGGTAAGTAAAAACTTAGGCAGGTTCCACGGCTGTGCTTCGCTGGCCAATTTGTAATCTTTAAATTCAACACGGCCAAACAGGTCAAAATCATCAGTTGCTTTAAAATCAAGTTCGCCGTTAAAGCCGCTGATGCGCGCATTGCCATTATCGTATATCACTGTAAACTTGTTAAAGTCTGTAGCGAAGTTGTTTACGATAAGAGGCAGGTTTTTAACCGTATTTCGGTATACAGATGCCTTAAAGCCAAGCCCCGGGGCCAGGGTTCCTTTTAATCCGACAGATACATCCAACTTATCAACCGAGTTGGTAATGGCTATGTTTTCGCCCAGGAAAGGGTTCATCTGTGTAAAATCCTGTATTGATGACCTGTTTACATCACCCTTAGCTTCGGCAAATAAACGCACGTACTTAGGTATTACCTGCACCTCCAGCTTAGCGGCTGGGAATATGAAGAAACGGTCTGAAAAGCCAAACTCTTTTGCAATGTTCACCCCGGCATCGATCTTATAATTATCGCCTTGGAACTTTATGTAAGGGTTAGCCCTGAGTATACTATTGTTTAATGAGTAAAGCACATCTTTTTGAGTGCTCAGATCCAATGAACCACTTAAGCCCGCGTAAAATTGCTTAACCGTTTGGTTTAAAAATCCGCTCAATACTAAATTGTTTTCTTTTGCGCTGAATGCATTGTTAAACATATAGCCCTTTAGTTTTACGGCATAAGTAAAGTCGTTCTCTACATCCTTAAAGTTTTTTGCAAGTTCAGCTTCGGCACCTATGGTGTTAAAGGTTTGTTTTGCCGGGTCAAAGCCTGCTGGCGGCGGGTTAGTTTTGTCGAAACCATAAAAGTATGTACCCCTGCGTTTGTAAGTTATACGCCCGCTAATGGTGTTTTCATCATTTATGCTTTTACCAAATACGCCAACTTCCTGCCTGCTATCGTTTTGTTTATTGTATTGCCCTCCTTGCTGTGCAAAGTGTTTGGCATAACCGCCAAGCTGCAATGCCTGGTCGCGGCCATTGCCAAAATAAGCTTCGCCAAATGTGGTTTTTAAGCTTCCGGCACCAACTTTAACATAGTTGTTTAACAGGGCCGAGTCTTGTTCCTGCGGCCTTTGCATAGGGTCTAAAGCGCGGATGTTATTATCCTGCTCCAGTTTTTTATCTAAAGGCGCGTAAACCAACGGCGCTTTAAAAGGCGTTTTGTCTTCCAGATCGGGGTTGCGGCGTATTTTTACCGCTTCGGCCAATACTGGTTTGTAAGATGTGGTCACCACTATCTCCTCTGAGAGGCTTCCGCCGTTATCCGGGGTATTTGCCCCGCCTTTTTTTGTAGTATCTGCAGCAGGTACTTTAGCAGCAGCATCACCTAACGTTTTAGCGTTAGTTTTTTGCTGTACGGGAGCTTTAGTTACTTTTTTGGTAGGAGCAGGTGTTGTTTTCTTTACAGTTTTTTTAACTACAGGTTTTTGCGTTGTTTTTGCCGCCGGCTTTTTAGCCTTACCCTTTGTTTGTGCTATAGCAGGAACAAAGTAAAATACCATTAACAAGGTAAGCAGCGTGAAGGTGTATTTTTGATTCATTTGCTTGTCTTCTATTGTTCTTTGTTATCCTGTTTAGTTTCTTTAATTGCCGGTTTTTCTTCGGTCGCCGGTTTTTCTTCTGTTGCCGGTTTATTTTCTGGCGCCGGTTTGTTTTCAGTTGCCGGTTTTTCTTCAGTTGCTTTTTGAGGCGATATCGCGTTTAGCTTTTGTTTTGCTATACTCAAAATATCATCGTCGCCTTTGTAGTTGTCAACAATACTTTGCAGGGTTGCTTTTGCCTGGAAATCGTCTTTTAAAGCGGTGTAATTATCTGCCAGTAAAATGTAGGTTTTAGCTACCCAGTAATCATAGTTTGGTAATCCTTTAACCAGATCAAAGCAGGTTTTTTGTGATGCCTTGTACTTGCCTTTAAGGTACTCTATATTGGCAACGTTGTATTTAGCTTCGGCTGCTGCAATGGTTTTGGTATTGGTTACCGTATAACTAAATTCGTTTACCGCGGCTGTGGTATCCCCTTTTATAAGGTAAGCCTTACCTGCATATAAACCGGTTTTGAATTTGTCTTCCTGTGCCGATTTTTCGTTATCCCTTACCAGTTTTACATACTTAATTACATCATCGGGCATGTTTATCATGGAGTAGCATAACAGCAGGTTGTTTATAGCGAAGGTATAATCGGCCTTGTATTCAGAGTTGGTCTCCAGCCTTTTCAGAAACACAATGGCATCGTTATACTTCTTTTGGGCAATGTAAAGTTTAGACATGCTTATAAGGGCTTTTTCGCTGTATGCGCTTGTCCAGTCGTTCAGTATCACGTTGTAATCAACTACAGCTTCGTCATACTTGTTCAGGTTAACCAAACTTTGCGCACGAATAAACCTTGCCTGTTTCTCAAAGATCTGTTTGGTTGGGAACTTATCAAAATAAGCATTGATAGCGTTTACTGTTCCCTGCCAGTCTGATCGCAAGTAAAGGTTGTTAGCAGCCGCGAACATGATGTTCTCCTGATCGGCGGTTGAGTAATTACCAATTGAGGTAGTGTTGGCGTAATTGATAAATGTTTGCGCGTCGCCTTTATCGGTGTAGATCTTTTCTATTTGCTTAAGCGCTGTTTTAGCTTCGTCGCTTGATGAGTAGTCCTGCACCACGCGTTTAAACGTGGCAACCGCCTCTTCATCATTGCCGCCGGCATTGTAATCAATTAAACCAATGGTAGTTAATGCACGCGGGATGTAGCTGCTGCGCGGATATTTCTCGATCATAGCCAGCAGATCAGTTTTTGCACGTGCGCCGTCATTCTTTAAGAAATAGGTATAAGCAATTTCAAATGAAGCATCATCAGCATAATCTGAATTTGGGAACGTGGCTAATACACTGTTCAGGGTACTGATCTTGGTATCCAGTGATCCCTGTAAGCCCTGGATAATGCCGCGCTGAAACAGTGCGTAATCTTGTCCCTGACTTTGCTGCGCGATAATTTTGTTATAGTTCTCTAAAGCTTTACCGTAGCTTTTTAACACAAAGTAGCTATCGCCTAAACGGCTTACGGCATCGTTCTCGGTGTATTTGTCTTTTGCATCACCTTGTAAAAACCGCTCAAAATAGGTAGCGGCTGTTCTGTACTCTTCGCCGCCGAATGCCGCATAAGCCAGCGCGTAATTCGCATAATTGTAAACATCGGTTTCCCTTGATTCCGGCATAGCCAAAAACGCCTTAAAGGTATCTACCGATTCGCTGTACTTACGTACCTCATACATTGATTCGGCCATCCAGTAATTGGTTAGGGCCTGTGTTTTGATATCGATAGGATATTTTAACGAGCGAAGGAATATACCAATGGCATTTTCAAACGCGCGTTCGTTATAAAATTCTAATCCGCGGTAATAGGTCACTTTTTGATACGCGGCTTGTGCACTTGCCGATTTATTAGGGATAGGTTCCAGTATTTCAACAGCCTCTTTATAATTACGAGAGGTAAGTAACTCTTCGCCCAGTAAAATTTTAACTTCATCGGTACGGTGGGCGCGTGGATAGTTCTTTAAATATAGGCGGGTAGCCTCAAGCGCCTGCGTGTTAAAATCAAGCTCATATGATAGTTTGGCGTATTGGTACAAGGCATCTTCCTGCAGTTGTTTATCAAAGCTAAGCCTTGATGCTACCAGGAACGCGTTACGTGCGCTTTGCTTGTTGTTCATCTTCAGGAAAACATCTCCTAAAGTATAGCTACCGTTTTGGCTGTAATTATCATTTTGTGCAACCAGTTTCTCCAATACCGATCCTGCTTTGCCGTAATTGCCAATTTTATAGTAGGCATATCCTATCTGGTAGCTGTCTTGCGAGTTTTGTGTTGCGCCACGGTCGGCTTCTTCAAAACGACTGTAATATTTTACCGCGTTATCAAAATTGCCTTTTGCAAAATAGGATGCGCCAATAATGCGCAGCATTTCTGTTTGATGCTCCTGTTTGGTGCTGTTAATAATAGGAATGGCATAGTTGATAACATCGTTATACCGCTTATCTAAAAAGTAAACCGCGGTAATATAGTAGGGGTAGCTGTTCTCGTATTTTTTAGAATTTTTTAAACGCTCAAAATTTACAAGGGCCAGCTGGTAATCTTTATTTAAATAGGCAATATAGGCAAAGTAATAAACAGCGTCATCCGTAAACGGCGACCTTTTATTTTTTACCTCGCTGAATAATGATTGCGCGTTCTTATAGTCTTTAGTAATAAAGTAAGCGTAACCTTTCCTGAATTTGTACTCGGTATTTTGGCTGCCATTCAGGTCAACCGCGTTAACCTTATTAAACCAAACCAGGGCTTCGGCAAACTTGCCCTGCTTAAAGTATGATTTACCTACCTGGAAAAATGCCAGCTTGGTAAGCGGGTTTTCGGGGTGTTCTTTAATAAAGCGTAAGAACATGCTTTCGGCATCGTCATTACCCAACTCTAACGCGCACAGCGCTTCGTAATATTGTGAGTTTTCTTTTAACTGGCTTAACTCCGATTCGAATTTTGATTGCTGTGAAGTTTTAAGCCTTGATTGCTCCACCAGGCGGTATTGCTCTGCAGCGGCGGCAAATTTCCCCTTGTTCATCAGCTCGCCCGCGTTTTGATAAATGCGGTTAGCATGAAAAGAAGGACTTTGCTGCGCCAGTACCGGTAAGGCTAAAAATATGGATGCAAAAACTGTGATGTATCTAAGTTTGATCATAAAGCGCGTACTAATGATGGTGCTAAAATAGCTAAACGCAAAAATGCAATCCACATTAGTAATTAACAAATGTGGAGAACGCTTTTTTAACGGTTATTATAAACACGTTGGTATGGCTGTGGAAAACTTTAGGTTAAAACAGGTAAATTAGATATTTAAATAAGGCTCTTAAATTTCTGTCTTAACTTGTAAATCAAGCTGAAGCCACAAAATATAGCCGGTTTAAAAACGTTTTATGAACATGCAACCAAATTGACAAGTTGAACAATAGAAACCGTAATTTATTTATTTTATTATTTGCTGCACTGAGCATATTATTTTCGGGGTATAAATTTTATAGCCAGACCAGTTCATTTGTTGAATTAAAAAATGAGCGGTTGCCTGTTACACCCAAAGAATTTTACATTTCCGGTGTTACCGACACACGCAGTGATAATACCATTATAGGCAATTTAGCACCGGCTGTTGTTGTACCCGGTAATAAAACCGATGCTATAAAGATTGAATTGAAAGGTGGCATTACAGCCATAAGAAAATTGATTGACTATAGCTTGCCGGTTAACAAAAGCCTGCGCCCTGTTATTATTAAACTAAAAAACCTTAAAGTAACAGAAACCGCATTAGCGGGGGGCAGGGTAAACGGGCAGGTTACACTATCGGTTTCGTTTGGGTTGCAACAGGATGATGATATTGTGCACCTGACAGATTATACCGGCAATGCGAACTATCAGCGCGCTGCCGGGCCTGCCCAACAAATTGAGCCCCTGTTAAGAAGCACTATTACTAACAGCCTGATCTATTTAAACAACTGGATGAATGCCCAGGCCGATAACAATATTAAACTGGCAAAGAGTGTTCAGGTAAAATTTAGTGATTATTTTGAACCTGTTGAGGGCGATACTATTTATTACAGTACAAACCGGCCTTTAAAGTGGACTGATTTCCAACAAAAAGCACAACCAGGCAATAACCATGGTGCCGAGATCTTTGCAAGCCTGGGTTATAACGAGCATGTAGAACTTGTAAAGGGGGTAATTAACGTTAAGCTTGAGTTGAAAGTGTATGCACCTAAAAGTGCTTGTTGGGTTAGGGGAGGGGTTAATGACGCCTATAGCTTAAACCATGAACAGCGCCATTTTGATATTGTTAAGCTGGTTGCCGAACACTTTAAGAAAGCCGTTTTGGCCGAAAAATTGAGTGTTACCAATTACGACGGACCTATAAATGTAGCTTATTTTGATGCGCTGAGAGAAATAGATAAACTGCAAAAGCAGTATGATGGCGAAACCCGCCACAGTATGAATACTTACCAGCAACAGCTGTGGAACAATAAAATTGATCAAGAGCTGCAGGAGTTAGGTATAAAACCCAATAATATTTAAGCCGCTCTATTTAGCTGGAATTTTATCTTGCTAAGCAGGTTGCTAATATCAAAAGGCTTAGCTATAAAATCATTTGGGCCGCCCTCCTGGTTCATTGTGTTTGGAACACTGTGGCTTGCCGAAATCATAATAACCGGAATATTATGTGTGCTGCCCTCTTTTTTAACGGCTTTGCAAAGTTCGCGGCCATCAAGGTTGCCCAGCATAATATCCAGTAATATAAGGTCGGGCATTTTCTTCCTTATTGTTTCCATTAAATTGTGGCCGTCTGAGAGGGTATCTACCTCATATCCTGAATCTTCAAGTATGAATTGCAATACCTCCAATATGTCATTGTCATCATCCACTGCCAGTATCCGTCGCATATCTTTGTTTATTAAATTTAGTATCAGCTCTTGCTATACAAATACAGGTACTATAGCATTTTAATAACAATTGTCAATATTTATACCAAAATTTAAAAAACATACATTTTGTTAAATATTTTTCATAACATATACATCTTTATCGCAATTTTCACAATTATATTTTCTGAGAGGTAAAAAGAAAAGGAAGGTTTTTACAGACCAGCTTCTGTGGAGTTTTTTATGAAACAAATTGCCGCAATTAGGGCAAAACATTGTAATAGGTTTAGCTTTTTTTTCCAATTTTAGGTTTAGTTTTTGGTTTATTGCTTCAATATAGCAAAATATTGCAACAACAAGCAAGTGTACTTATTTGCATTAATAAGCAACCGGGTTTTTTAGAAATAAAAATGCTGATTTTAGTTATTGCTTGATCCACACATATTGGCCGCGTTTACATTTGTAGCACATGTATTTGCGGATGGGCAACCAAAAGAGTAGCTTTTTAACAAAAAAGCCGCGGTGCACACGATCCTCAAGGCTGTTTTTGCATTTTGAGCATAAAGCCACATAGCTTCGCTCATTTGTTTTGTTATTTGGCGAAAATGCAGCGGTCATACAATTAGGGGTTATTGTATTGATAAACAATTAATTAAAAAACAAATATATCATAATTGCACACATATACTATAGATAGTACGGTACAATTTTTACACAATAAAGGCGGATGGGAATAAACTCATCCGTCTTTATAAGATCTTGTTCGTATTGATTTTTAGTAGCCAAATATTTGCTTCATATCCGGCTTAAATAATTCTCCGTATTTTTTCAGGTCTTCGTCTGTAACGCGTTTGTCTGATGCTACAACACAATAAGTAAAAGGTTTACCTTTTAACTCGGTAGTGGCAAAAGCTTGTACATCGGCAAAGCCTAATTTGCTAACGGCTGTGAACGTATTTTTACGCTCGTCATAATCCAGGCCTTTGCGTTTTGCGGCCAGGTAATTAAACAAGATGCCATCCTGCGTAATGCGTTCCGTCTCAATTGATTTACGGATGTTATCCTTGGCTGCTAACACACCCTTTTCAGATTCGGGCATGTTGTTTAACAGCTCATTCATGGCTTTAATAGCATCGTTCATTTTATCAGACTGTGTACCTATATAAGCTACAAATATATTGTCGTCATCCTTTTTAGGCGGAGCTACATAGAACGCGTAAGTAGAGTAAGCAAGTGCTTTTGATTCGCGAATGTTCTGAAACACAATTGAGCTGATACCCGATCCAAAGTAGTTATTGTATAATTCAATTAAAGGGGCCTTGGCCGGGTTGTAAGCATCCTCATTACGGATCCATTGAATTTCGGCCTGTACCATATCAAAATTGCTAAACAAAACCATGTTTTTATCCATCTTAGAACGTACAAAAACCTTCTTTTCGGGGTAAGCTGTGAAGCTAGCCGGTGTTTTGTGCAACTTAGCCAATGCAGTGCCGGTTTGTACAGCGGTTTGCGGGCCATAATATAATATGGTGTGCTTATAGTTAACCAGGTTATGAAGTATCGCTATCAGGTCCTCTGCTTTTAATTTTTCAATTTCATCATCTGTTAATGTATAATTGAAGGGGTTGTTTATACCATACTGGGCATAGTTAACCAACCCCTGCATAATGGCGGCCTTATTCAATTTTAGGTTTTCCCTTGATTTTTTTAAGCGGGCTTTAAGACCGGTTAATGCAGTACTGTCGGCTTTGCAATTTGCCAGCAGGTTTTCAAACAAGGTAACTGACGCGCCAAAATTTTCCTGTAAGCCATTAATGCTAATGGTGGTTACCTCGGTGCTTGCAGTTACATTAAAGGTTGATGCCAGTTTGTAAAAAGCCTTGCTGATATCTTCCGAGCTCATTTTATCGGTACCTAAAAATTGCAGGTATTGTGCTGCTACAGGCAATAGCTTATTATTCCAGCTACCCATGTCATAGCGGTAGTATAACCTGAAGATGCTGTTATCTTTATTCTGGATAGACAATACATCAACCGGGCCGGCAGTAGCACGCTGAATATCTTTAGTATAATCAAGCCAAACGGGTTGTACAGCGTTTGCCGGCATAGCGTTAATGGTTTTTACAAAAGCAGACTGCTCACCGGCGTTTACCTCAACAGGGGTAATGGTTGGTTTATCAACTTTGATAATGTTTTTATCGGTTCCCTGGTGTTTGTAAACAATTACAAAGTTGTTATCCTTTAAATATTTGTTAGCAAAAGCAACAATCTGCGCCTTGGTAACTTTTGAAAGCTCATTAATAGAAGCTACATCAGTACGCCAGTCAACACCCGAAGTAAAATCATCCATCAGGTTGCTTGCACGCTGGTTGTAGCTTTCGTCCTGCTCAATTTTACTTTTTTTGTAGTTGTTAACGATAGATTGGATCAGGTCATCAGAAAACTCACCTTTTCTTAATTTATCTATTTCGCCAAGCATTAAAGTCTTCACATCATCTAACGACTGACCTTTTACCGGGGTACCTCTTAGCATCAGCACACTATAATCTTTTAAGGTATATGGCGATGCAAAGGCGCTAAGCAGCTTTTGTTTTTTAGTAAGGTCTAAATCAAATAAACCCGCTTTTCCGTTGGTTAATAATGAACCCATCAGGCTCAGTAAACGTGCATCACGCGTGCTTGCCCCCGGGAAACGGTAAGCAATGGTAAGGTTCTCGGGGGTTGGCCCGTAAACGTCTCTTTGGATAGGTGCCGCGATAGGTTTTTCTGGCGCGAATGTATAAGCCGGAACCGCATTGGTTGGCATGTAGCCAAAATTTTTCGCTACTTTTTTGATCATTACATCAGGGTTAAAATCTCCTGAAAGGATCACGCCCATATTGTTGGGCACATAGTATGAATAGTAATACTTGCGGATAGCTTTTAATGACGGGTTCTTTAAATGCTCAATAGTACCAATGGTAGTTTGTTTGCCATAGTTGTTATTAGGGAACAATGCTTCAAACATAGCTTCCTGCACTTTATTGGGGTCGCTGTCTAAACCACGGTTCTTTTCTTCATAAACAGCTTCCAGTTCGGTATGGAAGATGCGCAGCACCGGCGCGCGGAAACGTTCGCCCTGCATGGTCAGAAATTTATCTACAGACGAGCTTGGGATATCTTCAGTATAAACAGTTTGCTCAAATGAAGTGAACGCATTACTGTTTTGACCGCCCATGGCGCTCATCATTTTATCATACTCATTTGCAATTGCAAACTTGGCCGCCTCACCAGATGTTTTGTCTATCTGCTTGTAAATCTCTTTACGTTTAGCCTCGTCTTTGGTAGAGTTGTATTGCTCGTACAGGTCGTCAATTTTATCAAGCAACGGTTTTTCTTTAGTCCAGTTTAATGAACCAAACTTGTCGGTACCTTTAAACATCATATGTTCAAGGTAATGCGCCAAACCGGTATGGTCGGCCGGGTCTGTTTTGCTGCCCGCTTTTACAGCTATGTATGCCTGTATGCGTGGCTGCTTATCGGTTGGACTTAAAATAACGGTCAGTCCGTTTTTAAGCGTATAAAAGCGGGAGTGAGTAGGGTCGCCGGTTACATATTTATAGGTATAGCCCCCGGATGTGGCCTGTTTCCACAAATTTGTAGTTTGTGCTGATATCTGGATAGCGTAACTGCTAACCAGTAACAGAAGAAGTGATAGTTTAAGTTTCATAGCATTGTTTAAGCTATAAATATATCACAAAAAGCAAAATAATATATCTGTTTATCAATATTTAACAAAACAAAAAATGCCGCGCAAGGCGGCATTCATTATGTATTTATGGCTGTATTGCGACCACACGTGTTGGGGACATTAAAAAGAAGCGGAAGGTTGTGCGATTCCCCTCTTGAGAGGGGTGGAGGGGTGTGTCCTTTGTATGTGAATAACACACCCCTGCAGCCGCACCATCTACGCTCCCCCTCTTGAGAGAGGAATTTTCTTAGCAATACCAACTTCCAACACCAATCGTATTACGACCAAAGATTGCTTGGGTAAACACCGTTATTCACCAGTTCTGAAATACTTTTCTGAACAATTGGTTTATCCTCTTTGTAAGTAACACCAAACCATTTTGCATCGGTAGGGATTACTTCAAAAGAAGCTTCGCCGCTTTTGATCAATTCATCGGCCACTAAAGGGATAAAGAATTCAGATTTAGGGTTATCCTTATTAGCTTCAACAAACTTCTTGAACATAGGTTCGCTTTGTTTGAAAACAGCCGGTGTAAAGCCCCAAAAGTTCATGGATACGCGGGTATCAGACGGCAGCGGGAACTCCTGGCCTTCATCTTCATAAGCTACGGTGCCATCTTCTTTAAAGTACACTTTTAAGCGCTCGTCAATAGCTACCATTTTACCATCAACAACTTTACAAACCCCACGTGATACCGAGCCATGGTCTGATAATGTCCTGTCAACCTGGTATCCTATAATGGAATATTTATCGTCGGCAACCTCGGTAGTTAAAAAGTCGGCCATCTTTTTAAATGCGTCATAACCATAAAAGTCATCAGCATTAATAACACAAAAAGGTTCATTTACCTGGTTACGGGCGGCCAAAACGGCGTGTGCTGTTCCCCAAGGTTTTGCACGTTCAATTTTTTCGGTAATGCCAAAAGGCTCCAGGTCAAAGCTTTGGAAAACGTAATCTGTTTCTACACGGCCTTTTAGCTTGGGCTCAAATATGCTTTTAAAATTATCGGCAAACTCTTCGCGAATGATAAAGCTAACTTTACCAAAGCCGGCCTTTATGGCATCGTATATGGAGTAATCGATAATTGTTTCGCCATTAGGCCCAAATCCGTCAACTTGCTTCATGCTGCCGTAACGGCTGGCCATACCTGCGGCCAGGATTAATAGTGTTGGTTTCATAGTTGAGATGGGGTATTTTAAGTTTGTGTTTGTGTGAAAAGCAATAAATATGTTAAATTATTTGATGTATCTGAAATCCTGGCCGGCCTGTATGTTTAGCAGGCATTCATAAATAAGGCGGATAACATTATCTACATCCTCTTTGTGGATCATCTCTACCGTGGTGTGCATATAGCGCAGTGGTAAGGAGATAAGTGCCGATGGGACGCCATCATTTGAGTAAGCGAACGCGTCAGTATCAGTTCCGGTTGATCTTGATGATGCCTGGCGTTGAAAAGGGATATTAGCTTTTTGTGCCGATTCTATCAGCAGTTTGTTCAGGTTGTTTTGTACCGCCGGGGCATAAGAAATTACCGGCCCTTTTCCGCATGACAGGTCTCCCTGGGTGATCTTGTTGATCATAGGGGTGCTGGTATCATGGGTAACATCGGTAACAATAGCAACGTTTGGTTTAATACGGTGGGCAATCATTTCTGCACCGCGTAAGCCAATTTCTTCCTGTACGGCGTTTACAATATATAAGCCAAAAGGTAATTTAACTTTGTTCTCTTTAAGCAGGCGGGCAACTTCGGCTATCATGAAACCACCGGCACGGTTATCAAGCGCGCGGCCAACATAATAACGGTTGTTTAATACCATAAATTCATCCTCGTAAGTAATAACACAACCTACATGGATACCCAGTTTTTCTACTTCTTCCTTACTGGTGCAACCGCAATCCAGAAAGATATTTTTAAGGGTAGGGGCTTCTTCTTTTTCGCCTCCTAAACGGGTGTGGATGGCCGGCCAGCCAAAAACTGCTTTAACAATGCCATTATCTGTATGGATATTAACACGTTTTGAAGGGGCTATCTGGTGATCTGATCCGCCATTGCGGATAACGTAGATCAAGCCATCATTTGTAATATAATTTACAAACCATGATATCTCATCGGCATGTGCCTCAATAACTACCTTGTAATCTGCCTGCGGGTTTATAACACCAACCGCGGTGCCGTAATTATCTGTATAATAGTCGTCAATGTAGGGTTTTAAATAGTCAAGCCATAGTTGCTGGCCTTTCCATTCAAAGCCGGTAGGCGACGGGTTATTAATATATTTTTCGAAAAACGATAGTGATGTTTCATTAACTATAGTAGTTTTTTGTTCTGCTTCGGGTTTCTTTTTAGCCATTTGTTTAAAATACAGCTTTGTTAGCCATATATGCAAATATAATAAAGCTCATGATATGAAGGAATAGGAATTACGCTGCCTTTAAAGATTATTGATTAGTTAATATATACTTAATAAGGTAACAGCACCTTTGCGGCGTCTTAATAATAAGATCAGTTAGTTAAAATTAGTTAAAGTTAGTTATGAAGGATCAGTTTGCGCAAGGCGGACTGATCTTTTATTTTGATAGCAGATCCTTTTCCATAATGATATAATCGACACCATTTTTATGGAATATTTCACCGGTTTCAGTAAAACCATACCGGGCATAAAACCCTCTTGCCGATAGCCGGGCGTTGCACCAAAGGCGCATTCCGTTCTCCCGTTCAACAAAGTTTATAATATAACTTAACAGTTGTGTGCCGATGCCCTGCTTCTGTACTTTATCGCTCACCGCGAATTTGCGAAACTGCCAGTTATCATCTTTTTGAAACAGCGATACCACCCCAACTAAAGCATTATCCATAAAGGCGCCAAAATGATAACCGTGGTTATCTTCTTCCATTTCCATAGCATGCAGGGGCTCGGCAGGGTATAAGGCTTCCCTACGCAGGCGCCAGGTAAGCTCAGGGCGGATTTGTTCGATGGAGAGCATGGGGTCAGTGGTTTTTTATCTTAATTCCTTTACAGTGGGATATTCCCGTGCTTCTTTTTCGGGTTGTTCACTACTTTGTTTTCCAGCATTTTAAAGGCATGGATAAGCTTGACGCGGGTTTCTGCCGGGGCTATAACCTCGTCAATAAAACCCCGCTCGGCAGCGCGGTAGGGGTTGGCAAATATGGTAGCGTATTGCTGTTCCTTTTCGCGCCATTTGGCCTCAGGGTCTTCGGCAGATGTTATTTCACGTTTAAAGATGATCTCGGCCGCACCTTTAGCACCCATCACCGCGATCTCGGCACTTGGCCAGGCGTAGTTCATGTCGGCACCAATATGTTTGGAGTTCATTACATCATACGCGCCGCCATATGCCTTGCGGGTAATAACCGTAATACGCGGAACGGTAGCTTCGCAGAAGGCGTAGAGCAATTTTGCACCGTTGGTAATAATGGCGTTCCACTCCTGGTCTGTACCAGGTAAAAAGCCCGGTACATCTTCAAAAACCAACAATGGTATATTAAAGCTATCGCAAAAACGTACAAAACGTGCGCCCTTTTGTGATGAATGGATATCTAAAACACCCGCTAAAAACGCAGGCTGATTAGCTACAATACCAATACTGCGGCCGGCCAGGCGGGCAAAACCTACAACAAGGTTTTCGGCAAAGTCTTTATGAACCTCCAGGAATGATCCACTGTCTATCACCTGTTCAATCACTTCGCGGATATCATAAGGCTGCGAAATATTCTCTGGTAATATATCTGTTAATGCGGGGCGTTCCTCGTTTTTAACCTCGTAAGGCAGGGCAGGGGCACGGTCCTCACAATTTTGAGGCATATAGCTTAGCAGTTTCTTTACATGCTGTATAGCCTCTATCTCATTAGCACAGGCAAAATGTGTTACGCCTGATTTGGTGGCATGCGTATTTGCGCCACCCAGTTCTTCTGATGTTACTACCTCATGTGTAACGGTTTTTACTACGTTAGGGCCGGTTACAAACATATAGCTGGTATGCTCCACCATCAAAATAAAATCGGTAATGGCCGGCGAATAAACAGCACCGCCCGCGCAGGGGCCCATAATGGCCGATATTTGAGGTATTAGCCCCGATGCCATGGTATTGCGATAAAATATATCGGCGTAGCCACCTAAAGAAACCACTCCTTCCTGTATCCGTGCACCACCAGAGTCGTTTAGACCAACAACTGGGGCGCCATTTTTCATGGCCAGATCCATTATCCTGCATATTTTTTCGGCATGGGTTTCAGAAAGCGACCCTCCAAAAACGGTAAAATCCTGCGAGAATACGTAAATCAAACGGCCATTAACAGTACCGTAGCCGGTAACCACACCATCGCCGGGATACTTTTCTTTCTCCATACCAAAATCGGTAGATCTGTGCGATACCAGCATGCCTATTTCCTGAAACGAGCCCTCATCAAATAAGAAATGTAAACGCTCACGTGCGGTAAGCTTTCCTTTTTTATGCTGACTTTCTATACGTGCCCGGCCGCCACCTTCAAGCGCCTGATCTCGTTTTTTTTGAAGTATCTCTAACTTTTTATTCACAAGCTGGTATAATTGGTAATTGGCTAAAAATAGTAATTATATTGTAAGATTACGTTTAAAGGCCCTTTACTTGTCTTGCTTAAACAAAAATTTCTATATTTGTAACGCATGAGAACAAGGGATTTCAAAATTTCTGTAACCGTATTATTTATGAGCATCTTTATGGTAAAGATGGTTATATCTATTGCACCGGTGTTTTTATGCATGGATAACAAAACCGTTAAAGCGGTTATAATGCAACTTGAGAACGAGTCTAAAACAGAAAAAGATGACCTTGAAAAGAGTTCTTTTAAGGATAAAAAATCTTTTGATGAGAACATCAATCATATAATTGCCTACACTGCTTATATTACTGAAACCAATGTTCTTCATAATTTAGAAAACTCGCTTTACAAGCAGGTGTATCATCCTGTTGTTCCTACCCCGCCTCCCAACGCATAATTTATTGGCGCCTGGTTTTCTGAACCGGGCCGGTTAGCTTATCTGTATCTTTTTTGAGGTATGGTTAGCACCGCTTTGTGCTGTTTACATCTTAATGGAGAAGATGTTATGCCCCTGTTTATTCAAAAACTTCATTTTTTTCTAAATTCTCAATTATGCAAATTAAGCAAGGAGGGATGTCTGCGGACGGTCTGAACCTAAAAAAGTATTTTCTCGCTAAAAATTTAAAAAAGGATCTGCCTGCCGGATTAGTAGTATTCCTGGTGGCGTTGCCATTATGTTTAGGGATCGCCCTGGCATCAGGCGCCCCGTTATTTTCAGGTATATTATCGGGTATAATTGGCGGTATTGTAATAGGTACGCTCAGTGGGTCGCAACTAAGTGTTGCGGGGCCGGCTGCCGGCCTTACCGTAATTGTACTGAACGCTATTACTAACCTGGGCTCGTTTGAAGCATTTTTGCTAAGCGTTGTTATAGCAGGTGCTTTTCAAATAATATTAGGGTTGGTAAAGGCGGGTACAATTGCCAATTACTTTCCATCAGCAGTAATTGAAGGGATGCTGGCCGCTATCGGGATCATTCTGATAATGAAACAATTCCCTCACGCGGTAGGCTTTGATTCTGATTTTGAAGGCGATGAAGGTTTTCAAACACAAACCGGTAATACTTTTTCAGGAATACTAAACGCATTAAATAAAATCAATTATGGTGCGGTAGTTATCAGCATTGTTTCGCTTGCGCTGATGATATACTGGCCAAAAGTTAAAAAGCTTGCTGCCATACCCGCCCCGCTAATGGTGGTGGTTATTGGTGTGGTTTTAGGATACGTTTTTACAGGCACCGAGTTTGCCTTATTGGATAAACAGTTTGTACAGATACCATTAGTAAGCAGCACAAAGGAGTTTTTTGGACTATTTAAATCTCCGGATTTTAGCGCTATAGGCAACAAGGCGGTTTGGATAACAGCATTTACCATTGCTGTTGTAGCCAGCCTTGAAACGCTTTTAAGCCTTGAAGCTGTAGATAAAATAGATCCTATTAAAAGAATATCGCCTACAAACCGCGAACTTGTTGCTCAGGGGGCTGGCAATGTAGTGAGCGGTTTACTGGGCGGTTTACCAATGACGGCAGTTATCGTACGGTCATCGGCTAATGTAAATGCCGGCGGGCGCACAAAAATGAGTGCCGTTTTCCACGGGTTTTTATTGCTGATATGTTTGCTTGCTATACCATCATTGTTAAACAAAATACCATTATCATGCCTGGCCGCAATATTATTAACGGTAGGTTATAAACTGGCCAAGATAACGTTGTTTAAACACATGTGGCATAAAGGGCTTGATCAGTTTATACCGTTTGTAGTAACCATTGTTGCTGTGGTGCTTACCGACCTGCTTATAGGTGTGGGTATTGGTATGCTGGTAGGTGTGTTTTATATACTCCGTACCAACTTGCGTAACCCTTACTTTTATACCATAGCGCCAAATGGCGAAAAAAACACCATCCGTATAAAGCTTGCCGAAGAGGTGTCTTTTTTAAACAAAGCTGCCATACAAATTACATTAACCAGTCTGCCAAAAGGTAGTGATGTAATTATTGATGGGTCGCACTCCCGCTATATTGACCCCGATGTATTGGAAATAATTGAGAATTATAAGCATAATGCTTATACCAAAGGCATTATTGTGCAACTGCAGGATATTAAAGAGCGGTACGATATACCCCCATTGAAAGATTTAATTTACAAACCTTAAAAAAACAATCTGCCATGTCTGTCAACGAAAATAAAAAAAATGGATCAACACCGGCTATAGATACCGGTAATATAAAACTGGCTCAAAAACAAAGCTATAATGCCTTAATACAGGGTAACAGTAATTGGGTAGCCTCAAGAGTAAAGGAAGACCCCGAATACTTCACCAAATTGGCAAAGGGCCAATGTCCCGAAGTATTGTGGATAGGCTGCTCTGATAGCCGTGTGCCTGCAAACGAAGTAACCGGCACCAAGCCCGGCGAAATATTTGTGCACCGTAACATTGCCAACGTTTGTGTACATTCTGATATGAATATGCTTAGCGTGCTTGATTATGCCGTTAATGTGCTTAAAGTAAAACATATTATTGTAGCCGGCCATTACGGTTGCGGTGGCGTAGCTGCTGCATTAAGCAACAAGCAATTTGGACTGATTGATAACTGGTTGCGCCACATAAAAGATGTGTACCGCCTGCATAGCCATGAGCTTGACCGTATTACGGACGAAACTCAAAAAATAAACCGTTTGGTTGAACTGAACGTGAGCGAGCAGGTATATAACCTTTGCAAAACATCTATAGTACAAAACGCGTGGATGGAACGCGCCGACCTGCAGGTACATGGTTGGATAGTGAACCTGAGCACCGGCCTTATCAAAGATCTGGGCGTTTCAAGCAGCAGCCCTAATAACCTGGGTTATGTTTATGAGCTGGATGGCCTGGAAACAATAGCAGTACATTAATTACCCCTGCATCTACCTGTATATTTAGTTAATTGATGTGTAATTTCCCCGGCTGTATTTATACAGTCGGGGTTTTTATTAAAAAGCAGTATATATTTGCTATGTTTAAAAGCAAATGTTATTGTATTGATACATCAATGTTAAGACAATCTAAAGAGCACCGTACACTCCAGGGTAATTTAATGCTCGCTTCATCAACGGCATTGGTATCTGGTATTACAAATGTTGCCGGGCTGGTGGCTTTTTTAGCATTTTCATCAAATATTACGGGGCATGTGGCAAACCTTGCCCGCAATATGGTTGAGCAAAACCTGAGCGAGATAGTGGTTTTTGCTATCTGGCTTGCCATGTTCTTTATCGGAGCGTTTTTATCCACCTATATTGTGCGGTCTTTTGAGGGTAAAAGTTACTACCGGGCGCATGCTACCCCAATAATTATAGAGATTGTTATCCTGTTTTTTGTTGCTATTTATGGCCACAACTTTTACCGCGAAACCCAGTTAGAGCGCGAGGTTGTTATAGGCGCCATATTGTTTTCAATGGGGATGCAGAACAGCCTGGTATCAACCATATCAGGAGGGTTGATCAAATCATCGCACTTAACCGGTTTATTTACAGATTTGGGTGGCGACATAGCCGACTGGATCCATGCCAGATCACGCGCAACAGATACTATAAAGCATAAGGTTTACATCCGCCTAACGGTACTTGGTTTTTACTTTTTTGGCTGTATAGCAGGCGGATACCTGTTTAACCTGTATGATTTTGCTATATTTTATTTTATACCTGCAATACTTTTAACAATTTTGTACTATGATCTGTCGCCATTGGCCTTACATAAGCTAACGCGATTTTTTTCAAGAAAAACTACTACATAATAACGCATCAATCTTATAAAAATATAAACCTATGTGTGCAACAACCTTAATACATGATACCAGCCATATAACTTATGACAGTTTGCTTGATGGCAACAAGCAGTTTGTTGAGGATACGCTAAAGGAAGATCCGCAGTATTTTGAAAAACTGGCCAACGGACAAAAGCCTCCTGTTTTATGGATAGGCTGTGCCGATAGCCGTGTACCGGCCAACCAGATAACCAATACCAACCCGGGCGAGATATTTGTGCACCGTAATATTGCCAATATGGTGATACATACTGATATGAGCATGTTAAGTGTGCTTGATTATGCCGTTAACGTATTGCAGGTAAAACATGTGATAGTGGTAGGCCATTACGGCTGCGGCGGTGTGCTGGCTTCCATGACTAATAAGCAATATGGCTTAATTGATAACTGGCTGCGCAACATTAAAGATGTTTACCGTATGCATGCCCATGAACTTGACAGGATAACAGACGAAAAAGCCAAAGGCGACCGCCTGGTTGAGCTGAATGTGATAGAGAACGCAAGCAACCTTTGCAAAACATCAATAGTGCAAAATGCGTGGCAAAATGGGCGGGAATTGAATGTGCATGGTTGGGTTTACAGCCTGGCCACCGGTATTATAAAAGATATGAAGGTAAGCACAAACAATAACTCTAAAATGGATGAGGTATTTAGGTTTGAGCAGTCGCCGGGATAGTACCCGATAAGTTAGGGCGGCTATTTCTTATCGTCGTTGAAAATATTTTTACTCCAGCCTCTAAATTCATAATACCTGGCTTTTGGCTCACCTGTCCACCCGTTTATTCCTTTTTTAGGGAGCATAATGGCATGAACATACAATACCGGTATTATAGCAAGCCCGAGTATAAGAAAGGCGTAGGTTCTTCCTGCCAAAACAGATATAGCTACGACAATAATAACCGTAAATACGTATTTAAGTAGCTTCCTCCATTTAGGGCTCCGCTCTTCAAAGTGCCCTAAAAAAATGTGCCCAAGCAAAAACATGATAGTTACTATCGCTATTTCAAACCATAATGTATTGGTAGCCCACATAACTGAATGCTTTAAAGGTTTATATTTAGTTAAGGTTGTAAGAAAGGAATAACACTACAAGATCGAAATATTTATTCATAAAAAAGCCGGGAACAATATATTACTGCTCCCGGCTTATATTTTACAAAGAATTTTATTGCTCTTTCTGCAAGAATGAGTACCTGTAATCTTTAGGCGGATCAAAGGTTTCTTTGATGGTTCTTGGAGATACCCACCGCAGCAGGTTAATCATTGAACCGGCTTTATCATTTGTACCCGAGCCACGGGCGCCGCCAAATGGCTGCTGGCCTACAACCGCTCCGGTTGGCTTATCATTTACATAAAAGTTACCGGCAGCGTTGCGCAGGCGATAAGTAGCTTCGGCAATTGCATAACGGTCTTGTGATATAATGGCTCCTGTTAAAGCGTAAATAGATGTTTTATCAACAATGTTCAGGATCTCGTCCCATTGGTTGTCTTCATAAACATAAACCGTAAGTACCGGGCCAAACAGCTCGTTACACATGGTTACATAATAAGGATCGGTTACTTTTAAAACAGTTGGCTCAATAAACCAGCCTTTTGATTTATCGTAATTACCGCCGGCTACCAGTTCTACACTGTCATCGGCTTTGGCATCATCAATATATTTAGCCAGTTTATCAAACGATACCTCGCTGATAACAGCATTAATAAAGTTTTCAAAATCTTCAACCGGGCCCATTTTAAAGCTGGCCATTTCGCGCTGAACGTGCTCTTTTACAGCAGGCCATAACGAAGCCGGGATGTAAGCCCTTGAAGCGGCAGAACATTTTTGCCCCTGGTATTCAAAAGCACCACGAAGCAAAGCAACGCTAACCACATCGGCATTGGCGCTTGGGTGGGCAAGCACAAAATCTTTACCACCGGTTTCGCCCACAATGCGCGGGTAAGTTTTATATTTATGAATGTTAGTACCAATGGTTTTCCAGATATTTTGGAACACAGCGGTCGAACCTGTAAAGTGGATACCTGCAAAGTCAGGGTGGTTAAATACTACATCGCCAACCACAGGGCCATCGGCATAGATCAGGTTGATCACGCCATCCGGAACGCCGGCTTCTTTAAACACCTGCATGATCACGTTAGCGGCATATATCTGCGTATCGGCAGGTTTCCAAACCACAACGTTACCCATCATGGCAGCGCTTGATGGCAGGTTACCCGCTATAGCCGTAAAATTAAATGGCGTAAGCGCGAACACAAAACCCTCCAGCGGGCGTTGCTCCACACGGTTCCAGATACCTTTGCCTGATACAGGTGGCTGTTGCTGGTAAATTTCGGTCATGTAAAGCACATTGAAGCGCAAAAAATCTATGAATTCGCAAGCCGCGTCAATCTCGGCCTGGTAAGCGTTCTTGCTTTGGCCCAGCATAGTAGCCGCGTTTATTTTAGCACGGTAAGGACCGGCCAATAGTTCGGCTGCTTTTAAAAATATGGCTGCACGCTGCTCCCATGGCAGGTTCTCCCAATCGGCCTTAGCGGCAAGGGCAGCATCAATGGCAGCGGTTACATGGGTTTTATCTCCCCAGTGGTAAGTAGCCAGTAAATGCTGATGATCATGCGGCGGGCGCAATTCGCGCAGGGTGCCGGTACGCACCTCTTTGCCGCCAATGTACATAGGTATATCTATTTGCTGGGCGCGGCCTTCCTGTAAGGCTGCTTTAAGCGAAGCACGCTCTAAACTGCGCGGGCCGTAGTTTAAAACCGGCTCGTTAACAGGCTCAGGAACATTAAAAAATCCTTTTAACATAGGTGTATAATTTAAAGGTGCAAAGATACGGGGAAATGTGCAGATGAGCGAATATGCAGATATGCAAAATGTATTTGTGACGCAGGCTTGATGGGGTGATAATTTGTTGATATTTTATTTTTCGTGCCTGTTGGGTGACAACAGCAGCAAAGGCAAAGCGGTGGATATGTGCGATTCCCTCCCCACGGGAGGGTGCAGGGAGGGGTTATGAAATAAGCATTAACGTAATAACCCCTACCCGCCACTTCACAGGCAGCCGCACCCTTCCCGAAGGAAGGAGTTATTCAGCCTTTAGCCTATGGACGGTGATAACACTATGGGTGTTGAGAAGAAATAAAATGAGGGGTCATGCCGATGTATATCGGCATCTCTCTGGCAAAGTAAAGTACATGCTTAGCTATGTGCCTTTAAATGGGTAACCTTTCTGATGGGATGCTGAAATAAATTCAGCATGACCTAGTTGTTTTTTTAAGAAAATATAATCCTATGGTATTATCACCCATCATCTACATTGTTGGTATAATTGGCTAATAAAACTACCTTAGCTCACAATTTTATCACTCATGACCATAGAAACCCTCCAAACCATTTGCCATAGTTTACCGGGCGTAACAGAAGACATAAAACTGGGCGAGCACTTGTGCTTTAACGTGGGCGGTAAAACATTTTTGTTTACCTATCCGGATGGCGTACCGCCTTCGGCATCATTTAAGGTGCCTGCCGAAGATTTTGAAGAGATCATTTCAAGAGAAGGGCTGGAACCGCAGCCTTATATTGCCCGCTACAAATGGGTGCTTGCCCGCGATATCAGCAGCCTTACGGAGCAGGAGTGGACACAGTATATTAAACAATCGCACCAGCTTATTGCAGCCAAATTACCGGGTAAAATCAAAAAAGAGTTAGGCTTATAACCTTTATATTCAACAGCCATATTATACCCGGTGTTCCGGTACTGTTCCGCTTTTAGCGGGACGGAACACTGCGGGAGTTATTCCAATTCTTGTCTCTTGATGCTAAATTCTTGTCTCTGATATTTACTGTTTTAACGGCCACAAACCGGGGTGATCTCGGTAATGCGATATGTTTTCTATGATCTCCTCTATTTCGGTTGCTGATAGCACATCATGGCCGTCGGCGGTGTAAGTGAATACTTTGCCGGGGTCTTCAAAGGTGATATAGCCAAGGTAATTGGGGTCGAGTTTATGTTCAAGCAGTAGTTCGCTTTCTTGTCTGCGCAGCGTGGCTTTGTTATCCAACCCGCCATTCTTATAAATATTGTAGGTATAAGTTAATACCGGGTGCCCGTTAACCTGTGCTTGTGTGTTAGGGATAATTTTAACGGACTTTCCATGTCCCACAGTGAAAAATATCGGTGTCATATGTATCTGCGAAATATGTATTTAGGACAAACGATAAGTTAAAAAGTTTCAGAGGTTTATGAAATGGTTGTATAAATAATTTTGTATGTTAGATAGTAATATGATGCAATTAAAACTCTCTTATGGTTTGTTCCTGTTGTTTGAGCCGCAGGATAAAAAATTACGCCTCATTATAACAGATGGCCACAACGAACTGGCCTGCCGTAAAGAAACCAGATCGGTACTTAAGCACTTCCTGTCATCAGCCCAAAGCCAGTTATTTAAAGGCCGGCTGCAATTACATAAAAGCGATGAAGTTTTAACCGTGGTATTGAAGGGTAAACCTGTAGGTGCTATAAACCTGCCTGATCTTGAAAAGGTATTGACTTAAGCCGCTTTTTTTTAAACTTTTTGAAATCTATCCTGGTTAAATATACGCCGCTTAAAATAATAACGAGGCAGCCTATTTGGGCTATAGTAACGGTTTCGCCATAGAACCATCCCCATCCAAAAGCTACAAACGGGACGCCATAGCTTGAGGTAGAAGTAAAAAGCACACTGGTGCGCTGTACTAAAGCATAAAATAACATCCACGCCAGGGCTGTACCCATTATACCCAAAGTACATACCGCAATACATGCTTTTATATATTCATGATGATATAAGGGTAAGCTAAAAAAACCTGTTCGCCATAAAATAAACAACGATGGCAAACTAACTGATATTAAAGAAAAAGCCGTAATAACCAGCGGACTCACCCCATTAAGGTATCGCCTTACTACTATTATGTTAATGCCATAAAAAATGGTGGCCAGTATCACCAAGGCGCCGTAGCTTACTTGTCCGTACCCGGTATGCTTTTGGATAAGATATAGCAAAACTATACCGCCAAAACCAATAATTATGCCTGCTATCTGGCTCAATGGTATCTTATTGCCAAAAAATATAAACCCGAAAATAATAGCGAATATGGGGGTAAGCGAATTAAGTGTACCGGCCAGTGCGCTGTCTATTTTAGTTTCGGCTATGCAGAATAAAAATGCGGGCAAAAAACTCCCGAATACACCTGAGAATATCATCCACCATGAAAGTTTGAAAGGTATTTTATTACGATGCCTTATCAATACGGGTGTAAGTACAATGCCCGCGGTTATAATGCGTATTGCCGCTACTTGCGAAGCGGTGAGTAAAGGTTTTCTGGCATCGTCATACAACCCAAGTTTCATTAAAATAAATGAGCTGCCCCATATTAAGCAGATGGAGATAAACATTAACCAGTTAATCACTTTTGGAGGTAAAATTGTTGACCAGCGGGTTTGTTGCATAGGGCTGCAAAATAATCAATATAAACAAAAAACGCCCCGAAAATTCGGAGGCGTTGTATTTTATTAGTGCTTTTTTGTTTAGAATGCGTAACGCAAACCAAACTGCATTTGCCAGCGCGAAGCAAATAAATCAACAGAGTACGGTACACCCGGGTTTGTGAAGGTATACTTAGGATAGGTTGTACCGGCGGCAGTGAAAGCCGGGGTTGTGCTTGGTGTTAAACCAATGCTTGATGTTGAGTTAAATGTATTAGCCGAGAAATAATACTGGCCCCAACTTTTGTTTAGCAGGTTGGTTAAGTTAACAATATCATAAGTAAAGGTTATAACCTGTTTATGCTTACCGTTGCCAAATTTAAAGTCTTGTGCAAAACGGAAATCAAGGTTATTGTTCCATGGCGTAAATGCCGCGTTGCGCTCTGTAAACTGACCACGACGTGAGTTTAAGTATTTGTTATTATTGATATAGCTATCAAACGCTGCGGCTTGTTGTACGGCTGTGGCACCACCAGCAATATCGCTAAAGAAATTAGCTGTTTCGCCAACTTTAGGAATATACGCTAAACTAACCTGTTGGCCTGTGCCGTCAATAGCACTTGGTAAAAAACCATAAGTAAATGGATTACCTGATTGTGCGCTCAAAAAGAAAGTAAAGTTAGCGGTGTAGTTTTTCTCTTTATCCCAATTAACCATGTAGTTAATATTTGATACAATGCGGTTGCGGATATCAAAGTTTGAGTTAGCTAAACCAGGGTTGTTTGGGTTAAGCGCCTGATTTAACTGCCAGTTTGATTCCATTGAGTTACGGATACCGTTGGTAACATCTTTAGAATGCCCGTAAGTGTAAGCTACAGATGCGTTCAGGCCAAAAGGGAAATTTTTGGCTATCTGCGCGGTTAAGCTGTAACGGTAACCCTGGTTGGTATTTGATAAAAGGTAGGCATTTGTATATGATGGATTAACTGGTTGGTTAACAAATATTGGCTGTTGGTGCTGGGTATCATAAGGGTAGTAAGTAACTTGGTCCTTAGTATTTACCTGTTGGAATTTTAAATCGTGAACAACCTTGGTGTAAATACCTTCTAACGTAAATTTCCACCTGTTGGCTGTAGTATAATCATACGCTAAGTTGGTACGCCATACCTGTGGCATTTTAAAGTTATTGTCTATCAAATCCACTTGGGTTGGGCCATTTGCTGATGTATTAACAGCAGGATTGTTTTGTTGTAATACATAGCCTAAGCCACCATTAGCCGGTGCCTGCACAGGGTTGGTGCCGGGCGTGATAGGTGCTGTCGCACTTGGTTTTTTGTCATAAGCCCCGTAAGTATTCCCATTGTTATAAAATGCATAACCAAACCATGCAAAAGGCACACGGCCGGTAAATAACCCGCTGCCACCGCGTAATACCGAGGTTTGGTCGCCGTTAACATCCCAGTTAAATGATACGCGGGGGTTAATCTCTAAATTACCTAAATAATTTTGTTTAATATCACTTGGCTTGGTATAAGTAAAGGTTGTACCGTAGTTAGGATCAACCGGCGCGCCTGTTGTTTTTGCGCTTAGCGGCTGTTTGTTAGGTACACCTGCATAGTCGAAACGCACGCCTGCGGTCAAATTAAAATTATCTGTAAGGTGTATCTCATCCTGCCCGTATAAGCTAAGCAAGTCAACGTTAAATTGTGCAGAAGGGTTTGCGAATATATAATCGCGGGTGTTGTTGATATAGTTGTAGTTGGCACGCGTACGCGATGGGTTGTTAGCTAAAAAATTATCTATGCTGCTGTAAGCTATACGGCCGTTCCATGAATTTACAAAATTATAAGTGATGTTGTAAAACTCATTGTGTGTACCAAATGTGAAGGTGTGTTTGCCTTTGGTTAAGGTCAAATTATCTGTAAACTCGGTAGTTTTCTGGTGCATATCAAATATAGCAGCCTCACGGTCAGTACCTAAAAATATGGTTGTACCCGGAGTGCGGCCTGTAATCTCTATCTGGGGCAGGGCAGGGTTAGAGTTAGGGTCGCGGTAATCATGTACGTTAGAGTAACCAACAACCAAACTGTTGTGCAGATTATTGCTTAACCTGCTTTTTAATTCTGCAACAGTTGAGCTGGAATTGTTATGCGAGGTGTAATCAATACCGCTGAAACGGAAGTTCTGCTGATCGCGTTCCAGATTAGTAGCGGTTGATGTGATGGTGTTATTACGGATAGTTAACTGGTTATTGTCGTTAATGTTCCAATCTAAACGGTTGAAAAATTTGTTTGAGCGCGAAAAGATGGAAGTATTTCCATATGTGCCGGCATCAAAACCGTAACTGGCCATTTTGTCCTTAATATTGATAGCATCCTGCAGGGATAATATCTTTGCAGAACCATCACTACCGGCTGCAGAAATAACAGGGTCCTGCCTGCGGGCAAGCTCCTCGTTAGTGAAAAAGAATAATTTGTTTTTGATTAGCGGGAGACCCACACGGATACCTGTTTGATAATCATAGAAAGTTGACGGCAGTTTTGAACCGTCGCCACCTGATGCCCTGTTAGCATTGTTTGGGCCTACCATGAAAGCGCCGCGACCAAAACCGTAAACAGAGCCTGTAACATCATTTGTACCGCTACGGGTAACAGCGTTAATGCTACCACCCAATACGTTGCCAATCTTAATATCATAAGGCGCTACCAGCACTTGTATATCCTGTATAGCATCTAATGATACCGGGCTGGTACGTGTACTGCTGCCCACCTGGCCCGATGCATTGTTTTGGCCACCCAATGATGGGCTAAAGCCAATAGCATCATTATTGATAGCACCATCAAGCGTTACGTTGTTGTAACGGTAGTTGGTACCCTGAAAAGAGTTGTTGTTGCTTTGCGGCGTGGCGCGGGTTAAATCCTGCAAGCTGCGGTTAATGGCGGGCATATTACGTATCTGGCTTTGGCTAATACGGGTGCTTGCACCTGTTTTAGTAGCACCACCGTTTGCAACTACCCTAACTTCTTTAAGGGCTGTGGTGGCATCGGCCAGTATAAAGTTGAACGATGCGCTACCCAATGTAAGAGTAATATCACTGTGTTCGGCTTTATTATAACCAATAAATGTAGCGGTTATAGTATAAGGGCCACCCGGATTAATGTTGGGGATGGTGTAACGCCCATCGGCATTGGTTTGTGTGCCGTAGCGGGTACCAGTGCTTGTATTTACTACTGATACGGTAACGCCTGGCATGGTAACACCTTTTTGGTCAACAACCTTACCGCTGATGACGGATGTGGTGATTTGGGCATTGGCAGCCAATGCAACCAACGTTGTGAGAATGAAGAGGCAAAACTTTTTCATTTTTTGGGGGATTAAATCCCTCCAAAAGTCAAGCTTGTATATTATGTTTGTGTTAACAGATGATTAGAATGGGATTAGAATTATTTGATAAGGATAATTATAAGCGTTTATAAGCGCCAAGCTTGTATAAAACAAAAGCGGCTACCCATGTGGGTAGCCGCTTTTGTATAGAAAATGTTTGTTTATATTATTTTACAGCACCTGGGGTAGTGTATGGTAAGTTTTGAGGATCAAAATTAGCCCAACCGCTTGTCCAGTCAGTTGTACCGAAAGCACCTTTGTAAGCAACTTTTTCAAAGAATGCATCAGTAACTTTAGCATCTGTGTAAACTGCACCGGTTAATGCTGGTGAAGTTGCAACCTGTAAGAAGTTAGGAACACCAGCTCTTGCAGCAGGGGCAATATCAGCGCTGAACTTATAAGGATCAGTATAGATAGCTGCAGCATACACATCAGGAGAGAAGGTATTGTTTGGAGTTAATTTAGCAGTAACTAAACCTAAAGTAGCAGCATTTGTTGCTTTGATCTGATTGCTTTTGCTATTGCTGGCTGCTATCAGGTTATTAGCGAATACTGAGCTACCAGAAAGTAAATTGGTTGATGAATTTACTGTGCTGCCTGCAGGTAAGGCATCATCATAAAATACGCCTTCAGTATAACCAACAATTACCGAGTTAAGGATGCTGATAGATGAATTGCGACGAATTTGTGCGCCATGCTGGAAGTTAGCATTGATAGCAGTGAAAGATGCAGTTTCTTTTGGACCTAAAATAGTCATGTTAGAGAATGCAGCGCTTGTTTGCGGAGTAGCATTTGTACCTGTAGCGTTGTTGTCAGACTCGAAACCGTTTGAACCAGATACATCGGCAGTTGCAGCTAAACGCTGAGCTAAACCAAACTGAATTTTACCAGAGAAACCGTTATCTGTATCAAAATCATCATCCCAGGTATCAATAGCTAATAAGTGTTTAGCATTTACTGTACCGCCAAACCATTCGAAAGCATCGTCACCAGAACGGTAAACTTCAACATAATCAATAGTAGTACCAGAACCAACACTACCAAAAGTTAAACCGTTTATTTCATTATCAGGGCTCAATGGAATACCTGCGTACTCAATACGTACATATTTTATTGTACCTGAGTTATCAGCAGCATCACTACCACCGTGTTTCCCTTTATCGGTAGCATCAGAGATACCTTCAATAGCGATAGCAGTACCTGCATTATTAGGAGCTTTACCCAAAAGGATAACACCACCCCAGTCGCCCTGGGAACGTGCACCAACAGCTTGGCTTGATGTAAATACGATTGGTTTATCTACAGTGCCTGTTGCATCAATTTTTGAACCGCGTGTAATGATCAAAGCACCTTTAGTAGCTTTATCACCTTTAATGATAGTACCCGGCTGGATTGTTAATGTTACGTTACCTGTTACAAACACGTTACCTTTTAACAGGTATATTTTATCTGCTGTCCAGGTAGTATTTGCAGTAATATCGCCTGTAACTGCGACAGCAGTTTCAGTACCACCACCACCGCCACCACCATTATCAGGGTCTACAGTGTTTTTAGAACAACTTGTTACTAAAATGCTTACACTAAGTGCAGCAAATAATAGAATTTTTTTCATTTTCAGTTTTTTAATTTTCTTTACAAAGAAACGTACGCCCCTTGAACTTAATGTTAGCAAGCAGTTATGTATGTGTTAAATAATGTTAACCGTTGTTAATACTGTGTTAATGTTATAGTGTGTAAGTGAACGACATAGTGTAGGTAGAACCTTGTTTGTAGCTGCTTTGTGTATAATCGCCGGTATCGTACTTTTTGTTATTGTTTTGATCGTAATAAAAGGAGATGCGCTGGTTTAAGATATCGCCGGCGTTGAACTTCAGTTCGCCTTTACCTTTTAAAACTTTAACACCCAACTGGGCATCTATTACGCTGCGCGGAACTTCATATACGTTTGCATACTGACCGCCTGCGGCAATGCTTAACCTTTGACCAACGCGGTTAAACAAAGCGTTGAATGTTAAATTGTTGTTAAAGAAATTATGCTGTAAGCCGGCGTTGACAACGTAGGGTGCCTGGCCAATCAGCGGGCGATCTGCAAACTGTAAATTCAGACCGGAGTTTACAGGGTTATGCGCTACAGATTTAGCTATTGCAATGTTTGCATAAGCGGTAGTACTCTTTAAAAATGCTGTCGGCATAATGAAATCAAGTGATTTGCGCACCTCTAACTCTGCACCATAAACATTGGCGTAATCGCTGTTAAAGTAACGGATAACGCGTGTAGAGGTAGCATCATCATTATAAGCCTCAATGGCGTTATTGAATTTTTTATAGAAACCTGAAACCGAAAAGATTTGGCCTGCTGATGGGAATAACTCAAAACGCACATCAAAATTATCAATGTTTGTACGTTTTAAGTTTGGCGTACCTTGCTGGAAAGCCAGCAATTCATAATCGTAGTATGATGATGTCGCCAACTCTCTAAATTCGGGCCTTGCCAGCGTACGGGAGTAAGAAGCACGCAGGTTAATTTTATCAGTAAGATTGTAAGTAAGGTTGGCTGATGGTAATATATCGGTATAGTTCTGATGAACTTTATCTGTAGCGTTACTGTAAACCAGCGGGGTTACATTTACATTGAATTGTTCTACACGGGCACCCCAAACCAAACGCAGTTTTTCTGTAAGCTTGTTATCAAGCATTAAATAACCTGAATTGGTAAGTGAATTTGCGGTGTATGAGTCTGAAGGTATATTGCTGATCTCGTTAAGATCGTAAACACCTGCATCTATCAGGTCTCTTGAGAACAACCTGTTAAGCGGGCGCCTTGATATTTCATTAACGCGATCAGGGTCATTTAAAACCTCCTGGCTAAACAATGGGCCGATAAATCGCACATCATAATTTCTGTCGCGGTAAAGGCTTAAAAGTCCGGCTTTTAAAGTTGATTGTGTAAACAATTTTATCGGTGTGCTGTAATTTACACCGCCCGAATAAGAGTCTTCATTTAACTTACCAAATAAGGTGGAGTTTTCCTTGGTAAGAGATGACAATACGGCCTGGTATGGATTATCGGTACCAGATGCACGGGTGTAAAGCGCTTTGCGCTGGCCAGGCTGGTCGTTCAGCACGTTTCCATAGCTTACCTCCCAGTTAATTTTGGCTCCCTTTTCACCGATAGGGTGGTTACCTTCCAGTGTCGATTTTAAAAGGGCTTTTTGTTGCAAGTCGAACGCATAGTAGTTTACATCAAAACCTGAGTTATTATGACCTGTACGGCCAAGGTACTGGTCGTCGAATATCCTGTTATAAACATTCTTAAAGGTGATCTTATTTTTGCCAAAGGTATAACCCAGGTTTAACAAGGCACCCACACTTGTACTGAATTTATAGGCGTCATCGCTGTAATCGTAACCGTAAAAATCGCGCTTAATATCGCTGTAAATGTTTTGCTGGTTACGATATGTAAGCGCAAGGATAGCACCGAAACGGTTGCCGCTCTTTTCACTCTCTTTTACCTTGCCGATTGAAAATTGATAGTTTTGGGTTGGCAACGCAGTATTAATATATCTGTTCCAATCATTAGGCAAGGCACGCAAATTGTTAAGATTCTGCTGGTCAGTAAGGCCATTGGCGATTTGGGTTGACGATGCAAAGCCGTTTGGCAATTGGCGGCGGCCGTTATCAAAACCAAGATAATCGGTAGCGTTACGCGGGCCGCTTATGAAATCTTTAAAGGTTGAAGCGGTATTATAACCCTGGCTGATACCAAAAGAGATAAAGTTTTGATCAGGAAGATCTTTTGTGAAAATTTGTATCAAACCGCCGGCAAAATCGCCCGGCTGATCTGGTGTTGCAGTTTTGGTGATAGTTAAGTTTTCAACCAGGTTTGATGGCACAATATCAAAAGAAAAGGCTTTGCGGTTGTTCTCGGTACTTGGTAACGATGCACCATCAAGCATAGCCGTATTGTAACGATCGCTCAGCCCGCGGATAACAACAAATTTGTTGTCCTGAATGGTAGCGCCGCTCACACGTTTTAATACATCGGCAGTGTTCCTGTCTGGTGATTTTTTTATTACCTCAGATGAGATACCGTCAGATATAGACACACTGTTTTTTTGTACCGCATATAACGAAGCTACTGATGCCTGCCTGTAGGTAGAGCGTACTACAACTTCATTAAGTGCTTTAGATGTTGACGCGGCTAATGCAATATCAAGGTCGCTAACTTCGCCTGCTTTAACAACTATATCTGATATAGATTTGGTTTGGTAACCAATGTACCTAACTTCAATGGTGTACTTACCGGGGGCCAGGCCACCTAATAAATATTTACCTGCAACATCGGTAGCAACGCCCTTGGTGGTGCCTTGTATGCTAACGGTTGCGCCTATTAAAGTTTCGCTTGTTTTTGAATCAATTACTTTACCACCAATTTTGCCTGTAGTTTGCGCAAATAATTGAATAGTAAATAATGAACTAACAAATAAAATAGAAAGTGCTGATAATAATTTTTTCACGTGACTTTTTTTAATCAGTGCAAAGCTATTATCCAAATGTTAGTTAAATGTTACCGTTAAATTAACATAACAGACTATAAATATTAAGCCAATGTTAAGTGCTAATAGAAAATGCTCTCAACCAGCCTTTTGCTTGTCGCTATTGGCATGGTGCTTTATTTCCTGCAGTTCCAATTCGTAGGCACGCATACGTGCATGTAAAATATCAACTTCAGTGCGCAGCATTTGTATCTCGGTAATGAGTTTGGCCGATTCGGGTTTGTGGATCTGTTTTTCGCCGGTGCCCAAAATAAGCCACTCGGGAGAGTATTTGAGCTGGAAACATAGCTTACGGATAAGGTAGTAGCTAATATCCTGCTTTTTATTAATAACCTTACTAATAAAGCCCTGGTCAACCCCAATAGCGTTTGCTAAAGCCAGCTGGCCGCCATGCTCTTTCACTATAACTTTTATCCGTTTTACAACTGCGTCGTCAGATTTATTCACATGGCAATTATAGTAAATAGTTCATGGATTATGCAAAAGATCATAGACATAGTAAATAGTTCTTCACAAGTCTGAAATTCTCTTCGACTATTAACCGTTGTCCATTATCTATCAACCAAATCTAAAACTGCTTTATCGCATCGCTCAGGTCATACACCGGTACAGCTTTTATTTGTGCCGATATAATGCCGGCGGCAGCAGCCGACCGGTAACCCGCCGCGCAGTGTACAACAATGGGTTTATTGGCAGGGATCTCACTTATACGCTCCCTTAATTCGGGCAGGGGAATGGTAAGTGCGTCTGTGAACAGTTTGCCTGAATTTATTTCGGCCCAGTTGCGGGCATCTATTATAGTGTAATCTACTTTATGTGCTTTAAAGTCTTCCAAATTTATTGCCGGAGATTTTTCTGTAGCATTTGAAGGTATAAGCAAAGCCGCTTTTATATTTCTTTCGTAACCAATTTTAGCCGTTTTTTTGATAACTATATCTAAGGCCTCATCAGTTTCGGCCAGTAAGTAAAACGACTCATATGGTGCAACAACAGATCCTAACCATGTCTCAAATTTCTCGCCATCCTGCAAATTAATACTGCCTTTAATATGCCCATTGCGATAATCTACTGAAGGGCGGGTATCGATAACTAATATATCATGCTCCAAAGCAATATCTGCATCGGCTTTTATTACCGCGTTAACGCTTTGAATAAAGCCCGGCGCCCCCATTTTGTTCAGCTCTACATCATAACCAAAGTATTTGGGCATAAAGGGCTGGTCGGCCATTAGGGTTTTAACAAAGGCCAGTTCGTCCATTAATTGTAGTGCATAGTTCTCGCGCAGTTCTTTACCAATGGTGGTTTGCAGATCAGGGCTCATACTTTTACCGCATAATGATCCGGGGCCGTGGGCAGGATACACAATTACTTCTTTTGGTAACACCATTAACTTATCGCGGGTGCTGTGGTACATATCACGCGCCAGTTCCTCTTTCTTAGCGGTGATGTTACCTGCACTTTCGCGCAGATCAGGCCTGCCTACATCGCCGGCAAACAAGGTATCGCCGGTAAAAATAGCGCAATCCTTACCCTTTTCGTCTTCCAGTAAAATACAGATGGAATCCGGCGAATGACCAGGGGTATTAATGGCTTTTAGTTTAATATCGTTGATCTGAATAACATCGCCATCATCAAAAGTTTCGTGCGGGTATTCGGCGCCGGCAAGCTTGCTTACGTAAATTACCGCGCCGGTTGTTTGGTGGATCTCCAGGTGCGAGCTCACAAAATCAGCATGTGGGTGGGTTTCTATTACACCTGTAATATCAGCACCGTGCATATTTGCAAATTCATAGTAAGGCTGCGGGTCGCGTGCGGGGTCAATAACTATCATGCGGCCGGTTCTAATAACCGCGTAAGATGCATGGGCCAAACCCTTATCGTAAAATTGATGAACTATCATATCTGTATTAGCTACAAAGATAATCTTTCAGCCCGAAAGTGTTGGGGTCAGTAAGTCCGGATGATATTTATTACAAATAGTAAACATAACAACAAAGCCCGGCTATATGCCAGGCTTTGTTGTTATACTAAAAAATTACTTGCTACTGATTACCACACCCTTATTCTCTCTTCCGGCTTTTTGTAAAGCTTATCGCCGGGTTGTATACTAAAGGCTGCGTACCATGCATCCATATTAGTTATAGGCGCATTGGTGCGGAATTCTTCTGGCGAGTGGGGGTCTGTTAAGATCCTTTGTGCAGCAGCCTCGGGGCGTTGCGACCCGCGCCAAACCTGTGCCCATGATAAAAAGAACCTTTGATCGGGCGTAAAGCCGTCAATTTTTGTGGTAGACTGGCCCTGTTTGGTTTTCTTGAATGCTGCGTAAGCTACGTTCAATCCGCCCAGATCGGCAAGGTTTTCGCCTAAGGTTAAGCGGCCGTTTACGTGCATGGTATCCAGTACGGTAAAGGCATTATATTGGTTTACTACCTGATCTGCACGACTCTTAAATTTATCGGCATCGTCTTTAGTCCACCAGTCACGCAGGGTACCATCAGCATCAAATTGGCGGCCCTGGTCATCAAAACCGTGGGTCATTTCGTGGCCTATAACAGCACCAATACCACCGTAATTTACGGCATCATCCGCACCAAAATCAAAGAATGGGAACTGTAATATTCCCGCGGGGAACGTAATATCGTTATTAGTTGGGCTGTATGAAGCATTAACCGTTGGCGGCGTCATCCCAAAACGGTTGCGGTCAACAGGTTTGCCTAAACGCGTTACATTGAAATTGTATCTCCATTTAGAGATGCGTTTAAGGTTGCCATAATAATCGCCACGCTCAATAACAAGGCCCGCATAGGTTTCCCATTTATCCGGATAGCCAATTTTTACACGGAAGGCGGCAAGCTTTTTAAGGGCGCGTGCTTTTGTAACATCGCTCATCCAATCTAAGTTCTTTATACGGTCGCCCAGGGTGATCTTTAGGTTGTTCACCAGGTTTATCATGTATTGTTTAGCAGCCGGGGTAAAGTATTTCTCTACATAAAGCTGACCTAACAGTTCGCCAAGTGAGCCATCTATCTGGCCGCTTAAACGCTCGCTGCGCGGTGTTTGTGTTTGTTGACCGCTAAGCGCGCTGTTATAAGCAAAGCTTGCTTTTACAAATGGAGAGCTCAATGCTGAGGCCGATCCTTGTAAAACATTCCACTTTAAATAAGTTTTCCAATCATCAACAGATGTTGCAGCCAACAGGGCATCAGCATCTTTAAAAAACGCGGGTTGCCCAACCAATAAAGTATCCTGGCCGGTAACCTTAAGCATAGGTAATAATTTTACCCAGTTTAAATGCGGGGTGGTTTTGCTAAAATCGGCAACAGAAAATTTATTGTAGGTAACATTTGGGTCGCGCTGTGCAACACGGCTTAGTTGTGATTTAGCCAATGATTTTTCAAGCTCATATATAATGCCCGCGTTTTTGGCGGCTGCATCGGCATTAGTACCAGTTAAGGTGAACAAAGTAGTGATATAGGTTTTTAACGCGTTTTGGATCTTTTTTGAACGGGCGTCATCCTTTAAATAGTTATCCCTATCCGGCAAACTTGTGCCGCCTTGTCTTAGGCTAACAATGTATTTTTCTACATGCTTTGAATCCTGGCCAACGCCAAAACCAAACAACGGGCTGCCAATACCGTTAACACGTTCGTAAACCATTTCGTTTACTACATCATCAAGGCTGCTTATCTTATCTATCCGGGCCAGTTCAGGCATAATAGGGGTATAACCTTTTTTCTCGATGGTAAGGCTGTCCATACCGCTGGCGTACATATCGCCCACACGTTGTTTCAGGCTTCCTTTAGCGTGGCCTGCTGTGCCGCTAACTTCTGTAAGCAGCTTTAATAGCTTATCGGTATTGCTTTGTCTTAAAATGTTGAAGCTTCCCCAGCGGGTTTCTTTTGCCGGTATGGCATTCCCTTTTATCCAATTGCCGTTAGCATAGTCAAAAAAGTTATCGCCGGGCTTAACGGTGGTATTCATGTTTGCCGGGTCAATGAATTTTTTAGGGGGATCGTTTGGTGATTTACCTTTTACAGGTTTGCCGCCCTCAGCAGCAAAAACATTGGCCGACAGGCACAATGCACCCATCAGCATTAAGTTAGTTAGCTTCAATTTCATAGTTAATTAGTGAAAAATTAAAGATAATTAATTATCCGCTACACCTGCAAATTGGAGAACAGAGGAACTAGCGATTAAACCACTTAATTAAAAATGCTAACCTCGACATTTTGAGGATTGTAGCAAAAAAACGATTAACAGGCAATGCTTTCATAGCCGGGCTGGGTATTTATTTTAATATAACGGCCTATTGTA
>NZ_JBAZVP010000017.1:0-107264 GCF_041660805.1 Mucilaginibacter sp. | reverse complement strand
ACCGCAACCGGGAAACGGCGCAGAGCTATGACCGGCTGGGGCTGGCCGAATACGCCGCCATGGAAGCGTTCGTGAGGTATCATTATTAAAAGATAAACCGCGTAGAGGCGCAATATTTTGCGCCTCTGCCTAAATAAAAATAAAAACCATGTCATTGCGAGTTTTAAAATCCGTTTGACCTCTGAAGGGAAATGACATTGGTTGGGTCATCCTGAGCTTGTCGAAGGACGTGCGCAAAGGCCCGCCCGCAATGTGGTTCGACAAGCTCACCATGACAAGACAAGCTCAGCATGACCCCCATATAATTAAATACGCTATCGCTCGCAATGACATATTTGTTCGTGGGTAGCTGTTCCACCCAGCGCGTCATTGCGAGGTACGAAGCAATCCCCGACATGCTTGTCGGCTACTTTTCTATCGGGGATTGCTTCGTACCTCGCAAAGACGCAGGTAGTTATTAAGACGCAAGTATTGCTATAAGATATTAAACAATAAAATGACTGAAACAATTTTTACAAAAGCCCCCCGCCTCCTTTCACTTGATGTTTTTCGTGGCCTAACCATTGCCGCTATGATACTGGTTAATGACCCCGGTGATTGGGGCCATATTTATGCACCGTTGGAACATTCCGAATGGAACGGCTGTACACCTACAGACCTGGTATTTCCCTTCTTCCTGTTTATGGTTGGGGTATCAGTTGTATATTCCATGGAAAGCAAGAAGGCTAACGGTGCAGGGCATTCAAAAATTATACTCACAGCATTAAGGCGTACAGTGATATTGCTGCTCATTACCTGGTCAATGCAGCTTATATTACGATGGAACTTTGATTTAGGGCACCTGCGTTTGCCGGGCGTTTTGCCGCGTATAGCATTGGTGTATTTTACCTGCACTATACTTTATCTAAAAACATCGCAAAAAACCCGCGACTGGATCTTTGCGGGGGTGCTTATTGGTTACTACATCATCATGACGTTTATCCCGGTACCGGGGGTAGGGTATCCTAACCTTAATCCCGAAACTAACATGGGTGCCTGGTTAGACCGTTTAGTGTTCACAACAGATCATTTATGGCGGTCATCACGCACCTGGGACCCTGAAGGTTTGCTGGGTACATTACCCGCAATTGGCACCGGTTTATTTGGTATAAGGGTAGGCACCTGGCTTAAACGCAAGGACCGGGACGATAGTGTTAAAGTAAGCTGGATGTTCACCTATGGCATTATAGCAGTGATCATCGCGCTGTTTTGGGATCTTTTCTTCCCTATTAATAAGGCCTTGTGGACAAGCTCATTCGTACTGTACACCGGCGGACTGGCTACCATTGGACTGGCTATTTGTTTTTGGCTGATAGATGTACAAGGGCATAAACGGTTCACTTACCCATTTGTGGTTTTTGGGGCCAATGCCATCACCGCCTATGTACTGTCGGGCTTTATTCCGCATTACTTTAATAAGATCCACATCGGTGGCAAAACCATCTATCAAAACTTATTTGTGCCATACTTTTCGCCTGTAAATGCCTCATTGATGGGTGCAATTTTTATTGTTGTAATATTATGGCTGGTAATGTGGGTGTTGTATCTTCGTAAGATCTTTGTTAAGATATAAAAGCACCATGAAAATCAGACTGATAATTGCCTTCCTGTTATTTTGTTCGGTAGTTAAAGCGCAAACTGCAAATGTTAATATTACCCCGGCACATTTAAAGGCAGCAGAAGATGTACTTATAGCTTCGGGTGCAGGCGCACAAATGAAACAAAACGTAACGGCGATGATAAAACAAGCCAGCGCAAATGTACCTGATGATAAAAAAGCCAAGTTTACAGAGATCATGGGCATTTTCATGAACAAGTATTTAAACTGGGAATTGCTGAAAGATCAAATGGCTGCTTTATATGCCCAGCAATTCACAGAGAAAGAACTGAAGGACCTGACGGTATTCTATCTATCGCCATTAGGTAAAAAATTAAATGAAAAACAACCCGTGCTATTTCAAAAAGGCGCCGAGCTTGGCCAGCAAGCCGTTGCAAGCCATCAGGTTGAGCTGCAGCAAATGCTGCAGGACGCATTTAAAGAGCAATAACAATTTGCAACTAAGAAATTCGTTTAGCATCTTAGTGCGATAATCCCTTAATTAATCATATGAACTTTAACAGGAGTTTTTCTGTAACCGCAATAGCGCTAATCCTTGTATCGGGCAGTGTATTTGCACAGGTTAAAAGAAAGCCAACACCATCACCCAAACAAAAACCTACTGCCGCCGCAAAACAATTACAAGGCAATATATTACCGGTTGATAAGGACGTACTTATAGGCAAGCTGCCAAACGGCTTAACGTACTACATCCGGCATAATGAGCAGCCAAAGAACCGGGCAGAATTATACCTGGTTAACAAAGCCGGCTCCATACTGGAAACCGATGCACAGCTGGGGCTTGCACATTTTACAGAGCATATGGCCTTTAACGGCACACGCGATTTCCCTAAAAATGATCTGGTAAATTATCTGCAAAAATCGGGCGTCCGCTTTGGCGCCGATTTAAACGCTTATACCTCATTTGATGAAACTGTATACCAGCTTCCCTTACCAACAGATAGCGCCGCGGTGTTCAAAAAAGGATTTAACATACTGGCCAACTGGGCGGGTTTTGTAACTTTTGACCCGGCCGAGATCGACAAAGAACGCGGCGTGGTTTTAGAAGAAGAACGCCTGCGCGGCCGTAATGCTCAGGAACGCCTGAGCCAGCAAACCTTACCGGTGTTATTAAATAATTCCAGGTATGCATCACGTTTGCCTATTGGTAAGGATAACATCATTAAAACATTTGATGCCAATACCATAAAAGCGTTTTATAATGATTGGTACCGCCCTAATCTGCAGGCTGTAATTGCCGTTGGCGATTTTGATGTAAAAGAGGTTGAAGAACTGATAAAAACCAATTTCTCCGGGTTGAAAAATCCGGTTGGAGAAAAGCCGCGTGCACAATACACCGTACCGCCAACACCGGGTACCGCTGTAAAAATAGTTACCGATAAAGAGTTTCCGTACACGCTTGCACAAATTGTAGTTAAGCACCCGCAAATTATTGTTACGTCGGTTACCGGTTTTATGCAAAACATGCGTATTAATTTGTTCAACTACATGCTTAGCGAAAGGCTGAATGAGCTGCAGCAAAAACCCGAACCTCCTTTTTTATACGGTAAAGCCAGCTATGGCCCTTTATTAGGAAAACAAGATGCATTCTCGGCAATAGTGGTAGCAAAACCCGGCGACCTGGAAAACGCGATAAAAACGATGGTTGCACAAACGGAACGTGCCCGCAAATTTGGATTTACTTTGACCGAGTTGGAGCGTGCGAAACAAGCCGCATTGGCCCAAATACAAAATGCCTATAACGAACGGGATAAAACCAATTCCAATAATTTTGTAAGAGAATACCAGCAGAACTTTTTAACAGGCGAAGCTATACCGGGTGTTCTTTATGAATACGCTTTTTATGCAAGCAACATCAGCGAAATAACCCTTACGCAAGTGAATGCTATGGCGGCTAAATTTATTACCGACCAAAATCGTGTGGTAATTGTTGAAGCCCCTGAAAAGGACAAAGACAAGCTGCCCGCCGAAAAAACCGTTTTAGATTGGGTAAATACTGCCGGTAAAAATGTTACTGCTTATGTTGATAACGTAACCAGCAGGCCGTTGATGGAAAATGCCCCTGAAGGTACAAAAGTGGTAAGTGAACTGCGCGATACTGCCATTGGTACAACAACCTATGTTTTAGGTAATGGCCTTAAGGTAATACTAAAACCTACAAAGTATAAAAACGACCAGGTCCTGATAAATGGTAACAGCTTTGGCGGCACATCATTAGCAAGCGATGCTGATTTTACATCTGCTAACCTTGCAGCGCCAATCATTAGCAATAGTGGCGTGGCCGATTTTAATCAGGGCCAGCTGGATAAAATGCTTGCCGGTAAAAACCTGCATGTTTCGCCTTATATCAGTGATATTTCACAGGGGATTACGGCAAATTCAACTCCGCGCGATTTTGAGACCGCTATGCAATTAATATACCTGTACTTTACCCAACCGCGTAAGGATAACGATATATGGCAGGGGAACATTAATCAAACCAAATCTATTTTAACTAACCGCGGGCTTGATCCGGGTAGTGTATTTCAGGATACTATTGCCGCCGTTTTAGGTAATAATAACTTCCGCTCAATGGTTACTACCTTGCCAAGGTTAAGCACAGCCAGCTTAGATAAAGCTTATAACTTTTATAAAGACAGGTTTGCCGATGCCAGCGGGTTTACTTTTACACTGGTAGGTAATTTTGAACCTGAACAGGTAAAGCCATATCTTGAAACTTACCTGGGCAGCTTACCATCAACCAATAAAAAAGAAATTTATAAAGACCTGCACATATACCCAACCCCCGGGCAGGTAACCAAAGTAGTAAACAAGGGGATTGCCGATAAAGCCACCGTGCAGTTAGTATTTAGTGGCACTTATGAGTTTAATGATGCCAACAACATACAAATAGATGCATTGGAGGAGGTGTTGAACATTAAACTTACCGAACGCTTACGCGAACAGGAAAGTGGCAGTTATGCGCCGGGTGTGAGGGCAAGCTATGTTAAAATACCAAATGGCAGGTATACCATTACCATTTATTTTAGCTGTGCCGAAGCCAATGTTGATAAGCTGATAGCGGCAGCGCTTGAAGAGATAAGCAAGCTAAAACAAAATGGCGCCCTGCCTGCAGATATTGAAAAATTTGTTGCTGAAGAAGCGCGATCAACACAATCGCAATTAAAGGAAAATGTATTTTGGGCAGGCTACCTTGCCGGAACTGCACAAAACGGTCAAGACCCGGATAACATATTGTTCCACGTTAAAAACCTGGAGCAAATAACCGTTGCAAGCACTAAAGATGCTGCTAATAAATATCTAAACACCAACAATTTCATTAAACTGATCTTGCTGCCTGAAAAGAAATAGACATACATTTCATAAACCAAGAAAGCCCTGCATAGCGGGGCTTTCTTGGTTTTACACCTATTTTTAAATCGTTGTTCCGCTAAAAACGGAACACGCAGCAATTAAATGTATTCTTATTGCATCTCGACTTAATTATTTAGCTTTACCTAAAGATTTAGTTATGAAGAAGTGTTACTTATTATTGTTTTTGTTAACCTGCACAATAGCGGGTGTTTGCCAGCCTAAAATAGACTCCGCTTTGTATAAAAAACTGAAAGCGATGTTTAAGGAAGATCAAAAATGGCGGATAGAATTTAACAAACTATACAAGCACGAAAAATCTGATTATGACCAGAAAACCGTCGACAGGAATTGGGCATTAACAGACAGCGCTAACGAAGCCGAAGCCAAACGGATTATAATTAAGTACGGATACCCGGGTTATTCGCTTGTTGGTGAAAGCGGAAGCAGTATTTTTTGGGCTATTGTACAGCATTGTGATGATGATGTAGCTTTTCAACAGAAAGTATTACTATTGATGCATAAAGAGGTTAAACGCCATAATGCATCAGGCGAAAACTACGCTTATTTAAAAGACAGGGTATTGGGCAATCTGGGGCAAAAGCAGCTATACGGTACACAGGGCCGTACTGACCCGCAAACACATAAATGGGAACCATTACCTATAAGTGACCCGGCTAATGTTGAAATCCGCAGAAAACAGATGGGGCTGATATCATTGAAAGACTATAAAAAGGAAATAAATAAATAGTAGTCAACTTATCTGTTTAATTTTGCAAACTATAAATTAGCAGATGGCAGAATCAAACGTAAAAGACAGCAACGGTAACATCCTTAATGACGGCGACTCGGTAACCCTTATTAAAAGCCTTAAAGTAAAAGGCGGCGGTGTTACCCTTAAGCAGGGCACACTTGTTAAAAAGATCCGCCTTACTGATGACGATGAAGAAGTTGATTGTAAAATTGATGGCATGAGCATTGTTCTAAAAACAGCCTTTTTAAAGAAAAGGTAAATTGTTTTTTAGGATAATGGCACGAGCCCAATGATCCGCCCGGTTAAGTAAAACCTGTGTTAGCTTAATATTACTTATCAGTCAGCATAATAGGATTGCTCTTTCCGTTGCCAATAATGATCACTTTAGTGTTTGGCGACAGGGCTATTTCCTTTTGGGCCTTAATGGTTTCGTACTGCAGCTGCTTGTCAGACAAACCGGTTGAAAGTATCTTTTGGTAATCGGCTATACCTTGTGCTTCAACACGTTTACGATCAGCTTCCTGGCGTTCTTTTTGAAGTACAAATTGCATTTTTTGCGCTTCCTGCTCAGCATTTATCTTTGATTCGATACTTGCCTTTACCGATGCCGGTAATGAAATGTTGCGGATCAGTATCTGTTGTAGTTCCAGGCCACGTTTGGCAAAACTAAGAGATATAGTGCGGTTTATTTTATCTTGAAATTCCTGTCTTTTTATAGAGTAAAGGTCTACCGCGGCATAGTTAACCGCATTGTCACGGATAGCGGTACGGGCCACGGTCCTAACAATTTTATCAACGTAATCTAAACCAATGTTTTGCATAATAAAAGGAGCCTTAAACGGACTCACCTTGTATAAAACGGATAGGTCAATAGTAACCTCCAAACCATCAGATGATAGTACTCTTATGGCATCATCGCCCTGTACTTCACCCTCGCTATGTACAGCGCTCATGGTATAGTTTTGCGTTTGAACGTTGAATGGAACAACATCTACCACAGGATTAATGATATGCAGCCCGCTTTCTAATACGTTATCCTGCACTTTACCAAACAATACCTGCACACCAACCTTGCCCGGTTCTATCACTTTAAAAACAGAGAATAGCAGGCCAAGCGCCACCACTGCAATACCCACAAGTCTTATTATGCCACCAAAGCGGCTGCCAGGCTCAGGCGAACGTTTTACCATTGTGCCTATAACAAGCAAAATGATGCCAATAATTGCTACGAACATTACAGTTTAGGGTTTAATATTAGGGTTAGGAATTGAAATTATGTTTTAGAAACCGGAGGTTAAAATTAGTATTTAATACTTATGGTTTTTGAATGTTCCTTATTTCTTTTATCAGCCGTATTTTTAATGTAATTATAATACCGGCAATAAACGCGCATCCAAGCACATATTCATATCTGCCGTGCTCAAATGCCGAGTATATCAACAGAATACACAAAAAGATCACCAGGTTATAAAATACGTTGAGTGCTACCTTTTTGCCCATGGTATTAATAAACGTTAATAGTAGGGTCAATTTCGGCCTGCCATGCTAATATGCCGCCTTTAAGATTGCTCAAATTAGTATAGCCTTGCTGTTCTAATTGCATAATGGCAGCCGAGCTGCGTTTACCGCTTCGGCACATTACTACAACAGGTTTGTTCTTGTCTATTTTATCGGCCTCTATCATAATTCCACCCAATGGAATTAGTACACCACCAATGTTTGATGTTTCATACTCAAAATCCTCACGAACGTCTATCAGTTGAAAATCTTCTCCTTTGTCTATCTTTTCTTTTAGTTCCTGTACGCTTATTTCTTTCATGATTAAATGTAATTATTAGTCAAAGGTATGTTTTTTCTATGTTAAATATTTATATGTAAGCTGTAACAAACAGCAACCAAGTGCGTTTTATATTTATGTTTGTAAAATATTACAAGTAAATTGGTTAAATGAAGAAAATTACCCGGTTTTTTTGGTTCTGTTCCGGAGCACACATAAATACACTTAAAAAGTACCCTATTGAGCATAATAAATATGTTGGTATAGGGGCTACTATATTTTTCACGGCCTTATTTGCAGCCCTATCCGGCGGGTATGCTATGTATTTTGTTTTTAGTGGCGACGCGTTTGCCGTAGGCTTTGCCATACTATTTGGCTTGATATGGGGTACCGCGATCTTTAATATGGACCGCTACATAGTATCCAGCATAAACAAAGAAGGCAGCACCAATCAGCAAATATTACAGGCATCGCCACGTATATTATTAGCCATTGTAATAGGGATCGTAATATCGCGCCCGCTGGAATTAAAGATCTTTGATAAAGAGATCCGTCAGAAACTAAAAACAGCCTACCTGAAAGGGCAGCGTACCAAGATTGATAGCCTGCAAAAAACATATAACCAAAAATATGCGCAGGAGATGGGTAAGAATACCGATCTGAAGAAAGAAAAAGACTCATTAGAAAGGGATATTAACCGCTCAAGATACCTGCTAAACCAGGAAGTGTTTGGCGATAAAACAAATCAAACATCGGGCATTACAGGCTATGGCACTTATGCCAAGCAAAAAGCCCAGGTGTTGCAGGAGAAGGAAGACCGCCTGAAAACAGTTACCGGCAACCTGGGGCAGATGGATGACTACCTGAGCCGGCGTAAAGATTATGAGGGGGTGAACGGGTTGCGCCTGTTTAGCGAACATCAGTTAGATAGCCTGGCTAATGTAGCTGGTTTTGCCGACCGTAACTGGGCACTTGGACAAATCTCTTATAATGAAAAGGGCACCCGCGATCTGGATACTTATCTGGCAGTTTCCTTTATTGGCTATCTGTTCATTTTGTTTGAATGTTTACCTGTATTTGTGAAGCTTATGTCGCCCAAGGGGCCATATGATGTAGCAGTTGGAAAGCTCAGCGAAGCCAATACCTACTTTGCAGAAAAGGATAAAGACAGGGATATAGCCGTTACGGATAATACCTATGAGCACAATCTTGATGTGGATGTAGCACGGCGAAAGCAAATCATAACAGCCCAATCTGAATATGATTTGGAGCGGCATAGTTATGATTAAAGGCAGTGTGGTATGTCATGGTGAGCTTGTCGAACCATTAGCGGTTAGGCCTTTGCGCACAGGTCTTCGACAGGCTCAGACTGACTCCTACTGGTCTAAGTTTAGCATAGCGTAACTTAGACCTAAAATTTCTAAAGCTTCCAGCTTCCGAAATGGTTAAGCTGAAAGCTTAACACATTTCTGGTCGAAGTTTGTAAACTTCGACCAGGGAGGTAAGATAGCTGATCGCCAGCGATTACTTCACATTTTGATAATTCAGTCTTCGCCCGCAGATTCATTCCCCTCTTGAGAGGGGGAGCGTAGATGGTGCGGCTGCAGGGGTGTGTTATTCGCGCATAAAGGACACACCCCTCCACCCCTCTCAAGAGGGGAATCGCACAACCCGCCGCTTCTTTTTCATCTTCTGAACACTTGTGGTGACAACACCAACAACGGCGCGCAACTTATATGGGTCATCCTGAGCTTGTCGAAGGACGTGCGCAATGGCCCACTTCGCAATGCTTCGACAAGCTCAGCATGACCCCGGCAAATGTCATTCCCCTTCAGAATTTCGCTAAATTTTATAACTCAGTTATCGTAATAAAATTGATAGAAAACTTTTCCTGATTAAATAGTAATTTCATCGCTGAACAATATCATATGATGAAAAATTTACTATTAATAACGGCCGCATGTTTGCTGGCCTCTGCATCAATTGCCCAAACCGGTCAAAATGCTATCAGTTATTCGGTTTCATTCCCAAATGTGATCCATCACGAGGCCGAAATTGTAATGACCATACCACAGGTGCCCGCCGGCCCGTTAAAGGTCCGCATGAGCCGCTCATCACCCGGCCGCTATGCCACGCATGAGTTTGGTAAAAACATATACAACGTAAAAGCTACAGACGGCAACAACAAGCCACTGGTTTTAAACCAGCTGGAAGGCGATGTTTACCAAGTCCCTGTTCATGGTTCAACAGTAAAGATCAGTTATACCCTTTTTGGTAACTGGACGGATGGTACCTATACCAGCATTGAGCCCAGCCACGCGCATTTAATGATGCCAGCCTCTTTCATGTGGGCGTATGGTATGGATAACCGCCCGGCAAAATTCAAGTTTAATGATCTGGATAAAAACGGATGGAAAGTGGCTACACAGTTAAAACCCGAAGGTAACAACGTGTATTCGGCCCGCGACCTGCAATATATGATGGATAGCCCGGTAGAGCTATCGGCGTATAAAGAAGTGAAATGGACCGTTAAAAATACCGATGGTAAAGACGAGATCATCAAACTAAGTACCCACTCAGATGATGACCAATCTGTAATTGAAGGCTTTGCCGAAAAGGTAAAGAAAGTAGTGCTGGAAGAGAAAGCTGTTTTTGGCGAATTGCCAACTTACGATTATGGCACCTATGTGTTTTTGCATGATGTACACCCAAGCACTGCCGGCGATGGCATGGAGCACCGTAACTCTACCGTTATTGTTCAACCTATTGACAAAGTTAGCGGCAATGAGGTGCGGTTATTAGGCACATTTGCACACGAGTACTTCCATAGCTGGAATGTAGAGCGCATCCGCCCAAAAACATTGGAGCCTTTCAATTTTGAACACGCCAACATGAGCAACGAGCTTTGGTGTGCCGAAGGTTTCACACAATATTACGGCGGACTGGTACTAACCCGTGCCGGTTTTGATACGCCTGAAGAATATACCCGTACTATTGCCGGTTTAGTGAACACAGTGTTGAATACCCCCGGTGCAAAATATTATACGCCGGTGCAAGCCAGCAGATATGCCGTATTTGCAGATGCGGGTGTATCTGTTGATCAACTGAACAGCGGAAACATCTTCACCAGTTACTATACTTATGGTGGCGCAACAGCATTAGCGCTTGATTTGCGCCTGCGCAGCGAGTTTAATTTAACCCTTGATGATTTTATGCGCCAGTTATGGTTAACCCATGGTAAAACCGAAAAATCATATACTGTAGCCGATTTGCAAGCGGTATTAGCCAAAGTAACTAACCCTGCTTTTGCTGCCGATTTCTTTAAACGTTACATCAACGGCATCGAAAAAAACGATTACCAGCAATTACTGGCTAAAGCGGGTTTTATACTCCGCAAAGCACAGGCCGGCAAGGCATGGGCAGGCCGTATAGGTGCTGTTCCACGCAGGGGCTCATCAGGCCAAACAAATACAACTGCCGGTGCTACCGGAATCCCAATTACATCGCCAACTACAAAAGATACACCGCTTTATAAAGCCGGTATTGATGCAGGTGATGTGATCTTAAAAGCCGATGGTACAGCAATTGATGCAGCAGGGCTAACCGCCGCGGTTGCCGCTAAAAATCCGGGGGATAAAATAGTTCTTACCTATAAGAACCGTACAGGCGAACACGAAACTACATTAACTCTTGAAGAAAATCCTACCTTAGAAGTTGTTACATTTGAAAAGGCAGGAAAAGAACCAACCAAACAACAACAAGATTTCCGTAATAGCTGGTTATCATCAAAAGTTAAATAAACCGTATGAAAATTAAATTGTATGCAGCCCTTGCTGCTTTAGCAATAGCGCCTTCACTTGGCTTTGGCCAGGATGCTGTAGGCTTTACTAAAAATGTAGATAAGCTTATTAAAGCTGATGATGTTGAGCGCATCATTAAAACACTCTCTGCTGATGATATGCAGGGCCGTGGAACCTTCACGCCGGGTATTGATAAAGCCGCCACATTTATTGAGGGCGAGTTTAAACAGGCCGGTTTAAAGCCGCTGGCGGGTAATACCGGTTTCAGGCAAAGCTTTAGCATGGTGCAAACCAAGCCTGTTAGCGCTAAAGTTACCTTGAACGGTGCTGATGTTCCGGCTGATAACCTGGCTATTACCGCCTCTGCATCATTTAGCTGGGCAAGTGCCGATGGTGTTGAAGTAGTGAAAATACCGGCAGGCAAAAACTTTGCAAGCGAGTACCAAAGCCTTATGGCAAGTGATAAAAAAACACTGGTTTTGTTAGATACCAGCTATTCGTCATTTTTTAAGAGATTAGTTGCACGTGCTAAAAGAGGCGGCACATCTTTCTCAAAAGCGGGCGATAAAGCGGATAATGCCAAAGTGTTTGTAATGGGTGCTTTGGATGATGTTAAATCGCTTGCGGTTAATTACGAAGTTAAATCGCAGGAGAAACCATTGTTTAACGTTGCCGGTATGATCCCCGGTAAATCAAAACCTGATGAGTACGTTGTGTTCTCTGGCCATTATGATCACCTGGGCATTGTTAAACCAATGAATGGCGATAGTATTGCAAACGGTGCCGATGACGATGCATCGGGTACAACAGCGGTGATAAGCCTGGCTAAATTTTTCAAAAAACTGAACAATAACGAGCGTACGCTGGTATTTGTAGCCTTTACTGCCGAAGAGATTGGTGGCTTTGGTTCGCAATACTTTTCAAAACAGCTGGATGCCGACAAGGTAACCGCCATGTTTAATATTGAAATGATTGGCAAGGATTCAAAGTTTGGGCCTAATACAGCATTTATCACAGGTTTTGAACGTTCAGACTTTGGAACTATCTTACAAAAGAACGTTGAGGGTACCGAGTTCAAATTCTTCCCAGATCCGTATGTAAAAGAGAATCTTTTTTACCGGAGTGATAACGCAACACTGGCAAGGTTAGGTGTTCCGGCGCATAGCATCTCAACAGATCAGATTGATACAGATAAGCTTTACCACCAGGTTACCGATGAGTTTAGCAGTTTGGATGTAAAAAATATTATTGCCACAATAAAGGCAATAGCATTAGGCTCACGCAGTATAGTTGCCGGTAAGGATACACCAACCCGGGTAGCAAAGCTGGATAGGTAGGACGTATTGACACAACCATTGGTTTTATTTTAACGCCTTTTTAAATGAAAACATTAAGCTTAACTGCTGTTATCCATGTTACAGACCTGCAAAGTGCTACTACTTATTACACAGATATTTTGGGCTTTAAAGTCGATTTTAAATTTGGCGATTATATGGGATTGACCTATGGCGATATCTGCATTCATTTAAACGGGCCAACAAATCAGGGAACAAAGAAAGCTCCCGGTGGCGCCCATTTTTGTATCGACTGTGATGAAGTTGACGCTTACTATGATTTGATCTCAGAAAAAGGAGCCCTGATCATTGTACCTCTGGAAGACAGGGAATATGGTATGTGTGATTTTGCTGTTAACGATATAGACGGTAACACGCTGGTGTTTGGCAAGGCCATTATTTAAAGAAATAAACAATAATATCTCAACAATACGTAAGGCTCAAACATTGTTTGGGCCTTACTGTTTATCAGCTAAACTAAATTAGAATATTATGCAATGGATGGGCAGGCGCGAAAGCAGCAACACTGAAGAAGGCGGCAGCGGTGGCGGTGGTCGCGGGTTGGCTTTTGGCGGAGGTATAATTGGGGTAATAGCAGCCGCCATATACTTCTTTACCGGTATTGATCCATCACAGGTGCTTAACCAGGTGCAGCCGGGTAATTCGCAGCAAACAGAGCAAATAGATACGCAGCCGGGTGGCAGTGTAAAGGATACGCCCCAAAGGAAATTCGCGAAGGTGGTTTTGGCCGATACCGAAGATATCTGGGCAAAGCTGTTTAATGATATGGGCAAAACTTACGTTGACCCTAAAATGGTATTCTTTACAGATGGCGTATCAACAGCTTGCGGCGAGGCTTCCTCCCAATCGGGCCCGTTCTATTGCCCCGGCGACCAAAAGGTTTATATAGATGTTTCTTTTTTTGATGAGCTGCAGAATCGTTTTCAGGCAGCCGGAGATTTTGCCCAGGCATATGTGATAGCGCATGAGGTAGGCCATCATGTGCAGGATCTTTTAGGGGTTACCGCTAAAATGGATCAGGCACGGGGGCAGGTAAGCGAGAGTGAATACAACAAGCTTTCGGTTAAATTGGAGCTACAAGCCGATTTTTATGCCGGTGTATGGGCGCATTACGAGCAAAAAGTAAAGAATGTGCTTGATCCCGGTGATATTGAAGAAGCCCTGAATGCCGCCCACCAAATAGGGGATGACCGCCTGCAAAAAGAATATCAGGGCAGTGTTACGCCCGATAGCTTTACCCACGGCACCAGCGCCCAGCGGATGTACTGGTTTAAAAAGGGTTATGAAACAGGCGATGTAAGCCAGGGAAACACCTTTGCATCTGCAGATTTAGAGTAGCGCGCAAGATTAGGTGTAAAATCATGTCATTATGAGGAGTGAAACGATATTTGCCGGGGTCATCCTGAGCTTGTCGAAGGAGGTGCGCAATGGCCCACCCCACAATGCTTCGACAAGCTCAGCATGACTCAATCCTCAAGTCTGTCACGGGAAAACACCTTTGCATCTGCGGACTTAGAGTAGGAAGAATAATGTCATGCTGAATTTATTTCAGCATCTCTCCTGCTTGTTTGCGACTGAAATGTTTGTGACTTTTCTTGTGAGATGCCGAAATAAATTCGGCATGACGGTACCTGATCAGATAATTATTCTACCACCGCCCTGATTCTGTCTTCCACCTCTTTCACTAACTCATCAGCAGGGGTTTTGCCGGGCTCAATGGGTTCAAGTACAGTCCAGCGCATACGAGTGAACGGGTTTAAAGGATAACGGCTCATTTTCCAGGAATCTTTTATAGCAATGGGCACCAATAGGGCATTGGGGCATTTCTTTAATAAAGTAGCCACACCTGCCGACTGAAACGGTTTTACCTTGCCATCTTTTGAGCGGGTGCCTTCAGGAAATATCACCGCAGACCAGGTGTTATTCTTCATCCGGTTAGCAAAATTCACCAGCTCGGTTATAGACTGGCGGGGATCTTTCCTGTCGATATTGGCACCGCCGCCAACCTTTAAATTGTAGGATATGGATGGCACGCCCTTGGTAAGCTCTAACTTTGATATAAACTTTGCATGATATTTTCTGAGGTAATATATCAGCGGGGGGATATCAAAAATGCTTTGATGGTTGGCTAAAAATATCATTGGCCTATCAAGCGGCAAATCGTACTTATTTGTAAAAGTAACACTGCTCCCCATAATATAGGCGGTATGAAACAGGAAGAAATTTAAAATATCAACAGATCGTTTATGCGCTTTATACCCGCCCCAGTTATAGCACATCCACTGTATGGGATGGAATATCACCAGTAACAAAAAAAATGCAGCAATGACAAATGGCGACAGGATATAGCCTAATAACTTTTTCATTAACGCCGCAAATTTAGCTTTTTTTGAGAAAGTGATAAATGTTTTAACTTATTTATAACGTGTTTTCTAACTGCATTAAGCGGGCTTTTAAAATAGCGCCCACCGTTACCGAGTCGGTAATTTCGCCGGCACAAACCATACGGTATACTTCTTCAAAAGGCACTTTATTAACTATCAGTTGTTCGGTATCCTCGGGTTCGGCTTCGTGCTGTTCCAGTCCGCGGGCAAGGTAAACAATGCTCAGCTCGTCGCATACCGAGTTGGATAGGTGCATGCGCTGTAGCTCTGTCCACTGTGATGCCTTTAGTCCGGTCTCTTCCAGCAATTCCCGTTTGGCGGCCTCTAACGGATCTGTGCCTATAATGCCGCCGCCTTCGGGTATTTCCCAGCTGTACTCATTAAGCACAAAACGGTACTGACCAACCAGGTAGGTGTTCATCTCTTCATCAAGCGGCAGTACACCAATGGCCAGGTTTTTAAAATGCACCTTGCCATAAATGCCCGGGTTGCCCGATGGATTGATGACCTGGTACTCGGTCACATTTATCCAGGGGTTGTCATATTTTTCTTCTTCGGATTGGATGGTCCAGGGGTTTTCTTCGGGGTGGTGCATGGCGATAAATATACGGGTAGACACGAAATTTTAGACGGTATTTAGAGATATTTAGTGAAATTTAGAGGTTTTTGTAAGTGTTTGAGCTGGAAAACAGGCGGAAAAATTTGTGAAAAATATTTATCCAGCCATTCCTTTCCGTCTCCTATACCCCGGCACATTTACCAGCAGTATCCCAACCAAAATTATTATCAGGCTTAAGAGCTGTGCAATATTTACACTTTCATTTATTAGCAGCCAACCTAAAAAAACGGCTACTACCGGGTTCACATAGGTATGGGTACTAATAATGGCCGGCGGCTTTATACTAATAAGCCAAACGAAGGATAAATAAGCCACCAACGACCCCATAATAATTAAAAAAACCAAACCGCCCCAGGCTTGCCAGGTTACATTGCCAAATGAAAAGCCAACCTGCTCACTTTTACAAAACGCGATAATAGCACTTGCAATTCCGGCTGCTAAGAGTTGTATGCCGGCATTCATTATGGTTGAGCTTTTGCCCTTGCTATCCTTAGTGATTAGCGAGCCAAACACCCAAAGCATGGCACTAAACAAAACCACTATACTGGCAATGGTAGCCATTGGCGATGGGTTAACCACAGCCACGCCCAATCTTAAAAACAGGAAGATGCCGGTAAAGCCTATTATAAGGCCACCCAGTATATATTTATTAGAAAAATATTCCGACCAGCGTTTCCGGTCTATCAGCAAAAACATAAGGGGCTCGGTGGCTACCAATATAGCCGCCTGGCCAGAGCTGATGTACTGTTCGGCCCAGGCTATCATACCGGTGCCACCAACCAGCATTAGTGTGCCGCTTAGCGCCTGCTTTAGCAAAAACTTTGTTTCGGGCAGTTGCTCGCCCTTTAGTTTGCACCATGCAAGCATAATTCCTCCGGCAGCAAGATAACGCAGGCCAACCAGTATAAAAGGAGGGAAGCTTTTTAACCCATATGCTACCGCCAGATAGGTTGATCCCCATATAATATAAATGTTAAAAAATGCGGATGCAATTAATAATGGCGATATAGCTTTGTCTTTCATAATTATTATTTTTACCACCTTGAGAAGTAACGCTGGTAAAGTTATAAAGTTTTTACTATCTTTAAATATTACGATAGTAAAGATTAATATATATTTGACTTAATATGAGTAAAGAGAGGGATATAACCAATTTGCCTTTAGATGGGGGCTTATTGTGCCTTGACTTTATTAATACCGTACAAACCCGTAAAAAGGATGTATTTCATGAATATCTGCCTAACTATGCCGCATTTCTACAGTGGTGTATTAAGTTAAATCTCGTTAGTGCTAAAGAAGTAAAGCAGTATGAGACTATAGCTCATCAATCTCCGGCTAAGGCAATTACCGCTTACCACCATGTTATTTTAGCCCGTGAACTGTTATACCGGTTCTTTTCGGCAAAAGCCGATGGGAAAGCTATTGAAGCTGATGTGTTAGAAGGCTTTAACGAGTTGCTTACAGAGGCATTGCAGCATATTGGCTTTGAGAACACTAGTGCCGGGCCAAATACGGTTTGGTTAAACCAGGATAATGATCTTTCTGCACCGTTATGGAAGATAATGAAATCTGCCTATGATATTTTAACCGTCGCCGAATCAAAATATGTTAAGGAATGCTCGGCCTGTGGATGGTTGTTTTTAGATAAGAGCCGTACCCATACCCGCCGCTGGTGCAACCCGCTGGAGTGTGGCAGCATTGATAAAGCCACCCGTTATTACCATCGCCAAAAGGCAAAAAAAGCAGGTGCATAAAAAAGGCGCAACATAAATGCTGCGCCTGTATGTTATTTGTGCCTGGTATTATAAGCCAAAGGCTGCTTTTACTTTATCTACATAGTCCAGTTTTTCCCATGTAAACAGCTCAACTTCGCTGGTTACAACGCGGCCTTCCGGGCTGGTAAAGGTTTTAGTTACCGTTTCGCTTGGCTTACCAAAGTGGCCATAAGCGGCAGTTTCACTATAAATAGGGTTACGCAATTTAAAACGTGTTTCTATTGCATAAGGCGTCATGTTAAATATTTGCTCAACCTTTAAAGCAATTTCGCCATCGGTTATATCAAGTTTGCTGGTACCGTAAGTATTTATATAAATACCCATAGGCTGTGCAACACCAATAGCGTATGATACCTGTACCAAAACTTCATCGCAAACACCGGCAGCTACCAGGTTTTTTGCAATGTGGCGGGTAGCGTATGCTGCAGAACGGTCAACTTTTGAAGGGTCTTTACCAGAAAATGCACCACCACCGTGCGCGCCTTTGCCACCGTAGGTATCCACAATAATTTTACGGCCTGTTAAGCCGGAATCGCCATGCGGGCCGCCAATAACAAATTTACCGGTTGGGTTAATGTGGTATTTAATATCATTGTTAAAGAAGTGCGCGTATTTAGGATATTTAGCCTGTACCCTTGGAATAAGTATGCCAATGATATCGCTGCTTATCTTTTTAAGCATTACTTCTTCCTCATCAAAATCATCATGCTGGGTTGATATCACTATCGCATCAATACGGGTAGGCTGGTTATTGTCGTCATACTCCAAAGTTACCTGTGATTTTGCATCAGGGCGCAAATAATCAATATCAGTACTCTCGCGGCGGATGGCGGCTAATTCAATTAATAAAGCGTGAGCAATATCTAAAGCCAGTGGCATATAGTTATCAGTTTCAACAGTTGCATAACCAAACATCATACCCTGGTCGCCGGCGCCCTGGTCTTCTTTAGCCTGGCGGTCAACACCCTGGTTAATATCAGGTGATTGTTCGTGAATGGCAGAAAGCACAGCGCATGAGTTGCCGTCAAACATATATTCGCCTTTGGTGTAACCAATTTTATTGATCACTTCACGGGCGATTTTTTGCACATCTAAGTAAGCTTTTGATTTAACCTCGCCAGCCAAAACTACCAGGCCGGTTGTTACCAATGTTTCACAGGCAACTTTCGATTCGGGGTCAAAAGCTAAAAAATTATCAATTAACGCATCTGATATTTGATCAGCTACTTTATCCGGGTGTCCTTCTGACACGGATTCTGAGGTAAATAAATATGGCATGTTATGTTATAAACGTTAAATCGAAAGGAGCAGGTTTACTTGAAACGCAGTAAAAGGAGCAGTTTTTAGCACTTTTTTACGTGGTTGCAATTTGGTCCCAATGTTTCAGGGGCAATAAATCAGTCCACTTTCGGATGGCAAAAATAAAACAATTTTTCACAAAGCCGAAAATACATTTACTTTTGGCGACGAAAAGCTATTTAGTTGAAAAGGAAAGCGTTATTTATAATAAACCCAGTATCGGGAGGAAAGAAGAAAGAAGGTGTGCCGGACCTGATACAAAAATACGTTGATTCAACTATTTTTGATTTCGAGACCACGTTTAGCACCGGTATTTCTGATGCACGGGATATAGCCAAACAGGCCGCCGGTAAATATGATATTATTGCAGCCGTAGGCGGCGATGGTACAGTTAATGAAGTAGCATCTGCAATAGCCGGTACCAACTCTGTACTGGCCATAATTCCTTACGGGTCAGGAAACGGGCTTTCCCGTTTCTTAAGTATCCCAATGGATGTAGAGGGCGCATTTGCAACATTTAATAAGGGCCGTACTATAAGCATTGATGCCGGCAAAATGAATGGGCATTGGTTTTTTAATATGGCAGGTATGGGTTTTGACGCGCACATTAGCCATGTATTTGCGCACGGCAGTAAAAAGCGCGGCTTTATCAGCTACTTTAAATCGTCTCTTCAAGAAATTAATAAATACGAACCCCAGCTATATAAGCTGGATATTGACGGTGTAAAATACGAGCGCGAAGCATTTATGCTAAGTATGGCCAACTCATCACAATATGGTAACAATGCGCATGTATCGCCAACGGCATCGGTGCAGGATGGTTTGCTTGATGTTTGTATTATTAAGCCTTTCCCGCTATATCGTTTCCCCGAAATGGGTTTGCGTATGTTTACCAAAACGGCAGACAGTTCACAGTTTGTTGAAATTATAAAAGGAAAGCATATTATTATTACACGCTCAAAACCGGGCCCGGTACATTTAGATGGCGAGCCGCAGATAGAAGGCGCCGAAATTAAAATAGATGTGGTGCCCGGTGCACTAAAAGTTATTGTTGGCGGTTCATATAAAAACGGTTAAACATGGCAAAGAAAAAATTTACCGGTATAATGTATTCTACCGATCCTGATTTTCAATACCAGGAAGAGGGCGGCGATGGTATGCAAACGCTTCCGCCGCAACAGCAAAACTTAAAAATATACCTTGACCGCAAAGGCGGCAGCAAGCTGGTGACCCGTATTAACGGCTTTATTGGCACAGTGGATGACCTGGAAGCAATTGGCAAAAAGCTAAAAACAAAATGCGGGGTAGGCGGATCTGTAAAAGATGGCGAGATACTGATACAGGGCGACTTTAGGGATAAGGTATTGAGCCTGTTGCAAATTGATGGCTACAAAGCTAAAAAGGCAGGGGGATAGTGTATTGGTTTTATATTTGTAGTGACTGACTATCAATGCGTTATATAGTGTGTAAAACATACATTATGTAAAAATATATACCAAAATACTTGTTTCTTAGTGTATTAAAAGAGTAATTTGGGGTAACCAATTATAAATCTCTTTTAATGAACAGAACGAATAATCAGGTACCCGATCTGGGTTATCTTGGCCTGGCTAATACCCCACAAATTTTATTTCAATTAAACCCTGCACAACTTGTTGAAGCCGCTATAAAAAGGAACGAAGGCATTTTAACCGAATGCGGCGCTCTTGCAATTGACACAGGTGAGTTTACCGGGCGTTCGCCCAAAGACAGGTTTATTGTGGTTGACGAGATAACGGCCGACAGCGTTTGGTGGGGCGATATCAATATTAAATTTGATGCCGGTAAATTTGATAAGCTATATAATAAAGTAACGGCCTACCTGGCAGATAAAGAAATTTTTGTGCGCGATTCCTGCGCCTGCGCTAATGAAAAGTATCATATAGATATTCGTGTGGTTACAGAAACGGCTTATCAAAATCTTTTTGTACACCACTTATTTATAAGGCCCGAGGTTGTTAATGCAAATAACCAGCCCGAGTGGACTATTATAGCCGCCCCCGGCTTTAAGGCCGATCCGGAAACAGATGGTACCCGCCAAAGTAATTTCGCTATCATCAACTTCGGCAAAAAAATAATACTGATAGGCGGCACAGGTTACACCGGCGAGATCAAGAAAGGTATTTTTTCTGTTTTAAACTTTTTACTGCCTCATGACAAAAAGGTGCTTTCCATGCATTGCTCTGCCAATGCCGGCAATAAAGGCGATACTGCTATATTCTTTGGATTGTCCGGAACGGGCAAAACAACCCTCTCCGCAGATCCGGAACGTTGCCTGATAGGTGATGATGAACATGGCTGGAGCGATTATACCATATTTAATTTTGAGGGTGGGTGCTATGCGAAATGCGCGGGCCTTACCGCCGAAAAAGAACCACAGATATTTAATGCTATACAATATGGCGCTTTGCTGGAGAACGTAAACTTTGTACCCGGCACCCGCCGCGTTAATTTCTCTAATATTGATAAAACCGAAAATACACGTGTAGCCTATCCGTTATATAATGTAGATAACGCGGTAACCCCCTCAATAGGGGCATCGCCAAAAAATATATTCTTTTTAACTGCCGATGCCTTTGGCATACTGCCGCCGATATCAAAATTAACCCCGGAGCAGGCAATGTATCATTTTATATCGGGCTATACAGCTAAAATTCCCGGGACAGAAGCTGGCATAACTCAGCCTAAAGCTACATTCTCGGCCTGTTTTGGCGAAGCTTTTTTGCCATTGCATCCGGTAGCCTACGCAAAATTGCTGGGGCAAAAGATAAAAGACCACCAGGTGAACGTATGGCTGGTAAACACCGGCTGGACAGGCGGGCCTTATGGTACAGGCAACCGTATGAAATTATCTTTTACCCGTGCCATGATCACAGCCGCGCTAAATGGCGAGCTTGAAAATGTTAACTATCAACTCCATCCTATATTTAACCTGGCCATGCCGGTAAGCTGCCCAAATGTTCCTGATCATGTGCTTGACCCTAAAAAGACATGGCCGGATCCAGAATCTTATGATGACGCAATAAACAATTTAGCAATAGCGTTTGTTAAGAACTTCGAAAAATATATTAATTATAATATTGCCGAAATAGCAAATGCGGGCCCCAATGTGTCTTTAGCGGTTTAATTAGACGCAACTATATCATGTTAGTTACACACTTTTTATGTGTTGCGACTTGCTATTATTAAAAAAAATGGGTTTTATTGTAAAAAAATTGCTTGGGGCAAGCACAATTTTTTGGTTAAAGAGCGTTATGTATTACCAATTTACAAATGTTCTGGCCCTGTATATTAAATTATTATAAAGAATTGCAGAAATAGTTTTTTTATTTCATTTAAATTCTATTTTTGTTATTCGCTTAATGCGCACACATTTTTTATTAACTTATATTCTAAACAAAACGAAAACTAAAAATTAAAAGTAATGGCAAACGCACCAACAAAACCAACTACTCCTGTAACAAAAGAAAGCTCAAGTGCATCCGGCGCATTTGCATCTTTGACCATTCCAATTTGCATAGCGGTAGCTATTTTGATCTACATATTCATCCTGGGCGACCCAAGCCACTTTAAAGGCGGTGATCCAACAGCCGGCGAACCAATCGATATGTTCGGTACCGTACACAAAGGTGGGGTTATCGTACCTCTGATTATGTCGTATGTATTAATGGTTATTGTATTCTCAATCGAAAGGTTAGTTGTAATTGGCAAAGCATCTGGTACAGGTAGTGTTGAAGGCTTTGTAAAAAGAGTTCAATCTTTCTTAAACGCAGGTAACATCGCAGCAGCAAGTGCAGAATGCGACAAACAAAAAGGTTCAGTAGCTAACGTTATTAAATCAGGTCTTAAAAAATACAGCGAAATGGAAATTGATCAAACATTAGATGTTGACCAAAAAACTTTAGCTATCCAAAAAGACATTGAAGAAGCAACAGCATTAGAAATGCCAATGTTAGAGCAAAACTTAACTATCATCGCAACATTAGTATCTATCGGTACATTAACTGGTTTGTTAGGTACGGTTGTGGGTATGATCAAGGCCTTTGGTGAGCTTGGTGCCGGTGGTGCTGCTAACCCAACTGCATTATCAAACAGTATCTCTGAAGCATTGGTAAATACTGCATTAGGTATCATGACATCAGCTGTATCAATTGTTATGTACAACGTGTTCACATCAAAAATTGATAAGTTAACTTATGCAATTGATGAAACAGGTTTCAGCATAGTACAAACATTTGCTGCATCGCACAAAAATAGCAGAGCGTAAAATATTAGTGCCTGTTTTCCCGTTATAACAAAATATAATTTGGGATTAATTTGATTTTCACACTAATAATTTTTAAATTTACAAAATGGCAAGAGTAAAAGTTCCCAGAAAGAGTACACATATAGACATGACGGCTATGTGCGATGTTGCTTTCCTGTTGCTTACCTTCTTTATTTTAACTGCTAAACCACGGCCGCAAGACCCGGTTCCTGTAGATATACCGCCTTCAAGCTATGAAGTGCCAATTGCTGATGAAAACGTGTTGTTATTAACCGTTGGCCAGGGCAAGGTGTTTTATACTGTTGATGGTGCTGATATCCGTAAACAGACTTTGATACAAATGGGTCAAAAATATAATATTAATTTTACCCCAGAAGAGCAAAACAAGTTTATAGGAACCAACATATTTGGTGTGCCTATTAATCAGTTAAAGTACTTTCTGTCCTTAGATGTTAATCAGAGGAAAAATTTTAAGCAGACAGGTATCCCACATGATACCACTGCTAATAATGAATTATCTGACTGGATCAGGGAAGCGCGGAAGGTTGGCGCATCATTGCATAACAAGGCATTGTTTATAGCTATTAAAGGAGATAATAGAGAAGAGTATCCTACAATTAAAAAGCTTATCACTGTTCTGCAAAAACAAAAAGTTAACAAATTCAGTTTAATTACGACGCTTAGAGCTGCGCCTAAAAAATAATAAACAATGGCAGAATTAGACACCTCCTCCGGCGGGGGGAAAAAGGGCGGAAAAGTAAGAAGTAAAAAAGCTTCAACGCGTATAGATCTAACAGCAATGGTGGATCTGGCGTTCTTGCTGATCACTTTCTTTATCCTAACTACTACGCTGGCAAAACCTAAGGCAATGGATGTTACCATGCCTGATAAGGACGAGAAAATTACAGACCAGTTACCTGTACCTGCCTCACGTACCATGACCCTGTTATTAGGTGCTAATAACAAATTGGAATGGTTTGTTGGTGAACCTGGTAAATCGGCCCCTACACCAGATACTTATGGTAAAAATGGTATCCGTAAGGCGCTTATTGAAGAAGGCAAAAGGATACAGGCTGAAAGCGGCAAGTATATGATCGTTATTATTAAGCCAAGCGATAAAGCAAATTATAAAAATTTGGTTGACGCGCTTGACGAAATGAAGATCGCAGCCGTTCAGTCATTCGCTGTTGGTGATATTACACCTGCGGAAATTGAATTGCTAAAGAGAGATGGCCTTTTTTAAAGGACTAAAAAGAAGTAAAATTAACGTTATTAATATTAATGCCTAAAAGATGTTTGGATCAAAATTAGACATATTAAACCAGCAATGGATTGACGTTGTTTTTTATGGCCGTAATAAAGCATATGGTGCTTATGAATTAAGAAAGGACAACCCTCGTCACACTAACAGGGCCCTTGTTATTGGCATAGTAGTATTTGTTTTTCTTATATCCTTAAAAACAATCATCAATAAGATCGAAGGGTTCATTCCTAAGGCGGATGAGAAGGTGAAAATAACCGAAGTTGTTTTGCCACCTCCCCCTATGGATAATAAAGTGAAACCGCCACCACCGCCACCAGAGCCACCTAAACCAAAGGTAGATCAAGTGCGTTTCCCTCCTCTGGTTGTAAAACCGGATAATGAGATCCGCGAGAAAGATCCGCCAACGGTTAAAGAACTTGAAGTTGCTGACCCTGGCCAGAAAGACCAGAAAGGTGACCCTAACGCCGACATCAGAATTGATGAGCCGGTAGGTAACTCAGATATTAAACAAGTAGTTGAAGAAAATCCTAACCAGATCTTTACAGCGGTTGAGCAATCACCGGCTTTCCCTGGTGGTGATGCAAAATTCAACGCTTATTTAAGTAAAGCGATCCGTTACCCTGCAATTGCAAGGGAAAACAACGTACAAGGACGTGTAATATTAACGTTCGTTGTGGAAAGAGACGGTTCTTTAACTGATATTAGAGTTGTTAGAGGAATTGGCAGCGGTTGCGACGAAGAAGCTATACGTGCACTAAAGGCATCGCCTAAGTGGAAACCAGGTATACAAAACGGCCGCCCTGTACGTGTACAATATAGCGTACCGGTACAGTTTGCGCTGGCACAAGAATAACAGAGCAAATGTTATCAAATAACAATAAGAAGCAAAAATCGCCCAAAAGGCGGTTTTTGCTTATTTTAGGAGTTACTGCATTCATCGGTTTTTGTATAATGGGGCTCGGTCTTATTTTTTGGGATAAGTTTCCGGGAGAATTTCCGCAAACACAAAGAACCATATTTGGAGTAGTTATCCTTATTTATGCGGTATTGCGTTTTTCGCGCTATTTAAGAAAAGATCCTGATGAAGTTGATGAAGCTTAGTTTAAGAAATATATTGCTGGGATCGGCTTTTCTTGTAGCAGTCCAGAGTTGCAAACAGGGTGATAAAAAAGCCTCACAAGCTGATAAGCTTTTAGCCGGCACCACAACTTTTGTAGCAGATGAGTCATTTTCTCCGATTGTTGATGAGGAAGTGTATGTATTTAAAGCGATGTATCCGGATGCTAACCCTATAATAAAATATAAGCCGGAAGCGTTAGTTCTAAATACTTTGTTAAATGACAGTGTAAGGGTAGCAATTTTGGCCCGAAATCTGGACACTGCCGAGGTTGGTTTGTTTAAAAGGCGTACATTGCCTCCTGTAATAAGCAAATTTGCTATTGATGCTGTGGCACTTATAGTTAACCAGGCGTCAAATGATACCACAATAACAGTTAGTGAAATAGTTAAAATGCTAAATGGTCAGTCAAAAACTGACAAAAGTATAGTTTTTGATAACCCTAACTCAAGTTTGGTAAGGTATTTGAAGCAAATATCAGGTAATAAGGATTTTAAGCAGAAAAATATTTACGCTTTAAAATCTAATAAAGAAGTTATAAAATACGTAAGTACACATACCGATGCTATTGGTATAACAGGCTTTAGCTGGCTTAATGACCCTGATGATGATTATGCTGATGCGGTGAATAAGGTGAAAATTGTAGGGGTTAGAGATGAGAAAAGCAAAATTGCGCCAAACGAATACTTTAAACCTTCGCAAACTACCCTTGTCCAAAAGACATATCCTTTGAGCCGGTCACTATATATAATTGATTGCACAGGAAAAAAAGGATTAGGGGCCGGATTCGCAGGGTTTTTAGCAAGCGAACGAGGACAAAGGATAATATTAAGATCGGGCTTACTACCTGATTCTATCCCGTCAAGGGAAATAAACATAACACACTAAATTAATACATACATTCAAAACTAAGATGAAAATGATCAGTAAGATAAGCAAGTTAGTATTAGCACTGATATTTATTGGCTCATCAGTTTTTGCGCAAAGTTTGGCCGACGCCAAAAAAGCAATTGATGCCGAGCAATATCAGAAAGCTAAATCAATGCTTAAAAATTTAACCGTTACCCAGGCAGATAAGGATGAGAACTATTTTTATTTGGGATGGGTGTACATCTTGCAAGATTACCCGGATTCTGCAAAAACAGTTTTCACAAAGGGAATCTCTGTAAGTGCCAAATCTGCACTTAACTATGCAGGTTTAGGTGTTGCTGCTTTTATTGATAAAGATAAAAACACTGCAACAACTAATTTTAACCAGGCTATTGCTTTAGCAGGTAAAAACAGCAAACCATATGTTTATATTGGTAAAGGCTATTTGTTAAATGCTACAGAAGGTAAAGTTAATCCTGCGGATGCCAATGCTGCTATAGCAGTATTAAATAAAGGCAAAGCAGTTAACCCTAAAGATGCTGAACTGTTAGTGACATTGGGTGATGCTTACCGCACGCAATTAAAAAGCACCGAAGCTTTGGGTAACTACCAAAATGCTTTAGAACTTGACCCTAAGTTAGCTAACGCAAAAGTAGCAACCGGCGTGCTTTGGAGATATGCTGATAACTACGAAGACTCTGAAAAGCAGTTTAAAGAAGCATTAGTTATTGACCCTAACTTTGGCCCCGCTTACCGTGAATGGGCTGAGACCGACATCCGTTGGTCATTAAGAGACCCTAAAATGGCATCAGCTAAAGTTAAGGAAGGCTTAGAGCAATACCGTAAATACATAGCATTAACAGATATGTCTGTAGAGTCAAGAATGCGTTATGCGGATTTCTTGCTTTATGCAGGTGATTTTAAAACCTTACAAACAGAAGCTGCTGCTTTATCAAAAGTAGCTAACGGAAACTTAAGGACCTATCGTTACCTGGCTTACTCAGCTTTTGAAAATAAAGATTACCCTGCTGCTTTAACAGCAATGAATACCTGGGTTACTAAAGCCGATCCTAAACGTGTAATCCCTCGTGATTATTTATACTTAGGCCGTATACAAATAGCTAATCAGCAAGATTCATTGGGTATCCACTCCCTGCAAAAAGCATACGACTTAGATACCACACAGGCCGATGTATATGTTGAGATCGCAAAATCATTATATGCGAACAAGAAATATGAAAAAGCCGGTGATGCTTATATGAAATATGTTACCAAAGCAAGAAGGGTATCATTGAATGATTACCTGGCTGCAGGCCGTAGCTACTATATCGCTTATGAAGATCAGCTGTTTAGCACTGCAAAACCAAAGCCAACCCCCGATTCAACATTGCTTGTAAAAGCAGATACCGCTTTTAGCTATATTGAGCATAAAGCAACAGCACCGGTTGCACCGGTTGTACTATTAAGGGCAAGGGTAAAAGATTATATGGATAAAGACCGTAATAATATTAAAGGTTTAGCTAAACCATATTACGAGCAATATATTCAGTTAATGACCGCTAACCCGCCAACTGATGAAAAAGGAAAGAAACCTATAGCTGAAGCATATGCTTACCTTGGTCTTTTCTATCAGTATAAAGAGAAAGACGACGCGAAAGCAACTGAAAGCTTTACCAAGGCAAAAGAGTTTGACCCTACTAATAAGCAGGCAGCAGCATTCTTTGCCCGTAAAAGTGGCACAAAGGGGAAATAACCTTTAATTTTAATGAATATTAAAAGGCCTCTTGAAAAAGAGGCCTTTTTTATTATGCGCTCATTTGTATATTTGCGGTATGGAATTACAAAGTTTACCGGTTAATTATTTGCCCATCATATTCCAGATGCTGGTGGCAATGGGGTTTGTTGTTACTACTATGTTTGTAACACATAAAATTGGTCCTAAACGGGTAACTAAAGATAAATTGACGCCGTTTGAGTCGGGTATTGAGGTTATTGGTAATGCCCGCACCCCCATGTCAATCAAATACTTTCTGGTTGCTATACTGTTTGTATTATTTGATGTAGAGGTGATATTCATGTACCCATGGGCGGTAAACTTCCGCGAACTGGGTAAAGAAGGTATGATAGAAATGTTCATTTTTATGGGAACATTACTTGCCGGTTTCTTCTACATCATCAAAAAAGGCGCATTGAACTGGGATTAGTTTAGATTGATTCTAAATATATTCCAGGGTATTCTTAGTGTACCTCTTACAATGGTATTTTATTTAAATTTGCAAATCAGCATGGCTGATGGGTTTATTTTATTTGATAATAATTCATGAGTGATATTCAAATAGTTGACGCTCCTGCGGGCATAGAGGGGTCCGGATTTTTTGCCACTTCGCTTGATAAAGCAGTGGGTTTGGCGCGCTCGCACTCTTTATGGCCTTTGCCGTTTGCAACATCATGCTGCGGTATTGAATTTATGGCCACAATGGGCTCACATTATGATCTTTCAAGGTTTGGGGCCGAACGCTTAAGCTTTTCGCCGCGCCAGGCCGATCTTCTAATGGTAATGGGTACTATATCTAAAAAAATGGGTCCGGTTTTACGCCAGGTTTACCTGCAAATGGCCGAGCCACGCTGGGTTATGGCTGTTGGTGCCTGTGCATCAAGCGGTGGTATTTTTGATACTTATTCTGTTTTACAGGGTATTGATGAAGTTATCCCGGTTGATGTTTACGTTCCCGGTTGCCCGCCACGCCCCGAAGCTATTATTGATGGCTTTATGGCTATTCAAAAATTAGTGCAGACAGAAACGCTTCGCCGCAGGGAAGAACCCAAGTACCAGGCTTTACTTGCTAAATACGGAATTCAATAATGGGTAAGATAGCTAACGAAGTGCTTTTGCAAAAGCTAACTGATAAGTTTCCGGGCCAGGTTACTGAAACCGGTGCGGATTTTGGCTTGCTTACCGTTGAAACAGGTAAAGAATCCATTACCGATGTACTTACCTTTTTAAAAACAGATGCGGCGCTGCAGTTTATTTTTTTAACAGATTTAACTGCCATACATTACCCCGAGCTTGAAAAGCCAATTGGTGTAATATATCACCTGCACAGCTTAACTACTAATACACGCATACGTGTAAAAGTTTTTCTTACGCTTGAAGACGTGCATATCCCAACGGCTACAACTATATGGGATGGCGCTAACTGGATGGAAAGAGAAACGTATGACTTTTTTGGGGTGATATTTGACGGGCACCCCGATCTGAGGAGGATACTGAATGTTGATGACATGACCGCGTTTCCGCTGAGGAAGGAGTTTCCGCTGGAAGATCCAAACCGTATTGATAAAAAAGATTACTTTTTCGGGAGATAACATAAATGCAGAACCACCCCGTATATAACGATAACGATCCGCAGAATGAGTATTCCACACTCAACCTGGGCCCTACACACCCTGCTACGCATGGTGTGTTCCAGAACGTGCTGCAAATGGATGGTGAACGTATTGTTAGTGGCGTATCAACTATAGGTTATATACACCGCGCATTTGAGAAAATTGCCGAACACCGCCCATTCTATCAGATAACACCCCTTACAGACCGCCTGAACTATTGTTCGTCGCCCATAAACAATATGGGATGGCATATGACGGTTGAGAAGCTGCTGAATATCCAGATGCCAAAACGTGTGGATTACATGCGTGTTATTATTATGGAGCTTGCCCGTATATCAGACCATATTATTTGTAATGGTGTATTGGGTGTTGATACCGGCGCTTTTACAGGTTTCTTATACATGATGGAGTATCGCGAAGCGATATATGAAATTTATGAAGAGATCTGTGGCTCGCGTTTAACAACAAATATTGGCCGGATAGGGGGCTTTGAGCGTAATTTTAATACTATCGCGTTTGCCAAAACACGTAAATTCTTAAAAGATTTCCCTGGGGTTTTAAAAGAGTTTCAAAACCTGTTTAACCGTAACCGCATATTTGTTGACCGCACTAAAGGTGTTGCAGCAGTTACTGCCGAAACCGCGTTAAGCTACAGCTGGAGCGGCCCTATTTTACGTGCCACCGGTGTTGATTATGATGTAAGGGCAATGGAGCCATATTCATCATATGAAGATTTTGATTTTGAAGTACCCGTTGGCGAAAATGGCGATGTTTACAATCGTTTTTTAGTACGTAACGAAGAAATGTGGCAAAGCCTGCGCATTATAGAGCAAGCTTTGGCTAAAATAGAAAAAGAGCCATCAGATATTTTCCATGCTGATGTACCTGCATATTACCTGCCTCCAAAAGAGGAAGTTTATAATAACATGGAAGCTTTGATCTACCACTTTAAAATTGTGATGGGCGAAGTGGAAACCCCTAATGCCGAAGTTTACCACGCGGTTGAAGGTGCAAACGGCGAATTAGGCTTTTACCTGGTTAATGACGGTGGCCGTTCGCCATACCGTTTACATTTCCGCAGGCCAAGCTTTATCAATTACCAGATGTATGCACCAATGAGCCAGGGGATGTTATTATCTGATGCGATTATTAACATGAGTAGTTTAAACGTAATAGCAGGAGAATTAGATGCTTAGCGTACAAGATACCAACACACCGGTAACATTTACACCGGAACTGATCAGCCAGTTTGCTGATGTAGTTAGCCGTTATCCCGAGGGGAAACAAAAATCGGCATTATTGCCCATACTGCACCTGGTACAGGCCGAGTTTGGATGGGTGAGCGTACCTGCAATGGATAAAGTGGCCGAATACCTTTCTATACAACCTATTGAGGTTTACGAAGTGGCATCATTTTATACCATGTATTTTTTAAAGCCGCAAGGCAAGTACATGCTTGAAGTTTGCCGCACCGGCCCTTGCGAAATTGTTGGCGCAACCCCAATAATGGAGCATATAGAAGAAACACTTGGCGTAAAAGAAGGCGATGTTACCCCCGATGGCTTATTTAGCTGGAGAGGTGTAGAGTGCCTTGCTGCCTGTGGCTTTGGCCCTGTATTGCAAATTGGCCCCGAGTATACATTTTACGAAAAATTAACCACCGAATCGGTTGATACTTTAATAAACGATTTAAAGGCGAAGGCTAATAATTAATGAATGAAAGAAACAGGTTGATAAGCTGGGACGCAGCATTAATAGCAGGCATAGTTCTGTTCTTTTTACTGCAGGTGCCAGAGCATTATCACCTCATTATTGGGATCACAACCGTAATGATACTTTCAAATTGTATAAGAAATCATATAGCTGCTTATAAAATGAGTGGTAAAATATATTAGTAATGGCACGTAAATTACTTTTAGAACATATAAACGTACCCGGCATCAATACATTTGATGTTTACCGCTCAAAAGGCGGTTACGCTGCTGTTGAAAAAGCCCTGAAAACCCTTACCCCTGATGAAGTGGTGGAGGAGGTAAAAAAATCGGGTTTACGCGGCCGTGGTGGTGCAGGCTTCCCTACCGGGATGAAGTGGAGCTTTTTGGCTAAGCCGGAAGGGGTTGAGCGTTACCTGGTTTGTAACGCGGATGAATCTGAGCCAGGTACTTTTAAAGATCGGTTTTTGATGACCTACATCCCTCACTTATTAATTGAGGGAATGATAGTATCCAGCTTTGCGTTGGGTGCAAAAACATCATACATATACGTACGTGGCGAAATGATGCCGCAGATACGCATACTTGAAAGAGCAATTGCCGAAGCAAAAGCCAAAGGCTTTTTAGGTAAAAATATATTAGGCACCGGGTATGATCTGGAGCTTTACGTACAACCGGGTGGTGGTGCTTACATCTGCGGCGAAGAAACCGCTTTGTTAGAATCATTGGAAGGTAAACGCGGTAACCCAAGAATTAAACCGCCGTTCCCTGCTATTGCAGGATTGTATGGCTGCCCAACGGTAGTTAACAATGTAGAATCAATTGCAGCTGTTGTGCCTATCATCAATGAAGGCGGCGACGAATATGCGAAATTAGGTATCGGCCGTAGTACAGGTACCAAGCTGATATCTGCAGGTGGTAATTTAAAAAATCCGGGTGTTTATGAAATTGACCTGGGTTTACCGGCCGAAGAATTTTTATACAGCGATGAATATTGCGGTGGCATAGCCAATGGCAAGCGTTTAAAAGCGGTGGTTGCAGGTGGTTCATCTGTACCCATTTTACCGGCAAACCTATTCCTGAAAACTATTAATAACGAACCACGCCTCATGAGCTATGAATCATTAGCTGATGGTGGCTTTGTTAGTGGTACCATGATGGGATCGGGCGGTTTCATCGCTTATGACGAAGACCAGTGCATTGTTCGTAATACCTGGAACTTTGCAAGGTTTTATCACCATGAAAGCTGCGGCCAATGTTCACCATGCCGTGAGGGTACCGGCTGGATGGAAAAAGTTTTGCACCGCCTGGAATATGGCCACGGTAAAATGAGCGACATGGACCTGCTGGTTGATGTAGCAAAGAAAATTGAAGGTAACACCATTTGTCCGCTGGGTGACGCGGCAGCTTGGCCGGTGGCCAGTGCTATCCGCCATTTTAGGGATGAGTTTGAGTGGCACGTAACCAACCCATCGGCAGCGGTGGCAGGTAATTACGGATTAGCACATTATGCTGACCCATTACCGAAGTTGGAGAGTGCAGCGGGATAAGTCAAAATTTAAAAGTAAAAATTAAAAAATAGAAAGCATTTGAGCGAGAAACCTTACAACATCAAACATAGGTGTTATCAGTTTTCAAAGGAATTAGTTTTATTCATCGCAAGTGCCAGATATGAGAAGATTTTCTTTTCACTTTTTGACCAATTAATAAGAAGCGGTACATCCGTAGGTGCTAATATTGTTGAAGCTAAAGCGGGTAGCTCGACTAAAGACTTTAAGAACTACTATAAAATAGCGCTTAAGTCGGCAAATGAAACAAAATACTGGCTGTGTTTGATTAGAGACACAGTTTTGGTAAACGAGAAAGATAAATTAAACGAGTTGCTGAACGAAGCTGATGAGCTGTCAAAGATCATCGCATCTATCATCATCAACCTGGATTAGATAGTACTTAAAAAGCATAGTTTTTTACTTTTGACTTTTTAATTTTGAATTATAAATGAAAGTTACGATAGACGGATTTCCTATTGAAGTAGAGGCCGGGACGACCATACTGAACGCTGCAAGGCTGATAGGTGGCGACATTGTTCCGCCTGCTATGTGCTATTACTCCAAGCTGGAAGGTACCGGCGGTAAATGCCGTACCTGTTTGGTACAGGTAAGCAAAGGTTCTGAAAAGGATCCGCGCCCTATGCCAAAATTGGTAGCAAGTTGCCGTACCACAGTCATGGATGGCATGGAAGTAAAAAACATTACTTCGCCGGAAGTTATTGAGGCGCGCAAGGGTGTGGTAGAGATGTTATTGATAAACCACCCGCTTGATTGCCCTGTTTGCGACCAGGCAGGCGAGTGCCATTTACAAGACTTAGGCTATGAGCACGGTGCTGCCAAAACCCGTTATGAGTTTGACCGCCGTACGTTCGAGAAAATTGATATTGGTGATAAGATCCAACTGCATATGACGCGCTGCATCCTTTGCTACCGTTGCGTATTTGTTGCCGACCAGATAACCGATCACCGCATACATGGTATCTTAAACCGTGGCGATCATTCAGAAATTTCAACGTACATACAAAAAGCGGTTGATAATGATTTTTCCGGTAACGTAATTGATGTATGCCCTGTAGGCGCGTTAACTGATAAAACTTTCCGCTTTAAAAACCGTGTTTGGTTCACCAAACCTGTTGAGGCACACCGCGATTGCCATACCGAAGGCTGCGGGGGTAAAGTTACCTTGTGGTACAAAGGCGAAGATGTTATACGTGTTACCGCGCGTAAAGATGAGTACGGCGAAGCAGAAGAATTTATTTGCAATACCTGCCGTTTTGATAAGAAAAAAACCAGTGACTGGGTAATAGAAGGCCCGCGTAAAGTATCGCATAAATCTGTTATTAACTCCAATCACTATGATACTCTTAAACCACTGCCGGTTGTAAAAACCAACCCGCTATTGATAGAAGCGAATAAAGAACAATTTGAAAGGGAGACACGCCTGTAATGGAATTAACAGATATCGCCATAAAATTTGGGCTTATAATAATCATATTCGCCATTAGCCTGGTAGTAGCTATGTACTCTACCTATGCCGAGCGTAAAATAGCGGCATTTTTTCAGGATAGGGTAGGCCCTAACCGTGCCGGTCCGTTTGGTATTTTACAGCCACTGGCTGATGGTGCTAAAATGTTCATGAAAGAGGAGATCATCCCAACCAACGCAACACCATTTTTATTCATTGTTGGGCCTTCGTTAGCTATCCTTACCGCATGTATCGGTTCGGCGGTTATCCCATGGGGGCAAAATTTAACCGTTGGCGATAAAGTTATCCCGCTGCAGGTTACTGATATTAATGTAGGGATCCTGTATATCTTTGGTGTAGTGTCACTGGGGGTATATGGTGTAATGATAGGCGGCTGGGCGTCAAACAATAAATACTCTTTATTAGGTGCTATCCGTGCAGCTTCCCAAAACATCAGTTATGAAATTTCAATGGGGCTTTCCATCATAGCCCTGTTAATGGTTACCGGTACTTTAAGTTTAGGCGAAATTGCCCAGGCCCAACACGGCTGGCACTGGAATGTGATCTATCAGCCGTTAGGTTTCCTGATATTTATTGTTTGCGCATTTGCAGAAACCAACCGCACACCGTTTGATTTGCCAGAGTGCGAAACCGAGCTGGTGGGTGGTTATCATACCGAGTACTCATCAATGAAGCTGGGTTTTTACCTGTTTGCCGAGTATATTAATATGTTTATATCATCGGCAGTAATGGCTACCTTGTATTGGGGTGGTTATAACTATCCGGGTATGGATTGGGTTACCGCCCATGTTGGCCCGGTTATTGGCCCACTTATTGGTACTGTGGTGTTCTTTACAAAAATATTCCTGTTCATCTTCTTCTTTATGTGGGTTCGCTGGACCATTCCGCGTTTCCGTTATGATCAGCTGATGGATTTAGGTTGGAAGGTATTAATACCGTTGGCTATAGCAAACATTGTGTTAACAGGTATTTTTATTACTTTTTTTAGTTAGACAGAGGAATCAAATGGAATCATTAAGTAATAAGAAAAAGCAATTAGTAGTAAAACCACTCAATTTTTGGGAACGGGCTTACCTGCCCGCAATTGTGCATGGTTTGTCTATTACTATGAGTCACTTTTTCAAAAAACCGGTTACTATACAATACCCGGATGAGAAGCGTGAGTTTTCTGAAAACTTTCGGGGTATGCACTCGCTTAAACGCGATGAGAATGGTGCGGAGCGTTGCACTGCCTGCGGTTTGTGCGCATTATCATGCCCGGCAGAGGCTATAACTATGACGGCTGCTGAGCGCCAGAAAGGCGAGGAGCATTTATACCGTGAGGAGAAATATGCTGCCGTTTACGAAATTAACATGTTGCGCTGTATTTTCTGCGGACTTTGTGAAGAGGCCTGCCCTAAAGAAGCGATATATCTTGACGGCGATATCATTCCATCAGATTATTTGAGGAAAGATTTTATTTACGGAAAAGACAAATTAGTAGAACCACCTTTAAATCAATAACAGAAGTTTTATACCTTTGCCCAACTCTTTTTTGAAGGGCAAAAGTATATTGTAAAATATAAACATGAGTACATTTTACTTCATCGCGTTTTTATCCATATTCTTTTCTATACTGGTTATTTCTGCAAAAAACCCGGTGCATAGTATACTGTACCTTATACTTACCTTTTTTACTTTCACCATTCACTATATATTAATGAATGCGCAGTTTTTGGCTATAGTAAACTTTATAGTTTACATGGGCGCCATACTGGTATTGTTTTTATATACGCTGATGCTCATTAACCTCAACAAAGAATCGGAACCGGTTAAGCCATTTATGATTAAGATAGCCGCTGTATTTGGCGGTGGTATATTAGCTGTAGCGCTGGTATCGTCATTAAAATCATTGGGCGCGTCAGATCCTGTAGTGTTGAAGAACCCCGAGCTGGGCCTTGTGAAAAACCTGGGTAAAATATTATTTAACGAATTTTTATTGCCGTTTGAAGTATCATCAATATTGCTGCTATCGGCAATGGTTGGCGCTGTATTACTGGCCACTAAAGATCCTAAAGAAACAAAAGCAACCATCTGATGGACAGTTTAACAAATACCATTCAAGCGGTGCCGCTTAACCATTACATATTATTAAGCGCTATTATATTTTCAATAGGTGTTATGGGTGTTTTATTACGCCGTAATGCTATTGTGATATTTATGTCGGTTGAGCTGATGCTTAACTCGGTTAACCTGTTGCTTACCGCATTTTCGGTTTACCGTGGCGATGCAGCCGGGCAGGTTTTTGTGTTTTTTATTATGGCACTGGCCGCTGCAGAAGTAGCAGTAGGGCTGGCCATTATAGTAATGATATACCGTAACACCAACTCTATCGATATTAACGTATTGAACAGGTTGAAATGGTAACCCCCTGAAGGGGAGCTTAGAGGAAAATAAAGAATTAAACAATCAAACTTCTGTTCCCCCTTCAGGGGGTTAGGGGGTAAAGAACTATATAAATGGACAAATTAATCTGGCTTATTCCTGTACTACCCTTAGCCGGTTTTGTTATTAACGGACTTGGGCGCAATTCCTTGTCGAAAGGTGTTATCGGTGCTATCGGTAGTTTATTGGTATTAGTGGCATTTGGCTTAAGCGTTGCTGCATTTTTCCAGATCAAACAAACCGGCGAACCAATTAATGTTACCCTATTCGATTGGATAAGCGTTGGCGACTTTAAAATTCCATTTTCTTTCCTGGTAGATCAGCTCAGTTCAATAATGCTGCTCATTGTTACCGGGGTTGGTTTCCTCATTCATTTATATTCTATCGGTTACATGCATGACGATGCCGGTTTTGGTAAGTTTTTCTCCTACCTAAACCTGTTTGTATTCTTTATGCTGCTGCTGGTAATGGGTTCTAACTACGTTATCATGTTTATTGGCTGGGAAGGGGTAGGTTTATGCTCGTACCTTTTAATAGGGTTCTGGTATACCAACCCAAGCTATGCCGATGCTGCCAAAAAGGCCTTTATCATGAACCGTATTGGTGATTTGGGTTTCTTATTAGGTATCTTCCTTATTGTTAACACATTCAACAGTGTTGCTTACGCGGATATCTTCCCTAAAGCGGCAGGTATGAAAGCCGGCGACGCCCCTTTTGTATTGATCACAATATTATTGTTTGTAGGTGCTATTGGTAAATCGGCACAGTTACCATTGTTCACCTGGTTACCAGATGCAATGGCCGGGCCAACACCTGTATCGGCATTAATACACGCTGCTACCATGGTTACAGCAGGTATTTATATGATAGCCCGTTCAAACATCCTGTTTACGATGGCGCCGGATACGATGGAAGTAATTGCCATTGTAGGTTTAGCCACTGCCGCGTTTGCCGCATTAATTGCCCTTACACAAACTGACATTAAAAAGGTGCTGGCATACTCAACCGTATCACAGTTAGGATATATGTTTTTAGGTTTAGGCGTTGGCGCTTATACCGGTGCATTCTTCCATGTGTTAACCCATGCATTCTTTAAAGCGTTATTGTTCCTGGGTGCTGGTTCTGTTATCCACGCCATGGGCGGCGAGCAGGATATGCGCAAAATGGGCGGACTGAAAGGTAAGATCAAAATTACTTTTGTGACCATGCTGGTTGGTACTATAGCCATTGCCGGTATCCCACCATTCTCGGGTTTCTTTTCAAAAGACGAAATTTTGGCCGCGGCCTTTGCACATAGCACAACATTTTATGTAGTGGGTGTTATTACCGCCATGTTAACCTCTTTCTATATGTTCCGGATGATGTACCTCACCTTTTGGGGTAAATTCCGCGGAACGCATGACCAGGAGCACCATTTACATGAGTCGCCTGCAAGCATGACCATCCCTTTAATAATACTGGCTATATTATCTGCCATTGGCGGTATGATAGGCGTACCTGCGGTTATGGGTGGCCATCATGAGCTGGGCGCTTTCCTTGAGCCGGTATTTGCAAGCTCAAAAGCACTATTAGGCGAACATGAGCTAAGCCACAGTACGGAGTGGTTGCTAATGGGCATCTCTGTTGCTGTAGCCATATTCGCTATGATATACGCTTACATGAAATATGTAAGTAAGGCGAGCGTACCGGTATCTGACGAAGAAGAACGCCCGGCATTGTCAAACCTGTCCTACAATAAATTCTATATTGATGAATTGTATGACATGATCATCCGTAAGCCGCTGGACGCTGTATCGGTATTTTTCTATAAAGTAGTTGAGCTAAGTGGTATAGATGGATTTGTGAACGGCTTAGGCAAAGGTTCAATAGAAGCAAGCAAAGGCCTGCGCCTGTTACAAACAGGTAATGTAGGTTTCTACATATTTATAATGGTGATAGGTATTATTGCCGTATTGGTTTACAACTTTTTAAGAATATAAAACGATAGCGTTTTACCCTATAAAATGACGGTTAGTATTTTACTTTTTTTACCGATAGTAGCAGCTCTTTTAGTGCTGTTTTTCAAAAATGAAGTGGCAAAGCATGCCGCATTGTTTTTTGCCGTAGTTGAACTGGCAATCGCTTTTTATTTTTTATCAGGCTTTGTGCCCGATGCATCAACCCAATACACTATTGATACGCCGTGGATCCCAACGATGGGCGTTTATTTTAGCGCTGGTATTGATGGTATAAGTATGGTAATGGTGCTGCTAACCACGGTGCTTGTGCCGCTTATTATTTTAACCACCTACAAGCATGAGTATAAGAATGCCCCGGCGTTCTACGCTTTAATACTATTTATGCAGGCAGGGTTATTAACCGTATTTACCGCGCTGGATGGTTTCTTATTTTATGTGGGCTGGGAAGCTGCCCTGATACCTATCTATTTTATATGTGCATTATGGGGCGGCGAGAACCGTATCCGCATCAATATTAAATTTTTCATTTACACCTTTGCAGGATCGTTATTTATGCTGTTGGGAATTATCTTCCTGTATCTGCAAACGCCCAACAAGGTTTATGATATACACGCCTTTTATGACCTAAGCCTTGATGCCAGCCACCAGTCGTGGGTATTTTGGGCGTTCTTTATAGCGTTTGCAATTAAAATGCCGGTATTCCCTTTCCATACCTGGCAGCCCGATACTTATACCGAAGCACCATCTGCAGGTACCATGATGTTATCAGGTATTATGCTAAAGATGGGGATCTATGGCGTTATCCGCTGGCTGATACCTAACGCGCCGGTTGGCTTTTTACATTGGCAAAATCTGGCTATCATATTATCGGTTATCGGTATTGTTTATGCTTCGCTGATAGCATTTAATCAAAAGGATGGTAAGCGCTTAGTAGCATACTCATCTATAGCACACGTTGGTTTAATATCAGCAGGTATTTTTGCCTGGACAACACAAGGTGTACAAGGCGCCATGATCCAAATGCTTAGCCACGGTATAAACGTGGTAGGTATGTTCTTTATATGGGATATCATCAGCAGGCGTTTAAACACCCGTGATATTAGCCAGATGGGTGGTATATCTAAAGTAGCGCCCAACTTCTCTATCGCGTTTTTAATTATCGTATTAGGTACAGTAGCCTTACCATTAACCAATGGTTTTGTAGGCGAGTTTCTGTTACTGAAAGGTGTGTTCCAGTATAACATCTGGTTTGCAGCAGTTGCAGGTTTAACCATCATATTTGGCGCGGTATATATGCTGCGTATGTATAAGAGTGTAATGCAGGGCGAAACCAACGCGCTAACAGCTGTATTTGCTGATATTGACGGATCAGAGAAATTAGTGCTGGGTATTATCTGCGTGCTGATCATCGCTATCGGTGTTTATCCGCAGCCTATATTGCATATATCAGAGGCGGCGGTTACTAATTTAGTACAAACAGTGAGTGCCAAGTTTGCGGTTGGTAAATTCTAAACTCTAATTTCTAAATCCTAAAAGAAAATAAAAAGGGAAAGAAAATGGAGGCGGAAAGATCAAATGTTAAAAAATACGATTTGGAAGAAAGAACATTTGATTTTGCCAACAACACGAAAGAGTTTTTAAAGAAGATCGATAAATCGATACACAACATCGAATACTACAAACAGTTGATAAGGTCTTCCGGATCAGTTGCGGCAAATTTGATTGAAGCTAATGAAAGTTTTAGCAGAAACGATTATTCACATAGAATAAAGATCTGTAGAAAAGAAGCAAAAGAAAGCCAGTTATGGCTCAGGCTTATAGATGTTACAGAGCAAATGGAAGCTACCCGAAAAGCATTGATACAGGAAGGAACTGAATTGATGAGAATATTTGGAGCTATCCTTGAAAAAATGAAAGTAAATAACCTATAGGTTTTAATACCCATAATTTAGGTTCAGCGTTTAAGTTTTAAGATTTAGGTTTTAGAATTTGGCATTTGGAGTTTAAATTTTAGAGTTTAGGATTTAGGTTTTAGAATTTAATATATGACCACGTTAATAATCATATCTGTTTTACCTATAGTGCTTTTGTACATGGGTTTATACAAAGCTCAAAAGGCATTGTTGCCGGTAACTGTTGTAGGTTTACTGGTTGCTTTGGGTGCAGCTGTTTTACAATGGAACGATAATGCAGTGCCTATTTATCATGGCATGATGCTGTTCAATAATTTTTCTATCGCTTTTTCGGTTATCAGCATAGTTTCAACCATATTAATATTATTGCTTTCTAAAGGATATTTTGAAAAAATAAGCAACCATATTGCCGAGTATTACGCTATTATCTTATTCTCATTGGCAGGCATTATTGTAATGGTATCTTATCACAACCTGGTAATGCTGTTTATCGGAATCGAGATCATGTCGGTAAGCTTGTATATATTGGCAGGTATCCGCAAAAATGACTTCGCATCAAATGAGGCGGCTTTAAAGTACTTCCTGATGGGTGCTTTCTCAACAGGCTTTTTATTGTTTGGTATCACGCTTATCTATGGTGCTTCGGGTTCATTTGATCTGGAAGGCATCCGCGATTATGTAGCTACCCACCCGCATGATATCGACCCCATATTTTACACCGGTATATTACTGATAGTGGTTGGCCTTTGCTTTAAGGTTGGTGCCGCCCCTTTCCACTTCTGGACACCAGACGTATACGAAGGCTCACCATCATTGATCACGCTTTACATGTCAACCGTGGTTAAGGTAGCGGGCTTCGCGGCATTCCTGCGTTTATTCTCTGCAAGCTTTATTTTGATGGCAGATTTTTGGGCGCCGGTATTAATGGTTATTACTATCATCACCCTATTTATAGGCAATATAACAGCACTATACCAGCAAAGCTTTAAGCGTATGCTGGCATTCTCCAGCATATCACATGCGGGCTACCTGTTATTTGCAATAGTTGCAATAGGCGCAGGCTCGGCAAATTCAATATTTGTATATGCTACCGCTTATTCAATTGCTTCAATTGTAGCCTTTGGCGCTTTAATATTGGTGAGGCAACAAACCGGCAGCGATAACTTTGAAGGCTTTAACGGCCTTGCAAAAAGAAACCCGTTCCTGGCATTGGTGCTTACTATCAGCATGCTATCATTAGCCGGTATCCCGCTTACTGCCGGGTTTATTGGTAAGTTCTACATGTTTACTGGTGCGTTGGCTCATTATAAATTCTGGCTGGTAATTATAGCGGTGGTAAATGCTATCATCAGTATATTTTACTACTTCAGGGTTATTATTGCCATGTATTTCCGCAGTGCAGAGCGTGCCGAGGTTGAAGTTCCGCCTTACTACAAATTTGTTTTAGGCTTGTCGGCATTGGCAACAATTCTTATCGGTATCTATCCTTCAATTATATCTGCTCTTATTTAATAACAGGGCCTTAACTGCAAATTGATTTAATATTTGTAGTTTTACGGATATAGTTTTAATGGAAAACTTTTGGGAATACCTTCAAAATTTAACTGATGCGCAAGCCATTTTAAGTACTGGCGGGTTTTACCTGTTGCTTATAGTAGTATTTGCTGAAACAGGCTTATTTTTTGGTTTTTTTTTACCGGGCGATTATTTGTTATTCCTTGCAGGCGTATTAAGCAGCGCCGGTGTTATTGATGTACCTATTCATGTATTAGTGCTTTCATTGATCGCGTCGGGCATTTTAGGCAATTATACCGGCTACTGGTTTGGTTACCGAACGGGGCCCATGCTGTTCAAAAAAAACGATTCTTTTTTCTTTAAAAAGAGATACATAGCAGTAGCAGAAGAGTTTTATGCCAAACATGGAGGCATGGCTTTGATTTTAGGCAGATTTTTCCCTATAGTTAGGACATTTGCCCCTATATTTGCAGGTGTAGTAAGAGTTGACCTTAAAAAGTTTACAATTTATAACATAATAGGCAGTGTTGCCTGGGTAACTACATTAACCTTAGCCGGGTATTTTTTAGGCAGGCAGTTCCCCGAATTGAAAAATAACCTGCAGTATATAATACTGGGGTTAATATTTGTAACTACAATACCGCTTATTGTAACCTATGTAAAAGGACGGTTAAAAAAAACGGATAACGATAAAATAGAAAATATATAATAGAATAAATGAGTACACAACACCCCTGGCACCAAGTCTCTCCGGGAGATAATATTCCTGAAATTGTAAATGCAATCATAGAAATTCCTAAAGGATCAAAGGCTAAATATGAAATAGATAAAGATTCGGGCTTGTTAAAGCTCGATCGTGTCTTATTTTCATCAGTAATGTACCCTGCCAATTATGGCTTTATACCACAAACTTATTGTGATGATAAAGATCCTTTAGATATATTGGTGCTTTGCTCTATTGATGTTTTTCCGATGTCTATCATCGAAGCAAAAATTGTAGGCGTAATGCACATGGTTGATAATGGAGAGCAGGACGATAAGATCATAGCTGTTGCTAAGAACGATATGTCTGTAAACTACATTAATGATTTGAATGAGTTACCGCCGCATGCTATGACAGAGATAGTACGCTTTTTTAAAGATTACAAAAAACTGGAAGGCAAGAATGTAACTATTGAGCATTTGCTGGGCTTACGTTACGCGCACAAGGTAATTAACGAAAGTTTAGAACTATACAAGTCTACTTTCCCTGATCACAAATAAATAATAAATGGACCCCGCGCATTACGAAATTAGTGTATTCTACATATTCCTGACCATATTTTTGGTTCTGCTCAACGGCTTTTTTGTGGCCGCAGAGTTTGCCATGGTAAGAGTAAGAGGCTCGCAAATTGAAATTAAGGCTAAATCCGGCAGCGGAGTAGCTAAAGTAGCACGGGGCATATTACATAACTTAGATGGTTACCTGGCTGCAACACAGCTGGGTATTACTATTGCATCACTTGGTTTAGGTGTTATAGGTGAGGGGGTGGTTACCAATATTGTGCTAAGAGCATTTTTGGCAGTTGGTATTGAGCTTACTCCCGGCTTTATCACAGCAAGCCATGTTTTATCATTCATAGCTATTACCGTATTACATATTGTATTTGGCGAATTGGCCCCCAAGTCATTGGCTATACAAAAATCGGTACGTACAACGCTGGCGGTTTCTCTGCCATTGCGCTTTTTCTTTGTAGTGTTTCGGCCGTTTATCTGGCTGTTAAACGGTTTCGCTAATTTTATTCTGAGACTTTTAGGCATCAGTACTTTAGAAGGCGGCGAAATGCACCATAGTTCTGAAGAATTGCAATATTTATTGGAACAGGGTAAAGAGACCGGCGCGCTTGATTCAAATGAACATGAGCTGATACAGAATGTGTTTGATTTTAACGAGCGTGTGGTTAAGAATATTATGGTGCCCCGCACCAAAATATCGGGCATTGAGGTAGATACCCCTAAAGAGGAGTTGTTGGAAATCCTGATAACCGAAGGATATTCCCGCATGCCGGTGTATGATGATGTGATAGATAAGATCATTGGTATTGTACATGCTAAGGATATTTTACCCTTGCTGGCACGGAATGAAGAGATTGTTCTGAAAAATATTATCCGCAAGCCATATTTTATTCCCGAAACCAAAAAGATCAATGATCTGATGGCCGAGCTGCAGCAAAAGCGTATCCAGATAGCTATTGTATCTGACGAGTTTGGCGGTACTGCCGGTATGGTTACCCTTGAAGATATTGTTGAAGAACTGGTAGGCGAGATACAGGATGAGTTTGACGAGGAAAAGCCTATTGTTGAAAAGATAAGTGAACGCGAATTTGTAGTGAACGCCCTGGCGCCTATCTATGATGTGAACGAGCATTTGCCGCACGACCTGCCCGAGGATGGCGATTTTGATACCGTATCAGGCTGGTTGGGCCATATCTTTGGTAAAATACCTGATGTAGGCGAGCAAAAAGAATCAAACGGGTACAACATCACCGTACTAAAAAAATCTGATCAGAATATTGAATCTGTAAAGCTGGAGTTGCTTATTAACGAAGAAGACGCTGTAGATTTACATTAAACAAGGAGTACACTTAGTAGCTTTTGGCTTTGAGCCTTCAGCTTTTTAGCTTAAGTCTATGCAGCTTTTTTATACACCGGATATCAACCCATCGTTACCCCAATACTTTTTAAGTGAAGAAGAAAGTAAGCATGCAGTGCGCGTGTTGAGGCTGGTAGCTGGCGATGAGGTTACCCTGATAGATGGCAAAGGCGGCTTATACGAGGCCGAAATAAAAGACGCCCACCCCAAGCGTACCATATTGCAGATCAATTCGGTTACTACTGAATTTAATAAGCGTAACCATTACCTGCACATTGCCATAGCACCCACAAAAAATTTAGATAGAGTGGAGTGGTTCCTGGAAAAGGCCACAGAGATAGGCATCGATGAAATATCATTGATCATCTGCCAGCGATCTGAGCGGAAGGAGGCCAAGGTTGAAAGGCTGGATAAGATCATTACATCTGCAATTAAGCAATCTATTAAAGCATATCACCCGGTATTGAATCCTGCCATTAACTTTAACCAGTTTTTAAAGCAGCCGTTTAACGGGCAAAAGTTTATAGCCCACTGTGCCGATGGCGAAAAAGTAAGCCTGGCACAATCAATTGAAAAGAACGGGCGTTATTTAATACTAATAGGCCCTGAAGGCGACTTTACCCCTGCCGAAGTTGATAGCGCTTTGCAAAACGGATATAAAGCCATAACTTTAGGTGAAAGCCGACTGCGTACAGAAACAGCCGCTTTGGAAGCCTGTTTCGAGGCCAACTTTTTAAACCGTTAAATGAAAAGATCCGTTTTTATTGTTACAGCCTTTGCTTTGCTGTTATGCATCAGCAGTTTTACAGCGCCATCATACAAAATGGGCCGGCTAAAATACAATGGGGGCGGCGATTGGTACGGCGACCGCACGGCATTGGTCAATCTTATTAAATTTTGCAACGTTAATTTAAAAACCAACTTTCAGCCGGAAGAAGAGGTGGTAGAAGCTGGCAGTGATGAACTTTTTAACTACCCCTTTGTGTTTATGACCGGGCATGGCAATGTTATTTTTAGCGACCAGGAAGCAAGTAACCTGCGTAAGTACCTTACAGGCGGTGGCTTTTTGCATATTGACGATAACTACGGCTTTGATAAGTTTATTCGCCCGCAAATGAAAAAAGTTTTCCCGGAGCTTGACTTTGTGGAGCTGCCACCCAATTATGCCATTTATCATCAAAAATATAATTTCCCAACAGGGCTCCCTAAAATACACGAGCATGATGGCAAGCGCCCGCAAGGGTTCGGCCTGATATATAAAGGCCGGTTAGTGTGTTTTTATACCTATGAGTGCGATCTGGGCAACGGATGGGAAGACTATGGCACCTACGCCGGCGATAGTCAGGAAGCCCGGTTAAAAGCGCTAAGAATGGGTGCTAATATGATCCAATATATATTCACTAAATAAGAATGGCATTCAATAGTGAATAAATTCTGCTAATTCTTAAATTCGGTAAATTTTGCCCAGACAATGTTATGTATAAAATAAAGGTTAACAATAAGCACGATTTTGAAGTTGACAGGCAAGCCGGCGTGCTGCAGGTTAATGATAATGTGATAAATGCCGATATAAAGCAGTTGAATGATCTGCTATACCATGTGATAAACGAAAACAGATCATACAACGCCGAAGTAGTGAGCTTTAACCGTGATGCGAAAACCGCGGAGATAAAAGTGAATAATACTATATATACCCTTGCTGCTAAAGATCAGTATGATGTTTTGCTTGATAAACTTGGGCTAAGCAGCCTGTTGGCCGCTAAGGTAAGCGAGATTAAAGCACCAATGCCGGGGATGGTGTTAAAAGTTTTAGTTGAAGAAGGTGCCGAAATTAAAAAAGGAGATAACCTTTTTGTACTGGAAGCAATGAAAATGGAGAACATTATTAAATCGCCTGCCGATGTAATTGTAAAAACCATTAAAATTAAACCGGGAGATAAGGTAGAAAAGGGGCAGATACTTATCCAGTTTTAATACAAGATTTCTCTCTATTTCAATTCTCCCAATTTCATTAACGCGTAAAACAGTCCGGTACAGTGCAATGCCTGGGGTATTTTATTATCGGCCAGGAGTTGCTTTACCTCTTCAATAGTGTATTCTTCTACCACCAGGCTCTCGTGTTCATCCAGTTTTTGTTCCTGTACTTTTTTACCGCCTTTAGCCAGGTAGCAAAAGGTTTTATTATTTGCGGTGGAGGGGTTGGCATAAACAATACTTAAAAGTTCCACCTCATTAAACTGGTAACCGGTCTCTTCCAGTAGTTCGCGGCGCATACCTGCTTCGGGTTCTTCGCCATCTTCAATAACACCGCCGGGTATTTCCAGTGATACAATCCCGGCCGCATGCCTATACTGCCTAACCATAACTATTTTATTATCCTCAGTTAAGGCAACCGCGTTAGCCCAATTTGGGTATTCTAATACGTAGTATTGGTCTACAATGGTGCCATCAGGCATTTCGCATTTATCACTCCGTAATGTGGCCCAGGGGCCTTTATGTATGTATTCTGATGAACAGGTTTTCCAGTTAAGATCGCTCATAGTTAGTATTAAAGAAACTGTAAATAGCGTTTCTTTTGTTTAAGTTTTCAAAAGATTCAAAATGATGCTGTGTTTCCAACAGATCAAAAATGATCATTACTTTTTTCAGGATGGCAGCCGTGTCTTCATTTGCTTCAAAAGGTTCGGCAAACATATACAACATCTGGCTTAGGGCATTCAACTTATCAGCACTATGGTCGGCTTTTTTTAACGCATCAGCAAATTCATCGTCCGACAGATTTAGTAGTTCCTCAAGTTCAATGCTGTATTCATCCTGTAAAGTACTGTTAAAATATTGCAGGTAATCCTCTTCTCTGCCTTCAACTTTAAGGCCCATAAGCTTTGCCAAAATTAAAGCAAGCTTACGGGCCTCGTTAAGTATATAATCGTGCTGCTGCATGTGTAGCTTAATTAAAGGTTATTTTTCTTGAATTACCAGCTGCCTGATGAACCGCCGCCGCCGCTACTACCGCCGCCAAAGCCACCCCAGCCACCGCCTCCTCCGCCGCCACCAGAGAAACCTCCCCAGTCGTTGCCGCCGCTGCTTCTGCCGCCACCGCCAAGCATGCTGCCTGCCAGTAACCACCAAAAAGGATTTGCGCTGCCACGGCTGCCAATAATTTGCTTACCGCCACCACCGCCGCCACCACGGTTGCGGAATACCATGATAAGTACAACTACAACAATAATTACAATAAAACCTATAGGGCTGCCATCTTTACGGTTGCCCCTGTTTGTAGCCTTTTTGCCTGTAGATTTGTATTCGCCTTTGGTATATTTTATAATATTATCAGTGGCTGCGTCTAATCCGCCGTAATAATCATTCTCCCTAAAGCGGGGCTTCATATCATTTTGGATAATTTGTTGCGTAACAATATCCGGCAAAGCGCCTTCAAGGCCGTAACCGGTTTGTACAGACATTTTACGATCAGCAAGGGCAACAAGTATCAATACACCGTTATTCTTATCTTTTTGGCCTATGCCCCATTTGCGGATAAGGCCGTTACCATACTCAATAATGTCATATTCACCAACTGATTGGATGATCACAACGGCTATTTGGTTGGAAGTAGAATCTTCAAAAGCTTTAATTTTAGCATCAAGCTTTTGTTTATCGGCCGCTGTTAAGGTATTGGTAAAGTCGGCTACCGGGCTATTGGTAGGCCTTTCGGGATATTCCTGTGAAAACGCCTGGGCAAAGCATAGCAATAAGCCAAGGCATAGTATGAGTTTTTTAAACATTTTAGTTTTTATTGGCCATCCATAAAGGCAATATCATCAGACAATTCGTTCTTGTCATCAAGCAGGTACGGGAAATATTTTTTTAGCTGCTCGCCGGCATGTTCTACACCGGTTACAATGCCATCAACTAAATTGCCATGTTTTAAGTGGTTTAGCATGTCATCTTTGGTTTTATCCCAAAAATCAACCGGAACTACCTTGTTTATACCGGCATCGCCTATAATGGCAAACTTACGATCAACGGTGGCTACATAAATAAGCACACCGTTACGCAGTTTGGTTTTGTGCATTTCCAGCTGGGTAAAATACCTTACAGCACGGTCAAGCGCTTCATCGCTGCAGGTTTTTTCAATACAAACCCGTATCTCTCCTGAGGTGTTTTTCTCGGCCTCGGCCACCGCCTTTTGTATGCGCTGTTGCTCTTCTTCGGTAAATACTGCCATCTGTTTAATTGGTGAATTGACGATTAGTGATTTAGTGATTAAGGTTAGGAATGAATTAATGATTTATGAAAGGCGATTAGTAACAATCACTAATTCGCTGATTCACTAAATCATTAATTCTTGCATTCACTAACTCATAATTCACTAATTAAAACGCAACTTTTGGCGCTTTGTCAGAACCTGCTTCAGATTGGAAATAACCTTTTTCGGTAAAGCCGAACATTTTGGCCGTAATATTAGCCGGGAATGAACGGATCTTGCTGTTATAATCCTGCACGGCAATGTTAAAATCACGACGCGCTACTGATATGCGGTTCTCTGTGCCTTCTAATTGCACCTGTAACCCTCTAAAGGCATCATTAGCCCTTAAGGTTGGGTAGTTCTCTGAAGCTACCAGTAACCTGCCCAAAGCAGTACTTAACTGGCCTTGTGCTTCCTGGTACTTTTGAATGGTTTCAGGAGTAAGCTTTGTAGGGTCAACCTGTATAGATGTTGCTTTGGCGCGGGCCTCGGTAACTTCTGTTAATGTACCTTTCTCAAAGTTAGCTTCGCCCTTTACGGTTGATACTAAGTTAGGGATAAGATCACTGCGGCGTTGGTACTGGGTTTGCACTTCGCCCCATTTGCCTTTAATGTTTTCATCGCCCTTAACCATGCTATTATAACTGCATGAGCTTAATGACATTGCTGCCACTACAACTAATATTGCTGAGAATAATTTTTTCATTGTTTTTTGTTCTTATTTATGGTGATGTTGATTTCTTAATTAGATACAAAACTCATACCGATGTTACAATCTGTAACAATTGCGCCATATTGGCAATAATTGGTGTATGTAAATGTAATTAAATACTGCTAACCATGTATATGATTTTATATTTGCTCCCGTTAAATTTGATTACTGATCTATTACTATTGCCCATATAATGAAAAAACTATTAGCTATAGCATTAACCTGTACCGGCTTATATGCCTCGGCCCAAAATACGCCTCATGAAAAATTAGTGCAATACGTAAAGCCTATTATAGGCACACAACGTATGGGCCATACTTACCCCGGCGCAACTGTTCCGTTTGGTATGGTGCAGTTAAGCCCCGAAACAGATACAGCCGGTTATGAACTAAACGGAAAATACAACCCCAAAGTTTATGAATACTGCGCCGGTTACCAATATGAAGATAAAACGATAGTAGGCTTTAGTCATACCCACTTTAGCGGTACGGGCCACTCAGACCTGGGCGATTTTTTGATTATGCCAACAGTGGGGCAATTGAAACTTAACCCCGGTACGGCAGATAAACCCGGCAGCGGCTATCGCTCGGGCTTTTCGCACGCTAATGAAGTAAGCGCGGCCAACTACTACAAGGTAAAACTTGACGAAAGCAATATTACTGCCGAAATGACCACAAGTACCCGTGTTGGTTTTCATCAGTATACTTTTCCAAAATCAGATCAGTCGCATATTATACTTGACCTGATGGCTGGGATTTATAATTATCCCGACAAAACAGTTTGGACCTATGTAAAGGTACTGAATGATAGTACACTGGTAGGTTACCGCCAAACTAATGGCTGGGCACGTACCCGTAACCTGTATTTTGCAATGGCATTTTCAAAGCCATTTATTCACCATGGATTTAAAAAGTATGATAAACGCCAAACGTATGGCGGTTTTTGGGGTAAGTTCAATCAAACAAAAGATTTTCCTGAAATAGCCGGCAAACAGATTCGTGCTTACTTTGATTTTAAAACCAACGAAGGAGAGAAGATCAAGATAAAATTTGCCCTATCCGGCGTAAGCATGGATGGTGCAATGGCTAACATGCAGGCCGAAGTACCGGGATGGGATTTTGATAAAGTGAAAAATGATGGCCAGCAGCAATGGGAAACCGAGCTGGAAAAGATAACCGTAACCGGCAGTACCGAAAGGAAACAGGATTTTTATACGGCAATGTATCATACCATGATCAACCCAACTGTTTATATGGATGTTGACGGGCAGTATAAAGGCCTTGACCAAAACATACACAAGGCAGAAGGCTTTACCAATTACACCACCTTCTCTTTGTGGGATACCTACCGTGGCCTGCACCCGCTGTTTAACATTATACAGCCGCAGCGCAATGCGGATATGATCAAATCAATGCTGGTACATTTTGACCAAAGCCCGGAGAAGATGTTGCCGGTATGGAGCAATTCGGCTAACGAGAACTGGTGCATGAGCGGTTATCACAGTGTATCTGTTTTGGCAGATGCTGTTGTAAAAGGAAATGCGCCGTTTGATGCCAACAAAGCGCTGGATGCTGCCGTAATCACAGCGCGCCACCGCAGTTATGAAGGTATTGGCGAATACATTGACAAAGGTTATGTGCCCGATGAAAAAACCGGGGTATCGGTATCAAATACTTTAGAGTATGCTTATGACGATTGGGCTATAGCGCAAATGGCTAAAAAACTGGGTAAAACAGATATTTACAATGAATTTATTAAACGCAGCGAAAATTATAAAAACGTTTACGACCCTAAGTCGGGCTTCATGAGGCCGAAAAAGGCAGACGGTACTTTCCGCGCTAAGTTTGACCCGCTAAGCACTATCAATGAGGGTTTTATTGAAGGAAACTCATGGAACTATACCTTGTTTGCCCCGCAAGATCCTGAAGGTTTAATTAAATTGATGGGTGGTGATAAACGCTTTGTAGGTTACCTTGATTCGTTATTTACAATGAACCTGCCGGATAAATACTTTGCAGAGACTGAAGATATTACCCGCGACGGTATTATTGGCAACTACGTGCATGGTAACGAGCCATCGCACCACGTGGCTTACCTATACAACTGGACTGACAAGCCCTGGAAAACACAGGAACGTATCCGGATGATATTGCCCCGTATGTATAAACCAACACCTGATGGGTTAGGCGGTAATGACGATACCGGCCAAATGAGTGCCTGGTATATTTTTAGCTCATTAGGTTTTTACCCAATGGCGCCCGGTTCACCGGAGTATGCAATTGGCAGCCCGGCTATTAACAGCGCAGTGGTGCAGGTTGGCAATGGCAAAACCTTTAACATCATCGTTAAAAACCAAAGCGAAAAGAATGTTTATGTGCAAAAAATAACCCTGAACGGCAAACTATTAGCAGGCCTGTCCATTAATCACGCTGATATTATGAACGGCGGTGAAATGGTGTTCTATATGAGCAATAAACACAAGTAATATAAAATAGTGAATAGAGAGTGGTTGATTGGTTTTAGGAAGCTGATCAACCATTTTTTGTTTAGTAGGATGGCGAAGAGAAAAGCAATAATGAATACCGAATTTTTGGATTTCGAATATTGAAGAGGTGTTATTCTGACAATCCCGGTTCAGACAATTTTTCCGGCTGACCTGGTGGATTGCGCAATTAAAATTGCAATCCACATTTCTTTTTATCTCCCTCTCCTTTGGAGAGGGCCGGGGTGAGGCTATTATCCTGCCAGGCAGTGGCGTTCTCTTACAGCTAAACTCATCAGCTTCTCTTTTAACATGGTACGTGCACGGTACAAGGTAGTGCGCGATAATAATTCAGATATGCCCAGGCTGTTTCCTATCTCGAAGTGTGAGTAACCTTCAATAGCGTACATATTAAAAACGGAGCGGTAAGTTGTAGGTAATTCCTGTACCATGCTCATTATATCCTGTGCTTCTAATCCATTGCCGTTGTAGCTGCTGCTTATGTGTATGTTGCTTTCGGCAAAATCATCAACCAAAACCATTGTTTTAGCTTTGCGGTAACGCGATATTGCACTGTGTACCATAATGCGGCGGATCCAGCCTTCCAGGTTGCCTTCGCCACGGTAGTTGTGCATGTTTTTAAACATTTTTATAAAACCTTCTTGTAGTATGTCTTGTGCTTCGTCTTTATCTTTAGCATAACGCATGCAAACAGCAAGCATTTTTGGTGCTAATAATTTGTACAACATTTCCTGTTGTTTCCTGTCGTTTTTTAAACATCCTTCCCAAAGGCTACTTAATCTGTTGTCGGTGTTCGGTGTCATGGTAATCTTTTGTATTATAAGCACCTATGCCAAACTGCTGCCATATTTTTAATGCATTGATAATCAGGTGGATAAAATTTAACTAATTTTTTAGGCGTCCGTTATCGTACAGTTACCGTACGGTAGAGAACGCTTCTTGTTTATAAAGGGTTGTTTTACCACAAAGTGCACTAAGACTTTCACAGCGGATATCCACAAATTTTAAATCTTAATTAACTCTTCACTCAGTGTTCTCTGTGCTTCTTTTCTTAGTGCCCTCTGTGGTTACATTCATAATCTTCAACTGCAAATTGAAAAAACTATCTTTGCACCATCCGGGATAAAAACCCGGCATTGCAACATGACAAAAGAAGTAGAAATTGTTTGCCCGCCAGGGCAGCAGGAAGATGAAGCCGTATTAACAAGCCTTGCTTCGGCAGCAGCAAATATTCCCGCCAATAAAATTAATGGCATAAAAATACTTAAACGCTCTATTGACGCGCGTGGCCGTAAGGTGCTTTACCGAATGCAAGTACGGGTTTATGTTGATGAACCATACCAGCCCGAAATATTTAATCACCAGTACCAAAGCGTAAAGGATGCCAAAAGAGTAATTATTGTAGGAGCCGGGCCTGCCGGAATTTTTGCCGCTTTACAATGTATAGAACAAGGCCTTAAACCCGTAATACTGGAGCGCGGTAAAGATGTTAAGCAGCGCCGCCGCGATCTGGCAAATATTAATAAACAAGGCCTTGTAAACCCTGAATCGAACTATTGCTTTGGTGAAGGCGGAGCGGGAACATATTCAGATGGTAAGCTTTACACGCGGTCAACCAAGCGCGGTGATGTGAACGGTGTGCTGAAAACCTTTGTTGCCCACGGCGCTACCGAAGATATTTTGGTAGATGCCCGCCCGCATATTGGCACTAATAAGCTGCCGCAGATAATTACCGCCATGCGCGAAAATATTTTAAATGCAGGCGGCGAAGTTTTATTTGATACCAAAGTGACAGCCCTGCTGGTTGAATTTGGAAAGATAAAAGGCGTACAACTGGCTAATGGCGAAAAGCTTTTGGCAGATGCCGTGATATTGGCAACCGGCCACTCGGCACATGATATTTTCAGGATGCTGCATAGTCAAAATATACTGATAGAAGCCAAACCTTTTGCCCTGGGCGTACGAATTGAGCATCCGCAGGAAATTATTGACCGTGCCCAGTACCATTGCGAATACCGTGGGCCCGATTTGCCGCCATCATACTACAATTTGGTTGAGCAGGTGGATGATAGAGGTGTGTTCTCGTTCTGCATGTGCCCGGGTGGTATAATAGCCCCCTGTGCCACCGCTGCTGATGAAATAGTAGTGAATGGCTGGAGCCCGTCGAAACGGAATAACCCGTTTGCCAACTCTGGCACGGTGGTACAAATAAATATGGAAGATGTGAAGGGTGATATGAACGACCCTTTCAGGATGCTGGAATTTCAGCAGCAGGCGGAGCACCTGGCTTTTAAAGCAGGCGGCGGTAACCTGGTTGCCCCGGCCCAGCGCATGGTTGATTTTGTTGAGGGCCGCGTGTCTGCCAATCTGCCTGTAAACTCATACCTGCCGGGCTGTAAAAGCGTAGATTTGAAGGAAGTATTACCAGATTGGATCCATGCCCGCCTGCGGAAGGCCCTGCCTGCTTTTGGGCGCAAAATGAAGGGATATTATACCAATGAAGCAATTTTGGTAGGGGTAGAGTCGCGCACATCATCACCCATTAAAGTACCACGTGACAGGGAAACTTTTCAGCACCCGCAGGTTGCCGGTTTGTTTCCATGTGGTGAAGGTGCCGGTTATGCCGGAGGGATTATTTCCGCTGCTATTGATGGGGTTAACTGTGCTGATGGGGTGGTTAGGTATTTGGGTGTTTAATAAAAACGCTCCCGCTTTTACATTACTCCCCGACTTATTCTTAGAATTCTGACGAAGTTCTCTAAACCCGATTGCAGCGGATACCGGCCTCCTGAGCCTAAAGCCTGTGGCGTATGAGCGGAAAGCGGGACTGTCGAACCTATGAAACATCCGGCGCTGTTTTTCACATAAAACTAACTCATCTGCTGGTTGTTATGCCTTTATGAAAACCATCCCCCAAAAACTCCAGGCCTCACTGCATAGCGTCCTGGCGCATGACCCATGGTACGGGCCTGCCACTTATGATATTATTGATAATATATCTTTTGAGGCGGCATATGAGAAACCGCCAGACTCTGTACATAACATCGCGGGGATTTTGCTGCACATGCTGGGCTGGACACAGGAGGTATCGGCCCGTATGGGAGGGCAAAAAGCCGGCGACCCTGCCGGTGGAGACTGGCCTAATCCAGGCGCTCCCGACGAACATAAATGGAAGCAATTGGTTGCCGATTTTAAATTGGCCAATGTTAACCTTGACCGGATTATTGCCGATTTTCCTAATGATAACTGGAACGCGCCAACTAATGACGAGCGCCAGCGGGAACTGGGTACCGGCGTGAGCTATGAAGCTATAATTGAAGGCCTGATACAGCACCACATATACCACAGCGGACAAATTGCCCTGCTAAACCGGATTGTGGGCGGCCTCACCTAAATCCTCTCCAAAGGAGAGGACTTTAAGAAGCTATACTGATCGTTAAACCCTCTCCCTTGGAGAGGGTAGGGGGAGGCTCCTAATACGCCAGTTCTTCGCAGGTAAAGCCAGCTATTGCCAGCATGTGGTTAATGGTTTGCGGCTCAATGCCGGTGCTTACTATACGCAGTACGTGATCGCAATCTTCCAGGTCAAAATTGTATTGTTTTATATCTGACAGGGACGAAAGCAGGTAGTTTACCCGGCTTGCCTCCTGCACATTGGCAACGCTTGTTTTAAATATCAGCACATCCATAGGGTTGTTGTTTATTGTGATGTTTTTTGGAAAGTCATGCTGAATTTATTTCAGCACCTCTCAAGCTAAGTGGTAAGCACGCTTGCGGACTACAAGTCCTTTGTGAGATGCCAAGATAAATTCTAACATAACAATATCCTTATCTATAATCCTTACTCTTTAGTGTCTTTCTGTGTTATAGGCTCGTCTTGCCAGGCTGTTTTCCAGTCGGGGTCGCGTTTGCCCCAACCGCAGCGGTTTTGCCACTGTTCTTTAAACCGGGCACGATCCTCAGGCGACATATTTTTAAACTTCTCCTCCATCATGCGTTTACGGCGCATCCATGGCGGGCCGCCACCGTTACCCTTGCCACCAAAGCCAAACAAAATTTTGCTTAGTATAAATATCCCCATGGCCTGCCAAAAAGTAATAGTGCCTACATGCAGGATATCTGGCAGTAAGTTGTTCCACAATTGCATCACCACAAAGCTTACCAGCGCCAGTATGGCCGCTATACCAAAGGGGATGAAGAAGAACCGATTTTCATAAAATATCTTTTTCATTGTCTTTATTTCTAATTTTTTCTAATATTCTGTAATTTCTTTATACAATTGTTTTAACCGTTTGCGCAGGTGCAGCACCGCATACCGTTTGCGCGATACCAGGGTGTTCACGTTTTCGCCGGTTAGCTTGGCTATTTCCTCAAAAGGCTTATCCTCCAGTTCCTGCCATATAAATACCTGGCGTTGTGTTTCGGGCAGCTCATCAAGCGCTATAAAAAGCTGTTCCCAAAATAGGTTGCGCAGGTATTCGGTCTCAGGCGTGGTAGTTTCGGTGAGCAGGATGGCCCTAAAGTCCGGTGCTTCATCGTCATCCTCATCAACAGGCAGCATATCATCCAGCAGGGTTTCGGTACGCTTTTTATGCTTATCAACAATCCTGTTTTTGGCTACCCGGTATAGCCATGCACTGGTTTGTTCAATTGGCCCTGCGTTAACCACGTTGCTAAACTGGTACCAAACATCCTGCAGAATGTCTTCGGCATCGGCATCGCTTTTAACCCGCTTGCGAATAAACCCCAACAGGCTTTTACCATACGACGCAATTGTTTGTATGATATGGCTGTCTTTATCCTGGGGCATTATTACGGTTGTCAACTTTATAAGTGTTTAAATATAAAGACGACTGAGGTTAAGAAACATTTTAAATTATTTTTTATTTGTGAGGACTCACCCGATCATTGCTTCGCACGACCACCCTCTCTTCGCCTTTGGCGGAAAGAGGGTAAGGGAATATGTACCCCCTCTTTGCATAGCAGAGAGTGGGCAGGGGTGAGTTAAATAGTGCCCTGTACGTCAGCTGTAAGTAAAAGTACCTCCCATTGGAGGGTAATTGGGGTGGGTCTACAAACCAAATTATTACCTTGCACGTTATATTACCATTATGGCCGATAAGAAAACACTCATACTGGGCGCCACACCCGATGCAAGCCGATACGCTTACCTTGCCGCTAACCGCCTTGCGGGTCGCGGACATACCATTGTTAACGTGGGCATTAAAACCGGTGAAGTTGCAGGTGTACCTATTGAAAAGCCCGAAACCATACATACCGATATTGATACGATTACCCTGTACGTTGGCCCGCTTAACCAGCCGCCTTTGTATGATTATATTATAAATACCAAGCCCAAACGTATTATTTTTAACCCCGGTACCGAAAACGAGGAACTGCGCCGCATGGCCCAAAAGAATGGTATTGAAACCGACTATGCCTGTACCCTGGTGCTGCTATCAATAGGTACGTATTAGGAACAAGAATAGGTAACCTGTTCCGGTAGTGTTCCGCTAAAAGCGGAACACTACCGGAACAAAAGCGGAACAGCCGTTGTAAATACCTGTTATTCAGTTTGGTATAAAACACTCAAGCGGTCTGGTTTTATTTGGCGTTTCTTTTGCTTACCTCTAAATATCACTAATTATCTCTGAATTCTTGCTTGTTTTTTCTGGTTTTGAGAAGCGATTACAAAGAAACGGGTTTTTACGTTTTTTGGTGACGTATGATTGAAACAAACCGGAATTGTATAAGTTAATTTAGCATGGCAGATGTACACTCCAAAGAAACCCGCAGCTACAATATGTCGCGGATTAAAAGTAAGGATACCAAGCCCGAACTTTTGGTGCGTAAGTTTCTGCACAAAAATGGTTTCCGCTACCGGTTGCATGTAAAAGATATGCCCGGCAAGCCCGACATTGTATTACCCAAATACAAAACAGTTATTTTTATACATGGATGTTTTTGGCATGGTCATGAGGGGTGTAAAAAGGCGACGTTGCCAGAAACGAGGAAGGAGTGGTGGACTGATAAGATAAGAAGGAATATCACCAATGATATAAACGCAGAAGCCGCTTTAAAAGCGGCTAACTGGAATATTATTACAATTTGGCAATGCCAATTAAAAACAAAGTGGCAAAATCAATTACTTTCTGATTTATTACCCAAGTAAGAATCTAAATGATTTTTAATATTTGACGATTGTATATAACTAAATTTGGGGGGCAGAGCATTACCAATGAGTAAAGCTAAAGCTTGTTTTGGAATGTTAAGCGGAAACTTATAGTCTTTTGGGAATGATTGTAAAAGAGCTGCCTCACGAGGTGAAATTACTCGGTTTTCTTCGGGATGTAAAAATCTGCCCTTTGATGGGTTTAAACAACCGCCTGTAATAGTTGTTGAATAGTCGTCCCATCTTAAACGGCCATATACGTCATTAAACCCAACGTTGTCTTTTTGATGACATTTTAGCTTAAAACTTGCAGGTAAATCTTTCGAACTCCCTCCATTTTTAGGTGTAAGTTTAATCCTTTCTAAAATGGCATCTGTATGTTTGGCTGTAATTGTGTGTATTAGGTCCTTAGTATCTTGAATTGATTCTAGGTTTCCTATCACTTCCCTTACGGTTACTTTTTCATTATTACCCCTTGCTATTTTGATCGGGCCTAATAAAGATCCCACCATAACTAAACGCCTTCTTCTTTGTGGTACACCATAATCCTTGACATTAACAACATCAAAATCTATATGATAACCAATTTCCCTTAGCTCAGAAACCAATTGTTCAAATAATGTATATTCTTTCAGAGCTGGAACATTTTCCATCATAATTGTATATGGTAAATGTTCTTTTACTAGCCTTAAATATTCGAGCACCAAATCGTTTCTATGATCTTCGACACTCCCTCTATTTAATCTTCTTATTGAGCTAAACCCCTGGCAAGGCGGACAGCCGGCCAAAAGGTGTAAACGTTCACCATTAAGAATAGTTGATATTTCTTCTTTTGATATTGCTCTAATGTCCTTTTGCAACACTGTTGCATTTGCATGGTTTAGTTTATATCCAATAACTGCTTCTTCAACTATCTCAATAGCAAGTTTTGTTTCAAAACCAGCTTGATGCATCCCTTCAGTTAGGCCGCCGACTCCGGAAAATAAATCTATCGAATTGTATTTAATCATTGGTGTATACCTTTCATTCTTGGGTCGTCCGGTGCTTTTAATTTTAGCATAGCAAAAAACTCCTCATAACGGCCTTTAACTCTTTGCAATAAAGTTTTCCATTGCACTGCTTCAATAATATTTTGGTTGTTTTGTATTATTCTTGATAAAGAACCATCTTTTGCAAAATCATCTGCTATTAGCAACCCGGAGACAGTTTTTTTTCTATATTTCTCAGTTGAGCCTGACTCTATCGCATCTTCAATTCTTGTTACATACCGCATTAATCTGTTTACATGATCATAATCAGCTGGTATGCCTGGTCTCATTAATTCTAATACTTTTATTTCATAGTCATTATTTAATAGAAGTAAATCAAAACGTCGACCATCTTTATTATCTTCTCTTTTAAATTCGATATTGGTTTCATTTAATATCTCTTCTATCCATTTATCTAAACCATGCTCATGTTCTATGTCAGCTTCTTTTAAATGCTCATATTGATGACCTAACAACCAAGGATATTGCTTGACAAATGATTGCATATCAAGTCTTCCTTTACCGGATTTCTCAGGTAATCGATCGTCAATATGTTTTTGAAACTGAATAATAATCTCAATTTTACCTAAAACAACTTCTGCTGTAGAAACGGCACTTATTATATCCCATTCTTTAATTGCTTCAGTTAACTCAGGCAAAGCATCTTCACTTGCTGAATTGATTTTTTGTATAACTTTTTTAACACTTTCTCTTTCAAAGCCCGACACCATTGAGTTAGCTATAACTTTAAAATCTTCTTCGGTTATACGCTCAATGCCAGCCACTTTTTCAAGCGCGGATGTAATGTCCTTTTTTTCTTGTAAGGAAGAAAGTCTATCTATTCGCAGATGTAACTCTCCTAACTTATGTTGAAACCTATCAATATTTTGCTGTGTATGTTTTCTTTTCCAATCTGCACAAAGCCCTTTAATTTTAACCTGCCCCCATTCTTCAAAGATAGGAGCTTTATCAAATTGCCAATTAACAGTTTGTCTATCTGTAGCTATGTAATCAGTTTGATCATCAAGTAAATCAGCCTTTATTTGGCCAGTTAAATATTCTAACGCAACTTGACCATTAATACCGCCAGAAAGATTAAAAAAGAACGGGGTGAATTGTGCAACTCTGTCTCTTGCAAATATTGAAATACCTCTTAATTCGGAATCAGTAATAGTGTTTTTTAAAAAACCGAACCAATATTTAATTTGGCCAAAGCCAGGGATTGTTTCCTCTTGCCAACCGTCGCCCTCTGGATATCGATACTCTAATAGTAATCCTTCTTTTGTTATAGGGACATTGTTCACAACAATTTCCATTTGCTCGGACCCTAATGCAAATCTTCTTGCCATACTTGTCCGGAAATTGTCTATATTAAAATTTCTTGAAAGTTTTAAGCCTTTAAATGTCACTATAACACCACTTGGTAGGTCTGAAGATTCATCTCTATCAACAGCAATTACACTTTCAGCGGCTGAATGAATCTTTCTGAGTTCATCGTGATTCAGGGTAAACTCAACAAGATGCCCATCTTTTATTGAGGTCAAAACAATATTATCAGCAATACCGAAACCAGCGAGTTTACCTATACCTTTCCGTCCCATAACGGGCCGGCCTCCATTTGTACGCTCACCTCTTACTCTTCTTTCATAGCCAATATGTAAATAGTACTTATTTAGCTCATCAAAGGTCATACCTATTCCGTAATCCCTAACAATTATCTCTGCACCAGCCTCACTTACATCAATAGGAATTGTAATATCTACTTTATTAGCATCAGCATCCCATGCATTTGCAACTAATTCAGCAACAGATGCAACCGCACCTCCATACATTTGTTGCCCAAGTAAATCAATTAATCTACCTGCAAATCTTATTTTAAGAAGTCTTTCTGATGACATATAAATGATAAAATCATTACAATTATAAGCAATTTTAAAGTACTTAAATACTTACCGAGTTGATGTTATATTATATAGGGTTATATTTTTTACGTTACATTTATATTTATGAAAGAAGGCCAGAGTTTATGGACTAAAGAAGAGCTTAATTTAGCCATTAACTTATACAGCAAAATAACTTTTGGTCAGATGCACCAGCGTAATTCGGCAATTATTGATTTAGCTAATTTAATAGGCCGGACACCCGGGTCAATTGCTTACAAGTTGGTAAACTTTGCCAGTCTTGACCCACGCTTAAACCAAAAAGGAATGGTGAATGCCAGTAAATTAGATAAAGACGTTTGGCAAGAATACATGCAAAATTGGGACGATGTATTTATTGAGGGTGAAAAACTGTTGGCAAAGAAGAAGGACACGACTATCGAAAAGTTATATGATATAGACTTAGATCAGTACAGACAAATAGAAGGCCGCGATGCAGAGAGAAAGGTTAAAGTAAGGTTAGATCAATCTATTTTTAGAGGCGTAGTACTTACCAATTTTAATAATCAATGCTGTATCACCGGCATTAATATAGTTGAATTAATTGTAGCCAGTCACATTGCCCCATGGAGCCAAGACGGTCATAATCGTTTAAATCCACAAAACGGTTTAGCCTTAAATGCGTTACATGATAGAGCTTTTGATAAGCATTTAATTACGGTAACAGAAGAGTTAAAAATAAAAATTTCATCTAAATTCTATCAGCATAAACATATTGAAAGCATCAAACATAATTTTATTGAGTATGACGGTAAAGAAATTATTACACCTAAAAAATTCTTCCCGAATGTTGAGTTTTTAAAGAGGCATAACGAAAAGTTTATACCTTAAACTTCACTTATATCCGATTGACATACTTTTCGCATTAAGCTAATTTAGCCTCATGCCGGACATCAAATTTTCCTACCTCTACCGAGATGGTGCCAACTATAAAAATCACAGTTTCGTTATTTTCGCCAACCCAACAAATGCTGATTTATTTGAATTAGAAACTCTCATCCACTCAAAGCTTATTAATGACACTTGGTTCTACGTTAATCAATGGGAATTACCCGACTTGCATTTCGGGACATGGGATAATGAAATAGATCATACATGGCATGAGTTCGAAAGTGTTGAACACTCAGAAGAGACTGCTAATTCGCAATTTTTATTATTGGAGTTTATAGAGGTTATTGCAGGAGTTAAATTTTGATATCTCAACTTTATTCCCGGTCATGACTATCCCCCTCCTCAAATAAACCAAACCCTTTCTTCCCTTTTACGTTACTAAGGTTAATTTCTTATTTTAGCCTTCTATGAATAGCCGTTACCTCTTCCTCCTTCTTTTATCTGCTGCAATTTTTACCTCCTGCTCTAAAAAATTAACGGGACCGTATGCTTTAACCAATAAGGTTTACACCCATCAAACCGATAGTTTGGTTGCTGTGCTTAAGCATGAAGGGCCTGCCATACTGCTTGATAGTTTAGGAAAGAATATTCCGGCCGACTGGGTGGGTACGGTAAACTTTAATTTACGGAAGCCCAATTATGTAATAATCCACTATACCGCGCAAGATTCGGTTGGGCAAACGCTACGCACTTTCACTACGGTAAAACCGCAGGTGAGCGCCCATTACGTTATTGGTAAGGATGGCAAGGTGACTCACATGCTGAACGATTACCTGCGCGCCTGGCATGCGGGCATCAGCAAATGGGGCAGCATCAGCGATATGAATAGCCTCTCCATTGGTATTGAGCTGGATAATAAGGGTAACGAACCTTTTGCAGCCGCACAGATAAAAAGCCTGCTGATATTACTGGCACAGCTTAAACGGTCTTATAACATCCCTGCTACAAACTTTATTGGTCACGGTGATATAGCGCCGCCCCGCAAGCCTGATCCGGGTACGTACTTCCCGTGGATGCTGCTGGCTCAAAAAGGTTTCGGCTATTGGCCGGATCCTATTTTAGTTCCTGCGCCGCCAGAGTTTGACAGTACCACCGCGTTACGATTAATCGGGTACGATACAAGCAACCTCCCGGCAGCCATAACCGCCTTTAAACGCCACTTTATACAAACAGACGATACCCCGGAATTAACCCCCTGCGATTTGGATGTGCTGTATAATGTTTACAGGAAATATTAAACCCCCTAACCCCCTGAAGGGGGAATTCTTGAAATTCATATTTTCAAGGTTATAGGGTTATCATGCTCCCCCTTTAGGGGGCTGGGGGGCTTTCCACCCATCCTTCAGCGTTACTGTTCTGTTAAACACTAACTTATCTGCGGTTGAGTTTTTATCAAGCGTGAAATAACCTTTACGCATAAACTGAACCGGGGTGCCAATTTTGGCATTAGCCAGGTCGGGTTCAATATAGGCGGCAGGCAGTATGTGCAGGCTGTTTGGGTTAATATAATCTTTAAAGTCGCCGTCCTCGTTGCTTGGGTCTTCCACCTGGAACAGGCGGTCGTACAAGTGCACTTCGGCAGTTTTTGCATGAGCCACGCTTACCCAGTGGATGGTCCCTTTTACATTAATACCGCTGGTATCGTTACCGCTTTGCGATTCGGGGATGTAAGTACAATGTATTTCGGTGATGTTGCCATCGGCATCTTTAACAACGCTTTCACCTTTTATAATGTAAGCGCTTTTCAGGCGGACCATCAGTCCTATACCCAGGCGGAAATATTTCTTGGTAGGCACTTCCATAAAATCGTCGCGCTCAATCCAAAGTTCCCTGCTGAACGGGAACTCCCTGCTACCGTCACCACCTTCAACCTCCGGATTGTTCTCTCCGTGGAAGATCTCTTCCTGCCCTTCGGGATAGTTGGTAATAACCAGTTTAACCGGGTCAAGCACGGCCATACGGCGCCATGCGGTTTTATTCAGATCTTCGCGGATGCAGAATTCAAGCAAGCCAACGTCAATCATGTTTTCGCGTTTGGCTACACCAATACGCTCGCAAAATTCACGGATACTGCCAGGGGTATAACCACGGCGGCGCAGGCCGCTAATGGTAGGCATGCGTGGGTCGTCCCATCCATCAACATGTTTTTCCTCAACCAGTTGCAGCAGCTTGCGCTTGCTCATAACCGTATAGTTAAGGTTTAAGCGGGCAAACTCATATTGTTTACTCGGGAAAAGAGATAGTTTCTCAATAAACCAATCATATAGCGGGCGGTGAGGGATAAACTCAACCGTACAAATAGAGTGGGTAATTTCTTCAATAGCATCGCTTTGTCCGTGGGCAAAATCATACATAGGGTATATGCACCAGGTATCGCCCGTACGGTGATGATGGGTATGCTTAATACGGTACATCAAAGGATCGCGCAGGTGCATATTCGTTGATGCCATATCCAATTTGGCCCTTAACACTTTCGCACCATCCGGGTATTTACCGGCTTTCATATCGGCAAACAGTTGCAGGTTCTCTTCAACAGAGCGGCTGCGGAACTCGTTAGGCACACCCGGTTCGGTAGGCGTACCCTTTTGGGCAGCTATCTCCTCGGCGCTGCTGTCATCAACATAAGCTAATCCTTGTTTTATCAGGACAACCGCAAGGTCATAAAGTTTGTCGAAGTAATCGGAAGCGTAAAGTTCATTAGCCCATTCAAAGCCCAGCCATTTTACATCTTCTTTAATACTGTCAACATACTCCACATCCTCTTTAACAGGGTTGGTATCGTCAAAACGGAGGTTGGTTTTACCATTATATTTTTGCGCTAAACCAAAGTTAAGGCAAATAGCTTTGGCATGGCCTATATGCAGGTAACCATTAGGCTCGGGCGGGAAACGGGTAAGTACCCTGCCGCCATTTTTGCCATTGGCAATATCTTCTTCAACAATTTCCTCTATAAAATTCAATGATCTTTCTTCGCTCATGATGTTTGTAACAGGGTGCAAAAGTACGGAATTTGGCAGAAAGTGTACAGTTTAAAAAGACACATAGCGGTACATTTTAATGAAATGGACACATTATAATACACTATTGGTCTTCTAAAACTCCTAACCGCCCACTGCTAACTTTAATATGGGCGTTCCCTGCGGGCGGGCTTTCCGCTCATACGCGCACATGGCCTTAGTCACATTGGCCGGTATCCGCTGCACTCCCTAACGCGGAAGTACCTGTTGGTATACTTCACAGTCACCTGGCCGTCCTTGGCTGGAGCCCACAAGTGTTCGGAGGGTTTGATTTACACCAAAACTCCTTCCTTGGGGAAGGGTGTGGCTGCCTGTGAAGTGGCGGGTAGGGGTTATTTACGCCAATACCTATCTCATAAACCCCTCCCTGCACCCTCCCGTTGGGAGGGAATCGCACATATCCACCGCTTTATTAGTCTTCCGAACACCGCCCACTGCTAACTTTAATATGGGCGTTCCCTGCGGGCGGGCTTTCCGCTCATACGCGCACATGGCCTTAGTCCAATGTCATTATTTAAGGGATCTCTACCCCAGAGGGGTTAAAGCTTTGTAGACTAAAATCGAAATTATCTAATCCGTGCCATAGGTACGGAACCTTTGCGTTGCGTACCTACGGCACGCTAAAAGCGCAATTTATATTTTCTACAAAGCTTTTACTCCTAACGGAGTATTTTGCCTTTCCTTAAACTTAATGGCATTGGGCCTTAGTCACAGGCCGGTATCCGCTTCACTCCCTACCGCGGAAGTATCTATATAAATAATTATGCCTTCATAGTCGCTTGGCTCCAGCCGAGTGACCACTATTATAAGGCCTCTGGCCGCTTTTAATCTGCGGCGGGGCGCGGCTTAATAACTGACGCCCGGCCGGGAGCCGATCACCGAAGGCTTTAAATTATGCCGTCTATCCAAACAATAATCCAAATACTTCCTCAATCCGGCCAACTGGTTTTACATCAATGGTATAGCGGGAAAGGTCAAGTCGTTTTTTATCCTTGGCGGCTGTTGGCATATTATATTTAGAGATAAAGATCTGCTCAAAACCCAGTTTTTGCGCTTCGGCAATACGTTGCTCCACACGGTTCACCGCGCGGATCTCTCCTGATAAACCTATTTCGCCCGCAAAACAGGTTTTGAACGGGATAGGGATATCTTCATGTGATGAGATGATGGCAGCGGCCAAACCCAGGTCAATAGCCGGGTCTTCCACACGGATGCCACCGGTAATATTCAGGAACACATCTTTAGCCCCCAGCCTGAAACCGCAGCGCTTTTCCAGCACAGCCAGCAGCATGCTCATTCGTTTAGTATCAAAGCCCGTTGCGGTGCGCTGTGGCGTGCCATAAGCAGATGTGCTCACCAGCGCCTGGGTTTCTATCAGCATTGGCCTCATGCCCTCTAAAGTGGCAGATATGGTAATGCCGCTCAAGGGTTCATCGCGTTGCGATAATAAGATCTCTGATGGGTTTGATACCTCGCGCAAGCCTTCGCCCAGCATTTCGTAAATACCCAGTTCTGATGACGAGCCAAAACGGTTTTTGATTGTCCGCAAAATGCGATATACATGGTGCCGGTCGCCTTCAAACTGTAACACGGTATCAACCATGTGCTCTAAAATTTTTGGTCCGGCTATCATGCCATCTTTTGTAATGTGGCCTATCAAAAATACCGGGGTTGAGCTTTCTTTGGCGAAGCGCAGCAGCTCTGCAGTACATTCCCGCACCTGCGAAACACTGCCGGGCGTTGATTCAATATGTGCCGAGTAAAGGGTCTGGATAGAATCTACCACAACCAAATCGGGCTGTAACTCTTCAATCTGCTTAAATATATTTTGGGTAGAAGTTTCGGTCAGGATAAAGCAACCTTTCCCAAATTCATTTTTACTGCTCACTGGTAACTGCTCACTGCTAACTGCGGAAAGTCGCTCCGCCCGCATCTTTATCTGCTTATCGCTTTCTTCGCCAGATACATAAAGTACTTTAATGTTAGGCATGCTCAACGCCAGCTGCAACATCAGGGTTGATTTTCCTATCCCCGGTTCGCCGCCTATCAGTACTAAGGAACCGGCAACAATTCCGCCGCCTAAAACACGGTTAAATTCTTTATCGGGTGTAAGCAGGCGGTGTTCCTCGCTAAAGGTGATATCCGTTACTTGTACAGGTTTATTGGCCCGCTGCGATGACGCCGGACTGGCCTTCCAGTTTGGGATAGAGGTATTAGGTTTCTCTAAAATTTCTTCAACAAAAGTATTCCATTGCTGGCAGCTTGGGCATTTACCCAGCCATTTAGCCGATTCAAAGCCACAGCTTTGACAGAAGTAAGCGATTTTAGTTTTAGCCATTGTTAGATGTGCAGATTTCAGATGTGCAAATATGCAGATTAAATTGCCAATAAAATTAGCAAATTATAAATGAAATCGTATAAACAAAAAGAGCCGATGCTATCCATAACATCGGCTCTTCCCTTCATCCGCATTTAAATGCGATACTATCTTAAAGCTTTATTTCCTCATCTTTTGATGAGAAGAAGTGGAACTCGGTGATCTGGTAAGCAGGATTGCTTTTCACTTTTATCCACTGGCTGTATTTTATAAACCACTTCATTTGGCGGTTAAATAGGCCTTTTTTAATGTATGCCTCAATGTACGGGTGTACAACAAGCGAAATTCCTTTTTCATTCTGCTCTTCTAAAATGTAGTTGAAATTGTTTTCAATATCATCTAAAAGCAAAATGGTTGGCCTTATAGTGCCGGTACCATTACAAGCAGGGCAAACCTCGCTGGTAATAATATTCATCTCGGGCCTTACACGCTGGCGTGTGATCTGGATCAGTCCAAACTTACTTGGGGGCAAAATGGTATGCTTTGCACGGTCATCTGCCATTTGGGCCTTTAGGTAATCAAAAAGCTCCTTACGGTTAGTTGGCTTGTGCATGTCAATAAAATCGACCACCACAATACCACCCATATCACGCAAACGCAGTTGGCGGGCAATTTCTTTGGCCGCTTCTTTGTTTACCTGGTACGCGTTCTCTTCCTGATTCTCTTTATTGGCTGTACGATTACCGCTGTTCACATCAATAACGTGCAAAGCTTCGGTATGTTCAATAACCAAATAAGCGCCGCCGGCAAGGTTCACTGTTTTGCCAAAAGTAGATTTGATTTGCTTATCAACGCCATGGTGCTCAAAAATGGGCTCCTTGTGTTTGTGCAGCCTAACAATTCCTTCCAGATCAGGCGAGATCTCATGGATGTACGATCTTACCTCTTCATACATACTCTGCTCGTTCACATAAATATGCTGAAAATCGGGGTTTAAAATATCCCTGAGGATGGTTGATGTACGGCCAATTTCGCCCAGTACCTTTTTAGATGGTTCTGTTCCGTGCAGCTTGGTCACAAAGGTTTCCCATTTGGATATAAGGTCCAGCAGGTCTTTCTGTAATTCGGGTACACCTTTGCCCTCAGATACGGTACGTATAATTACGCCGAAATGTTTGGGCTTAATGCTCTCAACCACCTTACGCAGGCGGTTACGCTCAGTATTGCTCTTGATTTTTTTTGAGATGGATATCACCTCAGAAAAGGGAACAAGTACAACATACCTCCCTGCTATTGACAGGTCAGAACTTAAACGCGGGCCTTTTGTAGAAATAGGCTCCTTGGCAATTTGTACAGGTATAAGCAGGCTTTTTGATAAAACATCAGAGATCTTTCCTCCTTTATTTATATCAGCATCCAGCTTAAAGTTATCTAAAAGCTTTGATTGGTATCCCCCGCTACGTACTTGTTTGGTAAGCTTAAGCAGGCTTTGTACCTGCGGCCCCAAATCAAGATAATGCAAAAAGGCATCCTTCTCGTAACCAACATCCACAAAAGCAGCATTTAAACTGGGCATAATTTTTTTTATACGGCCCAAATAAATATCACCAACAGTATAATTGTTGGTAATTTGCTCTTTATGGAGTTCTACAAGTTGTTTGTCCTGTAATAATGCAATGGTAGCCCCGTTGGGGGATGAATCGATAATTAATTCCTTTATCAATTGCTACTCCATTTCTTAAAGCGGCACACTATTGTGCCGCATGTTATAAGTGGATAAAAAACACACAAAAACCCCGATAAATCGGGGTAATAAGCTGCTACTGCAGCTTATTTTTTCTTATGTCTGTTTTTTCTTAAACGCTTTTTGCGTTTATGGGTAGCCATTTTATGTCTCTTACGTTTTTTACCGCTTGGCATGATAATAATTTTTTAAGTGTACTTTATTTTTTTAATTCCTTTATATACTCATCTATGCGCTGCCCGGCAACCGGATCGCCCATCAATTCTTTGCATTTTTCATAAGCTGCAATCGCTTCCTGTTTTTGTCCCAGCTGTTTATAGCTTTCGGCTAAATAGAAGTAAGGTTCAACCTCTTCTTTTTGAGCTATCAGCGTTTTAAATCGCTGCACTGCTTTTTCATACTGCCCGCTCTTCATCGAGAACATACCTAAATTAAGGTTAGCCTCTCTGTTATTAGGTTGTTGCTTAACTACATCAAGCAGTAAAGCTATCCCCTGCATTGGCATTGCACCGCCGTTTACATAAGCAACACCTAAACCTGTTTTAGCTTCAAGGCTGGCAGGCTGTAGTTTGGTTGCATGTTCAAAGGCTTCAACCGCGTTGGTAACAAACGCGCCCTGGGCTAATGTATCCTGCGTAACCCTGTAAGCCGCGTTAAAACGGTTACCTGCATTTAACCAATCGGCCATTGCGTTACTTTTGTGCGCAATTTCCTGGTAGTAAAATGCAGCGGGTGCCGGTTGGTTAGCGGTATCCCATTGCGCAGCTAATTGCCTTTGCAATGTTAGCTTTCCGGCATCATCAGAAGCTGCTTTTAGCTTGTTCTCTAAAGTTGTTATCTGCTGTGAAGCAGTTGTCTCTAAAGATGGCATAGCTAATGCGGATACTGATGCTACAGTAATGCTGGCAGTTTGCTTTGTTACAGATGCTACGCCCGCTGTGTTAGTGCGGGTTTCTTTAGGTTTAATTAAACCTTTAACCGGCAAAGAGTACAAATAGCCCATAATAGCAACTACTACTACACTTAAGGCTATTTGCTTTTTAGTCATGCTGATTATTTGGTAGCTTGTGCAGTTTTGTTACCTGTACGAACCTTTTCAACAAAGGTTTTAGCCGGTTTAAAACTCGGTACAAAATGCTCAGGGATAATAATGGCAGTGTTTTTTGAAATGTTACGGGCTGTTTTCTTAGCTCTCTTTTTAACTACAAAGCTGCCGAAACCTCTTACGTATACGTTTTCGCCGCCAACCATTGAACTCTTAACAACTTTAAAAAACGCTTCAACAGTTTCCTGCACGTCAACTTTTTCTATTCCTGTTTTAGACGAGATTTCAGCTATAATTTCTGCCTTGGTCATATCCTGTTTTCTTTTATTTAAATGTATAAATACTTAACTGTTTTGGGGTTGCAAAAGTATCGCTTTAAAATTAAAGTTTAAAATAAATAGCAGATTTTTTTTCGATGAAGCCCTAAAGAGCATTTTTTACCACAAATTATGATACAAAGATGATATGATGTTACTTTGTGTTGGATGAATTTATCAGGGGAATTAACAGGGTGGTATAATGAAAATAAACGCGATTTACCATGGCGGCATACCACCGATGCTTATATCATATGGTTATCAGAAATTATACTGCAGCAAACCCGTGTAGAACAGGGAATGCCTTATTTTAACCGCTTTGCAGAACGGTACCCCACTATTAACAGTTTTGCCGCCGCAAGCGAAGACGATATTTTAAAGCTATGGCAGGGGCTGGGATACTACTCGCGGGGGCGCAACATGCTCAAGACGGCCCGGCAGGTGCAGGAGGAGTTTAATGGCACATTCCCGGTTAGTTATTTACAGTTGCTTAAATTAAAAGGAATAGGCGAATATACGGCCTCGGCCATCTCTTCTTTTGCCGCAAATGAGGCCCGGGCCGTTGTTGACGGCAACGTATACCGTGTGCTGGCGCGTTTTTTTGGCATTGATGAGCCTATAAATTCGCCAAAAGGAAAGAAGCTTTTTCAGGGTATAGCAGATGATATATTGGATCATAACAGGCCCGCCCTGCATAACCAGGCCATGATGGAGTTTGGCGCTATGCTGTGCAAGCCTAAAAACCCGGCTTGTGGTATTTGCCCTGTACGTACCGGCTGTGAGGCGTTTAAAAATAACTTGGTTGCTTACTTGCCAATAAAACTAAACAAGGTTAAAATACGTAAACGATATTTAAACTACCTGTTCATAACAGACGGCGAAAAGATTTTGATGAACAAGCGTGGTGAAGGTGATATTTGGGCAAATATGTATGATTTTCCTTTAATTGAAACCACAGACTTGATTGCGCCTGATGCATTGATTAAATTGCCACAAACAAAAGTTTTTGGTGAAAGCATAACTATTTTAAACAAACCTGCTGTTATAAAGCACGTGTTAACACATCAGCATTTGTACATTCAGTTTTTGGTTTTAAAAGATTTTCCCGACAAATTAATGGATAACTGGCTTTATGTTAGCATGGCAGATTTGAAAAATTTAGCTATGCCGCAACGTATTTTTATATTTATACAAAATTTTTTTAATTTTTAAATAATTATCCGTTAATTTATAGTATGTCTGGAATTAATAAAGTAATACTGGTTGGCCATCTTGGCAAGGACCCCGAAGTAAGGCATTTAGAAGGCGGCGTAGCTGTAGCAAGTTTTCCGTTGGCAACATCTGAAACTTTTAATAAGGATGGCCGTAAGGTTGAACAAACCGAATGGCACAACATTGTTATGTGGCGCGGGCTGGCCGATGTGGCTGCCAAATTTTTGCAAAAAGGTAAATTGGTTTACATTGAAGGTAAACTGCGTACCCGTTCATTTGAAGATAAAGAAGGTATTAAAAAGTACACAACCGAAGTGGTTGCCGAGAATTTTACCATGCTGGGCCGAAAAACCGATTTTGAGAGTGATAATTCACAAAAACATTCCTTAAAAATGAGCGATACCGATAGCTACCGTAACAACGATGGTGATGATCATCCATTTTAAACAAAGTAAACTAAAAATAAGAAAGCCCTCTCGATTTGCATCGGAGGGCTTTTATTTTGTGCCTCACCCCGGCCCTCTCCAAAGGAGAGAGAGAAGGAAAAGGTCTTAAAGTCCTCTCCTTTGGAGAGGATTTAGGTGAGGCCTCTATCTTGCTCCCGGAGGGCAATGTTCTTTTAAATAGTTAGTATATAACGTGCTTAAGTGCGTACTTGTGCCCGGCCCTTCAGATATACTGTGCGTACGGTTAGGGTATGACATGAGCTGGAACTGCCTGTTATACTTAACCAGTTCGTTTATCAGCAATTCGGCATTTTGGTAATGCACGTTATCATCGCCGGTACCATGTATGTACAGTAAATTGCCTTTTAAATTTTTAGCATAAGTAATAGGCGACCCCTTAAGGAAAGCTGCCCTGCTTGCTTCATCAACCGGCACGCCGGTGTAACGTTCCTGGTAAATATTATCATACGATAACTGGTTGCCTACTGCGGCAATGGCTATACCTGTTTTAAATATTTCGGGGTATTGAAACATCAGGTTTAGGGTTGATGACCCGCCGCCGCTCCATCCCCATACGGCCACGCGGGAGGTATCCATATATGGCCTTTTTAGCATTTCTTTAGTGCCCATTGCCAAATCGCGGATGTTTAACGTACCAATACCTTTGTAAATTGATTTTCGCCACTCGCGGCCCTTAGGTACCGGGGTGCCACGGTTATCAATTGACATGTATATGTAGCCATCTTTAGCCATATCGCCTTTGTACAGGAAATTGTAGCTTGAGCCATTTTCATCTTTCACGTTCTGGCCCCAGGGTTCGCCGTATACGTATAGCACAACCGGGTATTTTTTAGTCTGGTCAAAGTTATCAGGCTTAACCATCCAGCCGTCCATTTCAACACCATCTTCGGTTTTTACCTTAAAAAATTCAACGTTTGATTCTGCTTTCGCCCCGGCAGCTTCAGTAAGCGCTTTAGCTGCTTTTTCATCGCCATTAAATGTTTTATGTCCCGGTAACGAAACCACTTCATTTACGCGGGCTGTGTAGTAGTTAGAGAAGGTATGTGTGGCCGCTTTTCCGTTTGGCGATACATCATATTCATGGGTGCCCGCCTGGTTAGCCGGAGTAAGGCGCTCGGCCTTGCCGCTGCCATCCAGCTTGGTGCGGTATAAATATTTCTGCGTAGCGTTATCCGGCGAAGCCGAAAAATAAACATAGCCAGATGTTTCATCAACCGCGTTTATCTGCATTACATCATAATTGCCTTTTGTGATCAGTTTTTCTGTCTTCCCATCGCGACTAACGCGATACAAATGGCGCCATCCGTCTTTTTCGCTTGCCCATAAAAAATCAGCTCCTTTTTTAAACCAGTCCCAGCCGCCGTAGTAGTAATGTTCTTCCCATTCCGGTAAAATATCTATCCACGCAGCATCTTTTTCCTGTAATATCGATTTTGATTTCCCGGTAGCCACCTCACACATCATCACATCTGTTTGGTTTTGCGCCCTATTCATATGCTGAACGATCAGTTCGGTACTATTAGCGGCCCACTCCATTCGCGGAACATATGATTGCAGCACCGGGTCTGTAGGGATATCCATCCATTTGGTAGCGCCGCCCGCTGCGCTGATAACCCCAATTTTATAGGGCGATGGTGCTTCACCCGCAACAGGGTACTCAACCGGTTTTACATATGGGTATATGGAATCGGTTGTGTTAAGCATTAAATAGTTTTTGGTTTTGCCGGCATCAATTTGCCAGTAGGCTATCTGCTTGCTATCCGGGCTCCAGCGGAAACCATCGCGGCAAAAGAATTCTTCTTCATACACCCAATCAAACGTGCCATTAATAAGCTTTGTGGTGCCATCGGTAGTTAATTGTTTAATACTGCCATCGGCCAAAGTTTCTACATAAATGTTATGTCCGCTTACATAACCCACTTTGCTGCCATCGGGCGAGAACTTGGCAAACATTAATGATGATGCCGGCAGATTGTTACCCAGTTTGGCTAATTTTTTAGTGGCAAGGTCATATACCCAGTAATCGCCGCGGGTTTTGTAACGCCATACTTTTTTAGAATTGGTATACAGCAAAACTTTCTGTCCGTTATCCGCCAGATAAAAACGATCAACGGGGATAGGCTTTTGTCCTTGTGGGGTTAGCTGTTCTTTGCCTAACAAAATGGTTTTTTTATTGGCATCGCGTGCATCAAGTACAACAATTTCGCCACTTTGTACTTTATAGTACTGAAAACCATCTTTTGCCCAATGGGTTGATGGTATTTGGGCCATAACCACGTTTTGCGCAAGCATAAACAAGATGGCAAATAACCCTGAACGGTAATGTTTAATAATCATGAATGTTGATTTAATTAGGGGAACCGAATTTAATAATAAATAATGCTGCTATAAAATTTGCGTTAAATTAGCGTTTTAATGCTTTCAAAAATATGTTATTACCTGTGAAAAAAGTATCCCTGTTTATCTTTAGTCTTTTTGCCCTGATAACCGTTAACGCGCAAAATATCGACAGGAGTAAATTTATAAAAGACAGCCTGGATTTGTACATAAACCGGGCGCTTACCAACTGGCGGGTACCCGGTGCCGCTGTTTGTATTATAAAAGATGGTAAAATAGTATTAATGAAGGGATACGGCATTAAAGAACTTGGCCTGCTCAACAAGGTTGATGATAACACCCTGTTTATGATAGGCAGCAACACCAAGGCATTTACCGCCACCGCCTTAGCCATGCTGCAGGCCGAAAAAAAGATCTCGCTTGATGAAAAGGTAACTAAATACATCCCTGAGTTCAAACTGGAAAATAAGCTGGCAGGCGAGCAGGCAATAGTAAAAGACTTGTTGAGCCACCGTTTAGGGTTTAAAACTTTCCAGGGCGATTTTACTTTTTACAACACCAATTTAGCCCGGCATGAGGTAATTGCCAAAATAGGGCAAATGAAACCCGCTTACCCGTTCCGTACCACATGGGGGTATACTAATTCGGCTTTTTTAACCGCGGGCGAGATCATTCCGCGGGTTACCGGCAAACCGTGGGAGGTTTATTTAAAGGAGAATATTTTTGCCCCGCTGGGGATGGGCAACACTTTGGCCTTAAGTGCCGATATGCCAAAATCACTAAACCGTACCGTACCCCATACCCTTGTTGATGGCCGCCTAACCGCCATACCGTATTGCAATATTGATGGCCTGGCACCTGCGGGGGCTATCAGTTCATCTGTAAATGATATGGGTAAATGGGTAATGGCTTTGCTAAATAATGGCAAAGTAGGCAATAGGCAGGTAATACCTGCAGCGGCAATAAACGCAACAAGGCAGGCGCAGGATATAGTTGGCAGCGTACAGCATTTAAACGGCGAAACCAATTATCAGCTTTATGGCTTAGGATGGTTTATACAGGATTATGCCGGTCACCGGTTAATAATGCACGATGGCGGCGTAAATGGCTATTTATCATCGGTAACGCTTGTGCCTAAAGAGAACCTGGGCATTGTAATACTTACCAATACTGACCAAAATAGCCTGTACGAAGCCCTACGCTGGGAAATAATGGATGCGTATTTTAAAATGAAATATTTTAATTACAGCGATGCTTACCTGAATATTAACAAAGCTAACGTGACTAACGAGCTGCAGGCCGATAAGAGAAAACGTGATACGCTTGCTTTATTACCAAAACCAGCGCTGTCACTCAACAAATACACCGGCAAATACGTGAACGACTTTTACGGCAGCATGACCATTACCGAAGGCGAACGCAACGAACTGGAGATGCGCTTTGAGCATCACCCTAAAATGTTTGCCCGTTTACAGGCACTGGGCGGCAACCGCTTTTACGTTACCTTTTCTGATCCAACCTACGGCAAGGCGGTGTTCCCCTTCTTTGTACAAAACGGCGCGGTTACCGGCGTAAGGGTTAAAGTAGCCAACTTTGTAGAGTTTGATCCTTACGATTTTAAGAAGGTGAATTGATTTCGGATGTACGATTTCGGATTTATAGTCCTCCGTGTTAAGCTGAAAGCTTAGTTATTTTAGGACGAAGCTACAAGCTTCGACCAGTTAGGGGATTTCGGATTTATAACCGTGATTAATGGTAGTTAGCTATAGATAGTTATTTAAGCTTTGCGTAAGTATTTCTAATAATTCAGGGTCGGCAAATTGGTAGTTATCTTCAATATTTAAAACAACAATTTTTTTATTACCGATGGTAAACTGCTGCTTAATAATATCACGGTGTTTATATTCCATTACAAAAATAACATCTGCCCAGTCTATAGTGCGCTGGTTTACTTTAATGCGTGCTTTATCACTTGTACCGGCAGACCGGGCATTATGTATGGCGTGATTTTTAAACAATAACTCGGCAGTTGGACTGCGCCATTGATTTTTGCTACAGATGAATAGGAGGTTGGACAAGGGGTAGTGTTTGGTTATAATTTGGGTTTGGTTAAGCTTTCAGCTTAACCATTTCGGAAGCTGAAAGCTTTAGCATTTTAGGTCTAAGTTACGCTATGCTAAACTTAGACCAGTGGGGGGGGCGAGACTTGAAAAAAACGATAGGTTGACATAGTTTGGATTTGAGGATTCGCAAAAATTATATTCAGCCTGTGGTCGGTGTTATCACCGCACCACTTTTCCTACTTCCCTTTACCATTCATATAATCCAGCGTTAAATTACACAAGGCTTTAACGCCCAGGGTAAACCCACTTTCATCCAAATAAAAATCGGGCGTGTGGTGCGATGGCGCGGTTAACGAGTTGCCGCCTTTTGGCATCCCCCCTAAAAAGAAGAAGATCCCGGGAACTTTCTGCTGGAAAAAGCTAAAATCTTCGGCGCCTGTAACCGGCGGGCGAAGCAGCACATTTTCTTTACCGGCTGTAGCTTCAAGGGTTGGCAGCATTTTGGCCGTAAGGGCAACATCATTAAATGTTACCGGGTAATGGTTGCTGAAAGGTACAATCACCTCAGCAGTAGCACCGTATGCTTCGGCGGTTTTGGTGGCTATGCGTTTAACATTGTCGGTAACCAGTTTTTCATCTGCCTCTGTAAAATAGCGGATAGTACCCTGCATTTTAACACTCTCAGGGATGATATTGAACCTGGAGCCGCCCTGTATAACGCCAATGGTTACAACTGCCGGGTTTTCGGTAACATTTACATTTCGGCTTACAATGCTTTGCAGGCTGCTTATTATTTGTGCCGATACTACAATCGGGTCAATACTGCTCCATGGATATGCACCGTGTGCCGAACGCCCTTTTACACTTATCTGCAGGTCGCTCACACCGGCCATTGTACCGCCCGGCCTGTATACTATTTTGCCAACTTCGGTTTGTGAGTTAATGTGCAAGCCAAAAATAACATCAACTTTAGGGTTTTCTAACACACCCTCTTTCACCATTTGCTCGGCGCCGCCTTTTTCACCAACCGGCGCGCCCTCTTCTGCAGGCTGGAATATAAATTTAACCGTGCCATGCACATCGGCTTTCATTGATGACAGGATCTCTGCAACGCCCATTAATATAGCCATGTGCGAATCGTGACCGCAGGCATGCATAGCGCCAACTTCCTGGCCGTTATAAGTGGTTTTTACTTTTGATGCAAAGGGCAGGTTTACACGTTCGGTAACCGGCAGCCCGTCCATATCGGCACGCAGCGCCACAACGGGGCCGGGTTTGCCGCCTTTTAACACGCCTATAACACCGGTTGTAGCAACCCCTGTTTTTACTTCAATCCCTAACGATTTTAAATAAGCTGCAATTATGCCGGATGTGCGCACTTCGCGGTTACCCAGTTCAGGGTGTTCGTGGAAATCGCGGCGCCAGGCTATAATTTGTTTTTCAAGCGCGTCGGCCTTTTTGCTTACAGTTGCTTTTAGCGCGGTTTGCGCAAAGGTCGATAGGGAAATGATTAAGCATACGAAAAGGAGAAGTTTTTTCATGATGTAAGGGTTAGTTGGCTAAATATAATCAATAATAGCTTGTTGTGCGATTAAGACCCACCGGGATATGTTACCTGGCAGGATGGCTTCGCGGCATTTAGTGTTAGTCCGGGTCACGTAAAAGGGTGTCAAGTTATATTTACAAGCAGCAAAAGCACCATCGGGATAACTCCCCGGGCGACGAATTAAAGGAAATTAAACAGCGTATAAGGCAAAATCTTAAAGGGATGATATTCGATAGGTGAACTATTGTTTACCCTGCCATGTTATCTTCATCCACCTCATCTTTTGGTTCCCAAAGCTCAATGATGTTTCCTTCCGGATCTAGCACATGGACGAATTTGCCATAATCATATTCTGCAATCTCATCAACAATGGTCACGTTGTCCTTTTTTAGCTCATCAACCAGTGCAACGAGGTTTTCTACCCGGTAATTGATCATAAAAGGCTTTTCCGACGGATTGAAATATTTGGTGTCCTGCGGAAATGCACACCATGTTGTCGACCCCTTTTTTAACGGATCATCGGCCTGCCGCCACTCAAAAGTTGTTCCGTATTCACTGGTAGCCAATCCAAGGTTTTTGGCATACCATTCGTTCATACCTTTCGGATTATCGCATTTAAAAAATACGCCGCCAAGGCCCGTTACTTTTTTCATGTTTAAATGTATTGTATTATTAATAAGTGATTTAAAAATGGAAGAAAAAGTGTACATATATTGATAATCAATATATTAAATAGTATTTAAAGCCAGTTAAATATTATTTATGCACAACCTTCCGAGCAATTTCCATCTATTTTTGGACATTACCAAATCTGTTTAAAAATCTTCTATTAATGCTGATGGGGATTTTTATTTTTTAACCACCAGAGTCAAAAACGTCTGATTGTCAAATAATTAATCGCGTAAGTTAATGCCGAAACCTAACGGTATTGATTGTAAAGATTATCTCTTTGGTAAGCTTAAAAAGGATTACAAGGGCGATTTTCCTGCAATTCATCAATATTAAAAAACAATAAACTGCTAATCATCTTAAATATACTTTAGCTTTTTAATCGCACAACACATTAATAATAGTTAAAAACGGCTTTCATCACATTTATAGGCATCTTCATCACATTTATTTTATAGGTGCCCCGGCTTAGCTTAAGCTTGTATCATAAATCTTATTACAATATGAAATACAGCAAAATTGAGTTTTGGGCAGCAACGGCATTTTTTATACTGATACTATTTTCCAAATTCTATTACGGATTAAGTGATTATGGCTATACAATTGAGCGCAGTCATTTTAAAACCGACGTTATTTTTGACCAACTGCTGCCAAGTTTATTTGTTATTGCGGTAACGTATGGTGCTTTTTTAGCGCTGAACTTTTATATGATCCCTAAGCTGTGGATGCAACAAAAATACCTGACTGCCACCATGGTTTTTGTAGTGGTATTGACAGTAACAGGGCTTTGCTTTATGGTTGCCCAAAGTTACCAAAGCAGCTGGATATACAATCAATACCCGGACAGATGGGCTGCAAACACTACATTCTTTAGTCGCGGCTTTAGCAGGGCAACTCTTTTTATGTTGGTATATGGTGCTTATGTTTTAATAAGGGAAGCTATTGCTTATCAATACAGAACGTACCAGGCTAAACAAAATCTTTCATCGCGTATAGTAAGGGAAATAATACTGGCTTTTTCGGCGTGGGTGGCATTACTTGTGCCGATAATGGCCGTAAACGCGTCCGCTTTTTTTAATGGTATCGGTCCGTTTTATTTAGTGGCTTTACCATTTTGTTTTGGTATTTATTTCATCAACCTGTACTGGCTTATACCGCTTTATAAAAAAGGTGTTTTCCCATCCGCGGGTACTTACCTGTTAGGTTTAATAACGGTGGGCGTAATGCTGGGAATGTTGGAAATAGCTATGTTAATGCAGTTTTCATACCATCAGTCGGCATTAAGCTACATTGTTTTTTATTGGTTGTCGCCATCGGTTTTAACTATTGGCCTGTCATGGTGGGTGTACCTGAGTAACGAAGAGAAATACAAACAACTTACCACCTTAAAAACAGCTTTGGGGGCATCAAACGCTAATCTGCAGTTTTTGCGCTCGCAAATTAATCCGCACTTTTTGTTTAATGCTTTAAACACGCTTTATGGCACCGCTTTAACCGAGCAGGCCGAAAAAACCGGAGAAGGCATCCAAAAGTTGGGCGATATGATGCGCTTTATGCTGCACGAGAACAACCAGGATATTATTCCCTTAACCCGCGAAATAGAGTACCTGCATAACTATATCGACCTGCAAAATCTGCGCATCGCCTTATCAGAAAATATGGAGATAAAAACAGATATAACCGACCACTACAATGCGCTGAGCATAGCACCTATGCTGCTCATACCTTTTATAGAGAATGCCTACAAACATGGCATCAGCTTTAAACAACCATCATGGATAAACATAAGCCTGCAGCTAACTGACCATGTTTTACAATTGGATGTGTACAATAGCTTACACCCCGAAAAGGAGAACGACCCGGAAAAACAAAAATCAGGCATTGGGCTGGAGAATGTTAAACAGCGCCTGAAATTGCTTTATCCTAACAGGCACGAACTGGTTATCCGCCAAAACCCGACAGATTTTTTTATCCACTTAACCCTGCAACTATCATGAAAAAACTTTTTACACTCTTACTTATCATCGGCACAACAACCAATATTTTTGCCCAATTTGAGTTTAGCGGCAAAATAAATAATACTACCAGGGCGGATACGCTGTACCTGAATATCCCATTTATCTATGGCTATTACCATGATAACGATGTAGCTATCCCGGTTGATGCACAGGGGAATTTTAATAAAACGATTAACATACCGCAGCAAAAATTTGCTACCATAAGCTTTAAGGGGAAAACATCAACCTTGTTGCTTACACCCGGCAAGGCCCTTCATATAACTTTGAACCCTGCGGATACCAGCATTACCAACTTCAAAGGCACGGCCGCCGAAGAGAACAGGTTGTTATATCAGGTGAACTTAAATGCAATTCCTTTTTTCTCAAAGGATAACAAAACCAACGTCTATGAAAAGCTTAGTCTGCCCAAATTACAGCAGCAGGTGGTAAAACCCTGGGCCGCTATGCGCGATAATAACGTAAGTTTAATACAGTCATCCGGCATATCAGTGAATGATAAGAAACTGATAATACAGGAGATAAAGGCAAATTATATTACACAGCTTAACTTTTTTGCACGTGCCTATATGAAGGGCGACAGAAGCCAGATCTTTAGTTTTATAGAGACCTTTTATAAAGATGTACCGCTTAACCCCGAGGTACTGCCTGCCGGACAGCAATACTATTTTTTTGCCGATAGCTATATAGGTTACTATGAAATTATGGCATTCAAAGACCTGCCTGCCGAGAAAGTTAAAGACCCATCAACTTTTTTGAAATATTACAACATCACCATTGATAGCGGCAACCGGGTAGCAAAGCTAAAGGGCAAATCATTCATAAACTGGATATTGGTTAAAAACAACTATCCCGCGAACATTGCGGAGGGTTGGCTGGCGCAAAATATTTTCACTAAATGCAGCACAAAGGACCTATCGCAGGCCTCGCCTTTGATGGATGAGTTGAAAACGCTTTATCCGCAAAGTAAATATATTCCTTATTTATCTGCCAAAATGAATGCGCTGGAGGGTGTGCTGGCTAAAAACCTTAATAATAAAGAGATTGAGATTGCAGAGGGTTACGAAAAAATGAGCTCGATTTACCAGGCCATCAGCAAATTGAAAGGCAAAGTTGTTTATTTAGATATTTGGGGAACCTGGTGCGGGCCGTGTAAAGAGGAGCTAAGGTACAACCCGGAATTAAAACAATATTTTAAAGGCAAAGATGTAGCTTTTGTTTACCTTGACATGGACGATGACGAAAAAGACGGGCAGTGGCGCGATTTTATTAAAGTAAACGGAATGACCGGCCTGCACATTCGCAAAAGTAACAAGGACATACAGCAATTTTGGGCGGAACTGTTGCCAAAAGGAGGGGAGACCAAGTATTACCCAACTTACTTTATATTTAATAAAGATGGTAAATTAGTGCAGGCTAATGCCAAACGCCCAAGCGATAAAAAAGATCTGTATAAACAAATAGAACAGCACTTGTAAATGATTAGAGCAATAGCCATTGATGATGAACCTTTAGCCCTGGAGGTGATCCGGTCACATGCCGGGAAGGTTCCGTTCCTGGAGCTTGCTGGCTATTTTACAGATGCTTTTAAGGCGATAGAATATTTGGCTAAAGAACCTGTTGACCTGCTGTTTCTGGATATAAAAATGCCCGATATATCTGGCCTGGAACTGATGGAAAGCCTGCAGCAAAAGCCTATGGTTATTTTTACTACCGCCTATGCCGAGCACGCCGTACAAAGCTACGAGCTTAACGCTGCCGACTACCTGCTTAAGCCTTTTGCCTTCACCCGGTTTTTAAAGGCCTGCCATAAAGCAAATGAATTGTTGCAGGCAAAGCAGAGCTATAAACCTATAGTGGCAGACAGTATTTTCATTAAATCGGGCTATGAGCAGGTAAAGATCAATTATGGTGATATTCTTTACCTGGAAAGCGGGGGTAATTATATGAGCTTTATTTTGGCCGATGGGCGTACAATACTGTCACGATTAACTATGACAGATACGCTGGCATTACTGCCACCCGCACAGTTTATTAGGGTACACCGCTCTTATATAGTAAACAAATTAAAAGTTGACAGGGCCGAGCGGCACCAGCTGCATATTGGCCAGCAAACAGTGCCGGTTGGCGGAGCGTTTAACGCCGCATTGCTCGCCCGGTAAATATGGGTATAAAAAAAGCGCCTTGTGAATCGAGGCGCTTTTTCATTATCTTGAAAATGTGAATTAGTTGTTAATGCTTAGCAGATCAATAGTGAAAACCAGTACTGAGTTTGGAGGAATTGAGCCCTGACCAGGATTACCATAAGCTAAAGCAGATGGAATGATTAACAGGATACGGCCACCAGCTTTAACATGCGGTACACCATACGTCCAGCCTTTTATAACGCTGGTTAAATAAGTTCTGAAACCTGTGCCGGCATCAAACTGAGGGCCGTTTAACAGTTTGCCAATGTAATTTACAGTTACAATACTGCTTGAGGTTGGGTTGGCACCCGTGCCTTCAGTTAGCACCTGGTAATAAACACCGTTCGCATCTTTAGTAGCAGAAATGCTTGGGTTAGCGGTTAAATAAGCTTGTATGGCAGTTTCATCTTTGGCGGCTTGTGCGACAGCATCAAACTTTTCTTCTTTTTTGCATGATGCAAACGCTATCAAAACTAAACTTAATATTATTAGTATGTTTCTTTTCATGTTAGTAGTAACGGATAAATTTAAGCAGGTGATACAGTTGTCTTGATTTTTAATTCGTTCAGCTGTGTATCGGCAATGGTAGATGGCGAATCTATCATCACATCGCGGCCCGAATTGTTTTTAGGGAAAGCGATAACATCACGGATAGAATCAAGCCCGGCAAAGATAGAGGTTAACCTGTCAAACCCGAAAGCGATACCACCATGCGGAGGTGCGCCATATTCAAAGGCATCCATTAAAAAGCCAAATTGTTTTTGTGCTTCTTCCGGCGAGAACCCTAAATGTTTGAACATTAAAGATTGCAAAGCGCGGTCATGGATCCGGATAGAGCCGCCGCCAATTTCAGTACCATTTATTACCAGATCGTATGCATTGGCGCGTACGTTTTTAGGATCGGTATCCAGCAGGGCAATATCTTCAGGTTTAGGCGAGGTGAACGGGTGGTGCATAGCATGGTAACGTTCAGTTTCTTCATCCCACTCCAGCAGCGGGAAATCCAATACCCAAAGCGGCGCGAAAGTATTTTTATCGCGCAGGCCTAAACGGCCGCCAATTTCTAAACGCAACTCGTTTAATTGCTTGCGTACTTTATCGGTTTGCCCGGCCAATATGAATATCAAATCGCCTTTTTCTGTTTCAAAAGCCGCAGACCATTTAGCCAGTTCTTCTTCGTTATAAAATTTATCTACTGATGATTTTAAAGTGCCGTCTTCATTATGGCGGCAGTAAATTAAACCTGTAGCGCCAATTTGCGGGCGTTTCATCCACTCGGTTAACTCATCAATTTGCTTACGGGTGTAATTGGCACAGCCTTTGGCGTTTATACCAACAACCAGTTCGGCGTTATCAAAAATGCTGAAGCCTTTACCTTTAACCACGTCATTCAATTCAACAAACTGCATCCCAAAACGGGTGTCCGGCTTGTCAGAACCATACAAACGCATGGCATCCGCATATTGCATGCGTGGGAAATCGCCCAGCTCTAAACCTTTTACAGTTTTAAACAAGTGGCGGGTTAAGCCTTCAAAAATATTCAGGATATCTTCCTGGGTAATGAAAGACATTTCGCAGTCTATCTGTGTAAATTCTGGTTGGCGGTCGGCACGCAGGTCCTCATCCCTAAAACATTTCACTATCTGAAAATAACGGTCGAAACCGCTTACCATAAGTAATTGTTTAAAGGTTTGCGGCGATTGCGGCAGGGCGTAAAACTCGCCCGGGTTCATGCGGCTTGGCACCACAAAATCGCGAGCACCCTCCGGGGTCGATTTGATCAGCACCGGGGTTTCTACTTCTATAAAATCCAGTCCATCTAAATACTTGCGTATTTCCTGAGCCATTTTATGGCGCAGAACCAGGTTGCTGCGTATTGGGTTACGGCGCAGGTCAAGGTAGCGGTATTTAGCGCGCAGTTCCTCGCCGCCGTCAGTTTCATCCTCAATCAGGAAAGGAGGGATCTTGCTGGAGTTTAAAATTTCCAGTTCGGTAATAATAATTTCAATTTCGCCGGTAGGTATTTTAGTGTTCTTGTTAGAACGCTCTACAACGGTACCGGTAACCTTAATAACAAACTCGCGGCCCAGCTGCCTGCCTGCTTCGCGCAGGTTAGCATCGGTATCGGTATTTAAAACCAATTGTGTTAAACCATAACGATCCCGTACATCAATAAAGGTAGTACCACCCAGATCGCGCGATTTTTGCACCCATCCGCAAAGTGTTACTGTTTCACCTAAATTGCTGATATTTAATTGTCCGCAAGTGTGAGTTCTAAGCATAGTTACTAATTATAAAAGTTTGCAAAAGTACATTTTTGAGGCGAAAGGCGAAAGTAAAAGGTAAAAGGGTGGCGGTGCGTTTACTGACCCCGACATTGCGAAGCAATGTCGACCCTCCCTTTGCTGCGCGAAAAGAGGATTCGGATAAACCTTCATTCTTTGTGCATTCAATTCACCAAATGTCTTTTCGGTTGATTTGAATACAAAGAAAGATTCCATTATTGGGAAAGCATTGAAGGAGAAAATCCTAGTTAGGGTTTTTAAAAAGTTTCCCTAATAAATACATCGATAAATGAGTGTTGTCTGGAATGTCTGCAGATAATATAGTATCTAATCCTAACTGTTGAAATTTATTTGTTATTTCTTTGTTCCTTACCTCATACTCATCTTGCGAACCTCCCATCGGATTGCAAATGAAAACTCCTAAGGATCTAACTGTAATCTCAATTGAGGTATTAGATTTCATCCAATTTCCAACAACCACAAACTTATCTGTAATATATTCCTTTGTGCAAACATCTCCTTTATTTGTCCTTGTGTTAAAAAAAGGCTTTTCGAATAAATAAAGTTCAAGACTTTCTACCGAAAAGATCTTAAAAGGAACGTTTTCCTGTTTATTGCATGTTGTTAAATGGCCAACTACTTTGCTTGTCATTTACAATAGTAAATAATTCAATGAACGCAAGCAAACTTTATAAATCCGAAATCGAAAATCCGAATTCTCAAATCAATTCCTATATTTGCCGTATAATTCTCAAGGGGTGCCTTGCTTTGGTCAAATAAAAAACAAACTACAGATTGTTTTTACCAAACTGAAAGACAGGCTGAGATCAAACCCATGATCCCCCGACCCCTAAAGGGGAGCAACAAAACCTTAAAGAAATCTTTAGGGCCTCTGCTCCCCCTTCAGGGGGCCGGGGGGTCTGCACCTGATCCGGGTAATGCCGGCGTAGGGAGAGGTAACAAGTTAAGTGTACTGCCGCTTTACCCTGGCGAACAGATGGTTTAACTAATTTATTGTTTAACACATTTTGAAAAATTTATTTTCGGCGCTCTTCGCCTTGTTGTTGCCGGTATTGGCATCGGCCCAATTTTCTATTAGCGGAAAAATCACTAATCAAGCCGGCGAAACACTGCCCGGTGCAACTATCAGCATTATAAATCCGGCTGTAAACGCCCAAACGGATGTTAACGGTAGTTACCGTATTACAAATGTTAAAGCCGGCAACTACACCTTAAAGGCAAGCTTTATCGGTTATCAAGCCATTACAAAAACTGTTTCTGTTACTGCAGATCAAACCGTTAATTTTTCACTCGGCAATGCCACATTCAGCGCCGAGGAAGTTACTATAACAGCTACCCGTGCGGGTAAAAAAGCGCCAACAGCATTTACCGACCTGAGCAAGAAAGACCTGGAAAAGAACAACTTTGGGCAGGATATGCCCTATTTGTTAAACCAAACCCCATCGGTAGTGATAAACTCTGATGCCGGTGCCGGTGTTGGCTATACAGGTATCCGTATCCGCGGCAGCGATGGCACACGTGTGAATGTAACTGTTAACGGTATCCCTTTAAATGATGCCGAAAGCCAGGGCTCGTTCTTCATCAACCTGCCCGATTTTGCTTCATCTGTTAATAACATACAAGTGCAGCGCGGCGTAGGTACATCAACCAATGGCGCGGGTGCATTTGGTGGCAGTATCAATATCCAAACCGCTACCCGCCGCGATACCGGATATGCAGATATCAATAATACCATAGGCTCATACGGAACTGTAAAGAACACTGTAAGCCTGGGTACAGGTTTGTTAGGCGGTAAATTCAGTGTTGATGGCCGTTTGTCAAGGATCAAATCTGACGGGTATATTGACCGTGCATCGTCTGATCTGAAATCGTTTTTTGTAAGCGGTGCTTACTATGGCAAAAACAGCACGTTAAGGGCCAATATATTTTCGGGTACAGAACGTACCTACCAGGCGTGGAACGGTGTGCCTGATTATGTTATTAGCGACAATTCTATCCCCAATCGCCGTACATACAACGAGTTAGGATTAATGCCCGATGGTACTTATTATAAAGACCAGGTTGATAATTATCAGCAAAACCACTATCAGTTATTGTATGATCAGAAACTATCTGATAAAGTATCCTTTAGCGGTGCCCTGCACTATACCAAAGGCTTTGGCTATTATGAAGAATACAAGACCGGTGCCGATGTAACGGATTATGGTTTAACCCCTGTAGTTATAGGCGGAACAGCCATTACCAATACCGACCTGGTACGCCGCCTTTGGCTGGATAACGATTTTTATGGCGTAACTTATGCCTTAAAATATCAGCCCGAAAGCAATTTGAACTTTACTTTGGGCGGCGCTTATAACCGCTACACGGGCGCGCATTTTAGCAACATCCTTTACACAAAAGAAAGCGCGGGCATTACGCCAAACTATGAGTATTCCCGCGACGATGCCAAAAAGAACGACTTTAACATATTTGGCCGTGGTGAATATAAGGTGGGCGATGTAACCCTGTTTGCCGATCTGCAATATCGCCGCATTTATTATTCTTTTTTAGGGTTCGACAGGAATTTGAACAACGTTCAGCAAAACGCTACGCTAAACTTTTTTAACCCAAAAGCAGGTGTAACTTATGAACTGGATGAAAACAATAATATTTACGCGTCATTCGCGGTAGGTAACCATGAGCCCAACCGTAATGATTATACCAACTCTACCCCGCAAAGCAGGCCTAAGCCCGAGAACCTAAAAGATTTTGAGGCAGGTTACCGCACCAACGGGCATGTGTTTAAAGGAGGTATTAACGCGTTTTATATGCTTTACAAAAACCAGCTGATATTAACCGGAGCCTTGAACGATGTAGGAGCGGCAACGCGCAGAAATGTTGACGACAGCTATAGGGCCGGTATTGAGTTTGACGGGCGTGTGAAAATATTGCCGCAATTATCATGGGGTGCTACGGCTACTATAAGCACCAATAAGATAAAAAATTACAACCAGTTTTTAACAAACTATGATGATGGAAGCCTGGTAGAACAGCATTTTGATAAAACAACCATTGCTTATTCCCCGTCATTTATTGGCTCGAGCGAAATTAGCTTTACGCCGTTTAAAGGTGGCGAAATAGCCTTTGTGAGCAAATATGTAAGCAGTCAGTTTTTAGATAATACTTCAAACATAAACCCGGCTGGTTATACCATAGCGCCCGAAAACATGAACAAGTATGCAGCTAACCGTAAACTGGATAGTTACTTTGTTAATGATATAAGGCTGCGGTACAACTTTAGCATCCGCTCGGTTAAAAATATTGGTGTAGGCTTGCTTATCAACAATATTTTTAGTGAAGAATATGAGGCAAACGGGGCAACTTATCCCGGCGTAAGTGGTGGTAATATTTACAATTACAACTACTTTTTCCCGCAGGCGCCCCGTAATTTCCTGGCATCGCTTAGTTTAAGCTTTTAATACTTATGCAAAGCTGGATAGACCTGTTCATAGAACAGGTAAAAGCTACTACATGGCTGGAGTGGTTGGCTGTACTGTTAGGCATAGCCGAAGTATTGCTGGCCAAGGCTAATAAAGTATGGCTATATCCAACTGGTATAGCCGCTACTTTAATTTCTATTTACCTGCTGCTTAATGTAGCCTTATATGCCGAATGCATGCTGAGCTGCTATTACGTGGTAATGAGCTTTTACGGCTGGTACCATTGGATAAAGAAACGCAATGAGCCGCCTGTAAAAGTATCCTACGCCAACCGGCAGGAGTGGATAGTTACCCTGCTAATCGTTTTTGTTGGCTGGGGTGTACTTTACCTGCTGCTTATCAATTTTACAAAATCAACCGTGCCTGTTTGGGATGCCTGGGTATCATCAACCGCGTGGGCCGGTATGTGGTTACTGGCAAGGCGTAAAATAGAAAACTGGATATTGCTTAATGTAAGCAACCTGTTTGCCATACCCTTGCTTTATCATAAAAACCTGGCCTTATTTGCCTTACTCACGCTGTTCTTATTCGTGGTGGCCATATTTGGCTACCTGGAGTGGCGAAAGATCATTAGGGCAGAACAGCTGGCTATTAACCTTAATTTAAATGGAACAGATAGAACACCCATCTGCACTGATGCAAGCCCATTGGGTTGAAGTTATACGCAATTACGCGGCCGAAGCGGAGCAATTGGGTAGGCTGCACCCGGCACAACTGCAGTTAATATATGACCGGCAATGGTTTAATTTGCTGGCACCCGCTGTTTATGGCGGGTTACAATCCTCGTTGCCACAACTGGTAAAAACAGAAGAGGCCCTAAGCTGGGCAGATGGCAGCCTGGGCTGGGTGGTTACCTTGTGTTGCGGCGCAGGCTGGTTTGGCGGTTTCCTGGATCCCGGGATTGCCAAACAAATTTACAGCGACCCCAAAGCTTGTTTTGCAGGCAGCGGCGCGGTTACCGGTACAGCTACAATTACAAATGGCGGGTACATTATAAATGGTAGTTGGAAATATGCCAGCGGTGTGCATCATGCTACACATATTACAGTTAACTGCAATATTATGAACGACGATGAAGCTGTGCTAAACGCAGACGGCACCCAGCTGATCCTCCCGTTTGTGTTGGATAGAGGAGATGTAAAGCTCCTGGCCGGCTGGAAATATATTGGCATGATAGCAACAGGCAGCGATGCGTATGAAGTTAACGGATTATATGTTGATAAAAGCCGCTGCTTTAAAATTGACGCGACAGCCGCCGTTATTGATGCGCCATTATACCGTTATCCTTTTTTACAACTGGCCGAGGCTACACTGGCTGCAAACCTATCGGGTATGGCGGTGCATTTTACAGATCTATGTGTGCCTGCGTTTAAAAATAAAGCGGCAAATATTCGCCGGGTAAATGCAGCGAATGTTGAAGTAATGAATGAAGCATTATCACAGGCCACAGAGTTGCTTAACCAGGCACGCGCAATATTTTTTGAAGCTGTTGAAGCATCCTGGAACGATCCGGAAAATACAGCGTTGTTAAAATCGGTGAGTTATACCAGCAGGATATTGGCAAAAATAGCACGTGAATGTGTTGATGAGCTATACCCTTATTGTGGCTTAACGGCAGCATCGCCGGATACGGAGATAAACCGGGTTTGGAGAGACTTGCATACTGCCGGCCAGCATGCTTTGCTTACCTTTATAGATAATTGAGCTTTTAGTAGCACATTTATAACATAAATATCACATTGTAATTTAATTGCAATTGTGATATTTGCCGTATTAAAATCTATCCGAATGAAGATCAGACTCCTGTTTACGTTAACTTTTGCAACCGCTGTATTTAACTTATCAGCCCAAACTAAAAAAACAACTACTACTGCAGCTACTGCGTTACCAAGGCCAAAATTAATGGTAGGTATAGTGGTTGACCAAATGCGCTGGGATTACCTGTACCGCTATTATGACCGCTACCAAACCGGTGGCTTTAAACGCATGCTGAACGAGGGCTTTACCTGCGAAAATACACTGATCCCTTACATTCCAACTGTTACAGCAGCCGGGCACACTTGTGTGTATACAGGGTCGGTACCCGCTATACATGGTATTGCCGGTAATGATTTTACGATACAGGCAACAGGTAAATCAATGTACTGTACTGATGATAGCACTGTTGTAGCTGTAGGGAGCACATCTGCCGCAGGCAAAATGTCGCCACGTAATTTATTAGCCAGTACGGTTACTGATGAGTTAAGGCTGGCAACTAATTTCCGCTCAAAGGTTATTGGTATAGCATTAAAAGACAGGGGTGGTATTTTACCCGCGGGCCATACTGCTAACGCGGCTTATTGGTTTGATGATGCCAACGGCGCCTGGATAACCAGTACTTATTATATGACAGACCTGCCTGCCTGGGTAAAAACCTTTAATGCCGGTAAACCTGCAGAAAAATATCTGAAACAGGATTGGAACACGCTGTATCCTATAAATACCTATGTACAAAGCTCACCGGATAACAGCCCTAAATATGAAGGCAAGTTTGCCGGTACAGAAGCGCCAACCTTTCCGATAAAAACATCTGAACTATATAAAGGGAAGATGGGCATGATCCGCAGCACACCATTCGGGAACAGTATGACGCTTGATTTGGCAAGGGCCGCGGTTGAAAGCGAAGCATTAGGCAAAGGCCCGGTTACCGACTTTTTAGCGGTGAGCCTTTCATCTACAGATTATGTTGGCCACCAGTTTGGTCCAAATTCTGTTGAGGCAGAAGATACTTACCTGCGCCTGGATAAAGACCTTGCAGCTTTTTTTACTTATTTAGATGCTAAAGTAGGCAAAGGTAATTACACCGTATTTTTAACCGCCGACCATGGTGCAGCACATAATCCTAATTTCCTGCTTGATCATAACATCCCTGCAGGTATGTGGAATGAAACGCCTACCCGTGCCGGTTTAAATAAATTACTGGAAGATAAATACAAGGTGAAGAATCTGGTGCTTAACTTTAATAATTACCAGGTTAGCTTTAACAATGCAGCTATCGCTAAAGAAAATATCAGCAATGAAGCATTAAAACAAGATTGTATCAACTACCTGAAAAAACAACCGGAAATTGCATTTGCCGTTGATATGCAAAACATACAATCGGCTACTATTCCTGATGACCTGCGCGCACGGATCCAAAATGGCTACAACGCTGAGCGCAGCGGAGCCATCCAGATCATACTAAAACCAGGCTTTTATTCAGGTCATGGTGCTACAGGTACAACACATGGTACCTGGAACCCTTATGATGCGCATATCCCATTGGTATTTATGGGATGGGGCATTAAGCATGGCAGCCTTGTCCGCGAAACCTACATGACAGATATTGCAGCAACCGTAGCAGCACTATTACACATACAAGCGCCAAACGGCAATGTAGGCCATCCAATTGGCGAAGTATTGAAATAGCGTTTAATTAAATTACCATAAAGGGCACAAAGATTGAGTGACGATCTTTGTGCCCTTTGTTTTTTCCTTTTGTACCCTCTGTGGTTAAACAAGTATCACTATGAAAAAATACATCTCCAAGTTCCATTACCTTACACAGGATTTGCCCAATCGCAGCCATGTTGAACAAGTGCAGATAGCTTGTGAGGCTGGCGCTAACTGGATCCAGTACCGCTGCATGAGTAAAGGTGATGATGAGCTGATACCGGAAATTCATCAGATAGCTTCCATTTGTGATGATTGGGGAGCAACGCTTATTCTTACCAACCATTACCATTTACTGGACAAGGTAGATGCACAAGGTGTACATATAGAAGATTTTGATGCGGATTTTGCCGCCATCCGTGAAATAATTACCGACGAAAAAACTTTAGGCGCATCTGCCACAAACATCGAAGCGCTGTTAAAAATACAGCACTCGGGGGTGGTTGATTATTGCGGTTATGGGCCTTTTGCCCATACTGATACCAAACCTAATGACAAACCACTGCTGGGTTATGAAGGTTACCGGGTTTTAGAAAGGCAACCGATAGAGATCCCTGTAATTGCCGTTGGCGGCATCCAGTTAAAAGATGTTGAACCTTTAATGAAAACAGGCATTTATGGCATAGCCGTATCTTCAGCTGTTAACCTGTCGCTTGACCCAAAAGGGATGGTAAAAGAAATTTACAGAAGGGTTTATTAATTATAAAATTTGTCATCCTGAACGATAGAAGGAACTATTTCGCCGATCAGTAAGCGGGTCTGTGTCATGGTGAGCTTGTCGAACCATTAGCGTACCATGCCTTTACGCACGTCCTTCGAAAATCAGGATTACCCCGGCATAGGTCATTTATCCTTCAGATTCCTTTCGGAGTTATTCCACAGAATGGTAATTGAACCTTAAAACATAGGGTGCTTATTGGCTGATTTCTCCGGTACTTCCTGTGCTACATCCCAGTGTTCAGCTATTTTGCCGTTCTCTATCCGGAAGATATCTATCACGGAATTTGTTTTACCACCCATTTTGCTTTTAGTATGGATATAAACCAGGTCGCCATCGGCGCTTAGGTGTTGTATATCGATCTTTGTTTTTGGCGCACCTTTAAACCATACGGTTGCACCCTGCCTTAAAGCTTCCCTGCCATCGGGCAAACCAGGGTTGTGTTGAATGTAATCTGGGGCCAGGTATTCATCAAGCGCGGCAATATTTTTATCGCCAAAAAATTCCTGGTAAAATTCAGCTACCATTTTTTTATTCAGGGAAAGCACGGTGGCTTGTTTGCTTAATGAATCGGCAATTGCCAGTTTGGCTTTTGTATCGCTGCTAACGCATGATGCCATTGCAAATAACATTACGCCCAATATGAATAAGGCACATCTGATGTTTTTCATGTTTGAATATAGATTTACCAAGTTACCAATATAAAATTACGATTTATACGTTGCATAAACGTGCTCGTCTAATATCTCGTTGTTTTTAATTATCGAGCCCTTTAATACCCCCTGTTTAATATAGCCGGCTTTTTCAAGTACCCGCATTGATTTTGGGTTCTTACTCAGTATAGCCGCCTGTATGCAAATAATATCCAGGTTGTTAAAGCCATAAGCTGTTATCAGTTTAACAGCTTCGGGAATAATGCCACGGCCCCAGTACTGCTCACTCAGCCAATACCCTATCAGCGGCGTTTTACGATAAACATCAGCCCTGAAATCCAACCCGATAACACCCGCAACCTCGCCATTAACTTCTATCGCGAAGTTGGTAACCGGTTCTTCATTTATTTTCATGGCTATAAAAGTTTCCGCATCCTGTAAAGTATATGGCGATGGGAACCTGTCCAGCAGGCAGGCAGATACATTTACATTGTCCGCGTGTTTCTGCAGCGATGGCGCATCTTCTGTCCGCCATTTGCGTAATGTAAATCCGGTGCCTTTTATTTCCATTTGTAACAATCCAATCGTTAAAAATAGTAATATTACTTAAACTGTTAAATTGCACCAGCTATTAGCCTTTTTCTTTGATCAATTTTATATGAAAAAACTTTTTACCCTATTATTACTGTTTGTATTTGCAGGTGCATCGGCTCAAAAACTGGGGGTGCTAACCGTTGAAAAAATAATGCGCGACCCTAAATGGATGGGTGTTTCGCCGTCAAACATCCGTTGGAGCAACGACAGCAAGAAGATCTATTTTAACTGGAACCCTGATAAAGCCGAACGTGATGAACTGTACAGCATCACAACCGCGGATACCAGGCCACAAAAGGTAAGCCTTGCCGACAGGAAAGCATTAACGCCCGAAAGCGGCAAGCTGAATAAGAAAGGTACACTAAAAACCTTTGAAAAAAACGGCGATATATATCTGTTAGAAATAAAAACAAACAAGGTAACCCAGCTTACCAACACCAGCGGCCAGGAAATCAACCCCACCTTTAGCGGCGACGAAAGCAGCATTATCTTCACAAATGACAATAACCTGTTCGCTTTTAAATTAGGCAAAGGCGAGCTGGTACAGCTCACCAGCTTTATAAGATCTGGCGCAGCTTCGGGGGCTCCTGTGGCAGGGGGCGGTTCTGGCGGTGGGCGCAGAGGCGCCGCTGCCGGCAGTGCGCAGGCAGGCAACGAGCAGGAACGCTGGCTAAAGAAACAGCAAATGGAACTGTTTGATATTATTAAGGTTAACGATAAAGACAGAAAGCTGGATTCGGCAGAGCGCAAAATGATGCAGGCCGACAAGCTGAAAGAAATAAACATTGGCGACAAAAGGTTAGGCAGTACACAGCTTAGTCCGGATGGCAGGTACGTTACTTACCGTTTAACCCAGGCTGCCGAGGGTGCAAAAAACACCATTGTGCCAAATTATGTAACCTCATCGGGCTATACCGAAGATATCCAGAACCGTACTAAGGTGGGCAGCCCGCAATCTACTTCTGTTAGTTATATTTTTGATAAGCAGCGCGATACCGTTTATAGCATAATTACAAAAGACATCCCCGGCATAAAAGACCTGCCCGATTATGTAAAGGATTATCCAAAGCAACTGGAAGACCGCAAAAAAGCAAATGCCGACCGTAAGGTTGATATCAGCACTACCTTTTGGAGCGAGGATGGCAAGAACGCGGTAGTAGTTGTGGAATCACAAGATAATAAGGACCGCTGGATAATGAAGCTTGACCCGGCAACCGGTAAGCTATCATTGCTTGACCGCCAGCGCGATGAGGCCTGGATAGGAGGCCCCGGCACAAGCAGTTTTGCAAGCGGGAGTTTAGGCTATACGGATAACGCCCACTTTTATTACCAAAGCGAAGCCAGCGGCTATTCGCATCTATATTTGGTTGATGTAGTAAGCGGCGCAAAAAAGCAGCTCACCTCGGGTAAATGGGAGGTGCAAACGCTGCGCCTGTCAAACGATAAAAAAACGTTTTACTTTACCGCTAATATAGAGCATCCGGGAGTTACCCATTTTTACCGTATCCCGGTGAGTGGTGGTACGCCGGTTAAATTAACCACTATGAAAGGGGGTAACGAAATAGATCTTTCGCCGGATGAAAAATGGCTGGCCATCCGTTATTCCTACTCCAACAAGCCATGGGAACTGTACCTGCAACCCAATACACCGGGCGCTAAAGCGGTACAGGTAACCAATTCGGTAAGCGAAGAATTTAAATCATACCCATGGAGGGCACCAGAGGTTATCAGCTTTAAAAATCGTAACGGCAAAGATATTTATGCACGTTTATACCTGCCTAAAAACCCCGATCCGGCAAAACCAGCCGTGGTATTTGTACATGGCGCGGGCTACCTGCAAAACGTACACTTTTGGTGGAGCAGCTATTTCCGCGAGTATATGTTTAATAATATGCTGGTTGATAATGGCTACACCGTGCTGGATATTGATTACACGGGCAGCGCAGGCTATGGCCGCGATATCCGTACCGGCATTTACCGCCACATGGGCGGTGCCGACCTAACCGACCAGGTAGACGGCGTGAAGCTACTGGTTGAAAAATATGGTGTAAACCCTAAGCATGTAGGTTTATATGGCGGCTCGTACGGTGGGTTCATTACCCTGATGGCGCTGTTTACCCAGCCGGATGTTTTTGCTGCCGGTGCCGGACTGCGTTCGGTAACAGATTGGGCGCATTATAACCACGGATATACAGCTAACATATTAAATGAGCCCTTTAATGACGAAAAAGCGTACCGCCAAAGCTCACCTATTTATTTTGCCGACGGCTTAAAAGGTCACTTACTAATGGCACATGGCATGGTAGATCAGAATGTGAATTTCCAGGATATAGTGAGGCTAACGCAACGGTTGATAGAATTACATAAAGATAACTGGGAACTGGCGCCTTACCCGGTAGAAGATCATGGCTTTGTACAACCCAGCAGTTGGACGGATGAGTATAGCCGTATATATAAACTGTTCGAAGACACGTTAAAATAGCCTCACCCCAGCCCTCTCCAAAGGAGAGGGGGCAATAAAAAGTGCAGTCGCTCGGCTCCAGCCGAGTGGCCATTATTATAAGGCCTCCGGCCGCAGCAATAGAGGGGTCAACTAATGAATAACAAAATGAAAAAAGTATTCTACTTCGTTTTTCTCCTTTCTTTTGCCTGCACACCGGCAAAGCACCCTGCAGCGGTAAAGATCCGTTTAATCAATAACAAGCAATCTGTTGAATTTAGAGGATTGGATTACGCGGTAATGCGGGAGATAGGTCGCGACTCATCGGTACAGGAATGGCAAAGCCTTATCCCGGTTTACCGGATGCCACAGGATACAGATATGAAGAACTACCAGCCCGAGCAACCGGGCAGATATGAGCTTAAAGACAGCGCGGTGGTTTTTACGCCGGATACGCCTTTTATAGCCGGGCAGGTTTACTTTGTACGCAATTACCGCCTGGGCGAGGGCTCAACCCTGGCAGATTATATAAAAGGGCGTACGCAACCCGGCAGAACCCGTTTTACTGATTTGATTTTTAAGCAATAAGCATTTGGAATAAAAAAAATTCGTATATTTGCATTTGAATTTAAAAGAGGGGGCGATTTGTCCCCTCTTTTATTTTATCAATCAAATTATCATCCGTCCTGTTAGCTATCAGGATAAAAGGAAAAACACACGATAATGAATATTGAAAAAAGAGTAACAGAACTGGTAGAAGAGAAAATTGCCGATATGCCTCATCTGTTTTTGGTGGACGTTAAAATGCACCCGAACGGTAAGCTTATAGTATTGGTTGATGGGGATAACGGGATAGGTATTGCAGATTGCGCGGCCATAAGCAGGCACGTAGGTTTTCATCTCGAAGAAGAGAACGTAATTGAAGAGGCCTACAACCTGGAAGTTTCATCGCCGGGCATTGATACACCGCTGGTGTTGAAAAGACAATATGCTAAAAACATAGGCAGAACGTTAGCTATTAAAATGGATGACGGCACAAAAAAAGAAGGCGAACTATTAACAGCAGGTGATGATTTTATAATCATTGCAGAAACAATAAAAGAAAAAGGGAAAAAGGCTGAAACTGTTGAAAGCACTATCCCTACAGATAAAATAACAGAAACAAAAGTTTTAATATCATTCAAGTAGAAGATGAGCAATATTAATTTAATTGATTCTTTTCAGGAATTTAAAGATTTCAAGAACATTGACCGCCCAACCATGATGAGCGTTCTGGAAGACGTTTTCAGAAGCATGATCAGGAAAAAGTATGGTACCGATGAAAACTGCGACGTAATTGTTAACACAGACAATGGTGACTTAGAAATTTGGCGCACACGTGTTGTAGTTGAAGATGGCTTTAGTGAAGATGACGACCTGGAGGTTGAACTGGCCGAGGCAAAAACGATTGACCCTGATCTGGAAATTGGTGATGAGCAAATTGAGCAGATCACGTTAGAGAGCTTTGGCCGCCGCGCTATTTTAGCAGCCCGCCAAACCCTGGTATCTAAAATTTTAGAACTGGAGAAAGACGAGATCTTCAAAAAATATAAAGACCGCGTTGGTGAAATTGTTACCGGTGAAGTTTACCAGGTTTGGAAAAAAGAAACCTTAATATTAGATGATGAAGGCAACGAGCTTTTATTACCTAAAACGGAGCAGATCCCGGCAGATTACTTTAAGAAAGGTGACAGTGTAAGAGCTATCATCAGTAAGGTAGATATGCTGAACAGCAACCCTAAGATCATTATTTCGCGTACCGCGCCTGAGTTTTTACAGCGTTTATTTGAAATGGAAGTCCCTGAAATTTTTGACGGGCTGATAACCATTAAGAAAATTGTTCGTGAGCCGGGCGAAAGGGCAAAAGTAGCGGTTGAATCTTATGATGACCGTATTGACCCGGTTGGTGCCTGCGTAGGTATGAAAGGTTCACGTATCCACGGTATTGTTCGCGAATTGAAGAATGAGAACATTGATGTAATTAACTTTACCAATAATATACAGCTGTACATTCAGCGTGCATTATCTCCGGCTAAAATAACATCTATTAAGCTGGATGATGAGAAAAAGACCGCTGCAGTGTATTTAAAGCCCGATCAGGTGTCATTAGCTATTGGCCGTGGCGGTCATAATATTAAACTGGCGGGTAAACTAACAGGGTATGAAATTGATGTTTACCGTGAGGCTGATGAGCATGATGAGGATGTGGATATCGAAGAATTCTCAGATGAGATTGATAGCTGGATCTTAGACGAATTTAAACGTATTGGGTTAGATACTGCAAAGTCAGTATTGGCACTTTCCGTTGGTGAATTAGTTAAACGTACCGATTTAGAAGAGGAAACGGTAAAAGATGTTCTATCAATTCTGCAGGCAGAGTTTGAATAAACAGAATAACAAGAATAAAAATCGTATTTTTGCGATAATTAGCAGAGAAAATTTAATAAATGTCAGAAGACAAATCCATAAAATTAATAAAAGCAGTAAAAGAACTGAACATTGGTATGGGTACCATTGTCGATTTTTTAGCTACCAAAGGTTACAAGGTTGATAAACAGCCTATGGCCAAGCTGGATAACGATATGTACACAACCCTGTTAAAGGAATTTGCTGTAGATAAAATTATTAAGGAGGAGGCCAAGCAGATCAGTATTGGTAAGATCAGGAAAGAGGAACCCGGACAGGCTCCTGAAAAACCGATCGAGAACAGGCGTTCAAGAGATTTCGAGAACGAAGAGATATTGATCAAAAATACCGGCCATTTTACTTCAGCCCCGGCTGATAAGCCTAAACCGGCCGAGCCGGTACAACCTAAAACTGACGACCGCAGTGATGCGTTACCAGGTGTAAAGGTAATTGGTAAAATAGACCTTAATAATTTAAACGCAAAACCTCCGGTTGCCGAGAAACCTGTTGAAGCACCAAAAGCACCGGAACCTGTTGCAGAAAAACCTGCACCGGTACCAGCGCCTGAGCCGGTTGTTGAAGCACCAAAAGCACCGGAACCTGTTGCAGAAAAACCTGCACCGGTACCAGCGCCTGAGCCGGTTGTTGAAGCACCAAAAGCACCGGAGCCGGTAGCAGAAAAACCTGCACCAGTTGTAACCGAAACACCGGCAGCACCTGTAGCTGAAACTCCTGCTGCTCCGGCAGAGGGAGAACCTGACGATGTTATCCGTGCAAGCGCAGAGCGTTTGAGCGGCCCTAAGATCATTGGTAAAATACAGTTGCCGGTTAACGCGCCTAAGCGTAACCCTATAGCTTCGTCATCAAACGCGGCAAGTAACGCGGCCGATCACAAGCGCAAGCGTAAACGTAAAGACCAGCAAGGTGGTGGCGGACAAGGTCAGGGCCAGGGTGGCGGTAGTAATACCGGCCAGCAGCAGGCCCCTCCAAGCGGCATTATTAACCCTAACCGTCCCGATTTCAGGAACAGACCGGCGGCAGGCCCTCCGGGAGGTGGTGGTAACAGACCAGACTTCAGAGGAGGCAGAAATGCACCGGCAGGCGGCCCTAAGGAAGAACCTTCAGAAAAAGATATACAAGACCAGATCAAGGCTACACTTGCACGCTTAAGCGGCGCGGGTAAATCGGGCAAGTTTGCACAGCGTGCTAAATTCCGTCGTCAAAAACGTGATGATGTAGCTGCAACTGCCGAAGAACTGGCAATGGAGCAGGACGCGCAATCCAAAGTATTAAAGGTTACCGAGTTTGTTACGGCAAACGAGCTGGCATTAATGATGGATGTGTCAGTTACCCAAATTATCTCAACTTGTATGAGCCTGGGTATGTTCGTGTCTATTAACCAGCGTTTGGATGCCGAAACCCTAAGCATTGTTGCTGATGAGTTTGGCTACCAGGTTGAGTTTGTAAAACCACAGGACGAAGAGGCTAACCTTGACCAGGAAGATACCCCGGAAGATCTGGTACCGCGCGCCCCAATTGTGACCATAATGGGCCACGTTGACCACGGTAAAACATCATTACTGGATTTTATTCGCAAAACAAACGTAATTGGCGGTGAAGCGGGTGGTATAACCCAGCACATTGGCGCTTACGAGGTTACTTTACCAGATGATAAAGGAAAAATAACATTCCTGGATACACCGGGCCACGAGGCGTTTACCGCCATGCGTGCAAGGGGTGCACAGGTAACAGATATAGTAATTATAGTAATTGCCGCTGATGATAGCGTGATGCCACAAACCCGCGAGGCCATAAACCACGCGCAGGCTGCAGGTGCACCAATCATCTTCGCTTTCAATAAAATTGACAGGCCGGGTGCAAACGCCGATAAGGTACGTGAGCAACTATCTGCCATGAATATTTTAGTTGAAGAGTGGGGTGGTAAATACCAAACGCAAGAAATATCTGCAAAAACAGGTTTAAATATCGATCTGTTATTGGAAAAAGTATTGCTTGAAGCTGAATTACTTGAACTGAAAGCTAACCCTAACAAACGTGCCGTAGGTACGGTAATTGAAGCTGCACTGGATAAAGGCCGTGGTATTGTTACCACCATTTTAGTACAGGCAGGCCGCTTAAAAGTGGGTGATCCAATTTTAGCGGGTTGCTACAGCGGTCGTGTTAAGGCATTGACCAATGAGCGTGGCCAAAGGGTTGAATCTGCGGGACCATCAACACCGGTACAGGTGTTAGGTATGCAGGGCGCACCTACAGCGGGCGATAAGTTCAATGCTTTAGATAGTGAAGTTGAAGCACGTGAAATTGCAAACAAACGTTTACAATTACAACGCGAACAAGGCTTACGTACACAGAAACACATTACACTTGATGAAATTGGCCGCCGTTTGGCAGTTGGTAACTTTAAGGAACTTAACATTATTGTTAAGGGTGACGTGGATGGTTCTATCGAGGCATTGTCAGATTCATTACTGAAATTATCTACCGAGCAGATACAGGTTAACATCATATCAAAAGCAGTTGGTCAGATCTCTGAATCTGATGTATTGCTGGCTTCTGCATCTGATGCCATCATCATCGGTTTCCAGGTACGTCCTTCGGGAGGTGCGCGTAAACTGGCTGAGGCTGAGCAGATAGATATCAGGCTTTACTCTATCATTTATGACGCCATAAATGAAATTAAAGCGGCTATGGAAGGCATGCTTGCACCAACCTTTGAAGAGAAGATTGTGGCTAACGTAGAAATACGCGAAACTTTCAAAATTAGCAAAGTTGGTACCATTGCAGGTTGTATGGTGTTAGACGGTAAAATAACCCGTAACAGTAAGATCCGTATCATACGTGATGGTGTGGTAGTTCACACAGGTGAACTGGCTTCATTGAAACGCTTTAAAGATGACGTGAAAGAAGTTGCAACCGGTTACGAGTGCGGTCTGAACATCCAAAACTACAATAACATTGAAGTTGGCGACATTGTTGAAGCCTACGAAAATGTAGAAGTAAAACGTAAACTGACTTAAGGTTTAGTTTATTAAATAATTTGAAAGGACGGTTTTATAACCGTCCTTTTTTGTTTATGTCCTAACCTCATTTTGTCATCCTGAAGAACGCAGGACATGCGTAAAACCCAGCCCGCTATGGTTCGACAAGCTCACCATGACCCCGCTTTATAAAAACCACCATGTCATTGCGAGGAGCGTAGCGACGTGGCAATCTCGTAGGACGTGCGGCGAACATTCACTGGCGACGGGATTGCCACGGCACGCTAACACGCATTCCCATCCGGTGCCTCGCAAAGACATATCTCTATAGGTTGTCCTAAAAAAAGAAAGATCTATTGGTAAGGATATATACCAGCGAACAGATGCTTGTCCCGTTCATGACATAATAAACTTTACAACATTAACCTAAAGCCCCTTTTTTCTAACGATTCCTGTTTTGCGGGGGCGTGGTGTAATCGTTTCTTCCGAGGCATCGGGGCTGTAGCGGCGGGCCATTTTGGCGATGCGTTCTTCCATCGTTTCGGTGGTTAAGCGTTCGCGGCCCAGGCTGTCAACCATAATAGGGAAAGCGAAAGGAGTTGGCTGCTCTATGGTTTTAAGAATGATGCTTTGACCGGCAATGCGTTGTAAAGCTGCACGTAAGCGAAACTCTTCTAACTGAAAAGCTAACGCCTCATTATATGCCTGCCGTACCAGTAAATTATCCGGCTCATATTCATTAAATACTTCAAATAGTAATGATGTTGATGCCTGTAAGTGCTTGTTCTTTATCTGTTGCCCGGGATAACCGGTAAACACCAGTCCGCCTATGTGGGCAATGTCCCTGAACCTGCGACGGGCCATTTCATTAGCGTTAAGGCTATGCTGAATATCATCTATCAGGTTATCAATAGAGAAAAAAGCGGCATCCTCCAAAGCTTGCTCAATAGGAATATCCTCATCGGTCAATAACTCAAAACCGTAATCATTCATGGCGATAGAGAAGCTGACTGGCTTTATTTTAGAGATGCGATATGCCAATAGCGATGCCATCCCCTCATGCACCAGCCTCCCTTCAAATGGATAGAATAACAAGTGATGCCCCTCACGCGATTTAAAAGATTCTATCAAAAACTCATGGCTCTGAGGCAGGTGCGAAAGTTCGGCCTGCAAATCAAATAAAGGTTTTAAAGCTATAACTTCTTCATCCGTTTCAATGCCATGAGCTACTTCATCAAGTTTATCTCTAAAAACTGCCGATAGTTGTGATGAAAGCGGCATCCGTCCGCCGTTCCAGCTTGGTATTAATCCCTTGGTGCTTTTGGATTTCTTGACATATGCTGTCATTTCTTTTACCTTGATAAACTCCAAACTACGGCCGGCAAACCAAAAGGTATTACCAGGTTTTAGCTTGGCTATAAAGCTTTCTTCCAGTGTGCCTAAGCTACCGCCGCTAAGCCATTTTACCCTTATGCTGAGCTCGCTGGTTATAGTGCCAATACTTAAGCGATGGCGCATGGCTACACGCCTGTTGTTTACCTTAAACAGGCCGTTCTCTACTTCTACTTTTAAAAATTCATCATACTGGGCCAGCGTTTTGCCGCCGTTGGTAATAAAATCAAGCAGCTGGTTAAATTCATCGCGCCGCAAGTCAGCAAAGGCAAAGGTTGATTTTACTTCTTTAAACAATTCATCAGCTCTAAAGCCGTCTGATACCGCCAGCGTAACCATAAACTGTATCAGCACATCCATAGTAAGCAGCATAGGGTCGCGACTTTCAAATACACCTTGTTTAATGGCTTGCTTTAATGCCGCGCCCTCCAATAATTCAAGCGAGTGGGTGGGCACATAATACGCTTTTGATATAGCCCCCGGATGGTGACCGCTTCTGCCTGCGCGCTGCATAAAACGGGCCACGCCCTTGGGGCTGCCCACTTGTACAACGGTATCCACGGGTCTAAAATCAACCCCCAAATCTAAACTGGATGTGCATACTACCACCTTTAATGCTTCAGCATGCAGGGCCTGTTCTACCCAGTTGCGCAATTCGTTATCTAATGATCCGTGGTGCATAGCCATTATACCAGCATACTCAGGATAGTTATCTATAATAGCATGGTACCAGATCTCTGCCTGTGAGCGGGTATTGGTAAATATGAGTGTAGTTTTGCTCTTGCTAACAATCTGCATTACCTGTGGCAACAGCTTTACACCTATATGCCCGGCCCATGAATAATTCTCAATATTTTCAGGAATTATAGATTGGATCACCAGTTTCTTATCAACATTAGCTCTCACCATTTTTATCTGTTCGGGTGGAAAGTTATTCCCTAACAAAACTTCAGCGGCTTGTTCCAAATTGCCAATAGTTGCAGATATACCCCAGATTTTTAGTTGAAGGTTAAAAGTTAAGGGTTGAAAGACTCCTGCATTCGCATCATCTTCGGCTTTAAGCTTTGAACCTAAAACTTTTAACTTACTCAATCCCAACTCCACCTGTACACCTCTTTTTGTACCGAGCAATTCATGCCACTCATCACACACAACAACTTGCAGCCCCTGAAAAACTTTAGGATATTCTTTTTGGGCCAGCATCAAGTGCAGGCTTTCGGGAGTAGTGAGGAGTACTTCGGGCAGTTTCTTTTTCAGCGCGGCCTTTTCTGCTGCAGATGTATCGCCTGTGCGGGTCATAATGCGCCAGGGGATACCCAACTCGTCGCAAACTTCCTGCATGGCTTTACGGATATCGTTAGTTAATGCACGCAGGGGTGTAATCCATAACATCAATAAGCCGTTATTCTTTTGGGTGGTATAGGTGTCTGGATATTTATTAATGTAATCTGCCAAAAAAGGAAGAAAGAGGGCAAAAGTTTTACCGCTCCCGGTAGGCGCATTCAGTAAACCCGAATAGCCAGACAGGTAAACACTCTCCATTTCTTTTTGAAACGGAAACTGTTTCCACCGCTTTTGCTTGTACCATTGCTGTATTACCTGTTGCCCTTTGGTGCTCATTAAATTTGCTAACAATATACCCTGTTTTGGGTTATATGTATCAACTGTAAATAAGATAAATTGTTACAAACATGGATATTTCAAAATATTTAATAATACCCGTAATAGCAGTTTCTTCCCTGCAGTGCAGGCAAAAGCCCAACCCGACGAAAAATATGAGAGCATTGAAATCAACAGATACCGCGCTCATTTTAAAAACCGAAGAGGCTAATCCGTTAAAAGGGAAACCTATTACGGCTAAGCAGCTTATTATCCCCGGTAAAAGTATTGGGCAAACAAATGTGGATGAAAGTATGGAAACTGTTTTTGAACGCTTTGGCCGCCCGGATAGTTCTGCCGCGGCTATGGGCAGTTCGCTGGCCGTTTGGTACGATAACCACAACAAAGCCGGAGATAAAACCAGTGTTTTTGCCCGCCATAATTACAATGGCAATAATGAGGTGTTTCAGCATGTGCGTAAAATACTGGTCACCTCTCCTTATTTCAGAACCGCCGAAGGTATTGGCTGCGGCAGTACGCTTAGCCAAATCCATAAGTACTATACGCTAACAAAAAGCAACAGCTATAAAGAAAAAGGCAAACCTATTGATGTTTATAGCGATGTTGCTAAAGGTATTTCTTTTGAGATTGACCCGGCCTTAGATAAATGTGTGGCCGTATTGGTGCATAAACCCAATGATGAGGGCAGCACCAATATCAATATGCATTAAAACAAGAAAACCCCGGTTTAACCGGGGCTTTCAAATATCTAAACAGTTAAATTATTTGGTAACGTACATTACTTCTTTAACCGCTTTAATAACCCGCTCAGGGTTTGGCAGGTATTCCTGTATTAATGTTGGGGCGTAAGGTAACGGAACATCACCACCCATTATGCGTAGTATAGGAGCATCTAAATAATCAAATGCATCTTTTTGTACTTTAAACGCTATCTCGGTAGCAATTGAACCTAAAGGCCAGCTTTCTTCAATAATTACCAAACGGTTAGTTTTTTTAACAGAGTTGATAACGGTATCATAATCAATAGGGCGTACTGTACGTAAGTCAATTACTTCAGCGTGGATGCCTTCTTTCTCTAACTCGGCTGCAGCAGCGTTAACCACTTTCATGATCTTACCAAAACCTACTAAGGTAACGTCTGATCCTTGTTTTGTTACGTTTGCTTTACCTATTTCAATGTAATAAGTTTCTTCAGGCACTTCACCTTTATCACCATACATTAATTCCGACTCCATAAAAATAACCGGGTCCGGATCAATAATAGCCGATTTTAATAAACCTTTTGCATCATAAGGGTTTGATGGTACTACTACCTTTAAGCCCGGGCAGTTTGCATACCAGTTCTCAAAACATTGGCTGTGCTGCGAGCTTAGCATACCCGCGTTGCCTGTTGGGCCGCGGAATACGATAGGCACAGAAAACTGACCACCGCTCATTGACATTATTTTAGCCGCGCCGTTAATAATTTGGTCAATAGCTACTAACGAGAAGTTAAAGGTCATGAACTCAATAATAGGACGCAGTCCGTTCATTGCCGAACCTATGCCTATGCCGGCAAATCCTAATTCAGAGATCGGCGTATCTATAATACGTTTAGCGCCAAATTCATCAAGCATACCCTGGCTAACTTTGTAAGCACCGTTATATTCGGCAACTTCTTCGCCCATTAAGTATATTTTATCATCCTTGCGCATTTCTTCCTGCATGGCTTCCCTTAGCGCTTCCCTGAATTGTATTTCTCTCATTATATTATTAAAATGAAGTTTTTTTGCGATGGCAAATATAAGCACTAATGTGTAAAATGCAATTGGCTAT
>NZ_JBAZVP010000016.1:0-113838 GCF_041660805.1 Mucilaginibacter sp. | reverse complement strand
TCAGCCGTTACACTTTAATCAAACTCAAAGGCGAAGAATGGTTCCAAACGAAATATGTACCGTTCATATCGCCCATCACCCTGATAGCTTTGCTATTTACCATCGTGGTCATGTTCAGCTTAAAAGGTAACCTGATCGTACAGATACCTTTTGATGTATTGCGGATAGCAATTCCGTTGGTGATTTACTTTACCATCATGTTCGTGCTAAGCTTTTTTATCGGTAAATCTTTTGGGGCAGATTATTCCAAAAGTACCTCTATTGCTTTTACAGCTACCGGCAATAATTTTGAATTAGCTATCGCTGTCGCCATTGGTGTTTTTGGTATCAATTCAGGCGAAGCTTTTGCCGGGGTGATTGGCCCATTGGTGGAAGTGCCCGCATTGATCGCTTTAGTTAACCTTGCTTTCTACTTCCGCAAAAAATATTATACTTCTAAAACTAAAACGCTAACTACTGTACAATAATGAAGATTGCTCTTTTTTCTGATATACACGCTAACTTACCGGCACTGGAGGCTTTCTTCGCTGATGTCGAAACCCAAAAGCCTGATGCCATTTATTGCCTGGGTGACCTTGTAGGTTATAATATCTGGCCTAATGAGGTCATTGATGAGATCCGCAAGCGCGGCATCCCCTGTATTACCGGAAACTATGATTTTGGCATCGGCCGTCACAGCGATGATTGCGGCTGTGCCTATAAAACCGATGAAGAAAAAGCAATGGGCAAAGTATCTATTGCTTATACTAACGAGGTTGTAAAAGATGAACAAAGAGCTTATTTGCGTACCCTGCCTGCTCATATTCGTTTAGAGTTTCAACTGAATAATGATAAACTGAATGTGCTTTTTGTACATGGCAGTCCCCGTAAAGTAAACGAATACTTGTTTGAAGACAGGGATGAAAAAAGTATGCTGCGCATTATGGAAGGAGCCGATGCGGATGTCATGTGCTTCGGACATACCCACCAGCCCTATCACCGCATTTTATCAACCGAAATCACGGAAGACAGACATTATCGCCATGCCATCAATATCGGCTCGGTTGGTAAACCGAAAGATAAAGACCCGCGTGGTGGTTATGTGTTGCTGTACATTAACGAAGACAGTTCTGTTAAAGATAAAGACAGTATTAAGGTGGAATTTATCCGCTTTGACTATGATATCGAGAAAGCGGCCAAAGCGGTGGAAGACAGCCCGCTTCCGAACGAATATGCAGATATGTTAAGGAACGGATAATGAGGATAGCGCTATTTTCTGATATACATGCCAACCTGCCGGCATTTGAAGCTTTTTTAAAAGACCTGGACAAACATAAGCCCGATGCAATTTATTGCCAGGGTGACCTGATCGGTTATAACATCTGGCCGAACGAAGTCATTGCGGAAATCCGCAGGCGCGGTATCGCCACACTGGCCGGCAACCATGACCAAAAGACAAAGGGCTACGCTTATGAATTAGTATCTGCCGAAAACAGGCAATACCTGAATACACTGCCCGCACATATTAAGCTGGAATTTCAATTGAATAACGACCATTTGAATATCGTTTTGGCGCATGGCAGTACCCGCAGTATCAATGAATATGTTTTGGAAGATACTGATGAAGCTTATGTACTGGATATGATGAACGAAGCTAAAGCGGATATTTTATGTGTGGGCCATTCCCATAAGCCCTATTACCGCATCATTAATAATAACGGCAGCTTTAAGCATGTCATTAATATCGGTTCCGTTGGTAAACCAAAAGATGGCAATGCCGCTGGATGCTATGTGCTGCTGACTATAAATGAAAACAGTTCGGTTAATGACAAGGAGGGAATCCAGGTAGACTTCATCAGGATACCTTACGATGTAGAATGGGCAGCTAAAGCAGTTGAAGACAGTCCTTTGCCGGATGAACTTGCTGACCGCTTACGCAATGCTTACTGATATGTATAACGAGACATTAAACATCTGGAAACAGTTTGACAAGGGATTGAAGCAGTATGTATGCGGCAAAGTCAATCATGGTGAAGAATGCCATGATATATTGCAGAACCTCTACCTTAAAATTGACAGTCATGTTGAACTGGTTAAAAAGGCACGTAACTTGCCATCATACTTATTCCGAATGGCGCATCATGAAGTGATGAATCACTACCGGGGCAACTCAAAATATGAACTGCATGAAGTGATGGACTTTGACCGGCCCGTTCATGATCCGGAGATCAGGGATGGCAGTCTGAAGCTGGCTGACTGCTGCCTGCGACCCATGATCGAAGCGTTGTCGCCTATTTACCGTGAGGCATTATTACTGGCCGACATCGAAGGTTTACCTCACAAGGAATTGGCAGCGAGGGCAGGGATTAGCCTTTCTGCGGCCAAAGTACGCGTACAACGTGCACGTCAGCAACTCAAAGCCGCGATCCTGAAATGCTGTAACTATGAGTTTGACAACTATGGCAACATCGTGGAAAATCATTCCTGCTGAGCTGTGTCTTTTTTAAAGCTGCTCCGTCTTTAGCAAAAACAAGAATATGAAAAAACTTCTTATGGCGGGCCTGATGGCCTTGTCGGTAGCCAGTATCGCTACTGCCGGAAACATCAAAAAAGGAAAGAAAGCAAAAGCAGCCGTTCAGAAAGAACAATGTTGTGAGAAAGCGAAAAAAGACCCGAACTGTTGTAGAGGTGGATCTTGCTGCAAGTAAAATTAAGGCCCATTATAAAGGGCCTTAATTTCTACATTTTCATTCCGGCCATATTGTCGCCACCGTTCTTAAATATCGCTTCACTATTCAAAAGGTAAGCTCCGTTAGTTACCACAACATCTCCAATATTTAAGCCCGAAAGAACAGGCACATAGCTCTGATTACCATTCCCCGGTTTGACCATCCTGGCTGAAAAACTGCCATCCGAATTTTTGACCCATACCTGGCTGCCTTTTCCATCGGTTAAAATAGCGGAAACAGGCACCGCTAAAGTATGGTTATTACCACCTGGAATCGAAATATAAGCCAGCATACCGGGCCGGATCAGGCCTTGCGGGTTTGGAATGCTGATCCTGATCAAATTGACCTTCGAGGCATTGGACAGTTCCGGGTTGATAAACTCAACTTTACCATTAATGACCTGTCCCCCCAGATCAGGAAAGGAAACACTTACCCGGTCATTTTCTTTATAGCTGTTTGTTTCACTGGCGTACAGCTGCGCTTCTACCCATAAACTGTTTAAGGCTTGTGTTTTTAATACAGACATCCCTTCGGTAACATAATCTCCTTCATGTACCGCTATTTCACTAACGGTTCCACCAACTTTACTCAATATGGTTGTGGTTGCGGATACTTTGCCGGAAACCGCTATGTTCCTGATTTGTGCCGGCGACAAGCCCCAAAGTTGTAGCTTGTTTTCGGCAGCGCTAATGAGCTGCTGATAATCCACATCCGGATTATGCAGCACTTTTTGCTGCTGTTTGGCCAGCAAATATTCCTTTTCGGCTTCCTGCAGATCTTCGCTGTAGATGGAATAAACAGGCTGCCCCATGGCTATTTTCTCACCGGTTGTTTTGACAAATAATTGCTGTATCCTGCCTGCCAACCTTGCGCTCAGCTCTTCCGATTTATTATCGTCGGTGGTAACTGTTCCGGTCACTGTCTTTTCGCTACCTACATTTTCTTCCCTTACCGTGTCTGTTTGTATGCTTGCCAGCTGGATCTGTGTAGCTGTCAACCTGATCTTGTTTGCGGTCATATCCATACTATTTCCGGTCATTTCCACCTTGATCAGCTTCATACCGCAGATCGGGCAGTTTCCCGGATGATCTTCATGGATCTGCGGATGCATAGAGCAGGTATAATAAGCTTTATTCATTGTCTTAGTGGCAGTAGCAATAGTTTTCGGTTTTTGGGTGCAGGCTGTAAAAAGTACAGCGATCAGTACAACAAAAGCAAAGAAACCGGTTGCACTTAATCTTAAAAAATATTTCTTATTCATGGCCTTGCGTTTTAATGAAGCTTTCACTGTCTGTTAAATATTGGGCATTGGATGCCAGGCTATCTGTGGCGGATAAACCTTTTGTAATTTGTATTTCGTTACTATTAGTTATGCCTGCACTTACCTGGTGAGCCGCGTATGATGCACCATTTTTTAACCACACAATTTTAGTTTGGCCCAGATCAATCAGTGCAGTCCGTGGTATCCATACACCTCTTTGGGTGCCGGTTTGAATGGTCGCTTGGACGATACTGTTCACTTTCAGTTCATGCTCCATATTGTCAATATAAACCCGAATGCTGGTTGTTTTATCGCCTTCCTGTAAAGTCGGTTCTATAAAATTGACCTTGCCCGTGATGGTCTTACCCGGCAGATCCGGCAAGGTTATCGTAACCGGCTGATTTAATTTTAACCCTGTAATGGCGGAGCGATCAATTTTTACAATGGCCCAAAGCCTGTGCGGGTTAACTACATTAAACAAATTCTGCCCTTTTTCAACATACATACCCTCTTTGACAGATAGCGGCAGGTTACTTGCAAAATCAGATGGTGCTTGTACTGGTGCCGCGCCCGCCATCTGGCTATGCGGCATATCATGTACATGCCCCTCATAGGCGCTGTAGACCGGCAGATTATAAAAAGCTTTTCCTGTTTTAACCACCTGGTTAACCTGTTCAGCGGTCATACCCAGTAATAACAATTTTTGTCTTGCTGCATTGATCAATCCTGTTTCCTGAGCGGAGTTTTTTGTGAGGTAGATCAGGTCCTGCTGGGCAGTAACCATATCCGGGCTGTAGATATCAAAGATGCGCTGGCCCCGGTGGATCTCTTGGAAAGCATATTTGATATATAGTTTTTCAATCCGGCCAGAAAAGCGGGACGCGATATTATTAAAGGTACGCGTATCAAAGTCAAGATAACCCCGGGCTGAGATTATCGTCGGTACTTCCTTTTGTTCGGGTACAATGGCGTTAACGTTTGATAGCACCGAAGAATTAATTGGTTGCAAAACTGTATTCAAGCTGATGCCTGAGCCCTCACTGGTCTGGCCTGATTTTTTTACGAGCGCCATGCCGCAGATCGGACAGTTGCCGGGATGATCTTCCAGTATCTGCGGATGCATCGGGCAGGTATATTTGGCATCAGTTTTGACCTGCGCTTTGGCCGGTTCCTTTTTCTGATCTGAACAGGCAGCGAAAAACAACATCCATGATAGCAGGCTGATCATTATGATTTTAATACTTTTCATTTGTTCTGGTTGTTTGGTGATAATGCCGTGATCTCGTTTTCCCGTTCATAAGCAACCTGTAAGGTTAAAAGCTCCTGTAAACGGTCTAAGGCATTCATTCTGGATGTTTGCAGATCTTTAATAACAATTAACACAGATGGCAAATCGCCGGTATTCTGATCATAGGCCAGTAATGCTGTTTTATAACCATTCTGCAAGGCCGGAATGATATTTTGTTGATAGTTGCCGATCTGCTTTTTCTTGCTGACCATATCTGTTCTTATACTGGCCAGTTGTCCCTGGGCCTGGTTCAGCACATCCATTTTCCGCTGCTGTAATTCTTCTACCTCGTAACGAATCCCTTTCAGGTTAGCCTTATATTCTTTAGATGCCCAGGGAACGATAGGGATCGTTACGGAAGCCATTAAGATATACTGGTTAGCGTAACCACCATAACTGAGCATGTGTGCAGCCTGGATACCAAAATCAGGTTTGCGTTTGCTGTATTCAACCCTGGCATTCAATTGCTGCAACTCAATATTCCGGTTGAGGCTTTTAATATCACTACGAGCATTGGCCAATGTTGCGGTATCGGTTAATTCCGTTTCATAATTATTCAAAACAACAGTAGTGTCCACGGTGAAAGCCGCTTGTTTATCCCGGTTCATCAGCGTATTGAGCATGATATTCTTCTGGCTGATCTCGCTGTTCAATTGATCACGGGTATTGTCCAGTTCAAACAGGTCCGCTTTGGCTTTATAAATATTACTCAGTTTTTCCTTGCCATAGGTCAGCCGGATATTGGCGTCCTTGAGCATGTACTCCAGCAGGCTTTGCGTATTCCGCAATTGATCAAGCTTTTTCTCCAGTACCACACGCTCGTAATAATATTGCTTTGCCTGCGCGATCAGTTGATTTTTTAAATAGTCTTTTTCAGCTGTCGTCACTTTGGATTGTCCTTTCATATATTCCTCTTTGGCCTTTAGCTTCGCCGGATTGGTAAACATTTGTTCAGCCTGGATCATGAATGAGCCACCATTAGGACTAAACTGGTAGGGTACCTGGTATTGGCCCGCGCTGATCTTCGGCGCATCGAGGCTTTTTGCACCTGTGGCATAAGCATCCTGCGCGCTGGCTTTCGCATCAAAAGCCAGCAATGCCGGGTTGGCGGATACCTTTGCCACAACACTATCCAATGACAGGCGCTGTGCCTGCGCTTTTGTCGATAGGTATGCAAAACAGGCGACCAGCATAATTATAATATGATATTTCGTTTTCATGTTATTACTCCTTTACTTCTAATACTTCCAGCTTGCCATATTTTTTTAACTCGTACTCCTTTACCATCAAAAAGATGAGCGGGGTAACCAGTAAAATATGTGTGGAAGAAGTTAAAACCCCGCCGATCATCGGCAATACGATGGGCAGCATTACATCACTACCTGTCCCGGTTGCCCAAAGCACAGGTACCAAGCCAAACAGGGCTACACAAACCGTCATGAGTTTTGGCCGCAAGCGTTTCACCGCGCCATTCATCACATAAATTCTCAGGTCTTCTCTGGTGATAGTTTCTCGGGAATTACCTTTTAAGGCAATCAGTTGTTGCATGGCATCGTTGAGATAGATCACCATCACGATACCAGTTTCTACCGCGATCCCAAACAGGGCGATAAAGCCAACAGCTACGGCAACTGATAAATGCACGCCAAAGAAGTACACCATATAAGCGCCGCCAATCAAGGCAAATGGGATGGAGATCAGGCTGAAAAAAGCTTCGCGGATAGAATGAAAGGCAAAATACAAACAGGCAAAAATGATGAGCAGGACAATAGGTAATACCAGCTTTAGGGTATGCTCAGCACGGATCAGGTTTTCATACTGCCCGCTCCATTCTATAAAATAGCCTTTGGGTAGCGATTTAACCATGGTGTTTAATCTTTCCTGGGCTTCCTTAACCGTACTGCCCAGATCCCGGTCGCGTACATTGAACAGAACTGTTCCTCTCAAGAGCGCATTTTCTGATTGCACCATTGCCGGACCGTCACTAATTTTTATATCGGCAACAGACGATAAAGGGACCGGGCCGTTGTTAGCGGTTTGCACGAGCGTCCTTTTGATTGCATCGAGGTTACTACGGTAATCCTGTGCCAGCCGGGCATTGACACTGAACCGTTGTCTACCCTCCACGGTGGTGGTCAGGTTCATGCCGCCCAGGGCGCTTTCCACCACTTCGTTCACATCATCTACACTCAGGCCGTATCTGCCTATAGCTTCTTTATTGACTTGTATATCCAGGTATTTGCCACCAGTGATCGGGTCAACATACAGATCCTTTACCCCGTTAATGCCTTGTAGGGCCTGTTTCATCTGGCTGGACAAAGCATAGATCGTATCCAGATTCTGTCCGTAAACTTTCAAACCTACATCGGTACGGATACCTGTGGAAAGCATATTGATACGGTTGATGATGGGTTGGGTCCAGCCGTTCACCACACCTGGTATCTGCAATTTAGCGTTCAGTTCATTGACGATATCTTCCTTTTTAATACCCTTGCGCCATTCGCTTTTAGGTTTTAAGAGGATGATGGTCTCTGTCATGCTGATCGGCGAATTATCGGTAGCGGTATTGGCGCGACCTGCTTTACCCAGAACATTTTTTACTTCGGGTACGCTTTTAATGATCTTATCCTGTACCTGTAAAAGCTGTTTGGCCTGTGAGTTGGATACATCCGGCTGGGTAACCGGCATAAACAGGATCGTTCCTTCATCCAATGGCGGCATAAATTCACTGCCTAAGCTTAATAACAAAGGTATGCTGATCAATAAAGCAACCAGGTTAATCCCGATAGTTGTTTTACGCCAGGTAACACACCAGTTAAGGATTGGCCGGTATAGTTTTTCCAGTGTATTGGTTAAAGGATTGCGGTCATCTGTTCTCAATTTCCCTTTCAGGAAAAAAGAGATCAGCACCGGGGCCAGTGTTACCGCCAAAATTGCATCTATAGCCAGTATAAATGTTTTTGTCCAGGCCAGCGGGCCAAACAATTTACCTTCCTGTCCTTCCAGCAAAAACACCGGGAGGAATGAAGCTACAATAATGAGCGTGGAAAAGAATACACCACGCCCCACCTGTTTGCAGGAGGCTTCTATGATTTTTATGCGTTCTGCTGTGGTCATGATTTTTCTTTTTGTTGTGCAAGGGATAGGTTCCGGTGCGAGTTTTCTACCATGACGATACCGTTATCCACGATCACCCCAATAGCCAATGCAATACCGGTTAGCGACATGATATTAGAACTGATGCCAAAGGCATTAAGCAGGATAAAACTGGCTGCGATGGTAATAGGGATCTGAATAATGATGCTTAAAGCGCTTTTTAAACTCAATAAAAACAGGATCACAATAATGGATACCGTGATCATCTCTTCGATCAGTGTATGTTTCACAGAACCTATGGCGCTTTCAATAAGCTCGCTCCGGTCATAGGCGATCTTGAATTTTACACCCGTAGGCAATCCCTTTTGAATATCGGTCATTTTAACTTTGACCGCATGGATCACCTTGTCGGCATTCTCACCATAACGCATCACCACAATACCGCCAACTGCTTCTCCGTTGCCGTTCTGGTCAAATATGCCCAAGCGTTCATCGCCACCCATCTGTACGGTAGCTAGATCTTTGATCTTTACGGGTATGGTATTGATCACCCCAACCGGGATGTTCTCCACATCGGATAATGTTTTGATATAGCCCAGTCCGCGCACAATGTAGCCTGTGCCGTTCATTTCAAATTTGCGGCCACCTACATCGTTGTTATTGCTTTTGATGGATTTGAGCACCTGCGATAAGGGGATATTATAGTAGTTAAGTTTATGTGGATCTATAGTAACTTGATATTGCTTTTCAAAGCCACCGAAGGAGGCGACCTCACTAACCCCGGGAACGGTTTGCAGACCCAGTTTTACATACCAGTCCTGCAAGGCGCGTTGTTCGCCCAGGTCCATGCCTTTGGCATCCAGCGTATACCATAGGATATGGCCAACACCGGTGCCGTCCGGGCCTAAGGTTGGGGTGATCCCCTGCGGTAATAAGCGCTGCGCGTAGTTCAGTCGTTCCAGTACCCGACTGCGCGCCCAATATACATCGGCCTTATCGTCAAAAACGATATAAACGAAGCTCATCCCGAACATGGATGTGGCACGAATGGCTTTCACTTTGGGGATACCCTGCAGGTTGCTGACCAGCGGGTAGGTTACCTGGTCCTCCATGATCTGCGGACTACGGCCCTGCCATTCGGTAAATACGATCACCTGGTTTTCCGAGAGATCTGGGATGGCATCAATAGGGTTTTCCCTGACGGAATAGGCTCCCCATACAAAAAGCACAATGGCGATCAGTAATACGATATACCTGTTTTTTAAAGACAGGGTAATAAGTTGATTGATCATCTTAAAGGTTTTGATAAGCCCGTCCATCCACCAGCTGGCAGACGGACGGGCTTAAATGAATTACATTTTCATTTTTTCAGCTTTCTTTTTAGCAGGTTCTTTTTTCACCAGTTCCATGCCGCATTTAGGGCATTTACCGGGCTTGTCACTTAAGACTTCCGGATGCATGGTACACGTGTACTGCACTTTGGCCGGTTTAACTTTTTTGGTTTTAGTCGTGTCAGAAGCAGCGGTCGTAGGACTTGCAGCGAAAACGGTTGCGGCCGAGAATAAGATGGCAACAGCCATCAACATTACTTTTTTCATGGAAATAAAAATTAAAAATTGAATAAATGGCACCAGGTCATATTAAGCCCTGTGCGTTAATTATAAATTAAGATGATGGATTCTAATTCAAAGGATAGCCTCTTTACGGATCGTAAGGCTATAAAGAAAAGTACAGATCAGATTCTGTAGGTGCAATTAAGAATATAAACAGGTGCCTGAGGCCAGTCAGGCGGTGCATGGCTGTTAAAAGCGGTATAGTCAGGTTTGAAACTATAAACGCTGAAATCGAATATGGAGCAGGCAGGAATAATGGCGTGAAACAAACCGGCATTTAAACTCAAAGCCTGCGAACCAACATGCTGATCCTTTACTTTAAATAATTGCGTTTTTGTTTTGCAGCAACCCGGCATTCCTGTTGCCATTTTGCAGGCAGTTTTTTGGGCACTGTCAAAAGAAACGCTGGTAGATTCCAGTTTACCGCAGCAATAAAAACTACTAACAGTAATACCTGATGCCGAAAGCAGGTAAATAACTGTTAATGATATAAGTGCGATACGTTTCACTGACCGAAGATAATAAATTATTGATACGTTTTTTGTGTGGAATAGTTTATAAAGCCGCCCCAATGAAGAGGCGGCTTTGTTATATTATTTACATTTAGTCGTACATTCTCCGGAAGCCTTACAGCTTTTGCTGCAATAATCCAGGCAGTTTGGCTTGTCACAGCCCTTTACACATTTGGTACAATGGTTCATTTTGCTGTTACAGCAAGGAGTATTCGCATAAGTAATGGATATAACGGATAATAGCATCACCATAGTGATGAAAAGAAACTTTTTCATGATTTTGAATTTAAAGATTAATAATTAATTGAAATACTACAGTCAGGAATTGACTGCTCAATGGGATCAATTATTAAGCTTTCGGAGGGTTCCAATCATTATCATGGAAATCTGATATCTCGCCTGTAATAAAAGGGCGGGCTATTTGATTATTTAAATCAATCGTAGCCGGTGAAAGAAGAACAGATGGATTCAGCATAAATCCGCAGGTACTACAAGACAACATGGTATTACAGACACCTTTAGCACAATTGTTATCGGAGTTTTGCTTCTGTTGTTTGCAGCGATCCTTATGCGTACTTTCTTTGCAGCAAGATGCCTGCCCCTGATGAGGGCTTGCCATCCCCGAAACCGACGATAGCAACAGGATACATGATGCAAGGAAAACAGCGAGACATTTCATTATTCTGTTAAACTTATAATTTTTTAAAATATTGCGACAATTACTTTGCGCTTTAAATTATTACACTGCTAAGGTATGGATAGATCCTTTTGATAATTTTATATAATTCTGTTAAAAATTTACATCCTATTGTACTAAGCCTTTACTTTTAGCAAGCTTGCATTGATTGCAACAACAACTGTACTTACGGTCATTAAAACGGCCCCAGCTGCCGGACTTAATGCAATTCCCTGGTTATAAAGCACTCCGGCAGCCAGTGGCAAGGCAATGACATTATAGCCGGTTGCCCAGGCCAGGTTCTGGATCATTTTTCGATAAGTGGCTTTGCCAAATAAGATCAAACTGACAATATCTTTCGGATTGCTGTTGACCAGCACTATTCCGGCGGTCTCCGCCGCAATATCACTGCCAGAACCAACTGCAATGCCGATATCTGCCTGGGCCAGTGCAGGAGCATCATTCACCCCGTCGCCGGTCATAGCTACAAACTCGCCTTTGCTTTGCAGTTCTTTAATTTTCTCTAATTTTTGATGCGGTAAAACTTCAGCAATGAAACTGTCCATTCCTAACGTTTTACTTACGCTGGCAGCTACTTTGCTGTTGTCGCCGGTAAGCAGGATTGATTTGATATTTTCCTGTTTTAAGGTTTTAATGGCTTCGGCTGATTCCGGCCGTACTTCATCGGATAAAGCAATATATCCCGCCAATTCCTTCCCGATAATTACAAATACGACTGTTTCCGTATCGTCAGCTGTAAAACCATCAGGAACAGTAAGCTTGTTTTCCTTTAAATAGCCCGGACTAACCACCATGATCTTTTTACCCTCTACCGTTGCTTCAACTCCCTGACCGGTTATGGCGTTAAAGTTTTCTGCCTTGGGGATAGTGATCTTTAAATCTTTTACCTTTTGCAGGATGCCGGTAGCAATCGGGTGTTCTGAGTTTTGTTCCAGTGAAGATGCCAGGCGAATGAGTTCCTTTTCATCCAGTTCTTTTTGAAGAGATATTATTTTGGATACTTCAAACTTTCCTACAGTAAGCGTCCCCGTTTTATCAAATACAATCGTGGTAATTCTTCGTGCGTTCTCAAATGCAGTCCTATTCTTGATCAGCAGGCCATGTTTTGCCGATAAGGCGGTTGATTTGGCAACGACAAGCGGAACGGCCAAACCCAAAGCATGGGGGCAGCAGATCACAATGACGGTAACCATTCTTTCCATCGCAAAGGCTAAGGTTTGCCCGGCTAAGTACCAGTATAAAAATGTAGAAATACCGGTAACAAGAGCAATGATCGTTAACCATTTGGCTGCTGTGTCTGCCAGTAATTGGGTTTGTGATTTTGATTTTTGCGCATCATCAACCAGTTTAACGACCTGGGACAGATAGGAATCTTTGGCTGCATGGGACACCGTTACTTTAAAAGATCCATTTCCATTGATAGAACCCGCGATCACTTTATCACCTTTGATTTTTTGTACAGGTTTAGATTCGCCGGTCAGCATGGATTCATTCAGATAGCTTTCTCCTTCCAGTATGATCCCGTCTGCTGCAACTTTTTCACCTGGTTTGACCAGGATTATATCGTTCTCTTTCAGTGTATCGGTCTTTACGTCATGTATCATGTCCTTCATGATCATGTGTGCATCCGATGGCATCAACTGTACGAGTAATTCCAGTTCATTTGATGCGCCCATTACCGACCTCATTTCTATCCAATGGCCTAATAGCATGATGAGGATTAGCGTCGCCAGCTCCCAAAAGAAGTCCATGCCCTTTAAACCAAAAACAATGGCTACACTGTAGCTGTAAGCGACAGTGATCGCAAAGCCGATCAGAAACATCATGCCGGGGTTCTTTGCTTTGACTTCCTCTACTAACCCTGTCAAAAACGGCCAGCCGCCATAAACAAACACTACGGAAGCTAACGCAAAAAGCACGTAAGGTGATCCTGTGAAGCTGAAATCTACGTGCAGCCATTGCTGAATCTGCATGGACAACAGCATGATCGGGACAGTAAGCACTAACACTACATAAAACCGCTTTTTAAAATCGGCAATCATCATGGCGTGGTGGTCATGTTCCGACATGCCCCTATGAGGATCATGATCGTGCTGCATTTTGCTATGGTCCATATTCTCCATTTTCATTTCATCTGCTTGGTGAGTGTGTTCCATTTTGGATTGGTAATTTCCTGTTAAGGCTGGTTTACTATAAAAGTACGCATCTGTTTAACAACCAGCCAGGTATTTAGATTGATATAGCCAGGTATTAATAAAAAGGCTGGGTATCCGTTAGAAAACCCAGCCCAAGTGTCTTGATGGAACTAAAGTGTTAGCCCTTTTCCTTTTTTGCTTCTTCCCTTTTCTTTTGCTGTTCCAGGAAATAACAATGTACAGCGCAGGCGTGTAATTTGTAATTCATGTGCGCCGTACCAAAATTATGACCCTGTGGGTCTAAAATAGCACATTTTTCTTTATCCAGGTCTTTCGTACTGAGAATGTTCTCTCCATTGATATTGTAATAGGAACCATTTTTCTTGGCCATCCCCAATTTCTTACCATTCGTATCGATCACATTACCATTACCATCAATAAAATAAAGTTTCTGGCCTTTGTTGTTACGGACGATATTGTCTTTATCAATATACCCCAGTGGCGTGCCGCCGTGGTTATGTATGCCACCTTTGGCATTAATATAGACTTTAAATGTCGTGTCTTTTTTGGCTTGACCCCACGCACTAACGGTAACAGATGTTGTCATTGTTAGTATAAACAAAAATAAAAGTAGCTTTTTCATGATTTTGATTTTATCTGGCATAAATCTCCCTTATTTTTATTTTCAATCAAATGATAATCAACTTGTTATTAAGTGACGGAAATCACTTTTATTTACATCAATAGGTCAAAGTTAATCCGCCTCCAAATCTGCCCGAAATATCGCCGGAACATTGCCTCGCTTTCATATCCTTTGGCATTATTCAAACCCAATGTGCAGATTCCAGTAAACGGTTTACCTGGGAATATTTTTTGCTTTGTTGGTGTAAAAAAGCAGGGCAGCGCCCAATAAAATTATAGACAGGATGCCGCCGTAAAAAAAATCCAACCCTGGAAAATGGCTTCCCATAAATCCGGCCATCGGATAAGCGATGGCCCACCAAAGATGGGAAAAGGCAAAGTGCGAGCCATAAACCTTGCCCTGCTCATTATCTGCGATATTTTCACCGATCAGGGTTTCCGATGGCATTTCAGCCAGGCTTTGTCCCAAACCTGCAAACAGCCACAAGATCAGCATCACCGGGTAACCAACAAAATTGGTAATAGAGATAGTGATCGCCAGCACCAATGCGCCAACGATCAGCGATAACCTGCGTGTTTTAGTCTTATCCAAACTACCTGCTACAAACGCGGCAATACTGGCACCAATGCCAAAGGCAGCCATCACCCAGCCATAATGCTTATCGTCCAGGTGCAAACCGCTCTTGATATGCCCCACCGTATTGACCAGGATCTGCGCCCCGGCAATAGCCGATACAAATTCGATAAACAGCGCAAACCGGATCAGTGGGTTTTTAAATAAGAGCCGGATACCTTTAATCGCATCATGCCAGGCGGTGAAAGTCTTTTCGTTTTGTCTGACGGGCTTTTGCAATTTGTTTGCTGGTAATAACAGGATGAGAATTGCTGCGATCACAAATGAACCTGCATCAACAAAAAAGATCTCCCTTGCGCCAAACCAAACCGCCAGTATCCCAGCCAATCCGGGCCCTAATACACCCAGGATCTGAAAAGTAGCCGTGGATAAACCAACAGCTTGCCGGTAATGGGCATGATCTGTTACCTGTGGTATAACGGCACGATAGGTTGGTGTAAAAAAGGCGTTGAATACATTCAGCAAAAACACCAATGCATATATCTGCCATTCCTGGTTGACGAATGGTAAACAGGCGACTATCGCCATCCTGATAAAATGCGTAGTGTATAAAATGGTCTTCCGGCTCATGCGGTCGGCCAGTACCCCCGCGAAAGGGGAGAAAATGATAAAGGCCGTTACACGCAGAGTTAACGCCGTTGCTAAGATAATGGCCGACTTCTCTTTACCAAACTGGTAGGAAAGCAAAGCCAGCCCCACCCAGGTAAAAGCATCACCTAACAAACTGATGGATTCCGCAAAATACAGCCCGGCAAATACCCGGTTTTTCAACGCTGCGAATGGCTCCGTTAATGTGGATAGTTTATTATTCATCCTCCCCGGTATTCTTCATTTTCATGAGCAGGCTGTAAGCACCTTTGGTCACAAAGGTCTGGCTGCGCAATTCCGCCCCGGTCGCGGTCAATTCCACAAAGCCAGCTTTCGTGATTCCTGTTTTTACTTCCATCATTTCAAAACTGTTTTTACCCTTTACCTTAAAAGCGTAACTTTTGTTTTCATAGTTCACAATCGCCTCTTCCGGCAGGGTTAGTGCATTATTCGCGGTCACTTCAATTTCGGCATTCATGAAAGTACCAGGAAGCAGGTTTTTATCATACTGCTCAAAATGACAATGCACTTCGGTCTTACGCTGGTCGGTCAGGTCTTTACCGATCAGGACGATCTCGCAGATATACTTTTTATCCGGACTGCTGTTGGTGTAAGCGATCACTTTCTGCCCGCTGTGCAATAAGGGCACATCCTTTTCAAAGACATCCAAAGCGAGGTGTATATCCCTAGGATCAACGATCTCAAACAATACATCACTTGGGTTTACATATTTACCGATGTTGACATTCACCTTGCTCACATAGCCATCAATTGGTGAACGCACCGCCGCGCTGCGGGTAATATTGCCATCCGTTACTTTAGCCGGATTCAGTCCGATCAGCCGCAGCTTCTCAGCTAATGCGCGGACCAGGATCTTTTGGCTTTCGTAATCGGACTGGGCCTGCTGGAATACCTTGTCGCTGTTCGCTTTGCTCTGGTTTAGGTCACGCTGGCGCTCAAAATCCTTCTGCGCATAATTGAGTTTGGTTTTGGCCGTCAGGTAATCCTGCTGTAACTGGATAAATTGCTGGTCTTCCATCAAGGCAATCGTTTCACCACGGCTCACATGCATCCCCGGCAATAACTGGCTGGATTTGAGATAGCCACCCATGGGGAAACTGATGCTCACCATATTTTGCGGCGGCACATCAATGGCCCCCGTTACTTTCAGGGTGGTAGCTACCGGGCGGTTAGCCGCATGGCCGGTATCAATCCCGGCTGTTTTCAGCTGGGCGTCGGTTAAGGTTACCGTTGTGCTGTTCGGCTTTGCCGGTGTTTCGGCTGTTTGGGTTTCTGTTTTATCCGGCTGGTTGCCACAGGAGAAAAAGGTAACAGCAATAAGTATTACCGTTGTTGTCTGTATATATGTTTTGATCGTGAATTTCATCGTTATTTATTTTGAAGCGAGTTGATTTGAATAATGGCCTGATTTAAATTATTGACTGCATCGGTGTATTCACTGCGAAGCGCGGTAGCCTGGTTAATGAGCAATACGTATTCGAGGTAATTGATCTGTCCGCCGGTAAATTGCAGGTTAGCTGTTTTCAGGATCAGACCGGCGTTGGGCAGCCCGGTCTTTTCATAATAGTCAACCAGCTTCTGATACTTGCCGACTTCTGCTGCCGCCTGGCTATACCGGCTTTGCAGGGCCTGCAGACCGGACTGGTAATCCACCTGTGCCTGCTGTTCTTTGATACGGGATGCGCTGACCTTATTCTTTTGTGCGCCGAAGAATAAAGGTACCGAAACACCTAATTGCACAGATGAAAAGCGGTTGCTGTTATCATAATAGCGGTCAACGCCATTGATCAGCTGTGTGCCTTTGAAGCTTTGATTATAATAACCGAGGTTGAGATCCGGCAAAAACTTCGCTTTTTCTAATTGCGTTTGTGCTTTAGAGATCTGTTGCTGCTGGCTGAGGTATAATACCTGTGGATGCTGGCTCAATGCAGTATCAGTTGTTGCAGGTATTGACAATTTAAAAGTCGCAGCTTCCGGCCGGTAATCCGCGGGGGTATTTAGTAAAACCCGGAAACGGTCATGGGCAATAGCCAGATCCGCGTTCACCATTTCGGTTTGCCTTGCGATCTGCCCGCGCTGGGTTTCTGCTGTTGTTTTTTCCAGGATATTGCTTTCTCCCTTTTCAAAACGCAGGTTCGCATTTTTAACAAACACGGCGTAGGTGCTGTCCGTACTCAATAGCAATTTTTGTTTCTGCTCGAGGTAAAGGATCTGGTAAAAACTTTCGGTAACCATCCGTTCCAGTTCGCGCCGCCGCAAATTAACATTCAATTCCCCGGCCTGGTATTCGGCATTCAGCAAAGCTTTTTGCCGGGTATAAACCGTAGGGAAATTAATCGATTGCACAACGGACAGGCGGTTATCGGTATTGGCGCTGTTGATATTGCCGTACTCACCTGAAATGCTGGTTTTGGGTATAGTAACCGCCGTTCCTGTATTCCTTTTCAGATAGTCGGCATTCAGCCTTTCGCTTTTCAAATTCAGGTTGTTTTTTATGGCGGTATCTATAGCCGCTTTCAGCGTGATGGGTGTTTGTGCTGTTGCTTTTCCGGCAAACACGCCAAAAAAGCTTAAAAACAAAATGACAACAGGTTTAACAGGTACTTTCATAGCTTTTCCTTTTTCAAACAGGATGTATAAAATGGGCAGTACAAACAAAGTGAGTAAAGTAGCAGTCATCAAACCGCCGATCACCACGGTGGCAAGGGGCCGCTGCACTTCTGCGCCGGAGCCATTGCTTAATGCCATTGGCAGGAAGCCTAATGAAGCTACCGAAGCGGTCATGAGCACCGGTCGCAACCTTAGTTTGGTGCCCTCAAATACAATAGCCCGCAGGTCATCCCAACCTGCTGCCCGCAGGCGGTTGAACTCGGAGATCAGTACCAATCCATTCAATACCGCAACACCAAATAATGCGATAAAGCCTACTCCTGCGCTGATGCTGAAAGGCATTCCCCTTACCACCAATGCCAGGATACCACCAATGGCAGATAAAGGAACGGCAGAGAAAATCAATAGCCCATGTTTAACCGAGCCAAAGGCGAGATAGAGCATGAGTAATATCAATAATAAGGATACCGGAACGGCGATGGTCAGCCGTTGCTTGGCGGCGTTCAGGTTCTCAAAAGCACCACCGTAAGTGGTATAATAACCGGGAGGCAGTTTGATCTGTGTATTTACCTTTTGCTGTAATTCTTCTACCATGCTTTGCACATCCCGGCCCAATACGTTAAAGCCGATAATGATCCGTCGCTGTGCGTTCTCCCGCTGGATCTGGTTGGGGCCTTCCTCAATCTTTACATCGGCAACCTGCTGTAAAGGTACCTGCGATCCGCTGGGTGTAGGGATCAATAAATCCTGTACATCACTCAATTGTTTACGCTGCTCACCAGCCAGCCTTACCACTAAATCAAAACGTTTTTCACCCTCGTAAACCGTGCCGCTGCTTTGCCCGGCAAATGCGGTATTCACCACGCGGTTAATATCTTCCACATTCAGGCCATATTCGGCGATGGATGCCCGGTTGTACCGGATCACGATCTGCGGCATACCGGTGATGCTTTCCACGTAAATATCCCTGGCACCTTTGATTCCGCCTGCAATCGCACCTAACTTTTTAGCAAACATGGCCAGCGTATCCAGGTTATCGCCAAAGATCTTACAGACCACGTCCTGCCGGGCACCAGTCATCAGCTCATTAAAGCGCATCTGTACCGGGTACTGGAAACCAAAAGTTACTCCCGGCACCGCTTCGAGCTCTTTGGACATTTTGGTGGTTAGCTCGTCAAAGGTCTTGGCCGATGTCCATTTACTTTTGTCTTTTAGGATGACCATCATATCACTGGCATCGATCGGCATCGGGTCAGTCGGTATCTCTGAACTTCCGGTCTTGCCGACCACCTGTTCCACTTCCGGGAATTTGCTCAATAGGATACGGGAGCCTTCCGATACCGCCTTAACAGAAGTTTGCAGGCTGCTGCCGGTCAAGACCCTGGTTTCCACCGCGAAGTCGCCTTCTTCTAATTTTGGAATAAACTCACCGCCCAATCGGGTCAGCACAAATACGGCAATGATAAAGGAAACCGAAGCAATAGCAATCACCATTTTGGGACGTTTAATCACCCTTTGCAGCAGATATTGGTAATGTTTCAGGAAAAAATCCATCATCCTGTCTGACCAGTTTTTTTCGTGTTTGCCTTTACGGCTGAGGAAGATACTGCTCATCATTGGCACATAGGTTAGGGAAAGGATAAATGCCCCGAAAAGCGCGAAAGATACTGTTTGTGCCATCGGCTTGAACATTTTGCCTTCAATCCCTTGTAACGTAAAAATGGGGATGTAAACGATCAGGATAATCAACCCGCCAAACACGGCAACATTCTGCATCCGCGAGGAAACAGCTACCACTTCAGTATCCATTTCCGAAGCATTGATCTTGTCCTGCTTTTTCCCATAAACCTCGTGCATGATCGCTTCCACGATAATCACCGCGCCATCAACGATCAATCCAAAATCCAATGCGCCCAGGCTCATCAGGTTTCCTGAAACGCCAAAAATGTTCATTAGGATTACCGCGATCAGCATCGCCAGTGGGATCACGGAGGCCACTAATAAACCAGCCCTGAAATTTCCAAGGAAGATGATCAGGACGATGAGTACAATGGCCATTCCTTCCAGCAGGTTATGTTCTACCGTACTGATGGCGTTATTTACCATTTTGGTACGATCTAAGAATGCGTCAATCACCACACCTTCGGGCAGGGTCTTTTGAATTTGTGCAACTTTATCTTTGATGTTCTTGATCACCTCATTGCTGTTTGCTCCTTTAAGCATCATGACTACCGCACCGGACACTTCCTGCCTGCCGTTCCAGGTCATGGCACCATAGCGGGTGGCGTGGTCAAGACCAACCTCGCCTACATCCCGGATCAGCAAAGGCGTACCGTTCGGCAGATTTTTTACCACGATGCTGCCGATATCATCCAGAGAGCTGACCAAGCCTTCACTACGGATAAACAATACCGTAGGCCCGCGTTCAATATAAGCCCCTCCTGTATTGTTATTATTCTTTTGTAATGCGGTAAAGACATCCGTAATGGTTACGTTATTGGCCTTCAACCGGTCGGGATTGACCGATATTTCATATTGCTTGAGGTAACCGCCAAAGCTGCTGACATCGGCAACGCCGGGCAAACCCAGCAATTGTTTGCGTACGATCCAGTCCTGAATCGTGCGTAAAGCCATCGCATCATATTTTTTTTCGTACCCGGCTTTGGCACGTACCGAGTACTGGTAGATCTCCCCTAAACCGGTCGTCACCGGTGCCATTTCGGGCTTCCCAAATTCAATGGGGATCTGCGTGGCAATATCGTTTAGCCGTTCACTCACCTGCTGACGCGCCCAATACACATCGGCCTTGTCCTCAAAAACGATGGTGACCACGGATAAGCCGAAGCGGGAAAAACTACGGATCTCTTTAACATCCGGTATATTACGGCAGCTTTGTTCTATTGGAAAAGAAATGAGCCTTTCCACATCGGGAGCGCCCAATGAAGGTGTACGGGTAATAATCTGTACCTGATTATCCGTAATATCCGGGACGGCATCAATAGGCAGGCGGTTAACCTCGTAAATACCAAAGCCGATTAAGCCCAGTATAAACAGGCCGATGATGAGTTTATTCCTGACGGAAAACTCGATGATTTTATTCAACATGAAGAAGAAGATTTAACTGTTAATGTTCAGAAGAGACAAAGGCGTAGCCTTATGCTGTATAGACAGCAGTATTAACAGTTGGAAGGAGGGCCGCGAAGAATGACTTGATCCGTGATCCAGCCGGGCGGGTAGGGTTCGTCGGGTAAAATCACCGGCTTGATGTGAAGTGCCAGTGGGAACTGCACAAAGCTGTATTCCGGTCGATAAACTAAATCCGGTATGATGGCTTGCAAGCCGTCGAAATGGTAAACCTGCGGGGAAAAGATATGATCTACTTTTGCATGCTCCAGCACATCGTTGTCATGATGTGTGATATGATCGTCATGGTCATCATCGTGATGGTGGGCCACGATATTATGGAACAGCAACAGGACAAGTCCTGTCATTAAGAATATTCTGCTGATCCATAGCTTCATATGACAAATATAGGAGATAGAATTTATAAATGATTTATGAAAATGGAATGGTTAATTTATCAGCCTCCCATATGGCCAATAAATAACATATTGTTAGACAGTTAAGTTATCCACCGCATCATGATATAATAGATTAAAGGAGGTATCATAAATGGCTACTTCTTCCTTAAACAACGAGTTTTCAGCGTTCCGGTAAATCAGTTGTAATACCGAAGGGGCAACTTTGGCATCCAGCAAGAGATTGGCTTTATTGATGGCAGTGTGGCGCAAAGAGTTGTAATATTCATTCTCTCTGTTTTTTGAAAAGGAAAAATAGACAACCAGTGCAAAGGCCAACAATAAGGCAGCAATGATGGAGGTAAACAGCAATGTGAGTTTATTGCGTATGGTCATATTTCTTCTTTAAAAATAAAGCCCAAACCGGATTTAGTGTGGATGAGCTTGCTGCCAAAGTCTTTGTCGATTTTTTTTCGCAGGTAATTGATATAGACGTCAATAAAGTTGGTTCCCGTATCAAAATGGGTTTCCCATACTTTTTCCGCAATCTCCGCCCTGGATAAAACCCTCTCGCTATTTTGCATCATGTATTCCAGCAGTTTCAGCTCTTTTGGTGTAAGACTGATCTCCTTACCCGAACGGCTCACGGTTTTGGTCTGGTTGTTTAATTCCAGATCGGCATATTTTAAAATAATTGGTTGAACAATAAGGTTAACGCTCTTACGGTTCATTACCGCCCTTATGCGTACCAACAGTTCGCGGAAGTCAAAGGGTTTTACCAGATAATCGTCCGCTCCCGCATCAAAGCCATCCACCTTATCGTCTGTCGTGCCCAAGGCTGTCAGCATGATGATTGGGATAACAGGCTTTAAACTCCGAATCTCTTTACAGAGTGTGATGCCGTTCATGCCCGGTAGAATAATATCTGTAATGATGAGATCAAAATCATTGGCGACAGCAAGTTTTTTACCGGTAAGGCCATCCAAAGCAATTGTAACCCAATAAGCTTGTTCCTCCAAACTTTTTTTAATCAGTTCAGCAATGCGCTCTTCATCTTCTATCAGTAGTATCCGGTTCATTCGATTATTCTCGCGTAAAGGTAAAGGTTTTATATAACAGGTAATTGATATTGTCCGCAACATCCTGTTTATCTTTAGCCAACTAAAATGAACCTTAATGGTAAATAAAATCATAGATAAAAAGGGAAATGGATTTGAATGGCTGGATATTACCGCCCCATCCGATGAAGAATTTGCGGAAATAGCAAAAAAATACAAGTTGCACCCTGTGTTAGTTAATGACTGTTTGCAGCCTGATCATTTGCCCAAATTTGAACGGCTGGAAAATTATTCTTTTATTATTTTCCGGATATACACCAACAATGATCTGCTCGAAGCAGATAGCGTACAAGAATTAACCAGTAAGATTGCTATTTTTTATTCCGAAGACTTCATCCTGACGATCCATAGAAAGAAGCAAACCCTTTTTGATGAAATCATAGAATCGGTTGGTAAACAGAAAAGTATCGATAGTTACGAAGTTCTGAATTTGCTGATTGGTGCCTGCTTGAATACTTATGAGCAGCCCTTACAAAAACTATCCAAATCGGTGAATTATTATGAAGAAATTGTCTTTCTTCGGCCTAAAAAGGTCCCTTTATTAAAGGCGTTGTATTATTTAAAAAGAAAGATCGACCTGCTGAAACAGATGCTGATTTTGTCTTATGAAATTATTGACAACATAGATTCAAAAGACCAGGGAAATGTGAACACCAGGGATACGAGGGATCGATATGTTAAATTAAACAATATGTTCGCCTCGGTTTCTGAAAACATCCACCAACTGCTGAATATTTACTTTTCAGCCTCTTCCCAAAGAACAAATGAAACGATGCGTATCCTGACCATTTTTTCTGTGTTCTTTATGCCTTTAACTTTTATTGTGGGTATCTACGGTATGAACTTTGACTTTATGCCAGAATTGAAATGGAAGTTGGGTTACCCCGGGGTAATGCTGTTGATGGGGCTGGTAACGGTATTGATCTATATATGGTTTAAAAGAAAAAAGTGGTTGTAAAAATACAGCCGGAATTATCGCTTAGTTGTTTTTTAAGCGGATCGGCATCGCCATGTGCGGATGTTGGAAAACTGGTGATCTGATTATTAAAATCCCTTACACAATCAGCATCGTTTCCTGGTGTGCATAGATCTTTTAATAGCGGAATCCGGGTAACCACTATAATTATATAAGGCGATTATACTAACTTATCATTGCTCTTGGCTGTAGCCGGATGAGTATTCCCGTTTCTCGAACCTCCCTGTTTTTTTCGTAAGATTGATCCTATAAACAATCAGTTCTTTTGTACTTCCAATTTCACTGGTCTTATCGGCGATACCGTGCGAAGGGTGCGCATCGTCTGCTTTAGAGAGATACGGTTCAATGCTACGGATTATCTTTTGCATGGCCTGCTCGCATTCTGAAATGTCGGTTATTTCCTCAAATGTGCCCCAGCAAACAACGCTTTGCCATATAAAAAGACTTTCAATTTTATCGACTTCAAAACATACTTCCGGATTTTTTCGCATGTTGTCAATTTTCAGGCCTTTTGCGGAATGGGCGTATATATAAGGGTTTTCATAGACAAAATTCACAGGGACGATATACGTTATTCCATCTGCATGACAGCCAATACGTCCGATCAATTGCGTCTTCAGCAATTCTTCGATCATTTCCTTATTTAATTCTCCTAACATAAGATATTAATTTAAGTATGTTGTCTCAACGAACTAAATCATAGGGTGGCAGTCGGCTGGGTAAACCATTAACGGTATATTCAAGTTCCTGGCCATTTGCTGTGTATGGCTGCCTTTGAAAATACGGTGCCAAACACTATGGTTTCTGTGTATCATTACCATCATATCTACCTGGCCATGCTCCGTTAACCAATCAAGCCCATCATTAATGCTGGTATTCAGAACATGCCGGTAATAAATCCGGGGATAATTAGCCTTGTTGGAAACCTGGCACAAAAAATTCTCTACTTTTTTTTGCGAGGCATTTTCGTCATAAGTTCCGTCTGTGACATGGACAACTAATATTTCTGCATTGAAATACTTTGCAAAAGATGCGATGGAATGGATGACCTCTATGTCGCCCTCACTTAGATCGGTTGCAAAAGCAATCTTTGTTATACCTTTGAAAATAAAATCTGACGGTATCAGGATCAAGGGAAACGTTGCAGTCTCAATTAATTCTTGGGTATTGCTACCCCAAAAAAAGCCGCTGACATTTCCGGCACCCGACATGCCCATTACAGTAATATTCGCCTTACTTCCAGCAAATACATTCCTGATCACATCGGTAACCTGGCCTATTTCAGTGTTTATATTGACAGCCGGATGAAAATTTTCAGGAACCGTGGCTTCCTCTTCACGCAGCTTTAGTCTGTCAGCTAACGCATTTAATTCATGATCTGCCGATGCTTTTAATGAGTCATAGTCTTCAAGGGGCCATACCACTTGCCCCGCCATTGGTGCTTCAGCGGGGATTAGAATTGCATTGCACAAAAGCAAGTTTGCTTTTATTTTCTTTGCCAGATGCATAGCATATCTCGCTGCGTTTTTTGAAGCGGATGAAAAATCAGTTGGAACTAAGATCGTTTTCATAATGCTTTTTCTAATTGAAAAAAGGTTTGTTGTTCAGTGCTGTGAAATGGCTTACATCGATTCCCGATCTGTATGTTCATCAGAAACTTTAGTTTCACAGGTCTTTTTGTGACGGTATGTTAATAGAACAAAGATGGAGCATTTTCCATCTTTAAACAGTGATGAAGATCATTTTTTAAATTGATAATCAATATCTTAAATAAACAAAATAACAGCAATTTTGTAGTAACCAGTACGATACGTTTGGAAACGCAGCCAAGGAGAAAGCGCTGAAGGTGATTTTGAGTTCCTGATCAGCAGTCTGGTCATATTAATAACTGTAACGATGCCCATGATGAATGAAGTACCACCACAACGGTTTAACCACTAATTAGATTATGGAAAAGATACTTGTTACTACAGATCAGTCCACCAATTCAAAGGCGGCCATCCGTTTTGCCATTAAACTGGCCAAACAGCGTAAAGCGGAATTGATCATCCTTCACGTATACCATCTTTTAAAGCCGTTCAAATGGAGCGACCACGCTTTTGCGGAGCATACCGATAGCTTTACAAAAAAAACGGCCGAAGAATTGTCATCATTTATTGCCGGTATCTATCATGATATCGATGAACCCGAAATTAACCACCAATTAGTGCTGGTATCCAACATTGATGTGGTGGATGGGATCATGGAATATGCCAGCAAGCACAATTGTTCTTATATCTGCATCAGTACCCGCGGTGCCGGTGCCATTACAAAAATATTCGGCACGCATACCGCTAAATTGATCAGCAGTTCTGCTGTCCCTGTTTTATGCATACCCAGCGGCTACCATTTAAAGGAATTAAAACACATTCTTTATGCATCGGATATGACCGACTATGAAAACGAACTTAAAAAAGTTATTGATTTTGCCAAGCCTATTCATGCCAGTGTCGAGATGATGCATATTGCCTATCCTTATGAATTCGCTTTTGAGAAGGAACTGGCGGAAGCGACGCTACTGAAAAAAACGGATTATAAAGTGACCATACTAAACCCCCAAAGGGATATTACCAACGCCTTGCTTCAGGATATAGACCATGCTGTTAAGATCAGCAAACCTTCTCTTTTGGTCTTATTCACCCATCAGTCAAGGTCCATGTTTGAAAAGTTATTTTTTCCTTCCAATGCCGAAGAGTACTCTTTTTATGGAAAAATCCCTTTACTCACCTTCAACAAAAAGGAAGACAAGTAAAAGCTACCTGTCCCCTCCTTTCCTGGAGTACCGGTAAATAAAACCAATTTCAGCATGATAATGAAATACCCTTTAGACCAGCCTTTTTCATTACCTGTTGAAGAAGTTGTTAAACTGATACAAGCCAATACTGTCGAAGGGATCACCCATCATGAGGCTGAAAAGCGTAGCCGTGTTTACGGTCTGAATAGCTACAAAACTCAAAAACAGAAAAGCCTGTGGTTGATCTTGCTGTTCCAATTTAAAAGCCCTATTGTTTACCTGCTGATAGTCGGGGCTGCCGTTTCACTTTACTTCAAAGATATTTTAGAAACGACAGCCATTTTGGCCGTTATTTTGATTAATGCCCTGATCGGCTTTTTTATGGAGTTTCAGGCACGCAGCTCCATGAACGCGCTGAAAAAAATGGATATCATATTGGCAAAGGTTATCCGTGGTGGTAAATCCAGATCGATCCCATCAGAACAATTAGTCCCCGGTGATCTCATTCCGCTGGAAGCCGGAGATATTATCCCGGCGGATGGCCGTTTGGTTGTCGTAAACCGCTTACAATGCGATGAATCATCGCTTACCGGCGAGTCTCTTCCTTCGAATAAAACTATTGAAACATTAAAAGAAGATACTGTTGTTGGTGACCAGCATAACATGGTTTTTAAAGGGACCTCGGTCATTAACGGGAACGGCAAAATGGTGATCACGGGTATTGCCGCAAATACGCAATTAGGTACCATAACTTCTTTGGTCGAAAGTTCGGCCGATACAGCCACACCCCTGGATAAGAAGCTGAATAGATTAAGCCGGAAACTGATCTGGATCACACTCGTCATGACCGCGATATTTGCAGTAACCGGATTTATACAGGGCAAAGCCATACTAACTATTATAGAAACATCCATTGCGCTGGCGGTGGCTGCTATACCCGAGGGTTTACCTATTGTTGCAACGGTTGCCCTATCCTATGGCATGTTGCTAATGGCCAGGCGTAACGCTATAGTAAAAAAACTATCTGCCGTAGAAACGCTGGGCAGTACCGGGGTTATCCTGACGGATAAGACTGGCACCCTAACTGAAAACAAAATATACGCCGATACTTTGGCGTTTCCGGATGAAACCATTAAAGTACAAGTAGAAAAGAACTTGTTAAAATTCCCCGATGGAGCAGTTAAGCTAAGCACCGAAAATTTTGATAAACTGTTATTAACCGGTATTTTATGCAACAATGCCATTATTGAAACTGGAGACAAAAGTGTTGAGCAAGCTCAATTTTCCGGGGACCCGGTAGAAGTTGCGTTAATACAAATGGCCATTGCTGCCGGCTTAGATACACGCGGTTTAATGAAGCAATATGTACGTATTGCAGAAGTGCCTTTCAGTTCGGAGATCATGATGATGGGTACCTTGCACCAAACACCGTCAGGATACTTTGCCGCGGCCAAAGGCTCTGTTGAACATTTGCTGGAGAAATGCAGCCAGGTACAATCGGGTGCGCGCATCAAAATACTTGATCGCGACTCCCGTAATGCCATCCTGCTGAAATCGGAGAAAATGGCGGCCGGCGGGCTGCGGGTCCTTGCATTTGCTTACCGGTCGGGTGACGGGCTTGATACGCACAATTATTTGAATGAGCTGGTTTATGTCGGAATGGCCGGTTTCCTTGACCCGCCCCGGATGGACATCAAAGGAGCTATCTTGAATTGCAGAAAAGCGGGCATCAAAGTGGTCATGATCACCGGCGACCATCCGCAAACAGCATTAAATATTGCCCGAAAGGTGGGCTTGATCGACGAGGACAACAAAGAGGTGATTACCGGAAAAGAGCTGCCCCAAGCCGAACTATTAACAAAAGCATGGCGGCAACGTATTCTGGCAACCGCCGTTTTTGCAAGAGCTTCCCCTAAACAAAAGCTGGAAATCGCGGATGTTTTTCAAAAGGCAGGATCAATAGTTGCCATGACGGGTGACGGCGTAAACGATGCACCGGCTTTAAAGAAAGCGGACGTGGGTATTGCCATGGGTATCAGGGGAACCCAGGTAGCCAAAGAAACGGCGAGTATTGTTTTGAAAGATGATTCTTTTACATCCATAGCCCAGGCGGTGGCTCATGGCCGGGAGATCTTTCAGAATATTCAAAAATTTGTGGTGTACCTGGTGTCCTGTAACCTGAGCGAGATATTCATTGTGACTATTTTAGGCGTAGTTATACCGGGTGCCACTTTACTGCCGCTACAGATCCTGTTCCTGAATATGGTGACAGACATCTTCCCGGCATTGGCGCTGGGCTTAGGTACAGGGGATAGAACTGTGATGTCGAGACCGCCAAGAGACCCCAAAAAGAATATGATTACCGACAAAAAATGGCTGGTTATCGCCTTATACTCGGCTGCCATCACCTCGGCTGTGATCATTGCGGTTGTTTATTGCAAAGAAGTGCTGAATAGCGATGATCGTACCTGCAATAATGTAGCATTTATCACCCTTACCTTCGCCCAGTTATTTCATGTGTTCAACATGTCCTCGGATGGCGCAGGAATTGTGGATAATGAAATTACCAGGAACAAATGGGTATGGATCGCCATTTTAATCTGCAGCGGTCTCACGTTGATGGTGTTTGCCGTGCCCGGTCTGCGTATAGTTTTAGGGCTATCGGTGCTTTCGTTTAAGTTGTGGGTAGCCGCAATAACCGTTAGCCTGCTGCCTTTGGTTGTTTTCCAGGCTTTCAAAGCCGTCCAGAAAATATATAGCCGAAGGGGTTAAACCCTCATCTGGCTTTTTACCGGCCGTTCATCGCCCAGCAACACCCCCCATTGCTTATAATTTTCGCTGCGGTCGAACACGATCTTTAAAATAGACAATACCGGCATTGCCAGGAACATGCCTGACAGGCCAGCCATCGTTCCGGCAACAATGATACCGACAATGGAAACAAGCGGGTTAATTTTTACCTGCGAACCTACTATACGCGGCATTAAAATATTATTGTCCAGGAATTGTACCGCTGTAATAGCTCCCAATACGATCAGTACATCTGCAATGCTATCCGACGAAGCAAGGGTTAGCAACACGCCCAGAATATTGCCGATCAGGGCGCCCAGGTACGGGATCAGGTTCAGAAAAGCGAAGATGATCCCGATCAGCAAGGCATTCTGGATACCGAAAAGCCATAATGCGCCGCCTAACAGGACAACGATGTAGGTGATCTGTATCAGCAGCCCCACAAGGTAGCTTTTAATCATTTTTTCAGTCTGCCGTACAGCCTCCTCCACATTTTGGTACTCATCTTTTTTAAACCACATCAGCAGGAACTTTAAAAAAAGGTTCCTGTACAAGATGATCAGGTAGATATAGATAGGCAGTAATCCTATAAATATCACCATGCCCGACAAAGGTCCCGCCGCGCCTCTCAAAACCCCGCCAAGAGAACTGAATAGCTTTTTGCTCTGCACGTTAATGAATTTCACCTGTTCTGCCGGGGAGTATCCAAACGACTTGCTGATCCAGATACTTAAATTATCCAAATGTTTGGCCACGGTGCGTTGTATCTGCGGAAAATCATCCAATAAAGCACCGATCTGGCTGGAGAACAGCCAAATAATCAGCGCCACAACGATCGTTAATAATAATATCGGTAAAAAAACAGCAATAGCTTCCGGGACTTTTAGTTTCCTAAAAAAGCGGAACACCGGTAAAAGCACCAGGCTGAAGAAGAATGCCATTAATAAGGGCATAATGATTGTATTTCCAGCCACTACGATCGTTCCTAAAACAAACAGGCCAATGAGTTCGATGGCGCGTTTCACGGTCACCGGCATTTCTTTTACCATGGGGTGCAGTTTTTACGCTTTTTGCAGTGCGCGTTTTTTTATTACCCAATATAAACCTTTTATATCAGTTTCCCATTTGGGGATAATAAGGACGAGAGCGATCTCCTCCATCAAGTCGAGGATGGTTAAGGCTGAAACCAGGTAAAACAGCGCATAAACCGGTTCGGGTAGCCAATAAAAAAGTACCATGAATATAGCCTGAAAAACAGTAACAAATTTGGCCAGGTAGGTATGAAAGCTGCTGATCTTTCCATAGCGAGATAGCGCAAACCCGATCTGGGTGACAAAAAGCACCACCTGGATAGCAACAAGTACTAATTCTTTTTTCAGAAATTCCGGGTTCACCAAAGTTATACCGATGATAGCTGCCGCGATGGTCAGGTCGTCTGAAACAGAATCCAGGATAGAACCGAACACGCTGGTTACTTTGTATTTGCGGGCCAGGTATCCGTCAATCGCATCTGTAAGGAAACTAACGGCCAGTAACCATTTAAAAATGTCCAGCTGCTCATTGAACAATAACGTCAAAAGCATGGGAGCTGCTAACAACCTGTAAAAGGTGATCGCATTGACCATATAATAACTCGGTTTATGCATAGGGTTGATAAGCATGCTTATAATCAATCATTGTCCTTTCCCTTCCCGTCTTTCAAAGGGGATACCGTGTTAATTCCTATTTCTGTGTGCCTGATCTGTCCCCTTAAATATGTGATCAACAGGTGGATGTGCGTCCGGCTCATAACTTTTTTATCAAAAATCGCTATTTAACACTGCTGTTTAAGTAACTTTCATCAAGTTCATTAATGATCCTCGTCATTTAGTTCCCGCTGTTAAATAGCCAGATTTACAATTTAAAGTAATCAGCTGTGCAGACGATCCTGATCTAGCTGACTTTTAGCGGCTCGGATATGCTGGCGCTGGTTCATCATCAGGGTGTTTTTTGTCGGACCTGTTTGACAGATCTACAACGGCGGCTGTTTTGGATAATCAGCATATATCTTTGATAGTTATCAGACCGAAATGAAGTAATCATCCATAGTCTGTAAAGGCTGTAATGATGTTAATCGATAAAACAGATGACGGTAAATAACTTTGATGTATTGGGATTAAGTAACAATGAAGTAATTACGGCCAAGTCAAAATATGGAGCAAACAGCCTATCGTTTAAAAAGGAAAACGGTTTTGTTGATGCGCTGAGAGGACTGGTAAAGGAACCGATGGTTATATTACTGATGGTTACCTCATGTATTTACTTTATTAGCGGGAAGCCCGGCGACGGCATTTTTCTGGCTTCAGCCATTGTACTGGTGGCCGGCATTTCTTTATATCAGGACTCCCGAAGCCGTAACGCACTCGAAAAGCTAAAGGATTTTTCGCGACCTAAATGTAAAGTGATCAGGAACGGAGAAGTTTTAGAAATAAAAAGCGAAGATCTTGTAGTTGGCGACAGCCTGATGGTAGAGGAAGGAATGTCGATAACTGCGGATGGGGTAATTGTACATGCTAACGATTTTTCGGTCAACGAAAGCATACTAACCGGTGAGTCCTTAGCCGTTTATAAAGACAGCTCTTCGGCTGACAATTTAATTTTTCATGGCACAACGGTAGCAAGCGGCCTTGCCATCGCAACCATAACCGCCATAGGCAATCAAACCCGGCTTGGTAAAATTGGAAAAAGCCTGGAATCTATTACAGGAGAAAGAACACCGCTGGAAGTACAGATCAACAATTTCGTAAAAAAAATGGTGATCGCCGGGGTGGTCGTGTTCCTGATCGTGTGGGGCATTAACTATCTCCATTCGGCTAATATTCTGGATAGCCTGATTAAAGCACTTACTCTGGCCATGAGCATTTTGCCGGAAGAGATCCCGGTTGCATTTACGACTTTCATGGCCCTGGGTGCCTGGCGGCTGATGAAAATAGGTATCGTTGTTAAACAAATGAAAACGGTTGAAACCCTGGGCAGCGCTTCCGTGATATGTACCGATAAAACCGGTACCCTCACCGAGAATAAGATGAGCCTGGCGAAAGTGTACACACTGCCGGAGAATTGCATCACAGATGCTACAGGAAAGATCTCAAATGGCCCTGTGCAGCAGCTGATAACGCTGGCTATGTGGGCCAGTGAACCGATTCCTTTCGATCCCATGGAAATTTCCCTGCACAATGCCTATTCAAAAACGGGCCTTACGGATGAGCGTCCTGATTATCAAATGATCCATGAATATCCCCTGGGGGGCAAACCGCCCATGATGACCCATCTGTTTGAAAATGGAACGGGCAAACGCATTATCGCGGCTAAAGGCGCGCCGGAGGCACTGATCAGCATCAGCAATCTAAACAGTAGCGAGAAAAAGCAGATAGCCGGAGCAATTGAGGCATTGGCTGCCGAAGGTTACCGGGTATTAGCTGTAGGCGAAGCGAATTTTCCGGGAAGTGATTTCCCGGCTACACAGCAGGAATTTCATTTTGCATTTAAAGGGCTGGTCGCCTTTTATGACCCGCCCAAGAAAAATATTAATTCAGTACTGCAAGGCTTCTACAGGGCTGGTATCGCAGTAAAAATTATCACCGGCGACAACGCAGAAACCACTGGTGCTATTGCAAGGCAAATTGATTTCCGTGGAGATGATCAATGTATAAGCGGAGATGCACTGATGCAATTGTCCGATAAAGAACTTCGGGACAAAGTGGAAACAGTGAACATTTTTACCCGCATGTTCCCTGATGCCAAGCTAAAGATCATTAATGCACTAAAAGCCAAAAACGAAATAGTGGCTATGACAGGGGATGGTGTAAACGATGGCCCTGCTTTAAAGGCCGCACACATCGGTATAGCTATGGGTAAAAAAGGCACGGAAATCGCCAAGCAGGCAGCATCGCTGATATTATTGGAGGATGACCTCTCGAAAATGGCAGATGCCGTAGCGATGGGCAGGCGTATATACACCAACCTTAAAAAGGCAATACAATACATTATTTCCATCCACATACCTATCGTATTAACCGTATTTATCCCGCTGGCTTTGGGCTGGATCTACCCTAACATCTTTTCTCCTGTGCATATTATTTTCCTGGAATTAATCATGGGGCCAACTTGTTCCATCATTTATGAGAATGAGCCAATGGAAAAGAATACGATGCTACAAAAACCACGTCCCATCAGTACAACTTTTTTTAACTGGAAAGAACTAACGACCAGTATCATTCAGGGGCTGGTCATCACTGCCGGGACCCTGGCTACTTACCAATTTGCCGTAAGCAAAGGAGCAGATGAACAACTAACCCGCACCATGGTATTTACCTGCCTGATATCGGCTAATATCTTACTTACATTGGTCAACCGTTCGTTTTACTATTCACTGTTTACCACAATCAGGTATAAGAATAACCTGGTGTTGCTGATCATCGGGATTACCCTGCTTATTTCAACCTGTTTAATTTACGTCAGCCCATTAACCGCGTTCTTTGGTTTCGAGCCGTTAAACATACCTGAACTTTTAATTTGCGCGGGTATTGGCTTTCTCTCTGTGATATGGTTTGAACTTTTTAAATGGCGAAAACGAATGCCCACCAGCGAGACTTTTACAAATCTCACCTCATCATGAACAGAAGAAAATTTTTAGGCCTAACGGGAGGATCGGTTGCAATAGCGGGAATAACCTATTATGCGCTGAGCGATAAAAGCAATTTTGTAAGGGCCGATTTAAAGCCTGTAACCAACGTTAATATACAATTAACGGCCGATGAACGGCACATATTATACCTGGCCTCTCTGGCTCCAAGCGGGCATAATACACAGCCATGGTCTATCAAACACATGGAGCCTTTACATTGGATCATTTGCAACGATAAAAGTAAATGGTTGCCAGCTGTTGATCCGACGCAAAGGGAAACGATATTATCTATTGGAGCATTTATTCAAAACTTAGAGTATGCTGCTCATAACTTGGACTATAGGTGTCAATTCAATTTAATGGCCAACACTAATCAGGACGAAAAAGTAATGGACATAAAAATGATCCGGTCGGGCGACCAGTTCAGGTATAATACCAACAGTATTGTACAACGCCGGACAGTAAGATCAAATTTACTATCCGAAGCATTGAAAACGGAAGATATCAGGCTACTAGTTGATAATGAACCCGATCTCATTCACTTCATTCCCAGCACGGCGAAAGCATATCGTTATCTCAATGAACAAACTATCGAAGCTAATAGGGTTCAGTCCTACCGCGATGCTGCGCAAAATGAGTTGGCTGACTGGATCAGGTTTTCCAACAACGATGCTGAGAAATACCAGGATGGCCTTACCCCCGGAAGTATGGAAATTGAGGGCATTTCCGGCTGGGTAGTCCGAAACTTTTATGGAAAATCCAATGTGATGGGGAAAAGCTTCAGAGATCAAAATATTGACCAGGTGGAGAAACAGGTAGCTTCCTCCGCAGGCTGGTTTCTGATTACAAGTAAAGATGCGTCTGTAACCAACCTCATTGAAACGGGGAGGAGAATGCAACGGTTGTTCCTAAAAGTCAGGGATAAAAATATCGCCATACACCCGATGACCCAAATATTAGAAGAACCGTATACTCATCAAGGCCTTAACGCATCAATAGGCATAAATGACCCGGTACAATTTATATTACGAACGGGCTATGTAAAGGATTATCCTGAACCGGTTTCATTGAGACGGCCTGTAGACCGGCTGATACATTCTTAAAGAAATGACAGCTCATTAAAAACCAATAAATGTTCTCAAAACTAACCAACATAAAAATCACCCACAGTGTGATATGGGTTTTCTTCAATTTTGTCATCTTTTACATGCTCTATGCAGTAATTGAAAACAAGCTTGACTGGAGGCTTTGGACCTGTTATGGCTTAATACTGATGGAAGGTATCATCTTATTGATTTTCAATAAAATGTGCCCTTTAACCATTATGGCCCGCAAATATTCACAATCCCCTAAATACAACTTCGACATCTATTTGCCGGAGTGGTTAGCCAGGTATAATAAGCAGGGTTATACCATCATTGTGATAATAATCATAATTCTTACCGTTTACCAGCTTTCCAAAAAATGAAAACAACAAAAGGGCGAAATTATTTAATTTTCTTGTTGGGCTTTCTCGGTTTAGGAGCCCTTGGCGGAGGTGGATTGTTAATTATTTCACCAAGCGGCAATTTGATAGGCATGCCATTATCCATACTGGAAAAGTCGCCTTTTCATAGTTTTTTAATACCGGGAGGCATTTTGTTTATTTTACTTGGAATAGCCCCTTGTCTGTTAACAATCGCTTTAATAAGAAAGCCCGCATCCGCATTCGCCGAAAAACTAAACTGCTATTATGATATGCACTGGTCCTGGACTTATAGTATTTATACAGCATTTATGCTAATCGCGTGGATACAAATCGAAATGATTTTTCTGCAAGCGGTAAGTTGGCTGCATACTTTTTATATGTTTTTGTCGGTTGCAATCATTTTTGTTGCATTGTTGCCGCAGGTTAGGAATTTATATAAAAAATAAAACTCAAAAATGAAAAAGCTTATGATCATTACGCTCATAGTATCCGGCATTTTGCTAATAACCCTGGTTATTGGCAGGATAAATTTATCAAACAAATTTCACCATCAGGTAAAAGAACTGTTTTCGCAGTCGAAGAATATAGAGGGCAAAACATTTACTTACAGTCAACTAATTGGCTTGCCCGAACCGGTACAGCGCTATTTCAAACTTGTTTTAAAAGAAGGTCAGCCATATATTAGTTATGCAAGAATTACACACGGTGGGCAATTTAAAACCGGATTAGATAAAGATTGGATAAACATAAACGGGGAACAATACGCTACTACCGAAAAGCCTGGCTTTATTTGGAAAGGTTCAACAACAATGTTTACTGCCCGTGATATGTATATTAAGGATAAAGGGCGACTTGTTGTTTCGCTGTTCTCCATTTATACAATTGTAGATGGCGCAGGCAAAACATTTGACCAGGGCGAATTACTTCGCTGGCTTGGTGAAAGTGTTTTGTATCCAACAAATTTATTACCAGGCGATAAACTTCAATGGTTTGCAATTGATAGCCGGACAGCTAAACTTACCTTCAACTATGATGGATTGTCGCTCTTTTATATCGTTTCGTTTAATAATGCGGGCGAAATAATCCAACTGGAATCGAAACGGTATATGGACAAGGAAAATTTAGAAACTTGGGTTATTAAACTGGCTGACTATAAAGTATTGAATCAAATAATTGTCCCCACAGCTTTTGAAGTATTGTGGAGGTTAAAAAAAGGTGATTTTAGTTACGCCAAATTCTTTATAAAAACGGTAGAGTATAATGTGCCTAAAGCTTTTTGAGCGCAATCTATGTTTCGTATTTAACTGTATCGATTCGGGAAATCTATCAAAGTCAAAGGTTCTGACACTGAGGTGAATTTAGCAGTAAGCCTGGCTGAAAATTTTTATAAGGTACATCAGGATTTCAGTGTGGCGATTTCTGGCGGCGGGTCGGGCTTCCAATTCTCCAAAAGGAATTGCAAGACAAGCAAATTTAATGACATGTGTTTTGCATGAATTTTCAATAAAAATATTTATGTATTAATTATATTATTGCGATCTTTGTAAAAGGAGGATAGCGATGAGCAAATTGAATGAACTTAAACAACACTTGAAGCGCGGGCATGTTTACCGGAGGGAAGAGCTTGCCCACTGGTCAAAATCTGTTGACCGGCATTTAGGTGCACTGGTCGGTGATGGCACACTCCAAAAGCTTTCACAGGGCGTTTATTATTATCCCAAAGAAACGGTATTCGGCCAAACACCGCCGGAAGAGGAAGTACTTGTCCGTAAATTTTTAAAGGATGACCGTTTTTTGCTAACCTCTCCAAATGCTTACAACACCCTGGGGGTGGGAACTACGCAGCTTTATAATAAACGAACCGTTTATAATCACAAACGGCACGGTGAATTTATGTTGGGCAACCGTAAGTTCGATTTTCAGGTAAAGCCACATTTTCCGGCTAAGGCGAGTCCTGAATTTTTAATGGTAGACCTGGTCAACAATTTGGATAAACTGGCAGAAGACAGGCCGGCTATATTAAAGAATGTACTGAACAAAGCCCAGTCGATGGACAAAAGGAAACTGAAGCAGTCGGTCAGCACTTATGGAAATGTCCGGGCAAAGAAACTTTTTGAGCCTATCCTGCAACTTTCAAACGCATAATATGGCCACTGATTTCCTTCACAATCACAAGAACTTTCCAGATCTTCTACGAATACTCGAAAATGAAAAAGGAATACAGGCAGGGTTGATCGAAAAGGATTACTGGATTATGCACGTATTATTCGGGCTGAAAACTCAGGGTTTTGATTTCGATCTAAAAGGCGGCACATCCCTGTCCAAAGGCTTTAAGATCATCGAGCGATTTTCTGAGGATATCGATATCCACATCAAACCTCCCGTCGAGCTCAACGTTAATGAGAACCCTAATAATGTGAAACCAAGGAACGTGGAAGCTAAGAAAAACTTCTATGACTGGCTAGCTGGAAATATCAAAATTGATGGTGTCATTTCAATAGAACGCGACACAGCTTTCGATAACGAAAAAACATATAATAGCGGAGGAATACGACTGCATTACAAGAATCATAATGACCTTGTTGAAGGAGTAAAAGAGGGAATCTTATTAGAAGCCGGTTTCGATACTGTTACGCCCAACACCAATATCACGATCAGTTCCTGGGCATATGAACGAGCCATGGCAAGCGAAATAGAGATCATCGACAACCGGGCAAAAGATATATCATGCTACAATCCGGGTTACACCTTTGTGGAGAAACTACAGACAATTGCTACTAAATATCGTAAGGAAAAGGAAACCGGGGATACTGGTGTTAATTTCATGCGGCAGTACTACGATATCTATTCCCTTATGGGCACCGAAGAAGTAAAAGCGTTCATTGGCTCTGAAGCATACCTTGCCCACAAGAAAAAGCGTTTTCCGCCGCCAGACTTCGCTATACCCATTAACATAAACGAAGCATTTCTTCTCAATGACAAAGCAACGAGAGAAAACTTTATACAAAGGTACAAAAGTACCGCCGCCTTGTATTATCATGGACAGCCAGATTTTGAAACGATATTGGAGCGCATCAAAGAACACATCGACAACCTTTAAAGGCCTAAAAAACCATTGTAAAAGAGTTTCTTACTATCACAAATATCCACAATGGTTCCCATTTTGCTTTTTCCCATTACTCCGCTCAAAACTGCTTACTTCCATTCGCCGTTTTTTAAACGCGTCTTTTACAAATCCAATTACACAATCTCCGACTTTATTGATCTCATTTTCTTTGGCAGCAAGGGCTAACCTAACCTCGGCCATAATTAAATTTAACTCGCTCATAGCATTTATCATTAACTATAAATTAGCTTTTTCGATCTATTTTTTTTCTGCATGATACAAGACCAGCTGCAAGCCATTGTCCAAGCCATATATATCCTTATAGTTAACAAGTTCTCCCTCCTTTATCTCACAGGTTATGTATGTGAAATTTACGGGATTAGAATTCACTTTTATTTTTTCAACATCCAAAGACGTTAATAAAGCGGACAATTCTTTGCTCTTAAACACCAGAATATTGAACGGTTCGTCCTTCGCTGTTTTGATCTGCGGAATATTGTTTAATTCCTGTAGATCTTTTCGGATAGCGGGCGTAATATGAAGTATCGGTTGCCTATGTACAACTGATATTGTCATTATAGCCGGATAGATTGACTGTTTTGCCAAAGCATGCAGTACTGATTTGCTCATCTTCAATTTAAAATGATAGTCGTTGTGTCGGAAATGAATGGTTAAGACCCGGGATGGAATATTGATTTCCATTACTTCTTTTTTACGGACGCTATACCAGCGTAAACGCTCCATATTGATAGCCATTCTTTGAATCTCCGCTTCTGGAAATTCATAGCAATCACTCGTGTATAGTCCTGTTTCCAGGTACATCTGATATTTTAGATCTTGATAGATTTTGGATTTGGGCTGCACCAGTGTGATGGTCTTTTTAAATTCTTTACTTTTAAGTGCATCATTCAGAACAACCATGGAATTGAAAACTTCACGCTCCTTTGCATCAATTTTTCTTGCAGTATAATCAGGGTTAAGCCTTCCATAATGCAGGTTGTTTTCAAACGTAAGTATGGCATCTGTTAGCCAGATATCGAACATTGCTTTTCGTTCATTGCTCACCTTGGCAGTACTCGAGGTAAGTAAATTCAGTTCATCATATAAAAGCTTGTTGGGATGATAGTCTGCGTGGTTTAATCCATATTGAACAACACAATCCAATAATAACATCGCATCGGTTGCATGCGTTTTAACGGTGTCGGGCGCAACCCAAACTAATTTATTACCGTTGCTTTTATAAAAACGTAGCACAGATAGTGGGTAATACAGCTCTTTTTGATGCATTTTGATCTGCATCTTAATAGAAGCTGCCATGCCTGTATCAACCAACATGACAGGTGCGGCCGCCACTGAAAGTGCTAAAAGGTTTAACAGGGCAAGTAAATAACGGGTTGGTCTTAAAAAACTTTTCATCATAACTGGATTTGTTGTAAAGATCCGGCTAACAAGTGCTTTAATAAATGATATCCGTCATTTAAAACATTGACGATCAGTAGAAACAGAGGTTAAATACAAACCCGCTAAACCCTTTTTTTCACTTCTTCTTTTGAAAGCGCATATAGCATTTCCTTAAAGGCACGATATTCCAGTGTAAGACCTTTCGTCAATTTCTCCAGTTGTATCTGTTTGGCATAAAGGTCAGTATCAATCAGGGTAAATGTACCTTTAATCATTTCGGCAAGGTTTTCCATTTGCTGTTTCAGAATTTCCTCTACATGAAGTTCATGGGCTTCCAACTGGTATAGATCGATTTTTGTTTGTTTAAACTTTTCACCTGATCTGTTTCAGGGCATCCGGCAATGAGGTTATCCAGCAGATGATGCAGAAAACGGTCTCGATTCGGAAAAACGTATTATCAGCGGCCCATTGGTTCAAAATGGTATAATCCTGCATAACTACATCTGTATCCTGATCTATAGTTCATAAGCTTCCCATCCGGGTAACAGCGAATAATCGCTATTGCCCGTCAGAACTCCAGGCCGGGGTCGTAAGTCATTTACTGAAAAAGATTGTAAAGCGGTATCATTAAGTATTGTAATTCTTTTGTGCTATCCATCAATAATTCGTCAGACTCCTCCATCGGCCAGACAACCAAACCCGCCTGGGGCATTTCCGCAGGCACAATAACAGCATTACATTAATATGATATTGGCTTTGATCTGTATTTATTACCACAAAATTGGGCAAAACACCACAGCATAATAATGATCATGGTCATTACCTGATGTGACATTAAGCTTGTTTCAAGTCTTCAATAAAATAGCTTGAAGACTGTGTACTAAGGCTGCCTTAATTGTAAAATAACTTCAAAGAAATTTGCAACGGGAATATCGGCCTGAATGATAAAGAACGAGGTCAACGATCGTCAGAAAAACTGTTTATACTGAAAAATCTTAGTTTTGCATGTTTGTTTTCAGAAAAGGTGGAAACGAACGTCATTTATTTACTTAATAAAAAACATAATGGAAAAATTTAAATCAGTAAAAGATCTTGTGGCCTCCGTAGAAAGCGACGTAGTCAGCTTTTATGAAAAAGGCAACAAAGCAGCAGGAACCAGGCTTAGAAATGCCATGCAACAATTAAAAGTTATTGCAACGGATATTCGCAAGGAAGTAACAGAAAAGAAAAACAATCAATAATAGTTTAAAAATTGTTTTGGGAAAATAAGCCCGGTCACCTTCGACCGGGCTTATTTTATGGTGATGATTCAAGTGCTTAACAGGTAGGACAACCTGATAAATATCAGTATTAGGGCTGATATTTTATTCCTCTAGCGGGTGAAGTTTGAAGTACTTTTGACTATCGGGAAACTGAAACCATGGAAGGAAATAAGGAGAACCGGATATCAAAACACCTGATGAGTTTATTAAAAAAAGGCAGTAGCATCAAGGATCATTTCTTTATAGGGTATGATCTGCATAAAGCCGGTTTTATTTTTGATCCTCCCTATATATCCTGTAATTCCAACCTGGATCTGTTATGTGAAATCGCCGCAGACTTTGTAAAAGTATCCGCTTCCAGGGCAGGGCTAAGCATAGGTAAAGATGAAATCATAGCTGAATTACTTAAGCTTTTACTGTCGGTTGGGGGAGATGACTTTATTGTGATTTTGTCACTCAATAAAAAAAGCGTTATAGCCGGGAAAGTAACCCATAGAAAAAGTCCGCTGTTTAATGAATTATTTGACGAGTCCTTTTAACAAACAATCGTGTCAATCACCAAGCTATTTCTCCAACAGGCATTCACGATAAATATTTGCGTTGAGGTTCTTGTGTCCGTTCCTCGTTTATATAACCTAATTTCTATTTACCTATGATCGGATTTCCATTACGTGTAAACTATAATCAGCAAGACTATATCTATTATATTATCTCCGCTCCGAGTAAAAAGAGCCTTAGCATTGAAATCCTTTTGGATGGTAAAAGCTATACGCTTATCCTGAGTGAACATAAATTGTGGATGGAGAAAGCTCCTGAAGAGAATTGTTCTCTTGAATCCGGATTGATCCTGGCCATTAGCAGGGCTGTGACCCTGCGCTATCCTATTTAACCTCAGGAGTTATAGTGCCCGATGCCTTGCATGGTGCTTTTTTCTTTAACCGACACCACTCCTGTCTTTTTAAATACGATAGCGATTTTTTCAACGGCTTCTTCTATCTGACTAAAACTATGGGTAGCCATCAATGAAAATCGTAGTAAGGAAGCTTCGGGGGGAACGGCCGGAGACACCACAGGGTTTACAAATACCCCCATGTCCAGCAGATATTTTGTAGCCAGGAACGTTTTGTAATTATCACGGATATAAATAGGTAAAATAGGGCTTTCTGTAATACCCAGATCAAAGCCCTCCGCCAACATGAGTTGGAAAGCATAGCGGGTATTCTTCCATAATTTCTCCATACGTTCGGGTTCGCTCTCTATAACATCCAGGGCCGCTAAAACACTGGCTACAGCTGACGGAGGCATACTGGCGCTAAACATCAATGATCTTGCCTTGTGCTTCAGATAATCTATGGTTTCCGCATCACCGGCTGCAAAACCCCCCAAAGACGCCAGGGACTTGCTGAAAGTCCCGGTGATCAGGTCAACCTGATCCGTCAGATTAAAATGAGCGGCTGTACCGGAACCCTGATAGCCGATCACGCCCAGGCTGTGCGCATCGTCGATCATGATATTGGCACCATACTGATCTGCAATCGCCACTATTTCAGGCAATTTTACGATATCTCCTTCCATGCTGAAAATGCCATCCACTACAATGAGCTTAACTGCTTCTTCAGGCAACATGCTGAGCCTACGCTTTAAATCCTGCACATCATTATGTGCATACTTGATCACCCGGGAAAATGACAGGCGGCAGCCATCTATAATGGAAGCATGATCCTGTTCATCCAGTACCAGGTAATCATTTCGCCCGGTGATACAGGATAAGACACCCAGATTAACCTGGAAACCGGTGCTGAATAAGATTGCGGCCTCTTTGCCAACAAAGCGGGCCAAACGGCTTTCCAGTTCCACATGGATATCGAGTGTGCCATTGAGAAACCGTGAACCTGCGCAACCGGTGCCGTATTTATCAATAGCTTTTTTGGCTGCTTCCTTTATTTTCGGATGGTCGGTCAACCCCAGATAGGAATTGGAACCGAACATCAATACCCGCTTACCTCCAATAATAACTTCGGTATCCTGACCAGATTCAATTGCCCTGAAATAAGGATAAAGTCCTTTTGCTTTAATTGCTGACGCATCTGTAAACTGTGCGATCTTATGATGAAGTTTTTTATTCATGAGTACATATTGGGCTTATTGGCTGACAAGCGCCTGGTATTCATCCGCTGTCAACAGGAGGTTCCCGTTGTCTATTAAAGGCACCAGGATTTTGATGATCCAGGTGTCGTAAGGGTCACGGTTGATCAGACCGGGGTATTTTAGCATGTCCGGGTTGATTTCGGTGATCACTCCGCTGAACGGCATGAACAGGTCCAAAACAGCATGGGCTGCTTCAATGCTGCCCAAAAACCTATTCCGCTCCAGCGTTTTGTTTAAATAGGGTATGTCAACAGCAACGATATGCGCCAGTTCCCGTTGTCCAAAATCTGTTATGCCCACAAAGGCGTACTGCGCTTCTAAACTGACCCATTGGTGGCCTGTTGTATATGATAATTGTTCAGGATAATTCATATTTGCCCTATTGATGTATTTGGTAAATGGTAGTTTGTGATAAAACGTCGTTCGCTCGTTTTAAGGATTTTTCAAAAGTGTCCCGGATATTGCCTTTTCCTATTTGAAATAACAAACGTGCTTTTTTTAACTCAGCCATTACCTGTTCGCTATTCACCTCGGAAAGGATGAGTTTAGTTCCTTTCTTTTTTACTTCCTGATGAACATCCCTCAATATCCGAATACCGGTCGCATCAATAACTGGAACGTTCCCCATCCGGATGATCAGTACCCTGGCTGGCTTCTCCAATACTTTCATCGCATCTTTAAATTTATAGGCCGCACCAAAAAACAAAGGGCCTTTGATCTCAAACACATCAACCCCCACGGGAATAATATCCGGGTTAAGTTCCTGGTCAGGTAACTGATCTGCGGAAAAAACAGCTTGCTGTACAGAACTTGATTGCATCATTTTGCGCATAAACAGGAAGGCAGCCAGGATCATCCCAATTTCAATAGCTACGGTCAGGTCCACCAGGACGGTCAGCCCAAAAGTGGTCAGTAAAACTGCGGCATCACTTTTAGAGCCTTTAAATACAGCTATAAAGTTTTCCAGCTCGCTCATATTCCAGGCGACCACGATCAATACCCCTGCGAGTGTTGCCATCGGTATCAGTGCTGCCCATTTGCCTACAAAAAGCATGATCAGGAGCAGGGTGATGGCATGGATAATGCCCGCAATGGGGGTTCGTCCGCCGTTTTTAACATTTGTGGCTGTTCTGGCGATCGCACCGGTTGCCGGGATACCTCCAAAAATGGAGGAGCAGATATTCGCGAATCCCTGAGCGATCAGTTCTGTATTAGACCGGTGATTTCCGCCGATCATACCATCTGCGACAACCGCTGATAATAAAGACTCAATACTACCAAGTAATGCGATGGTAAAGGCAGGCCTGATCAATTGCTGGACGGTTGCCAGGCTGACGCCCGGAATTACCGGGTGCGGTAAAGAAGAAGGAATAGCCCCGAAACGGCTGCCAATGGTTTCTACTGGGAGATGAAAGAACCAAACAACCCATGTACTTATAACAATAGCGATCAGTGAGCCCGGAATCTTATGGGTTATTTTGGGCCACAGCAAAAGAACCAGTAAGGTAAAAATCCCGATGAACAGGGCATATAGATTTACAGAAGACAGGTGTCGTGCATAATCCTGCCACTTGCTGATAAAATCAGCGGGAACACTTCCCATTTGCAAACCTAAAAAGTCTTTGACCTCGGAGGAAAAAATGATGACAGCGATCCCGGTGGTAAAACCAATGATCAGAGGATAGGGAATATATTTGATGGTATTGCCCAATTTGGCCAGGCCCATGATGATCAGGAGTATCCCGGCAATAAAAGTGGCGATAACTAAACCGCTGATACCGAACTGCTGGACGATTCCATAGACGATGACGATAAAGGCACCCGTAGGGCCACCGATCTGTACCCGGCTACCTCCCAAAGCGGATATGGTCAACCCTGCAATAATAGCAGTAAAAATTCCTTTTTCCGGGGATACGCCAGAGGCTATGGCAAATGCAATGGCTAAGGGTAAGGCCACGATACCTACAATTACACCGGCAACTGCATCTTTATAAAATTGCGCCAGGGTGTAATTTTTAAGGGTATCGATCAGCTTTGGTCTGAACAAATTTATCATGCTGTTCATTATTGAAACCATTTATATTTATTCCCGTCAACTGGCGTATCCGTATCCAGCTCGGGATGATAATGCACCTTGGGCGACAACCAGTACAGTAATCCCACACGGGAGTACCGGAAATTCAGCGGTGACAGGACGAATAAGCCGCCGAGGATCGTTGCAAGATATAACCAGGGTGAATCGTTATTTCCGGTGATCAGAAAGGTGGCTACCCATAAAAATCCGCCTTCTGCTACATTCATAGCGTAGCTCACATACATAGCCGCATAAAAATAGCCCGGCTCGATCTCAAAGACCATCTTGCAATGCGGACAATTCAGGTTGATACCATTTGAACCAAGGTTATATATACCTCCCTCAAACATATTTCCCCTGCGGCAGCGCGGGCATTTGGCGTGCAGCATGGCCCACGATTTTGACGTTCTTTCCATGATTTATTTTATCAATGCTGAGCTTCTTTTATAAACCCTTGAATTACTATGCTAATCCGCGAACTCATTCTTTGATCCACATTTTCAGGAATCTGCTATAGGAATTACTGACCAACTGGTAACTTGGCGGAACCTGGCTTTCAGCGCCATGGAATGTCACCAACCTTGTTTCCGGGGGCTTTTTGTCCAGCATTTCATAAACAAACCGGCTATAGCGGTCATAAAGCTCAAATGAGGTTTTTACTGCATAATCGATCCGGCTATCGGGTTCGATGTTTTCGTAAAAAGGGTTATAAAAATAAAAGTGATCGTAATCATCAAAGTCCAGTTCGGTCAGGTTACCGTGAATGAAATTTACATTGGGTAAATCAATTTCCTCCCTGGCTATTTCTGAGAAAGTAAATAGTTCGCTCCGCTGTTCAATACCATAAAACGTTGTTTCCGGATGAAAAAAACCGGCTACCAGGCAGAACTTTCCGACACCGCTCCCGATGTCCAATACTTTGGCGTTTGGAATGGCCAGGAATTCCCCCGCTTTTTTAGCGATGTCAACGGAGGTCCAGTGCATGGGTGATAATGCCTGGATATGTTCCGGGTAGAGATCGTCAAAAACATGGTCTTTACGAAAAATGGATGGACTTAACGTATCATGAAGCATACTGCTGTCTTTTTTATCGGTTTCAAAACTTCTGAAAGGGGCGGTTAAAAATTTGAAAACATTCATTTGGACTATTCTTTGATCCACATTTTTAGCAAAGTATCATAGGAAACATCTGCCAGCCTATAGTCAGGCGGGATCTCCTGTTCTAAACTGTGGAAGGTAACCAGGCGTGTTCCTGAAGGTTTTGCGCTTAGCGCCATATAAAGGTATTGGGTATAGTAGTTATATAAGCCTTCAGATAATTCGATGGTGTTATCAATTTGGTTTATTTGATCAATATTCTCGTAGAATGAATTATAAAAATAGAAGTGATCAAACTCTTTAAAATTAATCTGAGTGACATTCCCATAAATGAAATTCACATTGGGCAAATCGATATATCTTTTGATGCTTTCTGCCAAATGATACAATTCATGCCTTTGCTCCACCCCGTAAAAAGAAGTTTCCTGGAAATGATAACCCGCAGTTAAACAGAATTTACCAGCGCCACTACCAATATCAAGCACCCTGGTGTTTGGTAAAGACAGGAATTCAGCGGCTTTGCGGGCAATAGACAATGGAGTGAAATATTTGAGCGATAGCAATTGGAAATGTTTTGGGCATAGCCCATCAAATTCCGTATCGTCGCTGAATAAGAGTTTATTAACCAGGTTGTTTTTCGGCGATCGGATTATTGCTGGTTTGATCTGATCCCGGGGGCTGAGTGGCAGAGGCGAAAACGGATCATCTTTCATCGTATACAAAATTAGCGCTATAGCAGTGGCAACGTTATGGTAAGACATCAGCGTGCTGGCTGATATTTATCAGTTTTTGCCAATGAATAGGGGCTTTATATCTTCCAGGCGAGTTACGCTTTTGGCTCATGCAGCGTGCGGCAGCCCTTAAAAACAGGCTTCAATAAATTCGTATCTTTGTAATATGAGCCTATCTGGAATTTTTCCGATTGACAAATGGGAATTCACAACACAGTCTGTTCTTAATACCCTCTCAGAAGAAGATTACCATTTTTTGATCTCCCGTCAGGGAGCACAGAAATATCAAAAAGGGGAAATTATTTTCAAGGAGGGTGTGGTGCCTTCCGGTATTTATTTTATCCACCAGGGGAAAATAAAAAAGTATAAAGTTGACAGGAGTGGCAGAGAGCAGATCATATACGTAGCCAATAAAGGCGAACTGATCGGGTACCATGCGATCTTAGCGGAAGAACGTTGTCCTGATTCTGCCGCCACTTTAGAAGATAGCCTGGTTAGTTTTATTCCTAAAGAAGACTTTTTAACTATTCTGGATAAATCCCCGCTTTTTGCCCGGCGCTTGTTGAAAACATTGAGCCACGAGTTTAGTGTGCTGGCCAATGGTATTTCCGTGATTTCGCAAAGAACCGCAACAGAGCGGCTTGCCATTGCGCTGATCGTATTGAGAGAAAAGTTTAAGGATGAAGGATCCGGTGAACAAGAGATTATTCTAAATATATCCAGGATGGATCTGGCCAATCTGGCCGGTATCGCCCAGGAAAATGTGATCCGCCTGTTAAAGGAATTTAAAGAGGAAGGTATTTTGGAAACGGATGGCCGGAAAATATGGATCAAGGATATTAAGCGGCTGGTTAAAAAATCAAACTACGGGCAATGAACCGCCGATATTATAGCGTGGACGACAGAATGTAAAGGTAGGCTGAATACTATGGAGCTGGAGGATTTCTTTGGAAAAAATGGTTTATTTAATAAATCGGTAAAAATGTTTATTGTAGCCAACAGATTTTTTTTCAACAAGGTCAGCTTCTACCAGCTTTTTTAGCTTGGAATTAAAAGAGCTGATACTTAATTCATGCCCCACGGCTCTCATTCCAAACCAAAGCGTTTCCGCATCCTCTTCCTCCGTAAGATTCTTAATATATGATAAAATTTGATCGGTTATCCGGTTATATTCTTCCTGTTGTTTAGTGATTCGCGACCTGGAGGACCTAAATTGCGATTGATTGATCATTTGATTCTGTTTACTTATGTGCTCGATAGTAACCCCCTAAAAGCCACCCTAAGTTAGAGCTCAAATTTGGAGCAAATCTGTAGTTCGCCAATTGACTAATTAAACAAGGATGAGACCCATGTATTTTTACTGTACCAAATTACAGGTAAGATACAATCAACGTCCAATAAACATTTGACAACCGCAATCGGTTAAAGCCAAGCTTGTTAAAATCTGTTAAATGAAGGCAATTTCATGCCAACTACAGAATCTCCTGATATTATTGTTCCTGAAGTGATATACAGGCTTCCAGCATATCAAACTACTTTAACGGGAACATCGCTGAGGGGCCTCTCTTAAAAATAGATAAAAATGAAACTATTAACTGTCTTTCTTTTCCTATTGACAACCAATCTCACTACATGGTTTGGCGACTTTAACAAAGCTCAAATTGAAGCGGCAGCAGCACATAAGCTAATCCTGGTGAATTTCTCCGGATCCGATTGGTGTGGCCCATGCATAAGGTTGAGGAAGGAAATCCTGGAATCAGAAAAATTCAATGATTTTGCCATGGATCATCTGGTCTTGGTTCGTGCCGATTTCCCCCGGCAAAAGAAAAATCAACTGAGCAAAGAACAGGTAAAGCTGAACGAAACCTTGGCCGACAAATATAACCCCGATGGTAAGTTTCCCTTTACCTTGCTGGTTGATGAGCATGGTAAAGTATTAAAGGAATGGGACGGATACCCTGATGAAACCCCCGACCAGTTTATTGACCAGATTAAACCTTTTGCGAATGCCAATCATTGAAACGATAGAAAAAGCCCAAACAGTGCATAAGCGAATCTTGAAGCTGATGGGAAACAGGTTTGAGATCAGTGTGGTAAGCGATGATGCTGATTGGGCAAATAGTTGTATTGATTTAGCAGTGGCTGAGATCAGCCGTATTGAAAAGCTACTGACGACTTTTAGCGACGACAGCCAGACCAACCTGATCAATGCAGCTGCAGGTATCAAGCCGATAAAGGTTGACCTCGAAGTTTACCAGTTAATTGAACGTTCCCTTAAAATATCAGAGTTGACCCAGGGTGCATTCGATATTACCTATGGTTCAATAGATAAAAGCCTCTGGAACTTTGATGTCAATATGAAATCGCTGCCCGATGCTGAAACTGCACTGCAATCCGTTGGACTGATCAATTACAGGAATGTCATTCTTGATCCTGATACCATAACGATTTTCCTAAAAGAAAAAGGTATGCGCATAGGTTTTGGGGGTATCGGAAAAGGTTATGCGGCCGACCGGGCTAAAGTTATTTTGCAACAAAATGGAGTAGTCAGCGGGATAGTGAATGCGGCTGGCGATTTAATCACCTGGGGTACACAACCCAACGGCCAGCCCTGGACGATAGCTATTGCAGACCCCGACAAGCAAATGACACCGTTTTCTACACTTAATATCAGCAATATGGCCATTGCTACATCCGGTAACTATGAGAAGTACGCCACGATTAATGGCAAAAAATACTCTCATACGATTGATCCTAAAACCGGCCTACCGGTAAGTGGCATCAAAAGCGTGAGCATCATTTGCCCCAGCGCCGAATTTGCGGATGCCATGGCAACACCTGTAACAGTTATGGGTATCCGCGTGGGGCTCGATTTGGTGAATCAATTACAACAAATAGCCTGCGTCATTATTGATGACGAGAACCGGCTTTACACCTCCAGAAATATTAACGTCAAAAATTAGCACATGAAAAAGTTACCCCTAATTAAATTATTGCTGGTCGGCAGTATACCGGCTCTTGGATTAAGCTCATGTTCATCAGTAAAAGCTTACCAAAAGAACAGGTTAAACGACGCGGAGATGGAGCTTTCTGCCCGTAAGTCGCAAAAGTTTGAACAAAGTTTTCAACTGTACCGTGAAGGCGGTTCGGGGGCTAATGGTGGAAAAAGTGGCGGTGGCTGTGGATGTAACTAAAAGATAGTTGCCGATATGAGAAAAATATACCTATGTGTTGCCGCCCTATATTTAGGGATAGTAGCTTCACATGCGCAAACCAAAACATTACCGGTTAAGGACAGCAGTAACTATGAAGCCCGTAAACTTAAAATTGAAGAGATCAACATCATCTCGGCTTACTATCACCAGGATGGCAATAATTCCGCGGTTACTGGCGGTATCGGTACAGAAAAACTGACCGACTTTGCCAATACCTTTGATCTGCAGTTATCAAAATATGGCACCAGCGGAAAAAAACACACCTTTACATTTGAACTGGGGATAGATCATTATACTTCAGCATCGTCAGATAAAATCGATCCAAACAGCATATCTTCTGCCTCCAGGCAGGATAGCCGCGTATACCCATCTTTGAACTGGACAGTTTCAAACGACAAAACCGGTAATGCTTTCGGGTTAACAGGATCTTATTCGCATGAGTTCGATTATCAATCTTTCGGCGGTGGGATAAATCTTACACGGGTGTCTAAAGATAAAAATACCCAGTTTGATTTTAAGGGCATGGTTTTCCTGGATACCTGGAAAGTGATATTACCGGTTGAACTGCGACCGCCGGGCTATGGTTCAGGATCAGATCGTGAAGGTAAAGGACCGGTTGACCATAGTCCGCGCAATTCATTCAGTACTTCGTTCTCCCTGTCACAGGTGCTGACCTCGCGGCTGCAGGCCTTACTGATCATCGAACCATCTTATCAGCATGGCTTGCTGGCCACCAAATACCAGCGTGATTATTTTACCGATGGATCTGAACGGGTAGAAAATCTGCCGGGCAGCCGGTACAAGCTCCCTATAGCGGTGCGGTTTAATTACTTCCTGGATGATCATTTTGTGATCAGGACATTTTACCGGTATTATATGGATAACTGGGGCATCCGGGCACATACTGCCGAAATGGAAATACCTGTTAAGCTGACTTCATTTGTATCGGTGAGCCCTTATTACCGCTATAATACCCAGCAAGGCACGCGCTATTTCGCTCCTTACGGACAACACAATCCTACGGATACCTATTACACCAGTGATTATGATCTGTCTACCTTACACAGCAATTTTGTTGGGGCTAATATCAGGCTATCGCCTCCAACGGGTGTATTTGGCTGGCAGCATTTCAATTCATTGGAGATCAGGGCCGGCCACTATATGCGTTCTACCGGCCTGAATTCAAATATTGTAACCCTGGCCATGAAGTTCAAATAGTTAACCGTGTGACGATCAGGGTAGCTGCCTTGATCGTCACATTCTTGCTGGCTAAGCTGATCACCAGAAAATGATTATTGATGGTCACCTCCGCCGTTAATCATATCAGAAACGATACCTTTATTATCCTTACGTTCTGCTAAAAAAACACCAGCAAGATGAACAAAGATGAAAGTAAGGATCAGGTACATACAAAACCCATGCACTTCTTTAACGCTGTGTCTGATAAACTTGAAGGGTGCTAACAGATCTTCAAATGCCAAAAACAAACCGGTTACTGCCATGATGATGAGCAAAATATAAAATGCGGCATAGATGGCTTTTACCGTAAGTTCATGCTTGGCCAACTCCCTTTCCTTTTTTGTTGATTGAAATTGCCTGTAAGCACTTTTCATTTTACGAATGAACTTTTGGTCAGCAAGCTGAAAGAATTCAAGAATTAAACGAAAAATCAGTAAAGCAACCAATATATACCCAAAGTAAATATGAACGCTCCAAACACTATCGCCAAGGGCATGCGCAACTGAATCGGCCTGCTCGACGCTTACCGTGGCACTGGCGTTCTTCAATTCATTTTTGACCAGAGCAGATACGGGTCTTTCATCAGTAATGGTTGAATTGATCAGTACGGTAAGCAGTGAACCGCTGATAACGATGGTATTGGCCCAATGCCATAGACGCAGGGAAGCCGGATATTTTTTAATATGTCCCTGACGCTGTATGTCTTTCCGCACCGGTTCGATTGTTGTCATATTGATTTTGAATTAGTGCAAGCTTTGCTTAGGGATGGAACTTTCTTTTTGAGCATCCCAATTTATCGCACATAGCATTTGAATTGTTTGTAAATTACTGAATGAATATGAAGTAAATCTGTAGTTGCACTATTAATAAAATTACAGGACGCATATACTTCAGGTTCTCTTCAATTTTGGGCATTACATTTGAATAAAAGCAGCCTTGAAAATCCTGGTAATAGAAGACGAGCAAAGTTTACGTGAGAACATCACAAACTATTTGAATGTAGATGGCAATATCTGCGAGAGCTGTAGCGCGCTGAATTCGGCCCTGCAGAAACTATCAGACTATGATTATGATTGTGTTTTGCTGGATATCGGACTGCCTGACGGAGAAGGGCTCGATGTACTGGCATACCTTCGGACCAACCAGAAGAACGAAGGGGTATTGATCATATCTGCCAGGAACTCCCTGGAGGATAAATTGAAGGGACTGGATGTCGGGGCTGATGACTACCTGACCAAACCTTTTCATTTAGCAGAACTCAAGGCACGCCTGATGGCAGTTTATCGCCGAAAGACTTTAAATACCAACAATAAGTTAATATTCAACGAGATTACCATCGATGTACAGGGCCGGACGGTTGAAGTTAATGAAACCGCTATTATCCTCACCAGGAAGGAATATGATATGTTATTGTATTTTATTGCCAATAAGGGAAAGGTTATCTCTAAAAATGCTATTGCTGAACATTTATGGGGAGATGAGATGGATATGCATGATAACTTTGATTTTATTTATACACACGTCAAAAATCTGCGCAGGAAGTTATTGGATGCGGGGGGTAAGGACTATTTAACTTCCATTTATGGGATTGGTTATAAATTTATAGGTTAATGAAATTATCGGCACATTATACCAGGACGAGTATTTATATTACCTTGACCGTCTTACTGACCGGGGCGGTCATCTATTTTTTTGCTATTAATTACATTGCCCAGCAGCAACTGGATCAGGGACTTCAGCAGCAATTGATAGAAGCAGAAGAGTATGTAAGGAGCAGTAATCACGACCCTCAACAGTATGATCTCGATAAAGATCATGCAGTGTTTATCAGAACTAATGAGCAGGAATTACAGAAACGTTTTTTTGATACCACATATTTCAATCCAAAAGAGCAACGGAAAGAAGCTGGGCGTGCGGTTGAAGACCTGGTCAAATTAAAGGATACGAATTACAAAGTTGTTATCACTATCTCCAGAGCGGGGCAAAAATATCTCATAGAAGTTATTACCATCATTACACTAGCCCTGCTTACTGGCTTGTTATTGGTGCTATTTATCACCAATAAGTATATGCTCAACGGGCTCTGGAAACCATTTCAGTTAACATTGAAAGAGATCAAGCAATTCAATATCGCCGATGTTGACCAGTTTAAAGGAAAACCAAGCAAGGTGGAGGAATTTGCTGAACTGAACGAAGCCATCCGGGAGATGTCTTTAAGGGTAACTCATGATTATTTGAACCTGAAGCAATTTACGGAGAATGCCTCCCATGAAATGATGACACCGCTGGCAGTTGTCACGACAAAGCTGGATACCCTGATCCAAGATGAAACATTAAATGCAGAACAGCTGGCACAGATCACGGACATTTACAGCTCGATCAATAAATCCAGCCGGCTTAACCAATCTCTATTATTGCTGGCAAAATTGGAAAATAAACTGATCACTGATGAAGTGCCAATAAACCTTGAGGTTGTGCTGTCCGAAAAAATGCTGCAGTTTCAAGAGCTAATGCAAACCAAAGATCTTTCGTTTAAGCCTAACCTGCAGCCCAAGCAGGTGTTAGCCAGCAAATACCTGATTGATATTTTATTAAATAATCTGTTCAGCAATGCGATCAGACACAATAACCCCGGTGGCGTTATTATTATCGAATTGAACAGAGAGCAATTATCCATTAAGAATACCGGGGCTAATCATTCATTAAATGAGCAATTGATCTTCGAGCGTTTTCAAAAAGGCAAGGAATCACAAGGTACCGGCTTGGGATTAACGTTGGTTAAAAATATCTGCCAGCATTACGGATATACGATTCATTACAATTATGAATCCGGATGGCACACTTTTATGCTCATATTTTAACAAATTGTAGTCAATTAGCTTTGGCAATGTTCTTGTTTTGTCACTTTTATCATACAATTAAAACTCAGCGACCAACTTCAATTTTGCTTCAGATTACAGCTATAGTTTTAGGGCGAATGTGATTTACACGCGTTTTAAAGCCGAATGCTAATGAAATATATATGCTTGCTGATCCTTGTTTTTTCTTTTCTTAATCTTAAAGCACAGGACAATTATGAGATTCAAGTTTATGGATCTGAAACAGTTGAAAAAGGTAAAACCATGGTTGAACTACATAGCAATTTTACAATTAATGGAAGTAAAACTGTAACCAATGGCGAGCTTCCGACAAATCATGTAGAACACGAAACTATTGAGATAACACACGGTTGGACTTCTTGGTTTGAAACCGGTTTTTATTTTTTTAATTCCATAGGCGATGCCGGTCGCTCGGCTTATGTAGGCTCTCATATCCGGCCCAGGGTTGCTGCGCCACAGAGTTGGAACTGGCCTGTGGGTGTAAGTGTTTCAACCGAATTTGGCTTTCAGAAAAGTGCATTTTCGGCCAATACAAGCACGCTGGAAATAAGACCTATAGTAGATAAAAAATGGAATAAATTATATATTTCGGTTAACCCAACGCTGGAGAAAAGCTTTAAAGGCCCGGATGAAAACCGCGGATTTACCTTTTCACCCAATGTTAAAGGCAGTTATGATGTAACCAAAGTTGTTGCCCTCGGATTAGAATATTATGGCAGTACCGGTCCCTTTTTTCATTATGATGCTTTCAAACAGCAGGATCACCAGTTATTCGTAGCAACGGATCTGAATTTTGATCCACAATGGGAATTTAATGGTGGAATAGGTTATGGTTTTACGCAAAATGCAGATAAGGCTATTATTAAAATTATCGTGGGCCGAAGATTTTAATTTGAATAATTGGTTTAATACGCCTCGCACGATCAATAAGGAACATGTTGTTAGACAGGAAATTACAATATTATTGGTGCTTTTTGCAATATTTCGTATCTTAGTATAGTAAGATTTGTAAATAATCTGCATCAAAAAATGGTTGGTAATTCGGTGCGTAGCCAGTTTTAAACCATATAAAATATTGTAAGCCAATTGGTTAAGAATCATGTTCGATTCCCCTACGGGCTACAAAGCCGCTTTACGAAAGTAAAGCGGCTTTTTTGTTGGGTTTCTTTGACCAATTTATGTTATTGAATGTCCAGCTATATTAATGTCCTATTTTAGTTAACAATATTGCCACTGAATCTGGTTTGGCCAGGAATGCGGAATGGCTGGTATTTAGTTGATAAACTGTTTTTACGCCGGCTGTAGCAATCATGCGGTTTTGCAAGGCTGGCGATACCACGTGATCTTGCAAGGTTTTGATGTAAACCTTCTCAACAGAACCGAAATTGGCAGCGGTCAATGTCACCGGATTGGTAAATGGAATTGCTGGTTCAGGACGGTAATTTTGTAAAACAAGATTTTGTACCTGAGCAGAACCATCCTGGATAAAGACATTCACAATCTGGTCGTGTAGCACATCAAGGGTTCCGTTAGCATTTTGCGTAAGTATGGGAACTTTATTAACTGAGTCACCAAGTGCTGAGCCGGCATCGGTACCAGCAAGAGCAAGTAAGGATTGGCCGGAAGATGGCAGATAGGCTGCGAGATAGACAAGTTTTTCAATTTTTGAAGGATTTTGTTCGGCAACAGCAGAAATGATCATACCGCCTAAGCTATGGCCTACCAGGATAACTTTGCCGTTTATCCTTGACATAGCATCAAACACTTTGTCTCTGTAAGTGTTTAAGGTTAAGGTTGAAGGAACAGTATTATCGCTGCCGTGGCCTGGAAGTTCTACAACTGTAACATTGTTTCCTTCATTGATAAGTTTGGCTTTTACCGCGTCCCACACATAAGGAGCCTGCCATGCACCGTGTACCAGTACATAATTTTTAGCAACCGGTTTCACTTCATCATTCTTTTTTGAACAAGATGAAAACATAATAGTAGCAGTAGCTACAGAAAGTAAGATTAATATATATTTTTTCATGATTTGAGATGCCTAATTGTTTAGGACATGACAAACATCCGATTATGCGCTCTGGATAAGTTTAACCCAGGTTAAAATCGAAAAATAGTAGAAAGCCGCCAAAACAAGCTATCCTATAAAGCAACCAGTACAATAATTAATCAGTAATAATGATAGCTATTGACTATCGCGCGTCTTCGAGTGCGATATTATTAAATTTTATATTTTTATAACATGTTAGAGAACAAAACAGAAATAGATTTATTACGAACGATTTTAGGATCTGCCGGTATGAAACCGGAAGCATTTGAATTATCATTACCTCACTGGAAATTAAAACAATATAAAAAAGGCGAGTTTTATAATGAGTATAAAAATGTTTGTAAGCACCTCGGGTTTGTTATCAACGGCGTGTTTAGAATCTACCGGGTAAATAGCGATACGGGTGAAGAAAAGAACATGCTGTTTTTTACTGATCACCAATTTGTAGCATCTTATAAAAGCTTTTTAGCCCAGACAGCCTGCGATTATTATACTGAAGCGATGGTTGATTCAGTTATATTATATATACATATCGATCACCTGAATGAACTTTATGCGCAATCACACCAGTGGGAACGGTTTGGGAGGATAGTTGCCGAAACGGCTTTTCACGAGGTTATGGTTAATACCGAAGGATTCTTATTTAAAACGCCGGAGGACCGGTACCGGGAAATGATGGAAAAACATCCGAATATTTTTAATTCGGTACCACTTTATCACATCGCCTCTTATCTGGGTATCCAGGGGCCATCATTGAGCCGGATTCGTAAAAGAATGGTTGGAAGGTAACACCCGTTATTCTGCCATCACGTTTCTGAATTGCTGAAATCCTCTAAAAAAGTTTTTTTAGAGGATTTTCGATTTTAACCTGGGTTAAACTTATTGCAGCGGCATAGCCCGATGTTTGTCATGTCCTAAACAATTAGGCATTAAACAACATGAAAACAGCAATAATAATGATGGCAATGAGTGTATTAGGTTTTACCGCTCAAGCCCAAAAAGCAAACAACAAAAATTCTAAAACTATTGTACTTGTTCACGGAGCCTGGTCAGATGCATCTTCATGGGATGCAGTGACCCCTTTGTTAAAAGCCCAGGGTGAAGAAGTGATCAATGTTAACCTTGCAGGTCACGGAAAAGATACCACCTCATTTGCCGGTATCACCTTTCAAACTTATGTTGACCAGGTAAAAGCAGCTATCGGCACGCGTACTAATGTAATTTTGGTGGGACATAGTTTTGCCGGGCTGGTGATCAGCCAGGTAGCTGAACAAATTCCAGCACAAGTTAAAGAACTGATCTTCCTTGCAGCAGCGTTGCCGCATGATGGTGATAGCCTTTTATCACTGGCAAAAGGGGATCCTGCATCTCATATCGGTAAATCCCTTACAATTGATCAGGAACATGGTGCAGCAATCATAGCGAAAGACGCCGTAGCCGATATCTTTGCTGCCGATGCACCTCAGCAAGTTCAGGAATATATCGCCGCTAACATTAAACCGGAGCCATTAGTACCTCTTGCCACACCAGTTCACCTGACTGAGAAAAACTTCGGCAGCATTAAAAAAGTCTATATCCATACGATTAATGACCATGCGATCAGTTATCCTGCACAACAGTATATGGTAAAAGCAAGCAAAGTGGCTAAAGTATATACCCTGTCAAGCAGCCATACCCCATTCATTTCTATGCCAGACAAACTGGCTGCAATCTTGATCGCTGAAAGCAAATAATAAATCAGTAAACATCAAACAATAAATCTTTAACTCATAAATCAAAATATCATGAAACGTATAGCAAAAGCACATTGGAACGGTACCTTACACGAAGGCACAGGAGAAATCAGCACACAAAGCACCGTGCTTAACCAAACACAATATTCATTTAAAACCCGCTTTGCCGATGGTATCGGCACTAATCCTGAAGAACTGATCGCTGCGGCACATGCAGGTTGTTTTTCGATGGCACTTAGCGCAACATTAGCACATCACAACATCACTGCCGGCGACATTTTTACTACAGCAACAGTAGATCTTGATATGCAGGCATTAAGCATTACAGGTATTCATCTGGATTTACAGGCCAGTGTAATTGAAGGTGTAGATGAAGCAACATTTACTGAAATTGCTGAAGGCGCAAAGGCGCATTGCATTGTCTCCAAAACATTAAGCGTTCCAATCACATTAAGCGTTGTTTACGCTTAACATAATCTGAAGCATCTGGTAGCATGCTCACCGAAACTCATCGGATGATTTCCGGTGAGTTTTTTTGGTTTGACAACTGCCAGCTTATCGGGGCGATATTTTAGCGACTTAAAATCAAGACTCGGTAATGGCCAATTACCATATCGTGATCAGTAACTTTGGTCCTTATTATACAAGTTACAATTTAAATATTTCTTTTGATTTATTTCCAATCTGGCGGAAAATTGCTTAATCACCTTAGACTACAAAAGTTGAACTAAGGCAAAAAGGCCGATTGCCAAAACAATCGGCCTTTAAACCCTATTGAGTGGCCCATGTATCGTCATTGATCGCCGCCGCAAGCCCTAAATCATTCTCAAAAAAGTTCAGGCTTTGTAAGTTATCGGCTACTAAAAACAATACCAAAAGGTACTAAACCCTGCAAATCAAAAGTTTGCAGGGTTTTTTGTTGGCATCAAAACAACACATTATGTACTAAATCGCAACAAAAATGAGCGCAATTCGGTGCGTAACCAAATGGAAAAATGCTACGCACCGAATTTCTTATAATTAATTATCAACCTATTCAGCGAGTGAATATCTTGATAAAGGCAGGCTACAAACTTACTTTTGTTTCACCTTTAAGCTTGTAATTATGAATAGTAATTTTCATCTGCATTTTTTCCATCAGAAAGCAAAAAACTACAAAGGTGGTGCGATGCCCATTTACATGCACACCGGTAATAATAAACTAACCCATAATAATTTAGCCAAACGTGTCCTATTCTTGAAATAATTTACACATTTGCGTGTTATTGCGTAAATTTAAATTCCAATTAGATAACCGATACTTTGCAGGTAAAACCATTATATGATCAAGAGCACATACGCACCAGGGTAGCACTTGGAGATCAGCAGGCTTTTACATTGTTTTTTAACTACCATTGGCCACAGGTTTACGGCACTGGTTTGAGGCTGACTAAATCACCCGAAAAGGCCCAGGATCTTGCACAGGATGTTTTTATTAAGCTTTGGGAAAACAGACACAAGCTAGGCAAAGTAAAGGAAGAAGATGCCTATGTCTATATTTTATCGCGCAATGTTATTCTTGATTTTCTGCGAAAAAAGGTTTTCGATACCGAAAATATTGAAGCCCTGATTGATTATTTTGAAGATAGCACAATTAGTCCGCATGAAAAGCTGGAATATAACGAACTGGAGAATACGCTTAAATCCGCTATAGATCAATTGACGGGAAAAGTAAAAGATGTATTTGTGCTGAGCCGGTTTGATGGCCTTACTCATGAGCAGATTGCCAAACAACTGAGTATATCCGTAGTTTCCTCCAAAACGTATGTGGTGAGAGCATTGCTGGATATCCGCAAATTCATGGCCCTGCATACAGATAATACTGCCATCATTTTAGCCGCTGGAGCTATTTTGTACGGCGTGTCAAAATAAATAATTATTTTTTGTCTTACCCTACTGCTCTTTTCCGTCTTTAGTAGCAGAATGCCCTGATCCATGCATGTTCGCAAGGGGTATTTCATATGCCAATAAGATGAACGAAGAAAGATTTAAAGCATTATTTGAACAATATCTCAATGATAGCCTTCCCTCTGAAGACCTTTTGGAACTACAGGGGGCTATCCAGGATGACCGCTATCGGGCATTATTTGATGATTTGCTTAAAAACGCATTTAAGGAACCGGCTTTCGCAGAGGCAGATGATGACGCCAGGCAATCCGTTTTTAACGCCATCAGTTCCAGGATAAACCAGCAGGAAAATACTGAACCAGGAAATACTGACAAAAGGCGCTTAATTCCTTACCGTTGGTTAACCGGCGTTGCGGCTTTGCTATTTCTTGCTTTAGGCGCAGGATGGTTCTTTCTGCGGAATAATGATAAAGGGCAAAGAGAAAACACATATGCTCATAATATCAAACCAGGCATCAACAAAGCTACGCTAACCCTTGCAAATGGCAAAAAACTGATCCTTACTGATTCCCTGCAAGGTCAACTAGCCAGTGAAGTGGGCGTTAAAATAAGTAAAACCAGGCAAGGCCAGATTGTTTACACTGTTGTGTCAGATAATGATAGCGGACAGCAGGCGCTACAATACAACACCTTAACCACAAAAAGAAGCGAACAATTCCAGGTAATACTTCCCGATGGCTCCCATGTTTGGTTGGATGCCGCCTCATCCTTGAAATATCCTGTAGCTTTTAAAGGAAATGAGCGTAAAGTAGAATTGACCGGACAAGGTTATTTTGAAGTGAGCCATAACGCAGCTACGCCCTTTATTGTAAAAACAGCCAAAACCGAAGTACAGGTATTGGGGACACATTTTAATGTTTCGGCGTATGATGATGATAGGGATACCAAAACAACCCTGCTTGAAGGCGCTGTAAGGATAAAAAGTACACAAGCGGCCGCTATACTAAAACCCGGCGAACAAGCCGTTTTAAACGATAAAGGACAGTTAACCGTAAACAAAAACATAGATGCCAGCATGGAGATTGCCTGGAAAAACGGATTGTTTGATTTCAAAAAAGCCGGTATCAGGGAAATTATGGTCAAGGCATCACGCTGGTATGATATTGATGTTAAATATGAAGGCAGAATTCCTGAAACAAAGCTTACCGGAAGAATGTCACGAAACGTAGACATTTCTGGATTATTAGGAATATTACAATTTGAAGGAATCAAATTCCGGATAGAAGGAAAAACTGTTATTGTTACTGATTAGGCGATGGCTGGCTCATGAGAAGGCCGGCCTGTTTAATGCCTGATCTCTAACAGGTTTATACTAAAACAACCAATTATTCACTTAAAAACCAATTATGGAGAAAGAAATACGAAAAACCACCTAAAAAAACGGGGCCCTTTAATGAATGATGTATAGTATACCAGGTATAAATTACCCGTTACTGTGCAATCAATTTGTTAAATTAAAAAGCCGGGAAGTGCGCTAACACTTTCCCGGGTAATATCTGGGTTCCCAATAGTCAGAAGTAACGAATTTAAGTCTAACGTTTAACCCAAACTAACCAAAATTATGAAAATTAAATTAAAGTGCGCGGAAGCGTCGTGGCGCACTACGTTCAAGATTTTTCTAATTATGAAACTAACGATTATCCTATTGTTTATAGGACTTGCGCAAGTAAGTGCAAAAAGCTATGCCCAGCTGATAACGCTTCATGAAAAGAATGTATCCATAGAAAAAGTTTTATTACTGATAGAAAGCCAAAGCGGGTACCATTTTATTTATGATGATAAACTTGACATTCTTAAAACCCAAACCTTAAATATTAATGTCGAAAAGGAAACTATTGCCAATGTTCTTGATCGCTGCCTCAGCGGCATTCCGGTTAGCTATAAAATAATCCAAAAGACAATTGCTTTAAAGCAATCGGAGCAATTACAAACTGAAAAGCCGGTTATTGCAGTGCAAAAGATAAGCGGAACTGTAACAGACGACAAGGGTGAGCCATTACCCGGTGCTTCTGTTAAGCTGAAGGGAACGGCCAATGGCGTGGCTACAGACATTAATGGCAAGTACTCATTAAATGTTCCATCGCTGGATGGTGTTCTTATATTCAGCTCCATGGGCTTTACAACTAAAGAGGTTGAGATTGCCAATCGTCTGGTCATCAACGTTTCATTAACGTCAGATGCGAAATCACTAAACGATGTTGTGGTCATTGGCTATGGAACTCAAAAGCGTGCAAACGTCAGCGGTGCCTTAAGCCGGATGGTAAACGAGAACTTGAACGAGAGGGCGATATCCCGGGTAGACCAGGCTTTAGTAGGTCAGCTGGCGGGGGTAACCGTAAAACAATCCACCGGTATGCCAGGCAAACCGTTTAGCGTACAAGTCAGGGGAACTGGCTCGATTTCAGCAGGAAGCGAACCCTTATACGTGATTGACGGATTCCCATTGTCCACTACCACAACAAATGCTAGTGGAAGCTTTACAAGTGGCAACCCTTTAGATAATATAAATCCGGCGGATATTGAGAGCATAGAAGTCCTTAAGGACGCTGCTGCTGCTGCTATTTATGGATCCAGGGCATCAAATGGCGTGGTTTTGATTACCACTAAACGAGGTAAACTGGGCAAGCCCGTTTTTAATTTTAATAGCTATGTTGGATACAACGCAGCCAGTAGAAAGTTGAAGATGTTGAATGGAGACCAGTGGATAGCACGGGCCACGGAGATTATAAATGGCAATTATGTGAATACCTACGGGTCGAAAGGCGCAACTGCTAATGACAGCTATGCTACACGCTTGGGTATTGTGGGCGCATTTAATGCTAATTATTTTCAGGATCCCAGATGGTCTCAGCCCGGTCATCCTGGTCTTCAGTTTATAGACTGGCAGGATCAGCTTTTTCGGAAAGGGGTTATGCAAAGCCAGGAATTATCTGCCAGCGGCGGGACGGATAATGTCAAGTATTTCATTTCAGGCGCTTATCAAAATCAGGACGGATTTGTGATTAATACAGGTTACAAGGCCTATTCTTTAAGAGCGAATGTGGAGGCCAGTCTCACAAAAAATTTGAAAATCGGGGTAAATATTGCGCCGACATATTCGATTGCGAAAGATCCGGGAATTGAGGGTAAAGACAATACTTATCATGTCGCGCTAAGCATGGCGCCGGTGCAGGAAGATACAGTGGGCGTAATGCCAAATATTGGCAAGAATGGATTGTATGCCTGGGATAATCAACGCAACAGCCCGGTAGGCAGAGCCACATATTCAAAGGGGCAGGCGAAGACATACCGTACACTAGGCACGCTCTACGGCGACTTGCAGATTATAAAGGGACTGAATTTTCACACGTCAGTAAACTACGACAATGCCGACAACACGTCATCAACCTATATCCCTTACATCGCCGCAGGTACCTTGGTCAGCCGAACATTTGACCCGACTAAATCGCTGACTGCCGGAACTTCGGGCACTTACGGCAGCTATCGTCATCAAACATTCGTTAATGAAAATACACTTACGTATTCTTCGGTTCTGGGGAAATATCATAATTTAAATGTCCTGCTGGGTCAATCTTACAATGTTGACCGGCTTGATAATACCAACCTGGCTTCCAATGGGGGATACAACAGCAATGTGATCCAAACGTTGAACGCTGCAAACGCTATCATAGGGGGAACAACCAGCACTCAAAGTACATTGGTATCTTACTTTAGTCGGGTTCAATACAGCTTTAAAGATAAGTACTTACTTTCTGCAAGTTTACGGGCTGATGGCTCATCGCGTTTTGGCAGCAACCACCGATACGGTGTTTTTCCATCTCTATCAGCCGGGTGGCGTTTAATCGAAGAACCTTTTTTCAAAGGAATCAGCAAGCTTAGTGATTTGAAGATCCGCGCTAGTTATGGGGTGAACGGCACCAATAACCTGGGTGGCGATTATGGCGCGATTCCTACACTCGGCACGTACAATTATGTTTTTGGAACTACGCCATCGTCAGTGATCGGGCAAGCACCAAACAAAGTAGCAAATCCTGACCTTCTGTGGGAGCGTTCTCAAACGTATGATGCTGGTATTGATTTTGGCTTTTTTGACAATCGGATCACCGGTTCATTTGACTATTATAACAAGTTAAATACGCAGTTGCTTCTTAACGTGCAGGTGCCCGAAGTTACAGGCTTCGCCACTTATTTAAGTAACGCTGGTTCTGTGAGGAACATTGGTCAGGAGCTGGAAATATCTACTCACAACCTGGTGGGTAAGTTCCAGTGGAGGACGAGTATCAATATCAGCCACAATACAAATAAGGTAGTGTCATTGGCAAATGGTCAGAGCCAAATTCTGGTGCCTTCTGCTTATGATATTTCCGACTTTATTATTAAGGTTGGCCAGCCAATCAATAGCATCTATGTTGTTAAAATGTTAGGTACTTTGACTCAGGCTGATATTGATAACCATGCCCCTTTATTCGGCACAGAGACTGTTGGGGATCCTAAATATGAGGACATTAACCGTGATGGTGCAATTGATGCAAATGACCGCCAAATTGTTGGGCACCCCAACCCAGATTACATTTGGAGCGTTACCAACTCATTCAAATATAAAGGTTTTGACTTAAGCGTTATGATACAAGGGCAAAACGGAGGCTCTATCTATTCGCTACTGGGGCGTGCAATAACACGTACGGGGCAGGGAGCTCAAGACAATGCGCCTGAATTCTATATCAACCGCTGGCAGTCAGCTGATAACCCGGGGGATGGGCGAGTTAGTAAAGCCTACTCAAATTTCGGCCGAATTGTAAATACAGACTGGCTTTACTCTTCAGATTATTTTCGTGTCAGGAATATCACTTTGGGTTATGACCTGAAAGGGTTGATAAAAACGGGAGTGATAAAGAATGCCAGGGTTTATATCACTGCTGAGAATTTCTTTGGTCATGATAAATATTATGGTGGTGCTAATCCAGATGCCTTGAATACCGACTTAAGCCGCAACACGAATTATCCATCACCTGGAGATTATGGAGGCTTACCATTAGCAAAATCGCTGATTTTTGGCATAAACTTTACTTTTTAATATTAAATATTGATTTGCGATGAAAAAGACATTAAAATACTCAATCATATGGCTTGCACTTATTATTACTTCTTGTAATAAAGAGTTAAATCAAATTCCTATTTCTAGTGCTACAACAGCCACATTTTACTCTTCACCCAGTGATTTTGTGCAGGGCGTTAATGCAATCTACAGCGGTTTGCGCAGTTATCCTAATCGTTTGCTTAACCTCAGTGAAATCCGTTCCGACAATATTTATGGGGTATCTTCGCAGGGCATCCGTGAATGGGATCCTGTAAACAATTTTCAAAAGGCCAGTGGTGCAAACGTTTATGTGGAAGAGGCGTGGGCTACCGATTTTAACAGCATTTATCGCGCTAACGTTGTTATGGATCAACTGGCTAAGAATGGCGATAAGATCGGCTCAGCACCCCTACAAACGCGATTAACTGCGGAGACCCGTTTTTTGCGTGCATTCTACTATTTTGATTTGGTGCGTTATTATGGAAAACTACCTTTAGTTACTACTCCGCTAACCCCCGCGGAAGCGAATACTGTTGGCAGAAGTTCCGTGGCCGATGTGTACAATTTGATAATAAGTGATTTGCAATATGCGGCCGCCAACCTGCCAGTGCAGCATACTGGTGCCGATGTTGGCCGTGCAACTAAATATGCAGCTGAAGCTACTTTGGCGCTTGTGTATATGACACGGTCGGGGCCAACATATGGTGTAGACGGACCTGGCTTGGCTACCAATGAATGGGGATTGGCATTACCACTGCTCCAGGATATTATTAATAGCGGATTGTTTGCTATGAATATTGATTACGCCAGCATATTTTCATATTCGAATCAAAGCCCGACGCCGAGCGGTAATAAGGAAGCCGTTTTCGATATCATGTACACCTCCGGGCAATCGCCGAGCGTTGGTGCGTCTTTTTCCTGGACGCTTGCCCCCAGGGATTATTTCTTTTCAATAAAAGACATTAATCAGAACGGCAGCCTGGAGATTGTTCCGGTATCGGATGATTTCATGAATTCGTACGAAACCGGCGACCTTCGGAAAGCAGTATCTGTTTTTACTGCCGGTTATGCTTTTTCCGGGAATGCCGAAAAACGCCCATTCTTTAAAAAATATCTGGATGTGACTAAAATACCTTCAAATTCAAATAGTGACTGGGCAATCAACTTTATAGCAATCCGATACACAGATATCTTACTGTTGAAGGCAGAATGTGTATTGCACGGAGCACCAGGCTCGCAAGGTGCAGATGTGGATGCAGTTGTGAATACAGTACGTGCACGTGCCGGATTAAGCCCATTGGTAAATGTAACATTAACACAATTGTTTAATGAACGCCGTAAAGAATTTGCAGCCGAAGGCTCACGCTGGTTTGATTTACAACGGAGCGGAAATTTACTGACGACCATGAACGCATGGATTGCAAGTGAAGACGCAAAAAAACTAAAGCAAATTAATCCGGTCATACCTGGTTACGTAGTTTATCCCATCCCGCAGTCGCAATTGGATGCGCTACCGGGTTTGTATACACAAAATACTGGCTATTAGTCTGGTAGCAGGCATTGTTGATGCATGTAAAGTCAAACAAATGATTTTTATGCACAACTCTCAAGCCTTTTATCATACAAAGCCCGGTCATTTGGCCCCGCCCGAAATGAAACCGTCTCATAACAAAGTTATGAGGCGGTTTTCAATTTACTGTAGTCTTTGTTCAACTCACATCGGCCTGTTCGTCGGGTTATTCATACAGCCTATAGAACTGTAATTAAAAAGCTCCATTATTTGATAACTTGCCAATTTACTATGTTATACATGGTGCTTTTAAAAGGTCCATTGCGTTTTATCGCCCCTTTGTTTTTATCCCATGATAAGTTGACAGAATTATAATTTCCTTTTTCATAGTTAAAGGTCACTCCGTCGTCTTCAAATAATGAACCTACCGCTTTATGATCGCCATAAACGAAACAGGTGATCTCAAATTTGGTGTTTGGCGCAACATGTTCAACCGGTTTGGCCAACGGCAATATAGTACCCTCTTTTATAAAAATAGGCAACTGGGTAAGGCTTGGTTTAATGGTGTAGGTTTTTCCGCCTTCGTACTTTTGGTTAGTATTAAAGTCGTACCATGTGCCTGCCGGCAGGTAAACTTTTCTTTCGTCCATCTTTTCTGTTAATGGTGCCGCCAGTATACCTTCACCTATCATGTATTCATCCGCCAAATTAAATGTGTTTTTATCTTCCGGATAATCCATCACCAAAGCCCGGAATGGGGGTATCCCTTTAAAATGATATTGAGCAAAAGCGTTATACAAGTAAGGAATCAGGCTCATTCTGAATTCGAACAGTTTGCGGATATCGGCCTCAACTTGCTTTGCATTATCCATTAATTGACCATTATTGTTCTTTTTAATATTGATCTGTAACCATGGTGGGTTCTGCAGGTACCAGGAATTGAACAGTGTTTGTGCCGACAGTACCGCGGTTTGACTACGGCGCATAAAATCTTTTATCGAATTGGACTCCCTCACTTCCGGAGACCATATCATACCCGAGAATCCGGAGTTCAATATCATTTTAATGTATTGATCATGATCGTATGTATCGCTATACAAAGCAGCAGGATACGAAGATGCGAAAGCATTTGAGGCCCGTACATCAAGATAGGTGCGCTTGTTGGAGCGCTTATAAATATCATATACGGTTTTTTGATACAGCAAGCCAAAAAGCTGATGCATCTGCTCGCCGTCAATACCCGATGGAAACTGACTAAGCTCAGGAAAGCTCCACGAATTGCTTCCAAAAGCGATATTGGAATTATCGCATTCATCCATTTTAAAGCCCGAGATACCTTGTTTTACAAAGGTTTCGTTATGATAATCGGCGAAAATACCTCTTGCCGTGCTATCGGCAAAATCAGGAACTAACCCGCCCCATACCAGGTAATTACCCGACCTGGTTTTCAAAGGTTCATAAAGCGGGGATTTAGGTGATACGAAAGCATGCTCCCATAAGTTTACCTGAAAGCCTTTGTTTGTCATGGTGGCGATAAATGTTTTAGGATCGGGAAAGAAATCTTTGGCCCATACGTAAGAGCAAGAATACGCCGCGGTTTGCCATTTAGGTTCGATACCTAATACATCACACGGGATATGATTTTTACGAAAATATTCAGCCATTTTAATCACCTGCTGCTGATTAAAATCCGCTTTTACACGGTATTTAATACCCAACCCCCAAATTGCTGGTAAAGCACCACCGCCTGCAAATAAGTTATACCGCTGCATAACGTTTTTAAGATCGGGGCCCTCAAAAACAAAAACTTCTATTCCTTTGGCGCCCGGGATATCCACTGTTACATTGCCCAGCGCTTTGTCACCGCTTTTGTAAAGCTCATCAACCGAGTTGCCGCCTTTTATTTCTGCAGGTGCACCGTTCCTGTCATTCAGTTTAGCCGTGGTGCCGCAGTAAAAAGTGGTATAGCGCGCTGTATTTATTAATATCCCATAGCCTTTATTCGATACATAAAAGGTTGTGGGGCCATGCGTATAACCAACATCGTTTAACGGATTATCGTTAACAATGGGTTTTATTTTTAAACCCCGCTGGTTAAAAGAACCCAGTTGTAGCCCAAAGCCGTAAAGCTGCTCGCTATTATCCAGCGGGATCTCTACTACTACCCCACGATCATTTGTACTTATTCTGATATCAGCCAGTTTAAAAGGTAGTTTCCCGGCTGGCAGGCCGGCAAGTGCTGTCTTCATTGGTAACTCCTCACAAAAGGCGTATGGTGTAAATTTATCGGGGTGGCCTGCGGAGATTCTTTGTATACCGGCTGCCAGCTTGGTAACCTGCGCAATTGTCTTGATAAAGGGAGCCTGCAAAATCAGGAGCAGGGCAAGCGTAGTAATCGTATGTTTTTTCATATGAAATGTAAATATTAAAAAAATCGGGAGTCATTATATGTATTATCAGGGGGCTTTTTTAAACCCCTCCCATTTAACTATCCAAGAGCCATCTTTCGGCCATCCGGGTTCATGAATGTTTTGATCACCATCCCAGCCCGCGGTCATAAATGCTATCGCATATAACAAACCACCGTTTGAAGGGATATAAGGATATGGATTGCCCCCGCCAACAAAACCATGCTCGTCAAATCCGAATTTTTTTGAAGGATGTAAAAGCATGTCAACAGCTTGTTCCGGGTGCCCAAGCCTGGCAGCAGACATGGCGACCATCGGAAAGTCCCATCCCCAGCCGGTATCATATTTCCAGACAGTCTGGATCTTTTGGTAGGTTTTTTCCATGATGCGTCTGTCTACACCATTACCGGGCAGCACGCCAAATATCCCCGCCATGGCCGGATGCTCAAAATTGAATTTTGTCCACATGCTGTCGATACCTTCCCATTGCTCGTAAAGGCTGTCTTTTACAGGTATTGGTGCTAAATTTTTAAGCACTTTCTCCCATTCTGGTTTTGGCGGGAGTTTCAGCTTCTTTCTCCATTGCTGTGCGGTTTGCAGGCCAAAACGCCAGTAAGCCAGCTCAAAGGCCGGGTTCTGTGTGGTCAGTGGCTCATTGTTTTCCGGGACTGTTTTTATAGGCGGACCTAAAATATATTGTTTGCGGGCCGTATCCAGAAAGGCATAAGAAGCTAAAAAATCCGCCGTTTTTTCAACGATCTTATTCCATTTTTTTAGCGTTTGCAAAGTTGGGTGCGCCCGATAATCAAGTTCGGCAAAGAATATTGGATGAGGATGTTGCCATATCAGCCACGCATGTGTCTTATCCGGCCATTCCCTGCCGTCGGGGCCGGTGCATTTTGGCCATCTCGCCCCGGCATATCCTTGCAATCTTGCCCGTTTAAGCGACGATGCCAGGTTGTCTGAATAAACATGAAGGCTTTTATTCAATAGCGGCCAGCGATCCCACAACGCATAGTGAGCCGCGTGCCACCAGTACATTTCATAATGAAAGCGGCCATACCAACTGTTATTGACAAGCCCTGTTTCCTGTGGCGGGAAGTTTCCGGCCGCATTGATGGCCATCACATATTGAGAAAGTATGATCCGCCGTTCCAGTTCAAACCAGCGTGGGTCTTTACTTTGAGACAGATCTACGGCTGCACCGCTTTTCCAGAATGCCGGCCAATGGTTAGCACTTTTGGCTTTGACCTCCGTAAACGATGGTAAGTTATAGCTAATTTTAGAAGGGGAAAAAGCAAAGACATATTCTATACTTCTATTTGTTTTACCCGGATAAAACGAATAGTTGTGCTCACTTTCTTTTATCATACTTCCGCTCCCTGACCACTTACAAGCTACCTGATAACGGGCGCTATCCATGTGCCGGTCAAATAACACCGAATTTGTGTTTTTTAACGTGATGCTGGTTTGATGTAACAGGGGCTTTTTATAATCTGAACCATTACTAAAGTATTTTAAACTTGCATAGGGAAAGTTCAGAAAGATACCTAACCGGCCTTCCGGTATTAAATCGGATTCAATTTTGAAACTTAAAATATCTTTATCTGGATCACAGATGGTGGTAACCTTCACTTTTTTCCCTTCTATAGTGAAATTACTTTCGGCGATACCGGTCCACAGGTTTAAATATTGAACCGGATTTTGCAGGTCATCCGGCAGGGCCGTACTACCATCCTTTTTTTTCAATATCAATCCGATTCTTCCCAGGTTAAACCGGTGTGGGTTGCTGGCGAGCCATTGGGTCAATTCAGGCTGATTGGAATTAGGCAGGTCATAGCCAACCATCCGGCCATGCGTGTCAACAGGTGTTTGTTTGAAGTCGGCGGGCTTCATGCCTTTTGGCGGTTGCGTGTTGTGCCAGCTCCACTGTGACATCGTGGTAAACTGGTCATTATAGGTTTGCATACCGGTAATATCAAACCCGTAAGCAAAATTACCATTCCCCACCTGGGTTGGCCCGGCGAATTTGGCGTCGGTAATTTTAAGATTATGCCGGCTTACCAGCGCTTTCCGATCAATCGTTCCCCGGCTAACCTGTTGTGCCCGGCCAGCTAAACAGCCAAAAATAAATAATAATAATACAGGCCTTTTTATGCACATCTTCAAATTTGAAAAAGTAATGATCATTTTAAATGGCTAAGTAAATGGAAAAATATTAATAAGGCAGCTGCTCAGCCGCTGCCTTATGCCAATGGATTAAATTTATTAATATCCCGGATTTTGTTTAAGTGAGCCTAAGCTCTTGTCTACTTCCGCACGCGGAAAGGGCATCAGATACTGCGGTTCTAAAAACTTACTATCATTCAATTTGATAATGTTATAGATTTTTGTCCCATTGGCCTGTTTCACGATATCCATACGGAGAAATGGCTGGTTCAATACCTCCGTTGCAATTTTCCAACGGCGGACATCAAAGAACCTATGCTCTTCAAAGGCCAGTTCCACCCGGCGCTCATTCTGTATACGGCTCCTGAGCGCATCACCGGCATCGGTAACCGCGGGCATGTGCACGCTTGGACGGCTCCTCACCATATTCAGGTATTGCCTTGCCGTAACCTCATCACCCAATTCAAATTTTGCTTCCGCATAGTTTAGCAGCACCTCCGCGTAGCGAAAAAAGATCCAGGGATTGGTAGGCCTAAGGCTGGAGCCCGAGGGAGGGATACTTTCGACCAAAAACTTCTTGAAATTATACGAAGTAAGTGAGGCATTAAACCCGGAATTGCTTTCCGGAGAATCCTGGCCTCCATGAAATGTTTCCGTCACCCTTCCTGCCCAAACAGAACCGTCGTGCAGGATCGAAGCATCAAATCTGGGATCCCTGCCGCTGTAAGGGTTAGCGGGGTCATAACCGGAACCCGGGTTTGCGATCAGGGTGCCGTTATTTTGTACAATATAGGGCTGCTTTCCGGTAGCCGCCATCTCATAAGCATTAACGAGGTTTTGTGAAGGATTTTCTGATCCGTAACCATTAGAACCATTGCGCCCCTGTTCAAGGTTAAAGCCGGTACCGCCGGTATTATTGGCTTGCGTAAACTGGCGTGCAAAAATAACTTCTTTGTTGTTACTTAAAAAAGTTCCCTGGTAATCATCATTTAACTGATAACCAGCAGTAAGCAATGCGCCCGCAGCATCTGCCGCGGCCTGCCACTTTACCTGATCATGGCTTGGATTATTTTGCGCGCTGGCCGCATAAAGCAATACCCGCGCCTTCAATGCCAGGCAGGCATTTTTTGAAGCCCTTCCCAACTGACCGGCCGGCTGATCGGCTGGTAGCAATTTTGCTGCGTCATCAAGTTCGGTTACGATGAATTTTACACAATCATCATAAGAAGTTTGTGAAACTGTAAAATCATCATGAAGGCCAAATACTTTAGTGATCAACGGGACACTGCCATACCGCCAAATCAAATTCGCATAAATATAGGCCCTGATGAATTTCATTTCACCCGTAGTGCTGTTTTTAAACCCCGCTTCGCCCGGAGCCGCATCGATCTTCGAGAAAAAGATATTGATGTTACGGATATAACCGTAGGCGAAATTAAAATAGTCGATCTTGTCAGAGAGGCCTGAAACATTATCCTGGGTTAGTTCTCCTCTTTGCATTACTGCAAGATTACCATAACCATGGATGTTGTAAGTCTCATCACATGCCGAGGATAACAGCTCCTGCTGAAAGCCATGCAGCATAGAATTATAGGTTGCGTTCACATATAATTGGATCAGGGCAGAGTCGGTCCAGGTATCCGTTTCTGATATTTTATCCAATGGTTTTAAATCCAGCTTATTACAAGAAGTAGCCGTAAAAACGATCAATAGTATATAAATAATCTTTTTCATGTTTTTTAATTTATAAGGTTACGTTAATGCCGAAATTGATCACTCGTTGTGGCGGGTAATACCAGTAATCTGTGGTTTCCGGATCAAAGCCTAAATCTTTCATGTGGTCGTATATAACAAACAAATTGCTGCCGCTGACAGAAACCCGTAAATTTTTTATCCCAATCTTGCTAATGACGCCTTTCGGTAAATTATAACCCAACTCCACGTTCTTTACCCTTAAAAAACCAGCATCAAGCAGCCACTGGGTTGAAGTTTGCGTGTTATTGTTAAATAGTTCATAGCTGGCACGTGGCTGTGTTGCATTGGTGTTTTCAGGACTCCACCGGCCGTCGGCGCGCCATCCCAAAAAGTTACCCAGTGAATAACTCATTACAGGAAAATAGCCGCCGAAATATTGTTTTACGTTAGCTTGTCCTTGTAACAAAACCGAAAGGTCAAAGCTTTTGTATTTTAAATTTGCGTTAAAACCAAAAGTGATCTCCGGGACATTAGTTTGATTGATGCGGATGCGGTCACGCGAGTCTATAGATCCATCGTTATTAACATCTTCATATTTGATATCTCCGGGGCGGGCGTTCAGATAATGAGGATAGGCATCTATGGCTGCCTGATCGGGAAATATCCCAATAGCTTTGTAATATAGAGACGAACCTATTGGCCGGCCGGTAGCTAACTGATAAGGTTCAGCCGCGGGTTGCTCATCGCTGAATATTACTTTGTTTCTGGCAAATGCAACGTTACCGGAAAAATTGTACTTGAATTCATGGTTGTTATTTGCATGAGAAAGCACCAGTTCGAAGCCTTGATTATCCACAATACCTACGTTTTCATCAGGTAAAACTAACCCGGTGTAACCTGGGATCACGGCTGTTCGTCTTGTTAAAATATCAGATCTCCTGGTTTTAAAATAATCAAATGTAATACCAAGGAAGCCGTTCCACAAGGTCGCGTCTAATCCGATGTTGCCTGTTTTTGCCCTTTCCCACGTAATGCTGGGATTTGGTGCGCCTGTTTGAACCAGCCCGGTAACATCGTTGCCTCCGATAACATAGTTGTTACCGAAACCGTATGTTGTCAGGTACTGAAAAGAATTTACAAGATCGTTACCTAACACGCCGTAAGATCCACGGATCTTCAGATCGTTTACGAACGAGAATTTCTTCATGAAATTTTCTTCGGATATCCTCCAGCCGACAGATGCGCTTGGAAAATTTCCCCATCGCTTGTTTGCAGCAAAATTTGGAGAGCCGTCGCGTCTCATCGTAAACTCAGCGAGGTATTTCCCTGCGTAATCATAGTTTACTCTTCCAAAGTAGTTTTTCCGGGCACCCTGGGTGGCAGATCCGTCATTACCTTGTTTGCTTTTATCACTGCTACCTGCAAATATTTGTGGTATCACGGTAGAAACAAAGTCACTTCGGTAAGCGATATCATAATTGCTATTAATGGTCTGCTGTTCGTATCCTAATAATACTTTGACGCCATGAAGCCCGAATTTTCGCTCATAGTTGATCTTGCCAGTCAGGTAAAATAAAGAACCCAAACTTGTCCTATCATTAAGATCAGCCAAATTAGCACCCATTCCAGAGCGTCCGCGCGTATATTCACCGCTTGTTGCATCTTTATAGTATACAAACGTAGGCGTCTGAAAGGTCTTTGTAAAAACGCTGTTTGGATCGTAGCTTCCGCTGCCGTTGATCGACAAACCTTTTACCCAGGGCAGGTTCCAGTTAAAGAACAAGGTGCTTTGGAACGTATTTGTGCGTACGTTCTGATAACCGTTATTATCATTCACCCAATTGGTTATGCTTTCATTACCCCGGTTGGGCTGGGCTAAGTTCGTACCCGGCCAGTAGGGTTGCCAATTGGGCTGATATAGGAAAATATGACTATTAAGATTGTTGGCACCCTGATAAGGGAAATGATTGTTATCAAATCGTCCGGACAAATTCATTCCTATTTTGAAATTATCTGTAACCTGAACATCAATATTCGACCGGATATTATACTGCCTGATCTTTTCGGTACCACCATTATACTGACCGTCCTGCATAACCTCTCCGAAGGAAAGGAAATAGGTTGTGCCATTATTACCTCCGGACACAGACAAATTAGTCCTGTGCTGTGGCGTCCAGTTTTTTACGATAAATTTATACCAGTCTGTGTTTGGGTAGTTCGGATCTGAATTATCCTGGTATTTTTTTAGTTCATCGTCGGTATACCTTGGCGCTCTGCCTTCTCCGGTTTCTATTTCATTATAAACTTTGCCAAAAGTATAAGAATCAGCCATGATGGGATTTCTGGTTGGCTGGGTAAACCCCTGATTAAAAGAAAGGTTAACCTGAGGCGCAGCTCCGGCAATTCCACGTTTTGTGGTTACCAATATAACTCCATTTGCGGCCCTCGCGCCATATATTGCAGCAGAAGCATCCTTTAATACAGATATACTCTCAATGTCGTTAGGGTTGATCTGCCCTAAGCCACCTCGTTCCACACCGTCGATGATCACAAGTGCAGAAGAATTTCCGGTTGTGCTGCGGCCTCTTATGGAAATTGACGGATCGTCCCGTCCGGGTTCGCCGGATCTGCTGTTAATGATAACGCCAGGTAAGCGCCCGGCGAGGGAGGCTGCCACGTTTATTGCCGGGCTTTTCACAATTTCAGAACCTTTTACCGCTACAACGGAACCGGTCAGCGTAGCTTTCTTTTGTGTTCCATAACCTACAACCACTACTTCGTTCAGGTTGCCGCTAACCGCTACAAGCGTTACGTTAATGCGCCGGTCACTGCCTATTGCTACCTCCCTGGTCTGATAACCCAGGAAAGAAAATGATAAGGTGCCCGCTGGCTCCGGCAATACCATTGTATATTCTCCATTAATGTTAGTTGCCAGGGCTTTACCTGTTTCTTTGTGCCTTACCGTGGCACCTGGTATAGCTTCGCCTTTTTCATCGGTAACTTTGCCCGTAATAACAACCTGGGCTTCAACCGGAATAACGCCATCTGTTTGGTCTGCCGGTGCTTCCGATGATGATGTAGTGGATGAAAAAGGAACACCTTTTTGATTCCCACTGAAATTGCGGATCACGATCACATCGCCGACCATATCAAAGCTTAAATTCAACGGTTGCAAAATTTTCCGGAGTACGTCAGAAAGTTTTTTTCTTTGCATATCAACGTTTACAACGAGCTTTTCATTGATGATATCCGGGCTGTAAACAAACTCAATATGATACTGCTTTCCCAGTTTCTGAAGAACCTGGCGAAGTTGATTATTGGTTTCTTTGATAGATATTTTTGTATCCAGTACGGCTTGTGCTTTTACGCCATTAGCATAAACACTCCCCATGATGGAAAAAACTATGATTAACTGTAAAAATGTTATTCTCATTATTTTTAGCAGTAAAGGTTTATATTTCATAAATTTGGTTTGGGTTAATAATTCATAAAAAACTCGACAAAAAAGGCCCCTCTTAATCGCTTAGGCGATTAATTAAAATGAGTTCGAATGCATTTGGGGCTAAAACTATGACCGGTAATACAGCAAATATTACCGGTCTTTTTTTAGGGTGGGATTATCTATGTACTTTTTCTTTTCATACTTGTGGGCTTTTGTGGTTTTATAATCAGGTTATTTATTAGTCGGTGTGTCTTCTTCAATAATTATCCGGCCGTCTGCGAACCTATATTTCGCGTTCACTGCCCGGCAGATCAGCTCTACCTTTTCATTAAGCGGATGTTCCGCCAATAACGCGGTTATTCTTAGATCGCCAAGTTTTTGCTTGTTATACTCGATTTGAATACCATAGGCTTCATTTAGTTTGCTAATGACAGTGCTAAACTGAATGTTGGTAAAATTCAATTCCTTAACAGCCACTTCTTTTGAAAGTAATAATGGATGGATTAGCGTGTCTTTTTTAAATTGCAGGGCATTCCGTTTGTAGGTAACTTGCTGATTTGGCGAAAGGGCAATAACAACATCTTTTTTCTCGGCTGCCGGCTTAGTCTTCTGATCGTAAACCCACACTTTCCCGGTATTTACTATAACCCTGAACTCTGCAGCATTTTTAAATGCCTTAACAGTAAAACTTGTTCCTAAAACGCGGGTGATCATATTTTGACTGTGTACCAGAAACGGGTGTTTGTGGTCTTTGTGAACTTCAAAAAAAGCCTCGCCTTGCAGATAAACATTTCTTTCCTCCCCTTTAAAGGCAGAAGGGAATTGTATTTCAGACCCCGGGGTCAGCACCGCCAGGCTCCCATCGTTCATCAGCACCAATTTCGATTTATTACTTGTGTTACTGATTTTCACCTGGTTGTTTAACACATCTTTGGTAATAAGATCATCAGATTTAGTCAGTGTTTGGTAAGAGATAAACCCGATAGTTATAAAAATCAGAAAGATAGCTGCTGTTTTGAACCATTGACGCTGATAAATTTTGATCATGGGCACCTGCCTTTCCGGTATTTGACGGAAAGCCTGGTCTTGAATTAGGTTTACCCTCAGGTTTATCTCGGTATCCGATAGCTGATCCTCAAGCGGTTTCACGTTTATCGAAATAAGAATAGCGCGGGCCTTTTCTATTAAAGTTCTTTTTTCCGGATGCTCTGACAAAAATGTTGTCCAAAAGGCATTGCCTTCGGCTTTTTCGTTCAATATCCAGTCAATAAAAGAATCATCCTGCAGAAAATCTTCAATTTCGTAATTGTCGTAATTGGCCATGAAACTCTATTTACAATGGGTTTATACTAACAATATTCAAAAACCGATAAAATGTACCCCTGGAAAAGGTGAAAAGAAGTAATTAAATTTATTTTTTTTGTAGAAAACTGATTGTCAGTTAATTAATTTACAGCAGGGGAGGAAAATAAGTAGGGGGATCCACTCTGCCCGGAAATTTTTATAAGACTTCTGCAATAAATTACGTAACGATTGGTTGCTGATTCCCATGATTTCTGAAATCTGGTTAAGAGTTAAACCCTCATAAAATCTCAAATACATGATTTCTTGCTGACGGGGCGGCAGGGCATTCAGGATATTTTTTACTTTTACAGATAAGTCATTTATTTCTAAATCATTAATGATTTTTGATTCAATATTGAATTCAACTGAAAAATTATACTCATCGGAAAGTTCTTCATTTTTAGTCCATTTAGATTGATCCCGGAATACCCTCAACCGGACAGCCTTGAACAGGTACCATTTTACTGATGGCGTTGAACTGATTTTTTCTTTTCTGTTCCACAATTCATAAAAAACTTCCTGGATGCAGTCCATCAAAAATTCACGATCCTGGCAAAAACGACGGCCATAATTAAACAGCGGCTTATAGTGCCTGTTAACTAATTGCGTATAAGCAGGCTGATTGCCGGCCCGGAAGAGCTCCCATAATTCTGAATCTTCCATCATTAGAACTGTTTCGTTATCCAACCCGTTACTCTGCTAATCATGTTTGTAATCGGACTAATATACAAAATAGCCGCATTACGTATAACCCGTTATATAAATGGGTGCATAGGTTTCAGAATTTATGATCGCGCATAATTGCCGGTTTGCCCACAAATACAGGACCGCACGCTATTATCAGTTCGCCCAGGCCGGTTTAAACGCGCCTCGTTCTTTTCGTAAAAAGAGTCGTTTCAGCAGTTCCCGGCAACCACGGCGGTGTACAGCTCCCTTTATATTCCATTCGCTGCTGTCAAAATTATTGGTTTGCCGGACGTTATCAATATGGTGTGTTCGTGTTGGGCAACAAATCCGCCTTTATTGCCTACAAAAGCCCAACCATCTGACGCCGTTTCAATAAATGTAGACTTAGTGGAGATAAATGTTTCAATAGCAACAACAGAATCCTTTCTAAATCGCCTCAATTTATCATAACGGTCGTAATAATTCATTATCCCATCAGGCTCTTCATGTAAACTTCGCCCAACCCCATGGCCACCTAAATCTCGTATAACGGTATATCCCGCTTTTTTAGCTTTGGTTTCTATCAGTTTCCCAATATCAGAAATTCTTACTCCCCCGCTAATTTGAGAAATCGCATCAAGCAATATTTCTTTTGAAGTATCTATCAAATGTTGTACCTCCTGAATATCTTCTCCAACAACAAATGAGCATCCATTATCAGACCAAAAGCCACCTAGTTCTGCGGATACATCAATGTTAATGATGTCCCCATTTTTTAGATTGACTTTGTCTGAAGGAACGCCATGAGCAAACTCTTTGTTAACGCTAATGCAACTATAACCAGGGAAACCATAGGTTTCGAATGGGGCAGACCTTGCACCAAGGGCCTCTAATAATTGTCTTCCGTATTCGTCTATGTCTTTTGTGGACATGCCTATCCGGGCATACACTCTCATTTTTTGTAAGGTAAGCGCAACTGCCTCACTCACTCTCTTTATGCCCTGCAGCTCTTCTTCCGTTTTTATCAGCATAAATTAATATCATTCGGTTTTGCGCAAAGCTAGGGGTATTTAAACTGTACGCATAGTAAATATTAGACATGGTATAATTCTCCGGCCATTAGCATTTCCCGTAAATTTGCGATATGCCAATAAATTATCTGAAGAAGATACAATTAGGGGAATTTAATGAGGACGGCTATAGAATTAGCCCTTCAAAAGAGATTGAATCTGTTATCGAGGGATTTTATGTTTTCTCCAGAGACCCAAAGAATAATACACATCTTATTTTCAATGATGGGTTTCCCGTGCTTGTGTTTTTGCAAATTTGTGAAGACACAGTGGCGGTAACAGGGGGAAACGATGCATTCGAAATTAAAGCTGTATGGGCAAGTGCCGGCTCAATTAAGAATGTTTATGTAAAATACAATGATAATACAGAACAGGTTTTTATAGTTCGTTTCCATCCGGGTGCTTTCTATCAGTTGTTTGGTTTAAACGCTCAGTATTTCAGATATAACCCAGTTACCCCATTTGAATACATTGCTAAGAACAATAACTTCAGTATAGAAGAGTTTTTTGAATGCAATTCTATTGACGAAAAGGTAGCATTTGTCGGAGCATACGTTCAGAGTTCTTTTACGGAGATCAACACTCCTGAAACCTTACATAAAACATTGGATTATATCCATAAAATAAAAGGGAAAAGCACTGTACGTAATGTGACCAATGATGCCGGCGTAAACTACAAGTGGCTGGAAAGGAGTTTTGTAAAGAATATTGGACTTTTGCCCAAAGAGTACATTCAGCTCCAACGCTTTATTCATGCGTACCTTGAACTGGTTGGAAGTGAAGATGTAGATTTGATGCGCATCGCAATATCAAACGGGTACTACGATTCAAACCACTTTCTAAAAGATTTTAAAGCCTATACCGGGAAAACACCATTAGAATACCTGAAGTTTCAATTACAGCCTGATCTCTATCAAATAAGTTGATGTTAGTAGTATGCTATTCTAAGTAAATCATTCGACCCCGGCGCTGGGTACATTTGGGTTCGAGTCCCTTCTTCCGCACATTTGGGTTCGAGCTAGGTCATTTAGATAAAAGAGTCACGAGTATGCCGTGCTCCGGGCAGTGCCCTACTCAAATTATATCGTCTTTTATAGTGGTTGTTATTTGTCGCTATTCACCCTCATTTTGTCGTTTTTACACAGCGTAAAATCCTGAAATGCCTTCCATCTTTGTATTGTCAATAAAATCAAAATAATCTAAAACAACGTTTTATGAAAAGAGTATTTAAAGGATCTAAGGTCCTCAAACCGGTACTATTAATCGCTGTTCTATTTTTTACAGTATTTCAGTCTAACGGGCAACAGCTTAAACCTGCCGACAGTGGCTATGCGCCCGTTAATGGCATTAAAGTTTACTACGAAGTATATGGTGAGGGTAGGCCTCTCGTTTTGCTTCATGGTGCTTTTTATACAATTCAGATGAACTGGGCGCAATTAATACCTGAATTGTCAAAAACAAGAAAGGTAATTGCCATTGAATTGCAGGGGCATGGACACACGCCGTTTTCAGACAGAAAATTAGACATTGTTACCCTGGCAAGTGATGTGGAAGGAGTAATGAATTTTTTAAAAGTTGATAGTGCTGATGTTGCAGGATATAGTATGGGTGGTTCCATAGCTTACCAGTTGGCAGTAAAAAGCCCTAAACGGGTAAGAAAATTAGTGATCATTTCTTCTACCTACAAAACCAGTGGCTGGCTGCCCGTAGTAAATAATGGGTTTAAAGGTTTTAAGCCTGAATTTTTTAACAATACTCCTATAAAGGTGGCATATGATGCGGTAGCGCCTGACAAAACAAAATGGACAAAGTTCATTGAACAAATGATTGTTTTTGCCGGGGTGCCCTTTAATGTGGGTGATGCCAATATTGCGAAAATTGCTTCGCCGGTATTGCTTATATCGGGCGACAATGATGGCCTGGACAAAGTGGAATTGATGAAAACGTACCAGTTACTGGGAGGTGGCGTATCTGCTGATTTGGAGCCAATGCCGAAATCGCAATTGGCCATTGTTCCTTCGCAGGGGCATGTCAGCCTAATGATGCAGACGAAAACAATATTAGATTATCTGGATGGCTTTTTAAAGTAAACATAATCGTATTTGGTATTAAAAGATGCTTCGATCGCTAAACGCTTCAAATCCTCAAAAAAGCGGTTCGGGATTTGTCCTGTTACGCCTAACCCATATCGCCATGCGCAAAATGTGCAATCCTTGACAGTTTTTATTTCTCTGAAGAATCGAATATATCTTGCGTTTCGGTTATCAGCGTTTTCATGAGCTCTGTTGCTTTGGTATGTTTTAAATTAACCGCATTTTGCCCCGACCAAAAATTAATCATATCTGTTTTACCCTGGGCCAGTGCCGCTGCTCTCAACGGGCCCATTAAACGGGTTTGAAGTGGAAATGGCAGAACCTCGGTTTCGTAATTAACTTCTTCCGAGATCCTATTGCGGATCATTCTGCCCATGCGGCCGGTTAATGATTTGGATAGTATGGTGTATTTAGATTCATCAGAAAAAAGCCTCTCTTTATGAACAGTTGTGGCGCCTGATTCATCGGTAACCAAAAACGCTGTTCCTATTTGTACTGCATCTGCACCTAAAGTTAGTGCGGCTGCAATACCCTTACTATCCGCAATACCGCCGGCAGCAATAACTGGTGTTTTTATTTTAGCCTTTAATTGCTGGATAAGCGCGAATGTACCTGTTAAAGAATCATGTGCAGGCCTGAGAAACGATGGCCGGTGGCCACCGGCTTCAAACCCCGCAGCAACAATGGCATCAACTTTTGCTTCTTCCAAAGCTAAGGCTTCATCAAGTGTGGTAGCTGCCCCAACGGTTTTAATGCCAAGCCTGCGGGCCTCGTCCAGTATTTCTTTTGAGGGAATACCAAATATAAAGCTGAATACGGCGGGCCTTATCTCGAAAATGGCTTCCACCTGTTTCAAAAATTTGGAAGGAATATGAGTATCCAGATCAGGTAGCGGGATACTCAGTTCATCAAAATAAGGTTTAAATAACGCCTTTACTTTTTCCAGGCTTTCGATGGGATAATTAGTTAAGCGGTCATCCACATCCGAAACCCAAAGGTTGATGTTATACGGCTTGTCTGTTTTCGCTTTTATAGCCTTATCTGCTTCCTGGATCTGTTCGGGGCTAAGGGTATAAGCTCCAAAGCTTCCCAGTCCGCCTGCATTTGATACTGCCGCCAAAAGTTCGGGGGTTGAAAAACCTCCGCCCATAGGGCCTAACAGGATTGGGTATTTGATGCCTAAAAGTGTGGTTATTGGGGTTTGGTTCCACATGGCTTTAAATACTTACATTAGTTAATAATTTATTTACAATTACCCACTCCCCGTTAATTTTGCTTAGGGAAAGCAGATCGTGATAATTAAAGTCAAACATAGGCACACGTACTTTAGCAGTAGCTATTGAGTTGATAATTTCTATCGCCAATATTTCCATACGGGATGTTTCACCCAATTCAAACGGACTTTTGCGGTTTTTAACACCATCAAGGTATTGATCCAGGCTTTTAAAATAAGGCTGCCCGTTAATATCGCCAATTACCAGTGCCTGTGGGTGGAAGGTACTGCGAAGTAGTTCTATATCCCCTTTAAATATCCCTTCAAAGTAGTTTGATAATACGGCTGCTACAGCCGTTGCATTATCTGCATAATTGCTCATCGTTTTTCTTGTTTAAGGTATGCACCGGGTATATTGTCCCTTTGCATACCTGTTTATTACCCAATGTGGTGACCAGAAACATGACCACCATCTAAATTAATGATCTCGCCGGTTACAAAATTACTACCTGCAAGGTAAAGGGCCAGTTCGGCAACATCCTGCGTTTCGCCTATACGGTTTAACAGGTGTAAACCGGCAAGGCTATCCGCATCGCTAACGCCATTTTTAGCTTGTAACGGGCTTCTGATGATACCCGGCGCTATGGCGTTCACCCTGATATTGTTTTTACCAAATTCGGCAGCCAACTGCTTTGTTAAAGCGTGGATACCACCTTTGCTGGAAATAGGCGCTGTTGCAGGGAAACCACCAATGGCATGGTCAACCAATACCGTACCAATGTTAATCACTGAACCTTCGCCTTGTTTTAGCATTTGCTTAATTGCGGCCTGGCTGGTAAAAAAAGTGCCCTTTAGGTTGATGTTTAAAAAGCTGTCCAGATGTGCTTCATCAACATCCAAAAACGGTTTTGGTTCAAATATACCGGCGTTGTTTACAAGTACGTCAACCGCGCCAAAGCGTTCAACGGCGGTATCAACAAGTAGCTGGCCTGTTGCCGGGTTGCTAATGCTGCCGGTAACCATAGCTAATTTGTCATGGTGGCCCAGTTCGTTAAAAGTTGCCGTTAAATTATCGCCATTAGCCGAGTTAATGACTACGTTATGGCCGTGTTGTAAAAATAAACCGGCAATGGCTTTGCCAATACCCGTTGATGCTCCTGTTACTATAATGGTTTGTTGTTTCATGATCTTGTTTTTAAAAATTGTTATTAAAATTGTTTTTTAGCTGTTATACCTTTTTCGCGGAGTACAGATACCTGCTCACCTGCATAACCCCAGTCATCCAGTTCAATTTCCTGTATCACCACATGGGTAAGTTTTGGGTCTTTGTCTAATACTTCGGTGATCAGCTTGGTCACTCCTGCAATAAGGGTTTGTTTTTGTTCGCGGGTAACGCCCTCACGGGTTACCTCAATTTTTACGTATGGCATGGCTTTTAAATTAAAAGGTGACTTCTGCAATTAATTTCACATCCAGTTCAAACTCGTTATAGATGAGTGTATCGCCCAGGTTGGTAAAAAAGTTACCTGAACGGAACTTCATGTCGTATTTGGTACGGTCAACCAGTATTTTGCCTGATGAGGTAATTGCATCATCTGTTATAATTACATCTGCAGCGAAGCTAACAGGGTGGGTGATACCTTTAATGGTTAAATCACCACTTATCTGATATTTACCATTGTCGATATTATCAGCATGGGTAATAGTAAATGAGGCTTCGGGGAAACTGTCTGAAGCGAAAAAATCTTCAGAAAAGAGGTGGCCTGCAAATTGAGCGTTGGTAGCCTGATCGGTAATATCCAGTATTTTAATAGAGGTAGTGTCAATGATAAAATTTCCGCCGAAGAGCTTGCCATTATCAAGAACAAGTGTGCCTGTTTTAATGGAGATGGTACCATTATGAGCGCCGGTCACTTTTTTGCCGGTCCAATCGATGTTGCTTTGTGTGCTTACAACTTTAAAATTTTTAGTTTTCATTTCTTTATGTATCAATCGTTAATGATTTGATAGCACAAAGGACGGCAGGAAATTTCAGGTACCTACGTGATGTACATCACATTCGGCAGGGCTATTTATGGGAGTGATAAAGCCTGCTTAACGTTTCCCGTGAAACGCCAAGATAGGCGGCTATGAGGTGTTTGGGCACCAGGTTATAAAGCTGTGGATATAATGACAGCAACTCTTCATACCTGGCTTTGGTATCATTATTCATAAATGACAGCAGCCTTTTTTGCGAAGCCAGGTACCCTCGGTTTGTACGCCAGCGGAAAAAGTGTTCGGCCTGGTGCAACTCGCTGCAAATTTTTTCCCGGTCATGATTGGAAAGGCAAAGCACTTCTGCATCGGTGATACAATCTATACTGATAGTAGCCCTGGTATGGTTGTATAAAGCGCCATAATCCGAGGTCCACCAGGTGGGCATAGCAAATTGCAGAATGTACATTTTAATCTCGTCATTAATGAAAAAAGCTTTTAAACAGCCGGAGATCACAAAGTATTCGTTATCTACTTTATCACCCTCGCTAATTACTACCTGGCCTTTTTTGTAAGACTGCGGCTTAAAGTGCGAAAAAAGATAATCGAACTGCTCATCGGTTAGTGTAGCTGTTTTGGCAATGTGCTGTTTTAATATTTCTTTCGTTTCCATTTGCCCTGCCTGAAGTGCTTGTAATATAGCATGCCTGTAATACTACTATAATCCAAAAAAAAGGAATGGCTATAGTGAACATGTTTGTTATAGTTTATAAATATACTAACGAATATGAGTACAGTTCAAAATGATTATAAGTGCATTGCAGTTATTTAAGTGATTTTTTTTGAAATAAATTTGCGTAACCCAAAAGTTACCTATACATTTGAGTAACTTCAAAGTTACATATTATGAAAAAAAGCATTAATCACCAATTTTTCTTCCCTCATCCTCCTGAGACGGTTTGGGAATACCTTACAAAACCTGAACTGATGGAGCAATGGCTCATGAAAAATGATTTTCAGCCCATTGTAGGGCTCGACTTTCAATTCAGAACAGGCCCGATATCCAGCCTCAATTTTGATGGCATCTTTTACTGTAAAGTATTAGAGATCGTTCCCTTTAAAAAACTTTCCTATTCATGGAAGAGCGGCCCGGGTGAGGGTAAGATCACGCTGGATTCGGTAGTGATATGGAAACTGGAACCAAAGGATAAGGGCACCGAGGTTTTCTTAGAACACAGTGGTTTCTCGAAAAAAGAAAACCTGGATTTTTACAATGGTTTGCTGCATGGCTGGGTGGAGAAACTCCAAAACATCGACAAACTTTTAAACACTGCACAAAATGGCCGTACCAACGCTTGACGTATTCCAGGTAATAGGAGATCCCAGCAGACGGAAAATGCTGATGCTGCTCTCCGCCGATAGTTTGACTATCAACAGCCTGGCAGATAATTTCGACATGAGCCGTCCTGCCGTTTCAAAGCACATTAAAATATTGCATAACGCAGGATTTATCTCTATCCAGGATATTGGCAGGGAACGGTATTGCACGCTGAAAAAGGATGGCTTTGAAGAACTGCAAGCCTGGATCTCTTACTTTGACGAGTTCTGGGCATCGAAACTGAAAAAGTTAGAAACTTTATTAAATAACAAATTACCCAACTAAAAAAGTAATAAAATGGCAACTCCCGATTTTAACACAACCTTTTTGGTAGAGCAAACCCCTAACGAGGTATTCAATGCTGTCAATAACGTTCGCGGATGGTGGTCTGAAAGAATTGACGGCGGTACAAACCAGCTGAACGATGAGTTTACCTACCAGCGCTGGGACCTTCACAAGTGTACCATGAAATTAATAGAGGTTATACCAGACAAAAAAATTGTTTGGCTGGTTTTGGACAACTATTTCAGTTTTACGGAAGACAAGACAGAGTGGATCGGTACAAAGATCAGCTTTGATATTTCTGAAAAGGATGGGAAAACGCAACTTCATTTCACCCACTGGGGCCTGGTTCCGGCATATGAATGTTATGATATTTGTTTTGATGCCTGGAGCAGCTATATCAAAGGTAGTTTGCAAAGCCTTATCACTACAGGTAAAGGCCAGCCTAACCCCAAAGTGGAATAAACTCACTAAGGGCGGCAGACTTTCCGGCTTGGCTGAAAGGCTTGCAAGACTAAAAAACAGCTTTCTGATCGTTTACTTGATTTGAAAACTTGAGATCAATTTTTCGTCGGCTGATGAACTACCCAGAACCAATTGATAGGTGCCGGGATAGATCTTCCACTTGTGGTTTTTAATGTCCCATTTTTGAAGCTCATCTACAGGAATTTTTATTGATACTTTTTCAGTGCCATTTTTTGGGACGGAAACTCTTTTAAAAGCTTTTAACTCCTTAAGCGGCATACGGTCAATATCCGGGTATTTAATGTATGCCTGTACAACCTCGTCGCCATCAACACTGCCCGCGTTTTTAACGGCAACGGTTACTGCTATGGTGTCTTTAAAGGTATACTGTTTTTTGGGCGTTACATCAGCATTGTAGTTGAAGGTAGTATAGCTTAAGCCAAAGCCAAAAGGATACTGCACCTGGCCTTTAAAATAGCGGTAGGTGCGGTTGTTCATACTGTAGCTGTTATAAGGGGGGAGGTCATTAACAGAGTTATAAAATGTAAGTGGCAAACGCCCGGAAGGGTTCACTTTCCCAAATACAATGTCGGCAAGTGCATTGCCACCTTGTTCGCCGGGATACCAGGCATATAAAATGGCATCTGCGTATTCTGCTATAGCAGCTACATCAACATCACTGCCTGCTGTAATTACAGCTATAATGGGCTTCTTCTTAACCCCTTTTCGCAAAGCTTTCATAAAGGCTATCTCGCTTGCAGGCAAGCTTAAGTTCTTTTTGTCACCGCCGTTCTCGGCCAGGAAAGCATCGCCGGCTTCGCCTTCCAGTACGGGTGATAGGCCTAAAACCGCGATAGTGAGGTCGGCATTGCCTGCACCCCAAATACCACCAAAATGCGTGGTATCGCGATAATCGCAACCCAGGTCATACTCCACCCTTGTTGCAGGGTCTACAGCGCCGGTTATCCCTTCAACAAAATTGACTACTTTACTACTAACTCCATGATAACTGCCCAGCATGGCATCTAACGATGCCGCGTTTGGCCCAAGTACCATTATGGCAGGGTAGTTGGCCTCTTTCAATGGCAAAATATTGTTGTTATTTTTCAGGAGCACCATGCTTTGTTGCGCAGCCTTACGGGCCAGCGCAATATGTTGAGTTGAGTGAATGCTGTCTGCCCCGTAAGTGGCATAAGGACTTTTAGCGGCCTCATCAAAAAATCCTAATTTAAACTGCGTTTTCAGTAAACGGCCAAGGGCTGTGTCTACTTCTTTTTCGGTTAACAGCTTTTGTTGCACGGCCTTAATAACGTCGCCCTGCAAAACTGATGAGCAATCCAGATCAATGCCGGCTTTAATAGCAGCGGCGGCGGTTTGGGTTGCGTTTGGGATAGTTTTATGGGTTAAAAAAACATCATCTAATGCACCGCAATCTGTTACCACGTGGCCTTTAAATCCCCATTCTTTTCTCAACACATCTGATATGAGGTGTTTATTAACGGAGTTTGGAATGCCGTTTACCCGGTTATAGGCTGTCATGATAGATTCAACGCCCGAGTTAACTAATTTGTGAAAAGCATACATGTACGTTTCGCGCAGGTCTTTTTCATCAACAATGGCATCAAAATAATCACGGGTTGCCTCGGGGCCGCTGTGGGCCACAAAATGTTTGGCGGCCGAAGCGGTTTTTAAATGAAGTGGGTCATTACCCTGCAGGCCTTTAACAAATGCGACGCCTATCCGGGAGGTCAGGTAAGGGTCTTCGCCATAAGTTTCCTGCCCCCGCCCCCATCTTGGGTCGCGAAAGATATTAATGTTTGGGGTCCAGAAGGTAAGTCCCATGTATTGCAGGTGGCGATCTTTTGCTATAGATAAGTTATATTTCGCCCTCGCCTCGGTTGATATCACGTCTGATACTGATTGGATAAGATCCGGGTTAAAAGTGGCCGCTAAACCAATAGCCTGCGGGAAAACAGTTGCTTCGCCTGCGCGTGCCACACCATGTAAACCTTCGTTCCACCAGTTGTAAGCAGGGATGCCTAACCTTGGCACAGCCTGGCTACGGTAGCCTAATAAGGATACTTTTTCTGCCAGTGTTAATTTTGATAACAAGTCTTTTACCCGCGTATCTATATCCAAAGAAGCGTTTTTGTAGGATTGTTGTGCAAACGTTGTACTGCTTATCAAAAAAATTGAAAGGAATAATAAGGATACTTTTTTGGCGAGGAGGTGTTTCATTTTTCTTAGTGCTTAATTAACTATTTGCGTAGCGGCTCGATGCCCGCTTTTTTTATTTTGTAAAGGATGCCTGCTGCAATCTGCTTTCCTTGTTTATTGCCTTTTTCTATACTCTCCATATAATGGATGCCGCCGTAAAAACGTGACATGGAAGCTTCGGCGGCTGCTTCTCTAAACGATTTAAAGTTACGCTGGCCACTACCAAACGGGATCTCGGTATTATCAGTATAAGCAAAATTGTCACCCAGAAAGTAAGTGAGCAGTTCGGCCGAGGCATTAGATATTACCGCATGCCCGCTGGTATACTCAGGAAAAGGAGGTGTTTGCAATAACGGCTGCCATTTTACATCCATATACTTATTTATAAACGTTTCGGGGCGGATACGATTGCTCGTAAATTTCTCTTCCCAGCAGCTTATAAAGGCATCCATGAGGGTGATACCTTCTAACGAGATGAGCATAATAGATTCATCAAACCCAAGATTAGCTTGTTTAGCCACCAGCGCGGTAATGTGCATCCAGTGCCCGCCCGGACTTATTTTTTTGTAGCCGATAGCCATATGGCCGGATGTTGTTACCGCAAACGGGTTGCAATCCCAAAAAAGCGCCTGATTTATTTGCTCGGGGGTTAAGTGTTTTGAAGCATCATAAACCGCTTTTACCTGGCCATAAAATGCTGATGTACTGTCTTTGCTGAAAGGTATTAACGGTGTTGGTTTGTATTGCGTGGCAGAGTCTATAACCAATGTACGGATGGTTTTCCAGTTAGGTTCAACGGCTTCCATATATGCGGGCGGCGTTGGGTACCACTTTCCGTCCTCTTTTAAAGGGGTATAGCGCCTAAGGGCACTTAGCTGGCTGTAATGGTCAGACTTTGAAAAAGCTACTATCGCAGCAGAAGCCATTTCGGCCACTTTTACGGAGTTGGTAATTATATTTTGATCTACCCCGTTTTTTTGAAGCAACCGGATAAAGGCTTCTTCATCATCACTGAGCATAAAACCTGACGGGAGCAAAAGTTTGGCGGTTTCCAGTATGCTGTAATAAGCCGCAATTTTGTAATCGTATTTTATAGTAAGATCCGTTAAACTATTATTGGGCAAGTAACTTTTAACAAAGCTGTTTAAGGCAGGGATTTTTTTATTGTTGACCGAAACAATATCATAAGCGCCAAGCATGCAATACGCGTAATAGCGGGCTGCTACCGGCGGGCTCACAACATCATGCACCATTACCATAGTTACTGCATTAACTGCGTGGTTTATTTGCAGGTAATTGGGGTAGGGTGTTCTTTTAGTGCTTTGCGCCTGGCAATATTGGCATGCAAATACAAAAAAGATAATAAGGGACTGTTTTAAAATTTTCATTCTTTATAAAACTTTAAAGGGCCGTCACTTACGCCTATCAGTAAATAGGGCGCTTTATTTATCTGTAATTCCAAAGCTGCTTTTACATCGCCTGTAATGGATAAGCCTGACACGGGCTGATCTACATAAGTAAACCCACCTTTTCCATCGCCTTTTAACAAACATCCGTAATTGGCATCTATACTTCCCAGCTTAAGGCGATTGTCGGCATGGTTGCCTAAGAGCAAGATATCAGTTTTGCCATCCTGGTCAAAATCTTTGGTTAGTATTTGACTAACCGGTGCAAACTGTGCCTGTATTGGTAATGCCGAAACTATAAACTTTCCGTTTTGATTGATGAAGAGCGTTGTTTTAGTTTCGTTAATACTTAGTTTAGCGGCTGTGCTCAATTCCTCAGAGGTAAATACTTCTGAGATAGAAGCATCGGCATAGGCTTTATAAGAGGCGAACCGTCTGCGCATGGGGTAGATCTGCTCATTCAGTTCATCACGGCTTACAAATGGGTAGCTTTTGCCCTGGGTGTAAAAATTAAAGAAAGGGTCAATTGAACCATTCTTGTCAAAATCGGCAAAGTATAGTTCGGCAGGTTCGTTTTCTGATGCATGGAATTGGACGTTTTGGCCCAGGTTACCGGCTATCAGATCAGGTTTGCCATCGCCATTTACATCGGCAAATGATATTTTAAACCAAAAGCCTTTTTGAGGGGTACCAAAGTAATCCGGTGTTTTATCCTGAAAGCCGTTTTTTGTATTCAGTAACACAGTTATCGGCATAAATTCACCACATATAACTAAATCTTTACGGCCGTCACCGTCAAGGTCTATCCATTGCGCATCGGTTACCATACCCGCTTTCCTGAACGGGATAGTTGCGGAAGTAAACTTACCTTTGCCGTCATTTACCAGCAAATAACTTTCGGGCGGAAGAGGGTATTGCCCCGGAATAACCCTGCCGCCTACAAAAAGGTCAAGGTCACCATCGCCATCAAAGTCGCACGGCTTTACACACGATTTGCTATTGGCGTTTAATACCGGTAAAGCCATAGGGGACAGTACAAAACGGCCATTACCCTCATTTATGTATAATTCGTCCTGCAAAACGGCAGTGTTGGGCTCATAGGTTGAATAACCGCCTTTTGCAATATACAAGTCGGGTTTGCCATCGCCGTTTGCATCAAAGAATTCGGCGGCTGAAGTTGTACCGATGTTATCATTACTGCCACGTATAATATCTACCATTTGGAACTTGCTACCGCTTTGCTGCAGGTAAATTTTACCAGGCCCGTTATTATCACCGCTGATGAAAAGGTCTTCCAGGCTGTCACCGTTCACATCTGCTTTTGTGATAACCGGTGCCGTGCGTGAGTACATGAAAAGCATTAATAATTGGCGCTTAAAATCGTTCAGGGTGATCTCTTCGGGCTTAAAATTTATGAATGCGGGTGCTGTTGTAAATATGGGCTTTACTGTTTTTGCCGTTACATTATACAATTTTTCTTTTGGTTGATACCTGATGGTAAGGAGCTGATTAGCCTTTACTTTTGTAAGCAGCTGACTTGACTGATCAGGCCAGATGATACGTGCCGAATCAACTTCGTTACTATTGCCCAATCCAAAGTTTAAAGTGGTTGATACGCATGACAAATATCCCCGGTTAGGGTTTACTTCCTGGTACTGTGTGTTTTGCCCGGTGTATATATAAGCCTTTGCGCCTACAGCATTGGTGTTTTTGCCGGTGCCTTGTAGTTTTACCGCCAGATACGATGTGTTCCCGTTATCGCGAGCGGTGTTCTGATAGATAAATGCCGGTTGGTTAATATTGTTTACAACGAGGTCAAGGTCGCCATCATTATCTAAATCAACATAAATAGCACTGCTGGAGATGCTTTGCTGATTTAATCCCCACTCGGCCTGTTTTTGGGTAAAGGTAAGGTTATGGTCGTTTTTAAAAGCATAGTTAGCCAGGGCGGTAGATGGCATAGCCGAGATCAGATCCATCAACAGAAAGGGCTCGGCGGCCATTGCCTTTTTAATTTTATAATCACCCCAATAGCGTAAAAAATCTTTGTTGGTGTAATCTCTCAGGTAACCGTTGCTTACAAATATGTCTTTATAACCATCGTTATCAAGGTCGGCCAGGAGCGGGCACCAGCTCCAGTCGGTGTTTGCTAAACCAGCTAACTGTGCAATCTCGCTAAAAGTACCATCGCCATTGTTTAGCTGCAGCATATTACGCATATATTGGTTGTAAAGCCCCTGGTTTTGCATCAATGCAAATGATTCATAATTCTCCTGTAATTGCAGCGATTTTTGCCTGTGGTTGCTTTCGGGCATCATATCCAGGGTAATAATATCAGGCAGGCCGTCATTGTTAAAATCGGCAATGTCGGCACCCATCGAAAAGTGCGACATGTGCCTCAGCATGTCTTTTGAACGTTCGGCAAAATTGCCGTCGTGGGTGTTTATGTATATATAATCGGGTTCGTTATAGTCGTTTGTTACGTAGATGTCTGCCCAGCCATCCTTATTAATATCGGCAATGGCAATGCCCAGGCCAAATGTAAGCGGGTTTTGAATAATACCGGCTGTTTTAGATACATCAGTAAAGTGGTTGTCGTCATTCCGGAAAAGTTTATTGCCGGCCAGTTGGTCGGTTTCGTTTTTGTAACGCGCCAGTTCCATATTGTCAATCTTTTTAATGTTATGATTGAGCAGGAACATATCCAGATCACCGTCATTATCATAATCAAAAAAAGCAGCCTGTGTGCTGTATCCCGGGTCGGCTAAGCCATAGGCTTTTGCCTCTTCTGTAAATTTGTTATTTCCTTTGTTAATGAATAATTGATTACTACGGGTTTCGTTATCAGTTTTGCCCGAGTAGCAGACATAAATATCAAGCAGGCCATCACCATTTACATCGGCCATGGTAACGCCGGTTTTCCAGCCGTTTGACCGGCCTTCAAGGTAAGTTGATGCCTCTTTTGTAATGTCTTTAAATTTTAACCCACCCAGGTTGAGGTAAAGTTTATTGGGTTTCATGTTTGCGGTGAACATCAGATCGGGCAGGCCATCGTTATTGATATCGCCGGTTGCAACGCCGCCGCCATTGTAAAAATACTCGTATGATAGTACGTTAAGCGATTCTTTCTCTACAATATCATTGCTGAATTTTATACCGGTTTGTGCAGCCGGCAAAAGCTTAAAAAGCGGTTGCTGTGCAAAAGATGATGTAAGAACAAAACAAACCTCAACAATGCATATAACAGCGGCTTTATAGGCTGTCTTGAAAAAGTATCTATCAAATAGGGCCATAAGTTTTTGTTGATACTTATAATAAATAATTAGGTGTTGCAGATAAGATAAGTAAGAACAAAGAATTATAAAAAAGGAGACATTTCGTCTCCTTTTTTATAATGGGTATGATTATTTATCCCACCAAACTCTGGTGCTAAAGTTGTCTCCACCCATACTAGACACAGCCGCCTGGTAGTTTGTACCATTGGTTTGTGGTAAAGTAACCGGGTAAGGCATTCTTCTTGGTAAACCACCTGATACGTATTGCCCCGGATAGGTAACAGGAGTTAATACCGGGAACCCGGATCTTCTCCAGTTAGCAAATGTTTCATTAAAGTTAAATGTTGTTGAGGTAACGACATAATACTCCAGGTTAATTTGCTGTAATGCTGTTGCAGGTAAAAGCGGATGAGCAGCAACGTAAAGTGCAATATCTGCATCGCTAACAACTGCTACCGGAGTTGCATTCATTAACGCAAGAGACCTCATATCGGCTGCTAAAGCGTTTGCAAAATGTGTTGCCGCAACGCCTGTATTCCAGCCTTTTGAAGCTGCCTCTGCCAATAATAGTTCAGATTCTCCGTAAGTGTATATCATATTTACCGCATTACGGTCATCGTAAACCCTAAGGCGTGGGCGAGAATACTTACCAAGCGGTGCAGGTGCATCAGTACCGGTTGCCGCAGGGGTAGCACCAGGATAGCCAGGAGCTTTAGATATATCGGTACTGCCGTTAAGCAGGTCATAGCCGTTAGGCATACCTAATTGTAAACTTGCGGTATTGTCTCCGGCTGTATTCCTGTCTTCATTAGCAGCTTTACCATTACCAACAGTTATTTCGGCTATAGCAGATATACGCGGATCATTAGTTGATTTTAATAAATCAATTAATGTTTTACCCCAGCGTACTTCCCTGAAATCATCAGTTACCAACAACGCGTTTGAGTTGGAATTTGAATTACCGTTAGCGTTATCAGTAAGTACTTTTGCATTATCGGCAACACTTGTCATAGTGCCACCTGCAAAAGCTTTTTCAGCGTACTTTTGGGCGGTTGCCGCGTCAGCTTTTGTTAAACGCATAGCAACTTTCAACATTAATGAGTAGGCTAAACGTTTCCATTTTGAAATGTCGCCGCCATAAAATAAATCTGATGTCGGGCCTGCTTTTGAGGCATCCAGAGCCGAAGCGGCTGCATCTAACTGACTTAACATAGCGGTATAAATATCTTGCTGTTTGTCAAATACAGGCGTAAATATCCCGCTTTTTGCCTGGCCTTCTTCAGAGTAGGGAGCATCACCATACAAATCTGTAATGCGTTGCATAAACAACACGCGCATAATGGTTCCGCAATTGTCAAGGTTAGCGAATTCCGGTTTGTCTTTTACCAGGTTCTTCATTTCGTCAACAAGGGTAAGCGCACTGTATCCTGCATTCCAGGTACGGTTATAGTAACCAATTCCGCTACCACCAAGCACATATTTATCACCATTGCTATAATAGCTAAATGTTGATGCCAGTGATTGGGTCCACATGCTCTGAAAAAGCAATTGATCATAGCCTGTTTGAGAAAAGTTCATCTGAGCCTGAGAAACCAAATAATTAGGGTTGATAAGATCAGCAGTAGTTTTATTGGGGTTGGTGTTTATCTCATCAAAATTCTTGGTACAGCCCGCCATAAATATAGATCCCGCTATAATGCAGCTGTATATATATCGTTTTTTCATTTCGTTAGTTTTTAAATTTAAAGTTGACGTTTAAACCATATGTCCTGGCGAAAGGCAGGCTTGTGCCTTCAATACCTGCATACCTTACATCATTTGAGAAACCTGATTCCGGATCAATGTTGTCAGTATGTTTCATAATAGTCCAAAGGTTACGTGCAACTGCCGATACGCCTATGCTGCTGAACGGAGTGCCTCTTAGCATTGATGCATTGAAAGTATAACCTAAACTAACCTGGCGTAATTTTATAAAGCTGCCGTCTAATACGTTTAAAGTAGATATTCTGCGGGCCAAAGCCTGGTAATAAGTTTGTGCAGGAACATTTACTGTATTATCAGCACCGGTGCTTGTAACACCATCGCCAACAACACCGGTTTCGCGGCCATCAAGCGTTATTTTGTTTAAGCCTCTGAAAATGCTGTAATAGTTTGTTGCAGAAAGCACTTTGTTGCCAAAACGGTAGTCAACCAGGAATGAAAGGTTGAATTGTTTGTAGTTGAAATTGTTATTTAAACCACCATAAACATTAGGGATAGTTGAACCCATTGGTTTAAGATCACCTTGTACTGGTAAACCGCTGTCATCATAAACAATACTGCCATTTGCACTACGCTGGTAATCGTATGCTAAAATTTGCGGGCCAGGTAAACCGGCAACTAACGCAAGGTTAGCATTTAACGGGCGGTAAGTTCCGAAGGCAATATTTGAATTGGTTACCCCGTCTGTTTGAATGATCTTATTTTTAACGTAGGTAAAGTTGAATGATGGGGTCCAGCTAAAGTCTGAGGTTTTAACGGGGGTGCCATGTATTTCAACTTCAACACCGCGGTTTTGGGTTGAACCGGTAGCGATATACCTGTTGTTATAACCAGTAGAATAATCAATAGTAGCGTTAATGATCTCGTTATGTGTACGACGAGAGAAGTAAGCAACGTCAAAACCTAACCTATCGCCCCAGAATTTCATTTCCAAACCAGCTTCAAGTTCTTTTAAAGTATATGGTTTTAAGAAAAGATTTGGCAATTGCGTACTGATGCCGGCAGCAGGTATACCATTGATAGAGTTGTTGATGTTGTAATAAACCTGGTTAGCGTAAGCATCAGGGTCACCACTGGTTTGTGAATATGATAATCTTACTTTACCTAGATCCATACCAGTAACCGGGTATAATTCAGAGAATATAAAGCTACCTGAAACTGATGGTGAAAATATACCGCGACCTACAGCGTTTGAAATGCTGCTATAAGCATCATAACGGCCGGTTGTGCTTACTACCAGGAAGTTTTTGATAGAAAAATCTGCTGAGTAATAGGCAGAGTTTACTTGTTTTACCGATGGCTTGTTATCATCTCTTAACGGCCCGCTATCGCGAGAAGCAAAGTTAGTTAAACTATAAAAATAAGGAATGGTAAAACCACCGTTACCTCCGTTAATGAAATAACCGCCAAAGTTTGATTTACGGATGTTACCACCAACTGATAGGTCTAAGTTTAACAGATCTTTAACAAGGTCATGCTTTGCATTGATCAAAACGTCAGTATTAAACTCTGTTGTTTGGGTGTTCAGATATCTCATTGTACCATTATCATTACGATATGCGGTACCTGTTGGTTCAATATTAGTCCTGTCGTCGTTAATGTTATCATAACCCACACGGCCTTGTAAGTAAAGCCATTTTGTGAAATCATATTTTGCAGAAAGCGAAGTAATTAAACGCTTGCGTTTTATATTGTTTACAAAATAGTTGGCTGCAAAATAAGGGTTAGTTACATATGTGTCATCTGTAAAGGTGAGCTCTGTACCATCGGCTTTAATGCCTGGAGAAAGCAACCTCTGGTCCTGGTTAGGGGCTAAAAGCTGTCCGTTGTTGGGGTTACCCGGGCCATCACTTAAGCTTGATCTGTTTTTAGAATTTTCAATAACATAGTTAGCTACTACGTTAATGTTAAGTTTACTGGTAACATTCTGGTTGCCATTAAAGTTAAAAGTTTTTCTGTCAAGGTAGCTGTTTGGCACCATTGAGTTTGCGCGGAGGTCTGAAACAGACAAACGGAAAGCACCGTTTTGATTGCCGCCTGTAAACGAAGCAGTATTAGTAAAGCTTGGAGCTGTACGGTAAAAAGAAATATAGTTGTTTTTTACCGGCGAGTACGGATGCATAGCACCATCTAACTGCATTACATCAGAACCATCCATTTTAGAACCCCATGCCAAACTTCCTGATGCGATTGCAGAAGAAAGTGTAGTTGGTTTTACGCCTTGTATGCCCTGGCCATAAACCTGTTGAAAATCTGTATTATCTACAGGTTTATCAAATTGCACGTTGGTATTAAATTCAACACCAAAAGCAGTGTTTTTCTTACCTGTTTTAGTAGTGATCAATATAACACCGTTTGCGGCCCTTGAACCGTAAAGCGCTGATGCCGACTGGCCTTTTAATACAGTCATTGATTCAATATCGTCAGGGTTGATGTTAGAGATACCATCACCATAATCAGCACCACCCCATTCGCCCGATGCACCACGCTGGGTGTTATCCATAGGTACGCCGTTTATAACGTATAATGGGCTACCCGCTGTAAAGCTGGTTAAACCACGTAACAATACCCTTGCAGATGAGCCCGGGCCACCGTTTGCAGCACCAACACTTAAACCCGCTACGCGGCCTTCAAGCGAAAGTACAACGTTTGATTCTTTTGCTTTATTAAGTTGATCGCCGCCAACGGTAGATACAGAATAGCCTAACTTTTTTTGCTCTTTTGTTATACCCAAAGCGGTAACAACAACTTCGGTAAGGCCTTTACTTGCTGTTGCCAGTTTAACCGAAATAGTGGTTTTGCCGGCTGTTGAAACTTCCTGTGTTTCGTATCCTAAAAATGAAAATACCAGTATGGCATTATCAGGCGCATTAATAGAGAATGAGCCATTAGAGTCTGTTACTGTACCAGTAGTTGTGCCTTTAACCTTTACGGTTACGCCGGGTAAACCCAAGCCATTTTCATCAACAACATTACCGGTAATAACTGCAGCATTAACAATTTCGTTTTTAGTAGTAATAACGATCAGGTTATTTTCAAGCTGCGTAAATTTAAGATCGGTCCCCTCAAGTAAGCGGGTAAGAACTTCGCTAACGTCGCGGTTCTCCACATTGATGGATACCTTTTTTGTTGCAGATAGTTTACGCTCGCTAAAAACGAAGTGGTAGTTGGTTTGCTTTTGAATAGCCGCAATAACCTTTGTAAAATCCGCAGACTTAAGGTTAATGGTTACTTTTTGCTGAGAGTATACATTGGCTACGGATTGTAGAGTAAATGTTACTATTAAAATAAGTGTCAATTTCATTATTAATATAGACTTTAATAGCCAATATTTATCTCTTACACCCTTAGGGTGTTTAAAATATTCCATACTTTTACTTAATTAAAAGGTGACTTGAATAAATAGCAATGTTCTGTTCGAGAGAACATTGCGTTAATTATCTAACAGATTTTCATCTTTGCGGGGATTACACTTGTAGTCCCCGTTTCTTTGGGGGTCGTTAAGTCTTTTTCAATCCATAGGCACTCTCAAATCAATTACAGGTTTAAAAATATATACGGTTCCATTTTCTTGCTTGTAAGTAAAAGGTTCTATCATTTGCAGGGCCTTAAGGGCCTGGTAAATGCTTTCTTTATCAAAAACACCGGTAAAACGATACTTTTCCACGTTACTGTTTTTAAACTTTATTTTAATACCATACCAGCGTTCCATCTGGTTAGCTATATCTTTAAATTCTTCGTCTTTAAAAACTAACCTATTGTTTACCCATGAAGTCTCAACCACAGCAGTATCGTTAGATCTTAGATAAGTAAGGGTAGTTAATGCATAACTGGTATTTACACTGTCGTGATTTAATACCACCTTACTCTTTTTATTACTTACGCCCTTCACAGGAGTGCTCCTGATTACTAATTTTTCGTTCGGTTTCAATATGATCCTGTCAGATGGCCTGTCTGTAAGTGTAACCTCTATTGCACCTCTTATCAGTGACGTTTCGCTGGCTACATCATTGGCATATGACTTTATATTGAATGCAGTGCCTAAAACTCGTACCCTCATTTTACCGGTGTGCACAATAAACGGATGCTGGTGATCTTTTTTAACATCAAAAAAAGCTTCACCATCCAGATACACTTCTCTTGTTTTGCCTTTGAACTCGGGTGGATATTTAAGTCGTGTTTCTGAGTTTAAGGTAACAACTGTGCCATCACTCAAAACTATCTTAGATTTAACGCGGCTTGGCGTTTTGATCAGTTCAAGTTTTGCGTTATTGTTTAGATCCGGTTGCCGATTAAAGTAAAAGAACAAGCCCGTGCCCAGGGCTACTATTAATATGGCTGCTATACTTATGAGTATAGTGAGTGTTTTAACTTTAGAGCGCTTGGTATTTGTTGCTTCGCCTCCTTCTTCCGGTAAAGTGATCTTACTTCTTATCTGCTGAAACATCAAATCGGAATTCGAATATTGTTCCTGATCCTGTACCCAATAAGTCTTAAAAAAATTATACTGCAGCTTATTAAGTTCGTTATCTTCAAGCAGGTAATTAAACTCTTCTTGTTCTTTCGGATCGAGCTCGTCTGTAAGTATTGTTGTAAGAAGCTGAATAAATCTATCGTTAACCATGTAGTTCGTGAACCCGATTTAAGTTAAGACAATTAAAAATTAAAAATTGCCTACAGGCTAAGAAAGGAATTTACAAAAAGTTAATAATAACAAAATACCAGGAGCATACAGGTCAACTACGGAGCGTTTATTTTGTTTAACTGATACCCGATGGTGTGCCAGTATAAGGCTTAGCTTTTTTATTGCTCTAAAAAGCTGGGTTTGTACTGTTCGTGGTGAGATGTTCAATATCTCGGCTACTTCTTTATAACGCAAGCCATCTTCCTTTACAAGGCGGAATACCAGGCATGCCTGTGGTGGCAATGAAGAAATAGCTTTGTCTAAAATGAAATGAAGTTCTTTACGTTCCATTTCTTTTTCAGGATCGTAATTATTTACAAATTCTAATTCCTTAGAATCCTCGGTCTGGACAAGGTGTATGTTTGAATACTTTTTGATGTAGTTGAGCGATTGGTTTTTAACCACTACAAACAAATAAGTTTCGGGATTGGCAATTTCACTTAGGTTGTGACGCGACTCCCAACATCGTATGAATACTTCGGACACGATATCTTCGGCCGCCTCCTTCTGCCGTATATAAAATATACAGAATTTTATCAGCTTAGTGTTTAATGTATGGAAAAGTTGTTCAAATGCCTTAAGATCGTTATTTATGCAAACTCTTTTCCACAAATCTAATGTGTTGGTATCGCTTATCTTCAAAATCGACTTATTTAAGTGTCTCCATGACAATTAACCGCAATGTAACATTTCCGTTATAAAAATAAAAAGAAATTGTAAACTTTCTTAAAAAAAACTGCATTCTATTTGAAGATTTTAAAAAAATTTAACAACACTGTAGGCAATAATTAAATATATATTGTCAATAGAACAGTAATCGACACAAGTAGGGTGTAATTAAATGGATTTTGCAAATTAACAGCGTATCATTTCGCCGGTTAAAGCATTTGCTATTACAAGTCAACTATATTTACTTTTTTAAAAGATATGAAAAAACTTTCCTTAGTACTTCTGCTTTTAGTTCAGTTTAAAATTTTATTGGCTCAGGAGCACCAGCAGTCTAAAAATTATGTGGCCCCTACCGATGCATTGGTGCAGGCTAATCTTCATAAGTGGCAGCAATTAAAATTTGGGTTATTTATGCACTGGGGGCCCTATAGTCAATGGGGCGTGGTTGAAAGCTGGAGCCTTTGCCCCGAAGACGAGGGCTGGACACAGCGTAAAGGCCCTTACGGTGCCGATTATAATGCTTACAAAAAAGCGTATGAAAATCTTCAGACTTCTTTTAACCCCGTAAAGTTCAACCCAGACAAATGGGTAAAGGCCGCCAAAGAGGCCGGGATGAAATATGTGGTATTTACAACCAAGCACCATGATGGTTTTTGCATGTTTGATACCAAAGAGACAGATTATAGAATAACCAGTACTAAAACACCCTATTCATCAAACCCTAAAAGCAATGTCACCAAAGAAATTTTCAATGCTTTTTCGAAAGAGAATTTCATGATAGGGGCTTACTTTTCAAAACCGGATTGGCATTCTGAAAACTATTGGTGGCCATATTTTCCACCTAAGGACAGGAATGTAAATTATGACCCTGCCAAATATCCGGATAAATGGCAAAAGTTTAAAGACTTTACTTATAACCAGATTGGTGAATTGATGAGTAATTACGGAAAGGTGGATATCTTATGGTTAGATGGCGGCTGGGTGCGCCCTAAAAAAACTATTAACACAGAGGTAAATTGGCAAAAATCCATCACCTTTAATCAGGATATAGATATGCCCCGGATAGCTGCAATGGCCCGTGAAAAGCAACCCGGCTTAATTGTGGTAGATCGCACTGTTGCGGGCCCTTACGAAAACTACACCACCCCCGAGCAGCAGGTACCCAATAGCCCGCTGGACCACCCCTGGGAAAGTTGCATTACCATGGGTAATTCCTGGAGCTATGTGCCGGGTGACAAATACAAATCTGCTAATGAGATCATAACCTTACTGATCAAGATAGTTTCGCGCGGAGGTAACCTTTTAATGAATATTGGCCCCGGCCCCGATGGTGATTGGGATCCGGTAGCTTACAGTCGCCTGCAGCAAGTAGGCAGCTGGATAAAAGTGAACGGCGAAGGCATCTATAATTCAACCGCGGTAGCACCATATTCAGAGGGGAGTACTTATTATACTAAAGCAGCCAACAGTAATACTATTTATGCCTTTGTAATTTCAGCTCAAGATGCTGTGATATTGCCATCAAATATCACATTACATCTAAAGGATATTAAAGTGAAAAATATAACATTATTAGGCGTACATAAAAAAGCAAAGTGGACGGCCAATGATGGCACCATTAATATAAGTATACCGGCCGCCCTGCAAACCAATAATGGCTTAACACAAGCGGCTGTTTTTAAAATTCAGTACTAATTATTTCATCTTAATATCATCTAAAAATGCTCCGGAAATTATTTTGCAGATTACTACAACCGAAAATAATATCTGCTCTTACCGTATTAGTTGCCTTAAGTTGCTTTTATCATGAAGTTAAAGCTCAAAGCACTTATGAACTGAATTCCGGCTGGAGATGCGCGCCAATTGCCAATGTAAAAGAAGACGGATCTAAACTTTCAAATGTATCATATAGCACCACCGCCTGGATGCCGGCAACGGTACCCGGTACCGTATTAACCACGCTTTTAAATAATAAAAAAGTGCCCGACCCATTTTACGGGATGAACAATGAGGCGATCCCGGATATATTTAAAACCGGTGCAGCTTACTACACCTATTGGTTTATAAAAGAGTTTAAAGAAACATCCACTACAAATGGCGCCCAGGTTTATCTTAATTTCAGAGGGGTTAACTATAGCTTTGATGTTTTCCTGAACGGTCATAAATTAAATAAGACCTTGCAGAAGGGGATGTTCCTGAGGTTTTCTTATAATATTACATCCTATTTAAATAAAACAGGTAACAACAAACTGGCAGTATTGGTGCATCCGCCCGATGTTTTGGGCAATGCCAATGGCGGCCAGGGCGGTGATGGCACTATTGCCCGCAATGTTGGTTTACAATACACAGCCGGTTGGGATTGGATCCAACCCATCCGCGACAGAAATACGGGTATTTGGGATAAAGTTACCATCCAAAAAACCGGAGCCGTACGCATAACCGACACACATGTTGTAACTATAGTGCCGGGCACAAGGCTACCTGAAGGTCCGCAAAAACCAGCTATTATTAAGCTGGAGGCCGAAGTTAGTAACCCTACTGCAGGTAATATTACAGGCGTTTTAAGCTATGAAATAGCCGGATCGGTATTGTCAAAAAGCGTTACTTTAAAACCTAAAACAACCACCACTGTAAAACTGGACAATTACACCCTGCAAAATCCAAAGTTATGGTGGCCAAATGGCTACGGTCCGCAAAATTTGTACGATGTTAAAGTAAAATTTGTGGCTGGTAGTAAAGTAGTTTCAGATCAGCAAATGCTTAAAGTGGGCGTTCGCGAAATTCAGAGCGAGTGGAATGACCATACCGGAAGCAGGCAAATTAGGGTGAATGGGCAAAAAATATTTATCAAAGGCGGTAACTGGGTAATATCTGATGCGATGCTGCGCCTGTCTGATCTTCGGTATGATGCCGAAGTGCGTTTCCACAGGGATATGAACCTTAACCTCATCAGGATATGGGGTGGCGCCATGATAGAGCGCCCGGAATTTTATGATGCCTGCGATAGATATGGCATACTGGTTTTCCAGGACCTATGGGGATCAGGCGATTGTAACGGGCGCTGGTTAGACCCAATGAAGCTTGATGACCAATGGACACGCCGCAAATACCCGGATGACCATGGCTTGTTCCTGCGCTCGGCCGAAGACCAGATAAAAATGATTCGTAATCATGCATCTTTGGCTATCTGGTGCGGCGGAAACGAGATCACCCCGCCTGAAGATATCCTGATCGCGTTAAAAGAAGATATTTTGCCAAGGTTAGATAACACCCGCTGGTTTGTTGATTATTCCAATTCAGAAGAAATGTCACGCAATGTTTTAGGCGGCAATGGCGATGGCCCTTATGGCATACAACCGCTATCTGTGTTTTGGGAGTTTAAAACTTATCCGTTCAACTCTGAGGTAGGCTCTGTTGGTGTTGGCGATTATGAATCATTAAAAAGGTTCATTCCTGCAAAAAATATGGTAGCGCCCGAGTTTGACCCGGTTACCCGGAAGAGCAAAACCGATAGCGTTTGGGATTATCATAAATACATAGGGTATGACACCAGTATTAGTAAATATGGTAAAATAAAAAGCGCAGCAGATTTTGCCAAAAAGGCACAGCTTGTAAACTATGATCAGTATCGCGGCCTGGCCGAAGGCTTTACCTCACATATGTGGGATTGGTATACAGGCTTTATTATCTGGAAAACACAAAACCCATGGAGCGCTATGCGCGGGCAGATGTATGATTATTACCTTGATCCGAATGCTTGTCTTTACGGCCTGCATAATGGAAGCGAGGCATTGCATGTAATGTATAACCCGGTAAATGGCATGGTAGTGCTTGCTAATAATACCTTTAAAGCCAAACGCAGCATAATGCTGGTTATTAAAGCCTATGATATGGCAGGTAAGGATAGCTTACTTACCCAGGTCTTTGTTGATATAGTACCAACGGCTACCAAAAGGATCTTATCAGTTAAAAAAATAATTGATGAAATGGGCGCAAAAGAGGGCGTGTTTCTTTCGTTACAATTATTGGATACTGATAAAAAGATATTTGCTGATAACCTTTACTGGATACCTGATGCAAAAGGGGAGTTCACCGGTTTGCAAAAAATAAAAACCAATAGCCTGATAACTACAGCCAGATATTTGCGATCAGGAAAAGTTGAAGTAATACTTACAAATCCTCAGAATAAAGTAGTAGCTTTCTTTAATCGTATATCGTTGATTGATGCCACTACAAAAGCCCGCATTTTGCCCGCATTTTATAGCGATAATTACGTATCTGTTTTACCTGGCCAGCAAAAAAAGATCATTGTAGATTACAATCCGGCATTATTTGGTAAAAACCTTATGATAGATGTTGAAGGCTGGAACGGGACATCAAATGCATCACACATCACTATAGCAAATTAGTATAAAGTTAATTTACATATCAAACGCATAAATAAATGACCGATACAGCAACCACCAGTAAAAGTAACAAAGCCATCTTTATTATTGGCATCCTGTTTTTCATATTTGGGTTTGTAACCTGGATGAATTCCGTGTTGATACCCTATCTAAAGTTAGCCTGCGAGTTAAATAACTTTGAAGCTTACCTGGTAACAACAGCCTTTTATCTTTCATACCTGGTAATGGCTATTCCATCGGCATGGGTTTTAAAAGTTACGGGCTTTAAAAACGGCATGGCAATAGGGTTGGCTATTATGGCATTAGGTGCTTTGATATTTATACCCGCCGCTATGACCCGTACTTACGCACTGTTTTTATTGGGGCTGTTTATACAAGGCACCGGGTTGTCGGTATTGCAAACAGCATCTAACCCATACATTGTGATTTTGGGGCCTGTTGAAAGCGCTGCCAGACGTATAAGTATTATGGGGATCTGCAACAAGGTAGCCGGGGCAATTGCACCGATAGTGCTTGGTGCTATAGCACTTAAAGATGCAGATGGATTAAAGGTGCGCTTGCTAACCATGGCGCCTGCTCAAAAAATAATTGAGTTGAATGAACTGGCAAGCAGGGTTATCTGGCCTTACATTATTATAATAGTGGTATTGCTGGCCTTAACAGTATTTATTTATTTTTCGGGCCTGCCTGAAATTGATAAAACAGAAGATGATATAGCCACCAACACCGGAAGCACTGCCAAAACAAGTGTTTTTCAATTTCCGCATTTGCTATTAGGGGTGCTGGCCTTGTTTTTATACGTAGGTGTAGAGGTTATGGCAGGCGATACGATCATCAGCTACGGCTCAAGCCAGGGTATCCCGTTATCTACCGCTAAATTTTTTACAACTTTCACTTTAATAGGGATGACAATAGGGTATGTGTTGGGCATTATTTGTATCCCTAAATATTTTAAACAGGAAGCAGCCTTAAAGGTATCTGCTTTTTTTGGGGCAATATTTACTGTTGTGGCAGTTTTTACTACCGGTTACACATCTGTTTTTTTTATTGCCATGCTGGGCCTGGCAAATTCATTAATGTGGCCTGCTATATGGCCTATGGCGATAACCGGTTTAGGGAAATTTACTAAAATCGGCGCTTCGTTCATGATCATGGCGATATCCGGTGGCGCTATATTGCCATTGATATATGGCCGCCTTGCCGATGCTATGTCACCAAGATTGGCTTACTGGCTTTTAGTACCGTGTTATTTATTTATTCTGTATTACGCGATCTCGGGTCATAAAGCAGGATTGAAAAAAACGAAAATTAACGAAGTATTAGTTCCTGTTGAATAAATATAAACCCAACCATGGCGTTTTAAGTAAAGTGATAAGGGAACAGGAACAAGCACTGCAGGGATAGGCGCAGGTTAAATAATATATTATATACCAATTAATGAAGAACAAATTCAAGCTAATTATACCATTCGTTTTTATTGCCTCGCTGGCATTTGCACAACAATCAAAAAAAGCGCAGAGCATTAAGGCCGATCTTACTCAATACGTCGACCAGCTTATCGGCACGGGTTTTCACGGGCATGTATTCGTTGGCGCAAACGTGCCATTTGGTGCGGTACAATTAGGGCCTACCCAGTTATCAAAAGGATGGGACTGGTGTTCGGGCTATCATATTTCCGATTCTACCATTGTAGGTTTTCAGCACACGCATTTAAGCGGTACGGGTATCGGCGATCTTGGCTATATTTCTTTTATGCCCACAACCGGCAATATCAATGTAAATAAAGGCGATATTAAAGACCCGCAAGAAGGGTATTTTTCGCTGTTTAGCCATAAAGACGAGGTGATAAAGCCCGGCTACTATAGTGTAAAACTAAAAAAGTACGATATAAACGTACAGTTAACAGCATCTAAAAGGGTAGGCTTCCATCAATACACATTCCCGGCGGCTAAGCAAGCAAACATCCTAATAGATCTGGCCGAAGGTATAGCCGACATACCTACAGAAACTTACATTAAGCAAGTTAACAATACTACTATTGAGGGTTATCGTTATTCAAGAGGCTGGGCACGTGCGCAACGCATTTATTTTACAGCGGTATTTTCTAAGCCCATAACCCAGTTTACCGTCTATGATAGCACTGCTTTACAAAAGGGGCTAACCCTTACCGGTAAAAAGGTAAAAGGTGTTATTTCGTTTGAAAGCAAAAAGGGCGAAAAGGTATTTGTGAAGGTTGGTATCTCACCGGTGAGTGCGGCCAACGCCTTGCTTAACATCAATACCGAAATACCCGGCTGGGACTTTAATAAGGTAGTTGCTAATGCAAATGCTGAGTGGAACAAAGAATTGCAAAAGCTTACCATCAAAGCCGATTCTGTTTCCCAATTAAAGAAGTTTTATACCGCCATGTATCATACTATGATAGCGCCATCAATATTTAACGATGTAAACGGCGATTATTGGGGCGCTGATAAGCAGCTGCATAAAAAAGCTTCATTTAACAACTTAACTACATTTTCCTTGTGGGATACCTATCGTTCGGCTAATCCTTTATATACCATAATACAACCTGAGCGTGTCCCCGACATAATCAATACTATGCTTGCCATTTATAAAGAGCAGGGCAAATTGCCCGTATGGCACCTCATGGCAAACGAAACCAATACAATGGTGGGTAATAGTGCCGTGCCGGTGGTGGTTGATGCTTACTTAAAAGGGTTTAAAGGGTTTGACGCAAACCTTGCATACGAGGCGGTTAAAGCAACACAAATGCAGGATGCGCGCGGCCTTAAGTTTGTAAAAGAACTGGGCTTTATCCCTGCTGACAGCACCCGGGAAAACGTGGCAATGGGTTTGGAATACGCTATAAATGATTGGTGCATTGCCCAAATGGCCCGCAAAATGGGCAAAACTGAAGATTACCAATATTTTAGCAAACGAGCCAAGTATTACCAGAACTACTTTGATAAGCAAACCCACTTTATGCGGGGCAAGGTGTCGGCTACCAAATGGCGCACGCCGTTTAGTCCGTTTGAATCGCGCCATGAGCAGGACGATTACACCGAGGGAAATGCCTGGCAGTACACCTGGCTGGTGCCGCATGATGTGGAGGGCCTGATCAGTTTACAAGGTGGTGAGCAGCCATTCATCAAAAAGCTTGATTCGTTGTTTATTGCGCAGGGCGACCTTGGCAAGGAACATTCACCGGATATTTCAGGCCTTATTGGTCAATATGCTCATGGGAATGAGCCCAGCCATCACATAGCTTACTTGTACGCCTATGTTGGCCAGCCCTGGAAAACTGCCGATAAGGTGCGCTTTATTCTGGATAACTTTTATACTACCAAAACAGATGGTATTATTGGTAATGAAGACGTAGGCCAGATGTCGGCCTGGTATGTGCTTTCAACGCTTGGGTTTTACCCTGTAAACCCGGCTAATGGCATATATGTATTTGGCAGCCCCCGCGTAAACGAGGCTACCATTAATTTACCTGCCGGTAAGAAGTTTCATATTTTGGTTAAGAACAATAGTACGGCAAATAAGTATATAGCAAGCGTTACGTTAAATGGCAAGCCATACCTGTTAAACTACCTGGCCCATAGCAGTGTGGCAGCCGGCGGTGAACTGCTAATAACCATGGCAGATAAACCAACCAAATTCGGAACGACGCCTGAAAGCAGGCCAAGATCTGTAAATTAATTCAAAAGGGCAGTGCATGCAAATCAGGATCAAATCACGACGTTTGATATTTACAACCTTATTTGTAAGTACTGCCCTTATTAGTTTTAATGCTTTTACTGTTAAAAAAAAGAGAAGCATTAAAGAGGATGGTAAAGGGCTTTTTACCATTTACTGTGCCGCCTGCCACATGCTGCCTGATCCGGCCAGTTTAACCAAGACTATCTGGAAAATGCATGTATTGCCGGTTATGGCCAGCCGTATGGGGATTATTTATCCTAATTATGACCCTTTAAAAGGTTTGTCGCCAGAGGAACGAGACATTGTAAATCGTAATGGCATCATCCCCTCAAAACCCATGTTAACTCAAAAACAATGGGATATGCTGCAAAAGTATGTTATAAGCAATGCGCCTGATTCTGTTTTACTTGATGAAACCCGCTTAACCCGGAATAGTAATTTAACACAGTTTGAAAGGGCCGATATCCGCGTGGATGAACAATTGCCATCATTAATTACCGGCTTAAAGTTTAATACCGAAACCAACACGTTATGGATAGGCAGTTACTTTAATAAAGTTTTAACCTGGAAGCCCCGCATAGGTGTAATCGAAGTTATTAGAACGCAAAGCCCTGTTGTTGATTTTAGTTTCTATCAAAACAGCACCTACTTTACGCAGGTAGGCAAGCTGTATCCCACCGAACTAAGTATAGGGGCAATTACAAAATATAATGATTCATCCACTTTGATCGGGTCGCTTCACAGGCCGGTTAATACGGTGGTAGATGATCTTGATAATGATGGTGTGCCAGAGATGGTAGTTTGCAATTTTGGTAATAAAACGGGATCGTTATCCTTGTTCAAAAAGGTAAAAGCAGCAAAGTATAAAGAGGAGATCCTGTCAGCCTTGCCCGGCGCAATTAAATGTTATGTGCAGGATATGAACGGCGATGGCAAAAAGGACATTGTAGCCATGTTTTCGCAGGGCGATGAGAGCGTTTACATTTTTTATCAAACCGATAAGCTAAGATTCAAAAGCCTGCGTGTTTTGCGCTTCCCGCCAAACTATGGTACTACGGACATGGTCCTGGTTGATTATAACCATGATGGGCTTACTGATATTGTTACGGTACATGGCGACAATGCCGACTACTCGAATATTTTAAAGCCCTATCACGGGGTTAGGCTGCATATAAACCAGGGCAATGCTGTTTACGCCGAAAAGTTTTTTTACCCTATATATGGCGTTACAAAGGTTTTGGCTGAAGATTTTGACAAGGATGGAGACATTGATCTTGCTGCCAGTGCCTTCTTCCCTGATATGGGGCCGCTGATAAATGAATCATTCGTTTACCTGGAGAACATAGACAGGGACAAGTACACCTTTAAGCCTTTCAACTTAAAAAGCGATGTGCCTTTAAAGACATTAGCGTTGGAGAAGGCCGATATAGATGGTGACGGTGATATAGATATCATAGCCGGCAATTTTGCTCAAAGCCCGGGCGCTGTCCCACCAGAATTAGACCAGAAATGGAAATCGGCGAGGCATGGTTTAACTATTTTCTTAAATAATTTGATAAAGGCTAAATAGAAATTTTTCCCTTAACACCGCTTTAGCATACGCTGCGGCCCGTTCGGTAAAATAAAAACTGGTCTTTATTTTATTGTTAATTCAACAAACTTGATGCTTTTTCTATCAGCGGTATAAGTAACGTAAAGGTGGCCGTTGTTGCCGGCTATAATGGCCGGATAGCTGTATTCACCCTTTTCCTGATTTTCGAAAGTATAAATATCCCTCCAATGTATACCATCCCGCGACACGGCAAGCTTAAGCACCGACCGGCCTTCCCACCAATTTTTACCTGCTTTTAACGGATTATAAACTAAGTATTGGGCGCCGTTTAAATTAACGGCATCGCTGCCCGAGTTTGGATTAGGCAATTGGGTAGCACTTAATTTTGACCACGACTTTCCTTCGTCATCAGACCAGCTTTGTACAATTACATTCTGCTTGCTTCTGGCAAGGAGCTGAAGCCGGTGATCAGGATAAACAAGGATAGATGGCTGGATAGTTTGAAAGGTGTCACAATCTATAGCAACTTGTTTCCAGTGCTTTAATTGTGCATCAGATTTTTCCAGGTGGATGAGCCACTGCTTTTCATCAAGGCTTTCGGTACTTGATGGGTAAAGTATGGAACCATTGCGCAGCTGTACCGGTTTGTTTTTAATGGGGCCGAGATACTTATCGGGTAAGCTAATGGCAGTTGACCAGCTCTTGCCATTATCAGCCGACCATTTGTACCAGGCTTTCCATTCTCTCGGGTTTGGGCCTACTTTGTAGTGAAGGTATAAACGGCCGTCTTTCGCCTTAAACAACACCGGGTTCCAGCAAGCCTGCCGTGTCCCATCAGCTCCAATTCCATCGGCAGCTTTTTTGGGGCGACTCCAGCTTTCCTCTTTTCTTGTCGCGGTCCAAATACTTACATCAGGGCTGCCTTCATGCTTACCGCCAAACCATGCAACCATCAGTTCATTATCAGGTAACCTCACAACGGTTGAAGCATGGCAGGCTTTGAATGCTGTTGAATCGCTCAGATAGGTTTCAGCAACCACTGTAACCTGTTGCGCTTTTGTATTTAAACAAGCAATCAAAGCCAGCAAAATCATTCCTGGTATATACACGTTTTTTCGACGGGAGATCATGGTCATGTTTGGTAAAGATAAGCACTCACAGCTTACCTTAAATTCCAATATTGAATTATCAGCTACGAGAACAAGTAACGGCAGATTAATTTATTAAGGAGACGATCTTTTAGGAGGTTATTTTAGTAGAATGATTAGCTTTGTTTAACTAATTATACTTTAACTAATTATATCCTGCCCAGACCGTTCATGAAGAAAGTTCTGCACATGTTATGTGCTTTTAGTACTGGCTTATTTATATTTTTCGGCAATGAAGTAAAAGCGCAGTCAAGTCACTATCTTGGAATTGATCGCGGCTTGTCCAACAATGCAGTTACCAGCGTTTATAAAGATAAGCATGGTTTTATTTGGTTAGGCACTTATGACGGTTTAAACAGGTATGACGGAAGTGTGGTCACTATTTTCAGAAATATCTGGCAGGATACCACCTCCCTGGCAGACAATCATATTAATCGGCTTACCGGGTATAAAAACAAGGTCTTTGCAGGTACCCTGAAGGGGGCTGTTTATTTTGATTACAGCACATCTAAATTTTCTCACATCTATTATAAAGAAAAAAAGGATGGACCCAGATCAAAAATAACCGGTAATGTAACCGCTTTACAGGCTGATGCCACCGGGAACATTTTCATTGGGACGGAATATACAGGTTTGTTTATTTACAATTCCGGTAACTCCTCTGCTTACCGGGTTCAAATCAAAGGCCGTGGCAACGATTACAGTGTGCAATCTGTAACTGTTGATGCAGCGCAAAATATTTGGCTTTTTGTTAGAAACGTTGGTTTGTGCCGCCTGAATAAAACCAAAAAAGAGGCTGATATTGTAAACCCCGGGCTTAAATATGCCAACTGTCTTACAACTGATAATAAGGGCAATATTTGGATAGGTACCGACAATGGCCTTTACCAATACAGCATGGCAACCGGAAATATTGAAAAAAACTCAACCCTATCTGCCCGGTTAAATAATGAGAATATAACAGATATAAAGTTCGTAAAATCTAACAATGCATGGATAGGCACCAACGGCGGCGGCGTTAATGTTTTAGACACGGTTAAAAAAACGGTAAGGTATATTACCAGTAACAGAAACCCTGCATCCAACGGCCTTCGCAGTGACGCCGTCAGCATGGTCTACGAAGATAACCAACAGCTGGTATGGGTTGCGACGCTAAGAGGGGGTGCTACCTGCTTCGATACCAAAAAGAATGCTTTCAGGTTAATTACTCATGATCCGTTTAGCCAGAATAGCGTTGTAAACAACTTTATTCTTTCCTTTTGCGAAGACAAGTTGGGCAATTTATTGATCGGTACAGACGGAGGCGGGCTAAGTGTTTGGAACAGAAAATATAACACGTTTACCAACTATAGCCACAATGCAGACAATGCCTCGTTGAAAAGTAATTTCGTAGTTAGTATCGTTAAGGATAGCCTGAAGCGTATTTGGGTTGCCACGTTTAATGGTGGTATCGATCAGTTTGACGATCAAACAGGTAAGTTTATTCATTACAAATGTTTCAACACCGCAACCGGCACAGAGGATAAGAACCTTTGGAAACTATATGTTGACCGCAAAAATAACCTGTGGGCGGGCAGCACGCGTGGCGGTGCATTATACAAATTTAACAGCGCCCAAAACAAATTTGAACTGTTTGACGAAAGGCTTATAAATATACATGCCTTGTTCGAAGATTCGGGGGGCGATCTTTGGGCCGGAGATTATTCCAATTTGATAAGGATAGATCGTTCTGGAAAGCGGCACCAATACCTTTCGGTCAGGAATGCGGTACGTTCCATTACAGAGGACCGTTGGCACAACTTATGGCTTGGTACAGAGGGCGGCGGCTTACTAAAATATATTAAAGCCACAGGTAAACTTGTAAGGTACACCCAGGCAAACGGATTGCCAAGTAATTCTGTACTTAATGTACTTATGGACGATAAGGACAGGCTTTGGGCAAGTACCTATAACGGCCTGGCTGAGTATAATGTGCGGTCAAACACCTTTAAAAATTATGATGTATCTGATGGTTTACAGAGTAACCAGTTCAATTTTAACGCGGCACTGAAGTTACGAAGCGGCGAACTGGTTTTCGGTGGAATAAACGGTTTCAACGTTTTTCATCCTGATAGTATCAATCAGTATCAGTCAAAACCAAACCTTAAAATCGTTGGCCTTCAGGTAAACAACAAGCAGTTACTGGGCGCAAGCAAGCTTACTGATTACAAGGGTATTATTGATATGGCTAAGCTG
>NZ_JBAZVP010000015.1:0-115872 GCF_041660805.1 Mucilaginibacter sp. | reverse complement strand
CCGCATTTCGGTGTCCTCACCGAAATCTTTAGGCAAGTCGCCGGGTGCAATTATTTGTGCGCTTACAAACAGCGGGGTAGGTTATCTATCACAGCCCAACTCCGCATTTCGGTGTCCTCACCGAAATCTTTAGGCAAGTCGCCGGGTGCAATTATTTGTGCGCTTACAAACAGCGGGGTAGGTTATCTATCACAGCCCAACTCCGCATTTCGGTGTCCTCACCGAAATCTTTAGGCAAGTCGCCGGGTGCAATTATTTGTGCGCTTACAAACAGCGGGGTAGGTTATCTATCACAGCCCAACTCCGCATTTCGGTGTCCTCACCGAAATTTTAAAGCACCTACCTTGCAACAGGGTCTGTCATCATTGTTTTGGTATTAAAATGATGCACTATTAACCGGTTATCGCTATTACGGGTAAAATACCCGAGCGCCCAATTTAAAAATACGATAGCTTTATTACTAAAGCCCGCAAGCGATAATAAGTGCACAAACATCCATAACAGCCATGCAAAAAATCCCTGGAAATGAAAACGCCCCAGATCGGCAACCGCTTTATTGCGGCCTATTGTAGCCATAGTCCCCAGGTCATTATACACAAAGGGGGTAGTTGGCTCGCCGTTTATAATATGCATAATGTTTTTAGCCAAATACTTACCCTGCTGTAAAGCTACCTGTGCTACTCCCGGGAAACCCGCCGGATTTGCCTCTGACGACACCGCCGATACATCACCAATTGCAAATACATTCGTACAGCCTTTTACACGGTTGATCTCGTCGGTTTGTATCCGCGAACCTTTTGCTATTATTTCAGGAGGGATCCCCTCAGGTATTTCGCCCCTAACGCCAGCCGCCCAAAATACGTTACGGGTTTTAATTTTTGTGCCATCATCTATTGTTAACATGTTACCGTCATAACTTTCAACATGCACACTGTTAAAAATGGTCACACCCATTTCAGATAAAAACTTTTTTGCTTTTAATGATGCCTGCGGCGACATGGCAGCCAACAGTTCTGGTTTACCTTCAACCAAATACACCGTCATATCTGCATTGCACAGGCCGGGGTAATCTTTACATAAAATATATTCTCTCAGTTCAGATATAGCACCTGATAGCTCAACCCCTGTAGGCCCGCCGCCAACTACTACAAAAGTCAACAAGGCATCCCGCTCGGCCCTATCAGTGGTCACTAAAGCTTTCTCCAGGTTCTGCAATATTAAACTGCGTAAATTTTGCGCTTCGGCAATGTTTTTCATGGGCATTGTAAAGTGCTCCAACTGTTTGTTGCCAAAAAAATTGGTATTGGCGCCCGTTGCAACAACCAGGTAATCGTATTTAAACTCACCCGCATCAGAAATTACGGTATTGTTATCGGTATCTATTCTTTGAACCACTGCCATATGAAAGGTGAAATTCTTTTGGTGCGTGAATATTCGCCTGATAGGGAAACCAATAGAATCGCCCTCAAGAACACCTGTTGCTACCTGGTAAAGCAATGGCTGAAATGTATGATAGTTATGTTTATCGAGTAATAAAACTTCAACCGGTTTGTTCTTTAGTTTCTTTGCCAGTTGAATACCACCAAAACCACCGCCTATAATAACTATTCGGGGTAATGCATTTTGTTTTTTATCCATATTAATATAGCCTGCCGCAAAGTAACAAATTAAACTGCAGGCATGTGTTTAGTTTCTTAACAGGATAAATTAAATATGTGTTTTAACAGACAATAATTTCATGAAAATGGATGTAGTACCGTGGCAATTATTAACCGCAAATTATTAACCACAGAGATCACAAAGAGAGAAACACAAAGTACACAGAGACCGAAAAACAATTACACGGATTATAGAGGCCCTCCTTATTATTTCTTTGTGTACTCTGTGGATAATTGATCAGAAAATCTCTGTGTCCTTTGTGGTTAATTATTACATCATCCTGAACTGAAGCTTTTTAACCTTTCTCGTAAAATTTGTAAAAGTAGTCGGGGTTTTTGATGCCGTAATCTTTAATATCGGTACTTAATGATACCCAGTCGTTAACGGTATATTCTTTAGCGCCCGTTTTAACCTCATGTACAAAACGGAAAGTTACATGGTCGCCGGATTCAATATCTTTAAAATCCGGTGCATTTGGCTTAAGGTTGAATTTAATTTTATAACCGTTAACCACTTCAACAACAGCGCTTTTCCATTTGCCGTTGGGATATTTTTGTATGTTAGTTACCTGCCCGTTTGTAAAGCGCACTTTGTTGGCTTCATACAGGAAAGCATAATCCGGAATTTTAGCTGCTTCTGCTATGCGATAAATTTCTTTACCATCTTTAATAACGAATGCCGGTTCAATTTCTACCGGTCGGCCCTTACCATAACCAGCCAGGAAAACCTTTAATTGTATTTCATCGCCAACTTTAAGTAAATTCTTCAATAATTTTGACTGCCCGTACCAGGTAGTTAAAGTGAACTCTTTATTATTTGTAGAAACTGTAAACCCTTCTTTGATCTGTTTGGATTTATCGGCATTTGTAAATCCTGTTACTTTGTAGGTAAGGGTATTGTTCATTGCCTCTTTTAACGCCTCGGTTTTTTGCTTGTAATCGTCAGTTTGTTGGTATGCTTTCTGTTCGGTTTTATATTTATCGTATTCCCTTTGCCGGGCAGGTGTACGTTTTACTTTCTGGCGAAATTTTGCAGTATCCTGATAAGTATTACTATTATCCACCCCTCCTTTTCCGTGTGGCAATATTATTTTCCTGGTCTCCAATTCAATTCCATCCGGAGATTTATGCCGGGTTATAGTGTAGAACGGTTGTTCTTTTGGCGATAAATTGGCAAAGGCAAGGCAGCTTATCACCACCATTGGTAGTATAAGCAGGTAAATGATCTTTTTCATATTTGATGTGGGTTTATTAAATAACATGGTTATGCGCGTTTTAAGCGATACTTTACTAAAACCGTGGAACAGGTAGCTTTGCCCGCTTACCGCCAGTTTAAAAAGCAACGTAGCGTATATTCCTTTATCATCCTTCCCTGCCGCTATCCGGTCAACCTCAAATTCGTGGTTCTCTTCTATTGAGCGTATGTAGCAGTAAGCGAATGGGTTAAACCACAGTACTATCTGTATTACCCTTGCAATAAGCCTGTCTGCCGAGTGCATTAATTTCACATGCAACATTTCATGGGTGATGATCTGCTTTATCTCTTCGGGCTCCAGTTCATCATCATTTATAAATATTACATTCAGGAATGAACTGTTCCCAAGCTTTTTACTGCCTTTTAATACTTTCACATTACCTATTTGCATCAGTTTTTTATTACCCATACGGCGAAAGAACAGTGTAAGCGTAACCAGTAAATGCACAACTGATGTTATAGCCATGGTTATATAAACATCTCTAATAAGCACCATCCAATTAAAGGGTTCAACATTATCTGCCGATGCCTGTATTATTGTAGTTTCTGGCTGCTGTACGGTTTGCATTTGCTGTACAAAAGCAACAGGCTGCATTATGGGCGATACCTCCGTTGTGTTTAGTGGAATAGTTAACGCCGGGATAACAAAACTTAGCAGCAATGTGGCCAATAAGTACCATCTGTTCAGTGTAAAAAAGGTGAGCCTTCGCAAAAACAGGTAGTAAAATGAGTAGAAGATACCGGTACATGCCGATACCTGCAGCAGATAGATGAGTGTCTTCATTATTTTGAGTTTTTATCAATCATTTCTTTGATCTTCCTGATATCATCTTCGCCCAGCTTTTGCTCTTTAACCATGAATGATAGCAGGCTCTCTACCGAGTTATCAAAGTACCCGGTAAACATTTTTTTGAATGACGCCTTGCGATATTCCGCTTTACTAATGGCGGGGAAGTATTCATAGGTTTTACCGTATGCCTTGTAATCAACATACCCCTTCTTCTCCAATAGCCTCACTACCGATGATATGGTGTTGTAAGGTGGTTTAGGGTCATCTGGCATGGCTTCAATAATATCCTTTACAAAAGCCTTTTTCAGGTTCCATAGCACCTGCATTACACGCTCTTCTGTTTTTGTTAACTCTTCCATAAACCAAATCTATAACTTATATTTCAGTTATACAACTGTATTTATAGTTATTTAACTTATTTATCAGTTGTAATACTTAAGTATTTTATTATCAATTGATTAATTTACAACAGAGATCACAAAGAGAGAAACACAAAGTACACAGAGACCGAAAACAATTACATGGATTATAAAGTCCCGCCTTATTACTTCTTTGTGCACTCCGTAATTAACAAATCAGAAAATCTCCGTGCCCTTTGTGGTTTAAATATGATAATTAACCACAGAGATCACAAAGGGAGAAACACAAAGTACACAGAGACCGAAAAACAATTACAAGGATTATAGGCACCTCTTTATTACTTCTTTGTGCACTCTGTGATTAATAGTCAGAAAATCTCCGTGTCCTTTGTGGTTAAAATCCGCTATCATCACCAAAAAATAACTATTATTGCCATCGAACTTATATATAATACAACATGCAAGCCCTGCACATCATAAAAATAGGCGGAAACGTAATTGATAACTCAGAGAACCTGCACCGTTTCCTGAAAGATTTTACGGCGCTGGAGGGTTACAAGATCCTGGTACACGGCGGTGGTAAAGTGGCTACCCAAATATCAGAAACAATGGGTATTGAAGCCAAACTGGTAGACGGCCGCCGCATTACCGATATTGATACCCTGCGCGTTGTAACCATGGTTTATGGCGGATTGATAAACAAGAATATTGTGGCCCAGCTACAGCGCTATGGCAATAACGCTATTGGCCTAACCGGTGCCGACGGCGATTTTATCCGTGCTAAAAAACGACCGGTAAAAACTATCGATTATGGTTTTGCCGGTGATATATTTGAAGGATCGATAAACCCGGAGAACATTCGTAAATTGCTTGATGGTGGCTTCACCCCTGTTTTTTGCGCGTTAACGCATGATGGTGAGGGCCAGCTGTTAAACACCAATGCCGATACCATAGCATCGGCACTGGCGGTAGCATTATCAAAGCTGTATGAAACCACGCTGGTTTATTGCTTTGAAAAGAAAGGCGTATTGCAGGATATTAACGATGAAGATTCATTGATAAGGGATATTGACCCCGGGCGTTACGAAAAATTAAAGACAGATCAGATCATTCACAGTGGGATGCTCCCTAAAATGGATAATGCATTTACCGCTATATCATGCGGGGTTAAAGCAGTAATAATAGGGCACTCTGATGATTTGGGGCAGTTGAAAAGTAAGCAGGGTTTTGGTACACGTTTAAGCAAATAATAACATGGAAACACAGCAGCATATAGCCATTTTAGGCAGCGGAAATATTGGTTTAGCTTTGGCTAAGGGATTGGTAAAAGCAGGTATTTTTAAACCGCAGCAAATTACGCTCACCCGTCGTAATATTACGGCTTTGTCTGCCCTGGCCGATGAAGGTTACAACGTGACCAGCGATAATGCCGAAGCCGTTACCAAAGCCGATATTGTTGTTTTAGCTATACTACCACAACAATTAAACAAGCTGCTTGACGAAATTAAACCTGCTGCCGATCAAACCAAACACCTTTTGATCTCGGTAGTATCGGGTGTAAGCTGCCAGGATATCCGTAATCAACTGGGGTTGGATGTGCAGGTAATTCGTGCTATGCCCAACACTGCAATTGCCATAGGCCAAAGCATGACCTGTATTGCAACAGACAATGCATCTGCCGCCAATGTTAGCCTGGTTAAATCATTATTTGATACCGTGGGTGTAAGCATCCAGATCAATGAAGAATTAATGACATCGGCCACGGCGCTTTGTGCCTGCGGTATCGCTTTCTTTTTAAGATCCATCCGTGCGGCATCACAAGGCGGTACCGAGATAGGTTTTCACGCGCATGATGCTTTGAAGATGGCCGCGCAAACCGCCAAAGGCGCTGCCGATCTTTTACTGCAGCTCTCATCCCACCCCGAGCAGGAAATTGATAAGGTTACTTCCCCAAAAGGCTGTACCATAGCGGGGCTGAACGAAATGGAGCACAATGGCTTTAGTTCGGCAATGATAAAGGGCATAAAAATGTCTGCCGAAAAAGCGGGGGTATTATATAAAAGCGAATAATTGCACTAGGTTAAATCTTATTTTAAGCAATAACTGAATGAGAAAAGATGACCGTACACCACTTTATGCAAAATATTTAATTCGTTTAACCCGTCCTTTTCCTGATTTCGACTTCTTTTTTATAAAGCCCCTGCGTAAAAAGGCTACCGGTCTGTTAATGCTGAAGCCCGGGGACCGGGTTATAGATATGGGTTGCGGAATGGGTGGCAGCTTCCCCTACCTGGTAAATGCCGTTGGGCCAACCGGAGAAGTTGTTGGTGTAGAGATAAGCCCTGATGTGATCATAAATGCCAAAAAACGTATCGCATTAAATAATTGGACAAATATTATAGTGGTTGAAGCCCCGGCACAAACTGTAGGCTTAACAGGTATGTTTAATGGCTTGCTTATGTTTGGCGCACCTGATGCATATGCGTCAGAAGAGGCCCTTGAAAACATTATTCCGTATTTAAAGGATAATAGCTGTGTAGTAATATTTGGTGCAAAGGGGGCTAACAATTTTATAGGGAAAATATTAAATCCTATCCTAAATAAAGTATTCTCAAAACTTACTTTTGCGACAACACCCGGAATGAGTGCGGAACCCTGGCAAATTCTGTCAAAATACGTTAACAATATTACTATAAAAGAATATTTTTTTGGTTGGATGTTCCTTGCTTCCGGTTCTGTGATCTCATCAACAGTTATAAACAAAGCCCAATTGGAATAAGTATCTGGTAAAAATGATCTTTTTCTTTAAAGATGGTTTTAATAAGCGCTTTCTTGTAACTTTTTTATTGTAAAACCGGCCTCCGAACTATTTTTTTAAGATATTTAAGAGTTAATATCCCACTTATTATGAAGAAAATTCTACTTCCTCTATTATTATTTGCCGCTTTTGGTGCCACGGCACAAAAAATATCAAAAAAACCACTCGATCATACTGTTTATGATGGCTGGCAAAATATTACCAACGAACGTATCAGTAACGATGGTAAATATATATTATATGTAGTAAAACCACAGGAAGGCGATGCCAGCCTGGTTATAACCGACAGTAAGAACAGCAGTAAATTCAGCATCCCGCGTGCGGATACCGTCCGTATTACTGCCGACTCCAAATACGCCGCGTTTTTGATAAGGCCTTTCTTTAAAGATACCCGCCTGGCCAAAATCAAAAAGAAAAAACCTGCCGAGTTTCCAAAAGACACCTTGGGCATAATAGTTTTAGGTAAAAACCAGGTAGAAAAGATCCCGGCTATCAGGTCATTCAAAATTGCTGATAAAGCATCGGTAATAGCTTACTTAATGCCTGCTGATACATTAAAGAAACCTGTTGCATCAGATACTTCAAAAAAAGCGGTTGCCGCAACAATAGCCCCGCCAACACGTGATGGTGCCGAGCTTACCGTAAAACAATTATTAACCGGCAAAACCCGCACTTTTAAATATGTTACAGAGTACCAGTTAAGCAAAAATGGTAAAATGCTGGCCTATGCTGTTACAGCACCAAAGAAATCAAAAGATGTAAAGTCGGGCTTGTTTGTTTATGATGTTGAGAAAGATACTTTAAAGCTTGTAAATACAGGCCGTGGTAACTACCGCAACGTCACCTTTGATGATGCCACCAAACAACTGGCTTTTACAGCCGAGAAGAACCCAGAGAAAGCGCAGGTTAAGCCGTTTAAGCTGTATTATTATCAGATAGGTAAAGACAGTGCCGACGTTATAGCTGCACCAAACTCGGCAGGTATGCCGGCTAAATGGGCTGTTAGCGGCGATGGGCGTGTTTATTTTAGTAAGAATGGCAGCAACCTTTTCTTTGGCACCGCTCCTATCCCTAAACCTGCCGATACCACTATTGTTGATTTTGAAGTGGCCCGGTTAGATATATGGAACTATAAAGACGATTACCTGCAGCCGCAGCAGTTAAAAAACCTGCAACGCGAGCTAAAACGCAATTACCTTGCCGTAATACGCCCTGCCGAAGCGGATAAAAAACTGATCCAATTAGCGGATATCAATATTCAGAATGTGCTGATATCTGATAATACAGATGCCGGTTATGCATTAGGCCTTACCGATACAGGTGCCCGTGTGCAATCGCAGTGGGAAGGCGGCAGCAACCAGGCAGCTTATTTAATAAACGTTAAAACCGGGGAGCGTAAACTGATAAACAGCCGTTTAAAAGGCCGATATAGTATTTCGCCGGGTGGTAATTATGTGATCTGGTTTGATTCAAAAGATCAGAACTGGAACAGCTATGCGATCGCCACAGGTAAAAAAGTAAATTTAACAACAGCTACCCATGTTAAATGGGGCGATGAGGATAATGATGTACCGGATGATCCATCGGCTTACGGTGTTGCCGATTGGGAACAAGGCGATAAAAACGTACTGATATATGACAGGTATGATATCTGGAGCATTGACCCTGCAACAGGCGCTGCTACAAACTTTACTAATGGTATAGGCCGTAAGAACAAGCTCGAGTTCAGGTATAACAGTACCGATCCTGATGAGAAATTCATCCCCAATAAAAAAGTGCTTTGGATGATAGTGCAGAATGATGATACCAAACAATGGGGATATTATAAAAAACAAATAGGCACGGCAGCCGCGCCTGTAAAAGTTGTAATGGCGCCAAACGGCTTTAGCGGTTTACAAAAAGCCAAAAATGCCGATAGCTTTATCTACACCAGATACAGCTACACGCAATCGCCTGACTTGTATGTATCAGCAGACCTTAAAAAAGAGACTAAGCTTAGCGCTATAAACCCGCAGCAGGCAGAGTATAACTGGGGAACAGCCGAACTGGTACAATGGACAACCCCAAAAGGATACCATTCAAAAGGGATCTTATACAAACCGGAAAATTTTGATCCGGCTAAAAAATATCCGATGATCGCTTACTTTTATGAAAAACTAAGTGAAGGTTTATACGCTTATTTGCCACCGTCACCTACTCCGTCAAGGTTACCCATCTCCTGGTTTGTAAGTAACGGTTACCTGGTATTCGCACCGGATATCAGTTACGAAGCCGGCCACCCGGGAGCATCTGCGGTTGAGTTTGTTAACTCGGGTGTTGAGGCATTAAAGAAAAATGCCTGGGTTGATGGCGCGCATATTGGCATACAGGGCCAAAGCTGGGGTGGTTACCAGGTTGCTTATTTAATTACCCAAACAGATATGTATGCGGCTGCATGGGCAGGTGCACCGGTTGCCAATATGACATCGGCTTATGGTGGTATCCGTTGGGAAAGCGGTGTAAACAGGCAGTTTCAGTACGAAAAAACACAAAGCCGTATTGGTGCCAACCTGTGGGATAAACCACAACTATATATTGATAATTCGCCGCTATTTATGCTGCCAAAGGTGAAAACCCCGGTAGTGATCATGTCAAACGATGCGGATGGCGCTGTGCCATGGTACCAGGGTATTGAAATGTTTACCGCCCTGCGCAGGTTAAATAAACCAGTATGGCTACTGCAATATAATGATGAGGCCCACAATCTTGTAAAACGCCAGAACCGTAAAGATATATCTATCCGCGAAGCACAGTTCTTTGATCATTTCCTGAAAGGCGCGCCTATGCCGGTTTGGCTGGCCAATGGTGTACCCGCTGTTGATAAAGGAAAAGACTGGGGATTTGATTTGGTGAAATAATAACAGTTGGCAGTAAGCAGTTGGCAGTTTGCGGTTGGGCATTAAACCTTGCAAACTGCCAACTGCTTACTGCAAACCGCCAACCGCTTATCACTCTAAATAATAATGCCTTATCTGATTAAGGCGGTCATCAAGTTCATATACCCATGGTGTGGCCGTGGGGATATCCAGTTTTGCAACATCCTCGTCGCTTAAGTTATCTATATATTGTATTAAAGCCCTAAGGCTGTTTCCATGGGCACAAATAATTACTTTTTGATTTTGGCGTATGGCGGGTACAATGCTTTCATGCCAAAAGGGTAATGCCCTATTCATCGTTTCGCTTAGGTTTTCGGTAAGCGGTAATTCACGGTAGGTAAGGTCATTATAACGCAGGTAATGGCCGGGGAAGCGTTTGTCTTGCTCTGTTATAGCAGGCGGGTGTTCGTGCGGGTCGCGCCGCCATTTGTGCACTTGTTCCTCGCCATATTTTTCAATGGTTTCGGCTTTGTTTAAACCCTGCAGCGCACCATAAAAGCGTTCATTTAGCCGCCATGATTTTTGTACCGGGATCCACAAATGATCCAGCTCTTCCAAAACAAAGTGCATGGTTTTGATAGATCGCTTTAAAACAGATGTAAAGCCGGTATCAAACGTATAGCCATATTTGGCAAGTAACCGCCCTGCCCTTTTGGCTTGTTCTAGTCCTTCTTCAGACAAGTCAACATCTTCCCAGCCCGTAAAGCGGTTCTCTTTATTCCAAACACTCTCGCCGTGGCGGATTAAAACAAGTTTCTGCATATCAGCTTTATTAACGCCTTACAGGCATTTGAGTTTAAAATAATTGCTAATTAACCGTATTTAAATTAGATTGCGTTATTAACCAAATTTAAACCTTTCTTGTTATGATCCCAACAACACCTGTTACTGTAAAGGATGGAATTGCCAACCCCGCGCCACTTGGCTTATGCGCTTTTGGTATGACCACCGTTCTTTTAAACATCCACAATGCCGGTTTTTTTGAGCTGAATACCATGATCCTGGCCATGGGCATATTCTACGGCGGACTGGCACAAGTAATTGCCGGCGTTATTGAAGCTAAAAAGAATAATACTTTCGGTTTAACCGCATTTACATCTTACGGCTTTTTCTGGCTATCACTGGTGGGCCTGCTTGTAATGCCTAAACTGGGCTGGGGAGTTAAAGCATCTGAACTGTCAATGTGCTGTTACTTAGGTATATGGGGACTGTTTACCTTTTGCCTTTTCTTTGGCACATTAAGATTGAACCGCGCCCTGCAATTTGTATTTGCATCATTAACCATATTATTCTTTTTGCTGGTTTTGGGAGATGCTACAGGCAACGAAAGCATTAAGCACCTTGCAGGTTATGAAGGTATCATTTGCGGGTTATCTGCTATTTATACCGGTATAGCCGGCGTATTAAATGAAGTTTATGGTAAGGTAGTAATGCCGATAGGGACTGTGACGAGTAAATAGTTCATTAAATTTTAAGATCTGGCAACTCCTGTGGGTTGCCGGATTCTATTCTCTTAAGAAAAGCTATTTTGATATAATAAACGTTTTTCCTTCTACAGCCAGTTCTGTATTTGGGAAAACGCTTTGTGCTTCGTCAAGGAACTCGTTTAATGTCTTGTAACGGGCCGAGAAATGACCGATGATCAATTTATCGGCGTGTGTTTGCAAAGCTACCTGTGCGGCTTGTAAGGCGGTTGTATGGTGGGTTTGGTTTGCCCTATCCAGCATATCATTTAAAAAAGTAGCCTCGTGATACAGCAACGATACTCCGTTTATCTGTTCAAAATATCCGGGATTATACAACGTATCTGAACAATAAGCATAAGTTTTGGGTTCGGCAGAATCTACAGTGAGCGTATCATTCTTGTAAATGGTACCATCAGCGGCCTCATAATCTTTCCCTTTTTTTAGGGCGGTAAAATATTGTACGGAGATGTCCAGCTTTTCTACCCTGTCTTTAATAATTTTACGAAGCCTTTTTTTTTCCCTGAATAAGAAACCGGTACAAGGTATGCGGTGATCAAGCGGGATGGTCTCAACTACAATATCCTGGTTATCCAGGATCACTTCGGCAGCATCGGTTTTAGTAAAAATAAACTCTACAGGATATTGCAGGGTAGTTTCAGAATATTTTAATTGCAGATCTACGATCTCTTTCAAAGCAAGCGGACAAAAAACCTGAAGCGGTTTTGTACGCCCGTTCAAATGCATTGATGAGAGTAATCCCACCAGCCCCAGGTAATGATCGCCATGGAGGTGACTGATAAAAATATAATCAATACGGCTTGCTTTTACGTCAAAACGCAGCATTTGCTGCTGGGTACCTTCGGCACAATCAACTAAGTATAGTTTCTCGTTTATGTTAAGTACCTGCGCAGTAGGGTTTCTATTAAAAATTGGCGTTGCAGAACTGCTGCCCAGTATCGTAACTTCGAATTTCATACCGGGGTATATCGCTATATTATCTCATTTCCTTCTTTAGCTCTTTCTCTATTTCTTCCATAAAAATAAGATCGATAGCTTCTTCGCATGTAGGAACAACCGAAAGTACATTATCCAATTGCGAAATAGTAACCAGGCGGGCTACAGAATCATTTAAACCGCAAAGTATAAATGAACCTTCGGCATTTTTGCAAATACGGTGCCCTACCAATAAACTGCTCAGGCCTGATGAATCGGCAAACTTAACTTGTGAAAGATCAAGGATTATGTTTCTCTGACCTTCCGTATTGATCAATATTAACTCGGATTTCAGCTGTGGAGTTACCAGCGAGTTTAATTTTGATTCGTTTAGCTTTATCAGAATATACTTCTCGTGCTTATCAACTGAAAATTTCATCTTTGTATTATTTATCGCTAAAGATATAAAGATTTTGTCTTTAAATAAAAATTACAATTCAGCAATTGCTTTATTAATTGCATTTTCAACTCTTACAACAACATCCTGAGCCTGGGGCTTAATGAATTTTTCGCCTGTGATCTGCTCATACAGCTCAATATACCGGTTTGAGATAGACTGGATTATATCGGCGGTCATTACCGGCACATTTTGCCCGTCCTTACCCTGGAAACCGTTTTCAATGAGCCACTTCCGCACAAACTCTTTTGAGAGCTGCTTCTGGGCCTCGCCGCTTGCCTGGCGCTGCTCATAACCCTCACTATAAAAATACCGTGATGAATCTGGTGTGTGGATCTCGTCTATCAGGTAAATGGTATCGCCAACCTTACCAAACTCATATTTGGTATCAACCAATATCAAGCCCTGCGCGGCGGCAATTTCAGTACCGCGTTTAAAAAGCTGGCGGGTGTAATTTTCAAGCTGAACGTAATCGGCTTCGGTAACAATACCTTGCTTTAGTATCTCCTCACGTGAAATATCCTCGTCATGCCCTACTGCTGCTTTTGTTGTTGGGGTGATGATAGGCTCGGGCAGCTTGTCGTTTTCTTTTAAACCTTCCGGTAAGCTTACACCGCAAACCTGGCGTTTGCCTAAAGCATATTCACGTGCGGCATGGCCGGCCAAATAACCCCTTATTACCATTTCTACTTTAAACGGCTCGCAAATGCGGCCAATGGTAACACTTGGGTCGGGTACGTTTATTACCCAGTTGGGTACAATATCAGCGGTAGCGCTTAAAAATTTAGCGGCTATCTGGTTTAAAACTTGTCCTTTAAAAGGTATTGGCTCGGGCAGTACTACGTCAAATGCAGAGATCCTGTCGGTAACAACCATTGCCAGATATTTATCAGCAATGGTATAAACATCGCGTACTTTGCCCTTGTAAAAAGCGGTTTGTCCCGGAAAATTGTAATGTGTTTCTTTTATAGCGTTCATTGTGTTGTATGAGAATCAAGAGACAAGAATCAAGAGACAAGATAAATCCCCCCGGTCTTGATTCCTGACTCTAAAAGTCTTACTTCTAATTTTGTATATCCCCGTAAGCTTCCAGTATGCGTTTCACCAGTTTGTGGCGTACAACGTCTTCTCCGCTCAGGTAAACAATATCAATACCTTTTATATCAGTTAATATGCGCAACGCGGTGTAAAGGCCCGATTGCTGTTTCTTAGGTAAATCTATCTGGGTTACGTCGCCTGTTACAATAAACTTAGCCGAAGGGCCCATACGGGTTAAAAACATCTTCAGCTGCATATCTGTAGCGTTTTGTGCCTCATCTAATATCACAAAGCAGTTATCAAGCGTACGGCCACGCATAAACGCCAGGGGCGCTATCTCAATGGTACGGTTCTCCAGGTAAAGTTTCAGCTTCTCAGCAGGGATCATGTCATCAAGCGCATCGTATAACGGGCGCAAATACGGATCTATCTTTTCCTTCAGGTCACCCGGTAAAAAGCCCAGGTTCTCTCCTGCCTCAACAGCCGGGCGGGTAAGTATAATACGTTTTATCTCTTTATTTTTTAATGCCCTTACCGCTAAAGCTACAGCAGTATAGGTTTTACCCGTGCCTGCGGGACCAATGGCAAACAAAATATCATTTTTGCTCAGGCTATCAACCATACGGTGCTGGTTTGGCGTACGTGCCCTAACCATAATGCCGTTGGGGCCAAACACCAACACTTCGCCGCTGGCAAATTTATCAGGTGCGGCAGCGCCATCTATTTGTACAGATATTTTGGCTCCCAAGATCCGTTCAACATCGTTTACATTAAGGGTTTCAAATTTTTCTACATGCTCAATCAGATGATCAAACTTCTCCAGAAAAAGGGTTAGTTCGCGCTCATCGCCCATAACTTTAACCTCGTTGCCACGCGCAACTATTTTAAGCTTAGGATATTGCTTTTTTATGATCTCGAAATGATCATTGTTCGGTCCCCATAGTACAGCGGGGTTAACTTGGTCAATTGATAACTTTAGCTCGTTCAATACTAATTGATTTTTACCGGTTGCAGATTTTTATGAATTAAAAATTGAATATTTGCACCTTTAAATGCTTTACAAGATTAGCAATAAATATTTATAAAATTAATGGCAATTATAACTTTAACTACTGACCTGGGCGATAAAGATATTTATCAGGCTGCCCTTAAAGGTAGTATTTATAAATTACTGCCAACGGTAAATATTGTTGATATTACTAACAATGTTGCACCCTTTAATGTGCAGCAGGCAGCGTTTATTTTAAAGAACAGTTTTTACTACTTTCCAGACTACACCGTTCACCTTATAGGCATTGATACTGTGTACAATACCTATACCCGCTACCTTGCTGTAAAGTTTAATAACCACTACTTTGTTGGGGCCGATAATGGCATATTCTCGCTGATGTTTGACCGCGAGCCTGATGAGATTGTGGAAATAAATATTATGCAGGATTTGAAGTTCCTGCACTTCCCGCTGGCAGATATTTTTGTTAAAGCCGCCTGCCATTTAGCCAACGGTGGCACACTTGCTCAAATAGGCCTGCCGGTAACCAGCGTGGAAAATAAAATGACCCTGCAGCCGGTAATCGAGAAAAATATTATCAAGGGCGCCGTAATATATATCGACTCTTTCCAGAACGTAATAACCAACGTAACCAAAGAATTTTTTAACCGCGTACAACAGGGCCGCCGCTTTATACTTTACTTTAAACGGAACGAAACCATCACCCAATTAAGCTGGCATTATAACGAAGTACCCGAGGGCGAAAAGCTTTGTTTATTTGGTATAAGCGATCATTTGGAAATAGCCATTAACAAGGGCAATGCAAGCGGACTGCTGGGGTTGAATTTGGGCGATAGTGTTATTATTGATTTTCAATAGGAGTTTCTACCCATGACATATTAGTTGGGTCATGCTGAGCTTGTCGAAGCATCGCGGGCGGGCCTTTGCACACGTCCTTCGACAAGCTCAGGATGACCGCGCCGTTGTTGGTATCGTCACCAACAACGGCAAAGTGTGATTATTGATTTTCAATAGCCCGGGCAACTAATTCTTAATTGCGTGCGCTAACCACTTCATTTTCCCGATCTTTTACAAGCCATTCTTCCAATTAGTCGGCTTGGTTAGCTAACAATTATTGTTTTAAAATCAGCTTTTTTGCCATTTCTAATTCTGCATCATAACCTGATAAAAACTGGCTTATGCTGGGCTGTACTTCATAATCGGGCATAGTACCGTGCCCAAATAACACATTTTCTTTTGGCGTATCTACAACAAATTTCAGGATAGGAATGCCAATTTGCAGTTTGGAATTAGGTAACCCAAGGTATATTCTTGTTCCGCTCGTGTTACCATAATAGCCACCGCCGGTTTCTTCACCTATGAATGTAGCGTTAGTATGGTTCCGCGCAAGTGAAGCAAATTCAGAACCGCCGGAAAACGTTAGGCCGTTAATTAAAATATACATATCGCCTTTAAACCCACCCGGTTTTGGCTTTTCATGCTCTTCAATACCTGGTTTCCTTAATATCCGTCCATCTTTTTCCAGGTAATTTTCATCTTTAAGTTCTTTGTCGAGGTCGTTGTAGTCGGTTTTATAATCGGTGTACTTGTAAAAAGAGTAAGTAAATGCCGACGCTTGCACATACTTATATTTCAGATAATCTTTATCAATTAAGTATGCCAGTAAATAGTCTTCATACCCTTCGCGGCCTCCCCCATTTTTTCGGATATCAATTATTAAATGAGCTACTTTTAGTTCATTTATTTTTTTGAAAGACTCATCTATAAACTTATGAAAATCCATACCGGCATTTTTGTACTTGCTGCTTGAAAAGGAATTAACAGTAAGCTTACAGGTTTTGGATATCGTATCAATATTTATTTCGGCCGGTAATGTGTAACCTACATTTGGAATAGCAACCGAAACAGCTTTATATGATTGCCGAAACTTATCATAGCTAAGAGCCGCAATATGTTTAAACGATTGCTTTTGACCAGTTATTGGCTCAATTACCTCGATATCGTAAAAGTTTTCCGGTGGATAGCATAAGGCGTAATAGGTAGAAAATTTGGCGTTCTGTTCAATCCATCGATATTTGCTGGTGATGTTATAGCCATCTGCAGGTTCATAGGCCATGAATTTTTGCATTAACTCATCTATCGTATGGCCGTTAACCTTAATTAAAATAAGGCCTTTTATATTCGCCTCCCCTACATTATTGATGATATATGCTTTTTTATTAAAAAACTTGAGATAAACGGGAAAGTACTTAACGCCAAACCTTAAATATGCCTGTGTTTGCGGGCCTAAACTTAAAGGGGTATGCCCGTCTTTTATAAAAGCATTTAACGGGGCAACTATATTATAAAAATCGAGATCTGTCATACCCGGTTTTATCTTATTTTTTTGTGCGCGACAAATGCTATCAAACTGTAATTGTGTATTATACCAATATAAACCGCCATGCGCCTCTTTAAGGGCAGATACTAAAAGATCAAAGTCCTGATATAGCTTATCCGGAGAAATAATAGTGAGCTTAGCTGTCTGTATTTTGCGAAGCAGCGGTAACCAGCGTTTATCATTATGAATCCCTTCAAGGTCGGCCTCAGTAATGAGATGGTCGTAATTAAAATATGTTTTACCTACAATGGTGTTTAAGTTGTTAAAAGCACTGTCGGGATAATTAGCCAACGCCCAGGCGCAGGCCGCATTGTACCTGTTATCCGTATCCTCAGATCCTTTGCTCATTTTAAAAGCGACCGAATAAGTTAAAGCGGCATTTTTATAGTCTTTGGCTTTAGTGAGTGAATCGGCTTTTTTTATCTGGATGGTATAAGGTGTTTGTGCCCACGCTAAGGTAATTTGCAACAACAAATACAGCAACATTCCTGTTTTTTTCATAAGGTAAAACTAATCAACGCTTAAAGCTTAAAATTGAATGAAATTAACCTGTGCATTTAAGCCTTCCGGAAATCTTTTGGCAAAAATCCGGTTAGTTCTTTAAACGTGCGTGTAAAATGTGCCTGATCTGAAAAGCCGCACATATACCCAATTTCTGTAAGTGAGCAGTTAGTACTTTTTATTAAGCCAAGAGCTTTATCAATTTTAATGGTTTTCATATAACTTCCTAAGGTGGAAGCAAAGTATTGAGGAAAATATCTGGAGATAGTAACAGGATGAATCCCTAATCTTAATGATAGCTCATGAAGATCAAACGATGTGTCCCATTCATCGTGCAATAATTGTTTTAATACATATACCCAGGCGGGAGCCTTATTGCCCCTGACTTTAGAAGCTGCACTTTTGGGGTGAAATAATTCATAAAGCATTAATTGTGAAGAAGCCGTTGCATGGCTCCCATTGTCATTAAGCTCATGATAAAGTTTAAGCAAAGTAAATTTTGGTTGTCCTGAACGATCTATCAGATTAATTACTCCCTCTTCAGAAACTTCCATTTGCTTTAAAAGTTCATCAGTAAGATCAAGGTTAATTTTCCGTGTTTCGGGAGTATAATCATTACACCGGTGCATTTCACCTGCAGGAATAAATTTAATATCGCCCGGCACCCTTAATAAAGTTTTGCCTAAAAAATCTTCCTTATGAAAGCCATTGAGTAAAAAACTGATACTTGAGTTTTCATGCGAATGCCACTCCTCAAAGCTGGTGTCATTTGTGTAGCTTGTAAGCGCGACCATACATCCTTTTACAGATTTTGTAAATTTGGTATTTCCTAAAAAAGTTGTTGCCGGCTGTATCATTATATTAAATCACAATAGTATGTATAAATCAGGCAAGATGAACAAAAAAATACATGGTGCCATATACACGTAAAGGTTGCGGCGTTTCATAATTTGGAAATTGCCATTAACAAGGGTAATGCAGGCGGTTTGTTGGGCTTGAATTTGGGTGATAGTGTGATAATTGATTTTCAATAGAGTTTCTATCCATGACATATTTAATTATATGAGTCATGCTGAGCTTGTCGAAGCATCGCGGGCGGGCCTTTGCACACGTCCTTCGACAAGCTCAGCATGACTGCGCCATTGTTGGTGTTCGGAAGATTTGTATTTATGCCAAAACTCCTTCCTTGGGGAAGGGTGCGGCTGCCTGTGAAGTGGCGGGTAGGGGTTATTTACACCAATACCTATCTCCTAAACCCCTCCCTGCACCCTCCCGTTGGGAGGGAATCGCACATATCCACCGCTTTTTCGTCTTCCGAACACCTGTGGTGACAACACCAACAACGGCAAAATTGAGTTTGTCTTCTTAGCGTCTTCGCGACTTTGCGTGAAATATAAAATAGTTCAGAATACAACTTCCTTTCATCCTTTCGTCAATTTTATCCACTTCAAGCCAAACACAACAATTAAACCCTTAGTTTTGCAGGTTGATAACATATAATTATAAATGGCAAGAGGACGACTGAACAGTGGCAGTAAGGCAGAGGCGGAATTACCCAAAGCAAAAATAAACCTGGATAGTTTAAGGCGCATAGCCCGGCTTATCTCCTACTTAAAACCTCACCGCGGTAAATTTACAGCCGCTATCTTATTTTTATTTCTTTCCAGTTTAACAGGTTTAGCATTTCCCTCATTTTTAGGGGCGCTGATAGATGCTGCGCAGGGCAAACAAAAATATTCGTTTTTGCCGCCTACTATTAACGCGATAGGTACACTGGCATTTGCAGTACTGTTTGTGCAGGCTATCATATCATTTTTTAGGGTGGTATGGTTTGTACAGGTAAGTGAACGTGCCCTGGCCGATATAAGGCGCGATACTTATTTTAAACTGGTTACCTTACCCATGAACTTTTTTGCTAACCGCAGGGTTGGCGAGCTTAACAGCCGTATATCTGCCGATCTTTCCCAGATCCAGGATACCATGACCACCACTTTTGCCGAAATGATAAGGCAAATGGTACTGCTGGTTGGTGGTATAACGTTTCTTACCATCGTATCTTTTAAACTTACGCTGGCCTTATTGGTGATGCTGCCGGTGCTGATAGTAGTAGCGGTAGTATTCGGAAAATTTATCCGGAAACTCTCCAGGGAGGCACAAGATAAACTGGCCGATTCAAATACCATTATCGAAGAAACACTGCAAGGGATAGCCAATGTAAAAGCATTTGTAAACGAAGCATTTGAAGCCGGGCGATATGATAAAAACCTGCGTGAGGTAGTAAAAATAGCCGTTAAAGGCGCAAAGTTCCGTGGGCTATTCGCTTCCTTCATTGTATTTTGTTTATTTGGGGCTATAGTGGGCGTTATCTGGTATGGTTCGATATTGGTCAGTCACCATGAGCTTTCTGTTGGCAGTTTAACAACTTTTATACTCTACTCTATATTTGTGGGTGCTGCTATGGGTAGCTTCCCTGAGCTGTATGCCAATATGCAAAAGGCGGTTGGCGCCAGTGAGCGTGTATTGGAAATATTGGATGAAAAAGGCGAAGACGTATCTATAATTGCCAGCGAGAACCTCATCAAACAAAAAATTGAAGGCAACCTTTCATTTAACAATGTGGTATTTGCCTACCCTTCCCGATCAGAGTTAACTGTTCTGAAAGATATTTCTTTTAGTGCCGATGCCGGGCAGCGGATAGCCATTGTAGGGCCAAGCGGTTCAGGCAAGTCAACCATGGCCGCGCTGATATTACAATTTTATCATCCGCAAAGCGGTACCATACAGTTTGATGGTAAAGATGCCGGCGAATATGCCCTTACGGATATCCGTAACCAGGTAGCCATTGTTCCGCAGGATGTATTGCTGTTTGGCGGTACCATTTTAGAGAACATTGCATACGGTAAGCTGGATGCATCTAAAGAAGAGATTATCCAAGCGGCTAAAAAAGCCAATGCCGATCTGTTTATCACCTCCTTCCCAGAAGGTTATGATACCGTTGTTGGTGAGCGCGGTGTAAAACTCTCGGGCGGACAAAGGCAGCGAATTGCCATTGCAAGGGCTTTGCTTAAAAACCCGGCCATATTGATATTGGATGAGGCAACCTCTTCGCTTGATTCGGAGTCGGAGCGTTTGGTACAGGAAGCATTGGAGGTATTAATGAGGGGCCGTACATCGGTGATCATTGCCCACCGCCTGTCTACCATCCGCGAGGCTGATAAAATAATTGTGCTGGAAAAAGGTGTGATAATTGAAACCGGTAACCACCAGGAATTAATTGCCAACCAGCAGGGCCTTTACCGTTATCTGAGCCAGTTACAATACGAAGTTCAATAAATTTATATATCTTAACTACCGGTTTTTAAGGGGCTGAATTTTGATGTGTTTTTTGTAAAAAATGAACAACAAAAAGCAAAAAATTAGAGAAAATTAGAGATATTCAGAGAAAACCCGAACCATTATTGATCTATTTAAATGAAATTATCTATCCACGGGGCGGCCCGTCAGGTTACCGGAAGCATGCATATGCTGGAGGTTGGCCAATATAAAATACTAATTGATTGCGGGCTCGATTACGAAAAAGACCACAATATACAGGTAAATGAAAACTTTAACTTTAAGCCGGAAGATATTGATGTAGTGATACTTACACATGCCCACATTGACCACTCCGGCAACTTGCCAACGCTGGTACGCATGGGTTTTAACGGCCAGATACTATGTACTCCCCCAACCGCCGATCTTACAGAATTGTTACTGCTGGATTCGGTAAATATCTTTTTGCAGAAATCTCAAAAAAACCACCGGAACCGTAAAAATAAATACCAAAAAAACAGCGGTCCGCAGCCATTATATTTACAAAAACACGTGATGGATACTGTTGAGCGTTTTGTAACTATTGGCTTTAACAGACCGTTCCGTATTACCGGCGATATTGAACTAACCTTTATACAAGCAGGTCATTTACTGGGTGCTGCCGCCGCGGTTTTAAAGATAAATGATGAAGGAATAGAAAAATCTATAGCCTTTACCGGCGACATTGGCCGTAAGAACTACCCGGTATTAAATGATCCGGAGGCCCTCCCTCCTGTTGATTATATTGTTTCAGAAGCTACCTATGGCGGCCGTAACCATACTAAGGATAAGTCTGTTGAGGAAACCCTGGTAGAAACAATTGAAAAGGTTTGTATTAAGGAACAGGGCCGTTTAATTATACCCGCATTCAGTATTGGGCGCACGCAATCGTTGGTTTTTGCTTTAAATAAGATCTTTAGCAGCGGCCTGTTACCTAAAGTAGCTGTATTTGTTGACAGCCCGATGGCATCAATGGCTACCAGCTTATATAGAAAGCACCACAATCTGGTAAATCCTGAGGCACAGGAATTTTACAATAAAAAAGGTGATGAGTTTGAGTTTGACAACCTCACCTATGTTGAAACCTTAAAGGATAGCAGGCAGGTATCAAACTATTATGAGCCTTGTATCATTATATCATCAGCAGGTATGCTGGAAGGCGGCCGTATCCAGGACCACCTTTTCTATAACATTCAAAATTATTACTGTACCATTTTGTTTATAGGTTATTGTGCTAAAGGTACTTTAGGTTACCGCCTGCTGCGCGGCGACCCAATAGTTCATATAAAAGACCGCGACCTGGCAGTTTATGCTACCATCAAAAAAACCGATGTTTTAAGCGCTCACGGCGATCATGATGATTTGGTGGCTAACATTAAATCTCAGGATAGTAAATCGCTTAAAGGCGTCTTTTTGGTGCATGGAGAGGAAAGCAGCATGCAGGCATTGGCTGATACATTAGAACAAGACGGCTATAAGGTTACTATCCCCGAAAAAGATGTGGTTTACGAGTTGTAAAGCATCCTTTTTGTAGAGACACAATATTTTGTGTCTCCCGGATACTTTAAATCATGAAATTACTTGTAGGCTGAGACACAAAATATTGTGTCTCTACATATATCTATAAAAATTACACATTCCCCCACCCGCTTGCCAATACGTCAGCAATGTGGATGGTTTTTATCGGCAGACTGTTTTTATCTATATAGCCCTGCAGGTGCAGGAGGCATGAGGCATCTGTTGAGATAATATATTCTGCATTGACAGCCAGTGCATTATCAACCTTTTGCTGGGCCATCGCGCTCGATATTGCATCAAATTTAACAGCAAAGGTGCCGCCAAATCCGCAACAGGTTTCATTATCCTTCAGGTCTAATAACTCCAACCCTAATACTTTTGATAATAATTGACGTGGCTCATTTTTGATCTTGCACTCGCGCAACCCACTGCAGCTATCATGGTAAACCGCACGCCCTTCCAGTTCGGCGCCAAAATAATCTACCTGTAATATATTTACCAGAAAATCGCTCAGCTCGTATATATTGCTTTGAATATTACGGCATTTATTATGCGATGTAGTATTAGTGAAAAGGTCGTTATAGTAATTACGCACCATGCCTGTACATGAGGCCGATGGGGAAACAATAATGCTATCCTCGTGAAAATCGTTAAGGAATTTACTGCCCACAGCTTTAGCATCGTCCCAAAATCCGGCGTTAAAAGCAGGCTGACCGCAACAGGTTTGCTCCGGGTTATATTTAACCACGCAACCCGCTTTTTCTAACACTTTAACAGTATTAAAAGCAGTTTCAGGATATAGCTGATCTATAAAACAGGGAATAAATAACTCAATTGTCATTATAAAAATTAAACGACGCTAAATTCCGAATTTTTCTGAACTTTCTGTTCTCTTCTTAATAAAGAAAACAGCAGGAGCAATCCAACAATAAAAAATCCGCATAAAACCAGGGTCGAATTACGCATGCTCCCGGTTATTTCTTCTATAAACCCAAAGCTAAATAATCCCCCTACTATAGCCAGTTTTTCGGTTACATCGTAAAAGCTGAAAAAAGATGCGGTATCGGTAATATCCTGCGGCAGATATTTTGAATAGGTAGATCGTGAAAGCGATTGGATCCCTCCCATTACCAGACCAACAATTCCAGCCAAAATGTAAAATTGAGTGTCTGTTTTAATAAAATAAGCAGCTATGCAAATCCCTACCCATATTAAAACTACTAATATCAGCACCTTTATGTTACCGAATTTATCTGACAGGCGCGACATGAGCGTAGCGCCAGCAACGGCTACTATTTGTATAATAAGGATAGTAGTAATTAACGCGGATGTAGGCATCTTTAATTCCTTTGCTGCAAAGCCTGTGGCAACCAGCATAATAGTTTGCACCCCCATTGAGTAAAAGAAGAATGCAGGCAAATAACGTTTTAACAACGGCATCGATTTTACCTTTACCCAAACTTTACCCAACTCCATAAAACCTCCCTTTATTATGTTATGCTGATGTGTTTGCGCATTGGGGCTTCCCTTAGGTAATATACTAAACGGTATCAGCGCGAAGCCAATCCACCAGATGCCAACCAGTAAAAAGGATAGCTGTGCAGGCAAAGCCTTATCGGTAATGCCAAAAGTACCAGGCGATAACACAAACGCAAAACATATCAATTGCAGTAATACGCTACCAATGTAGCCGTAAGTGAACCCTTTGGCGCTCACTTTGTCCTGCATATCTAAGGTGGCTATTTCGGGCAGGTAAGAGTTATAGAAAACAAAGCCTCCGCTGTAGCCAATTGCTGCTAGCGCAAAACAGATAATTCCAATCTCTAACCTACTGTTATCAAAAAAGAATAAGCCACAGCAAGCAACGGAACCAAGCAACGTAAAGAATTGCATAAATACCTTCTTATTACCACGATAATCGGCTATGGAGCTTAATATCGGCAATAACAGCGCCATTATAAGGTAAGCCACGGCTAATGCGTAATCCTGCAAAGCTGTATTCACAAAGCTATACCCAAAGAAATTTATCCGGTTGCCATTATCAGCATTAGTGGTAATAGCTACGTAATATGCCGGGAAAATAGTTGATGTAATTACCAGGTTATATGCCGAATTCGCCCAATCAAACATAGCCCAGGCGCGGATGGTTCTTTTGTTATTTTTTGCTTGCATTGCAGTTTAAAAGTATGCAAATTTTACAGTTATTGAAATTTTATCCTATCGCAAACGCTACCGCCGCCGCCGAGTGGATCTGTGTGGTATCAAACTGTATAATATCGGTATCGCCGGGTTTTATTAATAAAGGAATCTCTGTACAACCTAATATAACCCCTTCGGCACCTTGCTGTCTCAAATTTTCAATTATCTGCAGGTATCTTGTTTTGGTTTCAGGTAACAATATCCCCTTTCCAAGTTCGTCAATAAGAGTTGTATGAATAAATTTCCTATCATCGTCACCGGGTATTAAGGCATCTATGCCGTCCGCTGCTAACTTATCGGTAAAAAAAGTATGTTCCATAGTGAATTTTGTTCCCAGTAAAGCAACTTTCGTAAGGTTTTGCTTTTTGATTACTACGGCAGTGGCAGTAGCAATATTAATTACGGGTAAGCCTATTTTCTGCTCAGCTTCATCAGCAACCAGGTGGAGCGTATTAGCACACAGAATTATAGCATCTGCACCGCTGTTGCGTAAACCAATCCCTGCCTGCACTATCATTTCGGTTGTTTTGGCCCAATCATTCGCAGCATTGTTTTTAGCGATATCGGCATAATTAAAGGAATGTAACAACAATCTTGCAGCATTTAAACCGCCAAGTTTGTCATTTATCCCCTGATTTATAAACCTATAATAATCTATTGTTGATACCCAGCTTGTACCGCCTATTAAGCCCAATGTTTTCATGCGCTAAAACTATGGAAAGGATTTTTATTTTTGAAGCAATTAACCTTCCTTGCCTATAAATAACTTAATAAAAAAAGCGTTACCGGCTATTTGCCAATAACGCTTAACAATATGTAATTGTGCTAATTTTACTTTTTGATTGCCGGTTTAGCTGCTTTAACAGCTAAAACTTTCATAAAATAACCACCTACTACGCTCCGTGCCTGGAAACCAACCATTTTGCCGTCAGTAGTTTCATGCCAGTCGCTTAAAGGGACACGTGATGGAGTTTCTGTGGCAAACTTATACACAGGGTCAACCAGGGCTTTAAAATCGGCTTGGTTTGCCGCCATTGCAGCCGTCCACAGTATCCAGTCAGATTTTGTATAGGTTTTACGGCTATCTAATGGCAAGCCATATTCATTTTGCTTAGTTAAGTAGTACTTGATCTCTTTATTATAAACGCTTTGCGGGAATAGGTTTAGCTTTAGCACCTTATCCCAAACCATATTATATTTTTGGCTCCAGGTATTTTTGTTATCAAATACCAAAGCGTAATGGTCTCCTGCATCTGCTTTCTCTACCCATTTTACTGCAAGTTCTTTTGCCAGCTTATTATATTTAGCCTCGGTTGCTTTTTCGCCAAGCATACCTGCCATTTTTGCATAGGCGCCAATAGCAACAATAGCCTTTACAGATAAGTTTATGTTATGAGCCAGGTGCCCTGCAAAATCATCGGTACATAGTTGATTTCCCGGGTCGAAACCTGCCTGTGCCAGGTAGTTAGTCCATACGGTTAAGGTTTTCCAGTGTTTTTTGGCATACGCCGGATTTTTCTCCGCTGCTGTAATTGCTGCCGTAAGTATGATCATATTACCAGATTCTTCAACAGGCATATCCTCGCCATATGTTTGACCATTTGCCAGCGGATAAGTACCCAGATCATGCGCGGCAAAAGGCTTTTTCCATTTACCACTTTCGCTGTAATAGAAGATCCCGTTAAGCATACCTTTCATTAAATCAGGATTATACAACAGGTACAAAGGTGCTGATGGATAGGTTACATCTACCGTATTAATTGAGCCATTACTAAAGTTCTCTTTTGACAGGAATAACAGATCGCCTTGCGGACTTTTTACTAACTGATGTGCCGATATACTTTGGCGGTAAGCCATAACGCAAAGCTTAGCATACTCTTTGCCGCCTGCCTTATTTGCATCATTGTATATCTGTACATCGGTTTTATTGCACAGGGCTATTGTCGCAGCGTAATTATTGGCTGCCTTAGCCAAAGCACCGTCCATTGTGGCACCCGGCTGGTTACGCCACCATGGTTTTAAGTTGACTTTAAAGTATTGCACCGAATAAATATCATCATACCCTAAAAGCGTGTATTTGCTAACAACATTGCTGCCCACGCTCCCTAAATTAAAAATAGTATTGAGCACAAGTTTTTTACCGGTGGTAAGTGCCGCAGATTGTTGCCCGGTTGAACCATAGAATGAATTTATGGCATTATCCTCTGTGGCGGTGTATTGTTTTGCACCATTGGCGGCTACATACATGTATCCCCAGTCAATTCTTACATTATCGCCTTTTTTTTGTAATACGGGCTGCTCAACAGTACCGGCTTTTAAAATTTGCAGGCCATTTTTAGCATACGCTGTAACATTAACTTCCTGATTTGGCTGATCTACCGCAACGTTTGTAGATACACCCTGGTAGATACTAACTGAATGCTTTTTGCCGTCGTTAGCTTTTGCATTATAGGTGATATACGACACCGGCGACGACAGCATGGCCAAATTATTTAATATAAGCGGCGAAGTAAAGGTAACATCCAGGTCAACATCGGCACATTTAAACTGGTAAGTGGTTTGTGTTGCAGTAACCTTTACACCGGTTTGTTTGGCTAATTTGATTTCGCTGTCAGTAGTGTTTACTACTTCTTCTGATAGGCCTGCATCTATCCATGTACCACCTCCGGTATTATTGCAATGAATGGCTAACAAGTTCTCGCCGGTAATTAATTTTGATTTAGCATCGTCTGATAGCTCAATCATCTCATAATCGCCATTAGCGCCAAGTTTTTTAATAATGCTTTGTCCATTCAGGTAAATCTCGGCACCATCATCATGAAAAAGTTTAAGCATTACACGTCCTGTAGGAACTTGGCTAAGATTGAATTTTTTTCTGATCCAGATGTCTTTACCCCTCCATTCCGTTCCCGGCTTACTACGGTCATCACCAAATGGTGTTAAACCCGTTTTCCAGTCCTGATCATTAAAAGATGGTTTTTCCCAATTGGTAGCGGCTGTACCTTCCATTTGATATTTAACCCTCTCAGATCTTTCATCGCCAGCGGCAACAATAGTATTGTATTGTTTGGATGACTGCCCCATAAAGCGGTAAAACTTATCATCAACCTTAATAATGCCTATCAGCGATTGCTCCTTACCCGTCCAATGTGTAGTGACAGATTCGTTCAGCTTATCGCTGTTTGACCATATACTAAAGTAGGTGTTATGAGTAATTAACGGATATGACGGCAACTTGTCTTGCGCCCACAACTGAAAGCAACAAAAAGTTAATAATAATGTAAGTAGTTTTTTAGATAGGTTGTTCATAGTAGATAATTGGGTTGTGAAGATAAATTTAACGGTATTTAAAGGCTTATGTTTTTTGGATGTAGATAGGCATAGACAGCACACCTACTTACATAAGGCCTTTAAACATATCAAATCGGCTAAAAATAGAAAAAGCTAATCAATTTTAGCAGTCTATATTATAAATTCAAACGAGTTACCTTGCCGTTTGACAACCGCTATTAATAGCACAAATGATAATTATTAATACGTAATTCCTTATTTTAATTATCTTGCAGCTGTCAAAGTTTGCAAACTCCGCCCCGGTTTTTCAACTAATTAACTCATTAATCGTAATATGAAGCTTAAGAACTTATTTGGAACAGATATAAAAGAATCCCTTAAAAAAATTGTATTTCGTTATAAGAACAGAAACTTTGTCCCTTATGTAGTTGAAAGGACTTTGCTAAAAACCGATTTTAAATTTTACGTAGCTAACCTGGATGGCAAAACCTGGTATGTAGATAGTTCAAGTTCGGCAGGAGAATGGCTTTGGCCCGAAATGGAATTTGTTAAGAATGCTATTTGTAAACCGGGTGATATTGTATTGGAATGCGGTGGCCATCATGGGCTTACTGCTGTTGTTATTTCTAAATGGATCGGCAATGAAGGTCACCTGTATACCTTTGAACCTAACCCCGATAACGTAGCTATAATTAAAAAGAATATTGAAATAAACGGTGTAAAAAACGCAACCATTATACCGAATGCTGTTGGTGCCGAAGACGGTACAATAATGATATCGCACTCCAGCTCAAATTCTTATATCCTTAAAGGAAAAGAGCACAACGGAATTGAAGTAGCCGTTGTTAAAGCTGACGACTATCTGCATTTAAAACCAACAGTGATAAAAATAGATGTTGAAGGCTTTGAAACAGATGTTTTAAAGGGTGCAACAGAGCTGTTAAAAACAATGCCTAAACTGGCTATTGAGCTTCATCCGGATATGATGAGCCGTTATGGTAGCAGTGTGGAAGAACTCTTGTCATTACTTTCGACAGATTATAATTTATGGGTACAATGGGAAATATTAAAACCACCCGTACCTTATGACCGTAAAGACCCAATTCCTGATAGGGCGCATCTTTTTGCTATTCCTAAATAATAAAGTTTGTATTAAAAGTTTAGGGCGTGGCTATCTGTTTCACGCCCATCTATAATTTACCTGTGTCCCCCCTATTTGATTCTTTAGAATTGCTTTTTTTGAGAAGCTTTACATGCAGTTATGTTGCAATTGTAATAGGCTTCTTACAAAAAGCATAACAATTTTATAGAAATATCTTCGATATTTGATTATGCCAGTTATGCGGACTGGCTTATAAACCAATTTACCTGTTCTTCATGAAAGTTACCCTGATAGCGGCCTGCGGGCCATATCGTTGTAATTTTAAGATCAATTAAAATCAACTATCTAATAAATTATACAACACTACTATGGAAGAATCACGTCGTACTTTTATCAGGCAGGCTACATTGGCCGGAGCCGGGGCATTACTCACTCAAACCGCATGGAGCGCTAAAAGTTATAAACGCATAATAGGCGCTAATGATCGTGTGCGGGTTGGTGTTGTCGGATTTTCTGACAGGCATAAAAGCTCACACATCCCCAGCTTTATGAACCACTGCAAAGAACTTAATTTTGAGGTAGTTGGTGTATCTGATATCTGGAAAAGGCGCCGGGAAGAAGGCGCGGCCATCTGGAAAGAGAAAATGCAAAACGATGTAAAGGCATACCGTAATAACGAAGAATTATATGATAGCAAAACAGTAGATGCCGTTTTTATCAGCACAGCAGATTTCCAGCATGCCCGCCACGCTATTGAAGCCGTAAAAGCCGGCTGCGATGCCTACGTTGAAAAGCCCTTTGCAGAAACCATGGAAGATAACCGTGCAGCGATTAAGGCGGTTAAAGAATCGGGTAAAATAGTACAAATAGGTTCGCAACGCAGAAGCGGGGCTAATTACCATGCCGCTAATGATTTTATCAGATCAGGCAAGTTTGGCCCTATTACTATGGTTGAACTAACCTGGAATGTTAACCAGCCCGGCCGCTGGCGCCGGCCGGAACTGTTAGGCGTTTTAAAAGAACAGGATACCGACTGGAAACGCTTTATTATGAACCGCCCTTATGAGGCGTTTGACCCTCGTATATACCTGGAATACCGCTTGTTTTGGCCATATTCATCGGGTTTGCCGGGTCAGTGGATGAGCCATCAAATTGATACAGTGCATTGGTTTACCGGCCTTAAACATCCTCGTAGCGTAGTTGCCAATGGTGGTATTTATAAGTGGAAAGATGGCCGCAGAAACTGGGATACTATTTTAGCGGCTTTTGATTACGGCCCGCAGGATGATCTGTCAACAGGTTTCCAGGTTACATTTGGTTCACGCATGCATAACGGTGATGAGCATCCGGCAGAGATCTACTATTCAAACGGTGGCGAATTAAACCTGAATACCAACAAGGTATCTCCGGAAGGTGGTTTAACTCAAAAAATGGCATCGGCCATGAAGATGCAAGCAAACCTGCTGCCTGAAATTAGCCTGGCAAATACTGAAAAGGTAGTAGCTTCTGCCAATACAGGCGGTGATGTACTAACATCAAACCACGTGCGTAACTGGATGGAATGTGTGCGCAGCCGTAAACAGCCTAATGCACCCGTTGAAGCAGGATACAGCCATTCTATAGCCAACATTATGACCAACGCTGCTGTACATACCGGCTATAAGGCCACATTTGATGAAAAAACGCAGGAGGTAATGGCAAACGGTAAAATATTTAAATATTAATAAACAATTATGACGGCCATATTTAAAAAATTGGGATTTGTTACCCTTCTGTCAGTAGCTACTTTAACGGTATCGGCTCAAAAAAACGAACCGGTAAAGATGGTGAGATCGGCTAAGGAACAAAAGGTAGATGTTTTTATTGGAGGCAAACTGTTTACCAGTTTCTTGTATCCCAATAGCCTTGAAAAGCCCGTGTTATACCCATTGCATGCGGCTAATGGTACTGTTGTTACCCGTGGTTTCCCGCTTAATCCTAAACCCGGCGATCCGACAGATCATCCGCACCACATTGGCCTTTGGTTTAATTTTGAAAACCTCAACGGGCTTGATTTCTGGAACAATTCGTACGCCATTCCGCAGGCCAAAAAGAATTTATACGGCTGGATCCGCACCGATCGTATATTGGAGGCCACAAGTGGAACAACCGGGGTACTGGCCTATCATGCTAACTGGACCAATCAGCAAAAGGATGTAATTTTAGAGGAAACCACACGGTTTGAATTTAAAGGAGCAGGCAACCAGCGTACAATTGACAGGGTTACCACCTTAAAGGCTGATGCAGATGCTGTTTTTACCGATGCCAAAGATGGCATGCTTGGCCTGCGTTTAGCGCATGAATTACAAATGCCTACCACCGAAGACCAGAAATTTACGGACGATAAGGGTAACGTAACAATAGTTAAAGGTGGTGAAGATAAAATAGCCAATGGCGATTACTTAACCAGTGCCGGCAAAACAGGTAACGACGTTTGGAGTACCCGCGGGGTATGGTGCAAGGTTTTTGGTAAAATGGGCGCCGACTCGGTAAGTATTGCTATAATAGATCATCCCGGAAACCCTAATTACCCAACCTTCTGGCATGCTCGGGGATATGGCCTGTTTGCAGCTAACCCTCTTGGCGAGAAAATTTTCACGAATGGTAAATCAGCAAAGAACCTGCATCTTAAAAAAGGGGAATCGGTAACTTTCCGTTATCGTATAGTTATTAGTAATGGCAAACAAACTGTTAGCACTAATCAGCTTAATGAGTTTGCTAAAGATTTTGCTAAAAAGTAAAAAGCTATCTACCTGAAAGCTTTTTGAAAATGGTTAAAGAAACTAATAGATTTATTAACATTGCGCTATCTATATTAAAATATTGAATGATTTGGTATGAAGATGAGATTAGGCGTCTTGAAAAGGATGTTAGTAATTTACAATATGAACCAGAAACTATCTTCTACGGCAGTTCCTCTATTCGGCTATGGACGAGTTTTTATGAAGATTTTAATCAATTAAAACCTGTTAACCTTGGCTTTGGAGGATCGACCCTGGCAGCATGTGTGTGGTTTTTTGAACGGGTTATGAAATATTATCACCCTAAAAGATTTATTATTTATGCCGGTGATAATGATCTGGGAGATGGAAGACACCCCGAGGAAGTATTTATTTTTTTTCAGCAACTTGTTGTTAAAATAAGTAAGCAATTCGGAAACATCCCCTGCTATTTTGTTTCTTTAAAACCAAGTATTAGTCGCTGGCACATGGCCGACCGGTTTAAATACACTAATAATTTAATAGAAACCGAAATTATTTGTTACAACAATAACTGGCATTTTATTAATATATTTAAAGAAATGATAGATGAGGCAGGTCATCTGAAAAGTGAATATTTGGTTGGCGATGGCCTGCATTTAAGTGAAAGCGGATATAGGTTATGGAAAGATATTATTAGCAAGCAAATTGCTATTAATGGTTAATTATTTGTTTATTATGAGGTAACATTCGTTACATATATTTCCCACATATAAGACTGCGCCTAAAATGAACAGGGAATATCATAAATGGTACAGTACCAGGTTACAACGTAACATGGAGCTTTTGATTTTTGGGCATAGCGGCAGGTGCATATTATTTTTCCCAACCCGCATGGCCCGGTTTTATGATTACGAAAATTGGGGCATTGTAAATGCATTAAGGGATCCAATTTATAATGGTGACATCCAGCTTTTTTGTATAGATAGCATTGATGCCGAAAGCTTTTATAATTACTGGGTACACCCCTCTGTTAGAATTGCCCGTCATATACAATATGAGCAGTATATTTTGTATGAAGTAGTGCCGCTGATGCAGCTTAAAAACACAGCTAACTATTTAGAAGTGGCCGGCTGTAGCATGGGCGCATATCATGCTATAAACCTGGCACTGAAATATCCCGGCCTTTTTAAAAAAGCAATAGGAATGAGCGGAAGATATGATCTTACCAATCAGATACAAGACTTTAATGACCTTTTTAATGGCTATCACAATAATGATGTTTACTTTAATATGCCCCGGCAATATGTTGCAAACTTAAATGACAGCCATACATTAGATGCTATCCGCAATATTGAAATTATACTTGCGGTAGGCGAAACTGATCCGTTTTTGAATGACAACCGGGAATTTAGCCAACTACTTTGGGGTAAGCAGATACCTAACCGGTTATTTATATGGAATAATTACGCACACCGGCCCCGCTACTGGAAACAAATGGTGCAATTATATCTGTAGGAGGTATAGATATTAGGCGACAATGGTCACATCCTAAAAATGTTTAACTATTTTTATAGGAATACGATATGGAAAATTCACCTTTTAAACCGACTGATTTAAACGAATACCATCAGGCAATTTCTGATAAGTATGCCAATCACGTTCTTACAAATGTCAATGACCATGTAGTTAGGATAAGCGTCATGACCGAAGACTTTTACTGGCATTACCACCCTAATTCTGACGAGACGTTTATTGTGTTGGAAGGCACTATGTTTCTTGATCTGGAGACCGGCACTGTAGAGATCGGTAAGGGTCAGATGATCACAGTTGCTGCCAGCGTTCGTCACCGCACACGGCCCAAAGGTCCGCGTTCAGTCAATCTAACGATTGAACTTGCAGATATGGAAACGGTACGGGTAACTATTTAAGAAGTACAAGACAGAGCACTTCCCTTTTATTTTAATTACCTGATAAATTATATGTAGACTTTTATTAGTCAACTTTTTCAGAACGTGACATTTTGTAAAAAAAAGCCTGCTTTTGAGCAGGCTTTTTTTATTGCATAATTACAAAATCACTTCGGCGAGTACCGGGAAGTGGTCTGACGGAAATTTGCCATGATAGCTATCGGTTAATATACCCCACCTTTTAACAGTCACCTTGCCGGTGGTAAAAATGTGATCGATGATACCTTCTTTATTCAGGGCCTTACCAAATGAGTTAAATGAAGCATTAAACACATAAGGTTGTGCTGCCTGGCTGTAAGTATCAACCAAATAGTTTGACGTAGCTAAACGCTGATACCAGGAGCTTTTATGGTCACCGTTAAGATCTCCTGTAAAGATGGCTTTTTCGTTGCCCGCTATCTCTTTTATCTTTTTAAGTATCAATTTACCGCTTTCTTCCCGGGCAATTTTACCCTGGTGGTCAAAGTGAGCATTAAAAAAATAGAATTTCTTTTTGCTTTGCTTATCCAGCAGATATACCCATGAGCAAATGCGGTTGCAGCAGGTGGCATCCCAGCCAAGACCTGGCTTGTCCGGTGTTTCAGACAACCAGAAATCGCCTTTCTTTAGCAATTCAAAACGATCTTTCTTAAAGAAAATGGCTGAATGTTCTCCACCCTCTTTACCGTCATCGCGGCCTAAACCATAACGCTGATATTCAGATAAAGCCTTGTTAATATCTTCCAGTTGATTCTGCAGGCCTTCTTGCGTACCAAAAATATCAAATTGGTGAAAACGTATTAACGCAGAGGCCACCGGTGCGCGGTTAACCCAAAGGTTGCCGCTATCTTTGGGGTTATCATATCTTAAATTAAACGTACCCACTATTAAGTGCTGTGCTTGTCCATGCAGGCAAAGAAAGATCAATAGGGCTGTGAATAAATGCTGTTTTATTTTCATGATCATGTGTTAGTTTTTATAAATTATTATTCCCAGCCTGGGTTTTGGCCTAATTTGGGGTTTTGCAGTCTATCGGTTTCTGGTATAGGATAAAGGTAAAATTTATTATCCCATTTGCGCTGTATAGTGGTTAACCAGGTAAGTTCGTTAGCACTGTTAAGCCTTTGCGGGTTTTGTGTTCCGCCAGCCAGCGTCTCAGCAACACTTACATAGGTAACCCCAGCAACCTGTTTGGCAGGCAGTGTAGTATAAAAGCATACATCTGCAATACCATCTTCATTCAAATCAAGCGGAACATTCAGCTCGGGCACATAAAAGCCGTTCCAGGCTTGGTCCATCAGCTCGCCGCGTTTCCATCTTACAATATCATTAAACCTGAACCCTTCAAAAGCCAGCTCTATACCGCGCTCGCGCCTTATCTCTAATAAAGAAGGATCAGATATAGCAGGGAAATAATTAGTTTTCAGGTACTGGTCGGCAACGGTTGGTTTGGTATTGGTATTACCTGTTATGCCGGCCCTTCTGCGTAAAGCACCAATTGTTTGGTTCCAATCGGCATCGGTAAAGGTGTTTAACTCGGCTTTAGCTTCTGCATAGTTTAACAACACTTCGGCATACCGCATAATAGGGATAGAATTGGTATTACGTGTACCGCCATCCATTGATGCATCGTCCTGTGTTAATTTAATTGGCTGGTATCCGGTGTAAGTATAAGAAAACACCGGTGGCGCAATCTGTTGTGTAGCTCCATTTAAACGCGTATAATTACCCATACGTATGGTTTGCTGCAAACGCATATCCCGGCCTTTTACTTCTTGTGCGAAAGGCATGGTTTTATAACCCGGTTTATTTGTGAATGGTGTGCCGTCGATATTAAGATAGGTGTTTACAAATGTGCGGATAAAGCTCAATCTATCGCCGTATGTGGCACTGGTCCAATACCAGTTAGCGTCATTAAAAATGCCTAGTGCGGGGTCAACAACTGCAGCTAATATTACTTCGGAGGCAACAGGTGCCTGACTCGAAAATAATTGCCTGTACGATTTATCGGTGCCACCGGCAGTATTCAGGGTAAAACCGCCTTCTGCCATTACCTTTTGGGCTGCTGAAGCAGCCTGAACAAGTAATCCATCGGCCGACGATTGTAAACTATATTCGTCATGATATTTTCTGAAAGTGCCTTCAAATAAGCAAACCCGCGATTTGAACGCGTAAGCGGTATATTTAGTTATCAGGCTACGGGTGTTATCGGTAGTGTTGATGTGCAGGCCTGCATAATCCAGGTCAGCAATAATCGAGTCAACTACTAAAGTCCTTTTATCCCTGCCATTGTAAAGTGCAGGGTCGTCAACCTTCATCGTTGAGTTGATCCATGGCACATCACCAAAACGCTTTAATTTATCGAAGTAAAACCACGCTCTGAAAAAGCGTGCCAGGCCAATAAAGTGCTGGCGTTGTTCAACCGGGATATTAGGGTTGTTGCAATTTTCAATAAAGTAGTTAATGTTACGCAGCCCGGTCCAGGTCCAGCCGCTGCTTTGCCTTGCGCTGAATGCGCCCGACCTTAAAAAATCAGGCACCGATGTTCTGGCGGCATAATCTACCATGGCGTCGCCACGCACTGCGGCACCTGCATCTGGCAGTATATCATAAAACGAGTTGGCATACAGTTGTAACCCATTTACGCTTCCAAACACAGCGGAATTGGTAGCCGTATCCTGCGGCACCTGATCTAATTTTTTACAGCTAACTATAATAAAGCTTAAAAACAGCATTATTATTGATAGTCTTATGAATGTTGATTTTAGGGAAAACATATTTAAGCTCTTTAAATTGTTTATATTAATGATGATTAAAATGTGGCCGTTAAACCTAATGTCACACTTTTAAGTATGGGGTAGTTATTCCCGTTACCACTGGTGCCGTCGGTCAGTATCCGGTCTGATCCGTTAATGCTTTCAGGGTCTATATCTTTGGTGATCTTATATAGCGGCGACCATGTCAACAGGTTCTCGCCTGACACAAACACACGCAAATTTGTAAGCTTGATCTTTTGGATCAACCGCAATGGCAGGTTGTAAGCTACCTGGATATTTTTCATTCGCAGGTAAGCGGCGTTTTGCAAATATTTGGTTTGTGCCTGGGTTAACTCACCAGATCCGTTTTGAGCAACGTAACCCCGGTACCTTGGGAAGTAGGCATTAGGGTTGCTCTCTGACCATATTTTGTCAAGTTGTGATACCGGCACTTTGTTATAAGGCCTGTTATACTGCCCCCAAAAAACGCTTGCCTCCGAACCTGGATACCAGTCGCGCTTAGCTACTCCCTGGAAGAATGCCGAGAAAGAAAAGTTATTCCAATCGGCATCAACACCAATCCCATAAGTATATCTTGGAGTTGAGTTACCGATAATCTTCCTGTCGCCCGGTTTAGTAACGGTTTGATCGCCGTAGTCAATCACACCATCGTTATTCAAATCCCTGAACTTAATATCACCGGGTAAAAGCTGCCCGGTATTAGAGGCTTTAATAAGCGTTTGCTTAGGCGAGTTGGCAATATCCTGGGCAGACGTAAAATAGCCTGCTGTTTCATATCCCCAAATTTCGCCTACGGTTTGCCCTGCATAGTAGTCGCTTAGTTTTTTGTCCGGGTTATTGTATTTAGTAATTTCTGCGGTGTAATCGGCCATGGTTAATCTCAGGCCATAGTTAAAGGGTTTTTCGCCAATATTAAACCTGTCTCTCCAGGCTACTGTTACTTCCCAGCCTTTTGTTTTCAGATCGGCATAGTTGCCTTTTGGTACATTGGTACCAAATACAGCCGGTAGCGTCATACCTACAGTGAACATATCTTTTGTTCTGCGGATGTATGCATCACCTGCAATGGTTAAACGATTTGACAACATACCCAGGTCTATGCCTATGTTTTGTGTGTTTGACGTTTCCCAGGTTAAGCCGTCAGGCAAAACACCCGGCTGGCTTGTTTTTTGCGGCAATACACCACTTAATACCCTGCCCGATTTAGAGATATTGAATTTTTCCTGAAACGCGTAAGAACCAATGCTGCCGTTGCCCAATGATCCGTAAGATGCTCTTAACTTCAGGTCGGTGATCAGGTCTTTTGATACCTTCCAGAAAGGTTCGTTTGAAATTTTCCAACCTGCAGATACTGATGGGAAGAAGGCGTAGCGCTGATTAGATGGGAATTTTGATGAACCATCATATCTGCCATTGGCTTCAACCAAATAACGGTCTTTAAACGAATAGTTTAAACGGTAAAAGCTGCCCAGTATATCCCACCTGTCCCAACCGCCTGCAGTGCTAATGGATTGGCCTAAGGCAAGATTGATGTCGGTAGCATCTTCAAAAATTAAACCGTTGCGTACAACATCAAGCTTTTTAAAGGTTGATTGCTCAAAGTTGAAGCCTCCTAAAGCTTTAAAGTAATGCCCGCCTTTTAGCTTAGGCTCGTATTCACCATAAATGTTGGTAGCAATATATTGTGTACTCTGATTAACATTTTGTAAATCGTTATAATTGGTGCCAACGTATTCAATAACGCCCGGTTTGCGACTGTAAGGTACAGGTACACGCTTCCTGGTCTGGTCGTTATCTGTATTTTGGAAAGTGAAATCACCTTTAACGCGAAATACGTTATCAAAAAACTGCGCTGCAAAACCGGTAGTGTTCCTGAACACGCGGTTATCAAAGTCGATACCATTTTTACCATAATAGTAATCTCCTACCGAATAAGCAGCTGAATAGGTTAGTGTACCATCAGGGTTAAACATAGGTACCATATTGTGCCCTTCATCTGCAATATTTCGCCATACACTGCCACCTTCGCCAACATTTAAAGGGTTGTGATATTTCATGTTGGAGTAATCGGCATTGTTGTAGATGCTTAACCACGGGTAAACCTGCAATGACCCCTTTGCTCGTAAATTATAGATGTTATAGTCATCAGAATTATAACGAAACAAGCCATCCTGTGAATAATAACGGCCGGTGATCAGGAAATCTGCTTTACCACTGTTACCCGAAACCGAAAGATTATGCTCGCGGGCGCTGTTATGATCTTTGTACAGTAGCTTGTACCAATCTGTATTGTCATAATACTCATACTCGCCGGCACCATTTACAATGGTTTTGGGCAGCGATGGGTCGTTGGCATGCTTTTCTAACTCCTGCAAATAGCTTTGCGAAAATTTTACTGTTTTGTTAATATTTTGCGGCGTTTGCGAATAGTCGTTCCATGCGCTCCAGCCTTCGTTAAACATTTTTGCGAAGGTATAACCGTCGCTAACAAACTCAGGTACTACCGTAGGGCTTTTAATAGATTGATTAAAAGAGTAAGTGATACTGGTTTTTTCTTTAGACGGGTTTTTGGTGGTGATTAAGATCACCCCGAAAGCTCCTCTTGCACCGTAAATAGCTGCCGAAGCGGCATCTTTAAGTACCGATACACTGGCCACATCATTTGGGTTTATACGGCTTGGGTCGCCTTCAACACCATCAACTAATACCAGTGCATTACCCCCCTGCCCAATTGAAGTGGTACCCCTTATATTGTACGATGGCGATTGCACCGGCTTACCATCCAGTGGCGTAAGGTTTAAGTTAGGCATAACGCCCTGTAAGCCTTGGGTAAGATTTGGTAGTGAGCGGTTTTCAAAAGCCTTTGAAGTGACCTGGTCAACAGCACCGGTAAGGTTCTGCTTTTTTTGTGTACCATAACCAACTACCAATACCTCGTTTAATGTGCCGGCTTGTGCTACAAGCGTAATGGTATTAAATTTAGTATCCTCGCCAGCTTTTATTTTCACACCCGGTATACGCTTTGATTCGAACGATATAAAGCTTACCAACATGGTGTAGGTGCCTTCATCGGCAGTAATGCTGAATTGGCCATTAGCATCAGCCTGCGCGCCTTTCCCCGTCTCAACCAGCATGATGGTGGCACCGGCAAGCGGCTCACCTTTTTCATCAACAACTTTACCCGAAATTTTACCCGGGGCCGCTTTGGCAGGCAACTCCTTTTTGTAAAGGGTAACAGTGCCTTCAACTTCTTCTTTAAAACCAATAACCGTATTGGCAAAAAGCTTTTTTAAAACGATGGCTAAACGTTCATTATTAAACGTGTGGCCTTTAATTTGCACATTGGTAAGGTTTACCAATTCAGGGTCGTAAGCAAAATCAACATTGCCGGCCTGTTCAATCTTCTTGATAGAGCTTGACAGTGTTTCATTTTTGAAAGAAATGCTAACGCGCTTTTCAAAAATCTGACCGGTGGTTGGGGCGGCAATAAGTACACCTGCACCCGCAATAATCATGGTGTAAATAAGAAATGTGATACGCATGGCTTTAGTTAAGCTTCGTAAATTTTTTTTCATACTTTTGAGTTCTTAGTGAATTTTTAATAGAGAAACTAAGGGCATAAGCAAATAGGGCTCAATCTATTAGGCTTTGCAACTATGGCCGGATCTGCTACAGACCGGCTTTTTTGATTAATAAATGATTACTTCATTATTTTTCCTCCTGAAACTGTTTTGATGGATTGAGCATATAATCCTCATGGTCTCGTCAATAGTGCGCGACGAACTAATGATTATATTATATTTATAGGTGTTTGTTAATTTGTTTTTACTTTTTAGCTGTATGCCGTAAATATTTTTAACGGCAAGGGCCAGTTCGTTAAAAGAAACATAGTTAAGTGCGGTATGCCCCTCGGTCCATGTTTTGCTATTTTCAGCATCGCACCCTGTTACGCTACCGGTGTGCCCCTTTATTGAATAAGTTATTTTTTGATTGGGCCGCAGTATTGCCAGTTTTTTTTGCGTATCGTTTACCTGCACGCGGCCCGTTCTTACAGTTACTACAGCGTTGTTTAGCTGCTTATAGGCTTTGATGTTGAATGATGTGCCAAGAACACGGGTGGTAATGCTATTGGTAATCACCAAAAAAGGGCGGGCCGGGTTCTTTTTTACTTCAAAAAATGCCTCGCCTTCATCCAAATAAATACCACGGTAAGTTTTTTTCTCAAAGTCTTCGCTTACGCGGATACTCGTTTCAGCATTTAGCCAAACCTTTGACCCATCAGGCAGCTCCAATTTTCTTACCTGGCCGGTACCTGTCTTAATTATGGTAAATGTTTCTGGCTTGGAATGCTCGATTCTCTTTTTACGGACAAGTATTCCTGTTGTGATTAACAGAATGGTTATAGCAGCAGCGGCATATCGGCTGATATTCAGCCAGCGAATCTTTGCAGGCGACGGATTTAATCGCTCTTTTACGTGTATATATATTTCTCTTTTTAATTGAGAATATTTTTCGGCAGATAAAGAATAGTTACCGTCTTCGTATAACTGGTACCATTCATCAACCAGTTTACGTTCCTGCTCGGTTACGTTGTTTTTAAGGTAGCGATCAATTAAATCTTTTAGTCCCGATGAATCCATCCAGTTTTGTGCTGTTTATAGAGATGTTGCACAAAACGCCTTTTAGTACTTCTATTTTACATCAACTTTCTGTTAACTTTTTGTAAACAAGGCAGCGAACAGAATAAAGCAGTTTAGGTAACGGTCGGGATACTCTACCTTAAGCCTGCGTTTTAAACGCTTTAAAGCTTCGGTAATATTATTTGATACTGTTTGCTCAGCAAGGTTAAGGTTTTCGGCAATTTCTTTAACCGAGTAACTGTCGGTCCTTAATAAAAAGGACCGCTTCATATTAACCGGCATCACCTCCACTTCGTCGCTTACAATTTTTTCAAGGTCAAGATATCCGGACAAGTTTTCGGCAACAAAAGAAAGTTCACCAATGCGCTCTAAAGCTTTTTCTATCGCACTCTGTTTGATGGCTTCAGACCTAAAATGTTGTAATATTTTGAGCTTAACCGCACCGAATAAAAACTGGCTAAGGCTGGTATTTATTTGTAGGTCGTTCCGTTTTTGCCATACCTCAATCAGCAGGTTCTGTACGATATCTTTTGCTGCATCCTCATCGCCTAACCTTGTATGAGCGGCAATAAAAAGTAATTTCCAATAACGGTTATACAATACGTCAAAAGCATTGGTATCGCTTTGCTTAAGCAATTCCAACAACTCGTAGTCGGTAGGTGGATTGTCAAATTATAGCATGCGCCAAATTTAGCTAACCAAGATAAAGTAAATGTTAAGTTATGGGCATAGTGTAAAATATACACTTTTGTGTGAGCGGAAATTGCCAGGCGGGTGTGAATAAGTCTTTTTTTCATAAGAAACACCAACTAATACTGATGCTATTTTATATCAAAATGCTCCTCACCAGTGTTAGCGCCCGCAGAAGTGTTTATTCAATAAGCGATGTAACTAATTTCCGTTGTAAACGTCTTCATTAAAAAACAATACTTACTTCTTACCACATCAAGCTCCATCAAACATAATTATTATGAAGATTAGGTCGCTACAGGTTATAGCCCTCTTGCTAATTATTAGTCTCTGCACAAAGAGCACATCGGTTTTTGCACAAACCGATGTACACAATATTTATTCTATCATTAAAAGAGAGGTGGATAATAAAAGAAGCAAAAGTATTATTGTAGGCGTTATTGATAGCAATGGCAGCCATATCATCAGTGCAGGTGTGTTGAGTGATAAAGACAGGAGGTTACCAGATGGAAACACCGAGTATGAAATAGGCTCAATAACGAAGGTTTTTACTTCGGCAATTTTGGCTGATATGAGTTTGAAAAAACAACTCAATTTAAGTGATCCGTTTTTGAAATATATTCCGGGTTATGTAAGGCCTATCGATAAAAATGTAAGAGATATCACGCTTTTAAATTTAGCCACGCACACTGCCGGGTTCCCGCGTTTCCCGGATAATGTTGACCCCAGAGATCTGGAAAACCCTTTTGTGGAATATACAGTGAGCCAGCTTTATGAATACATTTCCGGTTTTCATCCGGAGTTTAAGCCGGGCCTGGAATACCAGTACTCCAACACCGGTTATGCGCTGCTGGGGCATGTAATTACCGGTATATCAGGCAAGGATTTTGAAACCACAGTAAAGGAGAAAATTTGTACGCCTTTAAAAATGACCAGCACGGTAATTGAGCTTACACCGTCAATAAAAAGTAATATGGCAACGGGGCATAGCGAGTATGGAAAACCTGTGGCCAATTGGGAATTCCCGGCGTTGGCCGCCAACGGAGCTTTACGTTCTAATATGAACGATATGCTCAAATTTGCTGCAGCCAATCTGGGCTTGGTTCAGTCAGATCTGTACCCTGCTATGAAACTGTCTCATGTTCAGCGGGTAAAAAAAGGCAGGGATGACGGATATGTAACTATGGGTTGGACATTATTGAATAACGGAGGTAAACAAGTACTATGGAAAGACGGTTCAACGGCCGGCTATCGCGCCATTGTAGTTATCGACAAAATGAAAAAAAAGGGCGTTGTGATTTTGTCAAACTCACTTAATCAGATTAATGATATTGCCTATCACATTCTGGATTCTACCTCAGCCATAAAGCCGTACAAATACAAATGGGCACTGTTAGACACTATTACAACAATTGCAAACCAGAAAGGTGCAGATGCCGCAATCAACTTATATCATCAACTAAAAAAATCAAAAAGCGACAAATTTATTTTTGAGGAATCGATGCTTAATTATGCGGGCAATGAATTACGGAAAATAAATAAAACAGATGCTGCAATTAAGATGTTCAAACTTAATATAAGCGAGTATCCAAAATCTACACAGGCGTATGAAAGTTTAGCTGACCTGTACAATCGGACTGGTAATATCAAACCGTCCATTAAAACATATGAAGAACTATTAACTATAGATCCAAAAAATCCACACGCAATTTGGATGCTTAAAAAACTTCATCAAAAAATAAAGAAGCATCAGTCTAATCCGTAAGTTAATAAACACCATGGAATCATGTTGTAAGGAAAGTGCATTTAGAATACAACTACATCAATGAAGCTTTTTAAGATAAAATTGGTACTTAATAAAAAAGGGCTGCTCTTGTAGAGCAACCCTTTTCGGAATTTAACACAATCCCATGTGCGGAAGAAGGGACTCGAACCCCCACGCCTCGCGGCGCCAGATCCTAAGTCTGGTGCGGCTACCAATTACGCCACTTCCGCGTTTGGTTTTTAGAGAGTGCAAAGATAGCGTAAAAAGCTAAACTTTAAAATTGAATTTTAAGTTTTTAGTTATCTGCCTCATTACTTAGCTATTATTTTATTACAGAGTACTAATAAGGCCGTTAAAATAAGCGGGCGCATGCAATAATCTGCTTCCATACCAGGAAAACATTTCGCCATCAACCAATATAATTTTAGTGTTTGGCAACAATTTTTCAAACTCAACAATATGCTTTTGAGCAAATGGATATGGTTCTGATGAAAGAAACAGTACATCGGGCTGGGCGGCAATTAAATCATCGGGGGTTACCTCAGGGTATCTGTCTTTATTAAAAGCATTGGTAAATCCGCATAACTGTAGCATGGCGTTTATAAATGTGCCTGTCCCTACCACCATATAGGGTTTACGCCATATAAAGTAAGCTACCCGCAGGTTTTTATCAGATGGTTTTAGTAAACTAAATTGCCCACTGATATTACTACTTAATTCGTTCGCTTCGGTTCTCCTCCCAACAACCTCACCTACTCTATTGATCATATCCACCGCGGTTGCAAGATCATGTATGTCGCTTACCCAAACCGGATACCGCATCATTAACTCTTCTACCTGGTTTTGTTCATTCTCTTCCTTATTAGCAATAATAAGATCGGGTTGCAGGTCATGTATCAACTGCATGTTTAACTGCTTGGTGCCCCCTATTTTGGTAACCTGCTTTACTTTTCCCTGCGGATGAATACAAAACTTGGTTATGCCCACAATTGCAGCATCAAGCCCGAGATAAAAAAGCAATTCAGTTTGCGAAGGAACTATAGAAATTATCCTTTGAGGTGTAGATGCTAAAGCAATGGCCCGGTTTAACTGATCATAAAATACAGCCATAACAAATATGTTTTACTGGAACATCTCATTAATCTCCTGCAAAGTAGCAGTGGCACTGCCCACCTTGCTCACTACAATAGCGGCGGCATGGTTAGCAAAATCACAGGCTTCTTTTAAAGAATAACCAGAAGCAAGTGCTATAGCGATAGATGCTATTACTGTATCGCCGGCGCCGGTAACATCAACCACGCCCATAGCTTTTGTAGGGATGATGCTTAGTTCGTTATTTTCGTAAATGGCAATGCCATCTTCAGACATAGTAACTACTACAGCTTCACAATTTGTAATCTCTTTTATTTTTATACAAGCACGCTCCAGGCTATCATTATCTTTGATGACAATTCCGGTTGCTAACGAAGCTTCTTTACGATTTGGCTTTATAATACTTACGCCCTGGTATTTTGAAAAATCAAGTCCTTTAGGGTCTACAATTGTTTTGATGCCCGCTGCATTGCATAAAGCAATCACTTCTGATAGCAAATTGGCCGTTAACAAGCCCTTATTATAATCAGATAGCAGTACCACACTGCAGTTACCAATATGCTGGTTAATTAGATCTGAGCATTCATTTATCACTTCTTCACTAACAGGTTCTGTTATCTCTCTATCAAGCCTTATCATTTGATGGTTAGATGACAGCACACGTGTTTTTACCGTAGTACAACGTGCCGGGTCTTTTATCAATCCGTTACTGTTTGATCCGCATTCAATGAGTTTATCAGCAATAATTGCAGCATGGCTATCATTACCAACAACCGCTATAATGCCAGCATGGCAGTCAAGCGCGTTAAGGTTTTCAAGCACATTACCTGCACCACCCAATGTATAACTCTCGCGTGTAATTTCAACCACAGGCACGGGCGCTTCCGGCGAGATCCTGTTACAGTTACCATAGATGTAATGATCAAGCATTATATCTCCTATTATAAGTATTTGAGCGTCTTTATTGATGGTAAAATTCATGCCTTATAAGTAATTCAGTAAACCTCAACAAGTATAAATATTTTTTGTTGTGCGATTGAATATTAATTGCTGTTGCGCCTGCACCAATATTAATAGTAATTTTGACTGATGAATTATTTTGATTTTTACGGAATAACCGAAACTTTCAGTCCCAATGCCGCACAGCTAAAAAAGCAATTTTATGCATTGAGCAAGCAATATCACCCTGATTTTTTTGCAAACGAGGATGATGCAAAGCAACAGGAAATTTTAGAATTATCAACGCTTAATAATAAGGCTTATCAGACACTTTCTGACCCAAATAAGGTGATGGAATACATTTTACGCACCCATAATTTGGTAAGTGAAGGCGCAAAACCGCAACTTCCGGCAGATTTTTTAATGGAAATGATGGATATTAATGAGCGTTTAATGGAAATTGAAGACAAACAACAGCTGGCTAATGTTACTGCAGAAGTACTTGCTATTGAGGGTGATATAAATGAGGAATTAAAAAGCCTAACGCATAATTATACCCAACTGGATGATACTGCCAAAGAAAGCCGGCTAAATGATATTGCAAATATTTACTACAGACAAAAATATCTTTTGCGTATTAAAGAGAGTTTAGATACATTTGCAGCCCGATTGTAAGCAAATACTACTTACAACTGAGTATGCCCAGCTGGCGGAATTGGTAGACGCGCTGGTCTCAAACACCTGTGGGAAACCGTGCCGGTTCGACTCCGGCGCTGGGTACATAAACTTTAACAAATCCCCGATAATATAATTATTGGGGATTTGTTCTTTTAGCCGGATAATGATAGAAATATATACAGATGGTGCATCAAGTGGCAACCCGGGTCCGGGTGGTTATGGAGTGATCTTACGTTCGGGAAAACATTACAAAGAACTTTCTGCCGGTTTCCGTAAAACCACCAACAACCGTATGGAGCTGATGGCTGTTATTACCGGACTGGAAGCTATAAAAACCCCTAATCAGGAGGTTACTATTTACTCCGACTCTAAGTACGTGATCGATTCTATTGAAAAAAGATGGGTACATGGCTGGGTTACTAAAGGCTTTGCAGGTAAAAAGAACAAAGACTTGTGGATAAGGTATCTAAACATTAGCAAATTACATAAGATAAAATTTGTGTGGGTACGCGGCCATAACGGGCATCCCGAAAATGAACGCTGCGACGAATTAGCGGTAGCTGCCGGTAAACAAAAAGACCTGCTGATAGATTCAGTTTTTGAAATGGAAGCTGGTAAGATGGACTTGCTTTAGCGTTTAATTTGTATCTGAACTATTGTAAACAAGTTTCACCCTCAAAATTTTTGCGTGTTAGCTGCGGCGAAAAACAAGCCATCATCTCTTCGGCTTTAATTACCATATTTTTAGAGCCAATAAATATTGCCGAACGCTGATGCAGCTCCGTTACTTCCAGTTCCAATATCCTGTCATAACCATTACTGGCTTTGCCACCGGCTTGCTCAATTATAAAAGCCATTGGGTTGCACTCGTAAACAAGGCGCAGTTTGCCTTTGGGTGCCGATGCCGTTAAGGGATAAATAAAGATGCCTCCTTTAATCATATTACGATGCAGATCTGCAACCATTGAGCCAATATAACGCGATGTATATGGCCTGTTTGTTTTGGCATCTTCTACCTGGCAGTATTTTATATACTTTTTAACCCCATCAGGGAAATGGGTATAATAACCTTCATTTATAGAATATATTACTCCATCGTCAGGTATACACATGTTAGGGTGCGATAAACAGAACTCTCCTATAGATGGATCAAGCGTAAAACCGTTAACTCCCTTACCTGTGGTATAAACCAACATGGTAGATGAACCATAGATAATGTAACCGGCGGCTACCTGTTCAGTACCACGTTGCAAAACATCACTGTCATTTGCTTTACCACTTGCTGATATTCTGCGATATATAGAAAATATTGTGCCTACACCAACATTTACATCAATATTTGAAGAACCATCAAGCGGATCAATGGCTACAATGTATTTCGCCTCCCTGGATATCTCAGAATCAATATGGATATAATCCTCGTTTTCTTCTGAGGCCACCATACAGCATTCCCCACCATATTTTAAAGCCGATATAAATTGCTCATTCGCATAAATATCCAATTTTTTTTGCTCCTCACCCTGAATGTTCACACTACCCGCTTCACCTAAAATATCAGCAAGCCCTGCTTTGTTCACCTCCCGGTTCACAATTTTGGCGGCTATGCCTAAATCCCTAAGCAGCCGGGATAGTTCACCTTTCGCATATGGGAAATCGGCCTGCTTTTCAATAATAAATTGTCCTAAAGTTTTAACTGCTTTCATAGGCTTAGTGTATTTTTTACGTGTTGTTATTATAGTTCAATGACTTCTAAGGTATGAATTTTTTCTTCAGTAATAGAAAATCTAATTAATGTACGAACCTTTTGCCAACCCTGTTTACCGGCTGCACCAGGGTTTAAATGCAAACAATTTATTTTTTTATCATATATAACCTTTAAAATATGCGAGTGCCCGCTGATAAATAAATTCGGGGGCTTAGTGTATATTTCACTCTTAACCGCGGGGCTGTACCTACCCGGGTATCCGCCTATGTGGGTCATCCAAACATCAACAGCTTCACAGTTAAACCGTAAATGTTCCGGGTAAATCTGGCGGATGTCTTTTCCATCAATATTCCCATAAACACCTTTTAACGGTTTAAAGGCGGCAAGTTTGTCTGCCAGTTCTATGTTGCCAAAATCGCCGGCATGCCATATTTCATCGCATTTATCAAAATGTTTAAAAACAGCATCATCCAGGTAACTGTGAGTATCGGATATTAAACCTATACGAACCATTTAATTTCAGATTAGAATATGGTAAAAAACTCTTTTAACGTGTTTTGATATGCTACAGAATATACTTTTGGATGATCATAAATAACAAATGTTTTTTTAATTATACCCGTTTGTGTATTTCCAATGATCAGTATTTCCCGGTGAGGCGCATCATCAGGAAACGAACAGATGCTTATTTGCTTTTGTAAATGAAGCTGGCATTCCGGCAACAGGCCCTTAACCAAATTAGCCGTAGGTACGGGTAATATTAACTGGCAGGTACCGGTCTCTGTCAAATGCTCAGCAACAGCTGTTATCAGCTTTTTGTAAAAACCTTCATCTGTATGCCGGGCAAGGTTCTTTTTAATACCAGGCGACTCCAACGAATTTAAGAAGAACGGCGGATTAGAAACAATAAGATCAAACTTTTTATGAGGATACTGTTCAAAAAAGCTCTCAAAGCCTGTTGTATAAGCTATTATCCGGTAAATAAACGGTGAGTTATTAAAGTTTTCACGGGCAGTTTCTGCCGCGTCTTCATCTATCTCAACCGCATCAATTTTAGCGCTGGTAAAACGTTGGGCAAGCATAAGGGCAATGACACCTGTACCTGTGCCAATATCTAAAATACTTTGCGGGTCATTAGCCTCTGTCAAGGCACCAAGCAGCACACCATCGGTATTTATCTTCATGGCGCAGTTGGTTTGGTCTACATTAAACTGTTTAAATTTGAACACGTTCTTCATCTGGAGAACACCCCATATTTTAAGATACAGTAAATAGCGTGTACACCATCCTTCCAGCCTATTTTTTTACCATCATCATACGTACGGCCATAGTAAGAGATCCCTACTTCGTATATACGAATTTTAGGTACACGGGCTATCTTTATAGTCACTTCAGGTTCAAAACCGAAACGTTGTTCCTGCAGGTTTATACTTTGAATCATCTTGGTATCAAATAATTTATAGCAGGTTTCCATATCGGTAAGGTTTAAATTACTTACCATATTGCACGCAAAAGTTAACCAGCGATTGCCTATTGTATGCCAAAAAAACAATACGCGATGCGGGTTGCTGCCCATAAACCTGGAACCATAAACCACATCGGCAAAACCGTTGTAGACAGGTTTAAGCAGATCATTATATTCGGTTGGGTCATATTCAAGATCCGCATCCTGTACAATCAAATATTCACCAGTTGCTTGTGATATGCCGGTTTTTAAAGCAGCCCCTTTACCCCTGTTCACTTCGTGCTTGAAGTAGCGGATATCCAGTTCGGGGTTTTCGGAGTGATAAGCGGCAATAGTGAGTTGGGTATTGTCGGTAGAGCAGTCATCCACAATAATGATCTCTTTTTTTATATTATCAATTAACTCTACTGCCTTTATGTTATTCAATATCAGAAAAATGGTGCTTGCTTCGTTATAGGCCGGAATAATTATTGATAATTTATCTATTTTCATCGTGAATTTCAAATGCGGCTAAAATTAAATAATATAAATTTTAGATTTGAATTAAACCTGTACACCGGCTATGCTTGAACAATATGACCTAAGTAATTTAATGGTGCTGGATATTGAGACTGTACCGCAATACAGCAGCCATGACCAGGTGCCAGAGCACATGCAGGAGCTTTGGGCGCACAAGATCCGGAACAACCGGGGCGAAATAACAGCTGAAGACTTCTATGAACGCGCGGGTATTTGGGCCGAGTTTGGTAAGATAGTTTGTATCTCGGTTGGCATATTTTTGAATGGAAAAAGAGCGGGGCTGCGTGTAAAATCATTTGCCGGCCACGATGAAAAGGAATTACTGGAAGACTTTAGCAAAATGTTAAGCGGGCAGCCATTGAGCCTGATATTATGCGCGCATAATGGCAAGGAGTTTGATTTTCCGTACATATGCCGGCGTATGCTCATTAATGGTGTGCAGTTTCCGCCGCATTTACAGATCACCGGTAAAAAACCCTGGGAGATCCCTCATCTGGATACTATGGAACTGTGGAAATTTGGCGATTATAAAAACTACACCTCATTAAGCTTGCTTACCGCCATATTTGATATCCCAACCTCAAAAGATGATATTGACGGTAGCCAGGTTGGATATGTTTATTGGGTAGAAGACGACTTGCCGCGCATTTGTACCTATTGCCAGAAAGATGTTATAGCTACGGCGCAATTGTTAAGGCGTTACCGTGGGGAGAGTTTAATTGCGGATGATTGTATAACCATAGTGTAATGCCAACCGAGCTTGATAACTTTTACCTGCAACAACCCGAACCAACACAAGGTTGTTTACTTGCATTAAGAAAAATCATCTTAAAACAGGATCTAAGCATAACCGCAGAGTGGAAGTATAAAATGCCCTTCTTTTGTTATAAAGGCAAAATATTCTGCTATTTGTGGGTGCATAAAAAGCTTCGTCAGCCTTACATTGGTATAGTAGAGGGTAAAAGATTTGAACATCCCGATCTGATTATCGAAAAACGGTCAAGGATGAAGATAATGCTTCTTGATGCAAACAAGGACCTTCCGGTTAGCGTTATTGAGGATATCATACAAAACGCGCTTGACTTGTACCGGTCGGGTTTAATAGTTATATAATAATCATTGTTTAAAAATCATTAATCCTCCCTACAAATCTTTCCCGTATCTTAGCGACAAACAGATTTAAATGTCTAAAAAGAATAAACATAAGTCCTCAATAAACCAGGTGCTCACGCAAATGGTGCTTGATATATTTGAACAAAACGGCAATACGCCATTAAATCATAAACAAGTTTCTGCCAAATTAAACATACGCGACCCTGATGCACGCGGCGTTATCCTTGATGTTTTAAAAGATGAAGCCTTTAAAGGTGTGCTGAAGGAAGTATCGCCCGGAAAATTCCAATTACTTGAATTAAAGACCTTTGTAGAAGGAAAAGTAGACCTCACAAACGATGGATCGGCATTTATTGTTACAGACGACCCGTCAGAGACCGATATATTTGTTGCTCCGCGTAAACTGCGTAATGCCCTAAATGGCGACCGTGTAAGGGTTTACGTGTATGCCATAAGTAAAGGTAAACGCCAGGAAGGCGAAGTGATTGAAATATTGCAGCGTAACAAAATGGAGTTTACAGGAATTGTAAAACTTTCTGAACGTTTTGCTTTTTTCATTCCCGATGATCGCAAAATGATGCATGATATTTTTATCCCCATCAGCGATCTTAATGGCGCCAAGAATGGTATAAAAGCAGTTGCCGAAATTACAGACTGGCCAGCCGGGGCAAAAAACCCTATAGGGCGTATTAAACACGTATTGGGTGTGCAGGGCGAGAATGACACCGAAATGAACGCCATATTGGCCGAGTATGGTTTCCCACTCTCCTTCCCTGCTGAAGTAGAGCACGAGGCCAATGAAATCCCGGTTGATATACCTGCAGATGAGATTGCCAAACGCCGCGATTTTAGGGACATCCTCACTTTTACAATAGACCCATTTGATGCCAAGGATTTTGATGATGCCATCTCCTACAAAAAGCTGGAGAATGGGAATCACGAGATTGGTGTTCATATAGCCGATGTGGCGCATTATATCATCCCCGACTCTGCTTTAGATAAAGAAGCTTACGAGCGTGGCACATCTGTTTATTTGGTAGACAGGGTTATACCTATGCTGCCAGAAAGGTTGTCAAACGGATTATGTTCCTTACGCCCAAAAGAAGATAAGCTATGCTTTGCGGCTGTTTTTGAGCTGGATGAGAATGCCAATATCCTTACAGAATGGTTCGGAAAAACTGTTATTCACTCAGACAGGCGGTTTACTTACGAAGAAGTACAGGATGTAATAGAAACGCAAACCGGCGATTATCCCGAAGAAATATTAAAGCTAAATGCTTTAGCTTACAAATTACGCGACCGTAAATTTAAAGCCGGTGCAATCAGCTTTGAAACTACTGAGATTAAATTTAAGCTTGATGAAAGCGGCAAGCCTACCGGGGTATACGTAAAAGAGCGTAAGGATGCCCACAAGCTCATTGAAGACTTTATGCTGCTGGCCAACCGTAAAGTTGCCGAGCATGTAAGCAAAATGGGTAAGGGCAAACATAAATACACCTTTGTTTACCGTGCACACGACTCTCCTAAGCCCGATGCATTAGCCAATTTCGCCCAGTTTGCTGCAAGATTTGGTTATAAGATCAATACTAAATCTGACAAGGAGACGGCTAAATCCCTCAATTTTTTAATGGAGGATGTAGAAGGTAAAAAAGAGCAAAACGTACTTACTCAACTGGCTATCAGGTCAATGGCCAAAGCTATTTATACTACAAAAACATCAAGCCATTATGGTTTGGCGTTTGATCATTACACACACTTTACATCACCTATTCGCCGTTATCCTGATGTGATGGTGCACAGATTGTTGTTCCATTATTTAAACGGCGGCCAAAGCGCCAATGCAGATCATTACGAAGAATTGTGCAAGCACAGTTCTGCAATGGAAAAAAAGGCGGCGGATGCCGAGCGTTCATCTGTTAAATACAAACAGGCCGAATACCTTAAAGATCAAGTTGGTAATATATTTACCGGCATAATTTCGGGTGTTACGGAATGGGGTATGTATGTAGAAATAATTGAAAATAAATGCGAAGGAATGATACGCCTGCGTGATATTAGTGACGATTTTTATACTTTAGACGAGAAAAACTATGCCATCATCGGTCAGCGTAAAAAGAAGACCTACCAATTGGGGGATGAGGTAAGTATCCGTGTGAAAAATGTTGATCTGACTAAGAAACAGATTGATTTTTCATTAGTAAATAGTTGATTTAGTTATAATAAGTTGATTGAACCTGGTTGGGTTATGTGTGGATTTTAACTACGAAACCCAATAAAATAGCCTGATTCAATCAGCTCAACGCACGACATGAGAAAATTGGAAGACCTGCAATCGCTGATTGCAAATTCTATATCTGAATTAAAATACCCTGCTTATCCTGCCGAGCTGTACGAGCCTATCAGCTATATTTTAGCTTTAGGCGGCAAACGTATGCGCCCCGCCCTATTGTTAATGGCCTGTGACCTGTTTGGCGGAGATGTGGAGGCTGCCCTTCCTCCTGCTTTAGCTATTGAGGTGTTCCATAATTTTACGCTGATGCATGATGATATTATGGATAATGCACCTATCCGTCGTGGCCGGGTCACTGTACACGAAAAGTGGAACCAGAATGTGGCCATCCTATCCGGCGATGTAATGCTGATAGAGGGTTACAAACTGATGATGCAGGTACGTGATAATATTCTGAGGCAGGTGCTTGATATTTTCAATGCTACAGCGGTTGGTGTTTGTGAGGGCCAGCAACTGGATATGACCTTTGAGACCAGTAACAACATCAGCATTAACGAGTACATAAGCATGATCCGCCTTAAAACGGCTGTAGTGTTAGGTGGCGCGCTTAAAATAGGCGCGCTAATTGGCGAAGCCGACCAAAAAGATGCTGACCTGTTGAGCACTTTTGGCGAGCAATTAGGCATAGCCTTTCAACTACAAGATGATATATTGGATGTTTACGGCAACCCAGAGAAATTTGGCAAACAGGTTGGCGGAGATATTATCTCCAACAAAAAAACCTATCTGCTAATTAAAGCACTGGAACTGGTTAAAGGTGAACAAGCCGTTGAGCTGAACAAATGGCTTTCTTATAAACAATTTGATACTGCCGGGAAAGTGGCCGCGGTTACAGAAATATATAACAAGGTAAACGTACGCCAATATGCTGAGAGCGAAATGCAGGCATATGCCGAGAAAGCCTTTGAAGCTCTTGAACAGATAAATTTGCCTGAAGAAAGTAAACAATACCTGCGCGATTTTGCAGATGGGTTATTAGTTAGGGAATACTAACTGTATTATAAAATGAACGGATTTTTAACGCGAAGCGCTCTTACATTTATTATCAGCACTTTGTTTTTTTCAGCGTCTGCTCAGACAACTAATATAACGGCAAAAACAGATACTACATTTGGCCCGATGGAAGTTGCACCCGAATTTCCGGGAGGCCAGGCCAATTTGTTAAAATTTATCGATGACAACCTAAAATACCCTGTTGAAGCAAGAAAAAAGAAGACAGAAGGAAGAGTTATCATAACTTTTGTAGTAGAAACAGATGGGACGCTAACAGATATTAGAGTTGTAAGAAGCCTGTCTGTAGATACTGACGCAGAAGCGATAAGAATAATAAAACTATCGCCAAAATGGAAACCGGGCAATCAACATGGTCAACTTGTTAGGGTACAATATGCGATGCCCATAAAATTTTCATTAGCTAATAAAATATGATTCGGACGAAATTAATAACGCTATTCCTAATATCTGGCTTGGCGCAGGCCTCGGCCCAAACCTCTGGTGGTAAGCTAAAGCCCGAGCAAGCTATTATGGATGTAAGGCATTACACCATCGCGCTAAATGTCAATTTCGATCAGAAATCAATTGATGGTTCAACCGTTGTTGATGTAATAATGGAAAAGCCTGCAAAGGTATTGCTGTTAGATCTGCTTGATTCTTTGAATGTGAGTGAAGTTTCTGTAAATGGCACTAAGCAACCATTTAAACATCAAAATGACCTGATAACCATCAACCTGAATAAAGAACTGCCTGCCGGGAAAGCAAGTATAAAAGTGCTGTACGGTGGCAAACCACGCATTGCCAAAAGACCGCCCTGGGATGATGGATTTACCTGGACACAAGATTCAACCGGGCACCCATGGCTGGCCATAACTGCAGAACAAACTGGTGGTAAAATATATTTTCCTTCAAAAGATAGTCCGTCTGATGAACCAAACGAAGGGGCTGATCTTATCATTACCGTACCTAAAGACCTGGTTGTTGCAGGGCCGGGATTATTAAAAGGCGTAAGTAAAAAAGGAAACACAGCCACCTATCATTGGAAAACCAGCTACAGCATTAATAATTACAGCATTTTATTTAATGTGGGCGATTATAAAATGGTAAGCCGTACCTACAAGTCGGTTGCGGGCAACACTGTTCCGGTGCAGTTTTATGTATTAAATGAGCATGCCGATAAGGCCCCTCATTTGCTGGATATGCTGGTTAAAGTCACCCAATCAAAAGAAAAATATTTTGGTGAGTATCCCTGGGCAAAAGAAAAGATAGGTATTGTAGAAACACCACACCTGGGTATGGAGCACCAGAGCATGAACGCCTATGGAAACAAATTCAGGTACACTAAACTTGGCGGGCAAGATTTTGATTGGTTGATGACACATGAATTTGGCCATGAGTGGTGGGGCAATAAGATCACCGCTAAAGATTGGGCCGATTACTGGATACATGAAGGAATTGATACTTATGCCGATGCATTGATTACGCTGGATTTTGAAGGTAAACAAGCCTATATTAACCGTATAAAAAAATCGGCATACAATATTCAAAACAAACAACCGCTTGTGTTGGGTAAAGATATTGACGAAGCATCAGCATACAATAATGACATTTATACCAAAGGCGGTTATTTTATGCACACGCTGCAATACGTTATAGGCGATAGCACCTTTTTCCCTGCCCTTAAAGGCTTTGCAACCGACCCGATGCATACCTACAGCAATCTATCAGTAACCGACGATGTGGAGCAGTATTTTAGCAAAGCATATGGCCAGTCGTTAAAACCTTTATTTGACCTTTACCTGCGCACTACCAATAAATTAGAAGTAAACGTTAAAGCAAGGCCAAATGATAAGTACCTCATAAAGCTGCAAAATATAAACATGAACTTACCATTGGATATTACTACGGATGCAGGTGTACAACACGTTGTAGTTACTCCACAGGGTATAACTGTAGCCAGCAAAACATTACCTGTAATTGATGCGGATGGATGGTATCTGAAAAAGGTGATTTATGAGTAATTATTTGAATTAATAGCTTAATACTAATCCACCGAACAGCTTATACCCTTTTCTGTCTACGCCGTTCAATTGTGTTTTATCTGAACCGCCGGATGATAGGAACAGTTCATCTACCCCTTTGCCTGTTTGCCAGGTAAAATAACCTCCGCCTGCTTGTATAGTGAGATTTGAGGTAAGATCATAAGAAAGGGCAGCAAGGCCATCAATACCAAAACCTTTGGCGTTATGCCGGTAGCTTACCGGGTGCTGAAAAGTTTGTATAAGGTTCCAGTTGGCTTTTGCATTATAGTTTACCTGGTTATAGGTAAAATTTGCAATTAGCTTGAATTTATCTGTTAATAGAAGTATTGCATTCGCTCGTACAAACGGGCCTTTCCAATCAGTTTCATAAGTGCTGTTCAAATCTGGTAAATTCCCTGTCTGATCTAATAAATGTAATGATTGCCTGCTGATGCCATATCCTACATATGGTATCAGGCTGAAATTGTTGCCACTAATTAAGACGTATCCCGCACCCGCAGACCAAACCTGAGTATAACCCTTGTCGGCATCAAATATCTCATTATAGACCGGATTTGTGCGATTATCACCGCTATAGTCATTATCTGATACCGTACCTGATCTGATAAAGCTCCTTGAATAATCGGCTGTCAATAAGATCTTATTCCAAACATTCCATTGTAAGGCAGCGCTCACATACCCCCCTCCAACCTTTTTCCATTTCAGCTCAGAATAAATATTAGGGTTTCCTCCGGCAATATTGCCGGCTATAGACCAACCAAGGTCTTGCATTTCATAACCTGTTTGCAAACTTAGCCGCAGTTTTTTGGGTATAGATTGAGCAAAAAGCGAATGAACACTTAACAGGATAAGGCAGCAAACACTGGTTGGTTTTCTCATTCAGGGAAGTAAAACAGCCTGCCTTTGGCAAGGCAGGCTGAAATTTAAGAATTTATTATTGGTTTACACCAAATGCTTCCCAACCCGAGGCTGTCGCGCGGGTACAGGTCATGGCCTGCGTTCCGTTCTCGCTGGATATAAACTTACCGTTATTACCTCTAAAGGTAACTTTGCCATCTGCAGTTGGCACCCAGTCAAATTTCTCCCAATCGCCAATAGTTGCACGATTACAGGTAATAGCTTGTATGCCGTTCTCTGATGATACATATTTGTTCATACTGCGTAAGGCTACTTTGCCATTACCAGCATCAACTACAGTAAATTGTTCCCATGCCTGTGCCAGGGTACTATTGCAAGTCATGGCTTGTGTTCCGTTCTGGCCATTTACATATTTGTTGTTTATTCCCTTAAGTGTAACTGTTTGGCCAATTGGCGCCGGTGTACCGCCGGATGTGATGTTGTAAACCTTTACATAATCTACATACATATTAGCTGGCAAAGCGCCGTTATTAATGTTATTACCAGGCAAATCGCCACCAACGGCAAGGTTCAATATCAAGAAGAATGGTAAATGAAACTCTTCGGTACTATTAATATTATTTGCAATATTACCTGTGTTAAACAGGGTGCCATCTACATACCACCTTATACTATTGGCATCCCATTCCACGGCATATAAGTGATAGTCGGTAACATTAACAGGTGTGCTGTTGCCATAATATACGTGGCCATTATTGTTCCAATGCATGGTACCCAGCGTTACATTACTGGTATTGGTTTGCTCCATAATATCAATTTCGCCGCATTGAGGCCAGTTAACTGTTCCTATGTTGCTCCCCAGCATCCAGAATGCAGGCCAGCTTCCCTGAAAAGCCGGAAGCTTGATACGAGCTTCAATACGCCCGTATTTTAGGGTAAACTTACCGGCTGTGGTTAACTTGGCAGATGTATATGGCTGCCCGCCCATACTTTGATTTTTAGCCGTTATTACCAAATTACCGCCTGTTACGGCTGCATTTGCCACGGCATAATACTCTTTTTCATTATTTACATTTGGGTTGCCAACGTCTATATTCCACTTGCTGCCATCAACACTTGTGCCATTGAATTCATCAGACCAAATCAGCGTTAATGCCCTGGGAGTAGTGGTCTGTGTTGCATCAAAGGGTGCTGTTGCGGCCGGTTGATTTACATCCTTTTTACAGGAAACAGCCATCATACCTAACAGCAGCACCATGCCTGTGCCTTTCAGAAAGTTTAACAATTGCTTTTTCATAATTTAAAGTTTAGTGATTGGTTTTATATCATTGATTTGGATACGATAGCGAATTATTGGTTTACCCCAAATGCTTCCCAGCCCGAGGCTGTCGCGCGGGTACAGGTCATAGCTTGTGTGCCATTTTCGCTGGATATAAATTTGGCGTTATTCCCTCTAATGGTAACCTTACCATCTGCAGTTGGCACCCAGTCGAACTTTTCCCAATCGCCAATTGTTGCCCGGTTACAGGTAATGGCCTGTGTGCCATTTTCAGACGATACATATTTGTTCATGCTACGCAAGGCTATTTTACCACCACCTGCATCAACAACCGTAAATTGCTCCCATGCCTGTGCTACAGCACTATTACAGGTCATAGCCTGTGTACCATTTTGACTATTTACGTATTGGTTATTAAATCCTTTTAATGTGATGGTAGTGCCAATAGGTGCGCCTGTACCGCCTCCTGTGGATGGTGTACCCGTCCATTTAAAGGTCACTACCGCTCCTGCCGCCAGGCTGTAGGTAAATGACTCTCCACCCCATTTCAGCTTGAAGCTAACTGTGCTGCCGCCGCTATTTGATGCGATAACTACCTTTGATCCATCACTGTTTTTGAATGCTACATTTTGGATAGTACCTGCAATATTTGAGCTGATGCGTACAGCACCCGGGCGAACAACTTTTGAAGCATGACCAATTATGTAATAGCCTACATTACGCGTAATTGATGTTCCGCTTACGGTTATGCCGCCTAAACAAGTGCTGCAGCCTCCGTTGGTATGCGGGTTATTATTAGGATCTGCCGCCAGGTTCCATTCCAGCACATTACGGCTCCAATTACGGCTCGCGCCAATTATCAGTGTATTAATGTGCCATGCCAGATCGCCTGCAAAGTTGCTTGGCGCACCTACCCATTGCTCAGTGAAATAAACATTTTTGTTTGGATAAGCATTATGCACATCCGTTAAAGCGTTGATATTGCCTGCATACAAGTGGAACGCGGAACCATCAACATACTGGCTTGCATTACCAACAACAGTTGTGGCATAGCTTGGCACATCGGCATTATGGTCATAGGCGATGATCTTGGTATTTAAACCGGCCGCCCTTAACTGTGGCCCCAAATTGTTATTAATAAAATTTACCTGCTCGTTTGCCTGCATTACCATACTTGGATTATTGTATGGGTTTAAAGGTTCGTTTTGGGGTGTAATAGCGTCAATGGTGATTCCCTGTGCCTGCATAGCTTGTATGTATTTTACAAAATAACGTGCATAAGCATCATAATAAGCGGTATTTAAACTACCACCAGTGTAACCATTGTTGCCGGTGGTGTTTACCTTCATCCAGGTTGGCGCTGTCCATGGGCTACCCAGTATTTTTATATTTGGATTAATAGCGAGGATCTTTTTTAGGATAGGAAGAAGATCTGTATTCTCTTGCGCGAGGCTAAAATTGTTCATATTAACATCACCAGCGGTTTGATTATAGGTGAAATCTGAAGAACTTAGGTCGGATGCACCAATACTGATGCGCAGGTAGCTAATACCTATTTGTCCGCTTCCGGTTCCAAACAATTCATTTAGCACACTTGCCTGATTACCACCAAGGCCATTCAGTAAGCTTGCGCTGCCACCTGTTAAAGTAAAGCCAAAGCCATCAATGCCCTGGTAGGTAACATTTTCGTCAACCGTAATTGTGGTAGCGTTTGTACCGGCGTCCGCGGCAAAGTTTAATGAGCTTTGTGCTAACAGGCTGGATTTGTTAGCAGTGGTGAGCCATGCTGTAACGGGAGATGTAGCCGCACGCGCTACAGTTTCGGGGGTTCCTGTAGTTACTACACCCTGTGAACCAGAGTCTTTCTTACATGCATAAACGAACATGGCGAAGGTAACAATGACCATCGCGAGCAGCTTAAAAGTGTAATTAATTTTCATAATTGTGTCGGTTATTTAGTTATTGGTTTGATTCGTAAGCTTTATTCCATGCTAAAATCCGTTTCTGCTATAACTGCTATTTAAAATCACGATGCAAGAAATAGCCAACAGGCTTTAATCGCATTTATGTATTTTTCAATAAAAGGCAGGATGCCGGTATAATTGGTTAAAGTAATTTTTACGTTACAATCAATAATAAAGTTTCATAAACAACTGATAATTAAATAATTAAAAGACACCTATACGCTTATATCGCAAACAATTTTTTTAATAAACAGCACTTTAAATGATTTAAACATGCTTTTAAAGTTTTATAAAAAAAGTTGCGATACGCTTATATCACACATTAATTTTGAATAATTGCGTAGTGTAAAAAAGATTTATTGAGCATAAAGGGAATACCGTTGGGGCAGTATTATTAAGATAAGAAGCAGATCACCTTGCTAAAATAATTAATCATTCATTGTATAACCAATTGAGGCTTATTCTTTGAAGCCTCTTTACTATTTAACTGCAAAGTACTATTCCCGTTGGCCGGATCTTTAATAAGCAGACTTGCTACTTTGTCTCCGGCAAATTGTGTTTTCGCGAAGTTTGTCACATCAAATTCAATATACTTAGCCTGATTATTAATAGCTGCCGAACTTAACACCGGCGTAAGCGTTGTTGGCGCATTGTTAAAAGTAATGCTTCCTTCTGCCCAGGTGTTATTAGTTACCCCGAAACATGAAAGGTTAATATTTTGAGAATTATCTATGTTAGATCCGTATATCCGCAATTTTGCCGAAGTTAAATTAGTGATGGTACTCAGAGAAAATTTTACAAAAGAAAAACGTGTATAATTGCTAACTGCAGATCCTTTAACAATCAGCGCTGTATCACTTCCGTAATTAGTTAAGGCAAAGCTTCCATTGCGAACAAATGCATCTTCCAGAGGAGATAATGTAATTGTGTTATTGTTAACTACTGCAACACCTTTGTAATTAGTATTTGAGAAATTACCCCCCGCATAATAAATGTTATCGTTTATAACAGCTGCGGCTCCTCCAGACCTGGTTACAGGAAGGGAATTAAGTTCTGCCCATGTGTTAGTTGCCGGCGAATATGCAGATACCAACTTTGTGAAAACATTGTGAGCACTTTCGCCACCCAATACAAGAATCCTGTTTCCTTTTACAATTACAGAAGATGAAATATGATCACGACCAACTTTCATATCAGCTAATCGTTTCCATGTATTTGTAGTTTCATCATAAACCTCCAGCGTTTTTTGAACTACAGCCGAGTTATCATGATTATGGGACCCACCCATGTTATATATTTTGTTTTCAAATACCACTGCCCCTGCCTGGTTAACCGGATTTATTAATGAGGCTAATGTTTTCCATCCGGCTGCTAAATTATTAAGATCTAATGCATAGTGCGCACTTACATCATTACGGGACAGATCAGCCCCTCCCATAAAATGCAATTTTCCATTTAAATACTTTAGTTGGCCAACCCCTAATGATCTGGGCAGATCAGGCAGGCGCGAATAACTGTTTAACTCAATATTATACTTCCAAACCTGTTTGGTTCCGAATACCTGGCCGGTGCCAGTTGCATTAGATATATAGCCGCCTGCAAAGTAAATAGAGGTACCGTCATTGGTGAGCCCTTCATTTGCAACACCACCAAAGTCTGGCCCGTTGGGTAAGTGGGGAAGATCTGCAATGGCAGACCATGAATTAAATGCGGGGTCATAAACATATGCACGCTTGGTAGTAGTCCAATATGTAGGTCTTTTATTAAAATCATGGCCTCCAAAAATATAAAGCTTGTTATTTACTACTTCGCCGTTGACCTCATGAGTTGCAACGGGTTGAGACTTTGCATTACCCCACGTAATTGTAGTAAAATCGGAACTGGTTTCGCTCAGGATATTTTCAATCCCAACTGTAAAATCTTCGCCCTTATTAATTGTAGGTTCTGGCTTAATATCGTCACTCTTTTTGCAGTTTTGGAATAGGAACAGAGAAGTAAACAATAGTAAAAGGCCTAAAAAATGGGTTTTATATTTATTCATAAAATTCAACTCACAAATAGCTTTAAATATCCCCTGTTCTTAGTTCATATCTATTTGTGATTATTGAATAAAGTTAAATAGAAAAGTTGCCCTCAATTTAACATACGTTAAGTTGTGTAAATTATGTGATAAGCTTATTTGGGAAATTACTTAAAAGCCGGCCGGACTTAAGGTTTATTCTACAACATTACCCAGAAAGGAGTTATAACCCTTAATTAATGAACTGTACTATTGTGAAGTGCTATTCGCGATTTAAGAATGGGAAGATCTTAGTTTATATAAATGAAGTAAAAACCCAGGTTTGAGGAAAGGGTAATTGTAATTGTTATGTGTATATTATTAAACTATAACCAATCAGATTAACTTACTTTTTTACAGTATAATCTGATAATACTTCTTTATACTGGTCTAAAATTAAATTGGGTACATTACCCATTTCATGGAGGTCATTTAAAAATTCAGTTGTTTTAGCAAAGCAACCATTTTCAAAGTTCAGTTCTTTGTTTCTGCTTTTAATTTTTAAACTTAATTCATTATTGGTAATAATAAACCAAAACGCATTAAAAGCAATCGATATCCGTTTCATATTAAAGTATTAGGGAATTCCTGTATACGATATTCTTTAAACTTTAGTTACGCATATTTATTGTAAATATCTTGCTTTAAAGTATTAATAGCTAAATCGTTTAGTTCTTTACAAACTCAAGAATCTTCCGCAAAGTTAATCTGTTGTTTTAAATGGAGACTATAAAAATTAATTTTTTACAGAAGTACCGATCAGGAAGCAATAAAGCAATTATAGATTGTATAATAAAGCCTCCTTACTCTCGCAGTTTGGAGGCTCCCCTAATTAACTTTACTAATTCATTTAACGCTTAATTACATGAAGTTCTCTAAGTAAAATATTTAATTCTTCACATACAACAGAACAACTCAATACGTAAAGTAATTGGTGAAATTGTGTGTATGTTTTTCTCATAATCAGCCTGGATAAGCATTATAAATGAACTAGTAACGAAGGACTTGTATACTAATTAATAATCAGCCTGGTAGAGTTAATTAACCTTTTGAGAGATTGGTCTTACGTTTTCAACATAGTAAACATTGTCCTGGTAATCATAATTTGTGCCGCCTTTGCCTAAATAATCGCTTCCTAATATATAAGCGTTATCAATTACAACTCCATATTCATTTATGGCTTTCCAAACCCTTATCCCTATCTTTTTTTCATAATTCTTATTCCTGTCTGTATCTAATGCCCCTATCTTTAATGCAAATGAACGTGTTGGTGTAAATGAAGCATAATTATTTAGTGCATCAGATGGGGCTGGTAACAACATTTGACCACTATGATCATCTGTGTACTGAAGAGGATTTACATTTTTTTGACCTTTGTAATAATAACCAATTGTATCAGTATCTTCTATGGTACAGCAGCCATGATATGACGCTATTTTTATAACCTTTACAGGGATTGCTTTATTTGCTATTTCAAAATAATCTGCCGGTATTTCATCAGATAATTCAGTAATGTTGTCTCCGCGTAAGCCGTTATCAAAATTCTTAAACCCTACTTTTGTTTTAAAGTTTAAAACGTTCAAGACCCTTTGAAGCTCTGGTTCCCAATCACTTTCAGCTCTATACTGCCATATGCTTCTTAAATAAATTGTCTTTACGGGTTTAGTTTTATCGTTGGTTTCCAAAGTTAATGTACCATTTAAATTTAAACATGTACTTCCTACCGGTACCTGATAGTTAATAGTCCTGCCAAAACGCACTAAATGATATTGTAATTTAAGTAAGGCCTTCCAAAGCGAAGGTGTTATTCTTTGATTAATTGCATTTGCAGTAAAGGCAATAGTTATATCTGCAGAGCCACCAGGGGGAATACTTAAAGGAAATGATAAGCTATCAGTATTTATATTATTTATACGGGTTATTTCCCATAAGCCTTTATTAGAAAAAGACGCTTTACTAATTACATAATTATAGGCATTTTGATTTTTAATACGAACAGTTACACGATCATGATTATGGGCGAGTGCTTTATTTTTAGGGCTTGCACCATTTTTGTATGGCAAATAAATTAACGAAAACACCAAGTGTGTATTTGATGGGAAGCCATCCATGTTTTGAATGGTTATATTACCCGGAGAAACAGCAGGTGATGCATATGATGAAAATTTAAATGAAAGTTTATAGGGGTTACTTTCTGTTTTGTTAATTGATAAATTGGTTAAGAAATTATAAAAATTCAATTTTAAACTAATAGCTGTTAACAGGTTAAAACACACACATATGATCAGGGCTGTTATGCGTATATTAAATTTATTGTTAAATAAAACTATCACTAAAAATACGGCAAGCGTTAATAAACCTACTAAAACAGGTAAATAGATATTTAACAAAGCACCTAACTCATCAACCTGTAAATTAACAGAGGTTGCTATAATTATTGACAAAGCAATACTAATTATCAGCACTGTTAAAAGGTAACCCAATGTAAAATTCTTTATGCTAAAATTTTTCATATACAAATGATTATATCTTATTAATATTTTGTTTCTTTTTGGATTATAGCGCTTTGCCTACTTTCAATAGGCTGTTAACAACCCATAATGGCAAGTCCCTTTTTAATAAACTTAGCGCATAGCAAAACTTTATATTGCCATTCAGTTTAAGGTTGTGATAATACAGGATTTTAACTATTGAAAAATCTTTAGGTTGCTTTTCAATAGTTTCTGAAATTATTCTAATAGTTGTCTGTTGTGTGTGATCATTATTTCTATTGTAATTTGGTTGTTGGTTTATTATATACCCAAATCTAACGTGATGATCTTTAATATTTTACATAAAAACATTATTGGGCCAACTACGTATAAAAATGCTCACAATTTCACACCTCTTGAGAGAATATCTATTATTATCTATATTATGAAACTTTCTAAAACTGTATTTAAATGAGAAAATAGTTATAACTGCATTTATTGATCGGAATAAAATATTGCAGCTACTTTCTCACAAAGTGAGAAAAAGTGTGTAATTAATTGTGTACCAGAAATTTAAGTATCATCCTTATATTTGATACAGTTAGTTATAAACCGTTAGTTAATAGTTAAAAATAAGCCCCCTAAAAAGGGCTTATTTTTATTTATAAGCATGGCTAATTAAATATTCACTGAAGAAAATATTTTCTAAAATACCCCTTAATAAATTGGTGGCATCTAACCAATATCTCCCATCACGTATTTAATACTGATAGAATAATACTGTTTCACAATTTTATACATTTTGGTTACAATCAGGGATGTATCCTTTGCCCCTTTCTTATATAAACTTAACTTGTAATAACATTAAGTTAGCTATAATAAACCCCAATTATTGGCTGATCTACTTTGAAAATAGTCAAACACCAGCAAAATTTTATTAGATGGGAAAAATTACTCTTTATGTCTCTTTTTTAATAATTTTCTTTCTATTAGAATTGGTCTACCTGCGCTTAGCAAATCATTTTAAAATAAATGCTATACCCAGCCAAAGAGGCTCTCATAATCAAGTTACAATAACGGGAGGTGGTATAATATTTCCAATTGCTTGTTTTGCTTTTTTTTTGACATCACAATTTCAATACCCATTTTTTATATGCGGCCTTATCATGGTAGCATTTATTAGTTTTATGGATGACATTAAAGAAGCATCGATAAAAATCAGGCTTCTGATCCAGTTACTGGCTGTGTTTCTAATGTTTATGGAATTTGATCTATATTCAAACCAGTTCCTGATTATAGTATTTATCTTAATTACTACAATCATATTTATAAATGCTTATAACTTTATGGATGGGATTAATGGAATTACCGTTGCATATAGCTTAGTACAATTTTTCACCTTTTATTATATAAACCATTTTAAAGTCCATTTTATTGACGAAAATTTACTCATTACAGTTAGTATTGGCCTTCTTGTTTTTAAGTATTTTAATTTTCGTATAAAAGCCAGGTGCTTTGCCGGTGATGTGGGTAGTATCAGCATTGCATTTACAGTGTGTTTTTGTTTGCTAAAATTGATATGGCAGACTCAAAATTTATTTTTTATCAATTTTTTGCTGATTTATTGTCTTGATGCTGGTAGCTCCTTTGTATTTAGATGGATAAAAGGCGAAAATGTTTTTCAACCCCACAGAAAACATTTCTACCAATTTTTAGCAAATGGATTAAAGTGGCACCACATATCGGTTGCAATAGTTTTTGGATTAGCCCAGTTAATGATTAATATGTTTATTATTTACAATTATAATTTAACAGGTAATGATTATAATTTATATAATACTGTATTATTTATGCTTGTAGCTACAGGTTTATTTGTTTCAATGCGAATTAAACTGGAAGGTAAATCTTTATATATGAAGACTAACACTTCCTTATAACTTGTCGGCTTATAAGATGCTTAATTATACAACTACCTTCTCCGTAATGGGATCCAAAGTTTCGTAAATCGAATTTTGGCTAATATATTCCGGCACTATCGCTTTCATCTTTTTAACAATTTCCAGGTTGCTGCCATATACTGAATTCAACAATTCTGCAATAAGCTTATCTATATTTTCCTTATAACAATTACCTCCGGTAGATATTTTAATTTTTGGATCCTGGGTAGGAATATTAATCTCGTTACCATGCACCAATTCTTCGTAAAGTTTTTCGCCCGGCCTTAGGCCTGTAAAAATAATCTTGATATCCTTATCAGGTATCAGGCCGACTAATTCAATCATTTTATGTGCCAGATCAAGTATCTTAACGGGTTCGCCCATGTCAGATATAAATATCTCCCCGCCATTACCTATTGCGCCAGCTTTTATAACTAACTCAACGGCTTCACTTATGGTCATGAAATAACGGGTTATTAAAGGGTGTGTTACTGTAACAGGGCCACCACAGTTTATTTGATATTTAAATAATGAAACTGCAGAACCACTTGAACCCAGCACATTACCAAACCTTGTTATTATAAATTTAGTATGACAACCTTTCATGTGCATTGACTGAATGTATAACTCCGCAATCCTTTTGGATGCACCCATAACATTGGTGGGGTATATTGCCTTATCAGTAGAAAGCATTATGAATTTTGAAACATTAAACTCAACTGATAAATCAGCAAGTACCTTGGTCCCTAAAACATTTGCTAAAACAGCTTCTGTAGGGTTATGCTCCATCATGGGTACATGTTTGTAAGCTGCTGCATGAAAAACCATATCCGGCATTGTATCTTTAAAAATTTGCCTCATCCTATTTTCATTTTGGATGTTACAAATAACGAATGTTGTATCAGCACCCGGATTACTATTTTCCAGTTCAATTTGCATTGTATGCAACTGTGATTCGGCTTGGTCGCATAAAATAACCTTACCCGGATCATACATTAAAATCTGCCTTACTATTTCTGAACCAACAGACCCCGCAGCGCCGGTAATTAATATGGTTTTATTAAAGGTTTCATTAAAAACAGTTGTATCATAGGTTATTCCATTGTTTTTGCTCAGCAATAAATTCAAATCTACATCGCTCAAATCCCATTCGCTTGTTTCATCTAATAGCTTTGTTACCGCAGGCAATCCTAATATTTTTGTACCAAATTCAGCTTGATTGTGAATTATGCGCTTCCGGGCTCGTTGAACAATGTTTTTCATAATTTTAACTGACTGTTATATATTCCACTTTTTCATTATTTGTATTGGTTGTATAAAAATTTGCTATTTTTTGATCGGCAAATTCTTTAAACTCTTTGTCAAAGCGTTGCTTACTAAATTTTTCGGCATGGCGCCTTATTGCTAAAGCATCAAACAGGTAACTTTTTGATTCAAATTCTTTCACACATTTACAAATGCTTTGGGCTGTTTGCTCGTAAAAGAAAACACCTGTTTTATCTTGTATAATTGTTTCTAACGCCCCGCCTTTACCCAATGCAAGTACCGGGGTACCGCATGCCATAGCTTCAATTGGTGCAATGCCAAAATCCTCTTGTGCAGCAAATACAAAGGCTTTAGCTTTTTGCAAATAGTGCACTAAACTATTCCCTGGCTGATAGCCCAGAAATTCTACATTTGATGTTGCAGTAGCTTTTAGTTTAGCTAACTCAGGGCCATCGCCTAACACGTAAAGCTTTTTATCGGCCATTGCGGCAAAGGCCTGCACTATTAAATCAATTCTTTTATGATAAACCAAACGTGATGCAGTGACGTAGTAATTTTCTTTCACCTCATCTAAATCAAACAAATCAATGTTTACAGGTGGGTATATTACTTTAGATTCTCTTCTGTAAAGCTTTTTTATTCTTTTTGCAGTATATTGAGAATTGGCAATAAAATGATCTACCCTGTTGGCAGATAGTAAATCCCATTGCCTTAAATAATGGAATATTATTTTTGTGATCAGCCCTTTTAATCCCTTCCCATTTTTTGCTTGTGATAAAAATTGATGATATAGTTCCCATGCTGGCCTTATGGGATTGTGTAAATAACAAATGTGTAATTGTTCGGTATTAGAAAGCAGGCCTTTAGCAACAACAAACGAAGAAGAAAATATTACGTTATAATTGCTTAAGTCAAACTGTTCAATAGCTATCGGATAAAAAGGCAAGTAATGCCTATGCTTCTTTGTGCTCCATGGTAATTTTTGAATAAATGATGTGGTGATATCCGCCTTGTTTATAATTGAATTTTTAATTGCATCGCGGTTTAAGATCAATGTATAAATAGGTGAAGGGAAAAGTTGATAAATACATTCCAGCGTTTTTTCTGCCCCTCCTACTGTCAGTAAAAGATCATGCACAATTGCCGTTTTAAATTCCTTTTCCACTTTTTTATAAATTAACTACGGGCACTTTACTCCAGTTTGTTATTTGGTTGGATGCGGCTATGTCTATAAAATTCACCGATGAAAGCATTCTCTTAAATTTGTTTTGCGCCGCTTTTGTTCCTATTGTTCTTCTTATATTATCTTTAAATGAAATATCCATGGCCGGAGGAGCTTCGTCAAAATCATGCGGATGAAAATAAGTCATGTTATAAGGAAGCTTTTTTAAGAGCATTTTAATAATGAATAATGGTAACAACCTGAAATACCCGCCGCCGGAAAAAATAAGGTGACGGTTAAAAAACTGATAAGTACTCATTGGATATTCCTTTAAATATGAATTTCCGAAATTGATAAGACAGGGATTCCCTGTTTTAAAATCCTTAAAACCACCATATTTAGTTACACCACAGCAAATAGAACTGTCTATCTCAATACCATTTTCAAGTAAAGTTTCCAAATAATCTCCTGTCGAATTTGTTATGGAAAAATAAGGGGCCCTAAAAAGTTTTACTTTTTCGCCGGTTAGCATTTCCAATGATTCAATAGATCGCTTTACATCATCTTTAAATTCAGCCTTAGTAAACATATAAGCAGTTCTGTGATTGTCTGAATGTGAACCTATCTCAAACCCTTCCTGGTGGATCCTTTTTATCAGATCCGGGTGTTGCCTTGCTATCCAGCCAACCACAAAAAAGGTAGCCTTTAAATTATGCTCCTTTAAGGTTTTTAAAAGGAATTCAGTGTTATGATATATTCTCACTTTTTTATCGTTCCAACCGGCAGGATCTGTTTCAAAAACCGCATGGAACCACTCTTCTAAATCAATTGTCAAAATATTCATATCATTTCCATTTTACTATTTTTTTGGACCATTTTTGACAAATCGCCGGCAAGAGTAATACCATCCATTATTGCATTTTCCATTCCGTAGTTAAAGTTCACAGCGGCATTTCTGCCGGTAACATATAAATTATCATATGCAGAAAGTTTTTCAAACAGGGTGTTCCTGTTTTTTATAAAATTGAGATCTGGTATCTGGAAAGCATTCTCTACTTTCTTTTCTTTTACATCAAGTATTTTCAAATTCTTAAAAAGATTAGTTTTATCAAGCTCTTTTGCAGTTATTTCAAGCAGGGCATTTAATGGTGCATTCCATACTTCATCATTCTTATCGCACCAAAACTCAATCAATAGTATAGAGAATTCACTCTGCGCGAATTCTTCAAAAGCATCAAAATTTGTAACTCTGGTTATACTGATCTCTTTCGAGTAGATATAAAAGCATTGGGCAGCCACAGGAGCTTCATAACTTACTTTTAGATAAAGCAATCTATCATTACGATATTTGATAGTACTTTGGAGATTAGCACTCTCATTTTGGGTATTTGCTTTTAAATATTTTAAAAACCTGTCAATAGGGATGGTTGATATAACGTAGTCATATGTTTCAAAACTGCCATCAGCCAATACAAGTTGCTCTATTTTATCAGGTTCAGTCAATGAACAATTTATTGAAGCAATATCGGCCGATAAAAAAAACCGCCCTCCTTGTAATTCAGTTTCAACTTTCATTGCATTCCAAAGCGCCGATAAGCCACCATTTGGATGAATATATGTTTCATCATACGCCCCGTTCCTAAAATTACTTAGCTTGTTTAAAATTATTTTATGAGGCGAGTAACCTTGATTGAAACTGATCAATGATTTTGCAAAAACATCAGAAACCTGGTTTCCTGCCAGTCCCCATAATTTTTTACAAAAACTTTCAAAAAAGAACGCGTATAAATAATCACCCAAATATATTTTTATAAATGTTTCTGCTGTACCATCAGGTTGTTTAGTAATAAAGGATTGCTTTATAAAGCCCCAGATAACCTTTACAGTACCCAAGATAGAAAGTTGCTTTATTATATTGAAAGGCGATGGTGGATATGAAAATATTTTATTGTTGGTAAGAATAAATGTCTGGCGTTTATAGATACTAAATTTATCTTTAAGTATACCCATAACCAGCTTTTCTACTGATCTGATTTTACTTACATTAAAAAAATGCGGGCCTATTTCTATTTTTCTTCCCCACAGCTCAATTGACTTTGCAAAACCTCCCACTTCAGGGGCGGTTTCATAAATATCAACCTTAATGTTTTTATTGGTAAGCTGGTGCGCAATAGTTAAACCAGCAGGGCCCGCGCCAATAACGGCTATCTTCATAGTAAGCTTACTTTAATAAATAATACATAACAAAGCACTATTAATATAATTATGTGGCTATCACATATTCGTATTTCCGTTTCTAAACCAGGCAGATTATGTTGTAGGGGTATACCTTTATTAATATACTATCTATTAATACCTATTAAATTAACCTTTATATAAATGATTTTAAAAGCTTCGGTACATATTGTAAGGAATATGTAAATCTTTCACACATTTTTCATAAGTTATTGACCCAATTTTGTTACGCTTCACTTTAAAACAAATTTTAACTTAGACGATATATGATTAAACGTTATTAATTTTTTAGCTTAATGAATTCGCTAAACACTCCGTTATTCCTGGCGTTATTCAATTCATCAATCCCACGTATAATACTTAAAACAGATGCGCCAAATTTTACAATTATCGCTTATAATGATACTTTTAAAACTACTTCCTATATCCCCAAAATAGATGTTGTTGGTTTTGCTTTACTGAACGCTTTTAATTTTGACAAAACCAGTGACGAAAGTGGTAAAGTAATAATGGATGCCCTATACAGGGCTGTCAGGACTAACCAAACCGTACACTCGGCTCCTTTCAACTACAGTGTTTCATCTGCTAACACCAGTCAAACGGCAATTAGAATATGGCAATTAGAAGTTATTCCTATTGCAGAAAATGATGATCAGCCTAAATACCTTGTAATTACTATTTATGATAATACTGATAAAATAAAGCTGACCAATAAATTTGAAAATATTTCACTTAGAGAAGCCAATTCTACAAAAAAGGGTCCACCGGCAGATGAGGTAGCATTGATAGAAAATGAAGAATTAACAAATATTAATGAAACATTAATTGCCTTAAACAGGGAATTAGTGTTTCTGCAAAACGAACTGCTTAATGCCAACTTAAAATTGGAGGAACGTGTTTTAAGCAGAACAAAAGAATTGGCTTATAGTGAAGCATTAATGCACTCTGCTATAGAATCTGCGCAGATGGGCACCTGGTATATTCATACAGAAACAAGAGAGTTTAGAAGTTCGGCCCGTACAATAGAAATTTTTGGCTTTGATAGGGATAAAAAAATGACATACAATGAGGTTTTAGCACAGATCCACCCAGATCATAGGCAGATGGTTCTTAATGCTATTGAAACCTCTATACACCAATGCGCCCGATTTAACGTAGAGTATCAAATAAACAAATTACATGAGGATAAAATAGTTTGGGTAAGATGCATTGGCAACATACATTATGATGATAACAGAAAGCCTGATTTTATTACTGGTGTAATACAGGATATTACCGAACAAAAATATGATGAACAACGAAAAAATGATTTTATAGGAATGGTGAGCCATGAATTAAAAACACCTCTAACATCATTAAGTGCATACATACAAATCTTACAAAAAGAATTTAAGGGTGCGGATAAAATAATAATCAGCCTGCTTGATAAAGCATACGGGCAAATGAAGCGTATGAATAGAATGATTAATGGTTTTCTAACAATATCTCACTTAGAATCGGGCAAAATACATTTAAACAAGCAGCATTTTAGATTGGATAAGTTACTTGCAACGGTAATGGAAGAAATTAGCATGATGGGGCCCGATCATCAGTTTGAATATGTACCAGGTGACGAGGTGGTTGTTTTTGCGGACCAGGAAAAAATAATTAATGTAATTTCTAACATATTAATTAACGCAGTTAAATATTCTCCCGGTAAAACTGCTATTGAAACTCGCTGTTTCAAAGCAAGCGATATAGCAATAGTAAGCGTTAAGGATTATGGGATTGGTATAAAATCAACCGAGATGGAAAAACTATTTGAACGGTATTACAGAGTTGAAGATAACAAAAGCATTTCAGGTTTCGGTATAGGATTATATTTAAGTGCTGAAATTGTACATCGCCATAATGGTAAAATATGGGTGGAAAGTGAAATAGGTAAAGGTTCAACTTTTTACTTTAGCCTGCCTGTAGACACGAATGAATAATTGCTTCGGAGTAACGCAATAAATAAATTACTTATTCTTTTACAAATCGTATCACATAAACCTTTCCTTTACCATAGGTAATATGCAGTGCATAGGTTCCCTGCCTTAACCCTAAAGGCTCTAAGTTAACATCAATTACATTTCCGGATGATCTAAAAATCGAGTTTGATAAATTGCGTATAAGCCCTGTCATACTAATAAGGCGCACTGCAGTAGGCTCCTGGTAACTATCCGGAAAAACAACCTGCAAAGTTGTACGAACCGGGTTAGGGTATAAAATGGGTTTAGCTACAATGTTTTTATCAGTATTAGGGTTATTATTATAAACAACCTGTGAAAATTGGCTTGAGGATGTGCTTGCTAAAAGCATTGTGGCCGAATTAGAACTTGTGGCATCTTCCAATGCCATAATTAAGTATTGACACAATGCACCGGCAGCAGGGCTGGCCATATTAGCACCAAGGCTGACAGTCCCGGCAGGAAAATATTTTGTATAAAGTATAAAACCGGGCAATTTAGCATCGCTAACCACAAGCTTGTCTGTTAGCTTTTGCCAGCCCGACAGCCAGGCAGGCAGCGTAGTAGCACGGCTATCATAAGCAACATAAATTGTTGCCGCCCTATTAAGTTTAAAAGTAAGCAATGTTGATGAGTTGAGGGATTTATCGTTATTAGCCGTTTTAATAAATGGTGTATTAATTAATGCAGCCGGAATAGATTGTATGGTATAATCCCTATCGGTATAATAAGTTGTGCCCACAACCAACTCACCCGGTTCATAAATGCCTGTTGATGTTGGTTTAATATCACTTATTAAAAAGTTACTATCCTGAATAAAATTTGCTTTTAAGACTACATTCTTCTTCATGATTAATGATAGTGGATTAAGAAGTGTTACAGTATCACCACTCCATCCATTAAATTGCCATCCTGTAGCGGCTATAGCATCAAGTTTTACAGTGCTGCCATAGGCGTAAAGAGGCTCGTTTGGCGTTTGGGTAACTGTCCCTGATCCGGTTTTATTGATAGTTAAAGTATAACCTGATGAAGGTAAAACAGTTAGATTTACACAAAAAGAAGCTTTTGAAGTAGAAGTAGTACCTGTGGCAGTCACTTTGCCGGTATAACTGCCTGCTGATAAACCTGTTGTATTAATTGTTACTTGAATTACTGTACCGCTAAGATTTACGGTACCTGTGCCGTTTTTAGTAACTGTAAGCCATTGAGAGTCTGTTGTTGCATTATAGGTAGTTTCATCTTCCACAACATACAATAAGTTCTGCATGATTACTTTTTGGCCTGCTATTGATGATAACGACAGACACGGTTCGGAGAACCCAAGCGTTCTGTTGCTACTTCTGGTAACATAAGCTGTATACGTTTCTTTCCGCTCATTAGAATATGTAGTTAGAGCACCGTTTGTAATGATAAAATATTTGCCTGCTATTTTTGATGACAGCCCTAAAAAGCTTCCGGGAAGCTTATATGCCGATAATAATGCCCAGCTACCCGGCCCATTTGCCGCCTGTGGAGTATATTGATAAACTGAGTTTTGAGGTATATTATCTTTTCCCTGGCCTGCCACCAGGAATACTTTTCCATCTACAGCAAAAGTTGAAGCTTCGGCATGTGAACGTGGGACCGGAAGGTCTGCCAGCCTGGTCCATTTATCTGTTGTGGGGTCATATACGTGACAATACTTTTGATCTACAGCGCCGCAGTCATGTAAAAACTGGCCTCCAAAGGCATAAATTTTACCTGCTAAAACAACATAACTTATATGATTGCGGGGAATAGGTAAAGGAGCTAACTTATTCTCCCATGTGGTTGTGCTTACAGCAGCGCGATACTTATCAACATCAAGGGTTAAATGCAAGGTTGCCTGATCAACACATAGAGTTGGCCCAAAGCCGCCAAAAACATGAATAGTGCGCCCAAGAAGTACATATCCTCCGGCCCCCATTGGGAATGGTTTTCCATTTGCCGGATCAATCAATTCTGGCCCGTTTGTCCAGGTGTTTGTAGTAATATGATATATTAATACTTTACTGCTTGCCGGCCCATGTGCATCTACAGCCCTGCCACCTATAATCCATATCTCATCATCAACCAGCAATACTCCCTGATGCGTAACTTCCGTACCGGTTGGGAAAGAGGCGATCTTGCTCCATTTATTTGCTGCAATATCATATACTTCATTTGTTTTTTCAATAATAGGATTATTAGCAAAGCCACTAAATACATATAGTTTATTACGATATAAAACATTATTGCATTCGGCTCTTTGACTAAGCTCATCAGCCTTTCGTGTCCATTGCCCAAATGCTGTTTTTGCACTTCCTAAAATAAGGCATAAAACAAAACAAAAATGAACGGCTATAATTGCTATTTTAATAACAAATCGTCTAGGTTGCATAAGTATAATAATATATTATTGATAATTAATTATATAAACTCATTAAAGCTAAATGAAAAGTAAATAACTCCAAAGACATGGAATAATATCGTATAGTATTGCTCATTTAAAGCACACATAATCACACATTTTGATTGGGATTTTATATATGGCCATATATAATTAATAAGCCCCTTTTACTACCTCTACTAAACCATCAACAATAACAATTTTATTAAACCCTATAACTCAATTCTATCCGCTACATATTTGATTGCAAAAAACAGATAATTATATATCTGAGGCAATTGTGTGTATAATTCACAAATCCTACACAATATATCAATCACAAAAAAAAACAGTGTTCTGCTGGTTAGCTTTGTTAAAACAAAGTATTTATTAAAATCAGATTACATATTGAATTTTTTTAATAGAAATCATGAAAAAAGCAAATACCACTGATAGTTATACAGTTGAGCAAGAAGGTGTATACAATAAATTTATCTACAAAATAAGGCCCTATAGCTATCAAATGGCCGTTCCAATATGTTTGTACGTTTGTTTACCGGCTTTATGTTTAACAATAATATATCGGCCGGTTACTTTACAAATTGGAATAATTATTTGGTTTGCCTTAATGCTGGGGTTGTCTTTAGGTATTGTTTTCATAATTAATTATTTAAGGAAGCCTAATACATTTAAGGTTAGCAAAAATTCCATTGTGATTAAGGACAAGATATTTTTACTTGATCATGTGTCCTCCATTTTCATATTAAGTCCTTCAGGCCATCATTCAAATAGTAGTATGGTTGTTATTTCAAGGGTGTACCCTTTAAGCCTGGCTGGAAACATTGTGGGTTTGAATGATAATTTAAGAAACTTAAGTGTAAAAAACAGAATAAGTGTTCAAAGCTATATTGAAGAGAACGGTTACAAGATAATTATGAATTATGGTACCAAAAGAATTACTGTAGCTAAAGGACTTGGAGAAAAAGAGGTTGGTATTTTATTCGACAAAATAAAAGAAATTGTAATGGATGGAAGAATGAGTGATTGAATTATGAACAACTTAACTGATACAACAAGTATCTATTGAGCAATTACAATTGCAAAGATTAAACATGCTTCTATTTATGATTTATTTGTTCTAATTAGATATTCAAATTATTCTAAGTTTTCAGAGGTATAATACTACACTAAAGATTAAGGGTCAGGTTTTGTCCATCAATATTTAATAAATTATCTTTTGGTTATGCAATCAACACTATTACAATTATCAAAAAGATCTTACTTAGATAAAGCACCCGTTTATAAGCAAATACAAAATAATTATAAGATGCAGGCCAACAGTAGTGTAAATAAAGCATTTTTAATGGGCCATATAACACAGGAGCCGGTCAAAGTAACACTTCATGATATTAGTTACCTGTGTGTTGTTTTAATGACAAAAGAACCTATCAGAAAAGGTGATGACACCATTTTACATACAGAATATCATTATGTTAAAATTCCTGAAACTATAATATCATACTTACATACTGATATTATACAAGGGCAAACGTTATATGTAGAGGGCAAAATGCAAACCTATTGTTTTATTGATGATAAGGATATAAAAAGGTATGCGACAGAAATTCTTGCTAGTAAAATTGAAATTTAACATAAAAAGCAAATGTTAATTAAAACTCCATCTTATTAAGGAGGGATCTGCTAATAAGTTGTATAGTAATTTGGTACTTTATTGAACTTATTACCTAATTATAACTCCATACTTTAGGTACATGGAAATTCATGACCAGGTACTTACTATTAAATTCAACTATTTTGATTTTGACTTTTTAGCGGATGTGCGTTTAATTAGCATTTCCCCCAGTCATACTATATATGAATTTAAATTGAAGTTATTACGTTATTTGATTGTAAATACTAATGAGGAATGGGAATTTATTGCTGATTTACAACCTTGCCCAAAGCTTAAAGAATTAATTGTCAGTCACGTAAAGGAAAGCTTTTCTGAACATCTTCTGCAATTAAACAAAACACATTTAATACTCTAAAATTATGAGCTGCTAATGTGAAACGCTTCTCAAAAAACGATACAACAAACTGATTTACACCCCCCTAATTATATAATAACATGTTATATGCTTAATTTAATTGAACAAATTAAGAATTGGATGGAAAAATTTATACTTAACTGCAGCTTAGGAAATGAGACTTGTGAGTTAACATTTTCAATGAAAAAAAGATCTGTTTTCAATGCTTATGACGTTTACAAAAACGGGCAATGGATATGTCTTATCCATAGGCAAAGTAAAACCTCTTATCAGATGATTTCTTACTTATATCCCCTGTTGCAAAGTGATATTGACACTATAGGAAAGCAACTTGAATTACGAGTGGATAACAATATAATGACTGCTCATTCAATGCAAAACAAACGATCACAATCTCTGCGTATCGCTAAGCATTAATGCTTTTTTAGTTGGCGTTTCTCATTCCTGCATGTGACGATTGTGAAATATTCTCGCTATTGGGACAATATAGTTAACTACCTCATTTTAAACCATTTGTTTTGATAAATTTAGCTTATTAAACATCAAAAAGTAGTGTATTACCGGTTTCTCCGATAGCTATAAATATTGTAAACATTATTAAAACTATGAGAAGGTTTAAAATTAAACAAGCGTTCTTACTAATTTTCGTTACAATGATAATTTGGGAAAGTTGTAAAAAAGATAAACCTATATATCCGTTAACAAACCCCTCAGAAGAAACAGGAATAATTACCCCACCAGTAATACCTGCAGATTCCAATTTATTGGTTTCAACGGTTATATCCGGATTAAACACGTTACCACAACCTTCAAGAATTTGTAGCAATAAAGATGGTACATTATTTATATCATCGGCTTTGCAAGGAAAAGTATTTAAAGTTACCGCAAATGGTAAAATCACAACTATCTTACAACACCGTAAAAATCCGGTAGGTTTAACTACAGCAAAAAATGGCGATGTATATGTTGCAATCGCCGGAGAAGATCAAATAGTTAAAATCACTCCTAAGGGCGCTGTATCTACTCTTGACATTAGCATCGGTTTAAATAAACCACTGGACGTGGCCGTTGCAGAAAATGGGACTTTATATATTGCAGATACATATAACAGAAGAATAGTTAAACTTACTCCTAAGGGACTGGCAACCGTATTTGCCGGAAGCACAATGGTATTTGGAACGAGTGATGGCGTAGGCCAGCAGGCTAATTTTTGTTTCCCTTCAAATATTAAATTAGCAACTGATGGCTTTTTATGGGTTGTGGATGGAAATGCCGAAGATAAGGTTGGTCAGAAAGTTAGAAGAATATCGGCTAAGGGGGAGGTTAAAACTATTTTTACAGAAAAAATTGAAAACATGGCAATCCTTGATATTGCGGTTAGTAAGAAAGATAAGGCCCTTAACACTTCATCTGTCGAAAATTTGTTTTTAGTACATCAGAGTAACGCAATCTCCTATTTAAGTATTGAGGGTATTGAAACGCCCATGGTAAAAAAAGTTTTTGCAGGAAATGTTGACGGGCCATTAAAAAGCGCCAGGTTTAATACACCGAGCGGGATTGCCATTTATGTGGATGATATGTATATTGTAGATTATGGTAATAATTCGCTACGAAAAATCACAAAGAAAAAATAAAGGTTCAGATAATTAGAAAAAATTAATTATGCTCAAAATATTAAAATAAAAAAACGAAGAAAATGGTAGTTTTTCGCTTCGTTTTTTTTTATTTTTGTATTTAATTTGTTACACACTTATTAAGTGTAATTAATTAACATATAACTATATTTATTCACAATAATTTATTGCATTTTTTTGTAAATATGCCTAAACATGTTTATAATTCATTTCTGATCTTTGGTTACCAGCCAATTAAAATAAAAATGGATAACCATAGTTTTTAAATTGAAATATTATATACTTATCTTAAATAAGTTGTTTATCCTCAGCAACAATTTATCTTATAAAAATGATTATATAAATGTAACTTTTCAAAAAATATTACGTTTAAATAATTACGTTTAATTAATTAACTAAAAATATATAACATAAATTTCTTAATCGATTTTTATCAATACATTTTAAGTTGTTTTATGACCTTCAGTTAAATTAAAAAATGATCAACAGACAAAGAAAAAGAGCCGAAAATATTTTAAGGTGCAACAAAAATGTAACTATCCTGCGTTTATTAAAAGCAGAAAAAGTAAAAATCAAAAAGATTAACGAAGAAATTAAGTTTACGAAAGACCCTGAATTTATTACTTATGAGAAAGGGTATTTACAAGTCCTTAATGGGATCTCAAAGGACCAGGGGATGAAAATTGAGATTGAAGATTTAATGGCGTCCCTGCAAAGCGCACATATATCCTATATTGATTTCCATAATCAATTAGATAATATTCTCATTAAAATTACTGCAATCAATACAGCAAATAACTAATCCTTCTTAATACAAGGATCGCTTTTCTATTTTTTAGAGATTTAACTTATTATTGCCTATAGCCTAGCACTACTCAATTATTATAAGGAACGGTATCATTATTTTATTGGCTAAGATGACTTAGTGGCTTGATAGCTATAATAATCATCTCTATTATTGATATACGATTCTAATACAGAGATCACCCGTCCCGGATGAATTTGTTTCATGCATATATTATCAACACAGGTTAATTTACCACACCCGGTAACCAAATCACAAGCTACATTTTTGTTAATAAGTATTACCTGGTCTTTATCAAAGCTATAAGGTTTCCAAACGCTTTTATTCACTGTGCCACTAAATACCACAAATACTTTCTTTTTCAACATGGCTGCTATATGAGAAAAGCCTGAATCCAGGCCCAAAAACATACTGCATTTCTTTAATATGAAAATTGATTGTAATATAGAATACCTGCCTACACAGTTTACTACATTGGGTATTTGTGTAATGGTTTGGAGTTGCTCTGCAGATAAATCCTGGTTAACGCCTAATACATAAACCGGTGTTATACCCGCTAAGCTTTTTATGGTTGTAATAAAATGTTCAACAGGCCACTTTCTGGCTGACGCACCGGTACCTAAATGAACAACTAAAAAATTTGACGGAAAATCATGATCTTTTATTACATCATACGGGATATCCTCCTGATGCCAGCAATAAGAAATATCAATATCTGGTATGTGTAAATAATCAAACAAGGGTTCTAATAAACCGGTAATATGCCCCCCGTGCCTATACGGCAAAGAAATATCTAACAGCGCTTCTCCCCCTCCTACATTATAGCCAGCAAAATATTTTTTCTTAACAAAAAATTTTATGAAAAAATTATTTCTTAAATCTCCTCTAACATCAAAAACCAGGTCAGAATTTATTTTTTTTAATTGAGTAATAAAATTTAAGTATGATGTTTTTTTTCCTCTGGAAAAATAAGGTGCGTCTGCAACTATAACACTATCAATATATTTTAACCTTTTGGCTATCAATAAATTCTGACTGCTTACCACCAGGTTGATTTTATAGCTGGTGAGAATTTTTAATTTTTTAAGCGCCGGTAGCATTAAAATCAAATCGCCAATGTGTGCAAACTGTATAATAGTAATTTCTGTTATAGGTGACACAATTAAGGGGGCCGCAGGTCCTTTAAAAAAAAGGTTAAGCAACCGGTCTATTAGTTTGATTTTTTTGATTTTTCCGATAGATACATTTGGACCAAATCTGTATTTAATTTCTTTCATTTCGTGTTGATTTGATGCCTGTTGATTTAATCAGGATAATTAAGATCTTATCTTTGAGAATTGACACTTTTGAATTAAAGCAACTAACCTCTCATTTTATTGATTATAGCAGTTGACGAGAATCCATCAACAAAATCAATTGTTTTAACGGCACCACCGTTCGCAATCACTTCTTTGGCCCCTACAATATTTTCAATTGTATAATCGGCACCCTTTACAAGTATATCCGGCAAAAGTGTGCGGATCAAATTCAGAGGAGTACTATCATTAAACATTACTACAGCATCAACAAAAAACAATGAAGCCAGCAATAATGCCCGACTATGCTGATCATTAAAAGGACGCCCGTCACCTTTAATACCTTTTACGGATTCGTCTGCATTAATTCCTATCACTAATTTATCCCCGAGCTCTGCTGCTTTTGAAAGATAAGTTATATGACCAACATGCAGCACATCAAATACACCATTTGTAAAAACAACTGTTTGGCCTTCTTTATGCCATTGCTGTAGCCTCTCTGTGGCAGTTGTAAGCTCGTTTATTTTGGCCAATAAGGTTTGTTCAATCCCCGGCCTCATATAACAGCTTTCTGCTCTTCCTTTACGCTAATTTTTTCGTCATTAAACAATTCATCCACAGCCTTGCAAAGAATATGGCCAATTAAGATGTGCATCTCCTGAATGCGTGCCGTTGTTGTTGAAGGAATAATGATATTAAGATCACAAAGGCTTGTCATTTGTCCACCATCTCTTCCGGATAATCCCAATGTCTTACAATTGACCATTTGAGCCGTCCGAAAAGCATTTAATATACCCGGACTATTTCCGCTGGTAGATATACCTATAAATAAATCACCAGGTTGGGCTAAAGCTTCCAATTGCCTTGAAAAAACATATTCATAACCATAGTCGTTTGCAATTGCTGTAATTGCCGAAGTATCTGTTGTTAAGGCAATTCCGGGTAATGGTTTTCTTTCTTTTAAAAATCTTCCGGTTAGTTCAGCCGCAATATGCTGTGCATCCGCAGCACTTCCGCCATTACCTGCCAAATAAACTTTATTTCCATTCGTTATTGTATCCCTAATTAATTCGCAGGCTGTTTCAATATCTGTAATAAGGCTGCTGTTAATAAGGGTTTTAATGGTTTGATAATGATCATTAAGTTCGGCTAATACCATGATGATTGATTTTTATGTAAGTAATTTAGTTATCTAATTATCTTAATTCCTGATAATTACGTTTTTGGGTTTCAACGATATCTTGAATAATTTCATCTACAGTTGTGGTAACACTGCCTACCCGCCTAATTACAATAGCGGCTGCATGGTTGGCTAATTCACAGGCTTCATCCAAATCCAATCCCAGTGAGGAGAAATATGCAATACTTGCTATTACCGTATCGCCGGCACCTGTAACATCAAAAACTTCTGTTGCTTTAACAGGATGCGACCTATATGAATCTGCATCAAAAATCATTAAACCTTCTTCTGATAGTGTTACAATAAGGTATTGAGCATTTGTTTGCTCCAAAACTATCTCGGCCGCTAATTTTAAGCTCTCGATTGACGTTATTTGGGTTGACTTGGTAGCTAAAGCAAGTTCCTGCCTGTTGGGTTTTATAATATAAGCGCCCTGGTATTTTTGGAAGCTATGTCCCTTTGGATCAACAATTACCTTTTTACCCAGCTTGTTTGCTAAATCAATAATACCCCGTGTTAAGCCTGGAGAAAGTAAACCTTTATTATAATCAGACATTACAACCAAATCAGCCTCTTGCATACAACTACTCAAATGGTCCATTAATTCATTTTCCATTGAAGCAGATACAGCATGAGTACACTCTTTATCAATTCTAACCAATTGGTGACTGCCAACCACCACTCTGGTTTTAACAGTTGTATCCCTTTCATTATCTCTAAGAATGTGCTCTGTATTTACTCCTTCGCCTATAAGTATATCTATAATACGTGATGCAGGTAAATCATTACCAATAACACCACTAACAATTAAATTGGCCCCTAATGATACAAGGTTCTGTACCACATTACCAGCACCACCCAACGTATAAGTTTCACTACTTATAGCCACTACCGGTACAGGGGCTTCGGGTGATAAGCGGGATGCGCTACCCCATATATACTGATCAATCATCAAATCGCCAACAACTAAAATGGTTGGTTTTTTATTAACAAGTTTAAGATAATTTAATTTTTCTGTTAAACCGTTCATAGCTTTAAAGTTTAGTTTGTTAGTTTGTTGAATTTGTGAAAGTGTAAACATTTTATTCACACATGAAACATATGCCATATGTCATTAATAGGCATTTTTATCACCCTTTATTACTTGTAAAATAGTCATAATAACAATCTTCAGATCAAGTCCCATTGACCAATTCTCAAGATACCAGATATCGTATTCAACCCTTTTCCTCATCAACTCCGGGTCTTTAGTTTCACCTCTTAAACCATTTACTTGCGCCCAACCCGTAATGCCTGATTTAAGTAAATGCCTAACCATATACTGATTGATGATCTGGCTGTACTCTTTAGTCATGGTTAATATATGCGGCCGGGGGCCAATAGTACTCATGTCGCCAAGCAGTACATTTAAAAACTGAGGTAATTCATCAAGGCTGGTTCGTCTTAAAAACCTACCAATTTTAGTAATACGATTATCATCTATAGTTGCTTGTTTATGATTTTCATCATTTAATCGCATACTCCTGAATTTGTAACACAAGAATGACCGGTTATCTTTACCGCTTCTTAACTGTTTAAACAAAACAGGCCCGGGACTTTGCAACTTAATAAGCAACCCAATAATTGGGAATAACCAGCTCATTATAAATACAATAACAAGCGAACTAAAAATAATATCAAACACCCTCTTTTTAAATCTATTCTCAATTTCTTCAAGGGGTTCATATCTATTACTCAAAACCGCAAACTCGCCCATATAACTGATTTTTAAATGACTAATGAGAGAGCTTGGCATATCTGTAACTAACTTTAAGCGCAGGCAATATTTATCTGCTTCTTTTTGCAAAAAATCGTACTCATTAATCCTGTCAGGGGCAAGTGAAACGTATACTTCTTTTATCCCGCTTTCTGCAGCAGTTTTAATTTGATTTAAAATAGAAGGTAATAACTGACCCAGGTTATCAAGATAAGACGCGTTCCCTTTGTTTAAAAAACCTTCAAAAGCAAAATGATTATCACTTTCTTTAAAGAACCCAGCCAGGCGCATTGCCATGTGGTTAGTACCGATAACTGCAACCGGCCGGGTAATTCTAAAACATTTTTTAAACAAGCTTTCAAGCAGGTAATACATATACCTGTTTAGAATTAACCCTATGAGTAAGATTAAATTAAACAGTACCAATACATCACCTGTTTGTACGTTACTTTTAAAAATAAAAATATATGAAATAAATATTATGGAGAAAAGCACAAAACTTTTAATGGTTAAGCTATACATATCTCTTAAACTGTGTATAAACTTTCGGTTATACAGCCCAAAATAAACAGCAGAAAATATCCAAACATTGTTTGCTATTATCAGCTGATCCATAGCTCCATCAATTCTAAAATAAGTATAATCGTAAGCCGTTACGAATGATAAGTTAACAACTATAATGTCTGTAATTGACATTATTAAATAAACCAAAAATAGGTAGCGTGTTTTCATAATTAAAGCATTTAAAAACAGAATCACTTTAAATTTAGCCGGCAATAGTAATCAATCATCTTAGGGAAGGAGATTTACTATTTATAAGAAACAACTAACATTATAACTATAAAAAATATCTATTGTTACCAATGTCATAACAATTTCTTATTTCCTTTAACAATAATACAATTAATCTTTCTTTAAAGTTTGCACATTTAAACGGTTGGGAGATTTTTGTGTAGTACTGAGAAATTGATGTCCCGATTTAAAACTAAATTGTATTGGTTGGGATTTCCCGGTCTATCTGCCCTACGGTTTTTCTGCCTATGCTGTTATAATAAAAGCCGTTATCCATCATCTTTTCTACCTGATATAAATTACGCCCATCAAAAATTACTTTTTCTTTAAGTAGTTTTCCAACCAGATAAAAATCCGGATTGCGGAACACGCTCCATTCGGTTAAAATTAACAATGCATCTGCCCCCATTAATGCCTCATATTGATCATCTGCATAAATTATATCATCTCCAATAATGTTTTTAACATTATTCATAGCTTCTGGATCATAAGCTACCACCCTGGCCCCTTCTTTTAACAATTCATCAATAATGGCCAAGGCTGGAGACTCTCTTATATCGTCAGTTTCAGGCTTAAAAGCCAATCCCCATAATGCAAATAACTTATCTTTTAAATTGCCGTTGTAGTGCTTTTTAAGCTTTTCAATCAATACCTTTTTTTGAGAAACATTAACTCTCATCACGGCTTCCAGTATTTCTAAATCCTGGTCATTTTCTTTTGCTGATTTTGCCAGGGCCTGTACATCTTTCGGAAAACAACTACCTCCATATCCAATTCCCGGAAATAAGAAACGCCTCCCTATACGTTCATCTGTTCCAATACCTAATCTAACCATATCCACATCGGCACCAATTTTTTCACATAGATTAGCCATTTCGTTCATGAACGATATTTTGGTTGCTAAAAAAGAGTTGGCTGCATACTTGGTTAATTCAGCAGATTTTTCGTCCATAAACAAAATAGGATTCCCCTGGCGTACATAAGGCTCATAAAGCTCAGTTAGCAGCTTTCGTGCATGTTCATCAGTAGTGCCAACAACAATGCGGTCGGGCTTCATAAAATCCTCTACAGCGACGCCCTCTCTTAAAAATTCAGGGTTAGATGCAATAGCTACTTTAACATCGGTGTATTGTTCAAATATGGCCTTTACTTTATCAGCAGTGCCAACCGGAACTGTTGACTTGGTTACAATTACCTTATATGAGGTAACCAGCAATGCTATATCTTTTGCAGCACCTAATACATAGCTCAAGTCTGCAGCACCGTTTTCTCCGGGAGGCGTTGGCAATGCCAAAAAAATAATTTCTGCGTGTTCAATGGCACTAGCCAGGTCAGATGTAAAGTGCAGGCGATCCTCAATAATATTACGGTGAAAAAGAGTCTCAATACCAGGTTCATATATTGGCAATTGCCCCTGTTGCATCATTTGAACTTTTTGTTTGTTAATATCTACACAGGTTACTATATTTCCTGTTTCAGACAAACATGTTCCTGTAACAAGCCCTACGTAGCCCGTTCCTATAACAGCAATTTTCATGAATTTTAAGATTAAGATTAATATATTATGTTAGTTATTTAAAGATTTTGAATTACTATTCGCGCTGAGCGCCTTTACCCTGGCTAACTCTAAACTTTTCATGAGCAGTTATTATAGATAAATAATATCTCAGATAAAATATGAGTACTTTTTGAGATATGTGCAGATCCTTCCCTTTTGCTATGATAAGCGGGATACTGTTAACGGGCGGGCGCAAATCATAAATAAATCTTACCATAGATTGAAGGATATTTTTGCCTGAAGATGGATCAAAGCCAGCCTGACCGCCACCTACCCTTTTTGCTTTTTTAACCAATTCATTAAGATGATACCTGGCCGGATGATTTACAATTACATTATCAGAATAATTGATTTTAAAGTTAGCCTCACGGGCCCTTACTGACCATTCATAATCACCGCCAGATAACAGATCTTCTTTAAACAAGCCAACTTTATCAAAAACATACTTGTGAGTAAACATATTGGCAGTAACACCTGTTCCGTCTTGCTCAACATACATGTCCTGATTAAATGCATATATTTTTTCATACAGCTCCGCCTTTGTAAGCTTATCTGATTTGTAATACAGCCTTATTTTACCTGCAATACGGTCACAATCAGGATTATTGTTAAAAAAATCAACGGCATTGCTTATCCAATCCTTATCGGGGATACAATCAGAATCTGTAAAACCTATAATCTCTCCCTGAGAAATTTTTATCCCTGCATTTCGCGCTGCATAAGAGCCGGGCTTTTCTTCAGTGATCATTTTAAAGTTTTCTGGCAAATTATAATCATCTGGTAGCTTATCGGCCACGTAATTATTTACAATAATCACTTCAAAAAGATCCTTGTCATAATTTTGCTGCGAAAGTGAATGCAGACAGAATGACAATCTTGCCCAATCTTTATAAGTTGGAATAATAATAGATACAAAAATTTTGTTCATAATGGTTTGGAGTATAGCGGGTTAAAGCAACACTGTATTTGTGATAGGCTGTGGGCGGAGTTTATCATACGCCATTTTAATTTTGATTTTTAATAAATTAAAAGCATTGGCTTTAAACCCATAGTGTTGTAATAGTTCATTTGCGTGATTAGGAAAATGATGATAGTTCCTCATAATTTCCTTGTAGATATAAGTATCAACGGCTTGAGACAATTCCGGACTGAATTGTCCTCTTATCTGTAATTCAAGTTTAATTTTCAACCTTAAGTTGATACGGTTATGCAGTATTTTTTTCAGCACGTTTATATTTGTGCTTTTTGATATTGAATTACTTGAAAAATTAACAATTGTATTGGCTGATGGGTCTACGGTTACCGTTGCATCATTTTTAAGTAGCCTAAAAAGCAAATCATATTCTTGTGATGAGCTTATAGTTTCGTCCCAGCCATTTACTGATTTGAGCACACTTGTTCGCCATAAGTTAGAACTTGTTATACCCAGGTTTGAACTGATCAACCCCCTCCATGCATTACTATCTACATGCCTTGTATTCTTTTTACCATCGCTATATTTAAGCAGGCATTCACCCGCTACAATGTCAGCACCGGTATTACGAGCAATTTGTAGTTGCCGGAATATTTTTTCGGGGAGCAACTCATCATCTGCATCCAAAAACTGAATATAATCTCCTTTAGCTTTATATAAACCATGGTTACGTGTTGCAGGCGCACCCGGCTTGTGCTCTTCATAAACACTTATTTGAAAAGGAGATGCTGCTTGATATTCGTGCAAAACCTTTAATGTATTATCGGTTGACTTATTATCAACTAAAATAATTTCAATATTTTGCCAAAGCTGTGCAAAAACACTTTGCATGGCCCGGTCAATAAAATTTTCACAATTATAGCAGGGTATAATTACTGATACCATAAAAAGAGAAATTTAAAATGATAAATATTTAGTGGACGTTATTTACGTGTTATCCCTTTTATTAAAAGTTTTAGTTCATTTTGCATGAACAACCAAACAACACCAAAATAACAAGCGCAAATAAGCACACCGGTAATTAAATAATGAATGCTTATAAAAGTTAACAAATAAGCTGTTAAAAATGCCGCTGCCGCCGCTAAAAGCGGTGCCTTTATAGCTATAACTAATTCTTTTGCTGAGATTTTTATTGGAATAAGATATTTAAAAGTGTACTGGGCAATCAATACTCCTATCAGTTTGTTAAGCAGTATTGCCCAAGCGGCTCCTATTATACCACCATAATAGATACCAATGGCAAGGGAAGGCAGAAAGATCACTGCTTTTAATACCTGTTGCTTCATTTCTAAACCAGGGCGCCCTAAACCACGCAATAAAGCGGTATTACCACTAACAAGAATGTGTAACATTACAGAAAAGGACAATATTTGTAATGGGGCAACAGTTTCATGCCATTTGTTTCCAAAAACATGCACAACAAAAAAATTGCCTTCCATTATAAAGAAAACCATAACCGGAAATATAAACAGGCAATTAAACTCCACAACCTTTAAATAATATTTTTTTAAGGAAACAAAATCACTTTGTTTTTTCCCATAAATTGGGTACATCACATTGTTAATAACAGCCATTAACCTACTTCTGAAAGTATCTGTTAGCACAAATGCCAGTGTATAAATCCCTAAGGATGTTGCTCCCAAAAGCTTTCCGATCAATAAATAATCAATGTTATTATACAAGTAGTTCATTATGTTTGAACCGGTGGTATAAACACCAAAGCCAAATACATCTTTAAAAGCTTGTTTTTCTACTATAAATGCTGGTTTCCAACCAGTAGCTTTAAAAAACATGGGCATCGCAAAAAATACTGTTGCAACCGCATTAAAAACCAACGCCCATACCCCAGCCCCTTTAAAAGCCATAATAAGAGCAATTGTACCCGCTAAAACATTTGATGTATTATCTATAAAAGCAAGTTTTTTGAAATTCATTTGCTTTGTTAACTGGGCTTTATGCACCAGGTTTATTGGACTTACGAGTATGCCAATACTTAATACAGGTATAATTGTTTTAAGCAAATCTTCATTGTAAAATGAGGCGGCTACAGGAGCTACAACTATACTCATTATTATATATAATAACACTGACCACACAACCCCAGTCCAAAATGCAGTATGATAGTGCTCTTTTCGCAAATCTTCAGCTTTACGCTGAACCAATGCTGCACCAACTCCAAGATCATTCAAAACCTGTACAAATCCGGTAAAAACAGCAGCCATTCCTACAATTCCAAACTGAGATGGAAACAGGAGTTTAGCTAATACCAGCTTTAATATAAACGCAAATGATTGATTGATAAGTAGCTGAATAAAATTCCAAAAAATACCGGATGTAACTAATTTTCTATCGGTATCCGTAACAGGTTTTTTAAGAATTGTATCCATTTATGAGATTTTGGTAAAAATTTGTAAAAAAATAGCCATAAGTAGATAAATAAAGCTTACATGCATGTGTTACATGTTAAATATTTGAAACTTAATAATTTATAAGAAACATTTATTACTAATTTTATTATATAAATATCATTTTATTAAAACTTTTTTAATTTATAAGAATTCTAATGTAACATTCTTATAAATCCTATCGTTTAACAGGTACTATTAATTAAAATCACCCCGGATGAACAAAAATTTTAAAAGCCGATCGGCATTACTATTTAGTATTGCCCTCCTTTCTTTAGCCTCATGCGCTAAAAACGATGCAGTTGAACCTACTGCCTCAATTGACTCAAGTGCACTATCTAACTCTACCGAAACAGTATTAGCCACTACTGCAGCTACACCATCAGGTTTTGCACTTGGTGTTAACTGCCACATGGGTGATGCACCCTACCTGGCAACTTCGCCTGCTAAGCAAATGCAATTGCTTAAAAACATGAAAATGTCTTGGTATAGGATAAACGTGCAAACTACATCTGATGGATCTGCATCTTCATCACAATTATTAGAAGCCTTACAGGCAGCCGGTACAACCGCCGGTGTTAACCTGTTGCCAATGCTTTACCTGCGTACACTCAATTTTGGTGACACTGAATCAACTTCGTACCAAAAAGGCAAAACCCTGGGTGGTAACTTTGCTGCTAAGTATGGTAAGTATTTTACTTACTATAATCTTGGTAATGATTTGGAACTTAAGTTATTATACTCTGGTAAAACCGGAGCAAGCTCATCTGATTACAAGCCAGCTGAATTTAAAATAACAGCGGCTTACTTAAAAGGTATGGATGATGGCATTAAAGCTAAAGACCCTGGTGCTCAAACCATGATCACTGCTGGCTGGTTACACTACGGATTTTTAAAAATGTGCGAATCATACGGTGTTAAATTTAATATTGTTTCGTACAACTGGTACGCAGATATGGAAACTGCTGCAGCTAACTCTACTAACAAAATTCCAGATATTACAGTAAAACTGGCTTCACTTTTTCCTAATAAACCAATCTGGTTTACAGAATGTAACTTCCGGTATAAGTTAACTAATTCAATTTCAACTAACGAAACCGATCAAAATGCTTTTGCAACAAAGTTTATAGCGAAGTGCAAAAACAACCCACAAGTTAAAGTACTTATATTTTATGAATTGTTTGACGAACCTTACAAAAATGGTCAAGAAGGATTCTATGGTTTGTTAAAATGGCAAACGGCTTACTCAACCTGGACTAACAAAATTGTAGCTAATACATTAATGAATTAGTAAATAATAGTATTTTAAAAATTCATTTTTTAAGTAAGGCGGGGGTGTACCCTCGCTTTACTTATTTCAGGCCCAATAGAAACAAACTGATGGTAAAGTTTCAAATAGTTAGCAATATATTGTTCTGAAGAAAACTTACCAGCTTGCTGCCCACATTGTTTTTTCTTTTCTACAACCTCATTTCTGTTGTTTAATATATGTTTTATTAAAATAGATAGTTCCCCTTCTTCGGGGCTATATATCCATGAATTGGCTGGGTTAAAAAGTTCTTTCAGACCTCCCCTGTCCGACTGGCATACGGGTACTAAATAAGATAGCGATTCAATTACAATTCGGCCAAACGGCTCATTCCATAAAGCAGGAATAAGCAGTACATCTATATTGTTATAAAAATCATAAGGCTTGGCAACCCCTAAAAATTCAAATTCAATATTTTCCAGCTTATGGGATAGTTGTTCAATAAACCCGGCGTCACCTTTGCCTGCAAATATGATCTTAAAGGCATCTTTTTGTTCACCTAATTTAGCCAATTCGTCAACCAGGTATTCTACCCCTTTATCCTTTGCAATTCGTCCAATGTAGCCAAATCTTAACTTTGGCGAATCAGATTTCATAAATTCAAAATCGTTTTTTTCGGTAGCATTATATATAACATTACTATTTAGCTTTGAAATAGGAAGATAGGTGCTATACTTATTTAGAATATAATTACTGATGCCTACAATATGATCAGGATACTTAAAAAAACCTTTTTTTATTGTATGCGTAACCGAACAAGGCAAACATAAACGCTCGCAATTTTTATCGTTATTATATAAATTGCACTTATGGCAAAGCAAATAATAATCACGTAGTGAATGTATTAAAGGTATTTTTTGTGATTTAATTGTGAGCCATAAAAACGGTGAAAAGCCTTGTATGTTGTTAGTGTGTGCCAGAGCAGGTCTTATCCGTTTCAATAAATTTGAAATTTTAAAATGATAAAACGGATTGCATGAATCAATAAGATGCCAAAATACTTTTAAAAATTGTGGAATGTTTTTTGAATCCCGATAGCTATTAAAAATATTCTTCTGCTTTAAACAAATTACAATAACCCCATTTACTCTGTAAACCTTATCAGCTAAACCAGTTGTAAGCACAAAAACACTATTTCCTGCCTTAACCATTCCTTCTGCTAATAGTTTAACAGATATTTCTGCACCTCCAACAAATGCCGGGTAATAGTAGGTATTAATGATCAGGACTCTCATGCCACTACAATAACCGGTTTAGGTTCTTCGACATTATTAGGTTTTACAACGTCGCCAGAGATGTATTTATTCATTACAAAAGATCTGATCTTGTTAACAAAAGACCCTTCGTCAAAAGATTCCGCGTGTGCGCGTATAAAAGCAGGATCAAAGGTGAGCGTTTCAAAAATACCTACAGCCTCTTTTAACGCATCTTTGGTTTGTTCATCAAAGAAAATCGCTGTTGCTTTCATTGCATCATCTTTATATGGCAACATGGTTTCCAAAATACCACCTTTCCCGTAAGCAATTACGGGCCTGCCAGATGCATTAGCTTCTAAAGGCGTTATCCCATAGTCTTCTAACTGCGGAAAAATAAAAGCCTTGCAATTTGCATAAACCTTCGCCAGGTCCTGAACATTTAATCCATTTAAAAACGTGATGTTAGGGCCGGCACTTAATTTAACCTCATTTTCTCTTGATCCTTTACCTACAATAACCAGCTTTTTCTCTGGCATATCGTTAAAGGCTTCCACAACCAGATCAATCTTTTTATAAGATTCGAACCGGGATACAACCAGAAAATAGTCGCCAATGGCATCTGCTACATAAAAATTCTCACATTTAACAGATGGATTAATTACTGTTATTTCATTTTTAGGGTGGTATGCATTTTGTATACGTGGTACCACTTCTTTTGAGTTTGTAATAAACCAGGTGGTTTTATTAGCAAAAGTCTTGTCAATATTTCTTAACATATCAATAACTTTTTTGTACAATATTTTTTTTATGGCCCCTGCTTTTACAACCTTCTCGTATGATTCTGTGCTCCAAACCAACCTGAACGGATTGTGACAATAAGTTATGATCAGTGCATTTGGATCTGTTTTAATATATTTTGCACAATGAGTTGTAGATTGTAATACAATATCATACCCGCTTACATCTAACTGTTGCATAGCCATTATTCCAAATGGGAAATAATAGCGCTTTAAGTTTTTTTCGCTTTTAATAAAACGCCCAAACCAGCTTGTTTTCACATTACAATCCTTAAACTCAGGGTAAGTGTTTTTAGAATCATAAGCAAGCGTAAAAACTGGTGCATCGGGAAAAGCATTGTGAAAACTTAACGCAACCTGTTCTGCACCACCTTTGCAAACCAGGTTATCATGTACTATTGCAATTTTCATATGTAATTAGTTTATTTTGTTTCTGAATAGACGATCATTTTCCTGTATAAGAGAGGCCCCTATATAAATGGGGTTAATACACTAAACTTATTGGGCTTGCAACAGAGCCAATACATTATTAGCATAAACTATTTTCGCTTTCGCAAAAAGTTTTGGATAACTTCTTTATATCCTGTATAAGCATCTTTCTCGATCATGCGACCTGAACCGTCTTTTTGGATAAGGCCGTAAGATGTTTCCAGCGGATAGCGTTGCCCTAATTCTGGCTGGTCATATAATTCATATATAAAAAACCCGCTAATAATCCCTTGAGATATAATTTGAGGAATGGTATTGTATAAATATTCCTTTTGCTTTGCAGAAGTTACTTTTAGGCTACCCTTGCCGTAATTAAACTCGGTGATCCAAATTGGTTTTTTAAATTGCTTGCTAACTCTTAAAAGTGCATTGCCAACAGGTGGCTTAGCATTAGTAATATCGCCCATGTTTGAATACCAATGACAGCCTATGATATCATAATCAACATTATTATCCTTCAACAACTGCAGATAATAAAAATGTATATAACTAACTGATATAGAAACCTTAATAGTTGATTTAACTGATTTTAAACCGTCAATAAATCCCTTTATTCCGGCAATTATTTTTTGTGCTTTTACCAGGTCATAATCACCTACTTTTAAACCGGTTAAATTACCTGGTAACAATATTTTATTATCAGCCTCGTTGCTAATCTCAACTACTGATATCATCTCTCCGTACTTACTGGCAAAGTTCTTGCCTTGATCATAGCTGGTTTGATAAGTAGCTTGCGCATCCAACCCTTTTAAACCTGATTGCATAAGCACCAGCAGTGTAGATATGTTGTTGTTTTTTAACCGTGACAGCATTTCAATAAACTGACTTTCTTTTTTTGCATAACCTTGTGGATCCAGCAATACATCAACACGGTAACTGTTAACTTTAAGATCATTCAATCTTTCTATCTGGTCATCCAAATTATTGGAATAAGCCTTTTGAGTTAAAGGGTGCCCGTTAATCCCCCAAACAAAATCCCTATCAACTTTTTGGGCATTTGCAGTAAAACTTAACACGGCAGCCATGGCTAGCAAGCCAACCTTTAATTTAAGTTTAAAATTCATAAATGGTAGGTTAGCTATTTGATAATTCAAGAGCATTTTGTTTTTCGCTCACGTGTTTTATTACAAACCCCAATGCTATGTAAATCCATAGAGATGGGTATGCAAATTCCGGAACCGAAGCCATCATAATAATATAAACCAATGCCAGGCCAAGTTTGTAACAAACTGATAATAAGGGCACCGATATTTTAAGCCACAGATTTCTTAGAACAAACCAGGTAAAAATTAAAAACCCTATAAGGCCATTGTTTACAATAATAGTTGAGAAAAAGTCAGTAGAGCGCACATAACCAAAGCCAATACCAAAAGCCTGGCTAAGGCTATTAAGGCTGGCCCAATATGAAACATGGTTTACAAAGCCATTGCTCCTGTCCCGGCCTGATGCAGCATTACCAGATATTTTACCCGCAAAAACAAAATTGTAAATGCTATCTAAAAGATGCTGGAACCTATCTAATTGAAGAATCAAGCATATAAATACTATAAAAATGCATATGTAATAGAAAATCTGGAACTGCCTCTTATATACAAACCAAAAACATGAAAACATAATTATACACATGTAAGCGGTTGTTGAAAATGATAACAAAAGACATCCCAATATCAGATATGTATCAAATTTTCTTTTTAGTGCGAAGCTTAATACCCAAAAAGGAAAAACCGTAAAAACAAACATCGATGGTTCGCCAGTATAGCCTTTAAATCGTAATAAACTTAACCCTCCCAAATTTACAGTTTGGAATAACGAAGCCGACTTTTCACCGTCTCCAAATGTGCGGTTTACTACAAAATCGCCACTTTGGCCGGTTAATAAGTAAAATACAAATTCATACAATCCATAAAAACAAAGTAGACGTATACCCCAGTATATATATGTAATAATACGTTCGGTTGAAAAGTATTTTACATATGCATAAATTATGAACCCTACAATCAACGATAAAGACTGGGTAAGGTGCGAGGTTCTATAAAACGTTTTGGTAAAATCGTTTCTGTTAATTAAAATAAGATTGCTTGATAACTTTAAATGGCTTACTAAGTTTATAAACTGAGAGCAAAAACTTAAGGTAAGCACAACCGCAAAAAAGTATCCTAATTCTAGCATAAACATTCCTTTTTCTTCTTTAAAAGTTGATAAAGGAATTAAAAAGAACATTAAACCGGCCATTACAGTAATAATGGTGGTACCCGGAATTACAGGTATAAGTAAAAATGCTGTTAATGGAAAGAATAGCATCAAAATATTGACGTATCTTTTTATAAACGGACCTGTTGTTTGTTCAACTGCCGGATAAACAGAATAACTATTAATCATTGCAAAAGAGGATGTATGAGTTGATGACTTAAAACAGATTTATGGATAGAATAATTTAATTACCGTAACCCATCCCATACCCGTAGCCGGTGTAGCCGGTCTTAGAAAAATCTACATCATTTATAACAAGGTATAGGTTATCTACTTTGTCATTTATTTGAATATTATTAATTATATCAATTTGTGCTTTGTCAGTATAATTATGCCTGCAAACGTAAATAGTCATATCTACATATTTTTGTATCACTAAAGCATCAGACACCAACCCTACAGGCGAACTGTCAATTAATACATAATCAAATCTTTTCCTCAGATCAGCAATTAATTCACCAAGCTTATCAGTAAGCAATAGTTCACTTGCATTGGCAACAACCGGGCCTGAAGAAATTATAAAGCAATTATGACTAAAAGCGGTTGGTTTAATAATGCTGTTAATATCAAGCCCGTCTAAAACATAATTTGAGAATCCCCTATCAGCATAATCAATGTCCAGCAACCCGGATAATTTTGGTTTCCTAAGATCCATCTCAATCATAACAACCCTTTTACCTGACATTGCCAGGGTGCTGGCCAGGTTGCATGTCATAAATGTTTTTCCCTCACCTTTAACGCTTGAGGTAATCATAATAACATTTGATTGATCGGGATCCAGTATGTTCCTGAGCTTAGTTCTCAGGGTCCTGAAACTTTCGGTTACGGGTGAGCGCGAAGTAATATCTACCAGGTATTTTTCTGATAAAGAGTTATGTCCAATTTTACCTATAATGGTAACGTCAGTTTGTTTTTCAATATCGGCTTCTGAACTAATTTTTGATCCAAACAAATGTTTTGAATTAACGTAACCAAATGGCACTATCAAGCCTAAAAAGAAAGACATAACATAAATAATCTGCTTTATGGGCTTTACAGGATCTTTAGTACTTTTTGCATTATCAATAATTCGGGAATATGGCATGTCTGCAGCTTTTGCCATTGCAGTTTCCTCGCGTTTTTGTAATAAATACACATACAATTGCTGTTTTAATTCTTGCTGCCTCGCATAATCAATCATTGCCCGCTGTTTACCCGGCACCTTTTTAATTGATCCGCTAATAGCATTATTCTGACTACTTAAGCCTGCGCTACTTAATTCCATTTCTTTTTTGTAGCTATCAATACTTTGCAGTAAGTTATGTCTGACAACTTGTATTTGCTGGTTAAGGTTTTGTACTACAGGGTTATCTTCAGTATATGATAACTTCCTCTTTTCCTTTTCATTAAGCAAATTATTGTACTGAGCAAGCCCTGCCGCAAAAGATGTATTTTGAATATTTATAGAGCTGGGAATTACGTCTTTATTTGACGAATCATTTAACCGGTTCTTTAAATCATTTATGATAGAAAGTTGTATTTGCTGCTGCTGATAACGATTAGCATATTCACTTGCATTACCAACCAGTACTTTTGATTGTTCATTAATATCGGTTATATCGTTACTGCTTCTGAAGTCCTGATAATTTTTTTCAATTTCATTTAGCTCGGTTGCAACAACAGCTATTCTTTTGTTAATAAAATCAATTGTGCTGTCAATATTTTTTCGTTTGTCAGCAATATTATCCATCAAATAGCGATTCATTATACTTTGTAAAATATCCTCTCCTTTTTTGGGATGTGGGTAATACAGGGTGAACATAACATTCGTTGTGGCTTTATCAGTAAACGACGCATCATAACCGGCTAACAGAATGTTTATGGCATCATCTTCAGAAAATATACGAACTGAATATTCAGAGCTTGTAAAGCTAATTCCATTGCGCCTTATAATTTTTATTTCATACTGCGGCAGATTTATGGATTTGCCAAAACTAACGGTACGATCTACGCCCTCATCTTCGCTGGTTATTTTTACAGTTGTGTCATTAACAATGTTTATTTTATAATCTCTCCATTTTAAAGAGTCGACCTTTGACTTAACCAGTTGAACATAAAACGGTGCTTCATGATAGATCTCTTTAGCTAACAAGCCGCTATTTGTAAAGTATTGCAAATTTAAATGCATGCTTTGCACAACTTCTTTCATCAAATTACGCGAACGTAGTATATCTCCCTCATTTTTAATATTGTCAGCAACGTTCAGTACCGAAGACACCCCACCGTTTGAAAACTGAGAAGATGCTTCGGGCGTATTTGGATGCTGTTGTAAAAGCATTGTACTGTATATAAGATATTGCTTTGTAGCAAACGTATTGTAGGCATACGCTAACCCTAAAAACAAAACAAGGCTAATTACAAAAAGGTACCAATTAGTTTTAGTTTGCAAAAGAAAATACCTGAGACCATTATTGCTTTCCTTTACTGGATTAGTTTTCATATAAGTTTAATTTAACTTGAAGATGGATAAAATGGTGGGCCAGATTATAGCCCAAAGTTTCTTATAGGTATCTTATGCCTAAGATTATTGCAGTAAATATTGTTGCTCCGGCTGAAATATATTTAATAACGTTATTATCGTTATTCAGAACTTTGGTTTTGTTAGGCTCTACATAAATAACATCGTTTTGCCTTAAGTAAAAGTAGGGAGAGTTAAGAATGTCTTTTCTTGTCATATCCATTTTTATGGATACGTTTCTTCCACTTGCGTCTTTACGGATCAATAATATATTTTCGCGTTTTCCATAGATGGTTAAATCGCCTGCATAACCAATTGCATCTAATAAAGTAACTTGTTCATTCGGCATAACATAAGAAGCCGGGCGATTTACTTCGCCTATTACGGTTATTTTAAAATTGGTAAACCTTATATCTACCACCGGGCTTTTTAATGTTAAAGCAGCCTTTTTTTCAACCAAACTCCTGGCTTCGAGAGTTGTTAAACCGGCTAATTTCATTTTTCCAATAATGGGGATATCAACAAATCCCTGCCTGTCAACTAAATATCCCGATATAGGTGTTACAGTACCCGATCCATAATTCACACCAATGGTTGAAAACCCTCCATTTCGTGAATTGATGCTGTTAGTAGCTTCGGGATCGAGCGTGTTTACGTTTATTGATAAAATATCATCCGGTTGGATAACTGGCTCTGTGTATTTAGCAATGGATATATCTGATGGTGAATTAGACTGAGATAGATCCTGAAAATACCTGAGTTTTTTTGTGTCTGCACAAGAACATAAAAGAAGTAATGTTAATGCAAATAAACAATGTGTTGTTAAAAATAGCTTTTTCATGAATGATCGGAATATTAAGTAAATAAATATTTGATGTTAGATAAACGATTGAAAATGCAAACAGAAAAAATCAGATAAACCTGTACCAGTATTGTGGTCAAGTCACTTTTAATACTGTTTTGGGCAGGTATTGGCAAAAAGCTTCGCCACTTCGCTCACAAAGCGAGAATTTAATATTTAATTTATATTGTGATAATATTTGTTATTGAGCGAATTAGTCAATAACATTTTCATTAACACATAACAAATATTACAAAAATATCAATGAGATTTATTCAAATCCAGACATTGATACATTTATGTAAAATTGTGTGCACTAATGTGAGAAAGTGAGGAATAAAGAATTATTTAGACGGGAAAAAAGAGCTATTCAACAACAAGTTTAGTATACAATTTGCCGGAGGTGGCACGTGCATTTATAATATAAACGCCTCTGCTTAGTACCGTATTTAAAGGAAATGTAACACTCGCATTACCCGATAAATCAGTAATAACAGATTGGCTTTGCATTAGTTTCCCCCAGGTATTTGTTACAGATACCAAGACCTTTTCTGATGCCGCAAAATTATTTAAATTCAAATTGAACAGGCTTCCGTTATTTGGATTTGGATAAACCATTATTTTCTTTTCTGAAGAAACCTCCGGAGGTGTTATTAATGTATTTACAGTACTTGCCAATAAGCTGCTGTTATTTGTAATTTGAAACAGTTCCATTGCTGCCAATGCTAATCTGTTAATAGTTGGATTAAATTTTATAGTTAATACGCCATCTGTAACCGTGGCGTTAAAGTCTTTAACAAGTGCCGTACGATAACCTACTTCACTGAAAATATCAAAATTGGATGATACCAGCTGATTTTCTATAGTGGTATTAAATACCCGCAGCCCCGGGCCCGTAAAATAATTTTCAACAAAATGCATTCGCACCTGGTAATTACCATTCGAAACCGGAATCTCATATCTTGTTTCAGCACCATCTGCAGTTGCAGATAAATAAGTCTGATATAAAGAATCAACGTCAGTACTCCTAATTGGGCCCGCTATTGCCTGTCCATCCAGCTTAATAGAGCCTTTACGGTATGAGACATCAGATTCATATGGAATATTCCCAATAGTAACACTTGAGTTTGAACCACTTTTTATGCGCTTTATGGCATTTACAGTAGAAGTAGCAGAATTAGCAATTCCATATAGAGGAATACGCATCGGTGATGCCGCACTATTATAGTTAATTAATAATGCAGCATTTTTAATACCAACACTTGTTGGCACAAACTTAATATTTAAAAGCTTTGAAGTTTGGATGTTAAGAGTGCCGGCCGGGAAAGCCCCCGCTGCAAATTCTGCAGCATCCGGACCAACAATTTGCATACTACTCAAAGTAATTGCCGGGTCGCTTGTGCCGTTTGGATAGGTTTTCCCCGTGTTTGTAAACGTTAATGGGACAGTGGTAGTTACCCCGGTTTGGGTTGGTGCAAAATTGACTGCCGTTACAGGTGATACCGCCAATTCAGAATAGTTAACTGTGCCAGAGTCGGGCCGCATGTTTTCCACATAATATATATTATCCTGATAATCATAGTTTGTAAATGGGGTACCCAGGTAATCACAATCTAAAAAGTATGCATTAGGTATAATATTTCCCTGTCCATCAAAAGCTTTTAAAATTCTTATCCCGATAAGGCTATCAACATTTTGGTTTCTATCTGTTGATGATGATCCAACCCTTAAGCCAAATTTTCCTGTAGGCGTAAAACTACCCTGCGCAAGAACAGTGCTTGAACCTATAAGCCTGGGCAATACAGATTGTCCATCGAGATTATTATGGGTAAACACATTTCTATTTGAGCTAGAACCTTTATCAAAATACCTTATTGATTCGACCGACAAGCAACACCCATGATAAGCAGCTACCTGATACACTGTTACCGGCTTGGTATTATCAACCCTTACAAAATAATTTGCGTTTACTTCGCTTGAATTGGGCACTCTTGTTTTTCCTTCTATGCCATTATCATCATGTGCATAACCAACAATACTTGTAAAACCAAATGCGTTTATAATTTGCTGTGCATACGGCTCATTAACACCCTCTCCTTCTTTTTGCCAAATGCCGCTTAATAGTACTTTTTTAATTGGAAAACTATTGTCGTTACTGGTTATAGTAAGGGTATCTGTAAATACTTTAAGCCTGCTTGCAGCATCTTTAGCTATAAATTGAATAGTTATATCAGTAAATGCTTTTGATAAAACAGATACAGGCACTTGAGATAAAGTATCTAAACCGATGGATACAATTTTCCATGCACTTGGGTTAGAAAGTTTAATATTGCTGATGGTAAGTTTCCCGGTGCCCTTGCTGTTAACCCTTAGTTTTACCCTATCATGGTTAGCATTGTAAGGGGTTGTATCAGGGCTTACCCTTCTCCATGGGGTTTGAATCAACGAAAATAGTAACCTGTTATCTGATGGAAAATTATCAAGGTTTTTTAAAACCATATAAACACCTGTTGTTGCCTGTGCAACTACACTAAAATTATATGTACTTGTAATGGTTTCATTATTATTACCATCAACCGCTTTTACTTTTAGGGCATAGTTACCAGCTGTACTTATAACAAATGGTGCTTTATAATCTATATAAGCGCCATCATTTAGGGAATATTGAAACAGAGCCAACCCGGAACCTCCTGTATCAGCAGCAGTTAAAAAAACCTGCACTTCACCATCATATGCATTGGTAGATTTTAGTACACCTGCAAAGCGGGCGCTTGCGGTTGGGTTTATTACATCTGTTACGGTAGCAGCAGGACTAAATGTTAAATAGTTCATTTTAGTATTTGCTCCGCCCGTTGCGTCAATTGTTAATTTACCATCTGTTACAGATACTTTTGCAGTAGCTGTACGATACTTTGTGGTTGCTGTATGACTAAAATCGGCAATGGTAGGTAAACCTTCAACGTTTATTTGATTATTACTATCATAATACCCAACATCGCCAGCACTAACTGTAACTACATATTGGCCGTTTGCCACAGCATACTCCCAGGTGCCTGGCACCTGGCCGCTTGTATTAGCCTGCATTTGTACCAATGAAAGTTGTTTAGGGTCGCCGGTTCCTGAGCGTAATCTCATATTTGCCTGTAAATTCACCGGTTGCTTTGTTACCGGATCTACCCAGCCGTATTTACGGGTTGCATCATATGGCAGGCCGGTATCTGCTATATAACCTGCCGGAACGGCTGCAGTGCCTGGCTGAAAGTTGATATTAACGTTTTGCGATACCGGAACTACTATAGAAGTTGCTGAAAAATCATCAAAATTATAGGTAACAGCGGTAGTAGCGTTTCGATGGGTTACATATATTCCTGCATAAGCAGTACTGGCAGTAGCTAGTCCCATACCTGCTATATTAATACCGGCTGGGTTATAACCTGATCCTACATTTATATAATTTACCCCATCTATAGAATAAAACCCCTCCACACTGTTTGTTGACGAATCAATGATCATACGTAAGCGCACAGTTTGATTATTTAAACCACTTATTACGGCAGTAGCACGTTGGTCGGGGTTGCTTGTTCCGGGTGTTGTTGATGATACATCATTTATTTCTTTTCTTAACTCTATCTTATTGCCTATAATAGTTAATTTAATAAATGTTTTGTCATTCAATCCATACCACAAACCAGCTTGCTGAGATTGGGTGCCGTTAAACGGGTTGATTACCTTCACCTCTAATTGCAGTTTGGTTACAGGGTTTATTTGTACACCTAAAATATTAAGCTGATTGTTGTTAGTTAGAAAATCAATTCCTTTATTAGTAACTAATTGCAGTTGCCCACCAGTTACGGTAATTTTAGAAGGAACATATCCCGGTACCTCACTGATTGTGGGTTGGCCATCAGCAGATAATCTGGCACCTGAATAAGTGTTAACAGTAGTAAAACCTGTTCCAAGTCCATTTTTATCTAAAATAGTGCCGGCTATACCAGCATTATAATTTAAATTGAATGGCAGGCTAACCTTTATGGCAGCACAAGAGAGTGTACTTACCGGGGCACAGGTATCTGCCATGCTTAAATTGTTAGCATAAATTACCCCCCACTTATTGTTGGTAATACCATAAGCCTTACCATAGCAAAAGCTACATATTATAATAATATGCAATATTTGCTTATATAAAGCTTTTTTAAGTAAATAGTTAGTTTTCATTGTTATATCGTTTTTAATAGGTAGTGTAAACTTTATACTTTATAAATGAAAAGGACACAAAAAGGCCACCAACAGAACAGCTCACAATAATTCTATTGATGGTAACCCCAGCTTGAAATATGTATTTAGTGTTTATTTGAATACACTATTCTGGCAATTGACTGCTTAACGGTTGGTTGTTTTACTTTTAAAAGTGTTATCTGAGAAATTAAATTCGGGTTTTCATTCCAATTGAATTCACTGATATATAGGTTGCCATTTTTAACATCCTCAACAATATCAAGCGGATTAGCAAACCCTGCCATACCTACCAAACCATTGTTACCAATGCCGCTGGCTACATGCTTTATATTATAAATAGTATCTGCATTGTTTAATAAGCGATGTTTATCTTTAGAACCTGGCTCTAATACTATAATGTCTCCCCCGCCACTAAACCGGCAAATAAGCAGCTTACCTTTTAATGCGCCATTAAATGCATCACTTTTATATTCTATAATACCATTAGGAGATTTGTTGAACCCAAAATCATACGCAGCGCCCCTATAATTTACATCCGGCTTAACGTTTGGCGCAAAAACAGGATTATCTGCAAATCCTCTGTTAATAACATACTCCCCTCTTAATGGATTGGGGTGGCCAAAATATCCAACTGGCTTATCGGGGTTAACACGAAACAGCCAATCATGCTGAACAGGTACATTTTGTGTTGCGGCAATGGCAGGGCCATTATAGTAAGTTCCATTGGGCCTTTTAGTGCCTTTAACCGAAGCGGGTGAGTTGCCTCCTCCACCCGAGCCATTAGCAGGAATGTATAATTGGCCATTGCTGTGCCAAACCATGTCATACGCATTTCTGATGCCTGAGGCATATATAGTAAGTGGTGAGCTTATGCTGTATGGGTTGTAAGTTCCATCAGCCATTTTTGCAGTTACATTTGATGCATGGTTTATTAAATTTTGATTGGCCGTAGTTTTTACATCGAGCGGCCATTTTATTTTGTTAAGCTTTTTTATATCTAAACGTAATACAGAACCAGCCAATAGCGTTTCATTTCTTTGCCAGCCCTTATCATAATTACCGGCCGAACTATTGCTTCCAATTGATATATATAAGGCACTGTCTGGCCCAAAGGCCATGCTATTAACCATATGATCTCTGGTTGACCTGGGTAAATTAACTATTACTTGCTGCTCATTTTCAAGCTTAGGCCCGTTAATTCTGGATATATTGCCATCAAACATAGGTGCTGCAGTTAGCCCTGATGATGACGAATAAGATACCCATGCTATTAAATTTTTTGCTGTTGAGTGAATATCAAAAGTTAATCCTATTGCAGTTGTTTTACCATGCTTTTTTATCATAGTGTTGATTTGCTCAAGACCACTCAACATTCCTGTAGTATGGTCTACTTTATATCTTTCAATACCACCATCAATTTTAAGAGCATAAAATTTGCCATCGGGCCCAAAAGTTAGAGCGGTATATTTTTTATTCTGTGTACCCGGAACTGATACTTTTGTAAATTCTGCTTTTAAAATATTACTGGAATCAACCGGAGCTGTCGCTGTTGAAAAAGAAGACTCATATGGTATTAAGGATTTTCCACTGTAAGATTTAACACCAGAGGTAATTATAAATTTGTAATAGGCGTTAGGTTCTAGCGGGTGTAGTGGCGAAAAACTTATCGCGTCTCCCCCACCGGTACCCTGCACATTTCCCGGTACCATTTCGGCATTCCCATTACTCATTTTTAATAACTTAACGGTTTTATTGTTAATGGTAACATTGTTTATTCCGCCCGTAAAACCGTTAATTGCCGGTAAGTAAAGATTGTTTGCAGCAATTGTAGTGTTATTAACCATGCATGATCCGTTTTCAGGAATAGAAGCAATAACATAGGGCCTGCTATTTACCACCACGTTTACCTGAATAGTTACACTGGAAGTGCTAAAGCCCGGAGCTGATGCTTGTAATTTAACCCGATATGTACCAACAGGTAATTTACCCGCTGCTGAATAATCAAACAATAATTCTTTATCTCCATTTAAAGTATTAGCAGGAAACTTTAACCAGTTTGTGGCTCCTGCACTATAATTTGCAGTTAAATGATAACTAATATCTTGCTTTAATGAGTTACCAAGCTTAACTGCAACTGATTTATTTTCATTCAGGTCCTTATTTATCAGCAAATTTTGAGCAGCAGGTAATAAGTACAGATAGGGTGCTATTGTAACTGGCTCAACTTCAACATAACAAATTTTTGTATTGGTACCCCCTTCTGCATCAATTGTAAGGTAACCATCACTTACAGTTACGGTAACTGTAGCTGTTTTAAACCTCCCCGGACTTCTTAGTTTCCCAAACGGAACAAAATTTGATATTGCCTTTACGCCCTCAACATTAATACAATCAATTTCTTTTGCTTTTCCAATTGCACCATCTCCTGTTGCAACAGTAACCTTATACTCCCCATTTAAAACCTTTAACTCCCAATATCCATTTACTCTGGTACCATTAAATGTACCGTACCGCAAACGGTTAATATCATCTGCCTGCATATGAATAAATGTTGAAAGCAACACATCTTCAGGCTCGTCTCTTGCCCTTCCATTACCACCTAAAGAAACAGGCATACTATCTGCCGTGTTTTTCCATCCGTATACTAATTGTGAGCCTTCATAAATACCAGGATGGTTTGAAAACGGCTCACCGGCATCTTTAAGCCAACCGGGAGGCGGAAATGTCTTTTCATCCTGAAAATTAATTTTTATTGTTTCAACTGCAGGAGTTGATACAAGGCTAAATATTTCGGAAGCCAACTGTGTGTTTTGCTGCTTAATTGAAGCTTTAGCCAAATCTTTTTTATACTCAAAAAACAGTAGAAATAAAGTTCCGAACAACAGGGCACATAATAAAAGAATGTTTCTGAATAGCTTAAAAATGTTCATGATTAAATATGAAAGGTTAAATGGATATGAATAAACAAGAAAAAATGGATATGAATAAACAGGAAAAAGGGATCTTATCTGATAAGTATAATTTTTGAACTTATCGAGCCTGATAAGTAAGTGGCACGCACTACATAAAAAGTGTTCATGCCCGGGTCGCTCATTAATATTTGGGTATTAAATTCGCCGTCATCACTGATGGGCGCTTGCATGGTTTTAAGTGTGTTGCCGCGCATATCATAAACAGTTAAAATTGTATTTTCATGCTTGTTAAAGTTTTTCAATTGTATATTTAAAGGTGTTCCCGTACTTGCATTAGGGTTCGGATATACTATTAGCTTCCGTTGCTCTTTAGATAAATTTTTTGCAGTAATTATTTCGTTATCGGCTTTACTTTCAATTGATTCTATTTCCGGCTTGTTACTTAAATCCGCTTCTCCGGTTACATCATCCATACTGGTTACTATCAATTTTGTACTTATTGATTTTGCATTTGATTGTGCAGCGTTAACTTTAAAGGAGATGGCACTGTTCCTTTTTAATATTAAAGGTGATTTAGTTGTGGGTAATTTAATATCGGCTATTTTAAATCCGGTGGCATCCTCACCTGTAAGGCTAATATCTTTAACTCTTAAAACGCCGTCGCCTCTATTAGCCAGGGTAATAATATATTTTTTCTTTCGTGAATCATTAGCTGGTTCGGCAGTGGCGCTTACCGCTAACATAGCAAGCGGAGGACTTGGTTGTGACTGGACACGCAAGAGTGTAATTTGTGAGCTTGCAGAAGGTATATCATTCCAGTTAAATTCAATAACATATAAATTACCGTTAGTCTCATCTTCAACTATATCTAACGGGTTAATAAAACCCGACATGCCAATAAGCCCGCTGTTGGACGAGCCTGAAACAACCTTTACAATATCATATATATGATCATCTGAACCAATATCAGTTCTTTTCACCATTGATCCTGGTTCCATAACAACAATGTCTCCGCCTCCACTAAAACGACATACTAATAACTTGCCTTTTAATACCCCATTAAATGTGTTGCTTTTATACTCAAGCGCACCATTTGGTGAGTGATTGAGGCCAAAATCATAACCCGGGCGAAAGTTATTATCCGGTACAATATTAGGAGCGTACAATGGATTATCCTGAAATCCTCTGTTTATAACATATTCTCCCCTTAGCGGATTTGGGTGTCCATAAAAACCAACGGGTTTTGATGGGTTTACCCTAAACAACCAATCTACCTGAACCTTTACACCTGTAGTTGCAGGTATAACAGGTCCGTTGTAAAAAGTACCGTTTACCTTGCGTGTGCCAGCCACTGAAGCCGGGGAATTACCGCCACCGCCTGAACCGTTGGTTGGTAAATAAAGCTGCCCGTTTGAATGCCAAACTAAATCATATGCATTGCGTACGCCCGATGCATAAATTGTTATTGGCGAAGTACTGGCATATGGGTTGTAAGTACCATCGCTCATTGTGGCTGAATTTGAAGGTGCATTATTTATAATGCTTTGACTGGTAGTAGTTTTAACATTTAAAGGCAATGTAAACGCATTCAACTTTTGAACATCCAACCGCAAAACTGTTCCGGAAAGCAAGCTTTCGCTTCGTTGCCAGTCATTATCATAAGAACCTGCGGAACTGTTACTCCCCTGGCAAATATAAAGTGCGTTATCCGGCCCAAATGCAAGGCTATTTACCAAATGGTCTCTTGTTGAACGAGGGAGCTTAGTAACCATTAATTGCTCCATTTGCAAATTATTTCCGTTTAAGCGGGATATATTCCCATCAAACTCCGGCGCAGTGGTAAGGCCACCAGAACAATGGGATACCCAAACAATTAAATTTGAAGCTGTTGATTGAGGATCAAAAACTAATCCTATTGCAGACCGTGCACCATACTTATTAAATAATGTATTTATGGTGAATTTATTTGATAATGTGCCATCAGCATGGTTAATATTAAATCTTTCAATAATGCCATCCAGCCGCAACGCATATAATTTATCATCAGGGCCAATTTTTAGGGTACTATACTTTATGTTTTGAGTACCAGGGATAGGAACTTTTGCAAACTGAGCATTGAGAAAGCCGCTGGTATCTATTTTCGCTTCATCAGTAGTAAATGTTGCTTCATAGGGTGAAAACGCCGCGCCCGAATAAGATTTAACACCAGCGGTAACCATAAATTTGTAAATTGTTGCAGGTGCCAGATTGCTGGAAGGTGAAAAACTTATAGCATCACCACCACCGGTTCCCTGTACAACACCACTTACCTGAGTATAAGTTGTATCAATTAATTTCATCAACTTTACTGTTGTACTGGTAATAGTACTGTTATCAACCCCTCCGGTTGTGCCACTTACCACCGGTACATGTAAGTTGTTTGCTGCTATACTTACAGTGTTTATGGATACTTTTTTAGCACCATTCAAAGGTGTTGATGATATAACATACGGCCTTAAACTATCAACAACATTTATTTGAACGGCTAATTTTGCACTTGTATATTGTGATGAAGTTGCCGTTATTGTAGCCTTATATATACCTACCGCCAAATTTTTAGCACCAGAATAATTGACAGTTATTTGCGGTTGTATTCCGGAATATGTTGAATTAAAACTTAACCATCCGGTAGCTCCGGCTGCGTAGCTGGCTTTTAAACTATAAGAAGATGTTAAATTTTTTGAATTCCCGAGTTTTACTAAAAAGGTATTTACCTGTGTTGATCCTTTTTTGATTATAATGTTTTGCGTGCTTGTACTCCAATACAAATAAGGAGCTGTAGAAACAGGCACAACAGCCGCATAATTTATTTTTGTGTTTTGCCCTCCTGTTGCATCAATAGTTAAACGCTCATCGGCAACGGTTACTCTTATTGTTGCCGACTTAAAACGGGTATTTGTACCTACGTTACCTACGGGTATGAAATTTGAAATTGCATTTACACCTTCAATATTAATGGTGTGCCTTTCGGGAGATGAGTTTACTAAACCATCGCCTACTGCTACTGTTGCATCATATACCCCATTTGGTACACTTAACTCCCAATACCCTTCAATTTTTGTACCCGTAAATGAGCCGCTTATATTATTAGCCTGCATGTGCATTAGGGTTGCAAACAAAATATCCTCTGGCGTATTTCTATTTCGCCCGTTTGCTGTCAAACTCAATAAGCTGTTATCTGATTTCCTTTTCCAACCGTAGGTTAGTTCAGATGCCTGATAAAGCCCTGTACGTGGGCCATAGGCCTGTCCATAGTCTCTTACATAAGCGACCGGCGGAACTGTGGCCTTGTCCTGGAAATTTATTCTTACCGCTCTGTCCGGGATACTGTCTACAATGTTTAGATTTATAAGAAGCGTTGCATCTGTATACCCGGGAGATTTACATGTAACTAAAGCCTGATAATTACCGGCAGCCAGGTTTGTATTAATGTTTTGCGGGCCAAATTTAAGGCTATCAGTTTGGCCGGAAGGTAGTTGTAGCCAACTGGCAGATGATTTGGATAAAGTATATGGCGGCCTTACAGGATCACCCCGTACAACTACTGTTTGTGATAACACTGGCGAACCCTGAAGTGCAGTAAAGTCGAGCTTATCTACTGAAAAAGAAAGAGCATACTGACTTGTCTGACTTATATTTGAAACTTTAAAATCATCGAATTTATAATTTATTGGAGTGGGGCCATTCCGGTAAGTAGCAAATACACCCGCATAAGCTGTACTGTCAGTAATTCCCATGCTTGTTATATTCACGCTGGAAGTTGCATATGTGGCGCCTGTACTGTTATAGTTTGTGCCATTGGTTGAATAAAAACCTTCAGCTGTTTTAGAAGCCGAGTCTATAATTAATCTAAGCCATACAGTTTGTGTTTGTAAATTGTTAATAACAGGGGTTACACGCTGATCAGGATTAGCTGTGCCCGCAACGGTGCTTGACAGATCATTAAGCTCTTTTCTTAATTCAACTTTATTACCAGTTATACCTAATTTTATATAGGTTTTGTCATTAAATCCAAACCATATCCCAGCCTGTTGTGATTGTGTTCCATAATAGGGATTAATTACTTTAACTTCTATCTGAAATTTGCCTCCGGTTGATATTTTGACACCTAAGGTGTTCAGTTGATTATTATTCGTTAAATAATCAATGCCTTTAGAGGATGTAATTTGTAGTTGGCCACCTGTAATTAAAATTTTAGAGGGTTCATAACCTGGTACAAACTGATTTGAAACACTACCATCCGCAGATAAGCGTACCCCAGAATAATTATTAACGGTAGTAAAACCTGTGCCCTGCCCGTTAATATCATTTAATGTGCCGGGCATTGGCGCATTAAATGTCGAGATATACGGCATATTAACCTTAATTGCATCACAAGGGAGAGTACTCACGGGGCTGCAAGTATCTTGCACTATTCCCTCTATTATGCCAAATTTTAAATTGGTGCCTCCAAAAGCATTGGAACATGCTAACATAAACGTGCAAAACAATAACCATTTATTTTTCATAACATTTATAATGAAATGGGTTTGAAAATAAGATTTAATGCTTTAGCTGAGAGTGTGGGGGGAGGATCTGACTGAGAATGTAGGTATGATTGAGAATGTAAGCATGCTTCTAATACAGCTTCGCTATTCTCACTTACATGTAAGTAATTAAATTATAAGCCTAAGGCAAGTCACAATTTTAATAAATAATAAGCAAAAAATAAGGATTTTAATACGCTTGTACAACGATTGTAAAAATGTGTGAAAATTGTGTGTAAATGTGCACAACAAAAAATGTGTAAATAAGACACACCCAGGCTTTAAAAACAACCTATAATAACTTCAAATTTAAGCTAATTAGCTTATAACTAATCACTTTTGCAGGCTTAATGTAATTACACAGATTTACACACGTTGTTACACAACCTTTCTAAACTGGCAAAACGACCTTTCTTTTAATTTAATTTAGTTGGATGAAATATGTGTCAATTAATGTTCTAAGTAACATAATTGCACCATAAATTAAATAGCTATAAATAAAAGATTCACATACTACTAATTTGATTTTTATGATAAAAACTTTAAATAAGCAATGGATGGTACTTTATACACGTTCGAGATGGGAAAAAAAAGTGGATCAATTATTAACAGATCAAAATATTACTTCGTTTTGCCCGCTTGTTAAAACAAATCGTAAATGGGTTGATCGGAACAAAATAGTAGAAGTTCCTTTATTTAACTCTTACCTGTTTGTACATGCCGATCAATTTGAATTGATAAAAGCAACACAAACATCTGGTGTAATTAATTACATATCACACTGTGGCAAACCCGCCACTATAAACAATATAGAGATTGAGCGCATACGCACTATAGTAAATACTTACTCAGATATTGAAACGGTTCCATTAAACAATATAAAAATAGGCGAATATGTAACCGTTAAAAACGGGCCTCTTTTAAATCATAATGGAGAAATACAAAAGATCCAGGGTAAATCAGTTGTAATGATAATTGAAAATTTAAACTGTGCACTCACGGTAAAAATCGATCAGAAAGAACTTTCAGTCCGTGGACGATCAGCTATTTGTTAATTATTTTTTATGAAGTACGTACATAGAGTTTAAAATTTATCACCGATCTAAATAACTAATTGCAAAATATTATGGACAAACATTATGGTCAAATAGTTGAACTGGTTATCCGCAAAAAAGGATATAGTATTAGTGAACTTGCACGTTTATCGCAAATCAATAGAAAATGTGTGTATAATTGGTTTAACCAAAAGTACCTAAAACCCGAAATTATTTACAGCGTTGGCTGCATTATTCATCATGATTTTTCTGTTGAGTTTCCAGAGTTGTTTACTAAAGAAGATTTTACACGCAGCAGTGTTGTGGATAGTTCCGGAAATTTGTCAATCGTTGGGGAAATAAATGCCATAAACTGGAAAGATAAATATATTGATCTATTAGAAAAATATAACAACCTTTTATTAAAACAACTGGAGAACGACTCTCAAATATAATATTATATCCCCCCCTTATTTTGCCAGGCAGCAATATCAGAATCAAATTCTAATAGCATCCCACCTATATTCTACATTAAATTTATTCATAAAAAGAAGCCCTCTCATAATTACTATGGGGCGGTTTTATTTTTAATGAGCTTGAGCTATCTAATAAGAAGAAAGTTAGTAAGGGGTAGTTTATTGAGATTTTTTGCTGGTTAAACCAATTATAGCTTACAATAAGCCCGCCACTTTTTGAACTTGAGCAATAAAAAGCAACTAATATTGGCTTCCGTTTTGTTGGCCCTCCCAGTTAACTTATGGCCAGGTTAAGCTTGATATGTACAAACGCCGGTTCCGGATTAACCGGTCGATATTTACGATATTGTTAAAGTTGACGTCGGATGTCTTCTATCCGTGTAATCACCTGCTGCACCACCCCCGCTGGGTGCTGTTATGGCATCAGTCCTTCAAAAATATATATAGTATGCGGTATGGCTAACTGATCTGGTAAGCCAGCTTAAAATCCCTGTTTTCGGATTCTTTCTCATGCCTTAAGTTTAAGAATAAGGCTTTTTTTTAAAATAGAAAAAATGCCCCTTTTGAGGAGACAACTTTCTTTATATTTTACTTGTAGAAATTTACATTTAACATTTATAACTTTTACGGAATTATAATTTTTGAATACCATAACTCATTAGCTTCCCTTATGGCTTCGTTATGAAATATTTGTTTTTCTTCTCTGCTGTATACATTTAATATAACCCTTTGGTCTTCATCTATTGGAGTAACATTAATGTCAAGATTATATTTAGCCTGATATCTGATATAGTAAACAGCCATGCTTGCATCAATATCATAAATATTCATTTTGTCTGGTGTGCCAAATGATACGCTGCACTTTTTTTCACATTCAACTGTTAATTTACCATATCCATAGTCCCTGTCTTGACTCAGATCCTTTTTAACACAGCCTGTAGTAGCTATCATAATGGTTAACATACAAATTCCTTTCCTAACGGAGAATAATTGAAATCCTCCCTTCACAAACGGGACTAAATTTAAGCCCGCTGATTCATTTTTTGCACTTTTCATAATGTTAATATATTTATGTTTTAAGTAAAAATAAAGTTAATAAGTAGCAAAAAGCTGATTTACCCAAAAGTGTATAACATGTTGAGAAATAGTGTATAAAGTGGCAAGGATATGTGTAGCTATAAATATTGACAGACATATTATTAAAAAAATAAGCTTGGTATTAAGCTTAAAAAATGGTAAAGCCTATCATTTTAAATTGCCGGAAAGTAAAAAAAGAGTGTGAAAAAAAATGTGCTGATAACGGTATGGCTTTGAATGTAAAATGGTGTTTATAAACAATAAATTTGAGTAATAGATTTCTTTGACCTATAGTAACTCAAATATTTATGTGTAAGCTTATAGTTCTTGATGATGATCAAATACAGCATTTAATTATTAAAAGAATGCTGATGAATTATGACCAATTGAATGACACTATTTATAGCACTGACGGGCACACTATACTTGATTTTTTAAAATTGCACAAAAAGGATAAAAGTATTTTACCTGAAATACTTTTAATGGATTTACATATGCCTAAGTTAAATGGCTGGAAGTTTTTAGATCATTTAGAAGTTTTGTACCCACAACTAATTAAGCCAATTACTGTATATATATTAAGCTCGTCTATAGATCCCAAAGATATAAAACGCTGTAGTAAATACCCTTTTGTTAAATCTTACCTGGTTAAACCAGTTACCAAAGAAGCGTTAAATCCTATAATGGAAAATATTCATTAGAATAGCGTAAAATAATAATAGCAATTATTTTAGCACTCCCTCCTAATTAATTAACAATCTTATAATCTTTAGTTATTATATTTCACGTATTTATACATGCATTTTTACGTATTTATACGTGTGTATATTAAAAAAAAATCATAAATTGCATATGCATTAATTGCGAAAAATTACATATTTTTAATGACGTAATTTAAAATTAACCCTATCATGAATTTTTAATAAAAATTGAATTATGGATAAACATTATGGGCAAATTGTAGAGTACAGAGTTCGAAAAAATGGGTATAGCATAAGTGATTTGGCAAGAAGCATACATGTAAACAGAAGATCTATTTACAATTGGTTTAATCAAACACATCTAAAAAAAGAAGTTATATTCCAAATTGGATGTGTTTTAAGACACGATTTTTCACAGGAGTTTCCTGAATTATTTGTCAGCGAAGATTTTAAAATTGTAAAAAACAAATCATTCAAACAAATACCAGATGTTAATTCTGAATATGCTAACGTTGAAAATGAAATGTATAAAACAAAATATGTTTCACTTTTAGAAAAGTATAATGAGTTATTAGTAAGTGCTATTTAATAAATTAAAAAACACTACTATTATTCCTATTTGCTTTAGTTATATATTCATTTTTAATACTGCTATTGTCAAAATCATAAAATTCATAGGATTATGAATAATTAATTACTTGCCTCTATTATTATTAATATATATTATTTTTGAGTCTCACTCATTAAGTAAGTAAATTATTATACACTAAATAGTATAAATGCTTCAGCATGGTTCTAATATAAGTTAACCTGCTTATATTAGCAGACTGTTTTAAGCAAATATGAAAGACCTTATTAAGGAGTTGCGCTTGGAAATTGCCCGGTTCAATACCTTCATCATAGAAAATTATTTACTACACATTGAAACTTCAGATAATAATACTGAACCAGTTCGTTACTTTCATAATGTGTTTCATAAGCTTAGTACCGGCTTGGGTGATTTTGG
>NZ_JBAZVP010000014.1:0-117381 GCF_041660805.1 Mucilaginibacter sp. | reverse complement strand
TCGATAAATAAAAAAGCTGTTGCCAAAAAATGTGAAGCTATGGCCGGCCTGATTAAAGAATCGGAAGAAATAGTTGAAAGCACCGAAGACGGTAGCATCACCCGTGATGCCGGCATCATATCAGCCTGCCAAAAGGTTGAGCATTATGAAATTGCTTCATATGGCACACTTAAAACTTTAGCTGGTGTATTGGGCTATGACGATGCTGTTGAGTTGCTTGACGCAACCCTGCAGGAAGAAAAACAAACCGACGAGTTGCTTACCCAGGTTGCGGTAGGCACTATCAATCAATCTGCAAAAACAGAAAAAGCGTAATTAATATTTTTCACAATTTTATAATGAAAGGCCGCCCCTTGTGGGGGACGGCCTTTTTTCATTACGGATTTTCCCTTTTTAATGGTTCTTTATCCCTTTTGGTGATGATTCAAAAACTCAGATCAAGTGCTTTTTAGGGGTAATGAAATCAAGCATCCGGTATTTCAGGTTCTACCAGCTTAATGAGTTTTTCAATCGATTCCTGCCAACCCAGATAACACATTTCAACTGGTATCGCAGAAGGTATTCCTTCCTGCAATATTTTCAGTTCCGTACCTACGGATGTTTTTTGAAGCCAAACAGAAGTAGTCATTACACCAGGCAGGTTTGGGTCATCAAATTTGTCTGTGTATTTCAGAAACTCATCTGGTTTAACCTCTAAATATTCCCCTCCAAATGTATGGCTGTTACCGGTTGTAAAATTGTGAAACGACATTTTAAAAGTACCACCTACCTGAACGTTCATGTCGTGTACAGTACAAAGAAAACCATAAGGCGGCAACCATGAAGCGATCGCCCCGATTTCGGTGAAGGCACGATATACCTTTTTAGGTGAAGCCTTAATAATTCTGTGCAATGAAACTTTGTTGTCTGACATAAAATTATTTTTTTGTATTCCTACTCGTTTGGCTTTTCGGTTCGCCCGTTTTTGTATGTGGTAGCTGCTCCACCGTCTATTGATTGTTGTTTTTATTAATTTGCTTTAACAAAGATGCAAGTAAAAACAGGTTTTGAACAGGGCAGTATGCGACAATTTACAGCCAATTTGCGACACGTTATTCAGGTTTTTATCGGCTATGGTGTTCCACCCGTACTTAAGAACCGTTTAATGAGACTGTTTTTCCAATTAAATGAGACTATGTCAGATGGGGCTGTCTTTTAAAGCTGCAAAAAAGGAAATTTTGCTTGGTTTGGAGAGGTGTGGTATGGTCTTCGTTGATACACCTGATTTTTTTAAATGCAGGATTTAGCTGTTCTTGCAATTGCGTTTCAGTATATTGTTTGATGTGCAAACCACTACACTTTTCAGGCCCGCTTTCAGAAAAGGTGCCTATCACCATAAAATCATTTACTACATTTTTGGCAATGTTGAGATAGGCCGCAATTTGTTGAGGAGTAGTTAGGAAATGAAACGTGGCACGGTCATGCCAAAGATCATAATGGCTGGTTGGTTGAAATTCGGTAATGTCCGAAACGATCCATTTGACTTTCGCACTTTGATCACCGAGTCTGACTTTAGCTTTTTCCAAAGCCGATTCCGAGATATCAAGCACAGTAACATCAGTAAAGCCGTCTTGTAGTAAGTAGTCCACCAGCTTGCTGTCACCACCGCCAATATCTATGATCCTGGCATCTTTACGTAAGTTCAATTCGTTTATAAAGTCAAGGGAGGTTTGAGGTACGGGTTGAGTCCAGCTCACCTGCTCCGGCGATTTCGTCTGATATACCTGCTCCCAATATTCTTTCCTGCTTTCTTCTTCCATAGTACTTTAAATTCTCAACGTTTTTTTGCTTATGCATAGCATGGTCATAGCCTTATTTACACATTTTATAAAATAAATTTAATAATTGTGTAGCACAATCGCTAAAGTAGCCGTAAAGGATATATTATTAATAGTTTAAGTACGCCATGCAGATAGCCGAGGGGGTAAAAGGCTATCTGCAACAGGCGTATATTAACTCTAAAATAGACACTATAAATTAAGGATACACTTAAACACCTGCCTTTTACAAGCGCAGGTGTTTATTTTTTAAAGCTGTATTTAACTGTACCATAGTCCAATAAGATTATTTTTATAATTTATTTAATTTAAAATTAAAAATGGCAGAGGTTTTGCATAAGTAGTACTAAACAAATTATAATACTACCATTATGGAAACTACAGAAAAAGCAATTGAAGTTTTAAATGATCTAATTGAAATTAACAATGACCGTATAGATGGCTTTGACCGCGCATCAAAAGAGTTAGGTGAAGGCGATAGCGATCTTAAAGCATTGTTTAGCAAATTTGCAGATGATAGCCGCCGCAACGTGCAAGAATTAAGTGCAGTAGTCAGGCAGGCAGGTGGCGAAGTTGAAACAGGTAATTCCGCATCGGGCACCATACATCGTGCATGGTTAGATGTTAGAGCTACATTTAGTGGCCATGATCGTAAAAGTATCTTAGAAGAATGTGAGCGTGGTGAGGATGCCATTAAAAAAGCGTACCGCGATGCTTTAACAGAAGATAATGGCTTATCAACACAAAACACCCAGCTAATTGCACAACAGCAACAAGTTATTAACGAAGGCCACGACAGGATCAAGGCTTTAAGAGACAGCCAGGTGTAATTTTAATAAAGAATATAATTAGAGAAAGGCCGTTTAGCAAATGCTAAGCGGCTTTTTATAAATATGGTGAATTTGTTAACATCAATTTTAAATCCATGGTAAAGTTTAAATCGTATATTTGTAATCATTATAAATAGCATTCCCATATTAAATCAAACTTTGTGATTATATTAATTTTCTTTTTAGCTCATTGGTTCTTATCCTTATTTTTCCAGACATTTTTTCTCCACCGGTACGCTTCTCATAAAATGTTTACTACTAATAAATTTTTTGAACGTGCGTTTTACATAATGACCTATGTTTTTCAGGGTTCGTCATTTTTAAACCCTCGCGCTTATGCAATTATGCACCGCGAGCATCACGCTTACAGTGATACCGAGAAGGACCCGCATTCACCGCATTTTTTTACAGATGTTTTCCAGATGATGTGGCACACTGTATTAAGTTATCGTGACCATATCAAGCGGTTAAAAGAACCCGAAGAACGCTTTAAAGGAAACTACCCGGAATGGAAGTTTTTAGATTATATAGGTTCTTCTATACTATCTCGCCTAATATTTGGCGCTATGTATATCGCCTTTTATATATTTTTTGCTACACAATGGTGGATGTACCTGTTAATTCCAATACATTTTATGATGGGCCCGTTGCATGGCGCTATTGTAAACTGGTGCGGCCATAAATATGGTTACGCTAATTTTGACAACAACGACAAATCAAAAAATACAACTCCGTTTGACTTTTTCATGCTGGGCGAATTGTTCCAGAATAATCACCACAAACGCCCAAACAACGCCAATTTTGGTGCCAAATGGTTCGAGATAGATCCGGTTTACCCAATCATGAAACTCATGCACTGGGCCAGGATCATCAGGCTGAGAAAAGCATATTTGTAAATATAAAGCTTTGTCCAAAACGTAAAGCGAAGAGCAATGTCCATATGATATTGCTCTTCGCTTTTTTTATGAAATGCTTTCTGCTTTAACCTTTCAGCATTAAGCTTATATTTGCTGCAATGAAAGTATCGGTATTAGCGCAAAATTTAAGCGGCTCTGAAATTATTAAGATAGCCGGCGAAATAAACGAATTAAAAAAACAAGGGCAAAACATTGCCAACTTAACTATTGGTGATTTCGACGCCGATATTTACCCCATCCCATCAGAACTAAAGGACGGTATTATTGACGCCTATAATAAAAACCAAACCAACTACCCCCCTGCCGATGGTATGCTGAGCCTGCGCGAAAGCGTATCAGATTTCCTTAGCAGCCGTATGGGATTGGAGTATGGCCCAAACCAAATCCTTATATCAGGCGGTTCAAGACCGTTGATCTACTCTGCCTTTCTCGCGCTGGTTGATCCGGGTGATAAAGTGGTTTTCCCAATTCCATCATGGAACAATAATCATTATTGCGACCTTACAGGTGCCGATGCCATTTTGGTAGAAACCCATGCCGGAAATAACTTTATGCCCACGGCAGACGAGATCCGCCCGCATTTAAAAGGCGCTACCATGCTGGCATTATGCTCGCCGTTGAACCCAACGGGTACCATGTTTGATAAAAAAGACCTGGAAGAAATATGCGACCTGGTAATTGCCGAAAACAAAACCCGTAACGCGGGTGAAAAACCACTGTATTTATTATACGATCAGATCTATTCACAACTAACTTTTGGTGAACACAAACATTATGATCCGGTAACCCTGCGCCCGGAACTAAAGGATTACACTGTGTTTATTGACGGCGGATCGAAATGTTTTGCCGCTACCGGCGTGCGTGTAGGCTGGGGCTTTGGCCCGGCGTTCATCATTGATAACATGAAGGCCATTGTTGGCCACATGGGTGCCTGGTCGCCTAAAGCAGAGCAGGTTGCTATGGCCGGTTATTTAAAGAACAACACTTTTGTTGATCAGTATCTTGATAAACTAAAATCTGGCATACAAGCCAGTCTGAATACTTTGCACCAGGGCTTTCAGCAATTAAAGGCCGAAGGTTTTAGTGTTGATTCCATTGAGCCAATGGGCGCTATTTACTTAACCATTAATGTTGATTATACCGGCAAAATCACGCCTGATGGCCAAGTGTTGAACAACAGCGCCGATGTAAACTTTTATCTGATAAAAGAAGCCGGGGTGGCGTTTGTGCCTTTCTCTGCTTTTGGTACCGGCGAAGAGATAACCTGGTTCAGGGCATCAGTTGGGGCAAGCACGCTTGAGGATATCCAGCAAATGATACCCCGCATCCGCCAGGCGTTGGCAAAGCTGAAATAACTTGTATACATTTATACTAAATAAACTTCCGTCACCATGAAAAAAGTATGTTTAGTAATACTGTTCACCATTTTTACTATAGGCACTTTGTTTGCCCAGGCGGACGCCGCAAATGATTCAGTTTATGTTTGTGCCCCCTGCGGTTCTGGCACATGTGACAATATAAAATATGATAAAGCGGGCATTTGTACTCATTGCAATATGGCGCTGGTTAAAGTATCGCTAAATGATTTTAAAAAACAGCAAGATCAAAAGCCGGTGACTATTTGTTTTTACCTGCAGGATGGCATTGAGCTGTTAGATTTTGCCGGGCCGATGGAAGTATTTACAATTGCCGGCTTTAAAGTTTTCACTGTATCGAAAACTAAAGACAAAATTAAATCACAAGGCGTACTATCTATTAATCCTGATTACAGTATACAGGATGCACCCGCAGCAGATATTATGGTGGTATTTGGAGGTAACACTGCGCCTACAGAAAGCGACCCGGATGTAATTGGATGGATAAAATCGCGTAAAGCACAAACAAAATCTTATCTATCGGTTTGTACAGGCTCTTTTATTTTAGGAAGGGCCGGTGTATTGGATGGATTAACCGCTACCACATATCACACCCAGATAGAATCAATGAGGATGCATTTTCCAAAAACAAAAGTTTTGGCAAACACCCGCTTTGTTGATAATGGTAATGTAATAACTACAGCCGGCATCTCTGCAGGTATTGATGGCGCCCTGCATTTGGTAGCTAAACTAAAAGGAAATTCATTTGCTAAAGGCGTTGCTCAAACCATGGAATACGACAAATGGATACCCGGGCAGGGTTTAATTCTTAACGCAGGCATAGCTGCTCACTAAACAAAATTATGGCTAACGGAACGCTTTTTTTAATACCTGTACCACTTGCTGACGAGGCAGCTGCAAAGTCCTTTACACCGTATTTGGTTGACACTATAAACAGTATCAAAGAATATATTGTAGAGAATGAAAAAACAGCGCGCCGCTTTTTAAAAGAGGCTGGTTTAAAAACACCGCAAAGCGAACTGGTCATACACGATTATGGCAAACATAACCGCGATGCGGGTCTTAAAGAGTTCTTTAAAGGCCTTATAACCGGTAACGATGTAGGCCTGATGAGTGAAGCCGGTTGCCCCGGTATTGCCGATCCTGGTGCTGATATAGTAGCCGAAGCGCATCGTAAAGGCATAAAGGTTGTACCGCTGGTTGGGCCGAGCTCTATTTTATTAGCGTTAATGGCATCTGGCTTTAACGGGCAAAGCTTTACGTTTCATGGCTATTTGCCAATTGATAAAATTGAACGCAGCAAACGCATTAAAGAATTGGAAGGCCTGGCCGAAAAAAACAAGCAAACGCAAATGTTTATTGAAACCCCTTTTAGGAATGATAGCATGCTGCAGGATGTATTAAAAAGCTGTAAGCCAAATACCCGCCTGTGCATAGCCTGCGATATTACTGCGCCTACCGAATTTATTAAAACCATGTCTATTGCCGATTGGCAGAAAGCATTGCCTGATCTGCGTAAACGGCCTGCAATATTTTTATTGTTTCATGCCTGATAAATGATTAGCCTGCCGCAACATACCACTGTACTGATAGTTGGTGCCGGCCCATCCGGATTAATGATGGCCGCCCAATTACTACGCAATGGTGTACAACCGGTAATAATAGACACCAGGCTCGGCCCAACCAATCAATCAAAAGCATTGGCTGTACAAGCCCGCTCACTTGAAATTTACCGCCAATTAGGGGTTATTGATAAGGTCATTAGCGGGGGTAAGCAAGCCGGGGGTGTTACTTTGAATGAAGATGGCAAACAGGTGGCTACGCTGCTTGTGCAAGACCTGGGCAATACACAAACCTTATTTCCATTTATACACTTATACGAGCAAAGCAAAAATGAGCGGATACTGCTTGAATACCTTACACAAGCTTGCTGCCCGGTTTACTGGGAAACCTCTTTAACTACCTTAAAACAAAATAAAGATAGCGTAACCGTTACCCTGCAAAATGGCGAAACAACTGCTAACCTTAATTGCAGTTATGTAGTTGGTGCTGATGGCGCTCATAGTGTTGTCCGCAAGCAATTGGGCATCCATTTTTCTGGTGATACCTATCAGCATAAATTTTACCTGGCCGATATAAAACTGGGAAATGATTTTGATGGCGATATTGTAAACCTGTTCCTTTCCAAAAAAGACTTTGCAGGCTTTTTCCCACTGCCCGAAGAAAGGTTGTTCCGGATTGTGGCCAGCTTACCGGATGAGCTGGAGGATAAGCAGGATTTGAGCATGGATGATGTAATGCCTTATCTGAATACAACTACCGCAACAGATATTAAAGTTGAGCAGGTAAACTGGTTCACTATTTATAAACTGCACCATCGCATGGCTGATAAATTCAGCGATCAGCGGTGTTTTTTGGTTGGCGATGCCGCGCACATCCACTCGCCGGCTGGCGGGCAGGGCATGAACACCGGTCTGCAGGATGCTTACAATCTGGCCTGGAAAATGGCCGCGGTAATAAACGGACAGATCAAAGAGAATATACTAACCAGCTATGCTGTTGAACGTATACCGGTAGCCAGGGAGCTGCTTAACACTACTGATCGTATCTTTAATATCATTACATCGCGCAGTTGGTTCAGTGGCTTAATAAAGCGTTATATAATGCCTAAAGCATTAAAGTTATTCTGGAGCAATAAAAATTTAAGAGAAACTTTTTTTAAGCGCATATCACAAACCAGCATCAATTATCGCGATAGCAAAATTAATTTGCAGCTGGGAAGTGTTACCTCAATAAAGGCCGGCGACCGTTTACCTTATCTGCCAATTTTTGACGAAAAAAAGCAAAGCAATACAGATATCCATGCATGGTGCAGTAAACCGGGATTCACGCTTATTACCCTGGGCGAAATAAGTGAGGTTTACCTGTTCACCCTCGCAAAGTGGATCACCCAAAATTATGCAAGCAGCCTTAATTTTTTTCACCTGCCGCCATCAGTTAACAATCAAAATGTGTTTAACACTTTTGAAATAAATGCGGGTACACGCAAAGCACTGATCATTCGCCCGGATATGCACATTGGCTACATGAATGATATTGTTGATATTGAACCGATGAATAATTACCTGCGAAATGTAGTTGGCTTTATCGCATAAATATTGTCTCATAACATACCTTGCATTCGGCAATGACCCTAATGTTATTAAGTTAAGAGGATATATTTTATAAATAGCGCCGTTAGGTGCTAAAGCTTTGTAGCGAATCATAATTAAACATTTTAGCGTGTCATCGGTATGCACCCTGGCGTAGTTCCGTACCGATGGCACGGTATTGCGATTTGATTATTTTTCTACAAAGCTTTAACCCCGATGGGGTTTATCCCCTGCTTTCCGTTAATGGAAAAGACACCCAACCTTTCTCCGGGCTGCAGATCACCGGGCATTTGCCCTATGCCTCCTGCCGGATATATTAATAATTAGCTAAAACAGCATTGCTATTTACGTTTGTCCGCACATCAACTTCCTTGTAGCTAATGACAGATAAGTTGTCCTGCATTTTCACCGTAAATGTCTCTTTACTATCCGGGAGGGCAAGTACCATGTATTCGCCAAAAGTGTTTAATAGGGTAAGGTCGCCGGTGGTGTAAATAATGGCCACCTTATGAGCATCAATAGTTGTAATGTCTGATGCTATCAGCTCAAACCTGGGCACTTCAAATAAAATATTATTGCCCAAATTGTCTGTTATCCCCGGGATGGTATTCTTTAGCATTTCTATACAATAACCAACAGAGAAACTCAACTTGTAATGAAGTGAGTTTGCCCGGCCATCGTTATTCTTCATCTCAGAAAATGTTTTCAATCTGTTACCCGGATTATAGGCTTGTGATTTGAGCAAAAATTCCTGATAGGATGCAAACAATACACTCTTTTCGAAATTACCGGTTGATGATGCATCAATAACTTGTTTGTAAGCGAGTTTAACAATTGCCTTTGCCATGATATTTATTATTAATGGTTAATACTAAAACTATAATGCTATACCAAAAGTGTAAGTACCTGTGTAACCTGCGGCAATGCTGCCAACCAATGATAATGTCTCATTTGCCAGGTCAGTGGCCGAGTTACCAAAAATACTATCAGATGCATTACGCACGGGGTTTATACCCGCGGTATACAGCGTGCTTTTATGCACCGCATCAGATATGGTTTCAGAGAAAGTAAGCTGGGCCTGCTTTTTTAAAACATCATTTACAAAAATTTCAAAGTGAATGTGTGTAGCCCTGCCGCCATACCAACCCGGGTAAATGGTTGTGAAAGCAACCGCTCCCTTAGCATCAGTTGCCTGGTAGCCGCGTAACCATGTTTCACCAACATAGCTTTTGGTACCCAGTATGCCGGGCTGGCCAGAATAACCGGAGTAATACCCATCTTTATTACAGTGCCAAAGATCAACTCGTGCATTGGCAACCACGTTGCAGTTATCATTTGTGTTTACTACAAGCAGGTTCAATGTTAACGGTACACCTGTTTGGCCACTGGTAATATCAGTTCGGTTAAGCGGGTTTTTTATTTCTCCTCCGGGATAAGGGTAAGGGCCTTCTACCTCAGTAGGTGTTACACGGCAGGCGCTGCTTGCCGTGCTTGCATCTGTAGATGTTGTGGTACCAGTGTCTGTTATACCTGATGATGCACTTTCTTTTTTGCATGCCTGTATAAGCATAGGGCCTGTTGCCGCTGCTATTGCAAATGTTTTTAAAAATTCATTCCGTTCCATATTACAAAAATCAGTAGGGGTTATTATTAACTGATATAAATGTACTATGGGTGTACAGTGTGTGGAACGGTGTATCGGTAAATGGAGAATATGTATCGACTATCCGAGTATTTTCATCTTAATTTCATCCATCGCCGGGCAAAATCAACATAACTATCGCTAATTGGCAATTCAATACTATCGAGTTTAACCTTACGGTTTTGTATCGAGTTGATTTTGTTTACAGGTACAATATAGCTGCGGTGTATGCGCTGAAACTTTTCTTCGGGAAGCTTTTCCAGTACCTTTTTCATCGGCATAAGGGTTAATACAGTTTTGGCATTTTGCAGGTGGATCTTAATATAATCTTCCATGCTCTCAATATATTCAATCTCCTTCAGGCTGATCTTAACCATACGGTATTCTGAGTATACATACAGGCTTTCATCCTGACCTTCATTGGCAGGTGCATTTTTATATTTATAATAGTCTACCGCTTTTTCAACAGCTTTGCCAAAGCGTTTTACGTCGATAGGTTTGAGCAGATAATCAATAGCTTCCAGTTCAAAGCCCTCAAAAGCAAAGTTTTTGTAAGCCGTGGTAAATATTACCATTGGCTTTAAAGTTAGCGAACGCACCAGGTCAATGCCGGTAATATCAGGCATGTTAATATCAACAAATAGCAGGTCTACAGTATTTTGGCGCAGGTATTCGGCACCGGATATGGCGTCTTCAAAAGTTTGCAACATTTGCAAGGCCGGAAACCGCGTAACGTAATTTTTAATCAATTCAAGCGCGAGCGGCTCATCATCAATGGCAACACATTTTAACTGCATAGGTTATCAGCAATGTAAGGTTAACACAACCACAAACATATTGTTGTCATCGGTAATTTTTAATATATGCCTGCCGGGGTATAAATGCTCCAAACGCTTCTTGGTATTGGCAATACCAATTCCTGTGCGTTCTATATTTTCTTTATGCTCAAATATGGGGTTAACACACATAAAGGTAACGGCACCATCTACAATATCAAGATTGATATTGATGGCACTTTCGTACTGCTTGCTTACACCATACTTAAACACGTTTTCAACAAAGGTCATGAGCAATAAAGGCGCTATTTTTTGCTGCGCGATAGTACCGGTAATGTTAAAATTAACTTTGGTTTTGCCGCCTAACCGCAATCGCTGCAAATCAATATAATCTTCAATACAAGCAACTTCACTTTGCAGGGTTACAAAATCTTCGGTAACATCATCTGTAACATAGCGCATAATGTTTGATAGCTTCATAATACTTTCGGCAGTGTTAGGGTTATTGGTAACTGCCAGCGTGTAAATATTATTCAGCGTATTAAATAAAAAGTGAGGATTGATCTGCGCCTTTAAAAATGATAGCTCGGCGCTTGCTTTCTCTGCTTCGGCGCTGATAACACGCTGCTCGGTTGCCTGCCATTGTTGTACAGTTTTTATAGCTGTGCTTAAAGCCATTATCATTACAAACAGGAACAAACTGGTGGTATCCACATGTCGCCCCCTGCCCCAACCCGGTCTGCCAAATTGCGAAAACTGGCCTTTACCCCGTGAAAATTGCTTCCCGGTTGTTAAACTATCACCAGGCGTACCTTGCCTCCCATTATTGGACGGGGGCGGCCCGCCCGGGCCAAAGCTATCATTTGGCGGATTACCAAATGGCGGCCCGCCCGGTTGCTGCATGGCCATGTTATTCCGCTTTACTACATTGTTGTGTAAGAGCCTGTCAAATGGCTGCAAAAAGTAAATGCCTGTTAACAAGCAAAAACAAACAATGGCATAGTTGAGATATTTTTTTTGAAGGAAAAGCTTCGGAAACAGAACGTAAGCGTTAAGATAGAAAAGTGCAATATAAGTGATACAGAACAACCAGTAATACGGCGATTCCAATAATGTGAAAATGCTAATAGTATTTCTACCGTTTAAGAACAGCAGCGGGAAAGCCATAAACAATAGCCAGCCGGCTATATGTATAATAATAACCGAAAAGGTTTTTAAGCGTAACATTCTCAAAGTAAGTACTATTTAGCCGTAATATAACCAATGTATCGGTGACCGGGTGCTTTGTATAGATGAACTACCCGTGTATGGTTTCGCCTTTCCCGTAGTTTTGTATCACCTGGGCCTCATAGGTCAGAAACTCTTTCCAGCGTTTGTCTACATCAATTTCAACCGCGTATTTTTTGGCCAGGCGAATAAACATAGCATAATGTGTGGCCTCACTAACCATTAATTCATGGTAAAAGGCTGATAGTTCGGCATCGTTAATGTTTTCTGACAGTACCTTAAAACGTTCGCAGCTGCGGGCTTCTATCATGGCCGAGAACAGCAGCCTGTCAATTAATTGAGCTTCGCGGCCACCGCCTATGATAATAAACTTACGCAACTCATTCACATAGTTATCCTTACGCTCTTTGCCTAATACAAAACCACGCTGAATAATTAATTCATGCACACGCTTAAAATGATCCATCTCTTCCTGCACCAAAGCTATCATTTCCTGTACCAGATCGCTCAGGTTTGGGTTTTGCACAATAAGTGTAATGCCATTTGTGGCGGCCTTTTGTTCGCAGTATGCATGGTCAGTTAACAGTTCTTCTATGTTACTTTCCACAACATTTTTAACCCAAAGCGGGTCGGTAGGTAACTGTAGTTTAAGGATGGTTTTCTCGCTCACGGAAGCAAAGATAGTAAGATTAGAATCAAGATGTAAGAATCAAGAGATAAGATGGTACCCAAGAATTTGAATTAACTACCTGTACAAACCCTTACTCTCTATAAACTTCAAAACCGGATCGGGCACAAAATATTGTACGTTCTTTTTCTCGGCTATTGATTTACGGATAAAGGTTGCGGATAATTCCATCAACGGCGTCATGGTGATGGTTACCGATGGGTGCGATGCAAATTCGGCATTTTCATAGCCCGGGCGGGGATAAACAAATATTTGATAGTCGCGCAGTATTAAACGGTAATTTTTCCATTTGTGCAGGGTCACCAGGTTATCTGATCCCATGATCAATGCAAATTCATGCTCCGGGTACTTCTCCTTTAAAAATGTGAGGGTATCAATGGTATAAGAAGGCTGTGGCAGCTTTAACTCTACATCGCTTATGGCAATATTTACAGCATTATCAGTAGCCAGTTTAGCCATCTCCAGCCTGTCGTAGGTATTAATCAGGTCGCCGTATTTTTTTAATGGATTTTGAGGCGATACCACCAGCCAAACCTTATCTAAAGTGGTGTGGTTAGCCATGTAATTGGCTATAATTAAATGCCCTATGTGTATGGGATTAAATGAACCGAATAGTAAGCCTATCTTCATTCTTGTTCATGGTTAATAGTTTATTGATCATAGCAAACAGAGTGTTTACTATGTATATTATACGCTGGCTTACTTTGAAAGGCAAGGTTATATTAATAACCTATGAGCCATTAATTTAGCAACTGCTAACTAACCAAAAAATCTTCCACCAATTTTTCTGCTTCCTTACAAGCCGTTTCAAGATCGTAATTTTTCAGGATAATATCAAATTGGGGAGCGTAGTTTAATTCTTTTTCTGCTTTTGCAAAGCGTTCCAGCAATTTTTCAGGGCTATCGGTGCCGCGGCCGCTTAAACGTTCTTTTAAAACATCTAACGAAGGGGGCTGTACAAATATGGCAAGTGCCTGCCCGTCATACTTACGCTTAAGGTGCATACCGCCCTCAACATCAATATCAAAAATAACTGTTTTGCCTTTTTGCCATATCCGCTCAATTTCGGTACGCAGGGTACCGTAAAAGGTACCCGAGTAAACTTCTTCAAACTCAACAAACTGCTTTTTGGCTATCCGGTGTAAAAACTCTTCCTTACTAATAAAGTAGTAATCTTTTTCATGCTCTTCATCGCCGCGCGCAGGCCTTGTAGTGGCCGAGATGGAAAACTCAAGATCGGGGATCTTGCCAAGCAGGTGATGTACAATAGTAGTTTTACCTGCGCCCGATGGGGCCGAAAATATGATGAGTTTACCTTCTTTCATTTTTATTGTAAAAGTTGTAAAGGTTGTAAGTGTTAAAAGGTTGCAGTGATACTTTAAAACCACTACAACCTTTACAACATTTTTAACTTTTTATAGTACGTTTAACAGTTGTTCTTTTATTTTTTCGAGTTCTTCTTTCATTCCTACCACCAGCTTTTGCATGTTGGCATCATTGGCTTTTGACCCCAGGGTGTTAATTTCCCGGCCAATTTCCTGCGAAATAAAGCCTAGTTTTTTACCATTGGCATCAGCGTTCTTTAAGGTTTCAATAAAGTAGTCGCAATGGGCCTTAAGCCTTATTTTTTCTTCCGTAATATCAAGCTTATCAATATAATAGATCAGCTCCTGCTCAAAACGGTTCTTGTCAATATTTTCGGCACCGGTTGCTTCGCTTAAAAACTGGTTTAAACGCTCACGGATAACCGGTATGCGCTTAGGTTCTTCTATCATAACCAGTTCAAGGTTTTTAAGAATTACGCCTATACGGTATTTAATATCCTGCTCTAATACGTTGCCTTCATCGCTCCTAAACTGCTGGAAAGCAGCCATAGCCTGCTGAAAAGTTTTTTCAACCAGCTTCCATTCATCATCAGATACGGTATCTTCTTCGTACTTCACTACTTCGGGTAAGCCCAAAGCCAGCTGTAGCAGGTTATCAGTTGGCTCGTTAAGCTCTTCGCTTACTGATTTTAGCTGATTGTAATAATGTTTAAGCAGTTCGCGGTCAATACCGGCTGCTTTAACATTAGTGCTTGCCTGCTCAACATTAATAGATAAATTTACCTTACCACGATCTATTTGCTTACTGCAATCATTCCGCAGCTGAAATTCCTTCTCAGCAAATATTTTTGGCAAGCGTAAAGAAAGTTCTAGAAATTTACTGTTCAGGGATTTTATTTCAACGGTGTACTTTATTCTGCCTGAGTCAAAGCTGGCAATTCCATACCCTGTCATGGATTTAATCATGTGCAAAGATAAATAAAGATTTGAGAAATGAGATTTGAGATGTGAGAAAGGGTTGTTAATGAAGCGCTTCTTTCCGATCATCTGCACATTTGCAATCTGCACATCTGCATATCCGATTTCTCAACTTTAACAATTTTTCACACTTTTAGCCGTATACATTATATAAATTTGTAAACTAAATAACCACTCTTTGAAGCGTTCCGTTGCTGTTATACTATTTGCCCTTTGTTTTTTGTCTGTTGCTTATGGGCAGCAGGCCGGCGATATTAAAGGAACCGTTTACAAAAAAATCTCGTCAGACAGGTTGGCCAATGTGTTGATCACCAATCTTAGTAGCCATTTGATAATGATGAGTGACGATCGTGGTAACTTTTCAACCAAAGCGCAAAGGGGGGATACATTGCTATTTAATAAAACGGGGTTTACCCCGCAAAAGCAAAGTTTTAACGGTTACGACATGGTGGTTTATCTGCAACCCGAAATTCAGCTGGACCAGGTTGTAGTACGCGGCCAAACCAAAAAGCAGGAGTTAAATGATATTATGGGATCATACCGCAGCCAGGGTACATTTTATAATGGCAAGCCTCCAGTGCTGTCGTTTTTATCATCGCCAATAACGGGTATATATGAATTATTTGGGAAAACACCTGGCCGGGCGCGCAGATTTGCAGAATTTGCCAAACGCGAAAATGAAGAAACTACTGTAGATAGTAAGTATACCAAAACCCTGGTAATACGTGTTACAGGAGCCCCTGATAGTACCGCCACCAAATTTATGGAGTATTACCGCCCTCTATATGCTGATATTAAAGGCTGGAGTGATTATGATTTGATCAATCACATTAAAAAAGCTTACGAAGGCTATCAGAAAAACGGCGATAAAGTAAAGTTGGAGAAACTATATTAGGGCAGAGAATTGTTGATTGGGTTGATTGAGTGAGTTGTTAAGAAACATGGGGGAGGAAGAATTTAAATCCGAAATTGAAAATCCGAAATCAATCAGATCCCTAACGTTGCACAAGCTTTTTCGGCGGCCAGTTTCTCGGCATTTTTCTTGCTGAACTCTTTACCAGAGCCCATTATTTCGCCGTCAACACTGGCTTGTACGGTAAAAAGTTTGGCGCTTTCGCCCTCATGATTGGCTATCAGATCAAACGTAATATCCTTGCCGTGGCGCTGGCACCACTCAATAAGCTTACTTTTAAAGTTAGTTTCTGTTTGCTCAAGGGTGTGAATATCAATATGCGATTTAATGATATGGTTCACCAAAAAGTTACGGGTAAAATCATAACCCTTGTCCAGGTAAACGGCTCCAATAAGGGCTTCAAACGCATCGCCAAGCAGTGAACCCTGCCTGCCTGAATTCATCATTTTGTTATCAAACTCAATTAGTTTATCAAACCCAAGCTTTTTGCCTAACGCGTTTAGATTTACACGGCTCACTATTTTTGAGCGCAGTTCGGTCAGGAAACCTTCGTCTTCGTATGGGTATAGTTTAAAAAGCACTTCGGCCACTACGCTGCCTAATACGGCATCGCCTAAAAATTCAAGACGTTCATTGCTGTTCTTCACCCCTTTTTTAATGTTTTGCGCAACAGATTTATGCCGGAATGCCAACCGGTATAAAGATAAATTGCCCGGTACAAAACCGAGCAAGTTCTTTAATACCTTAACATACTTTCTGTTTGGGGAAATATAAAGCTTGTAAAAGCGATTAATTGGCATCCAACGAGATTATTGCTGGTACTTTTTAAAAATAACAGAAGCATTATGACCACCAAAACCAAAACCATTGCTTTGCGCTATGTTTACCACACGTTTTTGAGCGGTATTAAACGTAAAGTTGATCTTAGGATCAAAGGTAGGATCATCAGTAAAGTGATTAATAGTTGGTGGGATTATATCATGCTTAAGTGCCAAAATAGAGGCAATAGCTTCAACAGCACCCGCAGCACCAAGTAAATGGCCTGTCATTGATTTTGTTGAGCTGATATTAATACGATAAGCATGATCACCAAATGTATTTTGTATCGCTTTCACTTCCTGCGGGTCACCAATAGGGGTTGATGTACCATGAACGTTCACATAATCGATATCTGCCGGTGTTAAACCTGCATCTTCTAAAGCAGCTGCCATTACCAATGATGCACCTAAACCTTCAGGGTGAGGGGCAGTCATATGATAGGCATCAGCACTCATGCCGCCGCCAACCATTTCAGCATAAATTTTAGCACCGCGTTTTAAAGCATGCTCCAATTCTTCTAAAATAATAGTACCCGCACCTTCGCCGGCCACAAAACCATCACGGTCCAGATCAAACGGACGGGATGCAGTAGCAGGGTCATCATTACGGGTTGATAGCGCGTGCATAGCGTTGAAACCGCCAATACCAGCTTCGTTTATAATAGCTTCAGAACCACCTGTAATAAACATATTAGCTTTACCCAGGCGTAAATAATTAAAAGCATCAATAAGAGAATTGTTTGATGATGCACATGCGGAAACCGTTGTAAAGTTTGGCCCGCGTAAACCATATTTAATAGATATATGGCCTGGTGCAATATCAGCAATCATTTTTGGGATAAAGAACGGATTAAACTTGGGTGTACCATCGCCTTTAGCAAAGTTTACAACCTCATCTAAAAATGTTTTTAAACCACCTATGCCCGATCCCCAGATAACGCCAATGCGGCTGGTATCCAGTTTCTCGAAATCTAAATTGGCATCTTTAACAGCTTCCTCCGTAGAAAATAAAGCATATTGCACAAACGGATCGAGTTTACGGGCCTCTTTACGGCCTAAAAACCCTTCCGCGTCAAAATCCTTTACTTCGCAGGCAAATTTGGTTTTGAACTTTGATACGTCAAAACTCTTGATAAAGGCAGCGCCGCTTACCCCATTGATCAAACTATTCCAATACTCAGGAACGGTATTGCCAATTGGAGTAAGCGCTCCAAGCCCGGTTACAACAACTCTTTTAAACTCCATTTAACAGATGTAAGGAGCTTATTTAACGTTTTTCTCAAGGTAAGCAACAGCCTGACCTACAGTACCAATGGTTTCTGCCTGATCATCAGGAATTGCAACGTTAAATTCTTTTTCAAACTCCATGATTAATTCCACGGTGTCTAACGAGTCAGCACCAAGATCGTTGGTGAAGCTAGCTTCTGGTGTAACTTCACTTTCGTCAACACCCAGTTTTTCCACGATAATAGCTTTTACTCTTGAAGCGATATCAGACATAGTCTTTATAGTTTAATGATTAATAAAATTTCAGTGCAAAGAAAAATAAATTCTGTTAAATATCAAATCTAAAAACATTTGCATAATAGTACGAACAATATTTTATTGCAATGGTTTCGATTTGTAATTTTACCGGCGTAAAAGTAATGATTTTGAACAGGAAAAATTTAAAGTTTGAGATCGATTTTGATTTTATACTCATCGCGATCACTTCCTCGCTTAAAGACTACCGGGTTTGTTACCTGATTAACAGGTATTTAAACTTTAATTTCACCAAATTAGATGATCTTAAATTAGATATAAGTCAGCTTAATTGCCCTGTTTTATTTTCATTATACCATTATAATTGGGAAAGTACCGAAACAGATTTTTATTTTATTGGTAATAAGGGATCAGACGGTTACCTTGTACCCGAAATGCGCAAGGCAGATTATTTTATTTTAATAAAGAATTATATTGATGATGACGACCTGGAAAGCATGATTTCAGCCTTAAATAAAATACCTGAAATTGTTGCTGCAGTAAAGATTGATCCGAAAAAAATAAAATCACGCGAAAATCTATTATTTTAGCGGAAATTTAGATGTGTAATTAATACACATTAATATATTACGAATACAGCCAGATTTAACCTGATAATATGAAGTTTTACTATAATCGTACAAAAATTGTTGCCACAATGGGGCCCGCCTCAGCTAAAAAAGATGTTTTATTAGCAATGATAAGAGCCGGTTTAAACGTGTGCCGATTGAACTTTTCGCACGGAAAACCCGAAGATCACAAGAAATTTATTGACCTTATCCGTGAAATAAACTCAGAATACAAAACAAATGTTGGCATCCTTGCCGATTTGCAGGGACCCAAGATCCGTATTGGTTTGGTAAAAGATGGGGGTATTCATTTAATTAATGGTACACGTATAAACATTACCACTCACGAATGTATTGGTGATGACAACAAAATATACATTACTTACGAAACCTTCCCGCAGGATGTACAGGCAAATGAAATTATTTTGCTTGATGATGGTAAACTTCAGTTAAAAGTTATTGAAACCAACCGTGTTGATACTGTAGTTTGCGAGGTGGTACATGGTGGTATATTAACATCACGCAAGGGTGTTAACCTGCCAAATACCAAAGTATCTATCCCAAGCTTAACTAAAGAAGACCTTGAAAACCTACAATATGCTTTAGAATGGGATGTAGATTGGATAGGCCTTTCATTTGTACGTACCGGCCAGGATATAATTGATCTTAAACGCATCATTCGCGAAAGCGGTAAAAGCGCCCGTGTAATTGCTAAAGTTGAAAAGCCGGAGGCAATTGATAATATTGATGAAATTATTGCCGCTACTGATGGTGTAATGATTGCCCGTGGCGACCTTGGTGTTGAAATGCCATTAGAAGAGGTGCCATTATTGCAAAAAATGATTGCCCGTAAATGCCGTGATGCATCAAAACCGGTTATTGTTGCTACCCAGATGCTTGAATCAATGATCACCACTCCTCGCCCAACGCGTGCAGAAGTGAATGACGTTGCCAACTCTGTATTGGATGGCGCTGATGCAGTGATGCTAAGCGGTGAAACTTCAGTTGGTGAATTCCCGGTTATAGTTATTGAAACTATGGCTAAAATTGTTCGTAACGTTGAGGACCTGGGCTATCCGTTCAATGCAACAAAAGCGGAGAATAAGGACACTTCATCTGAAGGTTATTTAAGCGATGCGCTTTGCGGCTCGGCAGTTTATTTAGCAGAGCACACCAATGCAAAGGGTATTGTAAGCATGACCGTTAGCGGATACACCGCTTTTGAAATATCAAGCTATAGGCCAAAGGCTGGTACTTATATTTTCACATCAAACAGGCAGTTATTAAACGCGCTTAGCCTTGTTTGGGGTGTTAGGGCTTTCTACTATGATAAAGCAGAAAGTACCGACCAAACTATTGCTGATGTTAATAACATCTTAAAATCAGAAAACCTGCTTAACCCGGGTGATGTTGTAATTAATACTGCAGCAGTGCCAATTGTTAAACAAGGCAAAACCAACATGCTTAAAGTTAGCGTGATTGAATAATATATATTGAGATAACACTCAATCAACTAAAAAGAGGGTTTTGCATATGCAGAACCCTCTTTTTGTTATTTTATATGGCATTAACCCGTGGTAGGTGTTTTCACCGCACCACTCATCTTTCAATTGCATGAGAGATGCCGAAATAAATTCGGCATGACGGTTAGCTTTGTAATGCCAGAAAAGAATGTACAGAAAGATGAGCGTAAAATGCGGATGCGGCTACCCTATTTTCGCCTTAACAATCATTGATTTCCACATATAAGGATATCTACCGCAACCAATAAAATCAGTCACGGTAAACCCCGATTCTGTTAACAATTTGCTTAATGTGGCTTTTGACCAAAACTTAATATGCGCCCCTACGGCTACCGGGTTGGTATGCACATCCCACTTATTAAAGATGCTTAACATCAGGTTTTTTAAATAGCCATGATAAGGCGTGGATATGATCAGTTCGCCCTGCGTTTTGCTTAATACATCTTTACACAAAGCCATAAACGTAAACGGATTATACAAATGTTCAATAACCTCGGTAGAGATAATAGTATCAAATTTAAGATCTCTGATAGGCCCGGGTAAGTTATTTTCTGCAAGGTCTTGTATAAAAAACCTGTCGGGGTGTGTTTTTTGGGCTATGCCTATGCCTTCGGTAGAGGCGTCAATACCATATGCGTTAAAGCCCTGCGATATTAAATATTTAACAAAGTAGCCATTACCGCAACCCAGATCAAGTATGCAGGTGTTTTTATCTTTGCTTAATAAAGATAGTAGCGGTTGCTGTATATAGTGCCATAAATAACTTGGTTTTTCACTATGGAAATGATGGTCTTTATATTCTGACATTTATACGTTTTTGCGGCTCAAAATACATCTTTTTCCTGATTAATCCGGCTAAAACTGTCATCTACTTTGCTTTCGCTACATAGCTTTTAGGATCAAGCGCCTGTGGCGACCAGCCTTGCAAAAACTCCATCACTTTGGCTTTACTATGGCCTTTACCTTCTTCCAGGTAGCCGGAGTTTTGGGTATGCAGGCGTTTACCTTTATCATCCAAAATAATAAATACAGGGAAACCAAAACGCTGCGGATAGCCCAGGTCTGCCAATACTTTTTCATTCTTATTTTCCGGGCTCCAGTTTACGTGCAGTACCACATAGTTGTCTGTAAGATATTTACTCAGGTCGGCATCTTTGGTAACCAGGTCATTAAAGCGCAGGCACCATACACACCAGTTACCGCCAATTTGCAATAACACGTTTTTATGCTGTGCCGAGGCCGTTTTCACAGCAGCCGCGATATCTGCCTTAGCATCTGCAGCCGGATTGTACAGGTGAGGCGCTTCGGTCCTGGCGGCTTCCTGTGCTTTTGCAGTTATAGAAAAGGCAATTAAAGCGACTATATAAAGTAATTTCTTCATGAGATAATGTCTAATTTTATAAATATAGCAGATTCCACTTTGAAAAGTAGTTTGCCTATTGTAAAAATTTTATACCAAAAAGCCCCGCATAAGCGGGGCTTTAAAATATTTGCATTTAATTTTAATTAAGCTAAGCGGCCCTGGTACCATCATAGGTATACCTGCCTTTATTAGTTATTGATGCTTTATCAGGATTAGAAGAGGCAAAAGGTACTGAAGTGTTATTGGTATTGTTCTTCTCATGGGTAATGTTGGTATTATTTGACCTCCCACGTAATAAACGGCGACGACGCCTTTTTAACTTATAACGATCGCCCCAATGGTCAAAAGACCCTGTAACAGCAAATATCCCGCCTATTACAAAAACCACCATCATAAATAGAACGAATATGTGTAGCGCGTTCACTAATATCTCTCTCATAAATAATTAATTAAGTAACCATCATAAGGCAATAGCCGTGCCGCTATGGGTTTAATCAATAATAAAAATTCACAATTATCTAATAATGAATGATATAATCAAAATTAATTATTAATAGATATTAGTGCCGAGCCATTAGGAGCGTGAAAAAAGAACTACATATTTCTTCTATATTGCCCGCCAACTGCATATAACGCGTTACTTATTTGCCCTAAGCTGCAATACTTACAGGCCTGCATCAGGCTTTCAAAAATATTATCACCGGCTATGGCTTTTAATTGAAGCTCTTTTAATAGTGCCGGTGCATGATTGGTATTACGTTGTTGAAATAAATGCAATGCTGCTATTTGAAACTGCTTTTCTTCTTCAGTTGCCCTTATTACTTCTGATGGTACAATAGTGGGTGATCCTTTTTTGTTAAGGAAAGTATTTACACCAATAATAGGATATTCGCCGGTATGTTTTAGGGTTTCATAATAAAGCGATTCTTCCTGGATCTTGCTGCGCTGATACATGGTTTCCATTGCACCTAATACACCGCCTCTATCATTTATAGCCTTAAATTCGGCGAGTACGGCCTGCTCAACAAGGTCGGTTAGCTCTTCAATAATAAAAGCGCCTTGTATTGGGTTCTCATTTTTGGCTAATCCCAGCTCCCGATTAATAATAAGCTGTATGGCCATCGCCCTGCGTACCGATTCTTCGGTTGGTGTGGTGATAGCCTCATCATAAGCATTGGTATGCAGCGAATTACAGTTATCATAAATAGCATATAAAGCCTGCAACGTAGTACGGATATCATTAAAGTCTATTTCCTGCGCGTGTAATGAGCGCCCGCTGGTTTGGATATGGTATTTAAGCTTCTGTGAGCGATCATTTCCCTTGTACTTGTTCTTGATAGCTTTGGCCCATATGCGCCTTGCTACACGGCCTATAACCGAATACTCGGGGTCGATACCATTGCTGAAGAAGAAAGAAAGGTTTGGCGCAAAATCGTCAATATTCATCCCCCGGCTTAAATAATACTCTACATAAGTAAAACCATTACTTAAGGTGAAGGCCAGCTGTGTGATAGGATTTGCACCGGCCTCGGCAATATGGTAGCCCGATATAGATACCGAATAAAAGTTCCGGACCTTTTCATTAATAAAATACTGCTGAATATCGCCCATCATCCGCAGGGCAAATTCGGTAGAGAAAATGCAGGTATTTTGTGCCTGATCTTCCTTTAAAATATCAGCCTGAACCGTACCGCGCACAGTAGCAATGGCATAGGCACGTATTTTCTCATACACATCGGCAGGCAGCACCTGGTCGCCGGTTAGGCCTAACAGCATTAAGCCGAGGCCATTATTACCGTTGGGCAAAGAAGCCTCACCTAAATCCTCTCCAAAGGAGAGGACTTTCCTATCCTGCTGAATATCCAGTTTCCGTTTTATAGCTTGTATTACGTTTTGGGTATTATGTAATACTTCCTCATTTGTAAAACGAATAACTTCAAAACCCTCATCATTTAAAATGCTGGTTCTTACATCATCTTGTTCTTTTGTAAAATCGTGGTATCCGCCATCAACTTCAATAACCAAGCCTTTAGATAGACAAACGAAATCGGCAATGTAACCATCAATTGCGTATTGCCTTCTTATTTTATATCCTGTTTGACTATTTCTTAACAGTTGCCATAGCACATTTTCAGCTTCGGTTGGATTCTGTCTATTAGCTTTTGAATTACTTTTCAATACCTCCCAAATGAGTAAGTCAGCAGTTTCAAAACCTTGCTTTTTTGCTCCCTCTCCTTTGGAGAGGGCTGGGGTGAGGCTTTGGTATTTAGGCCGGGTCAGTCCTTTATCATCATATAGTTCCTTATACTTTGCTTCAACTAAATGCTCAAGTTTGTTTTGGGTGATGTATTTTTCGCATTGCTGATCTATGGCGGCATTCATAAAAAAGCCCAGTAGCATAGGCGCAGGGCCGTTTATTGTCATAGATACCGATGTGCTGGCATGGCAAAGGTCAAACCCCGAATACAGTTTTTTGGCATCATCAAGCGTGGCTATGCTTACACCAGAGTTACCTATTTTACCATAAATATCCGGCCGCTCATGGGGATCTTCGCCGTATAGGGTTACCGAATCAAACGCGGTAGACAACCTATGCGCGGGCTGACCAAGTGATACATAATGGAAACGCTTGTTAGTACGCTCGGGGCCGCCCTCACCGGCAAACATCCGGGTGGGGTCTTCACCCTCACGTTTTAGCGGGAACACCCCTGCAGCATACGGGAACTCGCCCGGTACGTTCTCGGTAAGCAGCCAGCGCAGAATATCGCCCCAGGCCTCATATTTAGGCAGGGAGATCTTAGGTATTTTTAGCTGGGATAAGGAGGTATAATATAAAGGCAGTTTTATCTCTTTATCGCGTACTTTATATATAAAATTTTCGGCTTTATACTTGGCAACGGTTTCGGGCCACTCCTTTAAAAGGCGCTTACAATCGGCATGAAGGTGGTCTTCTAAATGTTTATAGACATCCTCCAAAGCCTCACCTAAATCCTCTCCAAGGGAGAGGACTTTGTCCTGTAAGGCTTTATTTCCCTCTCCTTTGGAGAGGGCCAGGGTGAGGCAGCCCCTTACCTGGAACATTTGCTGAGCTATTTTACACTGCTCGTTCACCCATTGGGTATAGGCGGTACTGCTTTCGGCAATCTCTGCCAAATAACGGATCCTATCCGGCGGGATTATGTATATCTTTTCAGATTCGCCCTCTTGGTTCTTGTCTCTTGTCTCTTGATTATCAATCAGATCCACTCCTGTTTTGGCCTTAACGGTTTTCATTAAAGCGGTAAAAAGGGTGTTCATACCGGGGTCGTTAAACTGGGATGCCATAGTGCCGTAAACCGGCAGATCATCGTCTTTGGCATCAAAAAGCATGTGGTTACGCTTGTACTGCTTGCGCACATCGCGGATGGCATCCAGCGCGCCGCGCTTGTCGAACTTGTTGAGGGCCACCAGATCGGCAAAATCAAGCATGTCGATTTTTTCCAGCTGGGTGGCGGCGCCAAACTCGGGGGTCATAACGTAAAGTGACAGGTCGCAGTAGTCGGTTATCATAGTATCCGACTGCCCGATGCCCGAAGTTTCAACTATAACAAGGTCATAACCAGCGGCTTTGCAAATATCAATACTTTCCTGTACATGCTTGCTGAGTGCCAGATTTGCCTGCCGGGTTGCCAGCGAACGCATATATACCCGAGGGTTATTTATCGAATTCATGCGGATACGGTCGCCGAGGAGGGCGCCACCGGTTTTACGTTTCGATGGGTCTACTGATATGATAGCCAGCGTTTTATCTGTCTCCATTAAAAACCTGCGCACAATTTCATCAACTAATGACGACTTACCAGAGCCCCCTGTACCGGTAATACCGAGCACGGGTGCCTCACCCCGACCCTCTCCAAGGGAGAGGGAAGTAAGCGCCCTTTTTAAGTCCCCCTCCTTTGGAGAGGGATTTAGGGCGAGGCTCAGGCTTTCATTTTCGGCAAGGGTAATGAGGCTGGCTATTGCCTTGATATCTTTTTGGGGCAGATGCTTTAGTTCGCCGTTTAGCTTGCTAACTGTTTGAAAATCACACTGCTGCATCATGTCGTTTATCATCCCTTGCAGGCCCATGGTGCGGCCGTCATCGGGCGAATAGATCTTACTGATGCCGTAGGCCTGCAGTTCGGCAATTTCTTGCGGGAGGAAAACCCCGCCGCCGCCGCCGAAAATTTTGATATGGCCCGCCCCCCGTTCGGCGAGCAGATCATGCATGTATTTAAAATATTCAACATGGCCGCCCTGGTAACTGGTGAGGGCAATGCCCTGTACATCTTCCTGAATGGCGCAGTTAACTACCTCATCTACAGATCGGTTATGACCGAGATGGATCACCTCCGCACCGGTGCTTTGCAGGATGCGGCGCATGATATTTATGGTAGCGTCGTGCCCGTCAAATAACGAGGCGGCAGTTACAAAGCGGATCTTATATTTCGATTGATAGGGAGCGATGCTTTCCATGCGGCTTAATTGGTAAAGCACAAAATTAGTTATTTTAGATAACTATGCATGCATAGTTTTTAATGCCCAAATACGAAGGTATTAGTCCGAAAACACTAAAAAATCACAAAAAATCACTAATTATCTCTAAATACCTCCATTTATTTTCTTTTTACGGCGCGATTACGCGGTAAAACTCAACGCAAAAATACGGACCAATAAATTTTAAGGATCCGGGCGTTTTTAAAACCCTCTCCTACTAAAAAAACCGGACACCTGTGGTGACACAACTTTTATTTTTTTTAACAATTGACTAAATTTGATGATGGACAACGCGCCAATAATTAAACCGGAATGGGTACCCTCGGCGTATACCGAAAAGGAGGAGACTAACCACAAAACCCCTGCCCCTGTTAAAACCGTACCACCTGCTACCCGGCAGTTAACCGATAAGCCTTTTAGGAAAGTAAGCGGGTTGAAGAAGGGGAAGTAGTAATTCCCGTCAACCTTAGATTCACGAGTACGCTCTGCTTTGGCTGTTGCTGCATACTCGCGCCAGTTAGGGTATACCTGCGTATTTTCAATGTACAGGTAATTTAAAAAAACCAATATCCTTAGCGCTGCCCTGATAGCAAATCATCCGTTTTTGCAGGCCCCTCGTTTAGATTTCTTTTCCAACACCCCCCCCGTCAACATTGATTTTACCGTTTATGATTTCCAGGTCACCGATAATTAGCTTACCAATACGCATATCGCCAAACGAAGCCTTTTTAACAGATAAACGACCAAGATAAAACGCACCAATAGCAATTGACCCGATGGCGATGCATCCTAATGCAAAGGCCCCTGTTACAGCCCCGCCCATTGCCGTGGTGCCCAATGCGTAAGCGCCTATCGCCTTAGCGCCTTCCATTTTCTTACTGATGTTTTTTGTTCTCATGATCTTTCCCATTTTGTTTTGTGTTACCATGTTGAATTCGGTTACCCTTCAATAACAAATCTTTTGATAAAGAGTTGATAACCAAAGTATTTTTCATTGCACACCAAATTAGCTAACCAACGTTTACTTAACTGTAACTTATCATTAGAGTCACGAGTACGCTCTGCTATCGCTGCATACTCGCGCCAGATGGAGGGGGGGGGGTATTTTAAATGTTAATCGCTTAAATCTACGGTAGCATGCCTTTGAAGAGGAATAACTAACTTCTTCCATTGAGCAAAATAAGATGCATAAGATTCCATATAAAGGTCTTCTTCAAACATCTTCTTGTATTCACTAAGATCGCAAAGGGTAAAGCATTTTTGTGCAGTGGCCCAAAAATCATGCAAAGCATTCACAGAGCTATTTTTCTCATCGTTGTTGTATTTCATCTTTGATAAATGTCCTCCAATATATGCAGTTCTAACAGCCGATGAAGGATGATCATCTGAAGATGATAATAATGATACTTTATTTAAAAAAAGTGTCAGTAAAAGGTTTGTAACAAAAGATAAGCTATAAGCGCCCAAATGAGGGTCTGCTTGCAAAATCGGTATTCCAGAACCAGCTGTTTTTGTCCAATCGTAAGCTATATTTGAAGCGACGAGGTCAGCATCCCATTCGAGCGTTTGACTAATCAATGGATCTATCTTAAACTCTTCATTACCGATTAATCTTGCTTCTGTAAAAAGTTGAGTTAAATATTCTGTATGGCCGTCAAAAATGTGAACCATTTCGTGGGCAATTAAAAATCTTGAAGCCATTGCAAAGAGAAAATCAATCAGCTCTATTCTTTTTTCGTCGAATAGTATAGGATCATTGCTCATTACCGATGAATCAACGTTTGTGTAGGATAAGCCGTAGTCTTTTATATTTAATGAGTACAATTTTGCGATTCCGCTTGATCTACCAACTCCTTTAAAAATATCGTTATCAGACAGGAATATTTTAATATACTCGTATAATATATAGAAAGCGCCGCAGGAAAGTGCTAATCGCGATTCTCCGCTTTTATACTTATCAAATTCTACTTGCAAAATAAAATTATCAGTAGGGTAAATCTTAATCGGTTTTTCATTGTTTGGAATCTTATATAAAAAAGCAAGCCTATAAGCATAACCCGCCAAGTTTGGAATTAATGGATCAACTACATTTCTTGTATCTATCTCTTTCATTTTGTTAGTTATTAAGGCCAGTTAGATTTCGATATGGTATTGCTTCCCTATTGGTCAAAGTTTAACATAGTGTAACTTCGACCTCCATTGTGTAAAGCTTTCAGCTACGCAAGAAAATTCTCGTGATACTTTAGTTCACAGCTGAAAGCTTCCACCAGTGCTGGACATTATATAAAAAAGTCACGAGTACGCCACAGTCCAGCCAGCGCTCCATACTCGCGCCAGTTGGGGGGGGGGGCATACTCACGCCAGTTGGGGCACAATATTATCCCGTATGTCTTTAATGACACAATTAAACTGCCTGGCTTGGTCTCTCGCCTCAGCTAAAGTGTCAACTTGCATAACAAAACCAGTTGAGTTGTATAGATAATATTTATTGTTCAAATCAGGATTGCGTATCTCATATTTTGAATCAATATACTGTTGCACTTGTTCAAATTGCTTTTTGACAAGTCGAACAAAATCTTCGGTTTTCTTCAATTCATCTGCAATAAACTGACGTGTGATTTCAAAGTCTTCTCGCGAACCACTCATATCACCCAAGCTATCTTTCTTACTTCGCAGAAATTCAAGTTTATGGTTTGTTTCTTCAATTCTTAAAAACTGCAATTGTTTAAGCATTATTCTATTGTTTAATGCCTGTTGATATAACCCTTGTGGTATTTTATCAACTTCAAAAGCGTCTTCAAGTTTAATATCCAATCCATAATCTTTATAAAATTCCACCAGTATAAAAATTGGAACCCTTACAAGTATAGATATTTCTTTAAGTGTATAGTTTTTCATAATGTATCGAGATAACTATTTGTTAAGTTCAGTAAATAGGTTCTGCCAACTGAAAAACTTACCAATTATTTCAAACCTATTTGTATCTATAAACCGACCTTTTGTATTACCCTTATTTTTTAAAGATTTCAATTCATTTAGGATTTTATCAAATATTTCTTTGTCGGTCATGGTAGGTTTAACATCGAACCGGAACGCCTCTGTTTTATAAACTATTTTACCGCTTGAATTTTGAAATATTCGTTTTTTTTCATTCAAAAATAATTCTCCGCTAAAGATTTCCCTATCAATATTCAATAATACATAGCCAATGATTTCATTAAATTTCCATGGATAACCTATATGGCTTTTAAACCATTGTTTTAGAGCGTCAAATTTTTGTCTTGCCATCTCTTTATAATAATGTTCCTCAAAAGATGACAGTGGATTAGTTAACATCCACTTGTCAACTTTAGCGTTAAGTTCTTTTTCAAATGCAGTTGGTGATGACCGATAAACAGGTATTTCAAATAGACTGTTATTCTCTGTTAATAAATATGATTCAAATAATCGCATATATGGTGGTCTAGAATGTAAACTTAACAAACAATTGGATAATCCTAATGCAAGTCATAATATCTATTCTAAAAGATTTAGACTACCCCGCTACCGCAAGCGTCCCGCTTGTGGCCGCATGCTTAGTAAGTAAGTAGTCCACACATGTCGAAGATTGCTTCGTACCTCGCAATTGACGCGATTTTTCATCCTATCGAAGGGCACAAAAAAAGCCGCCCTAAAGCAGCTTTTTAATTTCATATCATAAAACTATTACATACTGCCTTCCACACTGGAGAATTGCATCATTAAACCCACTTTTCCTTCTTTATTAAATACCCATACTTCGTGTGTGCCTGTTTTAACCTGTTTCCCGGCTTTATCGGTATATTCTTCCGATCCCCAAACACAAACCACATTTTCATTCTTGTCGCTTTTTAAACTCAGCCAGGCATGTAAAGTCACCTTATAATTTTGCATGGAGGCTCTATATTCCTTTACATTCTTCAAATTCTCTGCCTTACCTTTCACTACAGTCCCGTTTGCAAACATAATGGTCACGGTGTCTGCTAACATATCTATGTGTTTATCCAAAGTGTTATTTTCAAAATCTTTCCAAAGCATCAAAATTTTATCTGAATACTCAGGACTGGCAATGGTGAAATTTGATGAATAACTGGCTTTATAACCGCTGTGTGCCTGGCTCATTGCCACAAATGGCACAGACAGAAACAAAATAAAAAAAAGCTTTTTCATAATTTTGAGATTTAATTGATTGTAACATATTGGTTACATTAAAAGTAATCATTTAAATCCCTATGTATCAAAAAATTAGATGGCGATTTATACCCAAAAACGGGGCATATTTTATCCGCTTCCTGTTTGAGAAACACTGGATTTTGTTAGACCTTCCCCCTGCCATTTTGCAGTCGGCGCGCACCCTGCATTGTTTAAAGCTTTCGGTTTAACTGTGCATGAAATTCTTGCGATATTTTAGGCCGAAGCTGAGAACTCCGACCGGTGCGGGGGATAATCCCCCAATGTCATTATTTAAGGATAAACCCCATCGGGGTTAAAGCTTTGTAGAAAATAATCAAATCGCAATACCGTGCCATCGGTATGGAACCACGCCATGTTGCGTACCGATGGCACGCTAAAATGTTTAATTATGATTTTCTACAAAGCTTTAGCACCTAACGGCGCTATTTATAAAAGTATATCTCCTTAAATAATGACACCGGGCTAACCCCTTATCCCACTAATTTATTAAAACACATACCTAATTAACTTCATTATTGAAGAGCCTTTTTTGGGTTGCTTTTTCATGTTCAGGGCTAAAAACCCGGCAATGTAATTTGCTGTTTCTTCGACTTTGGAATGCATTAAAGAATTGGGGATCCTTAATGTGATATAACCTTTTTTAAAAGTGTGGAAAGTCCTCTCTAAATCTGACAGGGCCTGGTGCTGATCGTGATTGTGGTGCCTGGCATCAACTTCAATATGCACTTTGGCTTCTTCAATTACAATATCTACCGTTTTATGGCCGTCATACTTTTCCAATGAAGCAGGTACGCCATTTTTACGGAGCAAAAAATACAGCTCTACGGCTTCTTTTGTAGCCTGGTGATTTCTGATCCAATCCTGGTGTTCCCTGCATAAAGGGTAGCCCAAGTATTGGAGGGAGTAGTAATGAACATTGCCATCTATAGAGCAATCGCATTCGATGCAGTACATATTGGTTTTAGGTTTAATACCCAAAGGTTGTACTAAAAATTTGTATCTGCAATACGTAGTTCTACGTGATTTTCAAATAGTTCGACAGGTTGCCGAAAGACTTTGCTTTACACCAAAACTCCTTCCCCAGGGAAGGGTGTGGCTGCCTGTGAAGTGGCAGGTAAGGGTTATTTACGCCAATGCCTATCTTATAAACCCCTCCCTGCACCCTCCCGTTGGGAGGGAATCACACATATCCATCGCTTTTTTCATCCTCCGAACGCCTGCGACTGGAGCCGGGCGACTGTAACCTCCCTTTATATCTTCATAATGGCCTGTAGGGAACCGCCATAGCCAATGCCCGAATTGCGGCCTGTGAAGGTGTAAAAGCCATTGGCAAATAACGAGAACCTGCGCGTAAACGCATGGCCAAAGTTGAGGCCCGCCTTGGTAAAGGCAAAATCGCGGTTAACGCTTAAGTTTTGACTAAAGGTTTTATTATTACTTGACGCCCACTGGCCGCCAACTTCAACACTCACCTGGTTCCTGCCCGGTACAGGCACCCCAACCGACGCCGAGTATACCAGCACGTTTGGCCCGTCGAAGTCAAAAAAGCGGCGGTAACCGGCCTCCAGGTTGTAATATCCTTTAAATAGCTTGCTGTCAATTCCACCGGCGTACATCAGCTTAACTTCGCCGCCATAGGCGCCATAGCCCAATGCAATTGCCCTGTTAGTATTTTTATAAAGCGGTATTATACCCGATGCCTGTATGGACAGATAACTTTTATAGCCAAAATTAATGAGCGCATAGCTTACCCCCACCTGCATATCGCCAAGTCCGGAGCTATTTTGCGGGGTAACCGCACCTGTTGCTGTTACCAGTTTACTGCTTTGGTAGGGCGCCAGCACGTTCACCAGCAAATCCATACGGCGGGTAAGGCCATAGCCAAAATACAGACCTATAGCATAAGAGGTAAAGCCGCTGCCATCTGCACCTTTAACTTTGGTGCCGTTTCTGTCCCAGCTATCCTTTGAAGTATAGTAGTTAAAAGAGGGGATCACAATGCTCCTGTATTTACCTATAGGCCAGCCCGCAAAGGCCTGCTGCCAGGCCGAGCTAAGGATGATGAGAGATAAACAGATGATGTAAGTTTTTTTCATAAGCAAATATTTATGGTATCCTGAATTTCTCTCTCAACCAATTATTCTGAAACGTAAAGTAATCAAAGTTTACCTCGTGGGTGGAGTTAGGCACGCTCACCCATTCTTTTTCGCCGGGCTTGGTGCCTAAGTGGTTATACATGGCTAAACTGCAGCGCGGCGGGCAAAACTGATCAAGCAAACCTACGCCCATCAGCACGGGGCATTTTATATTTGGTGCAAAATTTTGCGGGTCGAAATAATCAAAAAGCTTAAAGAATTTATCCCAGGTAAAATCAGGATGGGCGCGGTTATAGTTCCTGAACTGTTTAAAAGGGAATACCTGCTCGTCATAAAAAGAAGAAATATGCCACGAGTCGCGGATATCGGCATAAAGAGGAACCTGTATGGTTAAAACGGTTACCCGTTTATCTAAGCCCGCGGTTGCAATAGCTAAAGCCGCTCCCTGGCTGCCCGCCTCTATATAGATCCTGGAAGTATCAATGCCCAGGCTTTTGTGCGACATCAGGAAATCGAGCCCGCGGATGCAATCCATATAAATACCCCGGTATATGTACTTGTTGCGGTTTTCGATATTAAGTAAGCAATAGGTTTCGGTACCTACGGCAATTTCATCCCGCGCGTTACCGTTACCCCTAACATTAAGGTCGAAGGCGATAAAGTCGTCATTATCCATATTGGGCTTAAGCGCCACCACGTAGCCCGGCAGGCGGTAATGCACAGGCAGGCTTTTAGCGTTATAGGTAGGTATCACCAGCCAGCCGCGGATCAGTATATTCTCGTACGACCGCATCTCAACCAGGTAAACTTTCTTGGCTTTGGTTGACAGGTCTTTTCTGAATATTACCTTATAATTTGGCGCTATCTGTTTAAGCGTATCCAGCGAGCCTTTCCAAAAGGCATCAAAATCGGCAGGGCGGTGCAGCTGGGTAACAATTTTTTCGGGGCTTACGCCAAACACCCTTTTAATGGTATCGTCATAAGTAGTGGTGTTCAATATAAAATGTACCCTGTAAAAGCCCGCTTTTTTTTGGGGGATGCTTACCGAATAGGTTTCTGCCGAGTTTTTTGTTAAGTGTACCGGGATAGAGTTGGTTGAGATCCTGGTGAAATCGTCTGTAAGGATGTTGTAGGTAAGCTTGCCATCCTGTGCCGCCTGGTAGGTGCTTTTTATCTTCAGCTTATAATCAACGCTTTCGTTATCTTTAAAGATAGCGCTTTTGTTGGCAGGCTTTACTTCAATGGTAACCTCGCCCATGTCCTCTGTCTCGTCCTGCGCGAAGGCGCTGCAGGCACCGGCCAGTATAATGCTGATGGTAATAACGTATAATTTTATCCCTCGTGATAATTGCATCTTAAGTATATCCTATTTAACGGTTACTGCCTGGTTTAAGGTTGTTGTACGATCATTCCTGATCAAAAAGTCCGACTTGCGAATGTAGTGATTAAGCGGTTCTTCGATCAGCTTAAATAGCAGGATAGAAACGCCGTTCAATATAATAAAAGCATACAGCACGTTCAGGTTATCATACTCAAACGGCGAATGCCAGTCAACCCCCCATTTGTCATACAAGTCAAAAACATAATCATTAAGCCGGTTAAAGCTGTAGTGCAAAAAGTTATACATATAACCCAAATGGATCAGGTAAAATATATAGGAGCTTTTGCCCAGCAGCTCAACAAATTTGTTTGAAAGTATTTTTTTGAGGATGGTAGTTTCGGTAAGCAGGCCATAAAAAAATAAAGCTATTGATGCTGCCAGCAGATAGTTATTGGTAACAATGCCCCAGGGGTTATGCAGGCCTGCCAATTCGCCTTTTGGGATAGGCAGTACAGACATTATCCACACGCATAAAAATATGAGCCCGAAACCCAGGTAGGTGTATTTAGATTTGGCCTGCCCGGTAAGGTTCCTTTTGCGTACAATTAATGCCAGCTGTATCCCGGCAAAAAACTCGAAGCACCGGCCCACGAAGGTGTATAGCATCATAAAAGTAAAATTGCCGAAGAACCCATACCAGTTCACATTCCTGAACATAAGTACCAGCAATACGCCCACGCCGGTTATTACCAGCGGCTGCACATAAAACTTGCGGTACTTTTGGGCGAAGTAAAATATGAACGGGGCCGCAAAGTAAAAGCATTCCTCAACCGTTAAGCTCCAGCCCTGGGCTATCCCCGTAAACTTAAGCTGATCAAAAAAGCCGCGTACAAAGGTAATGTGCATCAAAAATAAACCGATAGGATGGTTATAACCATTGGTTACCCTTTGATCGTGCGTGAAATAAAAGCTGATAAACGCGCCCGCTGTAAGCAAAAAGTACATGGGGTAAATACGCGCCACCCTATTTTTAAGATATTGCTTAAACCAATCGCCGTTTAATTTAAAGCTGTCAAAATATCTGAAAGCAATTAAAAAACCCGATAGCACAAAGAAAATAGTAACCCCAATATGGAACTCGGTAAGAAAACGTTGCACAGCACGGGGAAAATTTTCATCAAAAGCATAGGCGTAGTGCGATATAAACACCAGGTATGCAGCCAGTGCACGCACACCCGTTAACGCCGGAATATAGTTTTGTAAAGGTTTTTGCACCAAAGCAGTATCAGTAATTAAGCGACCCTAAGTTAATTATATAACACTGGATACAAAATTTGAGCCACTATCAGAATCAAAATTTTCCGAATTAAAAAATTCACAGAATGCCAGTCAATATAATTCTGATCATTCTTAAATTAAGCAAATTCTGATTCAGACCACTTACAACGCGCTCCCCTGCACTATGCCCCTGGTCAGTATCTGCTGATCTATATAATATTGTATCTCTGATTTTTTTAGTCCCCAGTTGGGTGCAATAAGCAGATCGCGGTCGCTGAGGCCAAAAAGGCGCTGTATTACAATATCAGGCCTTACCAGTGGCAGCAGCTCGCATAAAAAGTCGGCATAATCCGGCAGGCTGAATAGTTTAAATGGTTCGCGTTTATATTTAACCCCCATAACGCTGCCCTCCACAATATGCAGGTGATGAAACTTTACAAATTTTATTTGCGCGTGGCGGTTAATCTCATCGGCATATTTAAGCATCATCTCATTAGTTTCCCAGGGGAAACCAAATATGGTATGCACACAAACATCAAGCCTGGTATTTTCGGTAAGGGCAAGAGCGGTTATCAGTTCCTCATGAGTGCACCCCCGGTTTATCTGGTTTAGGGTATCGTTGTAAATACTCTCCATGCCCATCTCCAGGTCAACATCAAAGCGGTCGGTATAGCTTTCTAAAAGAGCGATCTTTTCGGCGTCGATACAATCTGGGCGGGTACCTACGCTAAGGCCAACAATGTTTTCGGTGTTAATGCTCAGGGCCTCATCATACAGCATTTTTAAATAATGTGCAGGTGCATAGGTATTGGTATTGGGCTGAAAGTAAATAATAAACTTATCGGCCTTGTTGCCTTTAATGGCACGCTCCATCCCTTCCTCAACCTGCTGACGCAAAGTAGGCGCATTGCGACTAACCGATGGCGTAAACGAATCAACATTGCAATAAGTGCAGCCGCCATAGCCTTTGCTGCCATCGCGGTTGGGGCAGGTAAAACCCCCATCAACAATCACTTTAAATACCCGGTGGCCCTTGTATTTATCCTTAAGCCAGGCACCGTAGTTGTTGTAGCCCTTGTAGCTTTGTAATTGCGTTTTATTAATAATTAAATCTTCCAAACAGTGTAGCATTTGGCGCTTTTACGCCGTAATTATGCAAAGATACGCTTTTTGAATTATAGTGCATTTTTGATAATGCCCGGTATTTATACTTAAAAAGGGTGAAAACACCCTTTTTATTACAGTTAAAACAGGTATAAATACGTATTGCATAAAACAAAAAATAATGCAAACTTGCGCAACGCTTAATTGTTGTAGCTCTAATGTTGCTATGGCAATATTGTTGTGAAAGGAAAAATATTTTTTACAACAACAATTTTTTACTTTATAGGAATAATATGGCTCTATATTCTACTACAAACTTGAAGGCCTTTGATGAAGTTGGAGGCGTAGAAAAGCACATTAAGTTAGGCGACAAAATATATACCGGCGATGAACATGCCCAAACGATACTAAACATTCTAAATAAATACAAAATATACGCGGCCCAACGCACAGTTGATGTAGCAGGCAAAAACGTTCACGAATTTACTATTCGTTTAAAACCAGTTGAACAGCCTGCCCGCGAACTGCAAATTAACCATTTATTGTTACCACATTACGAGGTAGAGCTGGCAAGTTAAATAAGCCAGGCTAACCCTATATTTGCTGTGTGCCTGCGGAAACAGGCGGGCAAGGTCTTTACGCGCACCCTTATGACAGGTATTATGGTATGCCCCTCACATCTTGTTTACCGAACGTAGTGTATTCCAGGTTTATCTTAAATCTAAATTTTATTTGAATCTTCTTTTTAGTGAAGTAGTTTCTTCAATTTGATGGAACCCTGCCTGCAAAAAGATATCGGATACCCACATTAGAGAATTGTTTCCGGGGTTTCCGGATTGCAGTCCTTTGCTCCATGGTTAAACCGATAATATTATTTGAATCACGACATATACTACTGATCTTTTATTAAATACAACTACAAGTAGCATAAATACAACTATAAGTATTTGCTTTTTTTTGATTCTGGAAATGCATCCGGATACCTTTGTGGTGTCAAAAAAATAAATAAAAAGATACTCATATGTTAAATACTAAAATGATCGGCAATAGAATTGCCGAAGCACGAAAGAAAAAAAATATTTCTCAAGCACAACTTGCTCAATTTCTATTTATCAGCCCGCAAGCAGTTGGAAAATGGGAACGGGGAGAATCAAGTCCGGACATCATTACTTTTAACAGGCTCTCAGAAATTCTGGGTGTTGACCTGAACTATTTTTCAGAAAACTTCCAATCCGCGAACGATGGAACGGTTTCTAAGACGCCCATTGACAGTACCGGTGATATTGAGCAAACAGCACAAGAGGTTGCTAACCTCTCCCGCACCGGGGAGCGCCAGGTGCGGATAAACCTCACCGCGGTAAACCTGCAAGAGAGTGACTTCGCGGGCGTTATTTTGCACAAAGGAAAATTCAAAGCGAGCCCATTGTGCAGAGCCGACTTTGCCGGCGCCGACCTAACCGGTAGCTCGTTTGAGGTTAGCGATGCGCGTGAAGCCAATTTTGACGGCGCAAATGTGACGGACTGCAGCTTTTCCATCACTGACCTTTCGGATGCGAGTTTCTGCAAATCCGTCCTTGTACGCACCGACTTCAACAAGTCGTCGCTGGTTGGAACAAAATTTACAGATGTAAAACTAACTGATGTAAAACTAACCATGACTGACCTTAGAAAAACAATCTTTGAGAATTGTGTCTTTAACGGCGTGGATTTCAAATATTCCGACCTGCGGGGAATGCGTTTTGATGGGCATACCTTCATTGGTGTCCAGTTTGACAAGTCTGCACTTAACGACGTTTCGTTTACGGGAGCGACGCTCAGGAACGTATCATTCCGTTTACCTTTTTCGGTGACAAACAAATCTTACCGGGCCTTCAAAACCGTCTGCTTTGACGGAGCCATAATGGATAAGCTGACCTATGCCGGGCTTAAAGGCCTATGGGTTGTCGATTTGTCAAAGGTTACTGTTATTTAAACTTAAGGAGGAAGGAAAGGCGTGGATTTGGAGATGGGGCAAGGCAGCATTTTCGCCTAGTTTGGTAGCCTAGCCCTCAAACCTGCCAAATATTGTTTCAACAGCTTTAACCCGGTAATCAAAGATCTTTTTTATTTGCTTGCCAACCAGTACTTTGTTACTTAGCCTGCCTATAATGCCGTAGGGGATGGCATAGTGCAGTAGGTCTGTCATTTCTACACCACCTGGGATCTCTTTAAAATGGTGCTGATGGTGCCACAAGGCATAAGGGCCAAAGCGCTGTTCATCCACAAAGTATTGATGATCCTGCACGTGGGTTATCTCCGTCATCCAGTTTAGCTTAATGCCAAACAATGGCGATACCTTGTAAGTAATGATCATACCCGGATACACCCTGGCTGCATCATTATAATCTGATGTTACCACAAAGTTTACTTCTGGCGGGGTTATTTTGGCCAGGTTCAATGGCGATGAGAAAAACTCCCATGCGGTATCTAAACTAACCGGAATATTCTGCTTTAATTTTAACGCGTATGTTTTCACTTATGGGTAACGAATTAAGCATTGTGCGGTTTGCACAGCACTATTTATTCTCCGTAGCTATCGGCAAATCCCTTCTGCTCCATTCGCTCCATGAACCCACATACAATTTGGCACCACTAATGCCCGCCTGCTCCATACCTAATAAAGTGTGGCAGGCAGTAACGCCAGATCCGCAATGCACAATAACATCCTGGGGGTTTACATCGCCAATGGTTTCTTTATAAATTGTAGCCAGTGCCTGCGAGGTAAGGTATTTACCCTCCGGCGATAAGCTGGTACTATAAAACAGGTTTACGGCACCCGGTATATGGCCTGCAACCAAATCAAGCGGTTCGGTGTAGCCCAGATAGCGTTGCCCCTCGCGTACATCAATCACCACACGGTCGTCTGCTTTGGCGGCGGCTTCTACTTCTTCAATATTAACCGTGTTGCGGTATGCAGGGGGTACAGGATAAGGCGTAACAGCTATGGGTGTATAAACGTCGGTGCTTAATTCAAGACCTTCGTCTGTAGCGGCTTTTAACCCGCCGTTTAACACCTGCACGTTGGTATGGCCTATAGAGCGCAGCATCCACCAAAGGCGTGCGCCGCCCATTGCCCCGGCTTTATCGTCATAAACAATAACGTGGCTATCCGGCCTGATGCCCCAGCTCCCTAAAGTCGCGGTAAAATCTGTTAACGACGGTAAAGGGTGCCTGCCGCCAAAAGCGGGATCGGCGGGGTGTTCGGCCAGGTCGTCATCCAAATTAGCGTAAATTGCATTGGGTAAATGACCGGCTAAATAGCGTTCATACGCGTTAGCACCGGCACGTACATCAATTATTATAGCTTCGGGGTCAAACACCCGGGAATCGGTAATTTCAATAAGAGGAGACATAGGCTATTATTTATTACCCAAATATATAAATGCAGGAGATATATTAAGTAAGAATTTGGTAAAGTTTGGGGGCTAAAAAGACTTACGCCTATCCGCGTTAGGCTGAGGTGATGTAATTAATTAAGCGTATGCCCTACCAATGGCGCCGTTAGGTGCTAAAGCTTTGTAGAAAATTACGATTAAATATTTTGCGTGCCGTAGGTATGCACCCTGGCGTGGTTTCCGGACCAATGGCCCGGTATTGCTCCCTGATTATTTTTCTACAAAGCTTTAACCCCGATGGGGTTTATTTTTCAATAATGACTACCCGCGTTAGGGTTAAGAGCGGATACCGGCCATGCGGCTAAGGCCTGTGCAGTATGAGCGGATAGCCCGGGCCGCAGGCAACGCCCATATTATTAATGGCTTATAAGGGGCGCAACCAAAATAACTAATGCCTTATTGCACCATTTTATTGGCACAGCAAGAGCTTGCAAAAGCTTCTGGCTTGGCTTTAAACACAAAGCCCATGCTTAGTATGTAACCCATAGCCTCGTGCAGGGCCGCGTTGCTTTTAAACATTGGGTTGGTGTTAATATCGGCATGTACTTCCAGTTCAACATCATACAGGTCAAGCAGGTCGCAAAGTTTGTAGGCAATGTCAATAGATTTTTGCACTTCGGTAAGCATGCGCTCTTTAATGCTCATTTTTTGTGAGGTACGCTCCTGATGAATAAACATGAAGGCCCCCCGTTTCTCGCGGATAAAAACAATTACGGTAGCAAAATCAGTTACGGCCCCTTTAACTTGTGAATCTGTACCGATGCAAACTTTTAATTTATTGCCCAATTCGGTTTCCCGCTCAATGGCTGCTTCTACCTCTTCTAAAATGGGCGTTTGGATCACCTCGCCGCTAAATTTTCTCCAGGTCATAAAAATCGTTTTAAGTTAATTTTGTCTGACCTTTTTTATCGGTCTATAAAAATAAGTGATTAACTATTTCATAAACGTTAAAAGCAGGTAATTTATTTGTTAACATTTTACTGAATATTAACACGTTACAGGATGCAAGCCTGCAATAGCATGTTAAATTCATAAAAATTAACAGGATAACGGCGAAGGAGGGGTTGCCGGTAGTGCGGGAAACCGACGGTATACTTATCCCGATGTAGGATTACTATTGAGTTAGCAGGAGTGTGTTTAACCGCCCCTGAATCTATTGCGTTTTCTTGTGCCTATTTTGCCGAATAACTTTATTAGCTATTGTTAAGATTATACCTGTTACTAAGGACGAGCATAAGTTAAAAAAGAAGTTACCAATCAAGAACTGGTGACTCTCCCCCGTTCCCAGCTCGGTTTGCATTGTTGACACTTTATAAAATACCTTAGGATAACCCATCTGGGTGATGTGGCTATCATTATAATGAGTAGAAAAAATGCAAAAGCATAGAAATATGACTATGGAACTTGCTGTAAAAAATTTCATGAGAGGTTTGTAAATAACACTTTATTAATACTTTCAATGACAAGCAAAAATATAACGATCCAACTATTATAAGTATAAACACCTGATTTATAAATCAGGTGTTTATTGCCGTCCCCCTAATAAATGGTGCGATCTAAAATCCGGCGGTATTGAACAGCATCAGTGATAATGAACAGATTTTCGCCTTTTGCTTTGTTTTTGGGTATTATAAAAGAAATATTCCTTTCAATTTCGTTTTCCAGTTTTTCCAGTTCAACTGCCGTGAGCTGGGAAATGTTCCTGAGCGTAAATGTTACCTCAAGCACTTCGCCTTTTGAATTAACATAATAGTTTACAACCAAAGCATTCTCTGAGTTGAGCTGGCGTAAACGATTAGTACTAAAAACGGCCGTAAATGTTTGATACATTACATAAGCCGGCTTTTTCTTAAAAAGCGAGGCGGGGTACTTTGACAGCTTTGCCGTTTGGTTAAAAAGCTCGTTCTCGGTATTAACAACAACAAAACTGTCTTTACTGATGCTTATAGTTTTAAAAATAGCTGAATTGCCCCTGATGGTTTTATCAGCGGTAAAGATCTGGGCCCGGCAAACAGTAACCGATAAAAAACAAATAGATAGTGTAATTAGTGCAGCACGAAGATTTTTCATAGTCTGATAAGGTTTGGTAAATAAAATTGTGGGCGTGAGTTTGACTTTCTCTTTTGCTTTTGGTTTAATATAGGTGGTTAAAAAAGCGTTTATATTAAACCGCCAATTACCTTAACTGAAAGATTTAAAACAGCAACCAGGACAATTGTTGCGAAACCCTTTTATATTTGCCGGCAACATTATCCGTTTATGAAAATATTGTTTGGGATACAAGGTACAGGGAACGGCCACATTAGTCGCGCCCGCGAAATTGTGCCCTTATTACAGCAATATGGCGAGGTTGACCTGCTGGTGAGCGGTACCGAAGCCGAGGTAAGCCTGTCGCAGCCGCTTAAATACCGTTTTCATGGGTTTAGCTTTGTGTTTGGCAAAAACGGCGGGGTTGATAACTGGGCCACTTTTAAGATCATGAACCTGCCCCGGTTATGGAAAGATATGCACAGCATCCCCCTAAAACAATACGACCTGATCATTAACGATTTTGAGCCGGTTAGCGCCTGGGCATGCAGGCTGCAGGGTGTGCCGTCGGTATCCTTAAGTCACCAGTGCTCTTTTGTATCTAAAAAAACACCACGCCCATCTAAATGGAACTATGCCGAGTGGCTGTTTAAGTATTATTCGCCCACCACGCATCATATTGGTTTCCACTTTGAGCGTTATGACGATTTTATTAATACCCCGGTTATCCGCAGCGATATCCGTAATATGGAAACCGCCAATCATGGGCATTACACCGTTTATTTACCCGCTTACAGCGATGCAAGGCTGGTTAAAAACTTAAGCCAGACCAATGCCGAATGGCAAATTTTCTCCAAACGCACAAAAACCGCTTACCGCGAAGGCAATATAGAGGTGTTCCCTATTAATAACGAAGCATTTAATACCAGCCTGGCCAATTGCGAAGGCCTGCTTACCGGTGGTGGCTTTGAGGGCCCTGCCGAAGCATTATTTTTAGGCAAAAAAGTTTTAATGATCCCTATGCGCGGCCAGTACGAGCAGCAATGCAATGCCCTTGCCGCATCAAAACTGGGGGTAACCGTTGTTGATACCATTAACGGCGATTTTGTGAACCGCATTAACACCTGGCTGGCAGATGATACCCGCATCAACGTAAACTTCCCCGACGAGACCGCCCAGATAGTTGACAGGATGGTAAAACAATACGCGCGGTAAAAGCAAAAAACTCCCGCAAGCCGTCGCTCGGCTCCAGCCGAGTGTCCGTTATTACGCGGCGTCCCGCCGCAGCATACACGCCATTTATTAAAGAGGCGGCCGGAGGCCTTATAATAGTTGTCACTCGGCAGGAGCCGAGCGACAGGGGATTTTCTTTTTCCTATCCCCCTCTTTGCGCGAAGCGGAGAGAGGGAAGACCAGCGCAGCGGAGTCAGGCTGAGTTAAATTGCCGCCTTGCCTGTCAACTAAAGCTAATTATTTCAAGGTATCTCACACTCCAAGTTTTTCTGTTAATTTTGCCGCAAAGCCAACCGGTAAATGATCAGTATTTTCAAGATATATAATCCGCTCAATATTTTATGGCTGGCCGTTTTGTTATTTATAACACGCATTGGCTATGTGATACAAGCACCGGATAAGCTTGAATTTATTTTTGTTGAGCCTTTTGCGCGTTTACTGGTACCGGTATCATACGAGTACGCCTTCTCTCCTATTTTAAACATTTTTTTAGCCGGTGTGCTGGTATTGATCCAGGCTGTATTCATAAATTACCTGGTTAACCACTTCAATTTACTGGGCAAGCCTACCTTTTTGCCAGCCTTAATGTATGTAACGCTTACGGCTTTATTTAAACCTTTTATGGTTTTAAGCGCTCCGCTTTTCTGCAATTTTTTATTGATATGGATGCTGTTTAAGCTGTTCAGTCTTTATAAGAGCGATGATGCCAAATCAACCGCTTATGACCTGGGCATTATTGTGGCCGTTGGCTCACTGCTCTACCTGCCCTACATTTACCTGTTCCTTTCCATCTGGATAGCGCTTATTTTATTTAAACCTTTTAACTGGCGCGAGTGGGTATCAGGCATCCTGGGCTATTTAACCGTATTTTTCTTCCTGGCTGTTTTTTATTATCTCAATAACCGGTTGGGCAGCTTTTATAATATATGGGCGCCGCTGGGTACCAAATTCCCAAACCGCATTAATATCAATTATATAAATTACCTGGTACTGGTGCCGGTGTTACTTATTTTGGTGCTTTACTTTTTTAAACTGCAGCAAAATTACCTTAAAAGCTATGTGCAGGTGCGCAAATCGTTCCAGCTGTTGTTTATCATCTTTCTGATAGCGGCATTCTCTTTTTATGTAAAAAGAGAGTTCAACCTTAATCACTTTTTGTTGTGTGCAGTACCGGCAGCCGTGTTTTTTAGTTACTACTTTGTAAACGCAACCGTCAAATGGTTTTATGAAAGTTTGTATTTATTGCTGCTTATCAGCATAATATATTTTCAGTTTAACACTTTTTAACTTTTACATTCGTTCAAATTTCATAGGTTATATTAGTTTTGTAGCATGAAATTTGGCGTAGTTATTTTCCCAGGCTCCAATTGTGATGAAGATATCATCCACGTTCTTGCAAATGTAATGGGCCAGCAGGTAGTGCGGTTGTGGCATAAAGACCATGATTTGCAGGGTGCTGAGTTTATTGTATTGCCCGGCGGCTTCTCTTTTGGCGATTATTTGCGCTCAGGCGCTATTGCCCGTTTTTCACCTATCATGCAGGAGGTTATCCAGTTTGCAGCAAAAGGCGGAAAAGTATTAGGTATTTGTAACGGTTTCCAGATACTGACCGAAGCGGGCCTTTTACCGGGTGCATTGCTGCATAACAGAACCCGCAAATTTATTTGCCGCAACATTTACATGAAGGCGCAAACCACAGATTCTTTGGTAACCCGGCAGATTGATCTGCAGCGTGCATTGAAAATACCTGTAGCCCATGGCGAAGGCAATTATTTTGCTGATGCTGATGTGCTGAAGGCCATTAATGATAATGACCAGGTGCTTTTCAGGTATTGCGACGAGTTTGGTAACATTACCGAAGATGCCAACCCTAACGGATCAATAGAAAATATTGCAGGTGTAACTAATGCAAACCGTAACGTATTCGGCTTTATGCCACACCCGGAACGTGCTGCAGATACATTGCTGGCCAATCAGGACGGGCTTGCCATATTTGAATCAGTATTAGCATTGGCTAACGCCTGATGACAAACCTGGTTATTGATATTGGCAACAGCTTTACCAAAATGGCCGTTTTTGAGAATGACCATCTGCTAAAAGTTGAACAATACCAACAAACCAGTATGCAAAATGTAGACGGCTTTTTAAGCGGCTACACTATTGACAGGGTAATAACGGCATCGGTAAAGAAAGAAAAAGAGGCCTGGCAGCTATCACTGGATGAAAAATTCGGGGTAGTTTACTTTAACAGCAGCTTACCGGCAGGTATAAATAATCATTATAAAACACCTGCTACACTCGGTGCCGACAGGCTTGCGGCTGTAATAGGTGCAAATTACTTATACCCGGGCAAAGCCAACATAGTAATAGGCGGGGGCACATGCATAACTTATGACTGTATTGATGCCGGCGCAAATTATTTTGGCGGCAGTATATCACCCGGTTTAAAAATGCGTTATAAAGCGGTAAATTATTACACAGCCGCTTTGCCACTGGTTGAGGCCGATAGAGATTTTACAGAAACTTATGGTGACGACACCGTAACGGCAATAAGATCGGGCGTGCAAAACGGGGTAAAGTATGAGCTGCAAGGGTTCATTGAAAACTATATAAAAACACAAAAAGAGTACAACATTATACTAAGCGGGGGCGATAGTATTTTTTTTGAAACTCTATTGAAAAATAGCATCTTTGCCCCCTATATTAAAATTGAGCCTTACCTGGTTCTAAAAGGATTAAACGCAGCTATACAAAAGCATAATGATTAAATATATAAGGTTCATCGTTCTAATATTACTTACCGTTACTGCATTTAGTGTAAATGCGCAAACCAATAATACTACTACTGCAACTACCAGTTCGCCGTATTCACGTTATGGTATAGGTGATATTACTCCTATTGCCCTGCCGCAAAACATTGCCATGGGTGGTATAGGTGTAGCAACAAACAATATAGCCGGGTTTAACACCCTTAATCCTTTAAACCCTGCATCTTACTCAGCATTACGGTTAACTGTAATTGATATTGGCCTTAGCAGCAGCATAAACACCTTAAGTAAGGTTGGTTTTAACAATCAAACCAACACAACGTTTAAGCTTAACCACATAGCGTTTGGTATCCCGGTATCAAAAAAATCGGCACTAAGCTTTGGCTTAACACCATACAGCGAACTGGGTTATAACTACAGGCAAGTTTTACCAAACGGTTTTGGCACAGGCTTACCTGCCGATACCAATGCCGTTAATTACTTATACAGTGGCAACGGCGGTATCACCAAGCTTTATTTGGGCTACGGTTTCGGCATAGGCAAACACTTAACATTAGGTGCAAACGTATCCTACCTGTTTGGTAACCTGCAGCAAACACAATCAACAGAAATACCTACCCTGTTTGCTAACTTAAATTCAAGGATAGAAGAAAGCAACAGCATAAAAGGTTTAAATTATGACTACGGTGCGCAATACACCGTTGATTTCTCTGCCAGGAAACACCTTGTTTTTGGTTACTCAGGAGCAGCTAATACAAAACTAACCAGCCAAAACAGCTATGTAGTAAGCAGCTATTTTAGTGACGCTGATGGCAACCCGGATATCCCGACAGATAGTTTGGTTAACAGGCAGGACCCTAAAAGCAAGATCCAACTGCCAATGATAAACCGTTTTGGTATCTCATACCAGTACGACGGTAAATTTTTAGTAGGTGCCGATTATACAATAGGCAACTGGTCAAAACTGACTATTGCCGGTGTAAACAAAGGCCTTCAGGATAGCAAAACCCTTAATATAGGCGGCCAGTACACACCAAACATTGGTTCATTATCAAGTTACTTCGCATCTGTTGATTACCGTTTAGGCGCAATTTTTGATCAAACTTATATTGTTGCAAATAACACCAGTATTAAAAGATACGCGGCCACCTTTGGCCTTGGTTTACCGCTGCGCCCTTCCACAAGCAGCTTTTATAAAATAAATTTAGCTGCCGAAGTTGGTAAACGCGGTACAATAGCTAATGGCCTGGTAAGAGAAAGCTACGTTAACATCCACTTGTCTTTCACACTTAACGATAAGTGGTTCCAGAAATACAAATTTGATTAACCTGTTAGCTATGCAAGGGCGGGTAAAACATATAAATCTTTATTTGCCGGCATTACTGATGAGCTTGCTGCTATTCAGCGCCTGCGAAAATGACCTGAACAAGGTTAGGGCCATAGCCGCGGCCGATTCTACCAAAGATATCAGCCAGACTATTGGGGTTGAAATGATTTTCAGCGACTCGGCAATAGTTAAGTTAAAATTAACGGCCCCACTCTCCATCTCTTATAAAGACAAGAAAAAAAATCCGATAACGCTTATGCCTAAGGGTGTAAGAGTTGTTTTTTATGATGATAAAATAAAGCAGATAGGAAACATAGTTGCCGATACAGGGATACAGAAGGAAGCCGAAAAACTCATCATATTTCATAAGAACGTAGTGGCCACAAATACGGAGGGTACAGTTTACAAATCAGAAGAGCTGATATATGATCAGGCCAAGAAACAGATCTACTCCAACAAAAACGTTTTAATGACCAAAGTTGGCGGCGACCAAATGACGGGGACAAGCTTTGTAAGTGATGATAAGCTAAAACACCCCATCTTTAAAAACTCAACAGCCATCATTCACGTAGACAACAGCATAACAGAATAACTAAAAAATAAAACGCAATTTTTTGTGTTATAGAATTTTAGTAAAAATTGTATCTTGCGCCTCTTTTTGAGAAATATAAAAATTTAGATAGTTATATGGGTATAATGGGTTATTTGCGGGAGCGAATGGGAAAGATTCTCGCAGGAGTTATTGGTTTAGCGCTTTTAGCTTTTATTGCAGGTGAAGTATTAAAGTCTGGCAGTTCTTTTTTTAAGGACGATGCTTCAGAAATTGGTGAGGTGAACGGGCAGGTAATAAGCTATGCTGATTTCAGCAAAAAGCTTGATGCCTCTACACAACAGTTCAGGCAACAGTCTGGGCAGGACATTACACCACAAATTAGCAGTTATTTACAGGAAACCACCTGGAATACTTACTTAAGCCAATTTCTTTTAAACAAAGAGATTGAAAAATTGGGTATAACTATAGGTGCTGCAGAAAGCCAGGCAATGGTATCAGGCAGTAACCCTGATCCGCAGATAGCACGCCAGTTCTCTGATCCAAAAACCGGTCAGTTTGATAAAGCTAAGCTTAACCAGTTTTTGGCCTACCTGCAAAGCGGCAAAGTTGACCCTGCACAGTTAGAGTCATGGAACGACTTTTTAAAGCAATTATTTGAGGCTAAAAAAGTTCAAAAATATATGGCCCTGGTATCTAACGGCCTTTATGTGAACTCGCTTGATGCTAAAGACGATTACTTGTCAAAAAACAAACTGGTTAACTTTAAATATACCACGCTTGATTATGCTTCAATACCTGACAGCAAAATTAAAGTAAGCGATGATGATTACAGTTCTTACTATAATGATCATAAATCTGAATTTAAAAACAACCAGGAGCTGCGCAGCTTTAACTTTGTAGCTTTTAACGCTGCCCCGTCTAAAGATGATTCATTAGCGATTAAAGCACAGGTTGATAAAATGGTTGGTGAATTTAAAGCCACCACTAACGATTCACTTTTTGTACAGATCAACTCTGAAACAAAATCACCGTTGGTTTATCAGAAAAAAGGTTCATTAGAGCCAAAACTTGATTCTGTAATGTTCAGCGCGGAAAAAGGTTTTATTTACGGCCCATACATTGCTAACGGCAGCTACAAAGTAGCCAAGCTGGTTGATTCAAGGATAGGCCCTGATTCTGTTAAGGCACGCCATATTTTATTAAACCCGGCTACCGAAGGTGGTGTTGATAAGGCCCTTGCTAAAGCAGATTCACTTAAAAAACTAATTGAAGGCGGTAAGCCATTTGGCGACCTGGCTAAAATGTATTCTATAGATAAAACATCAGGCGAAAAAGGTGGCGACTTAGGCACATTTGGCCGTGGTGCCATGATCCCTGTTTTTGAGGATGCAGCATTTAACGGTAAAACCGGCGATATTAAGATCGTTACTTCACAGTTTGGTGTTCACTTAATTCAAGTTGAAGATCAGAAAGGATCAGCAAAAGTTGTTAAGGTTGCTATAATTGATAAACCATTGCAGGCAAGCAGCAAAACACAAGCTGCTGTTTACAGCAAAGCACAGGCTTTTTTAAGCGCTTTAAATAAAGATAACTTTGATGCCGAAGCTAAGAAAAACAACCTTGCAGTAAGAAACGCCGAAGACGTTAGCGGTACTGCCGCTGCTGTACCGGGTTTGGATAATGCCCGTGAAATTGTTAAGTGGGCATTCAAGGCAGAAAAAAATGATTTCTCTGACCAGGTATTTGCCGTTGGCGATAAATATGTTGTTGCTCGTTTAACAACTGTTAAACCTAAAGGTGTTTTACCTTTAGATGCGGTTAAGAAACAAATTGAGCCTGCTGTAAAAAACATGGTTAAAGCTAAAGAGCTTATGGCTAAGTTTAACAGCGCGTTAAATGGTTCAACTTCAATTGACCAGGTTGCACAAAAAGCAGGCAGCAAAGTTGTACCGGTACAAAACATTGTTTTTGCTAACCCGGTTATCCCTGGTGCAGCTGCCGAGTATAAACTGGTAGGCTCAATATTTGGCTCACAGCCAAATAAATTGTCAAAACCTGTTGAAGGTTTACAAGGTGTTTATGTTTATACTGTTGATAGCTTTATTAACCCTGCACAGCTTACAAACGCTGTTAGGGAGAAACAACAGCTTAGCCAGGCGCTTTTACAGCGTTCGGAAGGACAGGTACTTGATGCCCTGAAAGATAAGGCGAATGTAAAAGATAACAGAGCTAAGTTCTTATAAAGAAATTTAAAGTAATTTTGTATCCGGCATTAGCGTTATAGCTTCTGCCGGATTTTTTTTATCTGATCAAAATGGAAATACAAGAAAATATAATAAATAAAGTTGCGCAAAGCGGCCTGGTCACTATTGACCCTGCCCAGTTTTACGCACCGGGCGAGCGCGTGGTTTATGATATTAAAGATAATTTGTTCCATGGCCTTATGCTGCGCGAAAAAGATTTTCGTGAGTTTGTAAAAGAGCACGATTGGACGCAGTACAAAGATAAAAACGTAGCGGTTACCTGCTCTGCAGATGCTATTGTACCCGCATGGGCATATATGCTGCTGGCTAACCGCCTTGCGCCTTACGCCCGCGAAGTTGTTTTTGGCGATGCCGAGGTATTAGAGACCGTTCTGTTTGTAAAAGAAATAGCCCGTTTAGATGCCGAGCAATACCGCGACCAGCGCCTGGTAATAAAAGGCTGCGGCGATATCCCTGTACCGGTATCGGCTTATGTGGAACTTACCCAAAAGCTTACACCTGTTGCAAAAAGTTTAATGTTTGGCGAACCCTGCTCAACTGTCCCTATTTACAAACGCAAGGATTAACCGGGCTAAATGAAGAAATATTACCTTTTAGCTTTACTAACCTTTTGCTTTTGTAAAACATTTAGTCAGGAAGTAACCAAAACAACCGAAGTTGCTTTCCAGCCGGGTGAACAAATAACCTATAAACTAAAATATGGTTTTTTTACCGCCGCCGAAGCTAATATCCGGGTAGAGCAAAGCCCCATTAAATTTGAAGGCCACCCTGCGCTGCACATAGTTGCCGACGCCAAAACAGCCGGCACTTTTGATCTGTTTTACAAAGTGCGCAACCGCTACGAAACGTATATCGATCCAAAAACACTATTGCCTTATTATTATGCCGAAGAAAGGCACGAAGCTAAGTACAGGCATGATGATAAGGTAACCTTTGACCACCCCGAACATAAAATAACCGCCGCTAAGGGCAGCTTCCCTTTTACAGGAAATGTGTTTGATTTTTTATCGGCCTATTATTATGCCCGTAATATTGATGTATCAAAACTTAAAGTCGGCGAAAAGCTGGAACTCCGTTATTTCCTGGAAGATGGTATCCATTCTATGACCATTACCTTTGCAGGCCGGGAAAAGGTAAAATGCGCGTTAGGTACATTTAACTGTTTAAAGTTTAATCCAACTATAATTCCGGGCCGTATCTTTCGTAAAAATAGCATGCTGTATCTTTGGGTAACCGATGATAATAACCGCATACCCGTTAAAGCGCATGTGGAATTAATAGTGGGTAGTTTAGTAATGGACCTGACGGGGGCAAAGGGCCTTAAATACCATTTAAATCCAATAAAAAAATAAAAGATCAATGATTGAAGTAGGAAGCGTTTTACTGCACGAGGATGTAGTAAAGGAGAATTTTGTATGTAACTTAAACAAATGCAAAGGCGCTTGCTGCCTTGAAGGTGATTCAGGCGCACCATTGAACCATGACGAGCTTGACATTCTGGATGAGATCTATCCGAAGGTAAAACCCTACATGACCGCCAAAGGCATTGCAACTGTTGAAGAAGTTGGCACTTACGTAACCGATTTTGAAGGCGATTACACCACCCCCTGTGTTGAGGTAAATAAAGAATGCGCCTATGTAATATGGGAGAACGGGATAACTAAATGCGCTATTGAAAAGGCTTATGAACAGGGAGCTATTACCTGGCAAAAACCTATCTCCTGCCACTTATACCCTATTCGTATAACTGCGTATCCGGAATTTGATGTATTGAATTACGACCGCTGGAGCATTTGTAGCCCAGCCTGCAGTTTTGGCAACGAGCTTAAGGTTACCGTGCATGAATTTTTAAAAGGACCGCTTATCCGTAAGTATGGCGAAGAGTGGTACCGCGAATTGGAAGATACCGTAGCCGGCATCTAAATACTGCATAACAACATCTTGTGTGTTCGTTTCGGATAAATTTAGATAAATTGCAATAAGTAAAAACCACTATCTAAACTTCACCAATGAAAAAGGCATTAATAACCGGTATAACAGGGCAAGACGGTGCTTACTTAGCAGAATTTCTACTGAAAAAGGGATATGAGGTGCACGGTGTTAAACGCCGGTCGTCATCATTCAATACCGATAGGATAGATCACCTGTATCATGACCCGCATGAGGCAGGTGTTAAGTTATACCTGCATTATGGTGATCTTTCCGATTCTACCAATTTGATAAGACTGGTACAGGAAGTTCAACCCGACGAAATTTACAACCTGGGTGCGCAAAGCCACGTTAAAGTAAGCTTTGATACCCCCGAATATACTGCCAATACAGACGGTATTGGTGTGCTGCGCATACTGGAAGCTATCCGTTTACTGGGGCTTACCAAAAAAACCCGCATTTACCAGGCCTCCACATCAGAGCTTTACGGCCTGGTGCAGGAAGTACCGCAAAGCGAAACAACTCCTTTTTATCCGCGTTCGCCTTATGCGGTGGCCAAAATGTACGGCTACTGGATAATTGTTAACTACCGCGAGGCTTATGGTATGTATGCCTGCAATGGCATCCTGTTTAATCATGAGAGCCCCATACGCGGCGAAACCTTTGTTACACGTAAAATTACACGTGCGGTTTCAAAGATTGCCCTGGGGCTGCAAAACACCCTGTATTTAGGCAACCTATCCGCACAGCGCGACTGGGGCCATGCTAAAGATTACATTGTTGCCATGTGGCTGATGCTGCAGCAGGATGTGCCCCAAGATTTTGTTATTGCAACAGGCGTAACCACAACCGTACGCGACTTTGTAAAAATGGCTTTCGGCGAGTTAGGCATCGAAGTTGAATTTAGCGGCAAGGAGGAGAATGAAAAGGGCGTGATTATTGATATTGATGAGCAGCGTATTGAAGAGTTGGGCCTCAATGCCGACTTTTTAAAGTTTGGGCAAACTGTGGTAAAGGTCGATCCTAAATATTACAGGCCAACCGAGGTAGAGCTATTAATAGGCGACCCTACTAAAGCGAAAACCAAATTAGGCTGGGAACCCAAATATGATTTGCAGGCATTGGTGACAGATATGGTACAATCCGATCTTACACTGGCCAAAAAGGATGAGCATTTAAAAAAAGGCGGTTACAAAACGCTTAATTACTTTGAATAAGGATAAATAATTCGTCCTGTATAATTTATATGAAGAAACTTTTAATCAGCATTGCGTTATTTTTGTTTGTTGTTGGTGCTGCCCGGTCGCAATCTGTGTATCAGCCATACTCTTACCAGTTCTATCAAAAACTGGATGCTGACGTTTATTCTACCAAAACCCGTGTACACAGCTCATTAAAACCTTTTTTTGCTGATGATTCCCTGCTCCGGTTCCATTATGATTCATTAATGAACTATGGCAGCGGCACTGCGGGCAACAGCAGCTTTAATAAATTATTTAACGGGCACCTGGTTGAAGTTAACCGCGCCAACTCCACCTTCTATACAGACCTCCTCCCTGATTTTAACATAGGCCGTGATTTTTCAAACAGGAAAAACACCTATTTAAGCTCGTTAGGTTTGCAATTTGGCGGCAGTGTAGGTAAAAAGTTCTCTTACTATGCCGCGGGTTATATTAACCGGGCTACGTTTGCGCCCTATTTGGCAACTTACGTTAACCAGGTTGGTATTATACCGGGCCAGGCTTATGGCAGGTATGCCAACAGCGCCCATGATGTGTACGACTGGCAGTACATTACCGCGGTAGCATCATACACGCCTAACAAGTATTTAAATATATCTGCCGGCCGCGATAAAACTTTTGTTGGCGATGGCTACCGGTCGGTGCTATTATCAGATTATGCCAGTCCCTATCCATTCTTGAAGTTAACCGCCAACTTAGGCAATGTAAAATATATGGCCATGTGGGGATATTTTGCAGACCCTGCATCAACCAGCGACCAGTTCATCGACAGGAAAAAATGGGGCATTTTTCACTACCTGGACTGGAACGTAAGTAACCGCCTGTCCTTTGGCTTTTTTGATTCGGTAATATGGGCCGATACGGACGACAAAGGCCACAAGCGCGGTTTTGATTTTAGCTACATAAACCCGGTAATATTTTTAAGGCCCGTTGAGGCATCAAACGGCTCGCCGGATAATGCGCTGATAGGCTTCACCAGTAAATACAAGCTAACTGATGGCATTACCGCTTACGGGCAGTTCTCGTTAGATGAGTTTGAGGCCAAAAACTTTTTCTCAAACAAAGGCAGTTCACGCAATAAATTTGGTTTCCAGCTGGGTTTAAGGGGAGCAAACCTGTTTAAGATAAAAGGCTTGAATTACCTTGTCGAGACCAATAATGTTAAGCCGTACACCTATTCGGAGCGGTCATCAATACTGAGCTACTCGGCCAACAGCGAACCGCTTGCACACCCATGGGGCGCCAACTTCCGTGAGTTTGTTGGTTTACTGAGCTACTCATATAAACGCTTTGATTTTTCGGGCGAGTTGGATTACGGTCATTATGGTTTGGATATTAATAACCAAAACTACGGCAAGGATATCTTCTTATCATACCGCGAACCGGTACAGGAATTTGGCAACTATATAGGCCAGGGCTTAACCACCAACATGGTTTATGTGCAAGGCAAAATCGCTTACCTGCTTAATCCTAAATACAACCTCCGTTTAGAGCTTGGCGGTATAATTCGCAATGAAAAAAACGGCAGCACCTTTCTGGATAAATCAAGTATGATCACCTTTGGCCTGCGTAGTTCCTTCCGTAATATTTATACAGATCTGGCGAGCTATAAAACGCATTAAACTATCCTTTCTCTTACAGAGAAAGAAGGTTTAAAAGAAAAAATCTTGTCGCTCGGCTCCAGCCGAGTGACCGTTATTATGCGGCGTCCCGCTGCAGTATATAAGCAATATTGTTTTTAAAGGCGGCCGGAGGCCTTATAATAGTTGTCACTCGGCAGGAGCCGAGCGACGGCATGGTAAATTATATATCGCAAATCAACTCCGTATTTTGGTGTCCTCACCAAAATCTTTAGGCAAGTCGCCGAATGCAACTGTTTGTGAGGACACAAACAGCGGGGTAAATTATATATCGCACCAAACTACCCTTTCATTTCTTCTTTTACGGCTCTCAAAAACTCATTGGCCTGTTGCGAGCCTATGATGTAGAGCAAACCGTCACGATCTGTCAGGTGGATGGCCTCGTTTCCGGCAGTATAAAACCGGATAGTGCCTTTGGTGTGCAGGTTATAAACTGGGTTATTAAACAGGTAGCGGCTATAAGTGCCCTTCTCCGCTTTAACAATACTATTTAAGTCGATTTTTACACGGCGGGTTGTCCATAGGCCGTCAAGCACCACGCTTTTGTTGGTTACCACTGTTTTAAAATGCAGCAGGAAACCCATTATGATTGATATGGTAATAATTACGAAGCCAACAACAGCAAGCAGGTCGCCGTTACGTTCGCGCTCATCGGTAAAAAAATAAGCCGCGAAACAAAACATGGCCAAAACAAGGCGGATGGTAATAGGTATCCATTCCCTGCCCAGGTACTGTTTTTCTACAAAAACGGGTTTATCGCTCATAATTTTATCAATTCGAATATAGTAACTTTTTTAGTGTTATCATTTACTTTGTACCTTTCGCTTAAACGGTAGCCGCCTATCCAAATAATGTCGCCGTTGCCGTTTATCAGAATAGGCAATTCGTTTTTCCGGTTCAGCGGAATTTTCTCATTAATAAAAAAGTCGCTTAGTTTTTTGCGGGTTTTCATCCCCAGCGGGTAAAAATGATCGCCCTGCTCCCATGCTCTAACAGTTAAGGGGTAAACCAGCAATTCCGAATCGACAGAAACCGCCATCGGGTTATCCTTAACAATAAGCGGACTATCATCATGCAGCAAATTAAGCTTGTAGTCCCTGTAGGTTATATGGCTGTCAGTGTCACTAATTTCGATGCGATCATCCTGCGGTGTAGTTCTTTTACTGATAATTACCTTACCACGATCAACAACCAGAGTAAAATCAGCATTTTCAAACACCCGGCCCGAATGCTTATCTAAAGCCGAGATCAGGTCATCAATAACGGTATCGGTAAAATTATAGGATTGCAGCAGCTTAAAAAGCAACAGGCGCTGTGGGTTCAGCTTTTTAATATCATCTAAAGAAATGTGTACTTCATCGTCATGAAAAACCAGCAATTCCTTCTGTAACTCCTCCACCTTTTGGTTCAGCAATATCTCCATATCACGAAAATGCTTCAGGTTATTCTCAAAGGTAGCTTCGATGGATGGGTTTAGTTCCTTTAGCAAAGGCACAACCTGGTGCCTTATTTTATTGCGGGCGTATTTAACCGACGAGTTGGAGCTATCCTCCACAAAGGCTAAACCTTCCTGCTCAATAATGGTCAGTATATCGGCCCTGGTCAGGAACAGCAGGGGCCGCACTAATTGCCCGTTTACAGGTAAAATACCATGCAAACCGGCAATGCCTGTACCCCTTGTAAGGTTTAACAATATTGTTTCAATACTATCGTTTTGATGGTGTGCAAGAGAAATTACCTGGTAACCTTCTGTTTTACAGAGGTGGCCAAACCATTCATACCTAAGCTCGCGCGCTGCCATCTGGATAGATATTTTGTGAACAGCGGCGTAATCTTTAGTATCAAAATTTGTAGTATGAAAGCTTACGCCCAGTTGTTGTGCAAGGCTGCGGGTAAATTCCTGTTCGGCCAGTGATTCGGGGCCGCGTAACATAAAATTGCAATGTGCTATGCCAAAATTATAACCGGCCGCCTTTAATAAATGTGCCATTAAAACAGAATCCATGCCGCCGCTAACAGCCGCCAGTATTTTATTACCAGGCACAAATAATTTATTTTTTTCAATAAATTCAACAAACTGTTTAACAGGAAGCATAAGCCAAAATTATTAATTTAATAACCCCCGCAAAAAACTAATTTTGCTATCGTGATAAAATACTTTTTAAGCTTATTCCTGGTACTGCTCACTTTTGCCGCAATGGCCCAGAAAAAGTCTGTCGTAATATTAGTAAGATCTGACAGAAGTGAAACCATTAAAATTAATGGGGAAGACGTTATTAAGGTCTATCAGGGTACGTTTAAGCAGGATTACTCTATCATGCGATCTGACAGTGCCTACTTTTACCCTCAAAAAAATGCCTTTGATGCCTTTGGCCATGTGAATATTACCCAGGGCGATACGCTGAATATTTATTCGGATAAGCTTAATTACAACGGTAATACTAAGGTAGCCATCCTTACAGATAATGTGCGGATGATTGATAAAGACGCCATTTTAACCACCAACTATTTAACTTATAACACCGCAACCCGTATTGGTACCTACACCGGCGGTGGCAAACTGGTTAATAAAGAGAACGTACTCACCAGCAAAAACGGTTACTATTTTGCGAAATCGCGCGATGCTTACTTTAGGTACAATGTGGTTTTGGTTACGCCCGATGCTTTGATAAAAACGGATACCCTGCGTTACAGCACGGCAAGCCGGATCTCCTACTTTTTAGGGCCATCGAACATTTATGATACCAAAGACAAGAAAGACACGCTGTATACCGAGAACGGTTTATACAATACCGTAACCGAACAAGCCTTTTTTGGGAAGAACAATCTGTACAAACAGGGCACCAAACAAATGAAGGGCGACAGCTTATTTTATGACAAGATAAAAGGCTATGGCCGTGCGGTAAAGCATGTTGTATTTACCGATACGGAGCAAAAGATAACGATGAAGGGCGACCTGGCCACTTATTTTAAAGCCGATGAAAAAACCATTGTAACCCAGGACCCCTACGTAATTATTGTTACCGAAGAAAAAGATACTACCGCCAAAGCAGATAGCACGCTCAAAGCGGATTCTGTTGCTAAGAGCAAAACCGCAAAGGTGGTTAAGCCGGCGGCTAAAGATGCTTCTGTGAGTTTACCAAATGTGGGCAGCGTTTCGGTTAAGTCGTTAGCTATGCCGCAGCTTAAAACGCTCACTAAAGATACCACTATAAAAGTGCCGCCTGCGGTTACCAATGCGGCAAAATCATTATCAATGCCACAACTTAAAACGCTGGCAAAGGATACCGTAATTAAGCTTAAGCCCCCGGCAGGTACGATGCCCGTAAAAGCATTATCAATGCCGCAGCTTAAAACGCCGGCACAGGATACCCTTGATAAAAGTAAGCCTGCAAAAGAGAAGGTTAAAAAGGATTCTGTTTATATCTCTGCCGATACACTGGAGACCCAGATCATGACGTTTAAAAATTACAAGATCATGCTGGAAAACCTGCGGTTATCAAGGATACGCGATACCACAGCCAAGGTTAAAAAGCCGGTGACAGATGCAAAGCCTTCCAAATCTTCTAAATTGTTAACGGCTACCTATCCCAAATTCAAAGTGGACAGCACAATGTTTCACCGTGATATTTTTGGCAAGCCTAAACCTGCCGTTGCAAAAGCTAAGGCCCCGCAAAGAAAACCCGAGCCTGATCCCGCAGATAATGAGCCGGAAATAAGGCCCTACAAAAAGGTTGTTTTGAGCGATACGGCAAGGGTAAGGATAGTAATAGCGCACCATCATGCCAAGCTGTTTAAATCTGACCTGCAGGCCAAGGCCGACTCCATGTTCTACAGCTACAGCGACTCTACTATCCGTTGTTATATCGACCCTATTATATGGACGCAAGGCTCGCAATTATCGGGCGATACCATATATATGCAGATGAGGAATAAAAAGCTGGACAACCTGGATATGTTCCCATCCGCACTGATCGTAAATATTGAGAAAAAGGATTCGCTACATTTTAACCAGATAGCGGGCAAGCGGATGAAGGGATATTTTAAGAGTGATAAGCTGGACCGGATGTATGTAACCGGCAACGCCGAAAGTATATATTTTGTGCGCGACAGCCTACAGGTAAAAGAAATGCAACGGTCATTGAGCAGCCGCATGCGTATCCGCTTCAAAAATAATTCGGCACAAAATATTACCTTTTTAATTCAGCCGGATCATAAATACGCAGGCTTAGGCAAGTTTACCGAGGAAGAACGGATATTGAAGGGCTTTCTATGGAAGCCAAAAGAAAGGCCAATATCAAAAGAATCTATCCTGCCATCGTACGGCCGAAAGCATAACCCTCCTGCACCAAGACCAAAACCGGGGGCGGTTAAAAAGCCAGGGGCAGGTAATGCCCGGCCTGCAAAAGGTGAAATGGCAGGAGACAGCACATCAAGCCGGGAAACGCCCTTAACAACAGGCGACGATTCGACAGACGTAAAATCAACGCCGGTTATAAAACGGGATTCGGCAGGTGTGAAAGCTACGCCGCCTGCTATTAATGCCAAAAAAGACAAGACAGATGTAAGAACATCACCTGCTATCGAAACCAAAAAAGATTCGACAGGTGTAAAAACTACGCCGCCGGTTATTAAAAAAGATTCGGTAACCAATAAAGCTTTACCGGTAACCAAGCCCAAAAAAGATTCGGTAGCTGTTAAAAAGAAGCCTTAATATTTTGTAAGGAGGCTCCTATGGACGAGACAATTCAAAGACAACTAGATATACTCTGAAAGGGTAGCTCCTAACGGAGCAAAGAAATTGTTGTTTCCTTTTTCTACAAAGCGTTAGTTCCTACGGAACATTATTAGAAGTATTTAATAAAAATAATAAATACCCCAGCGGGGTAACCGCTTTGTAGAAAACAACCGCCGCAATATTTTGCCCTGTTAAGGGCTGCCCGTTATACTACAAAGCATTAATTCCTACAGAACATTATTTAATAAACACCGGATATAACTCTGAAAGGGTAGCTCCTAACGGAGCAAAGAAATTGTTGTTTCCTTTTCTACAAAGCGTTAGTTCCTACGGAACATTATTAGAAGTATTTAATAAAAATAATAAATACCCCAGCGGGGTAACCGCTTTGTAGAAAACAACCGCCGCAATATTTTGCCCTGTTAAGGGCTGCCCGTTATACTACAAAGCATTAATTCCTACAGAACATTATTTAATAAACACCGGATATAACTCTGAAAGGGTAGCTCCTAACGGAGCAAAGAAATTGTTGTTCCCTTTTCTACAAAGCGTTAGTTCCTACGGAACATTATTAGAATATTTAACAATAACAACAAATACCCCAGCGGGGTAACCGCTTTGTAGAAATAACCGCCGCAACATTTTGCCCTGTTAAGGGCTACCCTTTATACTGCAAAGGGTTAGATCCTACAGAACATTATTAGAATATTTAGCAATAACAATAAAATACCCCAGCGGGGTAACCGCTTTGTAGAAATAACCGCCGCAACATTTTGCCCTGTTAAGGGCTACCCTTTATACTGCAAAGGGTTAAGTGTTTATAGAAAACATGCAAATAATCTCCGGGCTCCATCGGAGCCTCCTGTTATGAATTTGCCCGGGCGTTTAAAAATGTGATGAGCTGATCCATTGCCCTGCCCCGGTGACTGATGCGGTTCTTTTCGTCCATGCTCATTTCGGCAAAGGTGATCTCGTAACCATCGGGCTCAAAAATAGGGTCATAGCCAAAACCATCTGTTCCGCTTAGCTCATGGCGGATGGTCCCTTCTACCGTGCCTTCAAAAAAATGCTCTTCGCCGTCCCATATCAATGATATTACGGTACGGAACCGGGCCTTGCGGTTATTACTTCCTTTTAGCTTATCCAGTACTTTATCAATATTAGCCTGGTGGTTACCATGTACCCCCGCATACCGCGCCGAATAAATTCCCGGCTCGTTATTTAGCGCGTTAATCTCCAAACCACTATCGTCACCAAAACAACTGAGCTGGTATTTATCATAAATATACCTGCTTTTTATTGACGCGTTTTCGGCAAAGGTTTGGCCGGTTTCGGCAATATCTTCATGGCAGCCAATATCGTCTAAACTAAGCAGGTTAATTTTACCGTTTAGCTTGGCGGCTACTTCTTCCAGCTTGTGTTTGTTATTGGTTGCAAATACTAATTGCTGCATGTTATAGTTTTTTCATTTGTTCCCAAAAAGCCTTTTTGTTATCGTTGCTATCCATCATTTCATCAAAGCTAAAACTGTATAGCGCGGTGTAACTTCCAACCGGTACCGGCTCGTTAAGCGTTAGCTTATCAATGCCCGCGGGTAAAGCTTGCGCGCCAAGCACCAATAACTTTTCGGGATTAAAGTATCCGGTTATTTGTTGTATGCCGATGCCCGGGTAGGTATGGGTATTAAATATAGCCACATCTGCTATAGCCAGGTCTTTGCGTTTTAGGATGTTTTCAAGCGCGGTTAAGTGCGCGGCGGCTATAAATTCTTCGGCAGCATAATTCACCAGTATCACAAAACGCTTATTATTATCGCCCAGATAATTAAAAGTAATTTGCGGCGTTTCTACAATTGGTTGGGTAACTGCAGGGGGATCGTTTACGGAGATATTTTCTGTTGATGGTATGTTTTTTACCCCTTTATCCTTATCAAGCAAATATATTTCATCCTGCATAATAAAACGGAAGGCTTGCGGGTTATCAACTTTCATATTTAACATTTTTTAACCAAAAGTAAGTAAACCAGTTGAAGCATTATCAGCATATTCGCACAACGGGTTAATTATACATTATTATTAATAAATTTTACCGAAATTTGCATTTTTAACGGACTAAACACCCGTATTATTATTTCAATAAATTCATGAGAAAATTAGGGCTATCCATTCTAAATATTTTACTGATCCTGTCTGTAGCTCACGCGCAGGAAAAACGTACTATTGATAAAATTGCTGCTGTAGTTGGCGCAAGTGTTATACTGCAATCTGATATTGAGTTAGAGTACGCGCAATACCTGGTAAGCGGCCAGCAGCCAAACCCTGCTTTTAAATGTATTATTTTACAAAATAAGCTTACCCAAAAACTATTGGCCCAACAGGCTATTATTGATAGTGTTACGGTTAAAGACGAAGAAGTTGATGCTGATATTGAGCGCCGTATGCGTTCATTCATGCAACGCGCAGGTGGCCAGGAAAAACTGGAATCGTTTTTAGGCCGTTCAATTATCCAGTATAAAGATGAGCTTCGCCCGGATATTAAGGAGTCGTTGATTGCACAGCGCATGAGGCAAAAGATCACCGAAAAGGTGAACACAACCCCGCAGGATGTTAAAAACTATTTTGAGAGCTTAAAAAAAGACAGCATCCGCTCTTTTAACAAAGAGGTTGAGGTTGGTGAAATAGTTTTCTCCCCAAAACTGAATAAGGATGAAAAACAATTCTATAAAGAAAAGGCCGAAGAGCTAAGGGCCCGTGTTAAAAAAGGCGAAGACTTTGGTACCATTGCCAGGTCATACTCACAAGATCCGCAATCGGCAGTTGAAGGTGGCGACCTGGGTTTTGCTGACCGTACCACTTACGTGAAAGAATTTGCCGCTAATGCCTTTAAATTAAAGACCGGTGAACTTTCGCCTGTGTTTGAAACTGACTTTGGTTTCCACTTTTTACAGGTTATTGAGCGCCGCGGTGAGCAGGTGCATGTGCGCCACGTATTAATTATACCCGCGCTTACCCAGGCAAGTTTAGACCGCTCAAAAACTACTGCAGATAGTGTTTATAAAGTTATGAAAGGCATGAAGAAGTTTGATTTCTCAAACGCTGCTTCTGTTTTCTCTGATGATAACGAAACCAAGTACAATGGCGGTATGATGTTAAATGCTGACAATGTACAAACCCGTACAACATATATCCCTACCGATAAGCTTGACCCACAGGTTGCGCTGATTACCGATACCATGAAGGTTGGCCAGATATCACAGCCGCAATTATTTACCGATGCACAAAGCGGTAAAAAAAGCTACAAAATTTTATATTTAAAATCTGTTACCGATGCGCATAAAGCTAATCTTACACAGGATTTTGCCAAGTTGAGAGACGAAGCAATGTCTGATAAGCTTAACCGTACTGTAAGCCAGTGGTTTGAAAAACGCAGAAAAGAAACTTTTATTAAAATTGACCCTGAATATCAGCAATGCCCGCCGCTAAAAGGTTGGATAACCCCCACAACCACCACCGCAGAGGCTGCTAACCCACAATAATTATATATGCAACACCGCTCAGATGTAGAAGCTGCTGATGCCTTAAAGCATGCCTATCAGCAAATTCGTGCAGAAATTGGAAAGGTTATTATTGGCCAGGATGAGGTAGTAAAGTTTGTGCTGATATCTATTTTCAGTAACGGGCATTGCCTGCTGGTTGGTGTACCCGGCCTTGCAAAAACGCTGCTGGTACAAACTGTTGCACAGGTGTTGGATCTTGATTTTAAACGCATACAATTTACGCCAGACCTAATGCCATCTGATATTATAGGATCAGAGATCTTAGGCGAAGACCGTAATTTTAAATTTATACCCGGCCCGGTTTTCGCAAACATTATCCTGGCTGATGAAATTAACCGCACCCCGCCAAAAACACAGGCCGCGCTTTTAGAGGCCATGCAGGAAAAAGCGGTTACTGCCGCGGGTATTACCCACAAGTTAGCACAGCCATTTTTTGTACTGGCTACGCAAAACCCAATTGAGCAGGAAGGGACATACCCACTGCCCGAAGCACAGCTGGATAGGTTTATGTTTAACGTAGCTTTAAACTACCCTTCTTTTAAAGAAGAACTGCAGGTGGTTAAAAATACAACCAGTACCAATCAGGTAACTATAAATAAGCAGCTAAACGCCGCGCAGATCATATACTTTCAGCAATTGGTAAGAAATATACCGGTGGCAGATAATGTTTTGGAGTACGCGGTTAAGCTGGTATCCAAAACGCGGCCTAACAGCGAATTTGCAACCCCACAGGTTAAACGTTTGTTAAACTGGGGCGCCGGCCCGCGCGCGTCACAATTCCTTATCCTGGGGGCTAAATGCCACGCTGTATTAAACGGAAAGTATTCGCCGGATATTGAGGATGTGCAGGCGGTTGCAATGCCTATATTAAGCCACCGCATAGTAAGAAGCTACCACGCCGAGGCTGAAGGCCTTTCGGCTAATGATATTATCGAGCAGTTATTTTAAGATCAACCTATCCACCCGTAGAGACACAATATTTTGTGTCTCCCAAAAAATAGACACAACAGAAAGAGCCGCAAATTTTGCGGCTCTTTCTGTTTAATGAAAGTCTTAAATTTTCTTAGTTCTCAACTGTCGAAAACATTTCTACCAGGATATTCCACTTGTGTTTGGCATCAATTTCCCAAATACGTACGTAGTTGTAATTGTTTACCATATTGCCCTTTTTAATCCGCGCCTTGCCATAGCTATAAGCCAGATCATTACTTGTTGAACGGCCTGCATTAGTTGTTTGGGCAGAGATGCTTATACCTTCGTTATCAAGGAACTTTAAAATTTTATCCGGAGCGGTTATTTGTTCAAAACCGGGGAAATAGTAATGTGCCTCCGGGCTTAAAAATTCTTTATAAGCCGCAAGCGATGATAATTCTAATGAATGGTTCATTATATTATCATTATCCATTATTATTTTTTTACCGTTAAAAAGCTCTTTACTTGCGGCCTTTTGTTTTGAAAGATCAGGTTCTTTAAAATCCGTTGATGTTACATGCTGAGGCTCCGGGTGTTGTATGCCCAGGTTTATCAGCAATTTGAATTTATTCTCAGCATCTAATCTCCAAACAGAAAGATAATCGCCATATACTTTATCATCCTCGGTTTTACCGTTCTGGTAAATATACGGGCCTGCTGTAAAACCAAGGTCGCCGTTGGCAGATATACGTGCAAGTTTTGGCTGCGAGGTTAGTTTACCCGGCTGTTTATCAATGGAGCTATAAAACTCAGTGATCTTAATTGCCTGTGGTTTAAATACTACGCCTTCAATATCGGCAACAGATAAAAACCCGTTTTTGATTCCTTTGCGTTCAACTACTTTATTAAATTCTTCTTCGGCATTTACTACTTTACTTACTTCAACAGTTGTTGTTGGTGTTGTTGTTGTTTGTGCTAAAACCGGGTTTATGAAACCGGCTGAAATGATAGCTGCAGCTAATATTAATTTTTTCATGTATGATGCAATAGATTTAGCGGGCATTATATTAATAATTGGATGTAATGCAAGCATACCCCGGCTTGCCTTATACCTATTTAGTGTGTTTTTAAATTTTTACCCAGTCGGTTGTTCCCTGTTTGTTATCATTTAACTGGAATCCGGCCTGCTTTAAGCCCTCGCGTATCTTATCAGATGTGGCATAGTCTTTATTTGCTTTGGCTTCGTTACGCAGCTTAACAATAAGTTCCATTAACTGCCCGGTATCACCGCTTTCGTTATCATCCTGCTTTAAACCTAAAACATCAAAAAAGAAGTCGTTGTAGGTTTTTTTCATTCTTGAGAACGTTTCTGCTGATATCTCGCCGGAATTGCGGCTGTTGGCAGCAAACGAATTTATCCACTTTGATAAATTGCTTAGTGCTTCTAACGTTTTGGGCGAATTAAAATTGTCATTCATTCCCCGGTAACAATCTTCACAAAATTCGTTAATCGCCGTATCAACTTCCGTCTCAACAGCTACAATGGTGTTTTGTTCTAAAGTTGCCAATTTTTTGGCAGATTCCGCAAGCCGCTTATAAAATATCTCAGCAGCCTCAATGGCTTCGTTTGAAAAATCTACCGTGCTGCGGTAGCTCGCCTGCATAAAAAAGAACCTTACCACCATAGGGCTGTAACCCTTTTTTAACAACGGGTGTGTGCCCAAAAACAACTCATGCGGTAAAAAACTATTACCTAATGATTTTGACATTTTTTGCCCGTTGATAGTAAGCATATTGGTGTGCAGCCAGTACGATGCCGGAATTTTACCGCAGCATGCTACACTTTGTGCTATCTCGTTGGTATGGTGTGTAGGCATCAGATCAATACCGCCGCCATGTATATCAAATTGATGGCCCAGGTATTTATTGCTCATGGCCGAGCACTCCAGGTGCCAGCCCGGGAAACCTACGCCCCAGGGCGATGGCCACTTCATTAAATGCTCCGGTTTGGCTTTTATCCACAGGGCAAAATCAAGTTTGCCATGCTTTTCATTCTGCCCGCCTAAACTGCGGGTATTGTTCAGCATATCCTCCAGCTTGCGGCCGTTCAGTATCCCGTAATCCTGCGTGGCGTTATATTTTTCTACATCAAAATATACTGATCCATTTTCTTCGTAAGCATATCCTTTTGCAAGGATCTCTTTTACCATTTCTATCTGCTCAATTATATGCCCGGTAGCGGTAGGCTCAATGCTTGGCGGTAACGCGTTAAATATTTGCATTACGTTATGAAAATCAACAGTGTATTTCTGTACAATTTCCATTGGCTCCAGTTGCGCTATCTTTGCCTTTTTTGATACCTTATCCTCACCCTCATCGCTATCGCCCTCCAAATGGCCGGCATCGGTAATATTACGCACATAGCGCACCTTGTAACCCAGGTGTAACAGGTACCTGAAAATCAAATCGAAAGAAATAAAAGTACGGCAGTTGCCTAAATGCACATCGCTATATACTGTAGGGCCACAAACATACATGCCCACATGCGGGTCATTAAGCGGCTTAAACTCTTCTTTTTTACGTGTTAAAGTATTGTAAACAAATAATTTTTGTTCCATGTGCGCAAACTTACGATTTTTTAGATTTGAAGTTTATAGGTAATGTTAATGGCTACTTTTAGGCGACTATTGTTGTAATAAATATGCAAATGTGTATTGCGGATCATATCCCAGCTGTTTTTTGGCCTTGTCGCAAACATAAACACGGTCAATAGTTTGCGGGAATACCCAGCCTTTTGCCCGGTATACCTCTTCGGCCTGCGGATAGTGTTGCAGAATTACCTGCTTTGGCGAATGTTTTAACAACACAGTTTCTGATTTATTAAATGGCGACCCGCTGGAGATATTGAATATTTCAAAATCAGCAAATTTAATGCCCAACGCCAGCCTCAGGGCCTCTGCCCCGTCGCGTTCATCTAATCCACGGTAAAGGCGGTGGTTAATCTTCAGGTTATCATCCTCAGGCAAAAACCTGCCCACACGGTATACCGAAGTTTGCAGGCCCTCTTTATAAAAGAGATCTTTACACAGCTGCTCCGCGGTTTGCTTGGTAATATCGTAAATATCACGGGGCATTTCAATAAGTGATTCATCAACCCACACCGCTTTATCAGCATCAACCAACGCGCCCCCATATATTGATGTGGTGCTGGTATATAAGAATTTACCGGTCCCGTTTTTTACACAGGCGTTTAACAGGTTAAGCGTGCCGTAAATATTGGTATCAATAAACGCTTCCCTGGGATAGTTAAGCTCATAATGCTTCCCGTGGATGGCTGCGGTATGTATAATGGCGTCCACACCTTTGGCAGATGCTTCAACAGCGGCTTTGTCTTTTATATCCAGCAGTTCATCAGTGGTATCGGCAGGAATAATATCAACCCCGTGAACGGTGTGCCCATACTGCCTTAAATGCTTCACCGTTGCAGCGCCTAACTGGCCGGATGATCCCGTAACCCAAACTTTCATTGATCTGTTAATTTAATATAAGCTCGGTTTTTAACGGATAATGATCTGATAGTTTCTTTTGGATAATACGGTAATCGTTCACACCAATCTGCGGACTAACCATTACAAAGTCTATCTGGTAATTTGGGAAATCGCCGTTGTAGGTACGGCCCAGGCCGCTGCCTTTTTCACTAAAGGCATTCTTTAAGCCTTTTGCCATTTGCGTAACCGCGAATGATGCCGGGGTATCATTAAAATCGCCTGATATGATGTATGGATAAGGGCAGGTTTTAGCATGATTTCTTACAATAAAAACCTGCTCGCTTCTTTTAATGAATGCAATTTTAAGCTTGGTGCCTAAACGTTTGGTAGCATGCATATCTGTTTTACCTTTGTTTGATAAGCTGCCCAGATACTTATAGTCTTCCGGCTCAAAATGGATAGATTGCAGGTGTACGCTGTACATCCTGAATTTAGCACCGTTCTTTTCCACATCAACATAAAGGCACTGGTTACCGGTGCCACTTGGAAATTTAACCCAGCCATGATCTAATATTTTATACTTCGAGAAGATAGCCATCCCCATTGATTCTTCCGGTACTGCATCAAAAGGCTCATAGTAATATTCGTTACTGTTCATGATCCTTTTTAAAGAATCTATCATGTTATACTGCCCGCGCCTGCGGGTATAAAACTCCTGCATGCCAATAATATCAGGGTTTTGTTGCTTAATTAATTCTAAAAACTCGTGCTTGGTGTTCAGATCATTATTAGCGCCATAGGGCTTAAAATTATGAACATTGTAGGTCATTAAGGTTAAGGTGTTTTTGTTTGCCGTATTATCGCTATCGGCAGGCAGCCTAAAGCCAATGTTATTTAACAAAACATTCCAGCCTATTGCTATGGTAATAAGGGAGAGCAGCACATACCGGCTTTTACGCAACAGCCAATAAGCCGCCATAATAACAGCGGCCAATAACAGCGGCGGGTAAGCCAGCCCAAAAAAGGCGAACAACCAAAATTTTCGCGGGTCAACATATCCGGCTAAGTAACTAAACAAAAGGGCCAGGCAAAGCAGGCAGTTCAGGTATAAAAGTATTTTATCAATAAAGCCTAATCCGTTTTTTTTAGCTCTCATTATTGTTACTTGCTCTGAACAATGTTTCTTTTTCCTGCTTGGTCAGGCTATCGTATCCGGTGCCTGATATTTTATCTAATATACGGTCAATCTCATCCTGGCGGGGCAAACCTGATGATCTTTTTTGTGCATTATTGTTGGTAATTACTTTCATTTTAGGCTGTGCATGCTTAAACAACTTATTTATAGCGCCTAAAAAGTCATTGCCTCTTTGTAATTGTTTAATGTAGATAAAGCCCATTAAAGCGCCGCCAATGTGGGCAATTTCGCCGCCGGGGTTGCTGCCTACTATCATTATAAAATCAAGTATCACCAAAAACAGCACCAGCCATTTTAGTTTTACAGGGCCAATAAATATTAAGGAGATAGTATAGTTGGGCAATAAAGTAGCTGTGGCAACCACAATAGCCATTACACTTGCTGATGCACCCACTACCGTACTGTTTTCGGCAGCATTTACGTTGGTAAACGCCGGCAGCAGGTTATAAGCAGCTACAAATAGCAAGCCGCCTGCCAGCCCGCCTGCTATGTAAAGGCCAATGGTGCGTTTATTACCCAGGTATTCTTCAAATATCTGGCCCATCCAATACAGCCAAAGCATGTTAAACAGAATGTGCAGCACACCGGCATGCATAAACATATAGGTAATGGGCGTCCAAAACCTAGTTAATAATTTTGGCAGCGCCGCCGGCAAATGCAGGTATTCGTTAGTAAAAGCCAATATAGCGCTGTTACCAAAGCCGGTGAATAATTGTTCAACTACTGCGGTTACGTTTATCGCCAAAAAAACAATAACATTAATACCGATCAGCAGGCGTATTTTACTGCCCGACTGCTGTATTTTATACTGGATATTTTGCCAAAGGGTACTCATATCAAAACAAGGTTATATATTGATAACTACCAATTCTTAGTAAAAATTGTTTGGCCTTTTTACGCGCCAAAGCTTTATTAACAGGAACCCAAATAATGCACCGCCCAAATGCGCGAAATGCGCTACCGAATCGCCCGCAAAACGGCTAACACCAGTGAACAATTCAATGGCTACATAACCTATAACTACATACTTTGCCTTTATAGGTACCGGGATGAACATGATCATCATCTCTAAGTTAGGGAAAAGCATCCCGAAACCTACCAGAATACCAAATATAGCACCTGATGCACCCAACATTGGGAAATTGAAGTAACCATAAAGGTTTTGCGCGTTTTCCTGGCTGCCATAGTTAAAATATGATGCTTGTAACTCGGGATGCGGAATGGTAAATGCGCCGGCAATAGCATGTATCTGTATGGCTTGCACCAGCATATACAAAACATAACCGCCAATACCGGTAATAAAATAGTAGTTAAAAAACTTCTTTGACCCTAAAGTGTACTCCAGCATTGGCCCAAAAGATACCAGGGCAAACATGTTAAACAAGATATGTGTAAAACCGCCATGCATAAACATGTAGGTAATTATTTGCCATGGTTTAAATAAAGGCGAAAACGGATAATAGGCTGCTAAATATAATTTAAGATCCACAAACTGTGCTAAGGCATAAGTAGCAATAAAGAAAATGATGTTTATAATAAGCAGGTTTTTTACAACCGGCGGCATATTGGCAAATGGTGATTGCATTGTATAATGTATATATGGTTTAAGGTATTAGCTATTTTTCAAATCGTTCTGCTAATTCGTTCAATGTAAAGGTAGTAATTACAGGCTTGCCATTTAGTGCAAGGTTTGGCATTTGGCAGGCAAAAAGTTGGTCAACTAACTGGTTCATCTCTTCTAATGATAACTTTACACCTGTTTTAATAGCGGCATTACGTGCCAGCGACCGTGCCAGGTTATCTCGTTTATCTAACTTTAAAATGGCCAGGTTGTTTTTAAACCCCTCTAATAATTGCTCCAGTAACTCATGCTCGTTAGCATTGCTTATATCTGCGGGTATGCCTTCTACAACTACCGTGTTTTTACCAAACTCGCGTATGTCAAAACCCAGTCCGCGTATGTCTGGCAGCAACTCTCTTAACAACTCAAAATCGCTGCTGTTTAGTGTAACAGACTGCGGAAATAAGCTTTGCTGACTTACCCCCGAGTGGTTTTGTAATTGCTGTAAGAACCGCTCATACAAAATACGCTCATGCGCCGCCTGCTGACTGATCAGCATAAAGCCCGATTTGATCTGCGACATAATGAACCGGTTATGCACCTGAAAAAACTGCCGTTCGCTGCTTTTGGTTATTTCCTGCTCATCAACCGGGATGCTTTTTTCGGCATGGATCTCGTGCTGCAGTGTTTCTTCTTTCCTGCTGATCTCATACAGCGTATCCCAATTGCGCGGGATGGCCGTTTGGTAATCATTGGTATTTCTTAAGAACGGTATTTCACGTTCCGATTTTTTCTCGTTGGCAAAGGGGTTAAAATCAGGATTAAAAGCAATGGATGGCTGTACTATCTCATCAAACGGCTTGGGCGTAATGAGGTGGCCAATGCTGTTCTCCTGGTCAAAATCAAGCGTGGGCGTAATATTATACTTACCCAAAGAGCGTTTTACTGCCGACCGTATAATAGCGTAAATTGATTTCTCGTCCTGGTATTTAATTTCTGTTTTTGTGGGGTGAACGTTAATATCTATCTTACTTGGGTCAATATCAATAAAAAGCACATACAGCGGGTAGGTTTCATCAGGCAATAATTCCTGGAAAGCCGTTAGCACCGCGTGGTTCAAATACGCATCCCTTATAAAACGGTTGTTTACAAAAAAGAACTGCTCGCCGCGTGTTTTACGGGCAAACTCGGGTTTGCCTACAAAACCGCGCAGGTTAATAATGGTAGTTTCTTCCTCAACGGGAACCAGCCGCTGGTTATAATTATTACCAAACAAGTGAACAATCCGCTGCTTAAGCGCGGCCGATGGCAAATGATAAACTTCCTGCCCATCATGGTGCATGGTAAAAAATACCTGCGGGTTAGCCAAAGCCACCCTTTGAAACTCATCAATTATATGGCGCATCTCTACCGGGTTACTTTTTAAAAAGTTACGGCGGGCGGGCGTGTTATAAAACAGGTTCTTGATAGATATTGATGTACCGGTATTAGCAGAGCAGGCTTCCTGGCTTACCACTTCAGATCCCTCAATTAAAATACAGGTGCCCAGCTCGTCCTCATGGCGGCGGGTTTTTAGCTCAACCTGTGCAATCGCGGCTATTGAAGCCATTGCCTCGCCCCTGAAACCCATGGTACGGATGGCAAAAAGATCTTCGGCCTTGCGTATTTTTGATGTTGCATGGCGCTCAAAACACATGCGCGCGTCTGTAAGGCTCATTCCACAGCCGTTATCAATCACCTGTATCAATGATTTTCCGGCGTCTTTAAGTATCAGTTGTATCTTATCGGCACCGGCATCTATCGCGTTCTCTATCAATTCCTTTACTGCGGATGCTGGTCGTTGTACTACTTCTCCCGCGGCAATTTGATTGGCTACGGCATCCGGTAAAAGTTGAATTATATCTGGCATTAAAATTATTTCCCTTCTTAGCCAACAGGCATATTCTTTTTCGATGCTAAATTAATTATTTGATTGCATAACTTTACCTTTACATACTTGTATATAGTATTTACGTTATATTATTTACATCCCCCTGTTAAATTACATATGAAGAAACTATGGCCTGTGCTGTTTTTACTGGTAGCGGCATGCAAACAAAAAGAGTACAATGCCGATCTGTTAGTTAAAAACGCAGTTGTTTATACGGTAGACAGCACCTTTACTACAGCCGATGCTTTTGTAGTAAGCAATGGCAAAATTTTAGCCGTTGGCAAAGCCGATACATTAGAACAAAAATATTTAGCCCGCGAGGTTGTTGATGCCGGTGGTAAAGCCATATATCCGGGCTTTATTGATGCGCACGCGCACTTTTATGAATATGGCCTGGGCTTGCAGGAAGTTAAGCTAACGGGCAGTAAAAGCTGGGCGGCGGTATTAGATACCGTAAATAGCTACTCGAGGCACCATACCGAAGGGTGGATAATAGGTAACGGCTGGGACCAAAACATTTGGGCCAATAAACAATTCCCTAATAAGGCAAAGCTTGATTCGTTATTCCCGGTGCGCCCGGTGATATTGAGCCGGATTGACGGCCACGCGGCCATTGCAAACCAGGCAGCCCTGAATATTGCAGGCATTAAACCGGGACAAACCATTACAGGCGGTAAAATTGAAACCGTTAACGGTAAGCTTACCGGCATATTAATTGATAACGCGGTGGGTATTGTTACCCGCAAAATTCCCTCGCCTACAGAGCTGGTTACACAAAATGCCTTGTTAGATGCACAACGCAACTGCTTTGCCGTAGGTTTAACAACTGTTGATGATTGCGGCCTGCCTTATACCATGGTGAGCACTATTGCCGCCCTGCAGCATAAAGGCGACCTTAAAATGCGCATGTATGTAATGCTTGCCGACCAGGAAGAGAACTACGACTACCTGTTTAAGCGCGGCGCTTATAAAACACCGGGGCTGAACGTAAGGGCGTTTAAGGTTTACGCCGATGGCGCATTAGGCTCGCGCGGTGCATGTTTGTTAAAACCCTACTCCGATCAAAAAAACTGGAACGGCTTTTTATTAAGCAGTCAGAAACATTTTGAGGAAGTGGCCGCTAAAATAGCTGCCAAAGGTTTCCAGATGTGTACCCATGCCATTGGCGACTCGGCCAACCGGGTAATTCTAAAAATTTATGCTGATGTTTTAAAAGGCAAGAATAATAAACGCTGGCGCATTGAACATGCCCAGATCGTATCGCCTGAGGATATTAAATATTTTGGCAACGATAACATCATACCTTCGGTACAACCTACACATGCTACATCAGACATGGTATGGGCAGCTAAACGTTTAGGCGCCGCACGTTTAAAAACCGGCTATGCCTACAAACAATTAATGAAGCAAAACGGTTGGATACCCCTGGGGACGGATTTCCCGGTGGAAAACATTAACCCTATGTACACCTTTTACGCGGCTACTGAACGCAAGGACCTGAAGGGTTTTCCTGCAAGGGGTTTCCAGATGGAGAACGCGCTGAGCCGCACAGAGGCCTTAAAAGGCATGACCACCTGGGCCGCAAAAGCAAACTTTGAAGAAAAGGAAAAAGGTAGTATTGAAGTTGGCAAGTATGCCGATTTTGTAATACTGGATAAAGATATAATGAAAGTTAAGGGAAGCGAACTACCCAATGTTAAAGTAATAAAAACGTATATAAATGGTGTTAAGGTTTATGAGAAAAAATAAGCGGGAGTGTTATTTCCTGCTTATGTTGGGGTTCGTTCTTTTTAATTCGGCATGCGCGCAAAACCCTCCCTTTACAGGCAAGGCATATGTGCAGGAAGAACGCCTGGTTGAGCAGTCTACAGTATTGTTGAATAATGAAAGTAAGGTTGTACCGCTGCAGGGTTTAGAAAATATCAGGGTAGCGAGCATCCGTTTTTCAAGCGCATTCGCGATAGCGTTTGATAGCTTGTTAAATAAATACACAAAAGTTACATCTTTTAACGGGAACGATTACCTGGGGCCAAAAACGTTGGATATGCTGGCGATGGATACCAAGTTCTCCAATACGCTTGTTATCCAGGTAAATGACGCCGACCTGAACAACCCGCAGATAGTAGACTTTATTACAACCAATCAAAAACTTAAAAATACTATTGTTTCGTTTTTGGGGAACAGCGCGTCACTCATCAAACTAAACGGTGTTACAGCGCCGGTGATCTGGTCATCAAGGATTTCGCCGGTTTCTGCATACTATAGCGCGCAGGCCATATTTGGCGGCGTGCCTATCACCCAAAAGCTTACTAAAAATTATACCGCAAAATATCAGTCGGGTGCCGGATTTATAACCTCCAAGATCCGCCTGCAATATACAGTGCCCGAGGATGCAGGGATCAATTCAAATAATTTAAAAGCAATTGATGATATTGCCCGAGAAGCCATTTCAAACAGGGCAACACCGGGCTGTGTAGTACTGGTGGCTAAAGATGGCAAGGTGATATTTAACAAAGCCTATGGTTACCATACCTATGATAACCTGCAGCCCGATAAAATAACCGACATATTTGACGTGGCATCCATGACAAAAATATCGGCCACTACTATGGAGGTGATGCAGCTATACGATCAGCAGAAGCTGAATTTAGATTCAACCGCCGGTAGCTATCTTGCTTCCACACGTAAAACCAATAAAAGCAACCTCACTATACGCGAGATATTAGAGCACCAGGCCGGGTTAATACCAGATATCCCAACCTTTGGAAAGATAAAACCGACCGATTATTCGGCAGATTCATCAGCAGCATTCCCAACAAAGGTGAACGATGGTTATTATTTAAGAAAAAATTATTTTGAAGATGTAATGTGGCCCGATGTTTTAAAATCGGCAGTTAAAACACGCGGGCAATACGTGTACAGCGATGTTGGCCTTGTTATGATGCAGCAGATAGCAGAAACACTTACCGCCACCCCGTTAAATGTTTTTGTACAGCAAAACTTTTACAACCAGCTGGGGATGCAAACCGCGGGCTTCCTACCCTTGTACCGCTTCCCTGCAGACCGGATAGTCCCGACAGAGGACGATAAAATAGACCGCCATGCCTTGCTTGATGGCTATGTACATGACCCTACCGCGGCTTTAATGGGCGGCGTTGCAGGTCACGCCGGTTTATTTGCCAGCGCTAATGATATCGCCATACTTTATCAAATGATGTTAAGCCGTGGCTTATACGGTGGCACACAATATATAAAACCCGAAACGGTTGATCTGTTCACGTCCAAGCAGTCGGCTGTTAGCAGGCGTGGTTTGGGTTTTGACCGCTGGGACCCTATTGAAGATCGTCATTATCCATCTAAACTGGCATCAAACATGACATTTGGCCACACCGGCTTTACCGGCACCTGCGTTTGGGTAGATCCTAAATATAACCTGGTATATGTATTCCTATCTAACCGTGTAAACCCAACTGTGGGCAGCAAATTAGGCAGCTTAAACATACGGCCCCGCATACAGGATGCCGTTTACGAGGCGATACAAAAGGGGATGTAGGAGCCTCACCCAACCCTCTCCAAAGGAGAGGGCTTTAAAAGTATAAACACAAAGAGCGGCATTTTGCCGCTCTTTGTGTTTATACTTTACCCGCGCGTCATTGCGAGGTACGAAGCAATCCCCGACATGCTTGTAGTCGACTTTTCTCTTAGGGATTGCTTCGTACCTCGCAAAGACGCACTATAATTAAACAGAAAAGACCCAGCAAATGCCGGGTCTTTTCTGTTTAAACTGCTTTGCCATGCTGAACGGCAGTGAAGCATCTATCCGCTGATAAGTAACCGGCAAGCACATTTGCTATCAGATCCTTCGCTATCGCACAGGATCTTCAGCTTAATCTATCCACTCAAACTTAGTGTAAGGCACTAATACCTCCGGTATTTTAATGCCTTTATCTGTTTGGTTATTTTCTAATAAGGTGGCTACTATTCGCGGTAAAGCAAGTGCGCTACCGTTTAGGGTATGGGCCAGTTGCGTTTTACCTTCTGCATTACGGAAACGCAGTTTTAAACGGTTACTCTGAAAAGTTTCAAAGTTTGATACTGATGATACCTCCAGCCAGCGTTGTTGCGCGGCGCTCCAGGTTTCCATATCGTAGGTAAGGGCAGCGGTAAAGCTCATATCGCCGCCGCAAAGGCGTAATACACGGTAGGGCAAACCTAACTTTTGCAACAGGCTTTGCACATGTGCGCTCATACCTTCCAATACTTCGTATGATGTATCAGGGTGTACCACCTGCACAATCTCTACCTTATCAAACTGGTGTAAACGGTTTAACCCGCGTACGTGTGCCCCGTAAGAACCAGCCTCTCGGCGGAAACAAGGGGTATGCCCGCAGTTTTTAACCGGCAATTCATCCGCTTTTAAGATCACATCACGGTAAAGATTGGTAATAGGTACTTCTGCAGTGGGGATCAGATACAGATCATCTACACCAACATAATACATTTGTCCCTCTTTATCCGGTAACTGCCCGGTACCAAACCCAGATGCCGCATTTACCATTAGCGGGACACTCACTTCGCTGTACCCTGCTTTTTCGGCTTCGTCAATAAAGAAATTGATAAGGGCGCGTTGCAGTTTAGCCCCTTTATTTTTATAAACAGGGAAACCTGCGCCGGTTATTTTAACGCCCAGTTCAAAATCTATCAGGTTATATTTTGCGGCCAGCTCCCAGTGTGGTAAAGCATTGGCAGGCAACTGTGGGATAGCGCCATTCTCCAGTACCACTTCGTTTTCCTCTGGTGTAATACCTTTTGGCACTGATGAATGCGGCAGGTTAGGTAACAAAACCAGTTTTTCCTGCAGCTCTGCTTCAAGTATAGCCAGTTGTTCGCCAAGCTGTTTACCTTCTTCTTTCCATTTGCCGGTATTGGCCTTTATGGCTTCTGCCTCGTTCTTTTTACCGGTGCGCATTAGCTCGCCAATTTGTTTGGCAGCCGCGTTAGATTGCGACGAAACAGTATCCAGCAGGTTTTGTGTTTGGCGGCGTTTTTCATCTAATCCAATCACTTCATCAATTAATTCGGGCTGTTTAAAATTTTTTACAGCCAAACGTTCTAAAACCTGTTCCCTGTTATCGCGGATATAACTAACTTGCAGCATTGATTTTATTTTAAAAGGCAAATATAACAGTTTGCAGTTTGCGGGCGGCAGTTAGAATTCATTTTCTATTGTTAAGTTAGTTTGCAGTGGGCGGTTTGCAATAACATCGCACCGGAAATAAGTTACTTTTGGAAAAAATCAGCAAACTGTTAACTGAAAACTGCAAACTGAATGACCGGCAAACTATACTTAGTCCCCACCCCCATTGGTAACCTGGAGGATATGACCTTTAGGGCTATCCGGATCCTAAAAGAGGCCGATCTGATACTGGCCGAAGATACCCGCACATCAGCACCAATGCTGAAACACTTTGATATCCAGAACAAGGTATTTTCGCACCATCAGCATAATGAGCACCAATCAAGTAACGAGATCATTAAGTTTCTGTTGATGGGGCAAAACATCGCTTTAATTTCTGATGCGGGTACGCCTGCCATATCTGATCCGGGGTTTTATTTGGTGCGCGAAGCTTTAAAATTTAATATACCGGTAGAATGCCTGCCAGGTGCTACGGCTTTTGTTCCGGCCTTGGTTAACTCGGGTTTCCCTACAGATAAATTTTGTTTTGAAGGATTTTTACCGCTAAAAAAAGGAAGGCAAACCCGGTATAAAACTTTAGCGACCGAAGAGCGCACCATCATACTTTATGAATCGCCGCACCGTTTATTGAAAACTCTGGATGAGATGGCTACCTTCTTTGGAGCCGACCGCCAGATTTCAGTATCGCGCGAGCTGACAAAAATGTTTGAAGAAACAGTAAGGGGCACAGTAGCCGAGGTGAAAACTTATTTTGAGACCCACCCTGTAAAAGGTGAGTTTGTGATGTGTGTAGCAGGAGCCACACCCGCCGAAGGAGACGGCAAAAAGAAAAGGAAGTATGAGGACGAGGAGGAGGATTAGGCCATCATTGTACTGCCAATTAATTGAGCGTCATTGCGAGGTACGAAGCAATCTCCAGATAGGACACGTTTTCGCATGACCGATAACCATAGTTATGAGATTGCTTCGTACCTCGCAAAGACGCGTTGAAAACTAACAAATGAAAAAAAACTTACCATTAGCCATACTTTCCGGTTTATTACTTTGGATTGCCTGGCCGCCTACTTCTTATACCACTTTTTTACTGTTTGTTGGGTTGGTGCCTATGCTGCTGGCTATGGAGAACATCATTGAATCTACAGCTATCGGCAAGGGGAAGAAAATATTTAACACCACCTTTTTAGGTTTCTTTATCTGGAACACGCTCTGTATTTATTGGGTGTATAACTCATTAAAGATCATTGGTCCCTTAATTGCTGCACCTATCACCCTGATACCATATGCCCTTGGCCCGCTGTTAATGGCAACCGCATGCTGGTTGTATTACCGCTTAAGGCTGATCACCAACCGTGCTTTAAGCTTAGCAGCGTTGGTTTGCTTTTGGATAGGCTACGAATACCTGCACCAAAGCTGGGACCTCAACTTTCCGTGGATGACTTTAGGTAATGGCTTTGCAGTATCGCACCAATGGATACAGTGGTATGAATATACCGGGGTTTATGGCGGTACTATATGGATATGGGCTGTTAATATTTTGGTGTTTCTGCTATACATTGGCTTACGCGAAGCACAAACCAGGCAACTGCGCAAAAGACTGGTAATTGCATTTAGCGTGATATTAATATTACCACTTGGCTTTTCGCTGTATAGGTATTACAGCTATAAAGAGCTGGTTAATCCATCAAACATTGTGGTGGTACAGCCTAATATTGATCCTTATGACAAAGAAGGCACCATACCGGTATCTACACAAATTGCCACGCTTACACATCTTTCAGATTCTGTAGGCCAACCCAATACCGAATTCTTTATCTGGCCGGAAACTGCAATTCCGGAATATATAGATGAGAACCATATTCTTGGTAGTAACCATTACGCACAGGTAAAACAATTTTTAAACAAGTATAGAAATGGCAACGTAATAACCGGCGGCGAAACGTACCGCACTTACGATACCCGTGTAAATAAAACTGCCTCACCTATGCCCAATGGTGGATTTTGGGATCATTACAGTTCGGCTATTAATATTGAGAATTCGCAAAAGGTACAATTTTACCATAAATCTCGCCTGGTACCGGGGGCAGAGTCGCTACCGTTTGGGAATGCGTTGTTTTTTCTGAAACCGGTATTTGAGCATTTAGGTGGAGCAACTGGCGCTTATACTGTTCAGGATCAGCCTGGAGTGTTCTATTCGCAAAGCGGGATAGGCGCCGCGCCGGTTATTTGTTTTGATTCCATCTGGGGTGCCTGGGTGGCCAAAGCGGCTAATGACGGTGCGCAATTCATCGCCATTATCACTAACGACGGCTGGTGGGAAAACACATCAGGCAAAGACCAGCATATGGATTATGCCAAGCTCCGTGCCATTGAAACACGCCGCTGGGTTTGCAGGTCGGCTAATACAGGGATCTCGGCTTTTATTAATCAGCGGGGCGATGTGGTACAACATACTAAATGGTGGGTAAAAGGGGCGTTAAAGCAGGATATTAACCTAAACAGCAACATTACCTTTTATGCAGCCCATGGCGATTACCTGCCAAAAGCCGGAAGCATATTAGCGGTGCTGGGAATTTTATTTGTGGCAGTAAAGCGCAAAGGCAGCCGGGCTTAAACCTGCTTATAGCGCAAAATAGCCACTCCCGAATCAAGTTGTTTTACATTGATCAATTCCAGCTTGCGCCGGTTTGTCAATTGCTGAAAGAATGATTTGCCTTTTGTTAAAATTACCGGGTTAACAACCAACTGGTATTCATCTATCAGGCCGGCATCTACCAGCGTTGCGGCCAGTTTTGCGCCACCAAAAGTCAGCATGCTTTTGCCGGGCGCTTGCTTTAGTTTATTTACTTCAGCCACAATATCGGTATCTACAATCCGGGTATTATCCCATTGCGGGTCATGAAGCGTTTTGGAAAATACAATATGCTGCGTTTTTTCGGCAAGCTTTGCATATTTCACTTCGCTTTCTGATGCTTTTTGGCCTGCTAATGCGCCCTTCCAATAATCTCTGTAATCTTTAAACATTCCTCTGCCTAAAAGAAAAAGATCAACATCAGCAAGCATCTCAAAAAGATCGTCCCACTGTTCCTTGTCATCTACCATCCAGCTCATGTCACCGTCTGCCCCTTCAATAAAACCATCCAGTGTAACCTGCATCGATAAAATTAGCTTTCTCATACCTTAATAATTTAATAAGGTAAAGATCAGGCAATTAAATATACAAAGACAGGTACGAAAGCGACAATTAGAGGGTAATTTTACGACTTGGAAAAATAGGATCAGCTATTGGCCCGATTAACGATAAACTCCAGCAAATCATTAATAGGTTGCCTGATGATCTTGCCTACATGCACACTGTTGGCTTCACAAATGGCTTTTAGTTCATCAGCAAAAATATAAGCTATTGAGCCTACAAAATGGCATTTGTATTTAGCGTATTGCGAGTGGGTTTTAATGTTGGTTTCTACAAACTCCAGCAAGCCTTTATGCAGTATGGCCTGGCCATATTCTGTATTGCGTATCCCTGTTATAAATTTGGAGAAAGATGCCAGGTAAGAATTTGCCCGCGCTTTTTGATACACGTTCTTAATTACTGTTTCTTTATCAAGGTGATAAGCTTCTTTAAACTTAGTATTAATATCGCCGGGCATGGTGCCGTACAAATAATCGGTAATGAGCGTTTTGCCAAACCAGGTGCCTGAGCCTTCATCGCCCAGTACATAGCCTAAACCATGCTGCCCGTCGTGAATATCCTCTCCATCAAAAAAAGATATGTTTGAACCGGTGCCTAACACACAGCAAAAGCCTTTCTCGTGCCCGCACGTGGCGTATGCCGAAGCCAAAAGGTCACTATCAACACTAATGTACGACTTGGTAAAGAAAGTGCTGAGCGCGTTTGAAACGATCTCGTGCCTATCCGGACTGGAGCAGCCGGCGCCAAAGAAGTATATTTCGGTAATCTGGGGGGCTAAAGCTATCAGTTCAGGAATTTGATCCTGCAGGATCTTTATAATTTCCTTTTCGGTTAAAAAGTACGGGTTTAATCCGGCAGATTTAAATGCCCGGGGCTGCTGATCAGGCGATGCAAGCAGCCAGTCTGTTTTTGAAGATCCGCTGTCTGCTACTAATATCATGTACAAAGTTCCTCAAGCGCTTCGTGGGTGAGGGGTTTATGTAAAAACTGTGCTACGTATTTATTATTAAGTGTATTACTCAAATCGGTAGGATCAAGTGAAGAGGAAAGAATAAATATTTTTACTTTGTCCTTATCATCCATCTTCATAGTCTCAAATTCTTGCAAAAACTCAAAGCCTGTCATTTGCGGCATACGAATATCCAGGAAAATAACATCGGGTTTAACGCTGCCATTACGCAGTGCTTCAATAGCATCTGTAGGCGATTGATGTACTATGATATTCTCTGCAAAATTACCGCTCTCCAAAATCTTACGCGTGACAAAGTTGTCAATATAATTGTCATCTATCAGCAAACAGGTTTTGTAGCAAACTGGCATTTTCGAAATTAAAAGCAATAATAAATATTCTTATTGAATATTTATACTGTTAGTGATTTGTTTTAATGTTACCTCGGCCATTTTGGACTGGTATTGTGCTGAAAAGAACACAGATTGTGCATTAAGATAATTTCTTTGCGCTTCGCGGATCTCTAACGGGGTAATATTTCCTATTTTATATTTCTCTAAAGATATTTCCAGATTTTTACGGGCCAGCTCTACATTTGATTGGCTCAGCTTGATCAGATCAAGGCCAGAAAGGTAGGCTACATAAAAGTTATTGATATCTGCCTCTACATTCAACCGGGTTTGCTTAGTGGTTATCTCGGCGTTATCTATCTGAAATTTGGCATTACGTTCTCTTCTCCATTGGTTTAACCCATCAAAAATATTGATGGTTGCTGTTAAGCCATAATTAAACCCGTGTGCATCCTGGCGCAAAGTGAAGCCGGCCGGTGTACGGTTATTTGTGATGGTATAGCCTGATGTTATCCCTATTTGCGGGTAGCGGGTTGATTTTATTTGTTTCAGATTAATATCTGCCAGGCGCTTGTTAATTTGCGAAGCTAATATAGAAGGGTTTTGTGCCTGCGCTTTAGCAATGATATCTCCCAATATCAATTTATCATCAACCACAATGGTATCGCCAACGGCAAACTCACTTTGTAAATCGCGTACCAGCAATTGGTTTAGCTGGATCTTTGTTGTTTTAAATTGCTGCAGCTGCGTTATCAAAGCGGCGGTATCGGTATTCAAATTAACCTGCGCGTTATATACATCTAACCGGGATACGCGGCCAACGGCAAATTTATCGTTAGAGTAACGCATCTGCGTTCTTGAAATTTCAATAGCGCCCCGCAAAGCTTTTATCTGCTCATTTTGGCTGATAAGGTTGTAGTAGGTATTAATAACGTTGGCTATGGTAGATTGTATGGTATCCTGCAGCCTGATGGCCCCTAATTTATCCAGTTGCTTTAACTGATCATAAGTGGCAAACATATTAAAGCCGTCAAATATGGTCCAGTTAAGGTTAACACCATAATTTAAATTGGAGTTACGGGCGCCCTTTATATCATTAAAAGTACCATCAGACCGGGTTTGCTTGGTGGTTTGGATACTGTTGTTTGATGTGGCATTACCGGTAACTAAAGGCAAAAAACCGGCATTGCCCAACGTTACATTATTGCCGGCTATGGCTTTATTGTTTTGTGATAGCTGTATGTTATAATTATTCTTTAAAGCTATTTCAACAGCATCTTTTAAAGTAAGTATTGGCGCGTTCTGCGCTTTTACACCCGCAACAAAAGCTAAAGCGCAAAAAATCAAGCAAACTATTCTCTTAAATTTCATATTGCTTACAGATTTTCAATTAATAAGGGTGTTTTAGTCTCTTCTACCTCTTCTTCGGGCTCATGATCAGGGTCACGGCGGGTTTTTGATGCAAATACCATATACATGGTAGGGATAACATACAAGGTAAGCACCAGCGAAAATAACATACCGCCAATAATTACGATACCTAATGATACACGGCTTTTAGCACCGGCACCCAGCGCCATCGCAATAGGTACCGAACCCAGCACAACTGCCAAACTGGTCATTAAGATAGGGCGCAAACGCGCGGTGGCCGCTTCAACAACAGCCTCGTATTTACTTATGCCGTGCTCCATACGCTGGTTAGCAAACTCCACAATAAGGATACCGTTCTTGGTTACTAAACCAATAAGCGTTATGATACCTATCTCGCTAAAAATATTCAGTGTTTGGTTAAATAACCATAGCGATAAAAATGCGCCTGATATAGCCAGCGGCACAGTAAGCATTACAATGAACGGATCCATAAAACTTTCAAACTGGGCGGCAAGCACCAGGTATATGAGCAATAATGCAAATGCAAACGCAAATAATATATTAGATGAACCTTCTGCATAATCACGTGACGGGCCGCTTAACGCGGTACTAAAAGTATCATCAAGCAGGTGGGCTTTTATCCGTTCCATTTCTGCGATACCATCACCCACGGTTTGGCCGGGAGCAAGACCTGCCTGTACCGTTGCCGATTTATAACGGTTAAAGTGATAGATAGATGGCGGGCTGGCGCTTTCTGTAACCTTAACCACGTTATCCAGCTGTACCAGGCCACCTCTTGTGCTACGTACATATATTGATTTCAGGTCTAACGGCTGGTCGCGGTTAGCCCTGTCAACCTGTGCAATTACCTGGTATTGCTTGCCATTTATCAGGAAATAATCCAATCGGCCGGCACTATAGTATAGTTGTAAGGTTTGTGCAATATCATCAACCGATACCCCCAGGTCCCGGGCACGGTCGCGATCTGTAGTTACCCTTAGTTCGGGCTTGGTAAATTTTAAGTTAACGTCAGATCCCTGGAAAACCGGGCTCCTGGATACTTCAGCAAAAAACTCGGGCAGTACCTTACGGATCTTTTCAAAATCCTGATTTTGGATAACAAACTGTACCGGCAATGAGGTACGCGCACCGCTACCCCCACCGCTTATGGTTTGCTCCTGCACTACAATGGCGCGGGCATCAGGCATGCGGGTTAGTTTCTTGTTAAGCCAGTCGGCTATTTCCTGCTGGGAACGCTCTCTTTGATCAGGCGGGACTAAGCCCACACGGCCAAAGCCGGAGTTAGACGAGCCGCCGCCGCCAAATGATGGCGAAACAATCTCCAGGTTCACGTTAGCCTCGGGGATAGAATCGGCAACCAGGTCGGCCACCTTATCCATATATTTTGTCATGTACTCATAGGTAGCACCTTCAGAACCGGTAACCGAATAGCGCAGCAAGCTGCGGTCATCTAACGGTGCTAATTCTGATGGCGTAACTTTTACCAGTATACCAATAACCACTAATGAAATACCCAGAATAACGAATGATACCCATTTCTTTTTCATGAAGTTAACCAGTGTTTCGGTGTAGCCGTTGGTCATATTCACAAAGAAAGGTTCGGTCATTTCATAGAATTTCGATTTCTTTTGGTTTTTACGGATAAGTTTAACGTTAAGCATTGGTGTTAACGAAAGGGATACAAAAGCCGATATCAATACCGCCCCGGCAACTACAACCGCAAACTCGCGGAACAACCTTCCTGTAAAGCCCTGTAAAAAGATGATGGGTAAAAATACCGCTGCCAATGTAACCGATGTAGAAACTACCGCAAAGAAGATCTCGGCAGAGCCCTCAAACGCGGCTTTCCGGATAGCCATACCGGCTTCAACCTTTTTGTAGATATTCTCTGTTACCACAATACCGTCATCCACCACCAGGCCCGTGGCCAGCACAATACCCAGCAGGGTTAATATATTAATGGAGAACCCAAACACATACATGATAAAGAATGCCCCGATTAATGATACCGGGATATCAATGAGCGGGCGGAAAGCGATGAGCCAATCTCTAAAGAAGAGGTAAATAATAATTACCACTAATATGAATGATATGAGCAGGGTTTCTTTTACTTCTGTAATAGAGTTATTAATGAACCTGGTATTATCCAATGCTACTTTTACCGTAATATCGGGCGGAAGATCTTTTTTGATCTGCTCCAGCCTTGCATAAAAATCCTTAGCAATTTGTACATAGTTGGCGCCCGGCTGCGGCACAATGGCCAAACCAACCATCGGCACACCTGATTCCTTTAAAGCGGTCTCTTCATTGGCAGAACCTAACACGGCATAACCAATATCATTCAGCCTGATAACACGGTTGCTATCGGCACGGATAATTAAGTTATTAAAATCTTTTTCGGTGGTGAGCTTACCTAAAGCACGGATAGTGATCTCGGTATTATTACCTTCAATTTTACCGGCCGGCAGCTCCACATTCTCGCGGGCTAATGCCGCGCCAATATCTGTAGCGGTTAACCCTAACGAGGAGAGTTTATTAGGATCTATCCATAAACGCATAGCGTACTGGCGCTGGCCCTGCACGTTAATGGTACTTACGCCCGGTATGGTTTGCAAGCCTTCCAGTAAAACATTTTCGGCGTAATCATCAACCTGGGTAATGTTACGGGTGTTACTGCTTACGGTAAGGGTAATGATCTGATCGGCACTGGCATCGGCTTTGGTAACTACCGGCGGGGCGTTAATATCCTGCGGTAACTGGCGCTGTGCCTGGCTCACCTTATCGCGCACATCATTGGCCGCTGTTTCCAGGTCGGCATCAAGGTCAAACTCAACAGTGATGTTACTTGAACCTACCGAACTTGTTGACGATATATTACGGATGCCCGGTACACCGTTAATGGCTTTCTCTAATGGCTCGGTTATCTGCGATTCAATTACATCTGAGTTGGCGCCCGAGTAACTGGTAGATACAGAAATAATTGGCGGATCGACCGATGGAAAATCCCTCACTCCTAAAAACGTATAGCCTATAACACCAAATACAACAATAACAACAGATAATACCGTTGCCAGCACAGGTCTTTTTATACTTACTGACGATAAACTCATATTGCTTATTTGATAACTTTAAGAATCTTCAATGGTGATTTAGGGCGAATTTGGATCAAGCCAGAAACCACTATACTGTCTCCGGCTTTAAGGCCATCAATAATTTGAATTTTGGTATCGGTACGTAAGTCTGTCTTAACATTTTTGGCAACAGCTATGCCATTTTTGTAAACGTAAATCTTACTGCTTTTTAGATCGGGAATTACGCACTCTGTAGGTACCATAATAGTTTTAGGGATCTGGTCAAGCGTTAAATTGATCTTGGCAAAAGCGCCCGCGCTTAATAATCCATTAGGGTTAGGTGCCTTGGCACGAACAGTTATAGTACGCGAATTGGCATCTAACGCCGGCTCAATTGCATAAACGGTAGCATTAAAATTTTCCCTTGAGCTTTCAACGGTAAAAGTAACCTTGCTGCCCTTGCCTATAATTGGCAGGTAACGCTCAGGTACCGAAAAGGTAACCTTTGCCGGATCGATATTCACAAGCGTAGCAATTGAGGTTGATGGCGACAAATAACCACCCGGACTAACGTTTCTTAAACCAATGGTCCCTGAGAACGGCGCACGGATTTCGGTACGGGATATTTGGGCTCTTATCACATCGGCCTGCGCCTTCATCGCATTTAACGATGATAATGAAGTTTCATATTCTTCTTTGCTCACAGCTTCTTTCTCCAATAATATTTTATTACGGTTGTTTATATCGCGGGCCAATATCATTTGCGCCTGCACCTGTTGTAATGACGATTGCAGATCCTGATTATATACTTTTACCAGCAACTGGCCTTTCTTAACCTTAGTGCCTTCTGTAAAGTAAATACCGGTAATGTTCCCGGCAGTTTGGCTTATCAGGTTTACCCTTTCATTAGCATCAATTGTTCCGGTAATATCTATCTGGTTACGTACAGTAGTATCTTTTACAATCATTATGTTAACAGATACCGGCCCATTCTTTTTCTTGCCTTTACCCGATGCTGCTGCACTGGTTGCCTTTGCTTTTTTACTATAAAACTTATTGTATATCAAAAAAGCTATCAGCAGGGCCAGTAAAGTATAAATTATGTACTTGGTTTTCATAAAACGCGGGGTCAGGTTGGTTTTAGTTACTAAATTAAAAATTTGCCGGTGTTAAACTTACTCATTCCGGAAAACAATACTTTAAATAATGATGCTAATCTTATAAACGGTTAATGTTCGCAAAACTAATCTCTTGGGTTATAAATTGGCGGCATGTATCAACCATTTTACAACATATGTCTTTTTTAGCCGGGCAGTTAAAAAAATAAAAATTTATACCTTGCCGCATGAAAAAACTTCGACTAATAGCACTGGTTAATTTAATTCTTATTTTTATGAACGCTACACCCGGCAAGGCGGCTGTCCCTGCAAAAATATCTTACATAGTAACTTTCCCGGAGGCTCAGGCTCATTATGCTGAGATAGAAATGACCGTAAGCGGATTAAATCAGCCAGCTCTTGATCTTAAAATGCCGGTTTGGACACCCGGATCATACCTGATAAGGGAATTTTCAAAGAACATAGAATCGTTAACGGCTACTGCCAACGGCAAAGCTGTTGCAGCCCCAAAACTGAATAAAAATACCTGGCACATTAATACTACCGGCATTACCTCGGTTACAGTTAAATATAAGGTTTATGCTTTTGAATTATCGGTACGTACCAGTTTTATTGATGTATCGCACGCGTTTTTGTCAACATCAGGCATATTCTTATGGCCTAAAGGCATGCTTGACCAGCCATCAACCATTAACATAAAACCTTATAAAGACTGGAATAAAGTATCAACCAGTTTAGAAAAAGTTGGCGGCGATGCATTTACACTTACTTCTCCTAACTATGATATTTTATATGATTCGCCAATTGAAGTTGGTACACAAGATGTGTTTGGCTTTGATGTTAACGGCGTAAAATACGAAGTGGCCATGTACGGCGGCGGTAATTATGATAAAGAACGCCTTAAGGTTGATATGGCCAAAATAGTAGCGGCGGAGGTTAACGTGTTTGGCGAAAACCCTAACAAGCATTATACCTTTATAGTGCACAACAAATTGCGCAACGGCGGTGGTCTGGAACATTTAAGTTCGACCGTTTTAGGTGCATCACGCAATAATTATGGTACCGAGCGTGGCTACAGAGGCTTTTTAGGTTTAGTTGCCCATGAGCACTTTCACCTGTGGAACGTGAAACGTTTACGCCCGATTGTATTAGGCCCGTTTGATTATGAGACCGAGAACTATACTACCAACCTGTGGATAGCCGAAGGCTTTACCGCTTACTACCAAACCCTGATACTGCGCCATGCAGGTATATCAGATACCGAAGACTTTTTAACTGGCATGGCCGGCGATATTAATACGGTTGAGAACCAGCCCGGCAGTAAAGTACAGCCGCTGGCCGAATCAAGCTTTGATGCCTGGATAAAATCATACCGCCCTAACGAAAATTCTGTTAATACAGGCATATCTTATTATGATAAAGGCGCCGTAGTTGGTATGCTGCTTGATCTGGAAATTATTAACAGCACAGGTAGCAAACAATCACTAAATGATGTGATGAAGTATATGTATACAACCTACTACAAGGGTAAAAAACGTGGTTATACTGATGCTGAATTTAAAGCTGCTTTTGAAAAATTTGCCGGAAAAAAACTGGACGATTTTTATGCAAAATACATTAATGGCTTAACCCCGTTTGATTACAATAAATACCTGGGCTATGCCGGTTATAAAATAACTGATGACCTGGCTAACAGCAATGAACCAACAATGGGGATAGTTATAAGTAACGGCCCTAAAAAAACGGTAACTACTGTTTTTCGCGGTAGTGCGGCATGGATACAGGGCATTAACGTTGGTGACGAGATCGTTTCAATAGATGGTACCCCGGTAACAGACCCGGGCACTGCTATTAACGGCAAAAAAGTTGGAGACCAAATTAACGTAACCGTTACCCGCGATGGCCAGGCCATGATCATTCCGATAACGTTACTGCGCAACCCTATGCAAAAGAACAAAATTGAAGAATTACCAAATGCTACCCCGCAGCAATTAGCTGTAAGAAAGAAATGGCTGAATTTGTAGTTAGCTAATAATATAGCTTAAAACGCCTCTTTCCGTTGTTTGGAAAGGGGCGTTTTTGTTTTTAAGATCTCTCCTGTCAATCTCAGATAAATTCTCTTTCTAATTAATTTTTAAAACCTTTTGGGCTAATTTTTTATTATATTAATATCTATTGAGGAGAAACATTCATTTAATTAAATCAACTTACCATGAACTCACTATTGTATACAATTGCCATTATACTTGTTATAGGTTGGGCAATCGGCGTGTTTTTTACTGCAGCAGGCAATCTTATCCATATATTATTAGTAATTGCTATTATCGCAGTGTTGCTTGGCATTATACGCAGGCCTAATGCGGTATAACTGCTCAGTGTAAATTAAAGGCCGGGCAAAGTCCCGGCCTTTTTCATGATCACCTAACCTGTTAATTTAATATGAAAATTCCGTTCACCCCGCAGCTTCTTGGCGACCTTATTGAAAAAGGATATACCTACATGCTGGCAAATACCAATACCGATGGATCGGCCGAATCAACAATAATATTGAAACCGGTAAGAGAAAAGCCCGATCTGAGCAACCTGCCCCAAGGTTATGAGACCTTCTATAAAATCACCCGCGAACCTATGCAACTGGCATGCGCAGATGCCGATACAATTATTATGGTTGATTACACAACTATGAATGATAGCATTACCAGTGATGATATTTTTGAGGATAGTTATTTTAGGATGAGTGAAGATTTTTTTAGGCAAGTATTAGATAGCCTTGAAGATTATGCCGTGATAACTACCGATAAAAACGGCGATATTAACAGTTGGAACTCGGGTGCTGAACGGGTTTTGGGTTACCATGAAAATGAAGTTATAGGCCGTAATGCATCAATATTTTTTACACCTGAAGACATTGCGGCCGGTGAACCCGAAAAAGAGCTGACTACTGCATTAACAAAAGGCCGCGCCGTTGACGAGCGTTACCATGTTTGTAAAGATGGTATCCGTTTTTGGGGCAGTGGTTTGGTTTTCCCTTTATATGATGAAAAGCACCACCACCGCGGATTTACCAAAATAATGCGTAACCTGCGCGAGTATAAACAGGCCGGGCAACAAGCAAACGAGCAATAGTTGGCTATTTTTTAATAAGCTTTGCGGCTATAAAAGCAAACAATCCCTGTATTAAGCCAAATACTACACCAAATATTGGGGCCATTAGTACCATTGCAACCCTTGGGTGTGTGCTAAAATAAGTGGGCATTTCTCCAGACATTTTTGTTATATCTGGATGATGGGTGGCATAACTTTTATACATCAGCACATGTACGGCTGTTATCCAAACACTGTTAATGATACTTAATACAAAGCCATGCCAAAAATATTTGCCGGTACCGGCTTTTGCAATAACCACCGCGCAGAAGCAAAATATCACCAACCAAAATATGGGCTCTATCTGTTGGGGGATCAGTGATACTGTACCAAAGGCCATTATCAACCCAAATAATGATAGCTGCAGTAAAAGTTTTATGTTCATAAGCAATTGATCCTGAGTAAATATAGTTCAAATTTAATTAAACCATACCCCCTCAGGACCAAATGACAGTGGTATAAAAATGCTTTCGTTAATTTTTTGCTTTCGCTTTTTTCAGGGTTACCAATATTACCCCGTTTAGAGCTTTGACGCCATATAAACTTGTTGCTGCCGCGTCTTTAAGTACAGATATGCTTTCAATACCTTTGGGGTCAATTGTATTTATGCTCTCTACTTCTTTACCATCAACAATATAAAGAGGGTCATTTATGCCTCTTATGCCCGTTAGCCTAACGCTTTGTTTAGAGCTATCAGAGGGGCTGGTAAAAGTAAACTTTTGTTTATCTTGAGTAGTTTTTGTTGCAGGTACCGCACCGGTTTTATTTTCTGCCTGTGCTAATGAAAATTGTATAGGCACTGTATAAGTTACCCTTACCTTACGTCCGTTTTGAACTCCTGCTATCCATTTTGGCGATGCATTAATAACCCTTACAGCTTCTTCATCGGCGCCATCGCCTATGCCACGTATAACATGGGCATTAGTAATAGAGCCATCCATTTCAACAACAAAGGCTACAATTACACGGCCCTGTGTTTTATTCTCCCGTGCCCTGGCCGGATATCTCACATTTTTTGCCAGATAGCCCTGGAATGCTGCATTGCCTCCTGGGAAGGTCGGAGATAGCTCCACAGCAGTAAAAATTTGGTTTTTGTTATCGTCTGTTCCCTTATAACTAACTTCTGGGGCTTTCTCGTTGTTTTTAGGAGGCGTATAAGTAATGGTAGTCTCTGTAAGCGAAAACTGGATAGGTACGGAGTACTGCACCCTAACCTTACGCCCGTTTTGAATACCAGGCTCCCATTTGGGTGATTTTTTTAAAACCCTTACAGATTCTTCATCGGCACCGCTGCCAATACCGCGTAGTATCTTTATATCAGTAAGCTTACCATCTGGTTCAACAATAAAGGTTGCTATAACCCTGCCTTGTACATTATTTTCTCTTGCTTTCTTTGGGTATCTAATATTCTTACTTAAGAACTGGCTAAAAGCTTTGTCGCCACCCGGAAAACCCGGCGAATGTTCTACTTGTGTAAATACTACCTTTTTATTGGGTACGGTATCTATGTTTTTTCCATTATCTGCTGATCCGGGCAGTACGTGATCTGTGGCTTTGGCCTTTGTGCCCTCAGGTGTTATTATTTCTAATTCTGCCTTATGTTGCACCATCTCCGGTTCTTCGTCAGGTATAACAGATGTTGCCGGCTGCAAAAAAACCTCTTCGGCTTTATTATTAATTACTTTAACTGCCTTACTGTTGCTAATTGTAGCTGATGACAGTATCAGCATTAAAATAAACAGCGGCGCCGACAAGCCATATTTGGCCAGCTTTATACGCTGCGAATTACTTTTTTGCAACATCATAATTCGTTGTTTTAATAAGCTGTGATTAAAAAACGGATTAACTAAATGGTGCACAGGCGAGTTAAACGTTTGGCTCAGCAATAGCAAAGCATAATCGGCCTTGTTAGTACCGGCTTTTAAAGCCTGCCTGTCGGCAATAAATTCATGAATGTGTTTAATGGCAAGCCGGTACAGGTAAACAACCGGGTTAAACCAGTTAATTATCATAACCGCCTCTATGATCAGCACATCGGCCGAGTGCCATTGCTGTGCATGTACCTCTTCATGTTTTATAATTACATCGCGGCCCGGAATATCAGCAGTAAGCTTTATCCTTTTAAAGAAAGAGTAAGCAGCTGATGTTGGCTGATTGATCATCCGCTTTAATAATACAAGATGGTATATCAGCCTTGCAGCTAACACTACCGCGCCAATTATATACAGCGTTATCAGCATTTCGCCAATAGTAACCGGGTTATCCTTAATAGGTGTAAAGCTTACTATCATATCAGGAGCGGTGGTGCTGTAAATAGTTTGTACCCTTTTGGTTATAAAAAGATCTTTAACCCATTGTGCCTGTATCAACGGAATAAAAAAAGATAATAATACCGCACCTACCAGGTAAATGCGGTTTAGCTGAAAAAAAGTTTCCCGGCGGAGCAATAGTGTATAAAACCCGAAAAACAATACGAGGTAAATGTTTACAAGTAATAAATAATGCCACCAGGTCATAACTATTTATCTTTAAGTTTTTCAATCAGTTTCATAATATCATCGGCTTCTTTCAGGTTAATTTTTTCCTTCTTCACAAAAAAGGACAACATCCTGTTCACCGAGTTATCAAAGTATCCTGTTAAAAGTTTATCAGCAGCAAAAGTTTTGTATTGCTCTTTGCTGATAACAGGATGATACTCATGGCTTTTACCATAGGCAGTATGGCCAACAAAACCCTTTGTTTCCAATATCCTTATAATTGTCGATACCGTGTTATAGGCCGGTTTAGGTTCCGGCAAAACATCTAACACATCTTTTACAAACCCTTTTTGCAGCTGCCAAAGCACTTGCATTATTTGTTCTTCTGCGCGGGTTAATTCTTTAATTTCCATAGGGGGGAATGAATTACTTTTTAAATTACACTCTAAGTTATATTATATAAACCAATTTAACAACTAAATGTTTAGTTTATTTTAAATTAAACTTTTATTTGTCTATTTGGGTTTACAAGACAACTAAAATTATAAATGGATATAACCTTTCACGGTGCGGCCCGTAATGTTACCGGCAGCAAACACCTGCTTCGCTTGCAGGATGGCACAAGCGTATTATTAGATTGCGGTATGTTCCAGGGACTGGGCGACCAAACCGAAGACATGAACGAACATTTTGGCTTTAACCCCAAAAAAGTTGATTACATGATACTCTCGCATGCCCACATTGATCATTGCGGCTTAATACCCCGGCTTGTAAAAGAAGGTTTTGAGGGACAAATATTCTGCACCGCCCCTACTATGGAGCTGGCTAAGATCCTGCTGTTAGATTCGGCTAAAATACAGATGCAGGATACTGAATACACCAACAAGCACAGGGCAAGAAAAGGCCAGCCATTGTTAGAGGCTTTATATACCGAAGAAGACGCCATTGCGGCATTACGCCAGTTTAAGATTGTTGATTATCATGACGAATATGCCATTACCCCACATATAAAATTCCAATTTACTGATGCAGGCCACGTTTTGGGCAGCGCGGCAATGCATATAACGGTTTTGGAGGATGGCAAAGAAACGCACATTACCTTTAGCGGAGATGTTGGCCGTTATGGCGACCTGCTGCTTAAAAGTCCGCAAACGTTTCCGCAGGCCGATTATATTTTGCTGGAATCTACCTACGGCGACTCCCTGCATAAAGATATTGGCCCCATTGAGGACGCTTTATTAGAAATTATTAAACATACCTGCGAGATCAAAAAAGGCAAGGTAATTATCCCGGCGTTTAGCGTGGGCCGTACACAAGAACTATTATATGCCCTAAATGCTTTGGAACTAAGGGGTGATTTACCCAATGTGCCTTATTATGTAGATAGCCCGCTATCTGAAAAGGCCACACAGATCTTAAAAGATCATCCCGAGGTGTATAATGGGAATGTTAAAAAAGTTTTAAAGGTGGATGCCGATCCATTTGGGTTTAAGGGATTAAAGTTCATACAATCTACCACAGAATCAATTGCCTTAAATGATGATGTAAGGCCTTGTGTTATCATTTCATCATCGGGTATGGCCGAGGCTGGCCGTGTAAAACATCACATTAAAAACAATATCAACAATCAAAAGAACACCATATTAATGGTTGGCTACGCCGAACCAAATTCATTAGGCGGCAGGCTGGCACGCGGCGAAAAAGAAGTGCATATCTTTGGTGAACAATACCACGTGAATGCCGATGTGCAATCCATCAAAAGCATGAGCGCCCATGGCGATTATGAAGATCTGCTGCGTTTTATTTCTAACCAGGATCCGGGGTTGGTTAAAAAACTTTTCCTGGTACATGGCGAGTATGAAGTACAGCAACATTTTGCCGAGACACTGAAAGAAAAAGGATTTGCTAATGTTGAAATACCGTATCAGCACGAAAAAGTGGTATTGGAGTAAAAGCGGGTAAAAGCCCTATCGCCGGTGCGAGGAGCCAGTCCACGCGTCTTTGCAATGGCATATTTTTTAATTTTACTCCACCCATCGTGTCATTGCGAAGCCCAGGTAATGGGATTGCGCGCTGGTGGGCTGTGGCAATCTCGTCGTATGCAAAGCGATCATGCATTTGCTACGAGATTGCCCCGTCGCTGCGCTCCTCGCAATGACATGTTATTTATTTCACTTTCACCCAGCGCGTCATTGGTACGAAGCAATCCCCAACATGCTTATCGCCTACCGTTCTATCGGGAGATTGCTTCGTACCTCGCAATGACGCGGCGGGTGGAACAGCTGCCTACGAACAAATACCGTCTTTGCGAACGATAGCGAAGCAATCCCCAACATACTTGTCGTCTACTTTTCCATCGGGAGATTGCTTCGTACCTCGCAATGACGAGTGGTGATAACAAGAAAGGCCAGCTTAAAGCTGGCCTTTCTTGTATCTGGAATAAAATTATTTCTTTAACCCTATCTCCCTTAAACGCTCGTCCAGGTACTCACCAGCGGTGATATCTGTGTATTGTTTAGGGTGTTCGGCATCAATGGTTGATGGTAGGCTGGTTAAATCCATATTTGATTTTGGGTGCAGGAAAAAAGGCACCGAAAAACGGGAATTCTTCATCTCCTCGCGCGGCGGGTTCACTACCCTGTGCGTGGTTGACTTTAGTTTATTGTTTGTTAAACGCTGTAACATATCGCCAACGTTAACTACCAGGTCTTCACCAAAAGCTTTAACCGGGAACCATTTATTTTCGCGGGTTAGCAGCTCTAGTCCGTCAGCACTGGCACCAATAAGCAGCGTGATCAGGTTAATATCCTCATGCGCGCCGGCACGTACCGCATCATCCGGCAAAGAATCCGGATCTGTTATAGGGAAATAATGCAGTGTGCGCAGTATCGAATTACCGTTTTCTACCTTATCATCAAAATAATTTTCGTTTAAACCAAGGTATACCGCTATAGCACGCAACAGATATTTGCCTGCGTTTTCCAGCTTTTTGTAAACCTCAAGTGTTGTAGTATTAAACTCGGGCAGTTCATCTACCACAATATTATCCGGGTAATCCGCTTCTTCAGGCACATCGCCGGTAACGGTTTGGCCTATCTGCCAAAACTCTTTCAAATCGGGCACTTTAAAGCCTTTAGCAGTCTCCTTATTTTTGCCCGTATAGCCCCGCTGGCCTGCCAGATCGGGTATTTCGTACTTGTCTTTTATATCTTCTGGCAAAGCAAAAAGTGCTTTTACCTGTGTATAAAGCTTGTCTATCAGTTCTTTACTTAAGCCATGATTGGTGATGGTTACAAAACCTGTTTCGTTAAAAGCTTTACCAATGCTGTCAGAAAAAGCCTTACGTTCGTCGGCAGAGCCATTAATATACGTGTTTAGATCAAGGCGCGGGATATTTACAGTGCTCATATTTATGGTTTTAAATAACAGTCAAAATTATTTAAAAAACAGGTAGATTAATAGTCAGGACTAAAAATATCTGCAATAATGTAATTGTTATACAATATTAAGGTTCAAAACAATTAATTGTTTAAACGTTTTGGAGTAAATACTGTCTATACACTGTAACACACTATAACTTTTTATACTACCACCCATGAAAAATATAAATAAACTTTGGGGAATGGCCCTGTTAGCATTCATGCTGATATTGGCAGCCCCGCATAAAAGCATAGCACAAGGCTACGACGACCAATATATATCTGACCAGGAATTTTACGATCAGTTATCTCCATATGGCACCTGGGTAAGCGACCCTAACTATGGCGATGTTTGGGTACCTGATGTTGATGGCGATTTTAGGCCATACGTTACTAACGGGCATTGGGTTTTAACAGAATACGGAAACACCTGGGTATCAGACTACCCCTGGGGATGGGCAACCTTCCACTATGGCAGGTGGCACTATGATGACTACTACGGATGGGAATGGGTACCCGGCAATGAATGGGCGCCTGCATGGGTAAGCTGGAGAAACGGCGACGGTTACTATGGCTGGGCTCCGCTTGAACCACAAATAAGCATTGAGGCATCATTTGGATATAATTATAGCGCGCCTGATATTTATTGGGCATTTGCGCCGTATGCCTATATTAATCAGCCCAATATTTATAACTATTGTGTACCGGTTACAAGGGTAAGGAACATTTATAACCGTACTACTATTATCCGCAATACCTATGTTTATAATAACCGTACTTATATAGCAGGCCCCCGCCGTGACGACATACAGCGCTATACTAAAAGGCCTATACGGGTTTATAACATCAACAATATTAACAGGCCGGGTGCAAATACTGTTAACAATAATACAGTAAATATTTACCGCCCAAGTATTAGGCGTTCTGGCGATGCCCGCCCTGCAAGGGTTATTGATGGCGCAGCTTACAGGCAGCAAAATCCTAACCAACGTATAGGAGGCACCAATAATCGCCGTGGCCCAACATACAACAGGGAAAACGCGTCAAAGCTGGCTAACGAGGTAAGATCAAATACACCCGACAGTAGATTTGTGCGTGTTAACACCCGTGGCGGTGCGGCAAACCCTGCACAAGACAACCGCCCTAACAGGCCGGGTGTTAACAACCCAAACAGGCCCGATAACAACGGCCGTGTTAACCCTCCTGCAGATATTAATAACCAACGCCAGCAACAAAGAGAGCAGGCCCGCCAAATGCGCGAACAACAAAGGCAGCAACAAAACCCGCAAATGACTGAGCAGCAAAGGCAGCAACAACAGCAAGCCCGTGAGCAGCAGCGCCAGGCTAGGGAACAGCAAAGACAACAGCAAAACCCACAGCAACAGCAAATGACCGAGCAGCAACGCCAGCAACAACAGCAGGCCCGTGAGCAGCAGCGCCAGGCTAGGGAACAGCAAAGACAACAGCAAAACCCGCAAATGACCGAGCAGCAAAGGCAGCAACGCCAGGCACGTGAGCAACAAAGGCAACAGCAAAACCCGCAAATGACTGAGCAACAACGCCAGCAACAACAGCAGGCCCGTGAACAACAACGCCAGGCAAGGGAACAACAAAGACAACAGCAAAACCCGCAGCAGCAACAGGCTATTGAGCAACAAAGACAGGCGCGCGAACAACAAAGGCAACAACAGGCACAACAACAGCAGCAAGCCAGGGAACAACAACAAAGACAACAGGCCGATCAGCAACGCCAGCAGCAGGCACAGCAACAACAGCAACAAGCCAGGGAACAGCAGCAAAGGCAACAAGGCGAACAGCAACGCCAACAACAGCAACAAGCCCGCGAACAGCAGCAAAGGCAACAAGGCGAACAGCAACGCCAGCAACAGCAACAAAGGCAGCAGGCTGAGCAGCAACAACGCCAACAACAGCAACAAGCCCGCGAACAGCAAAGGCAACAACAGGAACAACAAAAGCAACAACAGGAACCTCCACGGCCGGTTCGCCCGTAAGGAATTAGGTGTATATTTGAAACAGAATTGCCCGGTTTTATCGGGCAATTCTGTTTTAAATAATTTGTTAACTCACATTAAAGATTTGCTTTATGAAAATTTGATGAAAAAAAACAACGGGTGGCTTAAACCTTTTATTTTTATTAATGTCAATAAGCTATAACCCAATTACCTAACCTCATGAAAAAAATCAAAACTTTCTTTGGAACCGGCTTTATGGTTGCTGTGCTTTTTTTATCAGCGCCGGCATTTGCTCAAACCGCGGAACAACAACCGCAAACAAACAATGATCAGGCAAATGATATCCAGGCATTTTTAAAGAAGTACCAAAAAAACATCGCCCGGAAAGAACTGAATGCAGCAAAAAAACAAAATGTATCCATCGGTATTGGCTGGGAATCGCCATTAACCAATCATACGCGCAATATGCAGCCCTCTCTACTACAAACACAAGCTTTAGCGCCTTACCTAACCCCCACACAAGTACAGCAGGTTACTTTTGCTATCCTGCAAAACTCTCCAGTTATTTATCAACGCCAACAAAAAAGTGAGGATAATGAACAAGCTAAAAGATTAGCGGATCCTCAATTAGTGAGACAACAGATCCAGGAAATTAAACTACAGGAGTTTGCCAAACAACAAGACATTAAAGAGAAGGTGAAAACCGAACCTGACAAAGAATAAAAAGCGATAAACAGTTTGTTTCCTTTTAAAAAACCGGCCTGCCCTTTATAAGCGTTATTTGAAGTATAGCGCAAACAGGAGTAAGAAAGGCACAAAAAAAGGCCGAAAAACTCTCGCAGTATTTCGGCCTCTACATCTACCTATGAAAAACACCTTTTGGGAAAGGTTATTAAATCTAATTCAAATGCTGTGCCTGTTTTAAAAAGGGCCCATATTTAAGCTCAAACGTATCTTTTAATTTTATGTAACCTTTTTGTGTAGAAATAGCTTCACAAACTGTGGGGAAATTTTACCTATTATGGTTTTAAATTTCAATTTTATGAAACACAATTGATTATTATTGGGTTATGTTTATAGGCTTGATTATGTACTAATCATAACTAACAATGTTACAGCAAAATGGATCATAATGTATATTTATTGGCTACCGACCCAAATGATGCCTGCCGGGATGTTATTCATTCAAGAGATACCGGTTTAAAGATCAGGGTTTTTTGTATTAGCGAAGAGCGGTTCCGTGCAAACAATAACGAAATACAGCTTTATGGGTATGCCGATAAAAAGCTATATGCCTTTGAAACCATTAACATTACTGCCGACGATGCCCTTGATGTAGTAGGCGCTATACAGTGGTATGCCGAATATATTGATTGCCCTGAAATGGAAATTTTACCGGAAGATCCTCGTCCGGGACAAGAAATAGCCATGTGAGAAAATATAACTTACTGTATATCTATCAATTATAAATATTTTAAATTATTTTTTGAGGTATTGGCTGCAAATTCTATATTTGCAGTCCCAAAACGAACGGGCTGTAAAGCTCAACTGTTTCGGGAAGAACCAAAGGGAGTTTAGCTCAGCTGGTTCAGAGCATCTGCCTTACAAGCAGAGGGTCACTGGTTCGAACCCAGTAACTCCCACCAAAAGGGATACTTTAATTCCCAAAACCCTGTAAATTATATGATTTACGGGGTTTTTTGTTTTCAGACCACTCAATTTAACGCATACTTTCTTAATGTTTCCGGTACCAAAGTGAGTACCAAAATGTGATTGCTACATTTGTGGTACTCTAAAACGTCATAATTAATTGTTTTTCAGGTTATTAACCCTGAAAAAACTCATTAAAAATGACCTGTTTTGAGCCTGTTTGACATGTTATTTCCAGCGGTTGGGAGTACCAAAATATCAAACCATTTTAAAGTCTATTAAAACAGATTAATTATGAAAGCAACAAACAGATTCAATGTCCACTTCAAAATCAGGACGGAGAGGATGAAAGACGGCTTTGCGCCGGTCTTTTTAGGTATTGTGGTCGACGGGCAGAAAAGCTATATGTCCCTTAAAAACTTCCAAGCCGATGCTGAGCACTGGGATCGGGTCAAGGGATTTGGTCGGAAAGACACCAAACAGGGGCGCGCGATCAATGAATACCTGGACGAAGTAAGGATGATGATCAAAAGTCATTACCGGGATTTGGAATTGAACGGAACCCGTATTACATGCGAAGCTTTAAAAGACGCTTTTCTTGGGAACGTCCACGAGGATAGCCCCATCATGTTTTCCGAATTAGTGGGTTTTCACAACGAACAGGCAATGGCTTTATTAAGCATTGGCACGATGAGGCATTATTATGTAACTCAACGTTACCTTATTAAATTCTTGAAGTTGAAATACAAGAAAGAGGATGTTCCTCTTTCCGTCTTTAATTACAAATTCATCGCCGACTTCGAAATTTTCTTATACAATCACAAACCAGCCGATCACCAGAAGGCCATGGACACTAATGGCGTACTCAAACACCTTGTGAGATTGAAGAAAATGGTTAACCTGGCTATTAGTCTCGGCTGGCTTGACAAAGATCCTTTTAAAGGCTTCAAAATGAAAAAGAAAAAGGTTGAAAAGGAATTTCTTAACGAATGGGAGCTAGACTCCATTGAAAAGAAAACTTTTGATATAGAACGTCTCGCAATGGTCAGGGACATGTTCGTGTTTTGCTGTTATACTGGACTATCTTACGTTGACCTTATGAATTTAAAACCGGAGCATATTGTTAAGGGCATCGATGCTGAACCGTGGATCAAAACCTTTCGTCAGAAGACATCCATTCCGGTGAACACTCCATTACTGGGACAGGCACAAGAAATTCTTAATGATTATAAAGACAATCTTCGGTCGAAAGCAAAAGGTACCGTATTTCCAGTCATCAGCAATCAAAAAGTAAATAGCTATTTAAAGGAAATAGCTGATGTTTGCGGCATTAAAAAGAATTTGACCTTCCATATTGCCCGTCACACATTTGCGACTACCATAACGCTTTCTAATGGCGTTTCTATTGAAACCGTAAGCAAGATGCTGGGGCACACAAAAATTGCGACCACACAAATCTACGCCCGGGTGCTGGAGAAGAAAGTAAGCGATGATATGACTCTATTACGTAAAAAGTTAAATAAGGTATAAAATAGTTAGTATTCTTTGTCGCTACAGACAAGGATAAAAGTCATGAGCTAGTCTCGCCCCTTTTGATTATTGTTAGGGATAAGCCCTGCACATGTATAGAAAAACACAATTTTCTATACATGTGCAGCCGTACAGAGCGCCATTTCAAATTCGGTATTAGTGAACCTTTACAATCGACAATTTTAAGTTTAATAAGACATCGAAAAAGGTACCGGCTCAGATAGCTTAAAAGACAAGTTAAATTTTTCGGTTGTTTACGGAGTGATGTGATCAAGGCTTGTGTTAAGCTGACTTGGCAACAAGCCGCTTAATACTTAACTTTGTAACTGTTACTTTCGGATAACAGTAGTTCTTGCATTGATATCAACATTTATTTTTGATTACCAATTCCCAACGTTTTTTCAGTTGGCTATGGGCTTAATTAGTGTAAACGGTTTTGTAAAACAGCTAAATGTCAAGGGTCTGAAAATATCTGATTTGATTTATAGCTACCCATCACTGATGTTCTCTCAGTTTGTCATGGGCATGATTAGTATAAACGATTTTGTAAAACAATTAAATTTAAAGGATATGAAAAATAACATAATATGGTGGATAGGGGTTGTTGCGGGGATGATTCAAAAAAGTTGATCTGTTGAGAAGGTGCAAGAACGAAAATATCATAACACCCCAGAGGTTCGAGCCCTCACATCTCCACAAAAAGAGCCAGCTTAACACTGGCTCTTTTTAATTTTTTAGCATCATTTCAGCCCATCCAAAGGAGGGTACAAATTATCCTCTAAACCCGCTGCATTGTGCAGATCACGCATAAAAGAGTTCGATTTTTGTAGTCTAGGGACCACCTCACGGGAAAGCACTTCCAAGTTAAGTGTTTTCCCATTTTTTTTCTAACATATTGTTTAGCTATACCTGCTTAATCTTTTTGAATTGTGTCAGCTACTGACAAAAATACGCTACGTAATAATTTTTAATTTAGCCACAAGGTCATGGAAATACTTAGGAGACCATATATCCAGCGCTTTAGGGTCTTTAATAAAACGCCTGATGTCGTTTATTACATAGTCCATTTTTACAGTATCTATCTTCTGTTTTAATAACTCACGAAATTCCGATTCAGTAATTTTTTCTTTATCCCAATCACCGCTATCTTTTGCTCGTATAACGAAATGCGCTAAATTCAGAGGTATGCCTTTTCTGATGTACCATTCCATATCATACCAATCTCTGCCTTTTACATTTGTGCCCCACTTACGGAATAATAAAGCATGCATTTTACCAGCAAAAAGGTTAGGAAGTGTAAAGCACTTGACGTAAAAAGATACTGGTCTCAATAATAGTTTTTCTTCCGTGTCAAATCCCATGGGCGGTTCGCGGTCAACTTCAATTTTGATCGTGATATTGGCTACTTGATTCAGGCCACTTTGGGGAATAATACTTTCCAGTACCAACTCCTTCCAAATCGTTTCTGACTTTAAAAAGGCAGAATCTATATTCGTATGCTTCGATTTTTGTTTTTCTTTGACAACTACCTGCATTCCTAAAGAACGGAACTCATTTATAATCGCATCCTGATATTTACCTAATGAAAATTCAGGCTCGACCTCTAAGAGAGAAAAATCGAGATCTTCCGAAAACCGGTCAAGGCCATAAAATATTCTCAAAGCGGTACCGCCATAAAAGGCAGCCTTTTCAAAAAAACTGGCACGGGATAATCCTGCCAGTGCAATTTCCTGCATTATTTCTCTAAGGGCATCTTTTGCTTCCTGCTGGTTGGCAGGCTTATATTCTTCAATCCATTCCTTTATCATAAGTTCTCGATGGTTTTGATTAGCGTTTCCAAGCTCTCCTTTTTCGGGGCATCAGTAAGCCAGCTGAGAATATTCTTAAGATCCAATTTTTTGAGAGACGATTCCTCGATCCTCAAGTCTTCCAATAAATAGGCCTTTGCCTGGGTTGTACTTCTTAACAATACACCTGATGTACTCACGATCTTGTCACATAATGCCTTTTCGGGTGAGGCAATGATAGCGCACTGCTCCGGTGAAAGCTTTACCATGTTTAATCCGAATGCATAATAGGGCAACGGAAGATGCGTATAAGTAAATAAACCGGCAGGAGTATTAAATTCTTTACTGGTCTTCGTGGTCATCGAAGCTGTTTCATATACCCGCTCAGGAATTAGGTCATGGTAAGATAAAGCAGTTTCTAATGACACATAACTTGGGCCATATATCTGATTTGCCAGTAAAAAGTTTTCTGGTTTTGATGAGCTAATTTTCGGACCTGCGATATATAATCCCTTTTTAATTGATTCGATTACACCTTCGGCTTTAAGCGCCTTTAATTTATCGTTGGGACGTTTATAGTCCTTTAGAAAAGACATCAATAGTTGATGCGTCAATGGATGTGATGAATACTTTTGGATCGTTTGATTTAAGTCCATATTCAAATGTAATTTTTTAATGTGATAATCGGAAATGTTTCGATTATCTATTTATTAATTAACATGAATAATTTAAAGATGCGAATAATTATACATATAAACGATTTTCTTTCGATTATCCATTGAAAATTTAACAACTATGAATCTTTGATTAAGGTCTATGGTCAATGACACTTGGCTAATGATGATTCTTATACAGAGCGGGATGAAACAAAGCCATCCATTGAGGTAGCCCGTAATATGGCTAAATTGCTAGATACTACTGTAGGCCATTTATTGGGAGAAAACGATGATTTGAACGCGCTGAAAGACCCGGCTATGCTTAAACGTCTCAACGAATTAAACTCACTTTCCGAACCTGACAGGGACAGCGTTTTATATGCTCTTGATGACTTGCTTTGTTATTTAAAGCCCGTAAAACTTACGCGCTTTAAATAACAAAGCCCGGCCCTCGAGCCAGGCTTTGTGTAAGCATTTTATAATGTTCAACCTTTAATAATATCATCGTCTAACTTACCTCTTGCTATTCCTTTTGCAAGGTGTTCAACAGTTAATGGGTCTTTCTTTCTATTATTCTGATTTAAAAAATCAAATGCAGATGGTTCAGGATCAAAGTATTTGTTGAATTTAAATTTATCGATGTTTACTTTAAAATGCTTACTAAATTCAATAATTAACTCTTCTGCATCATCCCCGCTAACGCCTAAATCATCTTCGATTAGAGAGTTATAATTAATTTCGTCTTCGTTAACTCCCGATCGTTTGCTTATGAAAGCAATAAGGTCTGTATTATAATTTTCCATTTTATAAAATATATAACATTATGGCATGTATTAATGTTCTGGATGCCAGATAGTCTTACTATCACCCATCATTTCAGGTGCCTTAGCCTGGTCACTATAAGGTAAAGCATTTATTATTTTAGGGGAAAGATAATCACTAATAGAGTAACTAACATCTAATATTGTATATATAGCTGACGCTCCGCCTAAACCAATAGATGCCCTTCTCCCGAAGTAACGTCCTCAGGTAGATGCATATCGCTTAACCCCATTTTCTCCAACATGTGTAAATAACCTTCTTTTGCCATACCAATTAATTGGCTTAGTCCACCATTTACTTAATCCATAAGATAATAAAGTAGTAGATTTTGATGCTCCCGGTAAAATTGGGCCAAAAAGAGTCTTAGGGATAGGCCAAGTAAAGAGACCAACTAAAGGAGCTATAGCATGCTTAGCATATCCAACAATAGTTACTTCCGGAAGTTGTTTAACCTTTCCTGTATCCAAACCAATGGGATCAATGTAGCGCATAGGATTATTCATGACATAATTATACGGACTCATATCATAGTGAATAGGAGAAGTTTCGGCTGTAAACGCCGGTGACCCCATATTTCCCATCATTCCACTACCATTGTCGTCTTCTTGATTATCATCGCTATTCATATCAGAATTTTGAGCTCCGAAAGACTGTCTTTTTTGTTTCATATCCCCCGGGAAGTAATCATCTTCTCTTAAAGGATCAACCGTTGTCCATCTTCCAACAACAGGATCATAAAACCGCGCGCCATAATCGTATTGCCCCTTATAAGTTTTACGATTTTCCGTGGTTTTTCCACTTGCACGTTTTCGGTGCTATAAAGAACGTTAAGGCACGTAAAGTTAACAGATATTTTTTTGCGTACAAGCCCCGAGAGTTGGTTGATTTTTACCACAGGCCGCCGCCGGGTTGGTTGTTTTTTGAGTTTATAAGGCCAGAACGGCGCGATTTTTTTAAGATAAAGTTAGTGGATGATGCTTGTTAAGAGCCTCTTTCAGGTCTTCCAGATTGGTGGTTTTATACCTTTCAGTTGAGCTGACATAACGATGCCCGGCCATATATTGAACGGTGCGCAGGTTCTTTTCTTTGAGCCATTCCGTGATTACACTTTGCCTGATCTGTTTAGCATGTTTGTATTTTGGGTTTAGTTTTCGAAGCGCATAGTTGAGGTGTAAGAGACTGTTTTTGATGTCCTCTAATGTGTTGATGCTGATAAACAAACGCTCGATATCCTGTTCATCTTTGTAACGATCCGGCTTGCGCCCCGGTCGTTCGGCCAGGCGCTCGGCCAATATTTTCGGACGGATCACTAACAGGTATTCATGCAGTTCCAGGATTTGGTGGGGCTGTAATGGAAGTAACCGGCCCAGTTGTCTGCCGGTAGCAGGAATATGGATTTTACCCTCCCTCAGTTTCAGGTGTTCAGGGCGCAGGTGGCTCAGTTCATCTCTTGTAATGGCCTGATAAACAAGCAATCCTATGATGACCTTATTGCGGTAGGTACGATTATCAATAACCTGGTAACTTTCATAAAGCGCCTCCATTTCAGGCATGGTTAACAGGTCGTGCGGGAGGTTTCTGACTGTACCTTTCAATATGATTCCCGCTGCCGGATTGATGCCAATCTCCTGTTCCTGTTGCAGGTGCGAGAAGTAATATCGCAAAGTCCTCATGATCTGATTGATCAGCTTGATGCTAAAGCCTTTCTGCCTGAGCTGGTCGGCAAACTCCATCACATCGGCATGGGTAAGCTGCGCTAATGCCAGGCTTTGGCCGGTAAGCCATTCGTGGAATGTGGCTGTATAGTTGATAGTTTGGTGTATATAGCTGTGGCTGAACTGCTCTTGTTTCAGATATCCCCGGAAAGGTTCTAAAGCGGCCAGCGTAGCCGGAGCAAACTCATATTTTTTGTTCATGCTGAAGATGGGTGTAGATCTGCGTACTTTCCATGCTGCCATGCCCTAAAAAGCGTTGTATCTGTTCCAGTTGCATACCGGAATGCAGCGGGTGGCTGGCAATACTGTGCCGCAGGGTATGCAGGCCCACAGGTTTAGGGATAGCCGCCGCTTTTTTCATTGTTTGTAAACGATCATAACAGGTTTGGCCGGTGAGCCTTTTTCCACTGACGTTAAGCAGTAAAGCATCTTCTTTTTTATCACCGGCGAAGTGTGGGCGGGCATAAAGGATATAGTTCTCCAGATCGGTTTTAGCGGTACCTGCCAGTGGCACATACCGCTCTTTATAACCTTTTCCTTTACGGACGTAAACCAATTCTTTATCGGGCAGGATGTCCCTGACATTGACGTTTATAGCTTCATTCTTTCGTAGCCCGCAGCCATAATACAGGGCAAGCATCGCCCTGTCCCTCAGCCCGTATATATCATCTTTAACTACATCATATAGCTTGCTGATCTCGGGCAGGGTTAGTATGCTTTTGATATTGGTGCTCTTGCCTTTGATGCGCAGTTTCACGGTAAAGCTGGGCTGGCCGCTCTCCATCAGGTAACGGCTGAACTTACGGATCACCTGTAAGTGTTTCCGGATATAGTTCAGGCTGATCGCACCGGCAGCGGTCTGGCTTGGCCTTTCATGCAGATATTCTAGATATTTTTTAAGGTGTTCCGGCTGTATATCATGCGGATGGTCGCAGCCCTGGGCTTCTAAGTAAAGCAGGAACTCGGCCAGCATTTTAGGCATATCGCGGGGACTGGTAGGTTCAAAGTTGAGTATCCGAAGCCATTGCGTGAAGCCTGCATGCTGCCGGATATACAGTGGATTTATTAAGGTGCCTTGCATTTTCTATTGTTGTTGGGCTACTGAGGTTTTCTTACTGGTTTTCTGCACGTTATGTAACCCATCGGGGCTTTGGGCTACACCTGGGCTACTATGATTTACCTTACGTATCTCAGCAAGGATATTTTCCATCATTTCGTGGGCATCATTGGTCAGGGTTTCCAGATCATCCCAGCTTTGTACCTTGTATTCAAAGCCTTTATAGCGGCTGCCGCGCGCTATTTTGATATAACCCATGCGTTCCAGTTCATACAGGTAACGGCTCAAACTGCTCGGGCTGAGCCGAAAGACCGGGCGCACTTCCTTGCTGTAAAAGGTTTCGCTATCATTTTGTCTTAGCCAGGATTTCAGCTTTTCAAAGAAAGAACGGCAGCTATCGTTCAGCTCATCGCTCTTTTTGAGTAGGGTTGTTTCGAGCAGCGAAAAGGCGACCTCAATATCTTCAATCGTGGTTTCCACGTATTGCTCACCGGTAGTGGTATCGGTTTGCAGTTCCCGCTGGTATTGATGGTAGAACGTAATAGTTTCGGTGAACAACAAGAGCAGCAGCATGGTGCGCCTGGGTTTGAAGATGGCCTCCGGCAGTTGCAGGAAAGTAGCAAAAGGGTTTTTAACGCCGACCGGCTGCAGCAGTCGCTGGACGTTTTTTAACTGCTCGCGCACGTTGCGCTCGGCCTGATGATCAAGCAGCCCGGCGCTTTGTTTACGCTGGTAGTCCATGATCTTTTTATCCTGCTCAGGACTATCGTCTGTGTACAGCAGGATGCAACGGTTTGCGTTATCCTCATAAAGCTGTTCGCGGGTGGTACACCCGCTTACACATACCGGCCCCTCTACGTTAAGCGTAACAGTTTTAAGGTTGCCCTTGCTGTCTTTCAGGGTTACCGTTTTGCTGATCCGGCGCTTGCTTTGCAGTTCCTGGAGCGGGTACAGCACGTTATCTGCACCATCCATATCTTCGATCAGCAGCAGCTTGTTTTTAAGCTCATCCTTACCGAAGTAATAAAAAGCGTTCATCGATAGCATGGTGATCTCCAGCTTATCTTCTTCCGGGATCAGTTCGCTGACCCTTTCCTGTAACCAGGTCTTGCCGGTGCCGGAAGGCCCCAGGCACATCAGGTGTAGCAGAGTATTCCGTTTTCTTGATGTATAGATCAGGTAGGCGATCAGGCTGTTCACTTCCTCGCCAACTATGCCGCTGGCCGAGATGGCCTGCCGGGTCCGTCCGAGCAGGCCGGGCGCTTTGAGGTATTACAGGGCAGTCTTACGTTCGGCCTCGCTGAGCTGTTTCTTTTCTGCCTGTTTTGGCTTCCAGCCGCTCGGTCCGGTAATCTTCCAGGGCAGCAGTCAGGCGGCTGATCACCCCGGCCAGTTCAGCCGCAGCCACATCCAGTGCATCACCGGCTTTCTCTATCAACTGTTCGGTGTGAACACTGTTGTACAAGTCAAGGTTGTGGCGAAAGGCCCTGTTGGTGTTGCCACCGCTGACAATCTTCAATGTTACTTTTAAGCGGTCAAAGCCGGTCAGTTTGATGCCGCCCAGCACGGTAATGTGCAGTTTACCATCAATGTATAACAATAGTTCAGGATTTTCTGCAATAAGCTTAGGTACTATATTCATTGGTAATGATGTTATATACTACTTTTTTATTCTGCAATAATAAGTATGGTGCTTGCACAAACGCAAATGATACCCATTTGTATTTTACCACGTACTATATGTATCATTCTTAGTATTTTTGATGTGATAGGAACAAGGAATAATGAGTTTAGGAACCCGGATCAAGGAGTTACGTATCCAAAAAAGACTGAAACAGGCGGAGCTTGCCGAAATCGTCGGCCTGAACTCTTATGTGCAGATTGGCCGCTATAAGATAGGCAAGGCCAAACCCGCAGCAGATATGCTTTCCAGGCTGGCCAAAGCGCTGGATACTACTACCGATTACCTGGTGAATGATGATGTGAGCGATTCATCTGTAACTGCGCAGCTCACTGATCGTGAACTGCTTAGACAGTTTAAGGAAGTGGAGTTGTTTAGTCCGGAAGATAAGCAGGTCGTTAAGATTTTCATTGATGCCTTTATCACTAAAAGGCATATCCAAGAATTGGCTAAGTAAAAGGTTATAAACGAAGAAAGCCCCGTAATCGGGGCCTTCTTCGTTTATCGCATATGTTATTATTTTCAAAGTAAAGCATGATTATTCATGCTTGGCAATGTTTTTCAATAACTTGTTCCTTAAATAATCATAAACTTGATTATCGATAGGGTTAGGTTGTATAAAAATAGAAAGTCTCGATTCCCCATATTTAATCCCACTGTCATAGAGATAGAAGTATGTTAAGTTCCCCTCTGCTTGAGCGGGATTATCCTTATAAAAAGGAGAATTAAACGTGATATATTCACGATGATATAATCCCTTTCTAAAGGCATGCTGCAAGATCGGATTGGATTTTATTACCTTATATTTTTTAGTTACCTGTTGTCTAAGTTTTGAGGGATCTGAGTTTATATAATATTGATAAAACATACCATCCTTTTTTTTAACAATGATTAAGTACCACTTGTCAGCAATCGAAAATAAAAGATAATTGCTCCTTGTCAATATTTTTAGATTGTTGACGGTAATATGGGCCTTTTCTCTGCTAACGCTATCGACGTGATTCAAACTTTGTCCATGAATTAACCCGCTCACAAAGCAGCAAAGTAACCCAATAATCAATGTTTTTATTTTCATAATCTTATTTATCTTTTTCAACAGGTAATGCGGTTGGATTTGGAACAATTCCACCTCCATGATCAGATCCATCTCTTTGTGTCGAAATCCCCATCACTCGACGAAATAAGTTTTCCATTCTAATAGCGTTCGTATTATTCGCTGCTGGAGTTGCGCCACTTGCACTTGGGATACCATGACCAAACACTTCATGTCCCAAGGTAGTTGCTTCATTTCCACCACTTGGATAAGTAACGCCTGATCCTTGCAATAATACAGAATAAGAACCATTGCTCGTTTTAACTGTTAATGCTCCACCACCTAAAGCATTCACTAATGATGATGACATTGTGCCGTCAGGCTTCAAAATCGAATTGCCTACACCGGGTGATTTTGAGTTAATAGCATCCTTAATAAAACCAGAACCTTCGGTAGATACTGATCCACTTGCATCAGCATATTCCACTTTATGCACTTCGGTAGAATTAATTGCCCCTGATACTTGGCTTATCAAAGCCTTATCGTCAGCACTTAGGTTATTATCTTTTAAAGCACTGGACAAAGCATCCGAACTAATAGAGTTGAACGTCTTTCCATCCTTGCCAATTGTTAAATTGCTCCTAAAAGAATCAAACTTCTTATCAGCAAAAGTTTTATTCAAATTTGCTTGAGCTTTTTGGGCGTCAGCAGCCGTTTCCCCCTCTACAATTCCCATTCCGTCAGGATCGATAAACCTGATAGGATTATTACCGCCATAATTATAAGGAGTAAATCTTCGATAATCCTCAGCTTTAGGATCTAACGTTGTCCAACGTGCAATTACAGGGTCGTAGAAACGTGCACCGTAATCGTACTGGTCGTTGAGCTCCTTCTGTATCTCCTTTTTATTGTAAAGATAATTATTTTCAGGACTTACTATTGCCCCCCTGTGAACATTCAATCCGAACGGATAATAATCATCCTCCCCTACCTTGCCATTTGTCTGGTCAAACGTCACCCGGTTGTTACCCAGGTGATCGCTCAGCGTATACTCATAGTTGTAGCCGCTGCCACTTTTAATCGCGCGGCCTTCTTCCGTCCGAATAAAGTCGATCGCCGTACCGTTATACTGGATGCCGCTGATGTATTCCGTTGCTACCCCGCCCGCTATTTTCCGGAGCTTCTGCCCCGTGGCATCATACGTATAAGTGAGGTTCTTGCCCGGGATATCAGCCGGCAGGTTCAGCAGGTTGTAGTTGATCGTATGCCCCATCCCGTCACTCGTCGCGTTCCCGTTGGCATCATAACCATAAGTGCGGAAACCAGCACCACCGTTGGTTACCGTCGTCAGCTGGTTGCCCTGGTAAATATAGGCAAGACTGGCGCTCTTTGTACCGCCCCGGATGAGCGACCCGATATTGCCCATCAGGTCATAACTGATCACTGTTTCACTATAGCCCGTACTGTTGTTACCCGCCATTAACCGGTTGAGGTTATCATAACTGTAAGTTACACTTTGAATACCGGGCGTTGGGGAATTATAAACCCTATAGGCTTGCTCGGCTATATTGCCATTGTATTGTGCCACTGCACCATACTGGGTCGTATTGTAATTGAACTGCTGGGAGAACAGCTGCCCCGCGGTTGATGCTATAGCCGGGTCGTTGATCTTACTCAACCAGCCCCGCTCATTGTAGGAATAGTTAATGCTTTGCGTATTATTATGCAGGCCCTTTGACCGCAGTTGCCCCAGCTCATTATACGTTAAGCTCGACAGCAGTGTCGGAACGGGCGCGGCATCGTTTCCATTCGAGATGGCTTCCCGCGTTTCTGTCTGTCTGCCCATATGGTCATAGGCATAGGCCGTGCCGATCACTACGGCGGGCGCCGCCGTGTTGGCGCTCGTATAATGGTGCCGCGTGCTTAGGGTCACCTGGCCGTTAAAGTTGTAGGTAAAGGCCGTATTGTCGTAATTACTGTTACTTAAGCCGGCCGTTCCGCCCAGGTAGTGCTGCTTATACACCTCCGCCTGTCGCCCCTCGTCGTCATAATAGATCACCGACCACAGCATTGCGTCAAACGTACCGTCGGGCTTCAGCACCGTCGCCCGGCTGGCTGTTAACAGTCCCCTGGGCTGCGCCATCGTGCCGCTGACTGTAGGGTTATAAGGATTGTCCGGATAGCTGTAATCATCATAGTAGTTAATAATGAACACCCAGCTGAGCGTTGTCGGGTAGCTGCTCAGCACATAGGGCGACGGGGTAACACTATAGTTCCGCGCGTCATATTGCGCAGCCCCATAAACATTCGCCTGAAGGGTTGCCCGGCTGAGCGCGGCCGTGTTTTTAAACAGGCCCGTCATGATCACCCTGCCTAGGGCATCATACTTGGTAAACGTCCATTCCTGCGGGGACCTGCCCCGCTGGACACCGTCCTGGGTCAGTACCGGCTGGTCAAGCTTATTGTAGATGATATACTCCCAGTCCTTACCCGGCAGCTTTTTCCCCGATAAACGGTTCCTTTCGTCATACTGGTACTGATAACACATGCTGTTCAGCGTTGCCTGGTTAGCGGCGCTGCTGATTCCTGCATCGGCGCCCGCCCCCGGAGGCAATACGAAGGCCAGGTTACCTAAATCATCATATACATAATACGTGGACAAGGTCTGCGTTACCGTGCCTGCCAGGTTAAAGCTGCGCTTGAGCACCACATGGCCTTCCTTATCTTTATATTCTTCGGTCGTATTGAATTTACCAGAGGTCCAGTTCTCGTCCTTACTCACCGTTACATAAAGCTGCCCCGCCGGGTAGGTGCTGCCGGAGGTGTTCCCTACAGTAAGCGTGCGGCTCTGGTCGCTGTTGACCGTTACCGTGTACAGCTTGGCGACAAAACTGCTGGCGTCATTTGTCGTATAGTCTATTTTTACCGTATGCCCGGCCGTACTTCCGGTTACTGGTTGCCAGTCGGGCCCCGGCGCACCCTGTTCCACTACCCTGTTCAGCGGGGATGGCTCGTAACCAGTGACCGAATATGGTTTGGGATTATAAACCACCCCGTTGCTTTGCTGGCTACCTGAGGCTGCCACCGATGGGTAATAAAAATTCATTAGGCCCGTGCTCAGCGCGTCCGTCTTATAAGCGCCGTCAGCGGTCGTTGCCGCGTACGGCAGGTATTTGACCGATTCCCTGCCAAACTGGTCATAGGCAACCGGCTGCACCACATCTTTGTTTCCCGTCGAGCCCATCACCTGCACCGTTTGCAGCGACCGACCCAGCCCGTCAAAATACTGCACCGTCTGCATCACATCACAGGTCAACAAACTTGCCGACGAAGGATTGAAACCCGCTTTGCGGGGGATCGAACTCACAATATAATTCTTATCGGCAAAATAGAGCGCCGGTAAGGTCGTACAATCTTCTCCTCCAATATAAAAAAGGTAATTGCCAGTCGCCCCGTTCACACTAAAGCCCGGGCTCATAATAATGCTGGTATTACTAAAATAGGAATTGGGCGCTAGGGTTGACGTTGTCAGCGGTGCCGTCACCTCGACCTGAGCATGCAGCTCCAGCGTTAACACCAGAAAACAAAAAACGGCCAGGTAGATCCGGGGGACTTTTGGTATGTGTTTAAATATGGTATACATCGTTATTTGATCTAAAGGTTATTGTCCCTGGTAATGGTAATCCATGTGCTTTATAATATTGCGGTCTTTGTCTTTGATATTGATCAGCCGCTGAAAACCGTCGTATTCGTAATACGTCGTCAGCCCCTTTGGGTCGGTACTGCTGGTCATTCCTATTAACGGATCATAGGTATAAGTCGTCATTTGTGCGTTGGCAGGGTAAAACCGAACGTCGTCTATATGGGTATTTATTGCGGGGGATACGCCAATAGTATAAGTGCTGCCAGTAATTGTAACCGGCGTACTAACTAGCAACCAGGCCGAACCTGATTTTTGCCAATAATTTAACACATAATTGCCAGCACTCAGGTCCGATAAGGCTTTGGTATAAGCGCCCGTATGGCTATAATGGCCGGTCCTGCTGTCATCCGGCAATGTGTTGCCCGCCCCTTCTTCGAACCCTTCATAAAAATACTGGTTTTCAGTCACGATATTTTGTAATAGGGCTTGGTAAGAACAAGCGATACCGATCTGGAAAGTATAGCTTTGAAACGTTGTACTTCCCGTTAATGACAGGGTATAATTGCCCTGCGGCATGTTTGTATATGTTATTGTTCCGTCTGCCGGCAAATTACAAGTGCCGTTGCTGCAGGAAAATGATCCGCTCTTGTTGCTTGGTCCTGTCAGGCTGAAGCTGAAACTAGTGCTGGCTGTGGTGAAAGGCACTCCAGCTGAAAATTGCAAAACAATATTCCCGGCTGTGTTTTGTACGAATGTGGTCGTTGACGAGTTCGGATAATTGCTGCCGGTTGGCCCAAGATAAATGGAAACATTTTTAGTGTCCACGCCGGCATCAGCTACAATAGTACTATAGTTGTGGGCATTAACTACCTTGGCAACGGGGTATTGATTATTATAACCCCATTGATAAGAGGTACTAATTCCACCCGGTTGTTTTGCTTCCAACAGGAGGCCTTGGGCATTGTAATTATTGAATATTTGTTTTGAAAAAATCGGATTGCTACCCACCTGATTTTCTACAGTTTTCGGGAGATACAAGCCCCCGTTGAACACATCGTAATTATTACGGGAAAGTAACTGCTGAACATTGTTTACTTTGACAGTCGTTTCGATCATGGGCGATATGATATTTTTAGCGACCATGCTGGAATATACTGTGCCCGGCAAATCAAACGGATACTTGTAACCCGTTTCCGTTGTTTTTCCGTCGCTGCCAATTGTTGTTTGCTTCCGCAACGAGTAATTGGTGGGATCATACTCATACTGCGCAATCGTCGACACCTCTGCAGCGCCGTCATAGTTCGTCGTTGTCTCACTCATTTTTTGAACGATCCCCGAAAGTACAGGAACCCCTTTGGCAAACTGGAAACTTCCCTGCGCGGATGTAATCAATATCTCCCTCCAGAGCGATTTGCCCCTGTACTTCACACCGACATCCCATGTCGTTTGTTTTTTTAATGCCGGGCTCCCGTTCTTGTAGTATGTGACAGACTTGGGTAAAGACCGGGCAAAGTCATAACTTTCATAAGGCCCTTCCTGACCGTCTCCCAATCCGTAATTAACCCCAAGGTTATCGGGATAATCCAAATGAGAGGTAAACTCGTAATCCGTTCTTATGGTAGATCCTATTGTTTCCCTGACGTTAAAGTAATAAACGGGGGACTGCGACAAGGAATAAAGTGAGCTAGATTTCCAAACCTGCCAGTTTTGCTGAATGTCAGGCGTGGGAGTGCCGAACAGCCACTGGAGATCTCCGCTTGGCGTGGTAACGAGCAAAGAGACATAATAATTATTTACAGGAGCAAGGGTCACACCACTGCTTACACTGCTGTTGGCGAACAAGTCATAACTGTAATCTTTAACAACCGGGGGATTGCCATTGATATCTATATCCGTAATCCTTCTAATCCTGATACCCCCACCTGTCTTTTTACCGATCACCTGGTTGTTCTCCAGGTTACTTTGGCGGACATAACCGTATTGATTTGGTTCATACTCGAATGTAGATGAGCCGCCTGTCGGATAGGTGATCTTTTTTAATGATCCCATTACTGTGTAAGCGAACACAGGATCCCTGTTTGCATTATAAGGTGCAAAGGGCAACAGGGTGCTGTTGTTAACGCCGTTATAATAGCCCCAATAATCAATCCCGCGTTCAAAATATTGACCGGACGGAAAATCGTTATAATTAAATGTATGCGTCTTATAAGCTACCGGCCCTGTTGTAATCGACTTTTCTTTAAGAGAGTCTAAAACAGCGTACATGTCGCTGCTCGAGTAGGTCAGCTCGAACTGCTTTACCGGATTACCATCTGTCGCTGTTAAGGACACACTTTTCAAGGAGTGTAAAAGCGAACCGGTTTGAAGGTTATTGTAGTCAAAGTTCACTTTCCAGCCCGTCCCGCTGATTTGCGTTAAAAAATTTTCACTGGACACACTGTAGCTCTCGCTGTAAAAAGGCGCAAAAGAGTGACCCGGCCATTGTTCAAAATAGTCATAAGGCGATTGGGTCACACGCTGTCTGTTATCGGCTATGTAGCCGGTTGAGGCGCGGTAATCATTTTTATAAGTAAGTTTGATCTTGTTCCCGTTGGCATCCTCTATTTCCTGTAAGAGCCAGGCCGAAACGGGCGTGAGGTAATTAAATGTTGTAGGTTGAAATAAGCCATTTTGGGCGAAAGAATATTCCACATTTTGCATCGGCTGGTTAACATTGATTTCCAGCAAACTGGCCACCGGGTCGCCAAACCTGTAGATCGTGCCGGCCTCGTCTGTGATGGTAAAAGAATAGAAGCTATCATGCACCGCATTATGTATCCTGGGGTCTGTCATGAAATGGGTAAATTGTATTTTGAGTTTTCTATCTGAGACGATGTGCGGCTGTCCGTCCTGTCCGAAAAAGAACTTCCCATTAAGGCTACCTGCCGAAAAATAAAACATGTCCGGCTCACCGTCCAAAGAACCTTGATTGAAACCGACCGGGCAGCCATCCCCCGAACAGTTCAGCGTCCCGTCTGTATTCAACAAGGTATTAATATTGGCACTGTTATAAAGATATCCTAGATTGTTGCCACCATGATGGTCATCAGGAAGGTTTCTCACCACCCGTGTCACTACCCCGCCCGCCATAAATGACCAACCTTTACCGACAACTCCCGGAAGCTCGGATGGCCGGTAGCCACTATAGTTATAATTAAGAGATATCGGCAAATTCAACGAACCTTCTTTGAGGTCCAGCAATTTAATCGATAAATTTGCCTGGCCTGAGCTGTAATTAACTGGGATCTCACCAAATTTACCAATCGAAGCCGAATTTGGGGAAGGCGGAATGATCCTAACAGTCGGATCCAATGTTTGCGCTTTGGCGGACGGCGCCTGGGCAAGTAAAAGGATAAGGCTTGGTAACATTACCTTTTTGCAAAAGTTGAAAAGCATTCAGATGTGATATTAGATTGTGAAAGATTAGTTAATTCAAAAAGGGCTGGAGTATCGGGAATGTAATTAACAGGTGAGCTTTGAGCTTGTATTTTCGATACCGAGATAAAAACAAAAAACCTTGTCGGCCAATAACCAAGTATAGAATGTTTCATAAAAATTATTTACTGGTTTTCTTAAGTAAGAATTCAAGTTTACTTTCCAGTACTTTTATTCGTTTTTCCTGGCCGACAAGCTTTTGCTGATGTGCTTCGTTTTTCTGCTCGCTCTCAATGGCGTATAGGGTAAGTTCCTCCACCTTTTTAACCAGCAGTTTGTTCATCTCGCCCAGGTC
>NZ_JBAZVP010000013.1:0-135665 GCF_041660805.1 Mucilaginibacter sp. | reverse complement strand
TCTATTTAAGCCCGAAGCATAGCAAAGTCAGAGGACCGAATCCCTAAATAGGTCTCCACACCTAGGATCGGAGCTGGTTCACCTCTGACTTGCGATATCTTTTAAATATAAAACAAACCTAATGGATAGGAGCGGATACCGGCCTGTGGCTAATGCCTGTGTAGTATGAGCGCATAGCCCGGGCCGTAGGTAACGCCCTGAATTTTATTTTATGCTTTGATGCAGGTTAGTGTTTTAAAGGAAATGGTTAAAGTATGCAGACCACTTATAAATTCGATAATCCAATAATCTTGTCTTGATTTCGAGTGCATAAAGTTTACTGTTTTTGAATCATTGAATTTGGAAAGAGTAGTCTCAATTACTTCAAATTCATCCTCAATATTTTCTTGACGATAAGCTGTATATAAAATATCCGTAAAATTTAATGAATACACTACTTCATTATCGCTTTCAATACATAGGACATTTACATTACAGATGTTTTTCAATAAGTTGAATTCATTTATCCAAACAATCGAAATTAAAAAGTCAGCAGACAATATTTCTCTCATATTTAATCTCCCTGCTTATCAAACTGGTACTTATTCATCAGCTTTAACAGCACACCATTAGTCCACCCGAAACCATCTTGCAGAGGGTATTCACCGCCGCCTGCGGTTAGGCTGGTATCAACTACATTATATTTTTCTAAAAGCTTACCGGTTTGTTTAAACACGCGGATGTTTAGCCGTGTCCAGCGGGTGGCAATATCTTTGGCAAGTTCACGATGATTATAGTTTTCGAGGCCGTCAATAGCCATGTATTGCAGTGGTGCCCATCCGTTTGGGGCATCCCATTGCTGGCCGCTAAAGTTGAGGGTGGTAACCAGTCCGCCGGGTTTCAGAAAGTTGGCTTTTAATCCGTCGGCTATTTTTTGAGCCTGTTCTGGGGTAGCTATCTTAAATTCCAACGGGAAAACAGCAGCTAAAGTTGGTATGGCGGAGAACTGCCTGGTGGTCCAGTTATAATCCTGAAACCAGTTGGTTTTCGGGTCCCAAAAGTATTTCAGTATCACTTTTTTGCGGGTATCGGCTTTGGATTGGTAAACTTTATATTGTGCAAGGTTACCCTGTGCCTGGTAACTGTTGGCAATGGTAAGCTCCAGGTTGTACATTAAACAATTCAGATCTACAGGGGCAAGATCGGTAGTTTGTATGGTAGCCAGCTTTGCCGAGCTATCAAACCAACGACTGCTAAAATCCCAGCCGGAAGCGGCCGCCGCCCTTATATGATGATAAAAAACAGGCAGCGATTGCTTGGTGGTTTTAGCGGCATCCACATCTTTGATGTATGATTCCTCCCGCGGTTTATCACTCTCATCCCAATAACGGTTAAGCAAGGTTCCGTCTGCCATACGTACCACACGATGGGCCGCCTTATTATTCGCTAAAGCAGCCGAACCCAGCATCCAGTAATTGTATTCTTTTATCAGTTGCGGCTGATATTTGATCAATATTTTATTGCCTTCGTTTTTTGCCAGCAGGTTTACCATTAACGAAAAGAAAGGAGGCTGTGAGCGGGTTAGGTAATATGCACGGTTCCCGTTAGGGATAAAACCGTAAGTATCTATGAGGTAAGCAAAATTATCAATCATATTATTGATCACCTTAAACTGTTTGCTTTCCTGCAGGCCCAGCATGGTAAAATAGCTGTCCCAGTAATAGATCTCCCTGAATCGGCCACCCGGTACAATGTAGGGGTTAGGCAGCGCCGCCAGTGACGATAGTTTTGAAGCAGCATCGGGTTTACGCTGTAATACTTGCCATAACGTATCAATATGCTTGCGGATCCCATCTTCAATATTGGTTGTAAAAGCGTGGGTAACACCACCGGGCACGGTAAAGTTGGCCATTACAAACTCCTTCAGGTTAAAACCGGCCTTGCCTAATTGCTCATTATAAGCTTTCATGATAAGGTTGGGAGCGTACTTTGGGGTGCAATCCACAAAGGTTTTATTATCCGGAAAAACATCTGATGATTGTACGGCCTCAAACAAACCGGGAAACAACTGGCGGGGCGTTTGTTGTTGCGCGCTAACGTATACGCTGAATAACAGAAATATCGCGACAAGGATATTCCTCTTAACTGATTTAAAGTTGGCTGGCATAGTAAAAGCTGGGGTTATAACAGCTTATAAATTTAATGTTTAAATGTACTAAACACAAGGAGTTTATACAGAAGAACAGAGGCTAATTTACCACTGGCGGGTATGATCGCGCTTTAGGAAATATTTGGTAAGCCTGAAAAGAATGTACACAATAATTGGGGCCGCCAATACATCAATTGTATAATGAATATGCTGTACAAGTAATAGTGCCATTACCGCTATGGTTGCAATAAAACCTATAATTTTATCAGACTTTTTCTCAAGGCAAAGAAATATTAAAACCATTGTTGATGTATGGCCCGAAAAGAAAAGGTCTTTGGTAATAACCACATTGCCATAAAATATCCCTGTAAGCGGGTCAATTAAATTTACCCAGCCATGCGGCGGATCAAGGGGTATTATACTGATGGATATAATGCGGGCAATATTGATAAAAATGAGTGTCCAAACGTAGTTAATGTATATCTCGGGCTTGTATAAAGCCCTGTATAATATGAGCAGGGCCATGCCCCAGATGCAGGCAAATATCAATACTGAAACATTATAAGGAGGGAGCTGGGCCAGCACCCAATCGTTTAGTATTACACCTTGTCTTTTTTGGATCTGGTGGAAAAATAATGGCAGCGTAGATAAAATAACGGCAACAATAAAGGAGCCTGCTAAAATTTTATATCGCGTATAATGAGTTTGCAGGGCAGATGTCCAGACTTGTCTTATTGTAGTGGTGTCGATTTGGGGCACTATTAAACTTAATTAGGAAGCACAAATTTAACAAAAGCGTTAATATTAAATACTTGTTAGTAAAACATTACTACTATGTTATTGCATGCCTGTGAAAAATTACATTTTCATGTGTAAGATAATAGTTTGCATTAAAATGTTACAGAAGGATTTTTATACTTGATAGTATTAACAATAACTTTAAATATTGATGTTTTTGTTTGAATAATTTTAATCAGTATCTTAAGGCAGTGTAAATTTCATAAATAATACCTTTGGAAAAACCGGATAACAAGCAACTTAAAAGAGTACTGAAGCCCGTACATTTATGGGCCATTGCTGTAGGTTTAGTTATCTCCGGCGAATATTTTGGGTGGAATTTTGGCTGGGCGGTCTCGGGCACCATCGGTTTTTTAATAGCCACACTGGTGATCACCGTAATGTATGTCACTTTCATTTTTAGCTATACCGAACTTACCACTTCTATACCACATGCAGGTGGTGCATTTGCCTATTCTTACCGGGCTATGGGGCCATTTGGAGGGCTTATTGCCGGGTATGCTACCCTTATAGATTTTTTGTTTGCCACACCCGCCATAGCCTTCGCACTGGGCAGCTATCTCCATTTTTTATATCCCGGAATGGACGTTTTTTGGTCGGCAGTATTTTTTAATGTGGTATTTATTGTGCTGAATATATCCGGGGTAAAAGAATCGGCAACGTTCTCTGTGTTTATCACCATTTTGGCCGTGGCCGAATTGCTGCTGTTTATGGGCGTGGTTGCCCCGCACTTTAAAATGGAAAATTATTTAAACAACCCTATGCCTTTTGGCTGGGGTGGTGTATTTGCCGCGCTGCCGTTCGCGGTGTGGTTTTACCTTGCCATTGAGGGCGTAGCTATGGTTGCCGAAGAGGTAAAAGATCCAAAACGTAACATCCCACGAGGTTATATTTCTTCCCTGGCAACTTTAGTATTTTTAGCTTTAGGGGTAATGATATTTACCGGCGGCATTACCGACTGGCGTAAACTAAGCGGCCTGGACTACCCTCTGCCAGAAGCCGTAGGCATAGCATTAGGTAAGTCCAGCGGACTAACAAAACTATTTGCCAGTATAGGTTTATTTGGATTGATAGCCTCTTTTCATGGAACTATCCTGGCATCATCCCGCCAGGTATTTGCTATGGCAAGAAGTGGTTATTTACCAAGAGGCCTGGCAGTGGTAAACCAGAAATTTAAAACGCCGCATTGGGCCATAATCGCGGGCGGCGTAATCAGTTTTTTGGCTTTATATACCGGTACAACCAGCCAGATCATTATTTTATCGGTAATGGGAGCGGTGGTTATGTACATGATGAGTATGATAAGCCTGTTTGTTCTCCGCACTAAAGAACCAAATTTAGAAAGGCCGTTTAAAGCGACTTTTTACCCGGTATTCCCGGCAATTGCACTGGTGTTATCAGCTGTGTGTATGGTGGCTATTATGTATTACAACTTTTATATCAGCCTGATCTTTTTTGCCGGGCTGGCGGTATGTGTAATTATATTTATGCTGATGGGTAAACATAAAATAAAGATACTGGACGATGCAATGCTGGATACACCCCGGCAATTAGAAGCAATAACGCCAATTCGCTAATAAATTAATGATGCTAAAATCACTAATTCACTAACTCTCCAATTCACTAATTAAAATGTACCAGCACACCATACTCGGTAAAGTTTACAGGTTTGATAGCCTGCGGGTGCTGCTGGCAAAAGCCTCGCCATTCCGTACCGGTGATGCGCTGGCGGGCCTAAGTGCCGATACCTATGAGGAACGTGTTGCTGCCCAGATCACACTGGCCGATGTGCCTTTAAAAAATTTCCTGGATGAAGCTGTTATTCCCTATGAAGATGATGAAGTAACCCGCCTTATCATTGATAACCACGATAAAAATGCGTTTAATACCATTAGCCACCTAACTATTGGCGACTTACGTGATTGGCTGCTGAAAGACGAAACCGACACACTTATTCTTCAAAGCGTTGCTGATGCTATTACGCCAGAGATGGCCGCGGCGGTATCAAAAATAATGCGTAACCAGGATTTGATAGCCGTAGCAAAAAAGTGCGAGGTTGTTACACGGTTCCGTAATACAATCGGGCTCAAAGGGCATTTCTCTACCCGCCTGCAACCCAATCACCCTACTGATGATCCGAGAGGAATTGCAGCAAGCCTGATCGAAGGTTTACTGTATGGCAGCGGCGATGCGGTGATAGGCATTAACCCCGCCACGGACAGCCCCACAGCGGTCATGAAAATTTTAACGCTGATCGATACGCTTAGGCAACAGTTTGAGATCCCCACACAATCATGCGTGCTGAGCCATATTACTACCACTATTGATCTGATCAACCAAAATGCGCCTGTCGATCTATGCTTCCAATCTATCGCCGGGACAGAGAAGGCAAACACGGGGTTCGGTATCAACCTGAATATTCTGGAAGAAGCTTATTCGGCAACGCTAAGTTTGAACCGGGGAAGTATCGGCAATAATGTAATGTATTTTGAAACAGGGCAGGGCAGCGCGCTATCAGCAAATGCGCATCACGGAGTAGACCAACAAACTTGCGAAGTAAGGGCCTATGCCATCGCTAAAAAGTTTAAACCGCTGTTGGTAAATTCAGTAGTGGGTTTTATTGGTCCGGAGTATTTGTATGATGGTAAACAGATAACCCGGGCCGCATTGGAAGATCATTTTTGCGGAAAGCTCCTCGGCCTGCCAATGGGGGTAGATATTTGCTATACCAACCACGCCGAAGCAGATCAGGATGATATGGATAATCTGCTTACTCTGCTTGGTGTAGCCGGTTGCAACTTTATAATGGGCATACCCGGCTCTGATGACATTATGCTCAATTATCAATCTACCTCGTTCCATGATGCCTTATATGTGCGTAAAGTGCTTGGCTTAAAACCCGCGCCTGAGTTTGAGCAATGGTTATTAAAGCAAGGGATATTTGATGACAAAGGCAACCGGTCGGCTACTGCGGCGGCTGGTTTGCTTAAAAATATGGGAAGCTTATGGATAAAATAATTAAGCATGAACCCGATCCGCTAAGTTTTTTAAAGGAGTTTACTCCGGCGCGGATAGCTATTGGCAGCACAGGTAGCAGTATCCCCACCAAACAGTCACTGGAGTTTAAACTGGCCCACGCCCATGCCCGTGACGCGGTATATTCCGTTATGGATAGCGAAGAACTTACGGAGATCCTGATGCAGTTTAACCTGCCTGTTTTACAGTTGCACAGCAGGGCAGAGAGCCGTGCCCAATACCTGCAACGGCCTGACCTGGGCAGGTTGCTTGATGAGTATTCTATAAACCGGCTAACCGATCAGATAACCGGCGACGATGTGGTTATTATTATTGCCGATGGATTATCAGCCATGGCTATTGATGAAAATGCACTGGCTTTATTACAGCTGCTTATCCCTAAATTTTCAGCTGCAAAATTAAAGGTTGGTCCGCTGTGCCTGGTACAGCAGGGGCGTGTAGCCATTGGCGACCCTATTGCCGACGCGCTAAACGCCAGGCTATCCATTATACTCATTGGCGAGCGCCCCGGTCTCAGCGCGGCTGATAGTATGGGTGCTTATTTAACCTACAATCCTAAACCCGGACTAAAAGATAATTCCCGTAACTGCATCTCCAACATCCGCCCCGGCGGCCTTGACCCCGCCACTGCTGCCGATAAAATTTTCTATCTCGTTCAGGAAGCTTTCAAACGGAAATTATCCGGCGTGGAATTGAAGGATAACGAAGGGTTGCTGGGGGAATAATCCCTAAGCTAAGTATGCAAAGGCATAAATTACTGTGCACTTCAGTCTTGTCTCTTGATTCTTATCCTCTTGCCTCTTTTCCCAGGTAACACTTTTAATACAGATTTTGCCCGGATGATTAAATTAATAACTTTGGTTTAAACCAATTACCTCTCAAAAACCGGAGATTATTATGAAAAAGCAAAACCTAAGCAGGCGCCAGTTTATTGGCAGCGGTGCACTTGCCGCAACATCCATGCTGTTCCTTTCAAAAACATCATTTGCAGGCTCTCTTTTAAGTGCCGCTAAACCAAATTCTGTTATTAATGGCGTGCAAATAGGGGTAATCACTTATTCGTTCAGGAGCATGCCCGGCACTGCCGAAGATTTGCTGAAATATTGCATTGACTGCAACATTAACGCCATTGAGTTAATGGGTGATGCCGCCGAAGCTTATGCCGGGGCGCCAAAACGAGAACAGGGACAGAACTGGACTGAGTTTGGGCCTAAAATAGCCGAGTGGCGTGCCGGGGCATCAATGGATAAATTTAAAGAGCTGCGTAAAATGTATAATGATGCAGGTGTAACTATTTATGCCTGGAAACCAAATGCATTGGGTGCCAAAAACAGCGATGCCGAAATAGAATATGCTTTTAACGCAGGCAAAGCATTAGGCGTTACACATGTTACCGTAGAGCTGCCTGACGATGCGCAGACCAAACGCCTGGGCGACCTGGCCACTAAACATAAAATGTATGTAGGTTATCATGCGCACACACAGGCTACACCAACCTTGTGGGATACCGCCCTTAGTCAATCAAAATACAACGCTATAAACCTTGATATTGGGCATTATGCATCGGGCACAAGCAGCAGCCCTATTCCTTTTATTGAAAAATATCACGACCGCATAACCAGCATGCACATTAAGGACCGTAAGTTTAACAACGGCCCTAACGCGGTATGGGGCCAAGGCGATACACCGATTAAAGACGTGCTGGCTTTAATGAAAAAGAACAAGTATAAATTCCCGGCAACAATTGAGCTGGAATATAATATCCCGGCCGGTTCAGATGCGGTACAAGAAGTAAAAATATGCCGTGCCTATGCTGCTGATGCTCTGAAATAGAAATGAAATTGTCATCCTGAAAGGAGTGAAGGAGTAGACCCTTCGTTCCTCAGGATGACAAATCAATATTTTTTAATAAATACTTGTCGTGGGGTTCCACATCATCGGTTGCAAGCATGTCGAAGATTGCTTCGTGCCGGCAATGACGCAGTTTTTATGCTGGACTTGCTTACTATTCTGTTTTAAAAGAAGAGATGTGAGTTGTTTTTATACTTAGTACAAAAGATTTACCCACACTTATCTTTATAGCTTTATCCTGAATCATAGCTTTTATAGTCTCGTCCGTTTTAAGGGCTTCGTAAAGGTCACGTGCAACAGCAGATCCGCTGATGTTATTGGTAACTTTACCGTTTTCCATAGCTAAACTAAAAGTGTAGCCAGATTTACCGCGGTCGCCGGCAGATTCAAAATCAGTTATATTTAATTTAAAACTCTGCTCTTCTGCAAGGCTTCTCTTAAGATGCAGGCGAATAACCGGGATATATTTTCTCCAGGTTGTAAGGTATTTTCTTTCTTCCATGTGTGGGGGGTAAAGGTATCAATATAATACCGTAAGCCACCTACATTATCAACAAAGCATAGAAAAAGGCGGGTAACTACTTAGTTACCCGCCTTTTAAATGTGTTCTCGATGAGATTCGAACTCATATCGACGGCTTCGGAGGCCATAATTCTATCCATTGAACTACGAGAACATTTTGGCGCAAAGATATGAAAATCGGCTAATCTATCTTATTAATTGGTGCTAAGAGTTGTAAAAGACCTCGAGCCAAGTTTAAATTCAGCTTCGTGATTGTTAACCTTTATCTTTTTAACTTTTTTAATATTGTACTTACTATCCGTTAAGTAAATATTAAGCGCCTTCACCGCATTGGGCAAGCCTTTTAAATGTACGGTTCTGGCAGCGCTGTTGTTTACCACATGAAAGCTATAGCTACCGGTGAATGAATTGCCCAGCGCGGTACAGGAAATGTTGTCATTGTTAACTTCAAGCGGGAAAACGTATAAGTTTGATGGCGTTGATGCCAGTTGTTTAAGCTGCCAAAAACGCCGCGTTGGCCTTAGCGGCCCATTATCACCAAAAATGCCACCACCTGCTAAAGGCGAGTAATCTGCAGTAAGCTGCCATTGTAAGATGGATTGCGGCTGGCAAATAGCTATAAGGCGGGTATAAAGGTTTATCTCTTCTAATGCGTATGATTCTTCTTCAAAATAAGCAGGGTAAGCCCAGGCGGCCGCATCAATACTACCTTCGCCTATAAGCAGGGGCAGGTTTAGTTTCTTTGCAGCATCGGCCCATTTTTGTAATGTTGGTGTATCCCATCCGCGCCAGGAGTGGAATGATACCGCGCCAATGTAAGGCAATGCCTCCGGGTCATTCATAGCCGGATAGATAAAATTATAGGTTGTAGCATCCGAATTGTCACCCAAAAGCAGTTTGGTTGATAAGTTCTTTGATTTGAAATAAGCACCAAGACCTTTTATCAGATCTGCATGCTCCCTGCCAGTTTGCCTGATGTTTATCCCCAGGTCAGATTCATTAAAGGAGAAGTATTTAACCTCAACGTTGTAATGATCTTTTAAATAGATGATATAATCGGTGATGGATTTATAGATCTGTTGCATATTAGTTGCAAGCAGGGGATTGCCCCAAACGCCATTTTTATCGGGCCCGTATTTTAATGGCCCAACAACTGCCCATTGCGGTGGCGCCCATGCAGTTACAATAACCGGGATGTTCAGCTTATAGAGCTTTTGCGCCATCTCCATTGATCTTTTAACATGCTCATCTAAAAAACCGCTGTCGGCTGCAGCAATAGGGTCGCGGTTTATGGCCGGTTGCCAGCTATGCCAGGGCATTTCTACACGGCCCCAAACTACATTTAAGTTTTTAAGACAGTAGTCAATTACCTGCGGATCGGTTTTATTTTGCAGGCGGAAATTTCCACCCAGGCCCATAAAGTTTCTTCCGGCTTTTGTGGTATCCATTTGCATGATGGCATCTGCCTCATCAACAATACCGGTTACGTTTATGAAATAAGATCTTTCAAAAACATCGCCTTTATTTAGTTTGCTTTCACAAACCGGGAAGTATAGCTGGATGTATTTTAGCGTATCATTATTGGGCTGTATCATTGCCGATGGCTGCCCCGGCGTAATAGTTATATCCTGCTGGTTACCCTTAAAGCTAATAACCGTAACAGGCGATTGCGGCGTTGGGCCCGATCGCTTAATGTCGGCCGTGCTGTTTGTATAAATTGTTTTTGGAAGCCTTACGCCTAAATAAACACCTTTTACAGTAATATCCTGGTTTACCGTACATTTTACAGTAAGCTTTATTTTGCCGTTACCAATGTCTTCGTTTGTTATAACAAAACCAAGGCTATCTATAGCGGTATTTACCACCTGCAGGTTGCCGGTACGTTTAAACTTAGGTTTTTGAAGCTCCTTGCCTGTCGATTTTATTTTTAGCCAGCTATTGCCTGCAACATCAATACTGGTGTTAAATGGCATTAGCTGGCCTTTAATGCGTATCCCGTTTAAATTCCCGTAGGGCATAAATTCGGCCTGCGCAAATACATTTTTTTGAAATGACAGCAATGCAAGCATTAATGCTATTGTATAATTTAAGTAACATCTATTTAAAGTATACAATGCTTTCATTGCCTGCAAACGGTTAATATGTGGTTTAAATAATTGTTTGGTACGCCTAAACGTTAAACCTAAAGTGCATTACATCCCCATCTTCAACCACGTAGGTTTTACCTTCAACTCCCAGTTTACCGTTTTCTTTAATAGCAGCTTCAGATCCGTTAAACTTAACAAAATCTTCGTATTTTATTACCTCGGCGCGGATAAATCCTTTTTCAAAATCGGTATGGATAACACCTGCAGCCTGCGGAGCTGTAAAGCCCTGTGTAATGGTCCACGCGCGTACTTCCTGTACACCTGCTGTAAAGTATGTAGCCAGGTTAAGCAGGCGGTAAGCCGCTTTAATTAACTTATTTACGCCAGATTCGGCAAGGCCTAAATCATTCAAAAACTCCTGGCGTTCCTCATATGATTCCAGCTCAGCAATTTCCGCTTCAATTTGTGCCGATATAATCAGTACCTCAGCATTCTCTTCTTTTACAGCCGCTTTTACGCGTTCTACGTAAGCGTTACCGGTGTTAACAGAACCTTCATCAACGTTACATACGTACATAACAGGTTTTGCGGTAAGCAGCCATATATCTTCAATATATTCTTTGTCTTCTTCAGCAACAGGGGCGGTACGGGCAGATTTCCCTTCCAGTAAATGGTTCCTGTAAATGGTTAGCACGTCGTAAGTTTTTTTAGCTTCCTTATCGCCGCCTGTTTTAGCCATTTTTTCAACTTTCTGGATCTTTTTTTCTATCGAATCTAAATCCTTAAGCTGTAGTTCCGTATCAATGATCTCCTTATCGCGGATGGGGTCAACCGAGCCATCAACGTGTATCACATTATCATTATCAAAGCAGCGCAGCACATGTATTATAGCGTTTGTAGCACGTATGTTAGCAAGGAACTGGTTACCCAAACCTTCGCCTTTACTGGCGCCTTTAACAAGGCCTGCAATGTCAACTATCTCAATAACATTCGGAACAACGTTCTTTGGGTTAACAATCTCTGTCAGTTTTGTAAGGCGTTCATCGGGCACGGTAATTACACCCACATTTGGCTCAATGGTACAGAACGGAAAATTTGCCGCCTGTGCCTTGGCATTTGATAAACAGTTAAAAAGTGTTGACTTACCCACGTTTGGCAAGCCTACTATACCACATTGTAAACCCATTTGTTAAACTCTAATTTTTAAATTGTAAACTCTAAATGAGCGCGCTAACTGCTTGCAGTAAACTGCAAACCGCCCACTCAAATTAAGGCGCAAAGATAACAGAAAAAACTGCCTTGTAATTTGAAAAAATAAACGACTTTTGCCAGCGCTACCACAGAGTATAAATTAAGGCAAAAACATGTAAATAAGAGGGTGATTTTATGGAAGAAATGGTTGAGCAAATAGAATTATTACTGCAGGAAGGTGATAATACCCAGTTAAAGGAATATTTGAATAACCTTAATATATCGGATGTTGAAGAACTGATTGATGAACTTCCGGAATATGGCCCCTTATTTATTGAAACCCTTTCCATTAACCGGGCGGTTAATGTATTCAGGATATTGGATTTCCCTACTCAGGAACGGATCATCAAAAAACTTTCGGGTAAAAAAGTAGGGGAGATCATTAATGAGTTGCCGCCGGATGACCGTACTGCTTTTTTTAGTGAATTACATGGCGATGCTGTTAAAACCCTCATACTACACCTATCGCCCGCCGACCGTAAGGAGGCATTATCGCTATTAGGTTACCAGGAAGACAGTGTTGGCCGTTTAATGACGCCCGATTACATAGCCGTTAAAAAGAACTGGGATGTAACCCGCGTGCTTTCGCACATTCGCCGCTATGGTAAAAACTCCGAAACCATTGATGTTATATATGTGATTGATGAGAATGGCGTTTTGCTGGATGATATCCGGATCCGTGAAATATTGTTGGTAACGCCCGAAACTAAGGTAAGCGATTTGATGGACGGCCGCCTAATTGCCCTGAGCGCTAACGACCCGCAGGAAGATGCGATAAACGTGTTCAGGATGAATAACCGTACAGCATTGCCGGTTACAGATTCTGACAATATTTTGCTTGGTATTGTAACGGTTGATGATATTCTTTGGATAGCCAATGAAGAGTATACCGAGGATATTCAGAAGATTGGTGGTACCGAGGCCCTGGATGAGCCTTATTTGGATATCAACCTGTTTCGACTGGTTAAAAAGCGTGTAGGCTGGCTGGTAATATTGTTTTTGGGCGAAATGCTTACCGCCACAGCAATGGGCTTTTTTGAGCACGCAATTGAAAAAGCGGTTGTATTGGCCTTGTTTATTCCGCTGATCATTTCAAGCGGGGGGAACAGCGGCTCGCAGGCATCAACATTAATTATACAAGCCATGGCACTGGGCGAGGTTACCATTGCCGATTGGTGGCGGGTTATGCGCCGCGAGATCATATCCGGTTTAATGCTGGGTATAACTTTGGGTATCATAGGCTTTTTCAGGATAGCCGCTTTTAGTTTGTTTAGCACCATGTACGGCCCGCATTGGATATTGGTAGGCTTTACCATAGGCTTTTCATTGATAGGTGTTGTATTATGGGGGTCACTGGCGGGCTCTATGCTGCCATTGGTTTTAAAGAAATTAGGTGCCGATCCTGCAACTTCATCTGCGCCGTTTGTGGCTACTTTGGTTGATGTTACCGGCCTTATCATTTACTTTACAGTTGCTGTATTATTTATGAAGGGTGTATTGTTGTAATTTTTGTTGCTTAGCTACATTGAGTTTATAACATTTAGTTTATAACTTTAAGGAAACTAAACCTTAAATTCAACATGGAAACAACAGAAAACCAACTTGAACCAACTGCCGAACCACAAATTATTTTGTCTGACGAAGCACAATATTATCTGCAAAAGGCCGGCCAGTGGGCTTACTTTTTAGGGATAGTGGGCTTTGTACTTTCTGGCATATTTGTTTTAGGTTCATTATTTGTAGGCAGTATATTTAGTATGATGTCTAAACTTCAGCCTGAAGCCGCTACGCCTTACCCGGCGGCAATGGGTGGCTTTTTAAGCTTTGTATATATCCTGCTTGCCGTTTTCTATTTCTTTTTTTCGCTTTACATATACCAATTTGGCAGCCGTATTAAAAATGGGATACTACATAGTAATTCGGCAGAAATAACTACCGCCTTTGGCAAACTAAAATCATTTTTTAAGCTCTGGGGAATTACAACAATAGTTATTATATCCTTATACGCTTTAATATTTATTGCAGCTATAATAGGCGGGGCAATTGGTATAATGAGCAGCAGATAATATAATTTTTAAACAAAAATACCCTGCCATAGGGCAGGGTACTATTATAATTTAGGTTGGAGTATTGTTGTCTTCTTTAAAAGGAAAAATCCTCATCAGCTTTTGCAATTTCAGGATTTTCGCTGTATTCGTAACGTTTCTCAACTACTTCCTGGTGGTCTTTAATATATTCTACGGTGTCTTTTAAACCTTCGGCGAATTTCTCAAAGTCTTCTTTGTATAAAAAGATCTTGTGCTTAATAAAAACGCCATCTTCCAAACGTTTTTTACTTTCTGTAATAGTTATATAATAATCGTTTGACCTGGTCGCTTTTACATCAAAAAAATAAGTTCTCTTCCCGGCTCTAACCTTCTTTGAGTAAACCTCTTCACGCTCTCTGTTTTCAAAATCTCCCATAAATTGTGTATCGTAATAGTTTTGGTTGGCATAAATATAAATATTTTTTTAAATCGCAACTACTAAATGCGATATTATTAAACCATTTACATAAACTTTTACGCAATTAAATTGTAAGGGTTGCATTTTTATGCTTTTTCCTCTTCTTCAAGTAATTGTCTCTCGTACAATTCAAAATATGCGCTCTTCAAATCCATTAGCTGGTTGTGGGTACCCTGCTCAATTATTTCGCCATTATGTAATACCAATATCTTATCGGCATTTTTTATGGTTGATATCCGGTGCGATATAATAATGCTGGTTTTGCCCTGCATTATCCGGCCCAGGTTGTTCAGTATCTCTTCCTCTGTACGGGTATCAACTGCCGACAGGCAATCATCAAAAATAAGCACTTGCGGTTGCTTAACTATAGCCCTTGCAATACTTACCCGTTGTTTTTGCCCGCCTGATAAGGTTACACCACGCTCACCAATAAGCGTTTCAAAGCCGTTCTCCAGCCCTATAATATTATTGTAAACAGCTGCATCTTTAGCGGCCTGCTCAACACGCGGCATATCCAGCACATCGGCACTAAAAGCAATGTTGTGCGATATAATATCTGAGAACAGAAAAACCTCTTGTGGTACAAAACCAATTTGCGAGCGGTAACTATCCAGGTTAAGGCGGGTAATAGGCTTATCGTCTATTAATATATGCCCGCCGGTAGTATCATACATGCGCATAATTAAATTGCCAATGGTTGATTTCCCCGAGCCTGTGCGGCCAATAATTGCCACCATTTCGCCGGGATTGGCTACAAACGATACCTGCTTTAAAGCATTGATACCGGTATCTGGGTAAACAAATGATACATCTTTAAACTCTATTTTACCGGCAAGGTGCCGTGCCGGTACATCTGGAGAGATGATCTCCGGCTGCTCATGTAAAAACTCGTTAATGCGCTTTTGCGAAGCCGCGGCACGCTGTATCAATGAAGTAACCCACCCCAATGATATTACCGGGAAGGCCAGCATATTTAAATAAACAATAAACTCGGCAATATTACCGGCGGTAATGTTACCCTTCATTACCTCCACGCCGCCTATGTACATGGTAATTACGTTACTCAAACCTATCAGGAGCAGCATTGCCGGAAAAAACATGGCCTGCACCTTTGCCAAAGCCATGCTTTGCGTTTTATAATCTTCGCTTTCATCAGCGAATTTGCCGCGTACAAAACCTTCACGCACATATGATTTAATTACCCTGATGCCCGAAAAGTTTTCCTGCACAAAGCTCGATAATGCAGAAAGGCGTTTCTGGATCTGCTCGCTCCTAAACTCTATAACCGTATTTACATAAAATATAATAACCGCCAAAATAGGTAAGGGCAGTACAGAAAATATTGCCAAACGCACATTCACAGTAAGCATGGCATATATCACCAGCACAAAAAGTACAACCGTATTAATGGTATACATAATGCCCGGCCCCAGGTACATACGCACACGGCTTACATCCTCGGTAACACGGTTCATGAGGTCGCCGGTGTTATGGCGGCGGTAAAAAGCAAGTGACAGGCGCTGGTAATGGCTGTAGGTCTCGTTCTTCAGATCGTACTCAATATGCCGCGACATGAGTATCAGCGTTTGCCGCATAAAGAATAAGAACATTCCCCTTAGCAAAGCTAATATTAACACCAGTACGCCAAATAGCATTAAGCTGGAGCCAAATATATCATAGATAATGTTTTGCCTGTTAAAGCCCGTAAATAGCTGGTAAACGCCAATATTTTCGGTAACCAGATCAAACGCTACGCGGATAACCTGTGCAGGCAGTACGCCGAAAATGTTTGATATGATAACAAACAATATACCCGGAACCAGTCGCCAGCGATATTTATAGAAGAATTTATTTAGGTATGCGAGTTCTTTCATGTTTTTAGTCCGAAAGCCGGGATGCCCGAAAGTCCGGAAGATAGAAATTCAAAAGTACGGTAAGTGGATTGGAATTCAAACATGATAAAGGATGAAAAGACTAAAGTTTAAAGACAAAAATCGTGGTTACTCATGCCTCACTTTTTACCCATTCGTTCCTCATCGCTACTTAAACTTTGCCACAATAAAAAAAACAGCTACTTTTGTAGCGCCGAGACACTAAACACTTTGCCGTTATTACAATGCCTGCTCAACAACACACTGATAGTATTTTTAACCAGCTTGAAACATACGGACATAAAAAGGTTGTGTTTTGCAGCGATCCGGATACAGGCTTAAAAGCAATCATCGCAATTCATGATACCACATTGGGCCCTGCTTTGGGTGGTACCCGCATGTGGGCTTATAAAACCGAGAGCGAAGCTTTGCAGGATGTATTGCGCCTTTCAAAAAGCATGACCTATAAATCGGCCATTACAGGGCTTAACCTGGGTGGTGGCAAGGCGGTTATTATAGGCGATTCGCGCAGGGATAAAACCGAAGCGTTACTGCGCAAATTTGGCCGGTTCATAAAAAACCTTAACGGAGAATTTATTACAGCAGAAGATGTAGGTACCAATACACGCGATATGGAATACATACGCATGGAGACCCAGCATGTTACGGGTGTACCCGAAACTATGGGTGGCACCGGCGACCCTGGCCCGGTAGCGGCTATGGGTGTTTTTATGGGCATGAAGGCAGCCGTAAAAGAACTTTATGGCAATGACAGTATCACCGGCCGCTCGGTTATTGTGCAGGGGATAGGGCACGTAGGTGAACATTTGGTGAAGTTGCTGCGTGATGAAAATGCCAAGGTTTACGTAAGCGACATTGACGATGACCGCACACGCCAGGTATCAAAAAAATACGGGGCCGAAGCCATCTCAAACAACACCATATTTGATATTAATGCTGATATATACGCACCCTGCGCGCTTGGGGCAACTATCAATACACAAACTATTAACAAACTGCAATGCGCTATTATAGCCGGTTCGGCCAATAACCAGCTGCAGGACGAATCATTACACGGGCAGATGCTGCTGGATAAAGGCATACTGTTTGCACCCGACTATGTAATAAATGCAGGGGGCATCATTAACTGCTATTCGGAGTTAATGGGCTACAGCAAAAAGCGCACAATGCAGCTTACCGAAAATATTTATGAGGCAACGCGAAATGTTTTAAAACTTTCTAAAGCCGAAAACATTTCTACTATTGATGCGGCAAATAGAATTGCCGAGAAACGGATAGCAGATATTAAAAAAGTGAAATCAACCTATTAATAATTATCATGTCGGCCAGGGTTACCAGGTCATAATCGTTCTTACAAAATGTTAAATAGAAGGCACCTACGGGTAAAAGTGTTACAGTCGCTGTACGCGTTCCACCAGTCAAACACTAAAGAAATTAAGGTACATGAAAAATTTCTGCTAAATAGTATTGACCAGGTTTTTGAAATGTACATATGGATGCTATCTCTTATAAATGAGGTAGTTGACTATACTTCGCGCGATGCGGAAGAAAGAGCCAATAAACATTTACCTACAGCCGAAGATTTGAATGCCAATGTTAAATTGCTAAGCAACAAATTCATTTTATCGCTGGTTCAAAACAAAGAGTATATAGCCGCTGTAAAAAAATATAAGGTAGAGTGGTCTTTTGATCCCGAGCTGGCAAAGTCATTGTTTGATACGCTGAAAGCCTCGCCTGATTATGCCGAGTACCTGGCAAAAACGGATGACAGTATCCAGTCTGATAAAGACATTATCAAATTCATTTTCAAGAAAGTTATCCTGAAATCATCATTAGCCGAGCAGGTTTTTGAAGATAAGTTTATTTTTTGGCCGGTAGATCGTGAGGTACTACAGGCACTTATAGCCAAAACATTCAAGAATTTCTCTTTTGATGAAGAGTTAGAGAAAAATCAACTGGCAGAAATAAGCGGCAATTGGGTAGAAGACCGCGAGTTTGTTATTAACCTGTATGAACAAACCATTCGCCATGATGCAGAATACCAGGCATTGATAGCAGAAAAGACCCAGAATTGGGAGCCGGACCGTATAGCAATGATGGATACTTTATTAATGAAGATGGCTATTGTAGAATTTATTAATTTTACATCGATACCCGTAAAGGTTACCATTAACGAGTACCTGGAAATATCCAAAGAGTTTAGTACACCTAAAAGTAATTCATTTATTAACGGTATCTTAGACAAGATTTTATTTGAACTTAAAGCCCAAAATAAAATAAGGAAAATAGGCAGAGGATTAATAGAATAACAACCAATGAAAAAGCTGTTTTTATGTACAATTGTTGCCGGTATGCTCATGACTGCCTGCAACTCAAATTCAGGAACTAATGCTACCGCGGCAACTACCGCTGATGCCGGTAATACCAGTGCAACCAATGCGCCTGTTGTTAAATTTGAAAAAGAAACACATGACTTTGGCAAAATAAAGGCAGGTGATAAAGTAACTTATGCTTTTAAGTTTACCAATACCGGTAAATCGCCATTGATTATTAAAGATGCGGTTGCAACCTGCGGCTGTACCAAACCTGAGTGGCCAAGTACACCTATTAAACCGGGTGAAGAAGGTGAAATTAAAGTAACCTTTAGTAGTGTAGGTAAAATGGGCCTGCAGGATAAACAAATTACCATTACCGCCAATACCAACCCTGCGCAAAGCATGGTTCATTTAATTGGTGAGGTAACTCCAATTTAATTTATATAAACAAAAAAATGACAGCAACTATTTTATTACAAGCCGGTGGAGGCTTAGGTTACCAGCAATTAATTATGTTCGGGTTAATTGCAGTGGTGTTTTATTTCTTCATGATCCGTCCGCAAATGAAAAAACAAAAGGACCAGAAGAAATATGTAGACGAACTTAAAAAGGGCGATAAAGTTGTTACAACAGCCGGTATCCACGGCAAAATATATGAAATTGCCGATACTACTTTCCTTATCGAAACTGAAGGCGGTGGCCGTATCCGTTTTGATAAATCTGCAGTATCATTAGAAGCTTCAAAAGCGCTAAATACTCCGGTTGTAAATAAGTAAGCTACAAAGCTTAAGGCTAAAAGCACAATGCTTAAGGCCCCTAACACCATAAATTACAAGAGCGAAAAGCTTAAGACGAAAATATTTTCATTCGGCTTTCAGCTTTTCGCTTTCTGCTTTTAAGCATAAAAATGGCAATAATTAAACTATCTGCAATTGAACGCCGGCGCTTATCTGCGTTTATTACCTGCCTGGTGTTTGCTATTTTTGCATGGTTGTTTACCACTTTGTCTAACCCATACAGGTATACTGTAAAACAAGTTATCACTTTTAAAAATGCGCCCTTAAAACGGGCGTTCCACCCGCTGCAGTCTGATACTATTAATGCTGTTGTACAGGGAACCGGCTGGCAAATGCTCTTTTCAAAAATGGATGGCGAGCAAAAACCGGTTAGCATTGATCTGCATACGCTGGATAGCAAGAATTATATTGTGCTTAACACGCAGTTAAAGCAGATCAACCTGAAAAAAGAACTGAACCACCAGATCATTGCCTTTAACCCCGATACCTTGTTTTTTGATTTCTCAAACCGTACTATTAAGAAGGTGCCGGTGCAATTGGTAAGCGCTATTGATTATCAGCGCCAGTTTGCACAGTCAGATAATGTAATTATTAAACCCGCGTTTGTAACTATAAGCGGCCCGGCAGAGGTATTGGCTAAAATAAGATCATGGAAAACAGATTCTGTTAAGCTAAATGATATTAACGAAAGCTTTAGCTCGCGTGTAAGGCTGCAATCGGTTAGAGAGGGTAACCTGGATATAGTCCCCAAAAGTGTGATAGTGAACATCCCCATTGATGAGTTTACCGAAAAAACAATGGAGATACCCGTTAAGCTGATAAACAATCATAACTACTATGATGTAAGGATCTTCCCGCAAAAGGTAAGGGTTACTTTCACCACATCGTTAACCAAGTATGCCGATGCTAATGAAGATGATTTTGAAGCCGTTGCCGATTTGGATAAATGGCGTGTAAGCGGTTACACTGTATTGCCGGTAACGCTCACCCGCTTGCCATCGTACAGCAAAATTGTGAAGATAGAGCCGCAAAATATTGACTTTATTATTAAAAAATAATGTTTAAAGTAGGCATCACCGGTAATATTGGCAGCGGTAAAACAACTGTTTCTAAAATTTTTAAGGTATTGGGTATCCCTGTTTTTTATGCTGATGATGAAGCTAAAAAAGTGATGGTAACCGATAGCCTGCTTATAGCGGGCATTAAACAAGCCTTTGGCAATGAATCTTACTTTGCCGATGGTACTTTAAACCGTAAGCACATTGCCGCTATTGTGTTTAATAATAACGATGAATTAACAAAGCTGAATGCTTTGGTGCATCCTGCCGTTTTTCGTGCTTTTGATAACTGGGTTTTGCAGTTTGATGATAAAGTGCCTTATGTGATGAAAGAAGCCGCTTTAATGTTTGAAAGTGATTCTTATAAAATGTGTGACAGAACAATAATGGTTTCCGCCCCGCTGGATCTGCGCACCAAACGTGTTATGCAGCGCGATGGTATCTCTGCCGAAGAAGTACAAAGCCGCAATGCACGCCAATTTCCCGAAGAAAAGAAACGCGAAATGGCTAATGATCTGATTATAAACGATGATACGCAACTGGTGATACCACAGGTTTTAAAACTGCACCAATTGTACCTATCTCTTGCTCCTGATAAATGATAATTGACGATTTTGTTGTTTTTGATGACAACGGTTTGTACTGCAAATACGGCGACTTTTACCTCGACCCTAAACAGCCTGTAAACAAAGCGGTAATCACCCACGCCCATGCAGACCATGCCGTAAGCGGCAACCACCATATTTATACCACTGCCGCTACCCTGGCCTTTATGCAATTACGCTATGGCAAAAGTGCAGGTAAGGTCATTTATACGACCAATTATAACGCGGCGTTTAATATTGGCAATGTACAGCTAACCTTTATCCCGGCGGGCCATATGCCCGGCTCTGCACAAATATTAATGGAGTACGAAGGTACCCGTTATTTGTACACCGGCGATTATAAGTTACAGCCAGATGCCACCTGCGAACCATATGAATTTGTGAAAGCTGATGTGCTGATAACCGAAAGCACTTTTGCCGACCCCGGGGTTATGCACCCAAACCCGGTAGAAGAGATCAAAAAACTGAACGACATTAAAATAAATATTCTGTTAGGGGCTTATAGCCTGGGTAAGAGCCAGCGATTGATCCGGATGATAAATGAGCACGCGCCGCAAAAAAAGATATTGGTGCATCACCGTATTATGCCTATTAATGCCATTTATCAAAAAATGGGGTTTGAGTTGGGTAACCATCAGATATATGGCCGCAAGCTGATGAAAACACAGGAGGAATGGATCTACATCGTTCCGCCGTTTACTTTTGACAGCTATTTTAGGGCTACGGGGGTGAAAAGATTGTTTGCATCGGGATGGAAAAACCTGCAGGTGAACGCGCAGGACACGCTTTTTATATCTGACCATGCCGATTGGAACGACATCATTGAAACCGTTAAACAGACCGAACCAAAACAGATCTGGACACTGCATGGAAACGGTACACACCTTAAGAATTATTTTAATAATGATATTTTTGTGAAATTGCTGAGCTAATGCTGCAGGAGAATATTGATTATTATATAAACCAGGAAGGGAATTTTGTGTTTACCAAAGAGTATCACTTAAAACGGGGCTATTGCTGTAAAAACAAATGCCTGCACTGTCCCTGGAGTTATGGCCGGGAAAAGCAGACCGGTAAAACAAGAGATAAATAATTATATTTGCATGCATTTCGTTAATAAATGGGAATAGAGGAAGATATAAAAAGCACGAATTTTGAAGATAACTACCACAAAGCAGTTATCAACCTCAACTATACCTATGGTTGGATCACGAATTACATGCGCCCCGAGTTTGAGAAATTTAAACTTACCCAGCAACAATTCAACATTCTTAGAATTTTACGCGGCCAGTATCCAAAGCCCGCAACCGTAAACCTTTTAAAGGAACGAATGATTGATAAAATGTCTGATGCATCGCGCATTGTTGATCGTTTGGTACAAAAGGGATTGGTTTCTCGTTGTACCAATTCAAGCGACCGCCGCGCGGTTGATATCCGCATCAGTGAGGAAGGGTTAAGTGTCCTTGAAAAAATGGGTGCCGAATTCAAAACAAAAGACCTGTTTAAACAAAACCTTACCGAAGAAGAAGCTGGCCAGCTAAGCGATCTGCTGGATAAGATGAGGGGGTAATCTCTTAATATAGAATCAAGAGGTTAGATTCAAGAGCCAGGAATCAAGATAAAAATATGCCTGGTGTTTGTGTCCCTGTAAACAGTTGCACCCGGCGATTTGCTTAAAGATTTCGGTGAGGACACCGAAATGCGGAGTTGGGCTGCGATATATATATATAAACCCACCGGTGTTTGTATCTTCACAAACACTTTTTGATATCCACCGGTATTTGTATCCCGGCAAACATTTTTTTTATTTTGAGATTTTTCAATTCCTGAGAGCCTGTTTTTCCGCACTGTATTTTGCTGCATAATTGCGTCGCAAAAAAGAGATAAATAGAGATTTTTAGAATTAATTAGAGATTTTTAGAGTTTTTTTTGACGTTTGGCACGCAATCTGCCTGCGGTATTAATCATGCAAAGAGGCCATCAGGATTAAAAAAAGAGTCGATTTTTTACGGAGTGTTCCGCTTTTAGCGGAACGGAACACTTTGCCATTTTATATAATTGGAGAAGGGATTGTGCAGTAAGTCAATTAGTAATCAGGCGGTAAATTCCGGTTGCAACTTCTTAAACCCGGCAGCGAATAACCATCCAACTAAACTGCCATAAATTGCCCCGCAGATTACATCTACCGGGAAATGCACTCCTACATATACCTGTGCAAAACAAATAATGGTTGCCCACAAAACGCAGGCTGGTAATACCCAGGGCCATTTTTTTAAAAATAAGCAGTTTAAAAACAGGGCTATGGCGAAATGGTCGGTAGCATGGGTAGAGGGGAAGCTGTAGCCGGTACCACACGGCACCCTGCTAATTACTGTAGCCGATGTAACCACATCCCTGCACGGGCGAACCCTTACTACATATTTTTTGATGAGGCTGGCGCTGGTAAAATCAGCAAAACCTACGGCTAATATTAACATTACTATGAGTATAGCGCCTTGCTTTTTATATCGCCAAAGGCAAAAAGCAATAATAAACAGGTAAAGCGGGATCCAAAATTGGGGATTACGCATCAGCGGCATTATCCAGTCGAAAAAAGTGTTTGACAGGTCGTGGTTAATAAAGTAAAAAAGGTGCCTGTCAAAATCTAATAGCTGGTTGGGCATTGCTTTTATGCGGATGAATGTGGATAAAAACGCGAAATATCAACAAATATAGCCAATAAAATCAGCCTTAATGAAAAGGAATTTTACACTGCTATCACTGAAATAATCTTATTTTTGTAGCTTATTATTATTTTAATTTTGACACTAATAAAATCAATTTCGGGAATAAGGGGCACAATTGGCGGCGCAGCAGGTGAAGGCCTAACCCCTTTGGATATAGTAAAGTTCACTTCGGCTTTTGGTAGTTGGGCAGTAAAAAGATCAGGGTTAAAAAAGATCGTTTTAGGCCGTGACGCACGCATTTCGGGTACCATGGTTAACAATCTGGTTATTGGCACTTTGCAAGGTTTAGGGATTGACGTGATAGACTTAGGTTTATCTACCACGCCAACCGTTGAGGTTGCCGTACCGGATGAGCAGGCTGCCGGTGGTATTATCCTTACCGCAAGCCACAACCCCAAACAATGGAATGCTTTAAAGTTGCTAAATGAAAAAGGCGAGTTTATTAGTGATATTGATGGTAAAGAAGTGTTAGAAATTGCTGAAAGCAGTGATTTTATATACGCTGATGTAAACGACCTGGGTAAAGTTATTAATGATGATACCTATCTTCAAAAACATATAGATAAGATACTGGCCCTGCCTTTGGTAGATGTTGAAGCCATAGCTAAAGCCGATTTTAAGGTGGTAATTGACTGCGTTAATTCCACCGGGGGCATTTTTGTGCCTGCATTGTTAAAAGCATTAGGCGTTAAAACCGTTCACGAACTATATTGCGAACCTACTGGTAATTTTCCGCACAACCCGGAGCCATTGCCCGAAAACCTGATCGCTTTATCGCAGGAGGTTTTAAAGAAAAAAGCCGACATAGGTATAGCTGTTGACCCCGATGTTGACCGCCTTTGCTTTGTTTGCGAAGATGGCGGCATGTTTGGCGAGGAATATACATTGGTAGCCGTTGCCGATTATGTGTTGAAAAAGACGAAAGGTAATACGGTATCTAACCTGTCATCAACCCGTGCCCTGCGTGATGTTACCGAAAATGCCGGCGGCGAATACTATGCAGCGGCAGTAGGCGAGGTGAACGTGGTAAATAAAATGAAAGAAGTTAATGCCATTATAGGCGGTGAAGGCAACGGCGGGGTTATTTATCCCGAGTTACATTACGGCCGTGATGCCCTGGTGGGTATAGCGTTATTTTTAACTCATTTAGCTAAGTATGGTAAACCCGTATCGGTGCTTAAAAGCTCGTATCCTAACTACTTTATCTCTAAAAACAAAATTACGCTAACTCCCGAAATGGATATTGACGCGTTGTTATTGAAAGTTGAAGAGAAATATCAGAAACAACCGCACTCAACTATTGACGGCTTAAAAATTGAGTTTGATAAAGAATGGGTACATTTGCGCAAGTCTAATACCGAGCCTATTATCCGTATATACTCTGAAGGAAACTCAGAAACCGTAGCGAATAACCTGGCTAACAAGATAATAACAGATATAAAAGAAATATTACAACTTAATTAATTGTGAATTAATGATTTAGTGATTGTTTAAGACTGTCATTTAAATTCACTAAATCAGTAATTCGCCAACTCACTAATTTTTACTAACATGCGTGTTTACTTTGATAATGCCGCTACTACAGCTCTTGATCCTGAAGTTTTAAAAGAAATGTACAAGGTGATGGAAAACCAATTTGGTAATCCTTCATCCATACATGCACATGGCCGGGAGGTACGGACATTAATTGAACGTTCACGCAAAACGATAGCCGGTTTACTGCATACCTCGCCTGCCGAAATATTTTTTACCAGCGGTGGTACCGAAGCTGATAATACTGCTATCCGTTGCGGAATTGTAGATCATAAATTAACACATGCTATTACCACCAAACTGGAGCACCATGCGGTTTTGCATACACTACAGGCTATGGAAAAAGCAGGTGTTATTAAATTAAGCTATGCCGATGTTGATAGTAAAGGCAACGTTGATTATGATCATCTTGAAACTTTATTAAAGAATAACGAACGCAGTTTTGTATCATTAATGCATGCCAATAATGAGTTAAGCACTATTACCGATCTGGACAAGGTAGGTGATCTCTGCGAGGCTTATAACGCTCTTTTTCATAGCGATACGGTACAAACTGTTGGCCATTACAAACATGATCTAAGCAAGCTTAAATTGCATTTTATGGTATGCGCGGCACACAAGCTGCACGGGCCAAAAGGCGTGGGCTTTTTGCACATTAACCATCGTGTTAAGATCAACCCAATGATATACGGTGGTGCACAAGAACGCAATATGCGCGGCGGAACCGAGAATGTTTACGGTATAGCAGGTTTAGCCAAAGCCCTTGAAATGGCGTATGCTGAAATGGATCAGCACCAAAACTATATCCAGGACCTTAAATCATACATGAAAAGTAAGCTGGAGCAGCATGTACCGGGTGTAACTTTTAATGGCGAAACTGACCCCGCTAAAAGTTTATATACGGTGTTAAATGCTTCTTTCCCTGAAATGGAAATGGCTGATATGCTATTATTTAATCTGGACATTGCAGGTATATCCGCATCAGGCGGCAGCGCGTGCAGCTCGGGTTCAGATATTGGTTCACACGTACTTACCGCTATAGGGGCTAACCCGGACAGGCCTTCGGTAAGGTTCTCTTTTTCAAAATATAACACTAAGGACGAAGTTGATTACACCGTAGCCAAATTGCGCGAATTGTGCCTTGTAAGCGCATAGGTGGTTAATAAAATTTCTTTTTTAGAAAACAATAGTGCGATTTCATGGGTTGTTTTATATATCAATTAAAACAAAGACTATGACAACTAACAATGAAAATATCTGGGGCGATGATTCAAATAATCAATCTCAGGGCAGCGGAGTAAACTCATTTGACACGCCGGATAATGGTGATATAACAAACAGGGATTTTTCTGAGGAAGGTAGCGGTACAACCACAGAAGGTAATTATTCAGGTGGATCTGACCCGGAAAATCATCCGGATGAAACTCCTGAAGAACGTGAGTCTGATAATGAAGGAACAGGCTATTCTACCCAAACAGAGGTTAACCAGCAACAACAAGGAGCCGATACTTCATATAGCGAACAAAACGATGTAACTCCGCCTAACCCGCATGAGTTTCCATCAGTAGGGGTAGCTACCAAAACAGATTTTGTCAGCCGCCCACATGGCCGCACAACCGGCAGAATGTTAGGCCACGAGCCAGGTACTGAAGGGATATAACAGCTTTTCAAATTTTAATTTACAGAAAAGCCATTCGTCAAACTAACGAATGGCTTTTTTATTGGACACAATCCAAATCGCTATTTAACAACCAACCGTCATGCCGAATTTATTTCGGCATCTCTCACGCAATTGAAATAAATTCAGTATGACATATGGACAAAACAAAAAAGGCCATCTGATTCAGATGGCCTTTTTTGTTTGTAGTATTTTATACCGATGGTTCAGGTTTTTCTGCAACCGGGGTCAGCATTTTTAAAAATGAAGCCAGTTTTTCTTTCATTTCGCGCCTGTCTACTATAAAATCAAGGAAACCATGCTCCTGTACAAATTCAGCGGTCTGGAAACCTTTAGGAAGATCTTTTTTGATGGTTTCTTTAATAACCCTTGGTCCGGCAAAGCCTATAAGCGCACCGGGTTCGGCAATATTAATATCGCCCAGCATAGCGTATGATGCGGTTACACCACCGGTAGTAGGGTCTGTTAATAAAGATATATAAGGCACCTTAGCTTGGCTTAATAAGGCAAGTTTGGCAGATGTTTTGGCCATTTGCATGAGTGAAAATGCAGCTTCCATCATCCGTGCCCCGCCAGATTTTGATATCATCAGAAAGGGAACCTTATTTGCAATGCTGTAATCAATAGAACGGGCAATTTTCTCGCCCACTACAGATCCCATAGAGCCTCCTATAAAGTTAAAATCCATACATGCAATAATCAGTTCCTGGCCGTTCATTTTGCCGTGCGCAGCACGTATAGCATCCTGCAGGCCGGTTTTCTTCTGTGTTTCGGCTACACGATCGGTATATTTTTTACTATCAGTAAAGTTCAACGGGTCGCCAGAATGCAAATTGGCAAACAATTCTGTAAACTGGTTATCATCAAACAATATTGAAAAATATTCTTTTGAACCAATGCGTAAATGGAAGCCGCAGTAGTGGCAAACGTATTGGTTTTCTACCTGTTCTGAGTAATGTAACGGTTTCTTACAATTCGGGCATTTATTCCAGATGCCGTCAGGGGCTTCCTTCTTTTCTTCCGTAGTCGTAATTATCCCTTTAATTTCCCGCTTAAACCACGCCATATCTATTTCTAAGTCTTTCAAGTAATGCAAAGAAACAAAATATTTTAGATTTGAGACACGAGATATTATATTTGAGATAAGATTAGTGATTACAAAGTAGATAGAAAAGCAATAAAACAAGAGAAATCCAAAAAAACTCTCGTCCTATATCTTAAATCTCGTATCTAAATTATAACTTCGAGGCCCAAACAAACGCTCATGGATTTAAAAAATTATAAAGGTGTTCTGCACGGCGATCAAGTGCAGGAGCTATTTGAAGCAGCAAAAAAACATCAGTTTGCATTGCCGGCGGTAAACGTTATAGGCACAAATTCTATAAATGCCGTAATGGAAACAGCTAAAGCTGTTAATTCACCGGTTATTATCCAGTTATCAAATGGAGGCGCCCAGTTTTACGCCGGTAAATCATTAGATAATTCAAAATTACAGGCTTGTATTTTAGGTGGTGTATCTGCTGCAAAGCACGTGCATTTACTGGCAGAGCATTATGGTATTGCGGTTATTTTGCATACCGACCATGCCGCTAAAAAATTATTGCCCTGGATTGACGGTTTGTTAGAACATGGTGAAAAATTCTTTGCTGAAACAGGCAGGCCATTGTTTTCATCACATATGCTTGATCTTTCTGAAGAGCCAATTGAAGAGAATATAGAAATATCTGCAAAATACCTTGAGCGCATGGCCAAAATGGGCATGACCGTTGAAATTGAATTAGGTGTTACCGGTGGAGAAGAAGATGGTGTAGACAACTCTGATGTTGACAGCTCACGTTTATATACGCAGCCAGAAGAAGTAGCTTATGCTTATGAAGAACTTTCAAAAGTTAGCCCTCGCTTTACCATTGCCGCGGCTTTTGGTAACGTACACGGTGTTTATAAACCGGGTAATGTGAAACTGCAGCCGGTGATCCTGCATAACTCACAAGAGTTTTTAAAACAAAAACATAACCTTACAGTAGAAAAGCCAATCAACTTTGTATTCCACGGCGGGTCAGGTTCAAGCCAGGCAGAAATTCGCGAAGCGATATCTTACGGAGCTATTAAAATGAATATTGATACCGATATGCAATGGGCATTTTGGGAAGGCATAAAAGATTACTACCAGGCAAAAGAAGGCTATTTGCAAACACAAATAGGCAGCCCGGATGGCGACGATTCTCCAAACAAAAAATATTACGATCCGCGTGTATGGTTACGTAAAGGCGAAGAAACCTTTGTAAAAAGGCTTACTGAAGCATTTGGCGACCTTAATTGCATTGATGTAAATAGCAAGCTATAGTATTATAAAGCATTTAGTAATGAAAACCGCCTTTGTTAAGAACATTGGCGGTTTTTTTAGGTTATATGTAAAAATCTATCAGCCATGGCCAAAAAAAATAAAAATTTATTTGAACAATTTGCAAATTGGGCAACAGCCGCAACAGGCAGTTCAGCCGCGTTTATAATTGCTATGTCTACAATTGTTGTTTGGCTGTTAACCGGGCCGGTATTTAATTACTCGGATACCTGGCAGCTCATTATCAACACCGGTACAACTATTATCACCTTTTTAATGGTTTTCCTGATCCAAAAATCACAGAATAAAGATTCAAAAGCCATTCATCTTAAATTAAACGAACTGCTTGCATCGCACCAGGGAGCCAGTAACCGAATGGTTGATATTGAAGATTTGAGTGAGGTAGATCTGGATCAGCTGCATAAATTTTACGTAAAATTATCCGAACTCGCCGAGAAAGAAGATGACCTGACCTGTACACACTCAATAGATGCTGCAGAAGAGAACCATCAAACCAAACTATCAGGATTTAAATTGAAACCGCATTATCAGCATGCCTACAAAAATAGAATCAAAAATAGAAGTATTAAAAGTTAGTGAACCCACCGACCTTGAAAAAGTATTTGCCATTAGGCGTAAAGTGTTTGTTGACGAGCAAAACTGCCCGCCGGAACTGGAGTGGGAGAATGAAGATGTATCTACCCATTTTTTAGCCACTGTAGATGGTGAACCTGCAGGTGCTGCCCGCTGGAGAAAAACAGATAAGGGCTATAAGCTGGAGCGCTTTGCCGTATTGTCAAAATTTCGCGGAGGTGTAGGGTCTGAACTGGTAAAAGCCGTTTTAGCTGATCTGCCGGCCGATGCCGGTTACATTTATTTGCATGCGCAGACACCGGCCGTAACCCTTTATGAAAAATTTGGCTTTAAAAAGATAGGCCCCGAATTTGAAGAAGCCGGGATAAAGCATTACAAAATGGTGAAGGGGGGATAGAATCCATGTCATTGCCGCGTCGCTGCGCTTCTCGCAATGACACCTTTGATCCTTAAACGCTTTCCTCACCCAAACACCTTCCCGGTGTAATCCATCGCTTCGCTCAGTTTATTTAAATTAAGCCCCAGGTTGATATTTTGGTGTAAGAGGTATGCTATTAGGTTTTCGGTAGCGATGTTGCCTGTAAGCTCATCTTTGGCCATTGGGCAGCCACCATATCCTTTTAACGCGGCGTCAAATTTGGTACAGCCGCTTTCAAAAGCCGCAGCTATCTTTTCCTGCCAGGTATCGGGTGTGGAGTGAAGGTGCACCCCAAATTGCACACCCAAAAATTCATTCGCTAAAGCGGGGTATAGGTTACTTATCTGCTCTGGTGTGGCTATGCCAATGGTATCAGACAAGGCAATATTATAAATACCCTCATTGACCAGTTTTTCTGTCCATTGCTGCACTATCTCTGTATCCCATTTATCCCCGTAAGGGTTACCAAACCCCATAGACAGGTATACCAGTAATGTTTTGTTTTTAGCGGTGCATAAGGCGGCCATTTGCTTAACATTATCAAAAGCCTGGTGAATGGTTGTATTGGTATTGCGCAGCTGGAAAGTTTCTGATATAGAGAAAGGGTAGCCCAGATAAGTGATCTCCTCATGGCTTGCGGCATCTTCTGCCCCCCGGTAATTAGCTACAATAGCCAATAACTTTGAGCGGGTATTATCCAGGTTAAGCTTGCTTAAAACTTCGGCGGTATCGCGCATTTGGGGAATGGCTTTGGGCGAAACAAAACTTCCAAAATCAATAGTATCAAAGCCAACCTGTAAAAGCAGATTGATGTAAGCCGCCTTTATTTCCGTAGGTACAAAATCATGAAGGCCCTGCATGGCATCACGCGGGCATTCGGTTATTTGAATTGTTTCGGGCATGTATTAATCTGGTTTGGAAACCTGTTCGTCCTTTTGGTGTAACTCTTCGCGTTTAAAGTTACGGATTATGAGCCTGCTGCCACCATTATAAGTTAAGTAGCTGGCCACCCAGTTAATGAACACGATGACCCGGTTACGCCCACCCATTAACGATATCAGGTGAACAAACATCCATATCAGCCATGCAAAAAATCCCTGGAATTTGATCTTTCCTAAATCGGCAATGGCTTTATTACGGCCTATGGTTGCCAATGAACCTTTATCGTTATATTTAAAAGGGACTGGTTGCTCGGCCCTTAACAGGCGGATAATGTTTTTACCGGTAGTTTCCCCCATCTGGATAGCCACCTGCGCCACACCCGGGTGGCCTTTAGGTGTTTCGTCAGTTATCATGGCAGCTACATCGCCTATGGCAAATATGTTATTGCTGCCAACCATACGGCAAATATTATCAACCCTGATGCGGTTACCACGTTCAATCCCTTCTTTTGCGATCCCCTCTGGTATCACACCCATTACACCTGCAGACCATATTACATTTTTGGTGAGGATGCTTTTGCCGCCCTCAAATTTTATTTCGTGGCCGTCATAGCTATCCACCTTTACATTCAGCAATAACTCAACACCCATGCCGGTCAGGAAGTCCTGCGCGGCTTTTGATCCTTCGTCAGAGAAAGGCCCTAATACTTTTGGTAAAAAATCTACCAGGTAAACCTTCATTTCCTCTTTTGACAGTTCGGGATAATCTTTATTAAGTACATGATTACGCAACTCCGCTAACGCGCCTGCAAGCTCTACACCGGTAGGCCCGGCACCTACAAGTACAAACGACAGGAAAGGAGCGCGTTCTTCCTTAGAGGGCTTTAAAATGGCCTCCTCAAGGTTCTGAAGTACCAGGTAACGCAGGTTCAAAGCTTCAGGGATTGATTTCATTGGCATAGCGTAATGCTCAATCTCTTTATTACCAAAAAAGTTGGTTGTTGAACCGGTTGCTATAACCAGGTAATCGTATTTTATAGAACCAATGGTGGTTTCTACAACATTGTTATCTGTATCAATATGAGTAACCTCTGTATTGCGGAAACGCAGGTTCTTTTGGCTATCAAAGTTCTTTCTTAACGAGAAAGCGATAGACTCGGCCTCCAAACTGCCCGTAGCTACCTGGTACAACAGGGGCTGAAAGGTGTGGTAATTATGTTTATCTATTAATACAACCTCTACTGGCTTATCGGCCAGTTGTTTAACTACTTGTATACCGCCAAAGCCACCACCTATGATAACTACTACGGGAAACTTTGATAGATCAGTATTGCTCATGTTATAGTAGATTTTATGTTTAAGCTTACCAGCTTGATATAAAACAAAAAAGGCTCCAAATGTTCTTTGGAGCCTTTTAAAATATGTTATTGGTGAGTAGTTGATTAAGAGAATGGTTAACTACTCACTTAATCAACCTATTTAACCATTAACTGTTACCTAAGGTCTTTTTTCCCAAAGTCGATGATTACTGGTGTCGCCACACATATTGACGAATAAGTACCAAATATAACACCTATTAGCAATGCGAATGAGAAACCACGGATAACATCACCACCAAACACAAATAAGATAACCAAGATCATTATCACGGTTAAAGCGGTAATAATGGTACGGCTTAATGTATTGTTAATGGCATGGTTAATTACCTCTTCCGGATCATCAGTTTTTGCATGATGAAGCTCAAGGAACTCACGGATACGGTCAAACACTACCACAGTATCGTTAATTGAATAACCAATTACTGTAAGCAGGGCCGCAATGAATGCCTGGTCAATATCTAAAGAGAATGGTAATACGTCTTTAAACAAAGAGAAGAAGGATAGTACCAGTAACGAATCATGCGCGGTAGCTATCATGGCGCCTAAGCTAAACTGCCATTTGCGGAACCTGATCAATATATAAGCCGAGATAACAATAATGGCGATGATGATTGTCCATTTTGCCGATGCTTTAACCTCATTTGCGATAGTAGCTTCAACCTTTTGATGACTTAATATCTGGTTTGCACTGATCTTTGTAGCCGGGGTAGTAGCTAATGCTTTTAATAAAGCAGCCTGTACTTTATCATCTGCCGTAGGCGAATTATCATTGATAAGGTAGTTGGTATTAATGCTGATCTTATCAGTGCCATAAGTTTTTACCTCAGTACCACGACCAAGCGAAACGTCTACTGCCTCATGAACCTGACCTGTAGTAACAGGGTTGGTAAACTTAATAACATAAGTGTGGCCACCACCAAAGTCAACACCATAGTTAAAACCACGGGTTACCATTGATACTAAACCCGCTATAATGAATATACCAGAGAAGGCGTAAAATTTAAAGCGGTTTTTAACAAATGCATAGTTTGCATTTTTAAAAGTATGTGAGCTCCATGGGCGTGAGAATTTAATATCCCAGCCTTTTTCAAGCATAAATTCAAATATCAACCTGGAGATCAGTAATGAGCAGAACAAAGTAGTTACGATACCGATCATTAAAGTAGTTGCGAAACCCTGGATAGGGCCCGAGCCGAATAAGAACAAGATAACACCTGTTAAGAATGTACTGATGTTGGCATCCAAAATTGATGGTAAAGCATGTTTAAAACCATCGGCAATTGCTATGCGGAGTGATTTGCCTAAGCCAAGCTCTTCACGTACACGTTCATATACCAATACGTTCGCATCAACAGCCACACCTAATATCAGGATGATACCTGCGATACCTGGTAGCGTCAATACAGCGCGTAAGCTGATCAATACACCCATCAGGAAGAATACGTTTACCAATACGGCTACTACTGCAACGGTACCTGCACGGTTGTAGTAAGCTATCATGAAGATCAAAATAACCACCAAGCCTAAGATACATGACAGTAAACCAGCGCTGATAGCTTCCTGGCCTAATGACGGACCTACAACCTCCTCGCCAATGATACGGGCAGGAGCAGGTAAACGACCGGCCTTTAATACGTTGGCTAAATCTTTTGTATCTTCTAAAGTGAAGTTACCACCTGATATTGATGATACACCACCAGAAATTTCGTTCTGTACATTAGGGGCAGAGTAAACATTGTCATCCAATACAATGGCAATGGCTCTTTTCTGTGCTCCGGCAGATGCTTCGGCAGTAACAGTTTTCCATTTTTGCGCGCCTTGTGAGTTCATATACATGGTAACCTCGTAACCGCCTTTAAGCTGGTCAACATCGTTACGTGCGTCATTGATCACATCGCCAGATAATACAGGGCCATTTTCGGCACCTGCTAATTTGATAGCATAAAGTTCAAAAACCTTTGTTTTCTCAATTGGCTTAACACCCCAAAGGAATTTCAGGTTTTGCGGAAGAACTGATTTTACATCAGCACTGCGCAGGTAGCTGTTCACTTTAGCGGTATCCTTAACTGCAGAGTAACCTACAATAGGGCCCGGGTTTAATTGTTGCTGGCCACTTGCATCCTGGTAAGTAACTAATGACATTACCGAGAACAATGGGTTTTGAGCAGCCAACTGGGTTTTGTTGTTTAAACCTGCAGAATCTTTACTGGTTGTGTTTTTAAGCTTAGCCAATAACGAGTTTGCAGAATCTTTTGCAGATGTTGGTGTTTTAGCAGCGGTTGCGGCAGCCTTGGTTGTATCTTTAGGAGCAGCAGTTTTGTTTTTAGCTGCTAGCAGGCTATTGATGTTAACCAATAACTGATAAACTTCGGTGTTGTCATAAGTTTGATAGAACTCCAATTTTGCAGTTCCTGATAAAAGCTTACGCACACGTTCAGGTTCTTTAACACCCGGTAGCTCAATTAAGATACGGTTGGTGCTTTTTTGTAACTGAATGTTTGGTTGTGTTACACCAAATTGATCAATACGGGTATGCAATACAGTGTATGATTGTTGTACAGCAGTATTTGCCTGATCTTTCAAATAAGTTTCAACATCATTGTTTGATGAGTTGAACTTTAATTTCTCCTGGTTGTTGCTGTTTGCAAATATTGCAGCCAGTTTTCCGTTAGGCGCCAGTTTTTCGTACTCATCAACAAAAAGGGTTATGTAGTCTTTTTGCTCGGTAACGCTTCTTTTTTGCGCGTTTGTTAACGCCTGGTTGAAAACAACATCCGGATTTTTGTTTGATAATGCTTCTACCAATTCACGTAACGAAATTTGCATCGTAACGTTCATACCGCCTTTTAAATCTAAACCTAAGGCAAGTTCCCTGTCAACACAATACTGGTAAGTATGGTTAAATAAAGGATATACCGGTTGAGTAGATATCGAATCCAAATAAGCCTTTTCCTTTTCAGGGTTGCCTTTTGAATATTCTTTGGCATCTTTCTCAACTTTATGGGCCACCCATGTAAAAGAAAGCTGGTACAAGCACACTACAGCCAGCAGAATGGCGAAAAATTTAATAACCCCTTTTCCTTGCATCGCGAATTAAATATGTAATTAATTAGTTTATAAGCTTTTCAAAATAAGACGGCAAATCTAATAAAATTTCACAAGCATGAAATTTTTAATTGAAACAAAATATTGATTGTTTTTGTTAGGCCCGGTTAAGTGTGATAAAAGAATAGGGAAGCGGGTTTTTTTCATCGGGCTCAAATGTTTCCCTGCTTGTTTCTGTCCATTTCAGGTAGTCAATCTCCGGGAAAAACGTGTCGGCTTCAAAATCTTTATGAATTATAGTAAGATAGATCCGGTCGCATTTATCCATGGCCTGCCGGTAAATTTCGGCCCCGCCGCCAATAAACACTTCATCTTCATGCGCGCAAAGCGATAAACCTTCGTCTATTGATTTTACCACCTCGCAGCCGGGGATCACAATATCCTGCCGGGTTACCACAATATTGCGGCGGTTTGGTAAAGGCTTACCTACCGACTCATAGGTTTTCCTTCCCATGATAATGGTACGGCCTGATGTGATCTTTTTAAAATGTTTAAGATCATTAGGCATATGCCAAAGCAACTGGTTGTTTTTACCTATGGCGTAATTTTCGCCGATAGCGACTATTATGGATATTGTCATTGGTTAGTTTTAATAAGTTTGGTAATTAACCAATCTTTAATCTGATTGAAATCGAATATTCCCATACTTGCGGAAATTGCCATCTCATATTTATCTATTTGTGAAGCAACAAAATCAAAACCTTCATTAAGCAATGTTAGCCTTAGCAAGACATAAGCTATGCGTTTATTACCATCTACGTTTATTACCATCTATGAAAGGGTGATTAATAATAAGACTCTCGAAAATCGCCGTCGCTTTATCAACAGGTGTTGGATACAAATCTATTTGATCAAATGTCATGTAAGGTCTGGCAAGTGCTGCTTCTAAACCAGCTACGTCCCTTATACCCTTGCTCCCTCCAAATTCATCAATCAAAATACTATGAATTCGCTCGACAGTTTTTGCATCTATCATTTAGCAAGCTTTTCAAGCAACTCCCTGTCTTCCGAAAGGATTTTTTTTAAATTATTTGCAAGCTTAATTTTATCTGATGAATGAACTTGTAATTCCTTAAGAAATCCTAAAACGTCAGGAAGTGCCTCTTCTGGAACCTGATCCAATACTTTATGTATTTCGTCTCTTATCTCTGTCGTAGTCATAAAACAAATTTACAAAATTTATTAAACAGCTACAGCTCCCTTAATGTGCGGCCACGGTTCATAGTTCTCCAGCGTGAAATCTTCAAACTTAAATCCAAAGATGTCTTTTACTTCAGGATTGATCCGCATTGTTGGTAATGGCTTTGGTTCGCGGGTAAGCTGCAGTTTGGTTTGCTCCAGGTGATTATTGTACAAATGGGCATCGCCAAAAGTGTGGATGAAATCGCCATAGTCCAGGTCACATACCTGCGCCATCATCATAGTGAGCAAAGCGTATGATGCAATGTTGAAAGGCACACCCAAAAATATATCGGCACTGCGCTGATAAAGCTGGCATGATAGTTTGCCTCTTGTTTCGCCTTTTGCAGTGTCAGCAGGCTGCACATAAAACTGGAACAGGCTATGGCAGGGTGGCAGTGCCATCTGGTTAACATCGGCAACGTTCCATGCCGATACCATAATGCGGCGCGAGTCCGGATTGTTCTTGAGTTGATTTACAACCTGGGTTATCTGATCAATGTGGCCGCCATCAGGTTTTGGCCATGATCGCCATTGGTAACCGTACACCGGCCCCAGGTTGCCATTCTCGTCTGCCCACTCATCCCAAATGCGTACACCGTTATCTTTCAGATATTGGATATTGGTATCGCCGGTTAAAAACCATATCAGCTCATGGATGATAGATTTCAGGTGCAGCTTTTTGGTGGTCACCAACGGAAAGCCATCCTGCAGGTTAAAACGCATCTGGTACCCAAACACGCTTAATGTGCCTGTCCCGGTGCGGTCATGTTTTTGCGCGCCGTTATCCATCACATGCTGCATCAGGTCGAGGTATTGTTTCATTGTTGTTGATTGAGTGAGTGGTTGATTGGGTGAATAGTTTTCAGAGTGCTTAACCACTCAATAATTAACTATCCCCTCAATCAACTTTTTAAAACACAAATAAAAATAATCTATTTTTGGAATCCTACGGATGTGTAAAAATACATCGGTGTTAATCAAATTTGAATGATCGTATTTCCAAACGCAAAGATAAACATTGGCCTCAATATAATTAACCGCCGACCGGATGGTTATCATGATTTGGAAACTGTTTTTTACCCGGTAAAAATTAACGATGTACTGGAAGTGATAGAAGCCCCTGAACTGAGCTTTGAATCATCGGGTATGGACATCCCTGGCAACCTTGACGACAACCTTTGCATCAAGGGTTATCATTTGCTAAAAAAGGATTTTGATTTGCCGGCTGTAAAAATACACCTGCACAAAAATATTCCCATAGGAGCAGGGCTTGGTGGCGGGTCTTCAGACGCTGCTTTTTTTATCAGGCTGATGAATGAAAAATTTGGGTTGGGCTTATCGCCTGACAAAATGATGGACTATGCCCGGGTGCTTGGCGCCGACTGTGCTTTCTTTATTGAAAGCAAGCCCGTGTTTGCTTTTGAGAAGGGTGATGAGTTTGAACCTATCAAATTAGACCTCTCGGCTTATAAAATTGTATTGGTGATGCCAGATGCCCATGTATCTACTTCAGAAGCCTACAGAGGCGTAAAACCGGCGCCAGTTAAAGAATCTTTATACGACCTTATAAAAATGCCCTTAACGGCATGGAGAGGGCACATTAAGAATGATTTTGAGGGCCATATATTCCGCGATCAGCCTGTTATACGTGGCGTAAAAGCAGAGCTGTATGAACATGGTGCGTTATACGCCAGTATGAGCGGGAGTGGAGCATCGGTTTTTGGGATATTTGAGGCTACTCCAAATCTGCAGGGAATGGAAGAGAGTAACCAGGTTTTTTACAACGTTTAAGAAACTGCAGTAATTAATAAATGGTGCAATGAAAACTACTCACCATTCACAGCTCACTGCTCACACAGGTTAATTAATGTAGTCCCTGTCTTCGTCGCTTAGTGTTTTGGGATTATCCTTTCCGTGGATATTGTCATAATGCTCGCCGATGTCATACTTCTTGTTTTTTGGCCGGCCAACCAGCACACCTAAAATAAATGCCGCTACTGATACGGCTGTCATCACCGTTACTTTTGGCAGGTACACATCGCTAAACAAAATGGTAAATTTTACCTTGTCGGTATTTTGCATAATGACCACCGTTAGCAGCACCACAATAACAAGCGCGAAAATATTTTTAATGCTCATAAAATTTCCTGGTTTATAGTTTATACAATATGCGGTTTTTAAATGTTTTTTAAAAATGGGTTTATTGATAGTGCCTGGTGTTAAAAATTTATTGGCAATAACAAAAGGAGAGGTGTGCGTAACAATTTTTGAAAAAGTTTTTACAAAGCCCAAAACCTACTCCCTCTAATTTGAGTTGAGGCAAACCTTAACCGGCCTCCGATTTTCTGATGATTTTCCTGAGCCGGCTATTGCCGTATTGGTTGCGGCAACGATGAATTTTTAAGCGATATTTTTTCGTTCAGAAATTGGATTTGTATACAAGCTCGCATCTTCACTGATTTTTTTAAAATCTCACATTTCATTTTAAATACACTTACTACTTAATTAAAGTTGCCAAAGTCAATGCGCACCAATGCCTTAATTAACAACTTCTAATATGCTGAATATTAATACACTAAACTGTTAATTATGTACCTATAAATAACGATGCTATTATTTTTAGTATTTGTTATTTTAAAAAGTTGAATTTAGTTAAACTTATATATTTAATAATCTATATAACATATTGATTAATAAATTAATATATAAATTAAATAAATTGAATGTTTACTGGTAATTGGTAAAATATAGTGCTTTACAGTCTTGTTTCTGCACTATTTTCGAATATTGGTTCAATACACTAATAGATTTTTCAATTTTGGCCCTCGCCGTACTTGAAGTATTTGTTGAGGGTATTTCCTGTCGGGAAATTATTATGGCTCACAGGGGCTTAAATACAGTGCATTTTTGACGTGCAATCTTACCCCCTACCCGGTAAGTAGAGGTGTAGTTTGACTGATATTAAAGAAAAAAATAAAGGATTATGCCCTGGCTTTGCGGCGTGCTACCTGCTTTTGGGCAACCGGAAACAGGAAGATAGTAGACAGTATAATGAGTGCACCCACCCAAAAACCACCCGTCATTTTATTCATATTACCAAAAAAAATAAAGGCCAGAATGATGCCATACACCGGCTCAAGGTTGGTGATAAGGGCTGCCCGGAATGCCGAAAGCTCACGCATTACGGATACGCCGGCAACGTAGGCAAGCGATGTGCAAACTGTCCCGAGCAGTAATAAGTAGCCAACATCAGCAGGCTTGGGTATCATGCTTTGATTGAAGCCATGGGTAACAACAAGGTATAAAGTTATCCAGATGAACGCCCCCAGGAGCTCATAAAACGCTATGATAGTTGCTTCAACTTTTTGTACAAACCGGGAGTTAATGATAGAAAAAAGGCTTGCCATTAACGCGCTTGTTAACCCTGCTATGATACCCTTAGTGTAATGTGATTCGAATTTAAAAATTAAAACAATGCCGGTGATTATTAAAACTCCCGCAACTATTTCCATTTTCGAGATCCTTTTTTTGTTGATCAGCGGCTCCAGAATAGCGGTAAAAAGTGTCATTGATGAGAGGCAAACCAGCGTTACCGGAACGGTAGAAAGCTTGATAGAAGCGAAGAAAAGTATCCAGTGGCCACCCACTAAAGCGCCTGTTAACACCAATTTTGGATACGATTTGACACTGATTTTGTGCGTTTTTTTGTAAAAAAGAACGTAAAAAAATAGCGAAATCACAGCAATTATAACCCTGTACCAAACCAAATTTACCGCGGATATGGTGATAAGCTGGCCCAAAATTCCGGTAAATCCCCAAACAAAAACAGTGAGATGAAGGATGATCAGGTTCTTATTAAGGCCGGGATTTGCAGCTTTTGGAGGCATTATTTTGGTGCTTTCAGGAGTAAAATATAGCCCAATAAACCAAATATAATGTTAGGAATAAACACTGCCATAAGGGGTGGAAAGCCTCCTTTTATGGCAAAAACCAACGCGAATTTATTGACAACTATATATGTAAAACAGATAAAAATTCCTATCCCCAGGGGCAAACCAACTCCCCCGCGTACCCTGCGCGATGATATGGCAACACCAATACAGGCCAGTACAAATGATGATAATGGCTCAACAAAACGGCGGTATTTTTCAAACCGCATATCAATTATGACACCCGTTCCGCGGGTTTTTTCTTTCTCTATTCCCTTGTTTAAAGCGCTTAATGACATAGCCCCATATATGTTGCTGGCCACGTTATCATGGGCTTCAAAATCAACCGGGCGCATGTCTAAAACAGTATCAATAGGAGGGCCGTTAGTGATGTATTTTTCCTTTAAACCATTCACATATCGTATAGACGGGCTAATTATTTTCCACTTGTTTTTGAGTGTATCGTAGGCAATACTGGGGGCAGTTAATCGCTCTTTTAGTTCGTCGCCATCATATTTTTCAAGCATAAACTGGAAACCTGTTTTGGTTTCAGTGTTGAAAGATTGCATAAAAACGAACGTGTTTTTATCTAATTGGATATGTACTTCGTTCTTTGAAGGGTCGTCATTTTTAAAAAAATTAGCACTTTCAAAGGTCACTTTTAGCTTATTTGTATAAGGTAAAAGGTACAAATTAGCCAATAATGATACGGTAAATATCAGCGTTGAAGAGATAACATACGGCCTTAAAAACCGGTAAAAACTGGCCCGGCTGGTTAAGATGGGTACAATTTCTGTTTGGTTGGCCATCTTAGCCGTAAAAAAAATAACCGCTAAAAAGTTAATAAGCGGCGAAAGCAGCATCATATAAAAGGGTATAAAACCCACATAGTAAGTAAATATGATCTCGTTTAAAGTAGCGCCTTCTCCCAAAAAATTATCAAGGTGCTCAGAAATATCAAATACAACAGATATCACCATAAAAATGCCCAGGGTAAATATGAATGTACCCAGGTACTTTTTAATGATATACCGGTCTATTACGGTTAAATATCTGTGCAGGAGTGTCCTCATTATAATCTTGCGCCTAAACGGTTCACCATTATCTTTTTCCAATCGTAAAACTCGCCAGATATGATCTTTTTGCGGGCCTCTTTAACCAGCCACAGGTAAAAATGCAGGTTATGCAGTGTTGCTATCTGCGCGCCCAGCATCTCACCCGAGTGTATCAGGTGCCTTAAATAAGCTTTTGTATAGCAGGTATCGGCAAAAAGATCGCTATCTGCCTGTATAGGCGAGAAGTCATTTTTCCACTTCTCATTCTTTATATTAATAATACCATCCTTTGTGAAAAGCATACCGTTACGTGCATTGCGGGTAGGCATTACACAGTCAAACATATCAATACCTAAAGCAATGTTTTCCAAAATGTTAACAGGCGTACCTACGCCCATTAAGTAACGTGGTTTTTGCTCCGGTAATATATTGCACACAACTTCTGTCATGGCGTACATCTCTTCGGCAGGTTCACCAACAGAAAGGCCACCAATGGCGTTTCCTTCACGTTCAAAAGAAGCTATCACTTCTGCCGACCGCACCCGCAGGTCTTTATATACCGATCCCTGTACAATAGGGAACAGTGTTTGGCTGTAACCGTACTTAGGATCGGTGGTATCAAAGCGTTCGCAGCAGCGTTTAAGCCAGCGATGAGTCATTTCAATAGAGCGTTTGGCGTAGTTATAATCGCACGGGTAGGGCGTACATTCATCAAATGCCATAATAATATCGGCACCAATAATACGCTGAATATCCATCACATTCTCGGGCGTAAACAGGTGTTTTGAGCCATCTACATGCGAACGAAAAGTAACGCCTTCTTCTTTTATCTTACGTACTTCGGTTAATGAATACACCTGATAACCGCCGCTATCTGTTAAAATGGGGCCGTCCCAGCCATTAAATTTATGCAAGCCACCAGCCTGTTCAATTGTATTTAAACCCGGCCTTAAGTATAAATGATAGGTGTTGCCCAGAATTATCTGCGCTTTAATATCATCCTTCAGCTCGCGCTGATGTACTGCTTTTACCGTGCCGGCTGTGCCAACAGGCATAAATATAGGTGTTTGTATAACCCCGTGATCTGTTGTAACCTCGCCCGCGCGGGCTTTTGAAAGAGGGTCTTGAGCTGTTAAAGTAAATTTCATTTAGTACCGCAAAATTAACAAAAGTTATGAGAGGTTAAGAACGGTTATAGCGGTTATAAATGGTTAATAATATGAGTGTTTTAAATTTTTACGCGGAAGGAAATTCCGGCCGCAGGCGAAGCAAGTGAAAGTAAGGAAGAGACGTGAGCCGGGTGATGGTTGAAAACTGTTCCCCATTGCATTATTACCCTCTTTACGCTTACTGAGAGGGATGGCCAGCGTAGCGTAACCGGAGTAAGTTGATCGACCATTTTTTCACTCGCTTCCCCACACAAATACAGGCTTTTACCTATCTCATAACCTTTAAAACTTTTACACCAAAATATCGCTGATTTTTAACAAATTTGCACCTAATATTAATAGGTGCATTGGAAGCTTACATTCAAGAGGCGTTATTTGTTTTATTTCAGCTTTGTTTCATCGTTCAACTTTATTATTTATTCAATTATCACAGCAGACTTGCCGGGTATAAGCCTGTGCAAACCATGCCTGAATTTAGCGTCCCCATATCTGTTATCATCAGTGCCCGTAACGAGGCACGCAACTTAACCGAAAATCTGCCTTATATATTACAGCAAAACTACCCTAATTACGAGGTTGTGGTAATTAATGATTGTTCTACCGATAATTCTGACGAGGTGCTGCAAGACATCCAAAGGGAGTTTCCGCACCTGAAAATAGTTACGATTACCGAGCATATCCGCTTTAAAACTGGTAAAAAGTTTGCCTTAACTTTAGGTATTAAGGCCGCCCAAAACGAACATTTATTGTTTACCGATGCCGATTGCAAACCAGCTTCATTAAACTGGATAACCCGCATGGCTGCCAGGTTTAGTCCTTCGGTACAAATAGTTTTAGGTTATTCGCCTTATAAACGCACCGGTAATTTATTGAACCCTTTTATCCGATTTGAAACTTTAAAAACGGGGATTAGTTATCTTTCGGCCGCTTTAAATGGCAATGCTTATATGGGCATTGGCCGTAACTTGGCATATACCAAATCGTTGTTTTTTGCCACCAAAGGCTTTGCATCGCACATGCATATTCTATCTGGCGATGATGACTTGTTTGTAAACCAGAACGCAACCCCTCAAAATACGGCAATTGAAATACACCCGGATACCTTTACTTATACCGATGCCAAAACAACACTTGGCGGCTGGTTTAGGCAAAAGAAACGCCACATGGGGGTAGGTAAGTTTTATAAAGGCAGCCACAGGCGAATGCTAAGTTTTGATGCCTTAAGCGGGTTTTTATTTTATGTTTTATTTATATTGTGCCTGGTATATAACTTTGAGCCTTTGTGGGCAGTTGGTATAGTTGTTTTTAGATTGGTACTACAGGTTTTGGTATATAGAAAAGTATTTAAGAAGCTTAATTGCAATGATTTGATATGGTCATTGCCGTTTTTTGATATAATATATTATACCTACTTAAATTTGTTTGGGGTGATTGGTACATTTATAAAAACAACCAGATGGAAATGAACGCACATTTTACCGAAAATGCCAAGAACGATTTTCACCTGGTAATAAAAGCAAGGCAAGGCAACCAAAAAGCCTACGCCGATCTGATGCACCGTTATAAGGATTCTATTTATTTTATGGTGCTTAAAATGGTTAACAACAAGGAGGACGCCAATGATCTTACCGTTGAAACCTTTGCAAAAGCATTTGAAAAGTTAGATAAATACCAACCCGAATACGCCTTTAGCACCTGGCTTTTTAGGGTGGCTACCAATAATTGTATTGATTTTATCCGCAAGAAAAAGCTTAATACGCAATCAATACATGGCATGATGGATGAGGATGGGGATGAAAAGCCGCTTCAAATAAAATCTGACGGGTTGAACCCGGAGGAAACATCCATTAAAAAGCAACAAACCGAAGAACTGAAATTATTGATAGAAAGCTTGCCCATGCGCTATCGCAACCTCATCACCCTCCGCTATTTTGATGAGCTATCATATGAAGAAATAGCCCTGCAGCTTGATTTGCCTTTGGGTACTGTAAAGGCACAATTATTTAGGGCTAGATACCTTTTGGGCAATATTATTAATCGCTATAATAAGGATGACATCTGATATTCTGTTAAAATATTTTCCGCATATTACCGCGGCGCAGCAAGAGCAATTTGCCCGCCTGCAAGAGCTTTACACTTTATGGAACAGCCAGATAAACGTAATATCACGTAAGGATATTGATCTGTTATATGAGCGCCATGTACTGCATTCATTGGGCATAGCCAAAGTAATGAGCTTTTTGCCTGGCGAGAATGTGCTGGATGTAGGCACAGGCGGTGGTTTTCCCGGTATCCCATTAGCTATTTTATTCCCCGAAACCCAGTTTCATCTGGTTGATTCTATCGGTAAAAAAATAAAGGTAGTGAACGAGGTAGCTTCGGCTTTGGGGTTAAAAAACGTTAAAGCATCGCACGCACGTGCCGAAGAAATAAAAGAGAAATTTGATTTTGTGGTATCACGCGCGGTTACGCAACTAAAAGATTTTTATCCCTGGGTAAAAGGCAAGTTTAACAAAATATCTAAAAATAAATTACCTAACGGGATACTGTATTTAAAAGGCGGCGACCTTACACAAGAAATTGCCGACGCGGGTTTAGCCGTTCAGCAATATCATCTCAAAGATTACTTTGAGGAGGAGTTTTTTGAAACCAAGCAGGTTATCTACGTAAAAGGATAGCTTTAAAAACCATAAGATATAAGCTGGGTTTTCGCTTTCCAGGGTCTCTCATACGTATTAACTTATCAATAGCCACTACTATTAGTTTACACTTACCGCTTTGACCGGGCTTTCAGCAGGTGGCGGAAATTTGACTTTACCAACCTTTTCTACCGGTGGTGGCGGTGGTGGAAATTTAATTTTACCAACCTTTTTTACCGGAGGTGCAGGTGGCGGCGGTGGCGGAAATTTAACAATACCCAGTTTGGGAACATAACCCACAACAACAACCTGCCCAATGAAATTTTTACTATCTTCAATATCGCTGGATATTCGTCTAGGGTAGTGTGATTTTGAGTTTGACTCTTCGATTAACGCAAAGGTCGTCATAAGGCGGTAAGTGCCGGGTTTTTGAGATATTGTGCCGGGATAACTTTTTAATGCTCTGATAACTTCTTCATCGCAGCCCGATCCTATACCATTTACAACCTTTAGATCTGTTATTTTGTGCGCATCGTTTATCCTTAGGCTAACTAAAACGTTGCCTACAAGCTCCTTGTTACGGGCTGCTGTCGGGTAGCGGACATGTTTCGCCGTGTATTCTATCAGGTCTTTATAAATAGGATTAACCGGTTGCGGTGGAGGTGGCGGCGGTGATTGATGCTTAATGGTGTCCTGGGCATCTGGCAATACCACCATCGGGCTATTCTTGTTTGTGGCGCTATCTGCCTCAATAATAGTTACTTTAAGTTTGTGCTCCTTTAGCAAATAACTTATGGCCGTAGCGGTTATAGTGCCCACCTCAAATTTTTTGCTGCTGCCATCTTTTTCTTTCACGGTTACGTTGTCTGAGTAAGCCGTGATGTTGCCATCAACAATTTTAAGGCGCTTAACCTTTGGTTTTTCCACGGGGGTTTTCTTCGGCGTGAGGTCTACCCAGCCGTAATCTTTAGCAAAAGCTAATGTGGATGCGCAGAGCATTCCCGCGCAAAGCGGCAGCGCTGCAAGGTATTTTAGCCTGGCTAACTTACCTGATCGGTTTTTGTTTAACATAATAATTCTCTTTTTTAGAAGGTTATAATTGAAAAATGAATGCGCAATGGCTGAACCTTGTATGCCGTAGGCATTGTTCAGTAAAAAAGTAGAGTAGGTAAGGGCATCGCGCTCATAAGCAGCGGTTTGTTCATCGGCAATATACTCATGCACGGTTTTTATGCTGCGTTGTAACAGGTATATAAACGGGTTAAACCAATTAATCACTTTCAGTATTTCCAACAGCATAATGTCCCATGAATGTTTTTGGCGTATATGCACCAGTTCATGCGCTATTATGGTTTCTGACTGTGATATATTGGTACCAATGAACAGGTAGTTAAAAAAAGAGAAAGCCGTATTGTCGCTTTTTAAATGGATGATCTGGTAGCTATTGTCATTAAGTTTTTGATTGCCGCGCGATAGTTTAAACAACTGATATAAACGGAACAGGAATACAGTTAAAGCAATAGCAACACCTAATATATATACATATATCAGTCCGTCTTGCAAGGTAAATCCAGGATCCATGGGTGGCGGCGGTGGGGGGACAGCATAATGTATCGCCACATTTGTTGGGGCGATAGCTACCGGTTCCAGCGCTATTGGTTCAACGGGCTTTAAAATACTTAACTGCGTAACCGGCAGCACAAATGATATTACACAGCTAAACAGCAGGTATACCCTGCTTAGGGTATAATGCGTTTCGTTATTTAAAAACAAACAGTAGCACAAATAAAATACCCCCAGGTAAATATTTGCTTCAACGAGGTAGTGCAGCCAGTTCATTGTTTTTTGTTCTTTAGTTTGTTAATCAGTTCGGTAAGTTCATCCAGTTCTTTTATGCCCAGGTTCTTCTCGTCGGCAATAAATGATACCAGGCTTTTGTATGAGTTATCAAAGTAGTTGTTCATCAGCTTATCAAAAGTGAACTTTTTATAAGTATCCTCGCTAATGAGTGGAAAGTAAACATGCGAGTTTCCGTAGGCCTTATGGTCAATAAAACCTTTGCCCTCCAATACCCTAACCACTGTTGATACCGTATTATAGGCCGGCTTAGGTTCAGGTATTTTCTCCAGGATATCCTTAACTATAGCTTCGTTTAGTTGCCATAGTATCTGCATGATCTGCTCTTCGGCTTTTGTGAGTTCTTTAAGTGTCATAGCAAACTATTTTTATAGTTTAATAAAGGTAGAACTATTTTTATAGTTTGCAAACTATTTTTATAGTTTTTTTATCGCCTCACCCTGCCCTCTCCAAAAGGAGAGGACTATATAGATGGTTTTGTTTATTTATTGCTAATTATTTTAGGATTATTTATATTTTAGAGCTCACAATTATCATGTCGATACTACACCAGCTTGCTTTAACTTTTATTAAGAATATTGGCCCTTCAACCGCCAGATTGCTGTTAGCACATATAGGAGATGCCGAAACTATTTTCAAAACCAATAAGGCAAAATTTATAAAGGTGCCCGGCATCGGCGAAAAAACAATTGGTCAGTTAGATTTTGATGAAGGGATAAGAAAAGCCGAAGCCGAGCTGAAAAACATCGAAAAGAATAATATCGACGTAATTTTTTATACCGATGCCCGTTTCCCGCGCAGATTAAAGAACTGCCACGATGCGCCTATACTGTTACATAGTAAAGGTAACGCCAACTTTAATATGCACCGCGTTGTAAGCATAGTAGGTACACGCAATGCCACTGATTATGGCAGGCAGCTTTGTAAACAACTGGTTGAAGAACTAAAAGAATACAACACTTTAATAGTAAGCGGCCTTGCCCTGGGCATTGATGTTGCCGCCCATAAAGAGTCTATAAAATTAGGCGTGCCAACGGTGGGTGTTTTAGGCCACGGATTAGATAAATTATACCCAAGCCAAAATCGGGCAACAGCCGAAAAGATGCTGGAAAATGGCGGTTTGTTAACTGAATACCCATTTGGTACCGTCCCGGACAGGCAGCATTTCCCCGAACGTAATCGCATTGTGGCCGGCATGGCCGATGCTACCGTAGTGGTAGAGGCAGGGCTTAAAGGCGGGGCCCTGATCACTGCCGAAATTGCTAATTCTTATAACCGTGATGTTTTTGCTTTCCCCGGCAGGCTGGGGGATGAGTATTCTGAAGGATGCAACTTTCTGATAAGGAATAACAAAGCCGCTTTGCTAACCTGCGTTGCCGACCTGGCTTACAGCCTGGGTTGGGAAAAGAATAGCGACCTGAAAGGCGCGCCGGAGCAGTTAATGTTGCCCATTGATCTATCGGTACAGGAAAAAGCCATTTATGATATTATCCAACAGCATAAAGCGCCGCTGCCTATTGATGACCTGTCTATAAAGGCCAATATGCCTGTGAGCCAGTTAGCTATGACCCTGCTTGATATGGAGTTGCAGGGTTTTATCCGCTCGTTGCCGGGTAAAGCTTATTGTATTAATTAATGCTATTCGGGCGAAGCGTACCAATCCAGGTCGCCGGTATTGCTGCTGATGGCTTCCCATTCGTCAAACTCAAAAGATATTAAAGCCACCGTGCAGGTGGGCATATCAAGGTATTTACCGGTTAGCAAAAATAGCAGGCTACTTATATCGGGGTTGTGGCCAACAAGTGCAATGCGCTCCACTTCGTCGGGGAACTTGTTGATGATCTTTAACAGTTTTTTTTCATTCCCTTCATAAATAGTCCCTTGTGTTTGCGGGGCAGGCAAATCTAATATATCTGTAAAAATGGTGGCTGTGGCTTTAGCTCTTTCTGCTTCACTACTGATAATGAGCTGTGGAACATGCCCTGCTTTTTTTACCTTGTTTGCCATCTGCTCGGCATCTTTTAATCCTTTCGGACTTAGTTGTCGTTCAAAATCTCCTTTGATTGATTTATGCAGGGCATTGGCGTGGCGTACCAGCAAAAGTGTTTTCATCGGCTACAGACTAAAAAAGGGGAACGGTACGCACCTCTTTTTGTTTCAGAATATTTTTATTTCTGTTATAAACGATTGTTTATAAAAGTAGTAATTGGTTCTTCAGGGATCTCCTTCATGCATTTAAAATGGCCAAGCGGGCATTTTTCCAAGCCGAATTTTGAGCAGGGGCGGCAGTACAGGTCAATGCCCGCAACCAACACATCTTTAACCATATAGGGTTGTACGCCTAACAACTCGGGTACGGTACCACCCCAAACAGATACGATGGGCTTGTTAAAAGCTTCGGCAATATGGGTAAGGCCGGTATCAAAACCTATAATCGTTGCAGATTGCGATACCAAAAATACCGACTCATCCAGCGATGTTTTACCGCATGCATTATAAATATTGGGGCCGATAGCTGCGGCAATTTCATCGCCATTAGCTTTAACATCATCGCCACCCAGCAAAACAACAGGGTGTTTTAGCTCCCGGCAAATGCTGATGATCTTATCATTTGGCATCCGTTTGGTAAAATGTGTAGCGCCAATTACAAATGCTACATAGTTATTTTGGTGCGATGCAGGCAGCAGATCAGCCAGTTGATGATGGGCTTTAATGTAGTAATCAATAGGCTGCCCATCGTTCGTCACCCCTAAAAATTGAACAGCCCGCATATAGCGGTCAACCAAATGAGTAGGTGCTACCAGCTTTAAGTTAAACTTTAAGCTGAGCCACTTGCGTATGGTTTGCTTTTTATAAGTGGACGATTTGATGCCGGTGCGCAGTTTAATAATAGTTGTACGCAGGTTATTGTGCAGGTCAATAATATGATCGTACCCTTCGGTTTTTATCTCGGCTATAGTCTCTGATAACGAAGGCTTTAGCAGCAACAGCTTATCAACATAAGGGTTATTATCGTATATATACTTGAATGCTGGTTTGGTAATGAAATGCACTTCGGCACCGGGAAGCTGCATTTTGAGGCAACGTACAACAGGCGTTGTATAAATAATATCGCCCATTGAGCTAAAGCGGATAACCAGTACTTTCATGGCTATGCCATCTGGCTCTTTATTTTATTGATGATATTGGTTGATGAATGCCCTTCAACCAAAGTAATGGTTTTTACCTCGCCGCCGTTGGCTAAAACCTCTTTAGCGCCGGCTATATTTTCAACCGAATAATCGGCGCCTTTCACCAGTATATCAGGCAATATCTGAGTGATGAGGTTAAGCGGGGTATCTTCTTCAAAAACCACTACGGCATCTATAAAATACATAGCAGCCAACAAGGCAGCGCGATTATTTTGATCGTTAACCGGACGGTTTTCGCCTTTCAGGCGTTTTACAGAAGCATCGGCGTTTAGTCCAATTATCAGTTTATCGCCCAGTTCGGCGGCTTTTGCCATGTAGGTAATGTGGCCTAAGTGCAGCAGATCAAACACGCCATTTGTAAAAACTATCTTTTTCCCCTCACTTTTCCAGGTGTTTACCTTACCTAAAAGTGTTGGCAGATCGGTTATCTTATTCAATAATGTTTGCTCCAGGTGAGTTTGCATACGGTAAAATTAATGATTTAAAACAGATCATCCACAGCCTTACAAAGGATATGGCCCACAAGAATATGCATCTCCTGGATGCGGGCGGTAACGTTTGATGGTATCACTATATTCACATCACAAAGTCCATTCATTTTACCCCCGTCACGACCGGATAGCCCCAGCGTTTTACAGCCAATTTCTGTTGCCGCTTCAAAGGCGTTTAAAATTCCCTGACTGTTTCCACTGGTCGAAATTCCGATAAACAGATCGCCGGGTCGGGCCAATGCCTCTACCTGACGTGCGAAAACATGGCTATAACCGTAATCATTAGCTATGGCAGTTAAAGCCGACGTATCAACCGTTAAAGCAATACCGGGCAAAGCTTTACGCTCTTTTACAAACCTGCCGCTTAGCTCTGCTGCTATGTGCTGCGCATCTGCAGCGCTGCCGCCGTTACCGGCAATTAAAACCTTGCAGCCATCATTTATAGTAGTGATGATCAGCTCACAAGCCAACTCAATATCGGGCGCTAGCGTGTCAATTACTTTCTGTATTAAAAGCTGATGTTCCTTAAGTTCTTCAATAACCATTTAAATAGAAGTGAAATGTAAATTATATACATTCTTTATTGTAGAGACACAATATTTTGTGTCTTCTGCATAATATTAATTATTAAAAATTGCATGTAGTTAGAGACGCAAAATATTGCGTCTCTACATTATTTTGGCTTTTTTAGTTCAAAAACCTTTTTAATTTCATTTAAAGATAAAGCATTTAAGCACATTTCTTTAGTAAGGCCGCCTTTACGGCCAACATTCACACCAAATTCCATATCACGAAAACCACTATTACGGTGTGCATCGGGGTTAATAGATAACATTACATCCTTATCTAAAGCATATTGGTGCCAGCGCCAATCCAAATCAAGGCGTAAAGGGTTGGCATTTATTTCAATAACCACTTTATTAGCTGCACAGGCATCAATTACCTTTTTATAATCGATACTGTACCCTTTACGGCTCAGGAGCAACCTGCCGGTTGGGTGCCCTAAAATGGTAGTATATGGGTTTTCAATAGCTTTAATTAAACGCGCGGTAGCTTTTTCTTCCTGCATTTTAAGGTTGGAGTGTATTGATGCTACTATAAAATCAAACCGTTTCAGTATCTCTTCCGGGTAATCAAGTGAGCCATCATTCAATATATCCGATTCAATGCCTTTAAATATATGAAAGCCATCTAATTTTTTATTCAGATGATCTATTTCTTCCTGTTGCTGCAGCACCCTTTCAATACTTAATCCCTTGGCGTAAAAAGCGCTTTTACTATGGTCGCACATGCCCAAATATTCCAGCTTTAATTCGTCGCGGCAGTACAGTGCCATTTCTTCCAGGGTATTTACACCATCGCTCCAGGTGCTGTGGTTGTGTAAAGTACCCTTAAGATCGTGGTAAGTAATTAATTTGGGGAGGGCATTATCGTAAGCCTTTTTAATAAAGGTATCGCCTTCGCGCAGCTCAGGTGGTATCCAGGCAAGCCCGGCTTTTTGATAGATCAACTCCTCGCTTTCGGGCTGTTCAAGATAGTCGCTTATCCGTTGGGTTACTGCCTGTACATGTTCTTCGTTACCGGTATTAATAAAAAGCTCTTTATAATATTCGCCTTTGTCAACACAAATAATGTCAACCAGCAGGCCATTGCTTAATTCGCCGCCAATATGGGTGCCGCTTAAGGTAACATTTTGTAAAATATCAGATTGTGCCAGTGCATTATAGGCCACTTGCTGATTAAGGCTGCCTACCACAATTACCAGTTCGCTAATGATCTCATTTAACCGGCGAAAATCCCCGGCAAAATGCTTCAAAGCTTCAGGAAAGATGCCCCTTATCTCGTTCATTAATAAATTAGCTTCCTCTTTTACTTGCGCGTAAAGGAACTTGCCATTGCCAGCCATCCTGAATTCGATGACTTTTTTGATCTCTTCCTGCGTTTTCAGTCCGAAACCTTTCGCTTCGATCAGGCGGTTCTCATTACAGGCATAGTAAAGCTCGCCAACGTTCTCAATACCCAGGTCTTTCCAAATAATGGCTACTTTTTTTGGGCCGATACCTTTAATGCCCATCATTTCGACAACACCTTCGGGGGTATCTGCAAGTATATTTTGTAGTTCGGTCATGGTGCCGGTTTCCAGTATTTCGGCAATTTTGGTGGCAATACTTTTACCTATACCATCAATTTTCTCCAGTTCATCCAATTTTTTGCCCGCAATAGGGAAAGGCAGCTTATCTACCTTGAAAGCGGCATTGGCTATTGATTTAATTTTGAAGGGGTTTACCTCATGCAATTCCATTAATTGCGATAGTAAACGTAGCTGACGCGCTATGGGTTTGTTCTCCATAATTTGGTTTGGCAGTAAAAATACAAAAGCCGAATGTAAAAATGCCTTTTATTTATAATTGGTATACCATAATAACAGCGACATGATTGGTGTGTTTTAACTATAATGCTTACAACTTTGTAATTCATTAAACCACAGAGTTCACAAAGGAGAAATCACAAAGTACGCTAAGACATTAATACTTACTAATACTTAGATCCATAACTTTGTGTCCTCTGTGGTTAATTTTCTTCAAACAAAAAAGCCACCCATTACAGGCGGCTTTCAATCAAAACATTAATAAAACTATTTTATTACAATATCATAAGGCATACGTGCCTGTGGTGTGCGCATCATTTTGGTTACCCCTTTAATTTGCTCGTAATAGCGGTAGTTTTCGCCAAGTTCGGCTTTAACAAAATGCGCTTTCACTTCGGAGGTTAAACCCTCGCCAAATTTATTCAGGATACTTTTTTGCTCGGGATAGGATACCAGTTTGTAATCTTTAATATTAGCTTTTTTAGCAGCAGATTTTACCGCGTCGCTAATATTTCCTAAGCGGTCAACCAGTCCAATTTTTACTGCCTGTGAGCCCGTCCACACACGGCCCTGGCCAATGCTGTTAATATATGCCTGTGTTTTACCGCGGCCCTCGGCTACTGCTTTGGTAAATGTATCGTAACCATGGTTCACGCTTTTTTGCAAAATGGCTTTTTCATCAGGTGTTAACGGGCGGCTAACATCGCCCAGATCTGCATACTTGCCGGTTTTTACACCATCAAACGTGATACCCAATTTGTCGTTAAACAGTTTTTGCAGGTTAGGCAACACCGCGAAGATGCCTATAGAGCCTGTTATAGTGTTTGGTTCGGCAATAATAGAATCTGCCGCGCAGGCTATATAATAACCACCTGATGCAGCTACATCGCCCATAGAAACAATAATAGGTTTTACCTTTTTGGTAAGCATCACTTCGCGCCATATTACATCAGACGCCAGCGAGCTGCCGCCCGGAGAATTTACACGGAGTACTACTGCTTTTACTTTATCATCCAAACGTACCTTGCGGATAGCTTTAGATATCTTTTCAGATCCAATATTGTTATCGTCACCATCGCCGCCGCTAATTTCTCCTGATGCATAAACAATGGCGATACGGTTTTTAGAAGTGTTTACTGTACTGTTGTCAGTTTTAGAACTGCTTTTGGCATAATCGGCCAGTTCAACGTTGTGAAGATCTTTTTTCTGGTCGATACCGGTGCGTTGTTTTAACTCGGTTAATATCTCGTCCTTATATTTAAGGCCATCAACCAGTTTATATTTCAGGGCGTCTTCCGGCTCTTGTATTATGCCGTTGTTAGCCAGGTTAAATAATGAATCTTTATTAATATTACGGTTTTTGCTGATACCGGTAAGGAAATGATCATACAATGATCCTAAGTAAGAGGTTACCTGCAGGCGGTTGGCATCGCTCATTTTAGTTAATATTAAGGGCTCAACCGCGCTTTTGTAAGTGCCCACTTTAATGATCTGTGCTTCGATGCCCAGCTTATCAAGTGCGCCTTTCAGGAAAGTGACCTCAGAGCTGAATCCCTTAAATTCAAAAAATCCTTTTGGGTTTAAGTACACTTTATCGGCAACAGATGCTAAATAATAAAAGCCCTGGGTATACACTTCTGAGTAGGCGATTAAAAACTTGCCTGATTTTTTAAAATCAATAAGCGCGTTACGAATTTCTTCGGTAGTGGCCTGGCCGCTCATCATGTAGCTTTCGTCTAAGAAAATGCCCTTAATGTTATCATCTGTTTTGGCCTTTTTAATATTGGCCAGTATATCATTTAAACCAACGGCTTTTTCGCCATCAATACCTAAAAAGCCTAAACCGGCAAACGGATTATTGGGCGTACGCTCTTTAATGTCGTAATTTATTTTGATGTGTAATAAAGAATTTGAATCAACCTCAACGGCTTTATCGCTGCTTGCAACCGCTATAATTCCGGCTATAATAAATATAGAGACGATGCTTACTATTATAATACCAACAATGGTAGCCAGTACAAATTTGAAAAATTGTTTCATTAACTGTTATAAATCTTTTATATATGCAAACTTAGTAATTACACATGGTATAATGTTAAGAGCCTCACCTATAATAATTGTTACAACATGATTAATGTTTTTTTACTGTTAGGCAGTAATTTAGGTAACCGCGAAGCGTATTTGCAAAAAGCGATACAGCTAATTGAACAGAATATTGCGCCCTTAACAAATGCATCGGGCATATATGAAACCCAATCATGGGGGAAAACAGATGAACCCGACTATCTGAACCAGGTTGTACAGCTAAATACGGATTTGTCTGCAAAAATTGTGTTGGAGCGGATCTTGGATATCGAGATAATGCTTGGCCGCAAACGGGATGTAAAGTGGGGATCGCGCATAATTGATATAGATATTTTATTTTATGGCGATAATATTATTAACGAACCGGGGCTGATAGTTCCACATCCTGAATTGCATAACCGGCGCTTTACCTTAGAACCATTAGTAGAATTGGCCCCTGATTTTATCCACCCTATACTAAAAAAGAATATTTTAAATTTGAAAAGCGAATTAAAAGACAGCTTGATTGTAAAAAAATTATAATTTTGATACTTAAACCTTTATAATGCCAGACTCTTTACCAAACCAGGACCTTGATCTTGCGTTCTTATATGAAATTGCCGATGGGAGCGATGAATTCATTGTAGATTCTATCACCATGTTTTTAGATCAGACACCTCAGCTACTGGATACAATAAGCAGTGCTATATCTGCACAGGACTGGGCTACAGCAGCGGCTGCTTCGCATAAACTAAAACCTAATTTGGGATTTTTTGGCATGCCGCAAAGCCAGGCCAATATACAGGAGGTGGAGATATGGTGTAAAGCCGGAGGCGAAAACGTTGATGAGATCACAACCAAATTCAATGATGTAAAAAGCGTGATTACTTCAAACTTGATTGAGCTTGAGAAAATAAAAGCAGAGAAAGAAGCGAATTTATAAGCCGAAAGCGAAAAATATATAAAAGAAAAAGGCAGCCAAAATGGTTGCCTTTAATGCTTACAAACTATTGTATTAAAGATTTTAGCGTTATGCTTTAAGCTATTTCTTGCAGTTTAAAGCTGTAGCTTTCCATTATAAGGTTAGCTAAAAGATTTTTGCAGGCTTCATCAACTTTTGCGTTTGCGGTTTCTACACTATCAGCTTCAATTTCTAAAGAGATGTGTTTACCAATACGTATGTTGTGAATTTCAGATAAGCCCAGGTTTTTCATGCTACCGGTAACTGCCTTTCCTTGCGGGTCAAGTATTTCTTTTTTAGGCATTACATCAATTTCAGCCAGGAACTTTGTCATTTGTAAATTTAAGTTGAATTAAAGAAAGGGTGATATACATTACTATAACCACCGGAACTGCGGCAAATTTAAAAAATAGAATGAGTATTGCCGAAAACAGCAGCAATAAATAGCGAAAAATATTTTTGTTGAAATCGCTGTTCTTAAATTTAAGCGACATCAATGGTATTTCGGCAACCAGAAGGGTACACATTACCACAATAAAACAGGTTAACCCGTATGGGTTTAAAATGTAAGGCGCTATGCTGTTGTATTGCTGTAGTATTAAAGGAATGGAGGCTATCAGAATGGCGTTTGCCGGGGTAGGCAGGCCTATAAAGCTTTCGGCTTGCCTGGAGTCGGTATTGAACTTTGCCAGTCGCAGGGCCGAGAAAACGGGTATCAGGAAGGCTATAAAGTTCAGATACTCACTTACATGGTTTATTTGCGGCGCCTGTAACAGCAGCTCATACATTATAGCCGATGGTAATACACCAAAGCTTACCATATCGGCTAATGAATCCAGATCTTTACCTATGCCGGAATATGATTTAAGCACACGTGATGCAAACCCGTCAAAAAAATCAAATATTGCTGCCAGGAAAATGGCATATGAAGCAAACACAAGATTATCCTGAAAGGTAAACACGATGCCTATACAGCCACTAAACAAATTAGCGCATGTTATAGCATTTGGAAGGTGTTTTTTTACACGTCTCTTCATCACGTTATGAAGGTATCATAATTTTCTTAAAATGCACGAAGTTATAAGTTAACATTATGCTAAATTATAACTCCTAATGCATAAATATATTATGAATTCATTGATATCAAGAATTCCTCGTTAGTTTTTGTACCCCTTATCTGTGCCTGTAAAAACTCCATAGATTCTTGCGAGTTCATATCAGCAAGATGGTTACGCAGTATCCAGATACGTTGCAGGGTGTCGCGGTCAAGCAATAAATCGTCACGACGGGTGCTTGATGCGGTGATATCAATAGCAGGGAAGATACGTTTGTTAGATAATTTTCTATCCAGTTGCAGCTCCATGTTACCGGTACCTTTAAATTCTTCAAAGATAACCTCATCCATTTTAGAGCCGGTTTCGGTAAGTGCTGTAGCAATTATGGTTAATGAACCGCCATCTTCAATATTACGGGCCGCACCAAAGAAACGTTTAGGTTTATGCAACGCGTTGGCATCAACACCACCTGATAATATTTTACCTGATGCCGGTGCAACCGTGTTATAAGCACGTGCCAAACGGGTGATAGAATCTAAAAGGATAACTACATCATGGCCGCACTCTACCATACGTTTTGCTTTTTCAAGCACAATGTTGGCAATTTTTACGTGGCGTTCTGCAGGCTCATCAAACGTTGATGATACCACTTCGGCACGTACGCTGCGGGCCATATCTGTTACCTCCTCAGGGCGCTCATCAATCAAAAGAATGATCAGGTAAACTTCGGGGTGGTTTTTTGCTATCGCGTTAGCCACATCCTTTAACAACATGGTTTTACCTGTTTTAGGCTGGGCCACAATTAAACCACGCTGCCCTTTACCAATTGGCGAGAACAGGTCCATGATACGGGTTGAATAGTTACCGGCATCAGTGAACAGGCTCAATTTCTCAGATGGGAAAAGCGGCGTTAAGTGATCAAAAGGGACACGGTCACGCACTTCGGCAGGTATACGGCCGTTAATGGCTTCTACGCGTACCAGCGGGAAATATTTTTCGCCTTCTTTTGGAGGGCGGATGCTGCCGCGAACGGTATCGCCGGTTTTTAAACCGAATAATTTTATTTGCGACTGCGATACATAAATATCATCAGGCGAGGTAAGGTAATTATAATCAGACGAGCGCAGGAAACCATAGCCATCAGGCATAATTTCCAATACACCTTCATTAACAATTACGTTATCAAAGTCAAGATTAATGGCCGGCTCCTGGTTTTTTTGCTGGTTGTTAGCACGCCTGTCAAATTTTTGAGGGCGGGTATCGGTTGTTACCGGCTGGTCTGCCTGTTCAGTTCTAACAGGCTGGCCATCTTCAGCAGTAACAACTGCTGCAACAGGTTGTGTAGCAAAGTTGTCGGGCGGGTTATTTTGTAACTCCTCTTCTTCATCCTGCTCCTGCTCAAATAGGTTGGTATCATTTAAAGGAACTTCAACACGAGGTTCATTCTTTAATTTTACAACCCGGGTTCTTTTGCGTGTTTTTTCGCCAATATCGGCGGTTTCAACAGCTACGGCAGGTTCAGTAATTTTTTCAGAGTAGTTATCATTAACAACATTTTGTTGGTTCCGGGCGGCTTCAATTAGTTGTTGCTGTTTAACAATTGCAGTTATCAGCTGGGCTTTTCTAAGCTCATCAGCTTCAGCGATTCCTAAACTTTTTGCAATATCGCGCAACTCAGAAACGAGTTTGTCGTTCAATTCGATGGTATCAGACATGAGATGAAATATAGTTCAAAAGGATTTTTTAATTTTGAAAGAAATTGTTGTTTAACCCTGTAATGCAAAAATTAAGCCCAGGCAAGTATTAGAATAATAATAAAGTTGGTGATCAATTGTTTCTTTAGTGCAAGAAATGCAAGGGAAAACAATGCAATTTTAATGAAATTATCTTAAAATGCAAATTTATATAAAAAAAATCATCTATTAACCTATTTTTTTAGATTTTTGCCGGAGCAAAAAACGCCTTCTAATGATATCACGCCAACAACTAATAGAACAGATCAAACTAAAGAAAACCTTTTTATGTGTTGGGCTGGATACCGATCTTGATAAGATCCCCGAATTTTTAAAACAATACCCTGACCCGGTTTTTGAATTTAACAAGCGTATTGTTGATGCTACACATGACCTGTGCATATCTTACAAGCCCAATGCGGCCTTTTATGAAAGCCGCGGTTTAAAAGGTTTGCAAAGCCTCATATCCACTTATGAATACCTGCCTAAAGACTGTTTATCTATCATTGATGCCAAGCGCGGTGATATAGGCAACACATCTGATAATTACGCCAAAGCATTTTTTAATGAAGAGGCATCGGGCATGGGCTTTGATGCCATTACTGTTACACCATATATGGGTAATGACAGCGTTACACCTTATTTAAAGTACGAAGGTAAGTGGGTTATACTGCTTGCGCTCACCTCATCAGTAGGTAGTAAAGACTTCCAGTATCTGCAAACCGGAGATGGTTACCTGTTTGAAACTGTTATACAAAAGGCCAATACCTGGGCCGGAGCAGACAGGATAATGTTTGTGGTAGGTGCCACTAAAAGTACCGAGTTTACGAATATTCGTAAATATGCGCCCGATAACTTTTTACTGGTGCCCGGTGTAGGTGCACAGGGCGGCAGCCTTGAAGAAGTGTGCAAGTATGGTATGACGCCTGATTGCGGATTGATAGTAAATGCATCGCGTTCTATTATTTACGCAGGCAACGGTGAAGATTTTGCCGATGCCGCACGTGCGGAGGCCTTAAAATTACAGCAGCAAATGCAAGCTGAGTTGGAGAAGGCCGGGATAATTTAGGGTTTGTTCAATAGCTTTGATGGTAAGCTATCATGGTTTGATAAGTATTTGAAGATTAAGTTGATGCGGGTTGGTTAAGCTATTAGAACCTATCTAATCATCGACTTACTTAACCAACCCGATCAACTGTATCATACCTGGAGCTTGCCCTCTATAGAATCATCAAGGGTTTTACCTAAAGCAGCACCAACAAGCTGTTTTGCAAATGCTATTGCGTTGCCATGTTTATTATCCCAGTAATAGCCTTGCGTTGGCGATACTTTTATAATGGATATCCTTGGGTCATCAACACCCTCTGTAAACCATGTTTTTAATATCGGTTCCCATAATTCTTTGATTTTTTCCTTATCCTCAATGATCTCCGCTATGCCGTAAACGTTCAGGAAATCAGAATATTTAGATCCCTGGAAAAGTAGCTGTACCATTGGGTCTGTTTCAATTTCCATGTTCTTGTGGCTATCGTTAGGACTCAGGAACCACAGATCACCATTGTCGTCAATTTTTTGTGGCGACATAGGGCGGGTAGAGAAAGGCAACCCGGTTTTAATGTTGCTGCAAAAAAAGCAACTCACGCCTTCGGCCATTTCCTTAAGTTTTTTCCAGGCCTCGTTGCCTTCTAAATTCTGAAAATTATCTTCAGGCTGTTGCTGATTTATGCTATCCATAATTATTGGTTTATAGTATTAAATGATAATATATTAACCTTAAGGAAATATAATTGTTTTGAAGATGCGGGAAGGATTGGCTGGTGAATTGATATTAGTGATAACGTTGTGAGGAGACTGGCTACGACACACCTGAAAAAAGGGTCAGTCTGAGCTTGTCGAAGACCGTGCAAAGCCCTAACCGCTAATGGTTCGACAGGCTCAGACTGACAAATTGGACAGGCTCATCACGACAAGAAGAGAATTACGCCGAAAAACTCACTTTGCGTTCCGGGAAACGGCTGGCATATCCGGTCACAATATTTTTGATGTAATCATTACCGGGATAAGGGGTAAGGTAGTTCTTCAATGCCTGAATATTATCGGCATCGTAATAATGCGAAATGTAGCCCATGCCATAAAAACGACCTTCTTCTATCAGGATACAGCTGTGCTCATCATCAGTACGCCCTTCATCGCGGATAGCAAATGTAGGGAGGGCTTTTTTCAGCTCATCAATAGCGGCAGATACTTTTTGATTGTAGTTATCCGGTGTTTCATGTCCCTCACAGGCACATGAGCCTGCATTGCCGCCGTTGCAGGGTTGGTCGTTCTTTTGTACAAAGCACAGTTTGGGGCACAGGTCAAAGGTCTCAATCAGTTTGGTTAACAGGTTATGGCCCTCAAGCAGCGAGTTGCAGGCATATACCGATGGCATATGTTTACGGTGTTTATCAACCGCCAGGCGCATGTAGCCACGCTGATCTTCAAAGGCGTAAAGGCCGTAAGTGTTTTCAAAGCGTTTAAGCGACCGGTTATATTTTGGCCAAAGGCGTTTTATTTCCACTGCTTCCAGTACAAAAGCAATTAGCTCCGTACCGCAAACCTGGTGACTGATACGATATATATTACGTAAAAACTCCTGGCGCTGCAGGTTGGGATTGTTGCCGGTGAAGTGACTGCATACCCTTTTCTTAATGTTTTTTGCTTTGCCTACATAAACCACTTTACCTTTTTGGTCATGAAAGTAATATATGCCCGGCGATGATGGCAAAGCTTCAATATCCGCTTTAGGCAGGTTAGCAGGCAATACTTGTTCTTTTGAATTTTGCTTTAAAGCCTGGCTTATGTGGTTATCGGTATCGTTCTTTAAATAAAGTCCGAATAGTTGTGCTGTAGCCTCGGCATCGCCCATGGCACGGTGCCTGCTGTTATTGGCAATGCCCAGGTGGGTACAAAGCTTGCCCAGGCTGTATGATAGCAGGCCCGGCATTATCTTACGGCCTAGCCTTACGGTGCAAAGCTTGTTGGCCTGCAATTCGTAGCCTGCGGCGTTGAGATGGTATTTTAAAAACGAATAATCAAAGTTTACGTTGTGGGCAACAAATACCTGCCCTTTAAGCATGTGGTAGATCTCGTGTGCAACATCTTCAAAAAGCGGGGCATCCTGTACCATCTCGTTAGTGATCCCCGTTAACGCGCGAATATAAACCGGGATATCCCGCTGAGGGTTTACCAGTGTTTCAAAACGACGGGTAATCTTTTTACCATCGTGTATGCAAATTGCAATTTCTGTTATGCCATTTGCGCTGGCATGCCCCCCGGTAGTCTCAATATCCACAATTGCATACATATAGCAAATGTAAATATTAATTGCTAATATATTTAGTTGAAAATGTTAGAAAAGTTAGAAAGTTTATTTCGAATAAGTTCGATAAATAATAAATATTAATCATTAATGGTTTGTGCATATATTACGCAGTTATTAATTAAAACCTAAAACCTAATCTTTATGAAACAATTTTTTACACTATTGATTTTATTTTCTACGCTATTTTTCACAACGGCTTTCGGTCAAGCCAAGCAGATTTATGAGGCCCCAAATTTGAAAGCTATAATTGAAAAGCAGAAAATAGTTGCTATTTTACCTTTAAGAGTTACCATATCGCATAAAAAATTCCCTAAAAATTATAATGCAGCGGATAATGCCGTACAAGAAAAAGACGAAGGGATTAATATGCAACAAGGAATGTATACTTACTTGTTACGAAAAGCAAATAACTATATTGTTTCATTTCAAGATGTACAAAGAACCAATATATTATTAAAACAAGCTGGCGTGTTTGAGAAGCTTGACTCAATTACTGCCGATTCGTTATCCAAAATTTTAAAGGTAGATGCTATCATACAATCCAGTTATGCTTATCAAAGAACCGGAAGCGAAGCGGCCGCAATTGCCAAAACACTTGTTTTTGGTTTTGGTGGTAGTACAGCATCCGGTTCATTAACCATGCAAATAAACAATGGCCTTGATGGAAATTTGATATGGCGTTTTTATAAGCAAATGAATGAAGGTATGTTTTCAAGTGCTGATGAGGTTATGGAAAGAATGATGAAGAAAGTAGCAAGAAATTTTCCTTACGAAAAATGATAAATAAAAACCCCTGCAGTAAATGCTGCAGGGGGGTAATTATATTACTCTGTTCTTTTAATGTATTCTTTATAACCACTTGGTGATAGGGTATATTTTCCTCCTCTCGGGCCCAGGTAAATAGTTCTTCCTTTAGCATCGGTACCTATTGCCTTATCAGCAGATTTGTTTTCTGCTTGTGCATAGGTTTTAGGTGTTTTGGCTTTTTCTATTTTATTTGCAGTTTTGGCTTTTGTTTCTTTAACTGTGGTTGCCGTATTATCAACGTTTTCATCAACTTTGGTTTTAGCAACTTTAGTTTTAGTACGGGTTTTAGTTATTTTATCATCAGCTTTAGCTTTGCTGTCTTTAACTTCAGCAGTAACCTTATCCGCTTTATCATCGGCTTTAGCTTTGGCCTTTTCGGCTTTTGCATCGGCCTTGGCCTGTGCTTTTTCGTCAGCTTTAGCTTTGGCCTTTTCGACTTTTGCATCGGCTTTGGCCTGTGCCTTTTCATCAGCTTTAGCTTTAGCCTTTTCGGCTTTTGCCTGCGCTTTTTCCTCGGCTTTATCAGCAGCCGATTTATCAGCCTTGGCTTTCGCTTTTTCTGTTTTATCTTTCGCTTTTTTTGCTGCATCTGTAGTTTGCGCAAATGTGTTTTCAATTGCTATAAGCATAAAAAATGATAATAGCAGGGCAAATATTTTTTTCATGTTTTAAAAATTTGTAATAATTAATTGATAGGTAATTGAACCTTCGCGCGGCATAGGTTTAAAAAATATTCCCCAATTTGCCTTTTAAATCACCAAATAAATCATCAAACGATGATGATCCGTCGTTTAAGAATGATTCTATTTTTTCGCCCAATCCCATTGGTAATTTATCTTTTAAATGAGATATAACTGTATCAATAGCGCTACGTGCCTTATCGGTTGAAATCCCAGTTTTTTCCGATACAATCTGAATAAGCTCTTCCATAATTTTAATGCTTTATAGTTGATTGATGTTGTTAATTATTAAACAATATACAAAAATGATGCTTTATAAGAATATTTTTTATTTGTGATTTAATTTATTTAATCCATAACTTTAATTTATTGCAATATTGCAGCTTTGTTATATCATTTTTTAAAAAAAACTATTATGGGAAAATTTGCAACAAAAAGGGGAAAAGATGGTCAATATTATTTTAACCTATTAGCTACCAATGGGCAGGTTATACTATCAAGCGAGGGGTATACAACAAGTAGTGCTATGCACAGTGGTATTGAATCGGTAAAGAAGAATGCTACGGATGATAACCGTTTTGAAAAGCTCACCTCAAAAAGTGAGAAGTATTATTTTAATTTGAAAGCCACGAATGGACAGATTATTGGGAAAAGTGAATTGTATGAAAGTACGTCTGGCAGAGAGAATGGCATTGAATCGGTAAAGAAAAATGCTCCTGATGCTACTGTGATAGAAGAAGAGTGATTTTATTAGCCTGTAATAAGACATTTAAATTTATCAATAAAAAAATCCCGGTTGCATACACAACCGGGATTTTTTACTAATTTTTCCTTAATTATTTCTTCTTAGTTTGCACTTGTTGTTGCTGGCGCATCATTTCTTCTAATTTGGCACCAAAGCCTGATTTTTTCTTTTTAGGATCTTCCGGTTTCTTTTTGTTCTCCTGGATCTGGGCATGGATCTTTTTATCATCAACCATTAATTTAATAAGGTACTGCTGTAAAAAGGTAAGCATGTTAGCTAAAAAGTAATAATAATTTAAACCTGAAGGGTAAACATTAAGTGTAGCAAAGAAAATAATAGGTGTTATATAACCTATATATTTCATTTGGCCGGTAGCACCCGAGATTTGATTGTTGAAATACGTATATATCAATGTAGATATGGTCATCAGCAAGCACATTAAACTTATATGGCCGCCAATTATAGGTAGAGGGCTAAAAGTTATTATGGCATCGTAAGTAGACAGGTCATGCATCCACAAGAAAGCCTGTCCTCTCAGCTCAAATAAGCTTGGGAAAAAGCGGAAGAACGCGATCACTATTGGCATTTGCAGCAGCAGTGGTAAACATCCGCCCAATGGGTTTACACCTGCTTTTTTGTAAAGCTTAAGGTATTCCTGCTGTAAAAGGGTAGGGTTATCATCACCAACTTTAGCCTTGATCTCGTCCATCTCAGGCTTAAGCACACGCATTTTGGCCATTGATAAGTACGACTTATAAGTAAGCGGCGAAAGAACCAGTTTCAAAATAACGGTCAATGCCAGAATAATGATCCCGTAGTTCCAGCCAAATTGTTGCAGGAAGTTAAATACAGGCAATACCGCAAACCTGTTAATATATTTTAACGGTCCCCAGCCCATACCAATTTGCTTCTGCAGATCGGAGCCTTGTTTTTTTAATGTTTCGTAACGGTTAGGGCCAAAATAGAAAGTTAACGGATAGCTGCCATCTGCGCTGCGTGCAAGCGTGGCGCTTGCCTTCATGTTTTTAATAACCGCATGGTTACTGGTATCATGGCTCACCACAAAGTTAGATTTACTAAAGCCGTCTTTACTGATCAACACCGATGAAAAGAAGTGCTGCTTAAAAGAAAACCATTGCGTTTTACTCTCCGGGAAAGCCTTTTCCTGGTCTTTAGTATCGCCTATATCATTATTATCACCATCAAAATTGTTATAATAAATAGATGAATACTGGCGCTCCTGGTTGATGTCTATTTCCTGCTTTAACGGGTTGCTTATCCAGTTAAGGTTAACTGTACCGCTGTTGGCAATTACCTGGTCAAGGCCTACCGGTTTAACCGTTAACCCAACTTTATAACCTGTGCCGTTAAGCGAGTACACATAATCAATATACTGCGTAGGGCTATAGCTTAAGCGCATGGTAATTGATGATGAATCTTTATCGGCTACCTGCAATACTTTAGCACTTGGGGTAAAGTAAAGTTCATCAGTATTGATGTTTTTACCGCCGGCGCTAAAAATTAAGCCAAAATGATTGTCCTGGCCGTTAAAAAGGATAAGCGGCTTTTTATCAAAGGTTTTAAATTCCTTTAACTCTGCAGAATATACACGTCCGCCCTTTGTTGAAAGCTTTAGGCGGATATCTTTATTTTCGAGCGTAACAAATTGTTCAGTGCCTGCGGTTGCAGCACCAAAAGGTGTTTTTAAAACGGCCGAATCAACAACTGTTGTTTTTTTAGCTGTATCAAATTTTGCTGTATTTGCAACCGCAGCAGGGGCAGTTACACCTGTTTTTTTAAGCGAATCAAGGTGAACTCTTTCTTTCTCTTTCTTTATATCGGCCTCAGATGGCTTCATAAAGTATATTGAGGCGCCCATGATGAGCATGATCAGGAATAATCCTGTAAACGTATTTTTATCCATTATCTATTGTATCGTATGATCGGTTCTTTTTAATTAAGCAACGCCTAATTATTGATCATCACTGTTAAATTTTCGTCTTTATTTCTTAAATCAATCCCACCCTCGTAAACCGACTTTAAGTTGGTAAGGTAAAATGCCCATCCGTTTGCGCAGCCTAATCTGATATTCTTTTTAGAGTTGTCGTCGGTAGGAATGTTACGCTGTGTTAATTCAATTATCGTATAGCCATCTTGTTCTTCAAGATTTATATCAACAATACATTCTCCTTCAAAGGTAAAGCGGATATGGTTCTTCCCATTGGCGTCCAGTATCCTGCCCGGCATATCATCTGGGAATAAAAACCAATACCATTTATAAGTGCAGCCCTGGGTTACCGGCGTATTGGCGCCAAGCAAATCACCCTCTGCATCATAAAACTCAGCTTTCTCTAAAAACCACTTTTCAATTTCGGCAGATAGGGTCCAGGCGGAATAGATGTCTGCCAGATTTGCCTTAACAGCAATTCTTTTTACAAACGAGGTCCAATCAAAATCTTTCATCCTATCTATTATTTAAGCACTTACTTCTTACGGGCGTAAGCCAGTGAAGCGGCGACAAAGTTAATAAAAAGTGGATGCGGATTAGCAACTGTTGATTTTAATTCGGGATGAAATTGTGCACCCACAAAAAACGGATGGTTTTTTAACTCTACAACTTCAACCAGATTATTTTCTGGGTTTATGCCAGATGGGGTTAAGCCCGCGGTTTCGTATTGTTTTAAATAAGCGTTGTTAAACTCATAGCGGTGCCTGTGGCGTTCGCTAATTTGTGTTTTGCCGTATGCAAGGGCAGCTTTGCTTCCTTTTTTAAGATCGCACGGGTAAGCGCCTAAACGCATGGTGCCGCCTTTGTTCACAATGCTTTTTTGATCTTCCATCATCGCTATAACCGGGTGAGGGGTCTCAAAGTTCATTTCGGTACTGCTGGCGTTTTTTAAGTTTAATACATTGCGGCCAAATTCAACAACGGCGCATTGCATACCTAAACAAATCCCAAAGAATGGGATATTATTTTCGCGTACGTAACGGATAGCCTCAATTTTTCCTTCAAAACCACGCTCGCCAAAGCCCGGCGCAACTAATACACCATGCAGACCGCGCAGTTTTTCAACAGCGTTTTCAATGGTTAATTGTTCTGACGGGATGTACTGTACTTTTACCTTACATTCGTTTTTAGCACCAGCATGTATAAACGATTCTATGATTGATTTATAAGCATCGGGCAGCTCTACATATTTACCTACCAGGCCAATTTTTACTTCGGATGTAGGGTTTTTTAAGCGGCCTAAAAAGTCTTTCCAGCTCTCCAGGTCAGGCTCATGCTTAAGCGAAAGCTTCAGCTTGGTTAGTACTGTTTTATCTAATTGTTCTTTTAGCATCAGCAATGGCACATCATAAATGGTTGATGCATCCATTGATTCGATCACCGCATTAATGTTTACGTTACAAAATAATGCGATTTTTTTTCTGATATCCATATTAATATGGTGCTCGGTACGGCAAACCAGTATATCTGGCTGTATACCATACTCCAGCAGCATTTTAACAGAGTGTTGTGTAGGCTTGGTCTTTAATTCGCCGGCAGCAGCAAGAAAAGGGATCAATGTAAGGTGGATAACCAGCGCGTTGCTTGAACCCACTTCCCACTTAAACTGGCGCACAGCCTCTACAAACGGTAACGACTCAATGTCGCCAACTGTACCGCCAATTTCAGTTATTACAATATCGTAATCGCCGGTTTCGCCTAATATGCGCATGTTGCGTTTAATCTCGTCGGTAATGTGCGGTACCACTTGTACTGTTTTACCTAAAAAAGCGCCTTCGCGTTCGCGATTTATCACGTTTTGATAAATACGGCCGGTAGTAATATTATTGGCTTTTGAAGTAGGCGTGTTCAGGAAACGCTCATAATGGCCAAGGTCAAGGTCGGTTTCGGCGCCATCCTCGGTAACATAGCATTCGCCATGTTCATAAGGGTTTAAAGTTCCCGGATCAATGTTAATGTAAGGATCGAATTTTTGAATGGTTACGCGGTAGCCACGTGCCTGAAGAAGTTTAGCTAATGAGGCAGATATAATGCCTTTCCCTAATGACGAGGTAACGCCACCCGTAACAAAGATGTATTTAGTCATGATTTTTTGAAATCCGGTCAGCGGTTTTTATGCCGAAACCAATTGTTTGTGTACGGGATACAAAAGTAGGAAAAATTGCGGATTTTGGGTTATAAAAAATGCTTTTGTTGGAAAGTTAACAATTGTTGACAGGTTGAAGTTGTTGTAATGAGTTGTAAATGTTAGAGATTGATGAAAAGACTTCCTCGTGAGGTTTTCTCGCAAAGACGCAAAGGATTGAATGCATCACAGGGGCCTTTTCAAAAGATCCTTGCGCCGTTGTTGGTGTTGTCACCAACAACATTTAGGACGGCTGAGTAAATGCAATTTAGAATGCATGGCGGCTTGTTGGTGACAACACCAACAAGGGCACAGTGGTGCGGTGATAACACCGACCACAGGCTAAAGGGCAATAATCACTCGTCTGTACAATGTCACTTGCTGACAAGGTACCATTATTATCCTTATCCCCGAAAACAGCCCTGATATTACCAGGTGGTCTACTACGCGATATTCCAGTATATAAACCCCTGACGATGGCAAGGAACCGGTCTCAATTAAGGTCTAAGTTACGCTGCGCTAAACTTAGACCAGTTGGGGGGCCGTTTCGCTCTCTTGCTGAAAACATAACATTCATACTTGGAATGTCTACATTCATCACTTTTAATTTACTTTTTGTAAACCTAAGATCATAATAATTTTCTTCATAAGTGACATTGGTATAAAACGCTTCTCCAATTCTTTTAAGGTTAATTGCAGATGGTGAAGTTGGGATTAGAACTCCGCCGTCTCCCATTCCCCCCTGATTGGCAAAATCATCTAACCTTTAAATAGTTAATATCGCTATCGCTATTGATCTCTATCTCTATGATTCCTTTGTAAGAAATATTCACCTTAGTGATTCTTGTCCCAGAATCAATAGGCAAATCTTGTGCATAAGATTTAAAATCATAAAGTCGAATAGTTCCATAAGAATAGTCCCATCGTCCTTTTTGTATTTTAAGGCTATCTCGCACAAGGACTTTATGAATATAATGGAAGTCATTATATAAAAAAACACTGTCTACTACATTTTTTTCATTGGAAATATAAATTCCAGGTAAAGTACTTTGTAAAGGGTGACAACCATAAAATAATATAAATAGGAAAGCCAAAACAACTATGAGTTTGACTATCATTTTCTTTCTACGTACCATATAAAACGTTGATAAATTGTGCTTTGCTGCGTGAGTTGACCGGGACTTCTAGGCACACCATGTACCCACGGCAAATGGAAATAAAGTGAATGTTGGTCTGTCGTATTATCTAATTGCAATCGTAACATATTGCCAATTGGAGTTACGGACATTTCAGCCTGTGGTCGGTGTTATCACCGCACCACTAATGTACATTAAATATGTTCCATATAATGAGTTATCAACCCATGGAGTTCCTTCAGCCTGTGGTCTGTGTTATCACCGCACCAACAATATTTAGGACGGCTGAGTAAATGCAATTTAGAATGCATGGCGGCTTGTTGGTGACAACACCAACAAGGGCAAAGTGGTGCGGTGATAACACCGACCACAGGCACAATGATATAAGTTAATTTACTCTGCCGTCGCTCGGCTTCTAAAACAATCCGTTTATTTCGCGTTCAATAAGGTTAACAATGGTGCCCATATCTTCGGGGTTGTTGGCAAAATCAAGGTTATCTTTATCCAGTATCAGCAATTTACCCAGCTTGTAGCCTTTTATCCATTTATCATACTTCTCGTTTAGTTTAGATAGGTAATCTATACGGATGCCAATCTCATACTCGCGGCCACGGCGCTGTATATTGTTTACCAGGGTAGGCACGCTTGCTTTAAGGTATACCAGCAGATCAGGCGGTTTAATAAACTCGGTTATGTTATCAAACATGCTTTGATAGTTCTCATAATCGCGGGTGGTCATGAGGCCCATATCATGCAGGTTTTCGGCAAAGATGTAGGCATCCTCGTAAATGGTCCTGTCCTGTATAATATCAAGGCCGCTTTTTTGAATTTCAACTATCTGGCGATAGCGGCTGTTAAGGAAATAAATTTGAAGGTTAAAGCTCCAGCGTTTCATTTCGTTGTAAAAGTCTTCCAGGTATGGGTTATTGTCAACCGCTTCATACATGGGTTCCCAACCGTAATTTTTCGCTAACATTTCTGTTAATGTGGTTTTACCCGCGCCAATATTTCCTACAATAGCTATGTGCATATATGTTTTTTTGTCTGAATCAGAATTTCCACAATTTACAGAATTAACCGAATTATTGAAATCTTAATTCTGTAAATCCAATAATTCTGTAAATTCTGTTTCAGATATTAAAAATTCCTGAAACCGATAATTTCTCTTACTTCCCTGATGGTTTTGGCTGCGCTTTCGCGTGCTTTGGCGGCACCGTAACGTGCCACTTGCCTTAGGTAAGGAGCGTTGTTTGCTATATCGTTAATTTTTTCGCGGATAGGAGTGGTGGCAACAATCATGTCTTCGGCCAGCTGTTTTTTCAGATCGCCGTAACGGATAGCGCAGGTATTGTACAAATTATTAAAATGCTCCAGTGTATCCGGGGTTGATACCACCTTCATCAGGTCGAACAGGTTTTGTATCTCTTGTGGTTTTGGCTGGTTATCCTGGGTTGGGCCACTATCAGTAACGGCACGCATTACTTTCTTGCGGATCACTTCGGGAGCGTCAGAAAGGAAAACGGCATTGCCTTCACCTTCAGATTTCCCCATTTTTCCTTTCCCATCTAATCCGGGTATTTTTACAAGGCTTTCACCCATGCTAAATGCATAAGGCTCGGGGAAGTACTCATGATCATATAACCTGTTAAAGCGGTTACCAAAGGTACGTGACATTTCCAGGTGTTGTTCCTGATCTTTACCTACAGGTACTTTGGTAGCTTTGTGTATCAAAATATCCGCAGCCATTAAAACCGGATAGGTTAACAGGCCTGCGTTAACATTATCAGGGTTTGCGCGCACTTTATCTTTAAATGATGTACTGCGTTCCAGTTCGCCCATGTAGGCGTTCATGTTTAGGTACAGGTACAGTTCAGATACCTCAGGTACATCACTCTGTACATAAATAGTAGCCTTCTCCGGGTCAATACCGGCGGCCAGATATTCTACCAGCACCTGTTTAACGTTGCCATGTAAATTGGCAGGGGTAGGGTGGGTAGTTAACGAATGCAGGTCGGCAATAAAAAAAAAGCAATTATATTCATTTTGCATCTTCACGAAGTTTTGTATCGCCCCGTAATAGTTTCCCAGATGCAGATTTCCGGTTGAACGTATGCCACTAACAACAGTTTCCATATAGGGGCGAAAGTAAGGATTTTTTCTATTTTTGAGGGCGATGAAAATGATATTGAAGAAAGTGCACGTTTACCTTTACCAGGCAAGTGTTGCATTTTTTTATTTTTTATTATGGCCTTTCCTGTATTATTTTTCTCACAAACCGGCACACTACAAAAGCATGAACGCGTTAAGGCGCGTGTGGGGATACATCAGTTCGCTGCTGGTGGGCATCCGCTACCGGTTTGATTATGAAGTACCTATTGATTGGAGTAAAACATATATAGTTACCCCCAACCACACATCTAACCTCGATATAACGGCCATGAGCCTGCTGGTAAAAAGCAATTGCTGTTTTATGGGTAAAGAGGAATTGGTGAACGGGCTGGTTACCGGCTTATTCTTCCGTACGGTTGATATTCCGGTGAACCGGGAAAGCAGGGTCGCTTCGTTCCGGGCATTTAAACAAGCTATGGAAAGATTGGAAAGTGGTATTACGGTAATCATATTCCCCGAGGCTACCATTCCTGATCCTTATCCGCCCAGGCTGCATGCTTTTAAGAATGGCCCTTTTAGAATGGCTATAGAGTTAAAAATACCCATTATACCCGTTACCTCTTTAAATACATGGAATATTTTGTGGGATAATGGGCATAAATTTGGCTCAAAGCCGGGTGTATGTAATATATTTGTACATAAACCCATTGAAACAGCGCATTTAACTATTAATGATGCCGATGCCCTGAGAGATGAGGTGCACAGCGTTATCAATAAAAAATTAAAACAGCATGATCATAGACGAAAAAACGGTTGATAAAGTGGCCCACCTGGCAAGGCTTGAGCTGGCAGCCGGTGAAAAGGCCGAAATGATAAAGGACATGAACAAGATCCTGGGCTTTATGGATAAGCTTAACGAGGTAGATACCGTAGGTGTTGAACCACTGGTTTACATGACCAGTGAGGTGAATGTTTTGCGCGAAGATGAAGTAAAACAGGTTATTACCACTGAAGAAGCTTTACTGAACGCCCCCGACCATGATGAAAGTCACTTTTTGGTAGCGAAGGTGATTAAGTAGGCAGGAGGGAAAAAAGACGAGCAGACGAAAGACGAAAAGAATAAAGATCTTATCTTTTATCTTTCACCTAACAAATCCTTTATCTTTAAATCTTTTATCTTTCAAAGTGTAACATTTTATACTACCTTAATGTCAAAGTAAGAAAAACGGATGAACCCAACAATTATCAGTAAGGAAGAACCACTTATTATTATAAAGGATATCGGTCGTAAATACGTTATCGGGTCTGAAATTATACACGCTATAAAATCAGTGACGTTAACTATAAACAAGGGCGAATTTGTTGCGCTGATGGGCCCTTCCGGTTCTGGTAAATCAACTTTGATGAACATTTTGGGTTGCCTGGATACACCAACCAAAGGCGAATATATCCTTAATGGCATCAACGTAAGCCACATGACTGATAATGATTTGGCCGAAGTAAGAAACAACGAGATTGGCTTTGTTTTCCAAACGTTTAACTTATTGCCCCGTAACAGTGCCTTAGATAATGTTGCCCTGCCGTTGGTTTATGCAGGTATCAACAAAGAGAAACGTAACGAACGTGCCAGAAGAGCTTTAGAGAATGTTGGCCTGGGTAACCGTACAGATCACCGCCCTAATGAGCTTTCAGGTGGCCAGCGCCAGCGTGTTGCCGTTGCAAGGGCTTTGATCAATGATCCATCTATAATATTGGCTGATGAGCCTACGGGTAACCTTGATACCAAAACCTCAATAGAAATTATGGGGCTTATGGAAGATATTCATGCTAAAGGCAATACCATTATACTGGTTACCCACGAAGAAGATATTGCTAAACACGCTCACCGTATTGTACGTATGCGTGACGGCTTGGTAGAAGACGACTACCTAAACGAGAATATTCATACGGTAAGCAAGCATGCGCCGGTAGAAGTTAAAGAACAATAAATTTTATAGTTTGGCTTAGCCTGTATCACTATATATGAGACCCTCTTTGTTGCAAAGCAAAGAGGGTTTTTGTTTTTTAGTTGGAGCCGGTTGTTGAAGTTTTCCATCACAGGTTTTTGGAAGATTTGTACTCCTTCCTTGGGGAAGGGTGTGGCTGCCTGTGATGTGGTGGGTAGGGGTTATTTATGCCAATGTCTATCTCATAAACCCCTCCCTGCACCCTCCCGTTGGGAGGGAATCGCACATCGCCACCGCACCAACAATTTCTACTTTATCGCCACCAGCCTCGCTACAAACTCGGCCAGGTAACAGGCATGCTCAGGCGCAATCGGTTTGCGGTTGCCTACGATAAGCGTATGCTCGAAGATCTCTAATACAAAATCAGTTTCCTTTATCAGCATCATGGCATCACGAAACTCTTGAGTCATGCCTTCATGGGCTTTCTCCTTATCATCCGTTAGTACATAAAAGCGGTTGCTAAAAGGTTTGTCTTCTTTAAAATCAAGCTCGATGGGGAAGATGATCTCGCGGATCTTATCTATCAAAGTTTCTGTACGGATAAACACACGGCCAAAATCATGCTTTAAGTAAGTTAACGCCCATGGCTGATAATGACAGTGGCGCTTTAATTCGGCCTTTGTGCTTGTAATATTAGGTTTCATTTCGAGATAAAGCATATAGCTATCGGCACCGGCATGTTTTATAGCATAGGCATCACGAATGTTCAGGTCTTTGTAATGATTAAAAATCTCAAACTGTTCTAATTGAAAATCGATATAGCCGGGTACATCCACCCTGAAATTGTTTTTTAAAGCATCACAAGTAGCTTCAAAAGCATGGATATCAACTGCTGCCAGCCCGGTGGTATCAAAAGAAAGCTTATTCATTATATTTTCATAAAAACCGGCTAAATATACTAAAGGCTGATAATAAAAGCAGGCTTTTGAAGCAAATTCACAAATAAGAGCCAACCCATTATTTTATGTATTTTGCAAAACCAAACAATTACCATAAATGAAGAAGTTACTATTTCCTGTTATCGCGCTGCTGGCCGTTGTGCTTGTTATACAATCATGCTCAAAATCAAAAAAAATAATTGTTTCCAGGCCTGTTACTGTTGAAGGTTTATTTTCGCTTACAGGCAACTGGTCATCATTGGGTATCACTTCAAAAGCAGCAATAGAGCTTGCTGCAGAAGATATTAATATTTACCTGGCGCAAAGAGACGCCAAGTTCAGCATAGCGGTACACGTGTCAGATACCAAACTGGAAACAGAGGTGGCTAAAACACAATTTACAGCCGCTAAAAACGGGGGAGTTCATTTTGTTATAGGGCCGCAATCAAGTGCCGAACTGGCCGCCATTAAGCCGCTAGTAGATGGAGGGCAGGTAATTGTAGTAAGCCAAAGCAGTACCGCTGGCAGTTTAGCCATTGCCGATGATAATATATTCCGTTTTTGTCCGCCCGATAAAATTGAAGGTGCTGCTATTGCCAATACTATCTTTAAAAAAGGGATTAAAGGTTTAGTTACCCTTGCCCGCGATGATGCCGGCAACAAGGGGCTGCAATTAGCTACGGGTGCTGCTTTTACCGCTAAAGGCGGCGAAATAAGTGCTCTTGCACCTTATGCAATCACCACAACCAACTTTGCTTCGGTAATAGCTGCCATGAAAACGGAAGTTACCAGGCTGAATGCTAAATATGGTGCTGCCAATGTAGGTGTTTATCTGGCATCGTTTGATGAATGTACCGGACTTTTTAAACTGGCTGCTGCAGAACCATTGTTGAGCAATATTAAGTGGTATGGTGGCGATGGCGTTGTGCTTAGCACGGCATTATTGAGTGATGCTGTAGCTGCCGATTTTGCCATTAAAACAGGCTTCTTTGCACCTTCGTTTGGTTTGCCTGCGGCATTGCAGTCACAATGGAAACCCATAGCCGACCGTATTAAAACTAAAACAGGCATTGAGCCCGATGCATTTGCATTAGCCGCTTATGATGCTCTTTGGGCAATTGCCTACACGCTTGAAAGTACAGAAGGCAGTACAACCGATATTGCCAAACTAAAAACAAGTTTTGTAGAGCAAGCCAATAAACATGCGGGTATAGTTGGCGCCGACGCCCTTGATACCGCCGGCGACCGTGCAAGCGGCACGTTTGATTATTTTGGTATTATTAAAGATGGCGCTGCTTATGTATGGAAATTGACAGGGAAATCTGACGAGTAAATCTGTTTGGTTAGAATATTTATAAAAGCATGAGGCGTTCTGATAAGAACGCTTGATTTACGTTTGAATAGGTGTGTAAGTAAATCCGAAATCGAATATTCGACATCCGAAATAATCCTAATACCTGTAGGGCTGCATTTTTCCGCAGCTGCAGGCGCAGTTAGGATCTGTTGCACCCAGTTTGGTTAAAAAGAACTGGTAAAAACCTATGCGGTCTTTCATGTTGTACATGTTATCGCCTTTATTGCATTCTATCTCGCCGTTTACAATATTAATAGTCATACCAAAACCAGGCGTGCGGCCTTTGGCTTTGTCTGCCGCGTTGGGCTGCCATTTGCCAATCATTACATCATGTGCCGATGGTTTATGCGTTTCGGGGGTCATCCAAAAGTATACAGCTGTTTTAAAAGCCACTACAGGGTCGGTCTCTACCAAACCGGGGTTGTTCAATAATACTTTTTCATCGCCAAAAATACAATCGGCGGCATAGCCATAATTGCCGTTATAGCTTAGTTGCATTGGCCCGCGGCCATAATATTTTTGTCCTTTAAAGGGCGGATAGTCATCACTTTCGCCAAAATAGTTTAGAGATGTATTGTCTTCATGCAAAAGCATTAAGCCATCTTTATATTCACCATTCATGCCGTGACGGGTTTCGTGGGCTATATGGGCAAAAAATGCGGCTAATTCGCGTTTATTTACCGCTGCATCTTTATCGGTACAAAAACCACCATAATCTATAACATAAGAGCTATCGGGCTTTACTTTGGCCCAGTCTTCGTTCCAGTCTACGTCCTGGCGCACTATGGCGGGCTTTCCGGTACGTTTATCAGTACGGATGAGTTGGTATACCGATAATGCGCGCCTGGTCACCTTGACGCTTATATTAGATAAATCATCAACCGCTTTTATAAAAGACTGGTAAGTGTAAAACTTGTTGCGCTGCGGAAACAGATCATTAAATTGCTGTTCGCTTAAAAGTTTGGCAAAAGATGGTTTGGGGGTAGGTTTTGCAGCTGCTGATTTGCTTGAGTTATTGCCCGTATTATTACCCCCGCAATTAAAGCTTAACAACGATACGGTGCATAAACTAATTATTGCCAGCCTGGCCGATGATATAATGAGTTTCATAGTTCGTAATATTATATATTTGGAACAAAACATTAAGTACAAGATTAAGTTTAAAAACGGTAAAAATTTCACATAAAAATTTTTACCATAAAGTAAGACGGTAAATTGCTGATCATTTAGTCTCAAAGATCATAAAGCACATAGAATATACTCCATAAATATTTGTGGCCTTTGTGATTTTCTCTTTGTGACCTTGTGATTAAACATAAACGATACCAAAATAGTTTAATTGCTATGAAGATATACACCAAAACCGGAGATAAGGGCTATACATCGTTAATTGGAGGCACACGGGTGCCCAAGCACCATCTGCGTATTGAAAGTTACGGTACGGTTGATGAACTGAATTCTTATGTGGGGTTAATTAGAGATCAGGAGATTAGCGACTATGATAAAGAAATTTTAAAACAAATACAGGACAGGTTGTTTACCATAGGATCGTCATTGGCGGCCGATCCTGAAAAGTCTAAAATGATAATACCTGATCTGCACCCCGAAGATATTGAGTTGCTTGAAAAGGAAATGGACAGGATGAATGAACGATTGCCCGAGCTTAGGCATTTTATTTTACCGGGTGGAAGCAATGCTATATCATACTGTCATATAGCACGTTGTGTATGCCGCCGGGCCGAAAGGCTAAGCGTGCATCTGGCAGAAGAGAGCACGGTTGACGAAAAAGTGAATATTTATCTGAACAGGTTGAGTGATTACCTGTTCACCCTGGCCAGGGTGATTGGCCACGATGCAAAAATCCCTGAAAACCAATGGATACCGAGAATATAAAAAATATTACAAAAAAATATTGATAATCAATTTAAAAATATTATACTTTTGCGAAAAAGGAAATTTTACCACATAATATAAAAACATGTATTGGACACTTGAATTAGCATCTCACCTTGAGGACGCCCCATGGCCGGCAACTAAAGATGAATTAATTGATTACGCTATACGTTCCGGAGCGCCGGTAGAGGTTATTGAGAACCTGCAGGCACTGGAAGATGATGGTGAACCTTATGAGAATATTGAGGAGATTTGGCCGGATTACCCAACCAAAGACGACTTCTTTTTCAACGAAGATGAGTATTGATCATCCATAGCGAGATATAAAAAAGCCCTTTTTTAAAGGGCTTTTTTGTTGTGCTGCCTTTTTGGAATGATTTTAGTATTATAAGGTTAACATTTACTTATTTAATACTTAACACTAAATACTTACATTATGAGAGGCTTATTGTACATTATTGCTGTTATCCTGGTTATAGGATGGGCATTCGGATTTTTTTACGCCGGCTCTGGCGGTATAATCCATATATTACTGGTCATTGCTATTATAGCTTTGCTTTTAGGAGTGATAAGAAGGGCTTGATAATTAGTTGTAACGGTCCATTAAATAAAAAGAAGTGCTTACAAAAGCGCTTCTTTTTATTTAATGGCTTTTTGGAATAGATTTTGGTATGTGAAAGTACATTCAACTAAAACTTTAACAAAAACAAACAACATTATGAGAAGCTTATTGTACATAATCGCAGTAATCCTGGTAATAGGATGGATCTTCGGATTTTTCGTTAACCATGCCGGGGGCTTAATACACATTTTACTGGTAATAGCTATAATCGCTTTATTACTTGGGGTAATCAGGAGGGCCTGATAGATACCAGATAGATATTTATACAGCCATCAGCTTAATGCTGATGGCTTTTTTCGTTTATAAGGGCCTCCGCTACAATAATATCTTCGGGAAAAGTGATCTTAATGTTACTATAAAGCCCTTCAATTAACGTTATTTGAGTGCCGGCCTGTTCAACTACCGATGCATCATCAGTAAAATTGGGGCTGTATGGCTGGTTGTAAGCGTCTTTCAGCAAAGCTGATTGGAAGGTTTGCGGGGTTTGTACCAGGTATATTTCATCACGGTTTAAGCTTGTTGATATTCCACCTTTTAGCAGCCTTACAGAATCGCGGCTTTTAACGGCTGTAACGGCCGTTCCGTTCTCAGCAGCACACTGGTAAGCCTCGTCTATTATAAGTTCGCTAATGAGCGGCCTTACGGCATCATGTACAGCAATTAGCACATTGTTATCCAAAATCAGGTCAACCGCATTTTTTACAGAATGAAAACGCGTTTTGCCACCGGCAATTAAAGTGTGTTGTATAGTAAATTGATGACTGCTGCAAAGTTGTTCCCAAAGGCTGTGATAATCGGCATGCAGCACCAAAATAATTTGAGGCGATGATTTACTATTATAGAATGCTTCAATAGTATGCATTAGCACCGGCTTACCGCAAAGCAACAAAAATTGTTTAGGCAATGCCGATTGCATCCGGGTGCCTGAGCCACCGGCTACGATGATAGCGTAATTAGATTTTGGATTTGAGATGTGAGATTTGAGACTGGACATGCTATTAATAGTAGTTCAAATTTATGACAAAAAAAATGAGATATGAGTTTTAGTCTCATATCTCAAATCTATTATCTCATAGCTATGCTTAAATAATCAGCATCGCATCGCCGTAGCTGTAAAAGCGATATTTCTCTTTCACTGCAACTTCATAAGCGTTCATCACATGTTCGTAACCACCAAAAGCACTAACCATCATCAACAGGGTTGATTCAGGTGTGTGGAAGTTGGTTATCATAGAGTTAGCTATGCTGAATTCGTATGGAGGGAAAATGAATTTACTGGTCCAATCGTTAGCTGCTTTTAAGCTTTTGCCCGCAGATACTGCAGATTCAACCGCACGCATAGATGTTGTACCAACAGCGCAAATACGTTTTTTTCTTTCAATGCCACGGTTTACAATGTCAGCTTGTTTTTGCTCAATAATGAATTGCTCAGAATCCATTTTGTGCTTGGTCAAATCCTCTACCTCAACCGGGCGGAAAGTTCCTAAACCAACATGCAGGGTAACCTCGGCAAATTCAACACCTTTTAATTCAAGGCGTTTCATTAGCTCGCGGCTAAAGTGCAAACCTGCAGTAGGGGCCGCAACGGCGCCTTCATGCTTGGCAAATATGGTTTGGTAGCGCTCTTTATCTTCGGCGGTAGCCTTACGTTTTATATATTTAGGCAGTGGTGTTTCGCCTAAAATTTCAACATTGCGTCTAAATTCTTCATCGGTACCATCAAATAAGAAACGGATGGTACGGCCACGTGAGGTAGTATTATCAACAACTTCGGCAATTAACAGATCGTCATCACCAAAATAAAGTTTGTTACCTACACGTATTTTACGTGCCGGGTCAACCAGTACGTCCCAAAGGCGTAGTTCTTTATTTAGCTCACGCAGTAAAAAAACCTCTATAGTAGCGCCGGTTTTTTCTTTGTTGCCATACATACGTGCCGGAAACACTTTTGTGTTGTTCAGGATCATTACATCCTGGTCATCAAAATAATCCAGTATATCCTTGAATATTTTATGCTCAATTTTGCCCGAATCGCGGTGTAAAACCATTAAACGTGATTCGTCACGTATATCTGACGGTGAATGGGCGATTAATGATTCAGGTAAATTGAATTTAAATTGGGATAATTTCATGCTTTATATATGAATTTTCAGGGCGCAAATGTACGGAATTTTTGTTATTTTTTCCGCTTTATTAATTGACTAAGTGTAAATACTTAAATCAAACAATAATACTGTAACTTAATTGCATTAACACCGTCTAACAAATGTTGTTTTCCAATTATATAGTTAATTTACACCAACCGAAATCAAAATAGTGATATGATAATATTAAAACTTATCCGCGAAAGCTTCCTGTTTGCCTATGATGCTTTAAGGCAAAATAAGCTGCGTACATTACTTTCATTATTGGGTGTAACCATAGGTATTTTTACTATTATAGCAGTATTTTCTGCGGTTGATACTTTGCGCAATAATTTGCAGAAGAGTGTTAACAAACTGGGCAGCAACAGTATATATATACAGAAATGGCCCTGGGTAGGTGAAGATAATTTCCCCTGGTGGAAATATATGCAAAGGCCGGTGCCTAAGTTGCGCGATTTTGAGCAATTGCGCCGCCGCAGCCAAACTGCAAAGGCAACCTCATACGAAATTAGCATTGATAACCGCACCGTAAAATACGGAAGTAATACTGTTGATGGTGCGCAGATAGATGCCGTATCTCACGATCATGATAAAACATGGAATTTTGACTTTCAGGATGGCCGGTACTTTACAGACATAGAATCGCGCACGGGTGCGCCGGTAGCCAATGTGGGTGCTGATATAGCCGATGCTCTTTTCCCCGATGGTACAGGCGTTGGTAAACAAATTAAAATTATGGGCCGCAAGGTTACCATTATAGGCGTTTTTGCTAAAGAAGGTAAAGATATCTTAGGCATAAGCAGTGATAATGAAATATTGCTGCCTTTAAACTTTGCCAAGAATATTATTGATATTGAGAATGAAAAATATAACCCGCAGATAGTTGTACGCGGGCAGGATAATTTAAACGATGTTGAAGTAGAGAGCGAAGTGCGTGGTATAATGCGCTCTGTAAGGAGCATACGCCCGGGTGTTGAAGATAATTTTGCTTTAAATAAATCAAATATCCTGTCAAATCAATTAGATCAGTTATTTGGTATTGTGAATATTGCGGGTGCTATAATAGGCGGTTTTTCTATATTGGTAGGTGGTTTTGGTATTGCCAATATTATGTTTGTATCGGTAAAAGAACGTACCAATATTATAGGGATACAAAAATCGTTAGGTGCTAAAAACTATTTTATACTACTGCAATTCCTTATAGAATCTATTGTTTTGTGCCTGTTGGGAGGGGCTATGGGCTTGCTTCTGGTGTACCTGGGTACGTTTGGCGTGAAGGCAGCGGCTGATATACAAATAGTACTGGATATAAATAATATAATGTTCGGGATCAGTATATCGGTAGTTATCGGTATTATATCTGGTATAGTACCCGCCTGGTTTGCTTCAAGGCTTGACCCGGTTGAGGCCATAAGGACTAATTAAGAAGGATTTGAAATATATCATTCAGCAATCTCTCGTATGCTAAACGCTTAGGTATTGGCTACGAGATTATTAATGAGTTTAATTTTTCTTGGGTGGAATTAATGGGCTCCCTACAATTGTTTGTCCGCGTCGCTGCGCTCCCCGCAATGATATTATAAACCTTACTCACCCAAAGTTGCCGTGGGAGGTAAATCACCTGCGGTGCCTGGTTACTTTTTCAAATAACACATCAGGTACAAAAGGTTTGGTCAGGTAATCACACATGCCGGCTTCAAAAGCTTTATTGTGGGTTTCAGGCATGGCATCAGCAGTAAAGGCTATAATGGGCAGGTGAGGATATTGCTGTTTTATTATCGCCGTTGCCTCAAAACCATCCATTACAGGCATTTGTAAATCCATAATGATCATATCATATGCTTTGTTATTGGCCATATCTACTGCTATTTTACCGTTAAGGGCTTCGTCTACATTAGCTTGCCATTTCTTCAGGAACTTAGACGCGATCATGATGTTCATTTTATTATCGTCAACAACAAGTATGTTCATCCCCAATAAATTCATTGGCACGTTTACCGGTATCATATTTTCAGGGATAGGAACAACGGGCTCGGCCAGGAGGTCAAATAATATAGAGAAGCTAAACTGCGTACCTTTACCCAGCTCACTTATTACTTCAATGCTGCTCTGGTAAAGTTCTATCAATCGTTTGGTAATGGCCAAACCAAGCCCCGTACCGCCATATTCATGATTAATTACCTGATCTTCCTGTATAAATGGATCAAAAATAACCTCCAGGCTTTCGGCAGAGATGCCTATGCCGGTATCTATCACCTTAAAGTTCACCAGCACTTCTTTATTGTTTAGCTGCCCCTTTTCAAGCAAGATGGTTACCTTGCCGGCCGAGGTAAACTTAACGGCGTTGTTTACCAGGTTAATAAGTATCTGCCCTAAGCGGGTTTGATCGCCCATCACAAATTCCGGTATAGCGCTGTCTGATATTAACTCAATAACCAGGTTCTTTTCCAGCGCTTTCGCGTAAAACGACTGGCGGATGTTTTGCGTCAGCCGGAGGAGATTGAATGGCGCTTTGCTTAACTGTAATTTACCTGCCTCAATTTTATTATAATCTAAAATATCATTGATAATGGCCAGGAGGTTCTCACTGCTAAATTTCAAGGTGTTCAAGTATTCTAACTGTTCGGGTCTTGGGTCTTCAGACAAAAGCAGGTTAGTGATGCCTATAACGGCGTTCATTGGAGTTCTTATCTCGTGGCTCATAATAGAAAGAAACTCCGATTTAAAGTGCGATGAACGCTCTGCATGTTCTTTGGCTGTTATTAGTTCCTGCCGCGCTTTTTGCTGCAGGGTAATATCTTCACCAATGCTGGTTGTACCTTTAAGGTTACCATAATCATCATAACTAATGGTGTTTTGCCAGCTAATGATACGTAGCTCGCCATTACGGCAAATCACAGGATTTATATAATGTGTCCTCACATTATTGTTAGTAAACCAGCTCGTTATAAATTCACGCAAATCCTCTGGTATAAAAGTTTGCATCCAATTCATACCCAGTATCTCTGCCTGGCTGTAGCCAAGCAGGTTGGCCAGGTACTTATTACAAAATATTATTTTGCCAGCGGCATCTACAGATATCGCGGCAAGTTTAATGGTTTCCAATACCATCCGGTACTTGGTTTCAGTAGTTTTATAGTCAATTTCGGCTTGTTTGCGCTGGGTAATATCCTGCAGGGTACCAATTATCTTACGTACGGAACCATCATCGCGGTACATTAATTTACCCCATATCACACTAATGTGTTTTACATTTCCTTTTGGCGTAATAATACGGTATTCATAAGATGTGCCCACCTTATCTGAATTATGCAGCAGGTGTTTAATTATATATCTGTCATCAGGGTGAATATGTTTTAAAAGCAATTTACCATTGCGGGATTTAACGGCATTATCACCATCAACCTCGTAAATTGAATTAACTTCATCGCTCCATGACAGTATGTTTGAGGCGCTGTCCCATTTCCAGTTGCCAATTTTGGCAATAGCTTGTGCTTCCAGCAATTCAATCTGACTTATCTTAACAGCTTTCTCAGCTAATCTTGAGTCTGTAATATCCTTTATGATTCCTATGATCCGTTTTGGCTTGCCTGTATCATCAAAATGAAAATCGTCCATTAGCACCTGTATATATTTTAGGTTGCCTTTTGGGGTGATCATTTTATGCTCCAGGCTGTTTTTGGTTGCTCTGTAAACATTATTAAAGAAGCTGGCAGCCTTTTCCATGTCATCCGGGTGAACCAGGCTAATGTAGTATTCAAACTTGCTCATTTCCTCAGGAATGGCATCTATCTCCAATACTTTAAATAAATTCTCTGACCAGAAATTCTCCTTTGACTCAGTATCATACCACCAGTTACCTGTTTTAGCAATTGCTTGTGCCTGTTGCAGCAGGTTTTTATTCTCTATCAGGGCATCGGCATGTTTCTTTTGTTCAGTTATATCAGTTACCGTAACAGAAATGCGCTTGGTATAGTTACCGTTAACATCAATAACCGGCGATGACTTGGCCAGGAACCATCCCGGTTCTCCGTATATGGAAGGAAACTCGATAGTTGAAGTTTGTTTATGTTTTAAAACATAGTCATATACCCCGTTAAAGGGTTTTGCTCTTTCAACACCTATGGCTTCAATGAGTGTTTTATTTAAAAAAGTTTCGGGCTTTAAATAATGTGGGGTTTGCGGGCCAAACCATACGTTTAGGCAGATACCGTTTTCATCAAACTCAAAAATGGTATCGTTAACAGAGCTAATAAGCGCATGTAATTGTTCCTGGCTTTTACGTAATGATTCATTTAGATGAAGTACCTTATTAATGGCTTTTTTAAACTGCATTTGATAGCTCCTCAGCACCAGAAAAGATATATAGGCAATAAGGATAAAAATAAACAAAAGTACACCTAATACAAATGGCGATATAAACAGGTGAGGTGCTATAATATAAGCTGTAAGTACAGCTGCAATGTTTATTACGGTTATGGATACAAACTCCCATTGCCTTTTACAAAAAAGGGTTAAGGCAATAAAGATAGTTATGGTGCTGAAAATATATTCGTGATCAAAGCTGTTAACACCTAATAAAATACAGTTGTTAATAATCACATAAGCCAACATGGTTACATATAATATGTATTTATAGTAGGTTTTATTACCGCCAAGTGAGAGTCCTAAGCTTATAGCACAAAGTATACAGGTAAGCGCACGCAGCCAAACCGGGTCATAAGAATTATTAAAACACAGGTAATGCAGCGAGGGCGCTGCAATAAATAAACCAATTAATAGCAGTCGGTGAATAGTATTGTCATTTTCTACCAGTAACAGTGCCCTATCTTTAAATGACATGTTTTAAATTAAAATGTATTTTATTTTTCCCAAACATACTATAAATAGCTATTTGCAGTAAATAAGAATTTTACAAATAGTAAATACATCTTAACGGCTATTAATACGCAGATTTATTTACATTTGTTGCAAATACTATTTTTTCTATGGCTGATACTGCACAATTAAAAATTGGTGATAAAACGTATGATCTTCCTGTAATAGAAGGTACCGAAGGCGAAAAAGCGATCGACATTTCAAAGCTGCGTGATCAGAGTGGTTATGTTACGCTTGATGTTGGTTACAAAAATACCGGCGCAACAAAAAGCGCGATAACCTTCCTTGATGGCGAGGTAGGTATTTTAAAATATCGTGGTTACCCTATAGAGCAGCTTGCAGAGAATTCAACCTTTATTGAGGTTGCTTATTTGCTTATATATGGAGATCTGCCATCTGCAGAGCAATTGAAAAGCTTTGAGCTGGAAATTAGCCGTCATACCCTTGTTCATGAGGATATGAAAAAGTTTTTTGATGGTTTCCCTTCAGGTTCGCATCCAATGGGGCAATTGTCATCATTAATAGGTGCGTTGGCCGCATTTAACCCCGCATCACTTAAACAAGGTTTATCTGCCGAGGAAGTGAACCTGGAGATAATTAAGCTGATCGCTAAAATGAGCACAATTGTATCATGGATATACAAAAAATCATTAGGGCACCCGGTTATTTATCCGCGTAATCAGTTTGATTATGTAACCAACTTTATGCACATGACCTTTGGGCAACGTACCGAGGAGATTGATATTGACCCGGTAGTAGTAAGCGCTATGAACAAGCTGCTTATTTTACATGCTGATCATGAGCAAAACTGCTCAACATCAACTGTACGCATAGTAGGTTCATCTGATGCTAACTTATATGCATCCATATCAGCAGGGATCTCTGCACTATGGGGCCCGCTGCATGGCGGTGCTAACCAGGCGGTGATAGAAATGCTGCAAAAAATTAAAGAAGACGGCGGCGATACCGATAAATGGATAGCCAAAGCAAAAGATAAGAACGATCCGTTCCGTTTAATGGGATTTGGCCACCGGGTATATAAGAACTTTGACCCACGCGCCAAGATCATTAAAAAAGCTTGTGATGATATCCTTGAGAAATTGGGTATAAATGACGAAACGCTGGAGATAGCCAAGAAACTGGAAGAAGTTGCCCTGCACGATCCATACTTTGTTGAGCGTAAGCTTTACCCTAATGTTGACTTTTACTCGGGCATTATTTATACTGCTTTAGGTTTCCCAACTGATATGTTTACCGTACTATTTGCTTTAGGGCGTTTACCGGGATGGATAGCACAGTGGAAAGAAATGAAAGCCAATAAAGAGCCAATTGGCCGCCCGCGCCAAATATATGTTGGAGCTACTGACAGGAATTATACCGATATCAAAAACAGATAGAGCCTCACCCCGGCCTTCTCCAAAGGAGGAGGAAGGAAAAATATAAACAAGCCTTTGAATCTTAAACCCTCTTCTTTGGAGAGGATTTAGGTGAGGCAAAGCCCGCTATGCCGGGCTTTTTTTCATAAAAGTAAATGACGCCACGCGAAATACTAAAGCAATATTGGGGACATGATGATTTCCGGCCGATGCAGGAAGAGATCATTACGTCTGTATTGCAGGGGCATGATACTTTAGCATTGTTACCAACCGGTGGTGGTAAATCAGTATGTTTCCAGATCCCTGCATTAGCTATGGATGGGATCTGCGTGGTAGTTTCGCCCCTGATAGCCCTCATGAAAGACCAGGTAGAGAATCTGAAAGCTAAAGGAATAGAAGCGATGGCCATAGTATCCGGCATGGGCAGGCGCGAGGTAGATATCGCGCTGGATAATTGCATTTACGGTACAACCAGGTTCCTGTATATCTCACCTGAACGTTTGGCATCAGAACTGGTACGCGAGCGGATAAAGTATATGAAAGTTAACCTGTTCGCGGTTGATGAGGCGCATTGTATCTCGCAATGGGGGTATGATTTTAGGCCGTCGTACCTAAAAATAGCTGATCTGCGGGAACTCCATCCTCAGGTTCCTGTTTTGGCACTTACCGCAACGGCCACCGCGCAGGTGAGAGAAGATATTCAGGAAAAGCTTTTGTTTAAGCAGCCCGATGTTTACCAGAAAAGCTTTGAGCGCCGCAACCTGCGGTACGTGGTACAAAATACAGAGAACAAGCTTAAGAAATTATTAGACGTAGCCAATGGCATACAAGGAAGCGGCATTGTGTACGTTCGCAGTAGAAAAGAGACCTTTGAGATAGCAAAATTTTATAATGAAAATTATATCCATGCTGATTACTATCATGCCGGCCTGCCGGTTGATGAAAGATCTGCAAAGCAGGAAGCATGGAAAGCTAACCGTATCCGTATTATAGTTGCCACAAATGCCTTTGGGATGGGGATTGATAAACCCGATGTTAGGTTTGTGATACATAAGGATATCCCCGAAAGCCTGGAAGCCTATTACCAGGAAGCAGGCAGGGGAGGCAGGGATGAGCAAAGGGCCTACGGCGTTTTACTATACAACCATACCGACCGTATTAAAGAAGAAAAGAAATTTCTGCTCAACTTCCCCTCGGTTGAGGAGATAAAGCAGATCTACCATCACTTAGCTAACTATTGCCAGCTGGCATATGAGGCAGGGGAAGGGACAAGCTTTGACCTTGACCTGGGCGAATTTTGCGCCAGGTATAAGCTGGATGCCATAAAAACACTTAATGCTTTAAAGTTTTTAGAGCAGGACGAATATGTGTCATTTAATGAAAGCGTATACCTGCCATCGCGTTTCAGGTTTGAGGTGCTGAATGAGGAATTGTATAATTTTCAGATCCAGAACCCGGGTTGGGATGCATTTATAAAAACCCTGCTGCGTTCATACGGCGGATCGTTTGAAAATTATGTACGCCTGAAAGAATTTGACCTGTCCCGCCGAACAGGTATGAATACACAGCAGGTAATAGACGGCCTAAAGCAACTGCAGGATTTTAACCTTTTAAGCTACCTGCCGCAAACCGATAAGCCACAGATAACCTGGTTAAAAGCGCGGCAGCATGCCAATAACCTTTATATTAATAAAACATACATAGAGCAAAGAAAGATCACCTACCGTACCAAGATGGAGGCGGTATTTGCCTACGCAGAGCATAAGCGTTGCCGCAGTCAAATGCTGCTGGCATACTTTGATGAACCCAATGCAATGAAATGCGGTGTATGTGATGTTTGCCTGGAAGAACGCCGTCAAAAAAATGCTGATGAGATATTTGACGACATTACTAACGAGATTGTGCAGTTGTTAAGCACAGCCAACCATACCATTGATACTCTTATGACAGGCCTTAAACTAGGCACCGAAAAAGAAAAGATCACCACCATCCGCTTGCTGCTTGATGCAGGGAAGATTAAAACGGACGGAGAGAATTATTATTTGTAATAACGGTGGTTGAATTTGGACTGAACACGCAATGCCGCTTAATTTTTAATCACTTAACTAATAGGTAACCGCTAATAATTTTGTTGCTTACAGCTAAACATTTTCCAGTCCGTATTGCTTTAAAACATCAGCAGGCACGCCTTCCCATTTTGTAGGGGAGTTGCCTTTGTAACCCAGGTCTTCAATCCCTATTTTACTGGTAAAAAATCCTATTGAAGTAAGTTCACGCATCTTGTTAAAGAAGGTTACGCCGGCTGCCATATCCGGCGTTGCCTGCATAGGGTAAGCTATTGCACTTAAAATTTCCAGCTGTTGTTGTGGTGTACAGCTTTTAAACTCATTGTTATACTTGTTAAGGCATTTTACATCCAGCCAGCGCAAACCACCACGCATTGGCAGGGCATGTTCGGGTTCGTCCTTTACAATAAACTCAATAAAATCTGGCACCCTGGCATCTGAGGCACTACCACTATGCTCATCTTTTGGTATTATTAAGTCTGCCAGCAGGGTAATGGTTGCCATCTCATGAGCGTCAAAAAACTTCTCGGCAAGTAATTTCTTTTCTCTTTCAACCTCATACTTTTGCCTGCCGGTTTCATCTAAAACAACCCCATCTGCTGTTTTTACAGCAGTAACCGGGTTACATGAGTCAAGCAGTACCGTTGTAGAAACTGTTAGCCCAAGGGCCTTTAAACTATCTCTTCTGTTCATTTGGTTAAATGTTTTGTCTTTTCTTTTGATTTAAAATAAACTCCGCTGTGCGCATGCTAAGCGCCAAAATAGTCCAGGTAGGGTTCTTTTCTGATTGCTGTACAAACACAGATCCATCTACCACAAAAAGGTTGCGGCAATCATGTGCCTGTCCCCATTTATTTAATGATGATTTTTGAGCGTTATCACCCATACGCACTGTGCCAACTTCATGGATCCCTTTTCCCGGCTTATCCAAACCATAATTATTTTCGGGCCCGGCAGGTTGTACCAATGGTATGCCGCCCATCGCCTTAATACTTTCCTGTATGGTTTGCTGCATGTGTTTAGCCTGTTTAATTTCTTCAGGCCCCCATTTGTAATTAAACCGCAGCACGGGGATACCGTATTTATCAACCACGCTGTTATCTATCTCACAATAATTATCTTCCTTGGCAATATCAGTTCCGTGGCAGCCAATGGCGGCCAGTGTGCCGTAAAATCTGCGGTAATCATCTTTAAGCCCTTTACCAAAGCCGCCACCTGGTTTCATCTTGCCATCTTTACCGGGCAGGTAACCATTAAGGTAAGGCACAAGGGCACCTTCAAAACCCAGGTAGCCGCCATAGCCGGGCATCATCATCCCTCCAAATAACTCTAAGTGATAACCCCGGGCAAAGTCAAGCTTTTTATGGTCGCCCCACCAGGGAGCGTAAATATGCAAGCTGCCTACACCATCTTCATTAAAGCGCTTCCTGTCCAGCAGTTGGGGTAGTATAGCTGCGCCACCGGTTTGGGTGCTATCATGCAGATACTTACCCACTACGTTGCTGCTATTTGCCAATCCGTTAGGGTGTTGTGACGATTTTGAATTTAACAGGATCCGTGCAGATTCGCAGGTGCCGGCTGCCAGTATCACTGTTTTTGCTTTTACAGCATACTCCTGCATATCATCTTTGTTTACATATGATACACCGTTGGCCAGCCCATCGCTGCCGGTAATTATCTCGCGTACAATGGCATTGGTTATTACCTTTAAGTTACCCGTTTTTATAGCCGGGATCACCAAACAGGATGATGCCGAGAAATCACCATAAATTTTGCAGGAACGGTTACACTGCCCGCAAAAAAAGCAAGCCCCGCGCTCATTATTGCCCGGCAATTTTTCTGTTAATATTGATCCACGGCCTGCAATTACTTTTATACCTAAACCCGTAACCGCCTTTTTAATGATCAGTTCATTCAACCTCGGTTTGGGCGGAGGTAAAAATATACCGTCGGGGTCGTTCTCCATACCCTCCATCGAGCCGTATACCCCTATCAGCCGGTCAACCTTATCGTAGTAGGGTTTTATATCCTCATAGGTTACTGGCCAGTCGTCGCCAACGCCGTAACTGCTGCGGGCCTTAAAATCTTTAGGCCCCATACGCAGAGATATCCTCCCCCAGTGATTAGTACGGCCGCCCAGCATTTTAGCCCTGAACCATTTAAAATCGGTGCCATTCTTTTGGGTGTAGGGTTCACCTTCAATGTCCCATCCGCCATAGGCGGCATCAAAATCACCCATAGGGCGGGTAGCATTACCACCACGCCTGGCAGATTCATACGGCCATTTAAGCTGAAGTGAATCTTTTGCCGGGTCAAAAAACGGCCCGGCCTCCAGCATTAAAACTTTAACACCGGCTTTGGCAAGCACATAACCGGCCATGCCACCACCTGCCCCCGAGCCAATGATGACCACATCATACACCTCGGCAGATCTTTTAATTTGAATATCTTTCATGATGCGATTGGTGCTATGCTAATTTGCCAACTTTTTCAACCAGTTTTTTTGTAGCAAGCACGCCTGCATCATCATCAAGATAGGGGCTATCGGGTGCATACATTTTAAACAGGCCACCTTCATACTCGATGCTTATCCACCCGTTAAAACCCGATTTTTTCATAATGCCGAACATTTTTGCGAAATCCGTTTCGGTATCGTTTCCATCCGCGTCAAACTTATGGGTCTTGGCATGCACTCCCTTTGCATAAGGCATTAGTTCTGCAATGCCTTTATACCTGTCATACTCTTCCAGGCATTTGGTTTTCATGTAGGCTTCTATAGTTTGTGCTTCTGGCTTAGTGCGGTTTATACAAAAGTTGCCAAAATCGGCCAGGGTGCCGCAATGTTTGCTGTTAACACTTTTTATAACACCTGCCAGCCATGCGCCGTTACAAGATATGCCAACGTGGTTCTCTACTATTACATCCACCTTTCTTGAGCTGCCATATTCCAGCAACTTGCGCAGGCTGTCTTCGGCCGCTTTTGCAACTTCTTCCGGTTTGCCTTCACCCTCAACGTTAACCCTTATCATAGGGCAGCCCAGGTATGCGGCGGCATCAATCCATTTGTAATGTTTTTCAATGGCCTTTGTCCTTTCGGCTGTATCCAATTCACCTAAAACACCTTCACCATCAACCATTATCCGCAGGTTGTAACAGCCATTATCGGCCGACCGCTTTTTCAGTTCACCTAAAAACTGCATGTCTTTAGCCTTATCGGCAAAAAACATGGAGCAGTAATCAAGGCCGGTTATACCAAAATCCTTTTTAGTTTTTGCAGGGAAATCAAGCGGATCGAGCTTCTTTGTCCAGAACTGACTGGCTAAAGAAAACTGCGACAGGGCAATTTTAAAGAACGCGTCTTTGTCTTTAGTATCCGCAGCAAATAAATAATCAGGAATAGCTGCCGCTAACCCAATGCCTGCCGCACCCATCGCTGCAGTTGAAAGGAAAGATCTTCTGTTAAGTGTCATGTGGTTTATTGATTTGGTTTTTTCTATTTGGTAAAATTTACACAATAAAGATATGGGTTAATTTCTATTTTGCAAATTTTACTAAATAGAAATTTTTATTTATTATTTTTGAACATATTTGATGTACTTTAAAGGAAATGGAAACAATAGAGGAGTTACAGGATTTTATAGCTAACGGGTACAAAACGTTTATACCGCATGTATCTATGGATAACGCCATATTTGGATATCATGACCATCAGTTAAAAATTTTGCTATCGCGATATAAGGCTTTAGAGGGCTATTGTTTGCCGGGCGGCTACATAAAACGTACAGAAACACTTGACCAGGCAGCAAAGCGCATTGTTAAGGAAAGGACAGGATTAGACGACCTGTACCTGCAGCAATATAAAACCTTTGGCGACCCCGACCGCATTAAGTGGAATGAGATAGATTTTGAAAAGTTTTCTGAAATGGCTGGTGTAAAGCATATTAAGGACAGTTGGCTGATGGATCAAACCATCTCCATAGGTTATTATGCCATTACTGATTTCTCTTTGGTGACCCCGAAGTCTGATTTTATGTCTACCTATTGCGAGTGGTTTAACATAAATGAGGTGCCGCCACTGCTTTATGACCATGACGATATGGTTAAAGAAGCCTTGCAGGCGCTAAGGTTGCAATTGTATTATTACCCTATTGCAGAAAAACTGCTGCCTAAAAAATTCACCCTTACGGAGATCCATGCGGTTTACGAAACCATACTTGATAAGAAGCTGGATATTCGCAACTTCCCAAAAAAGCTGGTGTTTTTAGGCCTGATAAAAAAACTGAACGAAAAACGCAACATTGGCCCTCATCGCGCGCCGTACCTGTATAAATTTGATATAAAAAAATACAATAAAGCCTTAGAAACCGGCACAACGCTTACCTAAGCAATCGTAAACTTTTCGCAGCCTGCCAAAAAGGCTTCATCTGCATCGGCACCTATTCCTGGTGCATCGTTGATGTTGAGTTTATAGCCATCATAAGTTACGCCGCCAACGCATGGGTCTTGCAGGTGGCCCAGCATACAGGTATCCATATCATAAAAATGAATATTGGGGCTGGCGTATACAAAGTGGAGTTTGGCGCTTAAAGCGATACGGCTCTCCAGCATGCCGCCCATCATACACGCAATTCCTTTTCCGGCGGCAAGATCATGGATCTTTTTAGCCTCAGTTATCCCGCCGGATTTTGACATTTTTATATTGATATAATCGCAAGAACCGCTATTGATTTGCTTTCGGGCATCATGATGGTTGTACACACTTTCATCTGCCATAATTTTCACCGGGGATAGCTTCATTAATTCGGGCAGGTTGTCGTCATACCAGGTGCGCATGGGTTGTTCGCAAAATTCAATATCGTACTGGCCAATCGCCTGTAAGGCATATACCGCTTCATCAAAACTCCAGCCCTGGTTAGCATCAACCCGTATCTTCATTTCGGTACCAACCGCCTTCCGGATCTGTTTTATGCGTTCCACATCAATCGCGGCATCCTTTCCTAATTTTACTTTTAATATATGAGCGCCCGATTCTTTAAAGTCGATGGCTTTTGCAGTCATTGCTTCGGGTGTGTTTATACCGATGGTGATATCGCTTTCAATTACCCGCTTTTCGCCGCCCAAAAACTGGTAAAGCGGCAATCCGGCATTTTTTGAGGCAATATCATACAAGGCAATATCAAAAGCGCTTTTAATAGTGGTGTTGCCCGCGGTAAAAGCATGAAGCTCCTGCATCCGAGCCGAAATCTCCAATGCATCTTTTCCTAACCATAGTTTTGCAAAATCTTTAGCCATTACCAGGCAGGTATCCTGTGTTTCGCCCACAATCATAGGGAAAGCAGAGCACTCGCCCACGCCGTAGAAACCGGCATTGGTATGGATCCGGATAAATACATTCTGCGCATGGTCCATAGTCCCTGTAGCTATGGTAAAAGGCTCCATGGGGATACTGAAACGATAAATATCTATTGAGGTGATGGTAACGGGTTGTTTATTCATAGTAAGATAATGCTTATGGCTAAATTAATACAAATTAGATGCTGGTTAACAAAATTTGTACATTAACACATTTACCGTATATTTGCGTTACTACATAATAATCCATTTCGGTTCTCCGGTTTCTGCCCTCTGTTTTAAGAAATCGTCCATGAGTCGGAAAAATATTTCAAGACTTTATTTAATTAAAAATATACATGGCATTAACTAATTTGCCTGGCGGGTTTGATTATAATTCAACCAGGAATAAACTTTTACTTACAGAATACGGCCGTAACGTGCAAAATATGGTGAAATACATAGTTGCGTTACCAACCAAAGAAGAACGCAATAAATACGCACAGGTTGTAATAGACCTGATGGGTTTTTTAAACCCCCACCTGCGTGATGTAGCCGACTTTAAACACAAACTGTGGGATCACTTACATATTATATCTGATTTTCAGTTAGATGTAGATTCACCATACCCAAAACCAAGCCCGGAGGCGATTCATTTAAAGCCGGAGCCGCTTAAATATCCGCATCAGCGCATAAAATACAAGCACTATGGTAAAACCATAGAGATGATGATTGAAAAGGCTAAAAGCATTGAAGAGCCTGAGCGCAGGCGCCATATGGTACAAGCCGTGGCCAACTTCATGAAAATGGCCTATGTGCAATGGAATAAAGACTCTGTTGCCGATGAAACTATCCTATCTGACCTTTACGCTTTATCAAACGGTGAACTGAAATTGGAAGACAACATCAACCTTAACCGCGTTGAGTTCCGCCCGAATAACTTTAGTGCTCAAAATAATAACAATCGTGGCGGCAGAACCAATAATCAAAATAACCGCGGTGGCGGTGGCAGTGGTCGTACAAACAATAATAACCCGCGCAATAACAACCAAAACCGTGGCCGCAACACCGGAGGAGCAAAAAAATACTAATTGATTTATTGGTTATAGTTGATGGTTCATTGCTTATAGGTAATGGTAAAAGGGTTTAGGGGCAATTCCGATTATTTTATAATCTTTGTCCTTTAACTATGACCAATTAGCTAAGCTTGAGGCCATGAATTACGAACCATCAACCATGAACTATATACTATGAGAAACGCATTTGAAATACAGGGCGGTAAAAAGCTTAAAGGCGAGATCATCCCCCAGGGGGCAAAAAATGAGGCTTTACAAATAATATCGGCTGTATTACTTACCAGCGAAAAAATGACCATAACTAACATACCTGACATACAGGATGTTAACAAACTAATAGAACTGCTTGGTGATATGGGTGTTGTGGTTGACCGTATCTCACGCGATACCTGCACTTTCGAGGCTAAAGAAATAGATCAGGATTTTTTCACTTCAGAAGCGTTTAAAACTAAGGGTGGAGGTTTGCGTGGCTCTATCATGATATTGGGGCCGCTTTTAGCGCGTTTCGGTAAGGCATCTATCCCAAAACCGGGTGGCGATAAAATTGGCCGCCGCCGTTTGGATACCCATTTTCTGGGTTTTGAAAAATTAGGCGCACGGTTTGATTTTAACCCCGAAAACGGGTTTTATAATGTAGATGCATCTAACCTGCAGGGAACTTACATTTTACTTGACGAAGCATCTGTTACCGGTACTGCTAACATTGTAATGGCAGCTGTACTGGCTAAAGGTATTACTACCATTTATAATGCGGCCTGTGAACCTTATCTGCAGCAATTATGCAAAATGCTTAACCGCATGGGTGCTAAAATTAGCGGCATAGCATCAAACCTGCTAACAATTGAAGGTGTAAGCGAATTAGGTGGTACCGACCACCGCATGCTGCCGGATATGATAGAGATAGGTTCTTTCATTGGCCTTGCTGCCATGACAGGATCCGAGATCACTATTAAAGACGTTAAATATAAAGAACTGGGTATGATCCCTGACGTGTTTAAACGCCTGGGGATACAAATGGAACTGAGAGGCGATGATATTTACATCCCGTCACAAGACCATTACGAGATTGATACTTTTATCGATGGATCATTATTAACCGTTGCCGATTCGCCATGGCCGGGCTTTACCCCAGATTTGCTAAGCATTGTGCTGGTAGTTGCCACACAAGCAAAAGGGTCTGTGCTTATACATCAAAAAATGTTTGAGAGCCGCTTGTTCTTTGTAGATAAATTACTGGATATGGGCGCCAACATTATTCTTTGCGACCCGCACCGTGCCACAGTTATTGGCCTGGATAAGCAGGTACAGCTACGCGGTATATCCATGACCTCGCCTGATATCCGGGCAGGGGTATCACTACTGATCGCTGCATTATCGGCACAGGGGCAATCTACCATTTACAACATTGAGCAAATAGAGCGCGGTTACCAAAACATTGATGAGCGCCTTAAAGCATTAGGGGCCGAAATTAAAAGAGTTTAATTTTAGAGATAAAAGGCATAAGGATGAAATACAAAAGACATGATAATCAACTAAATCTTTTGTCTTTCATCCTTTGTCTATTCAGGCTTTCTGCTTTTTGCATTTTTTTTATAGCTTTATGCCTTGGGCTTTCTGCTCCCTGCTTAATTAACCAATAAATGCCTTATAAAAACCGAAGATCATCTTATTCTACCTTTATACTGATCTTTGTTGTATTAAAAATTGTATTAAACCTGCTTGCTATCAGTCATTTCGGTTTTCACCGTGATGAGTTCCTGCACCTGGTACTGGCCGATCATTTAGACTGGGGCTATAAAGAAGTACCGCCGTTTATTGCAGTACTGGCAAAAATCACTTTATCTGTTTTTGGCGATTCTGTTGCGGCAGCCAGGGTTTTCTCTACCATTGCTAGCGCCTGTATCATATGGCTTACCGGCCGGATAACAGTAGAATTGGGCGGGCGCAGGTTTGCCATAACGCTGGCTTGTTTAGCGCTTATATTTTCGCCGGCCATGGCAGCAAGCGGCTATTTGTTTCAGCCTGTAGTTTTTGACCAGCTTTGGTGGGTACTAACCGTTTGGCTGTTTACCAAATATTTAAACACTGCCGATGTAAAATACCTGTACTGGATTGGTGCAGCTGTAGGCTTTGGAATGCTGACTAAGTATACCATGGCGTTCTTTACCTTCTCGCTCATTATAGGCATCCTGATAAGTAAAGAACGTAAGTTGCTGTTCAATAAGCACGTAGTTGTATCCGCGCTTATTGCAGTGGTCATATTTTTACCTAATATAATATGGCAGTTTGCACACAATTTACCGGTTATTAACCACATGAAAGAATTGCGGGCAACACAGCTGGACTATCTAAAGCCTGTTGATTTTATAATGCAGCAAGTATTGGTTAATGGCCTTGCACTATTTGTGTGGCTTACCGGCTTTTTGTTTCTCTTATTCTCTTTCCGCTTGCGTAGGTTCAGGTATCTGGCTATTGCTTATATATTAATATTCTTGTTCCTGCTGCAAATGAATGGCAAAAATTATTACATTTTTGGCGCTTATCCCATGTTGTTTGCAGCCGGCGGCTTTGCTTTTGAGCGGATGTTAAAACGCACTTATTTTTTATTGCGTATTACAGCCATTTTAGTATTTGTTGTACCCAACATGTTATTACTGCCTTTGGTGTTGCCTATTTTACCCTTAAAAACCACATTGGCGTTTTTCAGGTATACTCATGAGCATATGCCAGTTTTGAATTTTGCCACTAAGTGGGAAGATCTTAAACAGCACCCAATGACGCAGGATTACGCCGATATGCTGGGCTGGGAGGAAATGGCACAAAAGGTTGCCAATACTTACCATAGCCTTACACCCGAACAGCAAAAGCACACTCAAATTTTTGCCGACAATTATGGCGAAGCCGGTGCCCTGCATCATTTCCACAAAAAATATAATATACCTGATGTAGTAAGCCTCGGCAGTAGCTTTACCCTTTGGGCGCCTGATAATTTGGATGGAAAATACATTATTTACGTTGACGACGACGACAATGTGGAAAGAAGGATTAGTCCGATGTTAGAAAGCTATCATAAAACCGGAGAGGTTTTAAACCCTTTGGCCAGGGAAAAAGGCACTAGAATTTATCTGTTAATTAATCCCTCTCCAAAACTTAACGAAATTTATAAAAAGGAAATGGCAAAGAAGAGGTTGGAATAGTTGACGGTTAGGGGTCAGTTCCCTTTTAGATCCTTTACTCTCTCTCAGAACGGACAGGCTGAGACAAAAAAAGAGACACAAAATATTGTGTCTCTACATTCAAATCCTTTGTCTTTCATCTATTTATCTTTAATTTTTATCTCCTAAGCCGATATCGCATTGATAATATCGTATTGGGTGATGATCTCAATTTTACCGTTATCATCTTCAACCAGTACCGCTATGTTGTCGCGGTTTATCATGCCCGAAATTTTATCAATAGAAGTATTCAGGTCAATAAAAGGGAAGGGAGCCGTTGATATAGTTTTAACCGGCTGCGATTTTATGCCCGGGTTTTCCATCAATGAATCAAGGATGTCACTTTCGGTTATTTTACCTATCACCATGCCATGTTGTGTAACCGGTATCTGGCTTATGTTAAGCGATTTGATAGTATTTATAGCCTCCAGAACAGTCTTTTCGCAGTCGATAGTAACAATCTCCTGATATTCTTTTTTGCTGATGATATTGCGGGCTGTCAGTTTTTCTTCTTTCAGGAAACCACGATCGCGCAGCCAGTCGTCGTTATACATTTTACCCAGGTAGCGTGTACCATGGTCAGGGAAAATAACCACCACTACATCGCCTTCTTTGAATTTATCTTTCATTTGCAGTACGCCTGCCACTGCAGATCCTGTTGAGTTACCTGCAAATATGCCTTCCTTACGGGCTATCTCACGGGTCATTAAGGCAGCATCTTTATCAGTCACTTTTTCAAAATGATCTATCAGGCTAAAATCAACATTCTGCGGTAAAAAATCTTCGCCAATACCTTCGGTGATATAAGGGTAGATCTCGTTCTTATCAAACTCGCCTGTCTCCTTATATTTTTTAAATACCGAACCATAAGTATCAATACCCAAAACCTGGATAGCCGGGTTCTTTTCCTTCAAAAATTTTGCTGTACCAGATATGGTGCCTCCTGTGCCTACGCCTACTACCAGGTGCGTAATCTTACCTTCTGTTTGTTCCCAAATCTCGGGGCCTGTTTGTTCATAGTGGGCCTGTGAGTTTGATAAATTATCGTACTGATTGGGTTTCCAGGAGTTTGGCACTTCGGCCTCTAAGCGCGATGAAACAGAATAGTATGAACGTGGATCTTCTGGTTCAACGTTGGTAGGGCAAACAATTACCTCGGCGCCAAAAGCGCGCAGGGCATCAAACTTTTCTTTTGATTGTTTATCGGTACTGGTGAAGATACATTTATAGCCTTTTATAACAGCTGCAATGGCTAAGCCCATACCGGTATTGCCTGATGTACCTTCAATAATGGTACCGCCCGGTTTAAGTTTACCGCTTTTCTCGGCATCTTCTATCATTTTAAGGGCCATACGGTCCTTAATTGAATTACCGGGATTAGTGGTTTCTATTTTGGCTAAAACGGTAGCCGGGATATCTTTCACTACTTTATTCAGTTTCACCATTGGCGTATTGCCTATGGTTTCCAGTATATTATTATACCACATAATTTAAATGCTACTTACCCTGTATACAAAACAGAGTAGACACCAAAATTAGTAAATATTCTGTCAGAACCGGAAATTATAGAATTAAGAATTGTCAGAATTTACATTTAGTGAGTAGTTGATTAAGTGAATAGTGAGTGTTCAGGAACTACTCACCTAATCAACTCAATAAACATTCATCAAATTAAAATTTCAAGTGTTTAACAGTCAGTCCGTTGTTTATAAGCTGCTTTAATGATTCGATACCTACACGGAGGTGGGTTTCAACATATTGGGTGGTAACATTTGAGTCGCTCTCGGCAGTTTTGACACCTTCAGGTATCATCGGCTGATCTGATACCAGCAGCAATGCGCCCGTTGGGATCTTGTTGGCAAAGCCTGTTGTAAATATGGTAGCGGTTTCCATATCCACGGCCATAGCACGCAGCTCTTTCAGATATTTTTTAAACTCCTTATCATGTTCCCAAACCCGGCGGTTGGTGGTATAGCAGGTGCCTGTCCAGTAATCGCGGGCCTGTTCACGTATGGTGGTCGAGATGGCCTTTTGCAGGGCGAATGCAGGCAGCGCGGGCACCTCGGCAGGTAAGTAGTCGTTTGATGTGCCTTCGCCTCTTATAGCGGCTATTGGGAGTATCAGGTCGCCTACATTATTTTTCTTTTTTAAGCCGCCGCATTTGCCTAAAAATATAACAGCTTTTGGATGTACTGCTGTTAAAAGATCCATTACGGTAGCCGCTACTGAACTACCCATTCCAAAATTAATAATAGTAATACCGTTAGCTGTTACGCTTTGCATTGGTTTATCAAGCCCCAGAATTGGCGCATTGTCATTCCATTCAGAAAATAGCTGCAGATATTTAGAGAAATTGGTTAAGATAATGTATTCACCAAAATCATCTAATGGCCTCCCGGTGTAGCGGGGCAGCCAGTTAGCTACAATAGCTGCTTTAGTTTTTAAGCCTGATTTTACAGGCGATGATACCTCTTTTACTTTTTTTCCGAGGTTTTGGGAGTCGTCTTTTTTTATATCTAATTCTTCATTCATATGCTTTTTGTTTGGCACTTATTATTGTTAGTGCAGGGTTAAAAAAACCTTTTTATACAGCAAACCCCGGCGTTGCACCAGGGTTAGTGTTGTAATATACAAATATAATTTTAAAAAATGTTGTTATTGTTAAGCCACCTTTAATTTTTTAAGGTCAGATTTTTCAAACTTCTCCCTGGCATAATCAAGGGTGACATTTAAGCGTTTCACATCTTTTTTTGATGGGAACTCAAACATGGCGTCAATCATAATGGCTTCGCATATAGAGCGTAACCCACGGGCGCCCAGCTTAAATTCCATAGCCTTATCTACCACAAAATCCAACACTTCTATATCAAAATCCAGCTTTACACCTTCATATTCAAACAGTTTTTTATATTGTTTTAACAGCGAGTTTTTTGGCTCGGTTAAGATATTGTGCAAAGCCTCCCTATCAAGCGGGTTCAGATAAGTAAGCACTGGTAAACGGCCAATCAGCTCGGGTATTAAGCCAAAAGATTTCAAATCTTGCGGAGTAATGTACTTATAAAGGTTTTTCATATCAACCTCGCCATCATTACCCTTTAATTTGTAACCTACAGTTTGTGCACGCAAACGGCTGGCTATTTTCCTGTCAATACCATCAAAGGCACCGCCGCAAATAAATAAAATGTTGCTGGTGTTTACTGTGATCATTTTTTGATCAGGATGTTTACGGCCCCCTTGTGGTGGTACGTTAACCATTGTTCCTTCCAATATTTTCAGCAATGCCTGTTGTACACCTTCGCCGCTTACGTCACGGGTAATGGAAGCGTTATCGCTTTTACGGGCAATTTTATCTACCTCATCAATATATACAATGCCACGTTCGGCAAGGTTTACATCATAGTCTGCAGATTGCAATAAACGGGTTAATATACTTTCCACGTCTTCTCCTACATAACCGGCTTCTGTAAGTACAGTAGCATCGCATATGCAAAAAGGTACGTTAAGCACTTTAGCCAGAGTTTTTGCCAGTAAGGTTTTGCCGGTACCGGTTTCGCCTACCATAATGATGTTTGATTTTTCAATCTCCACCTCATCCTTATCAATACGCTGGTTTAAACGCTTGTAATGGTTGTATACCGCAACTGATAATACTTTTTTGGCATCATCCTGGCCAATAATATATTGGTCAAGGTGAGCTTTTATTTCGGCTGGTTTCAGCATAGCAGGCGCAGCCGGAGATGCCTTTACTTTACGTACTTTCAACTCTTCGGCAAGTATCTCGTTAGCCTGGTTCACACATTTATCACAAATATGTGCGTCAAGGCCCGCTATCAGCATCAGGGAATCTTGCTTACCTGCACCACAAAACGAGCACCTGATCTCCTTGCTGTTCTTATTCATCTGCTTATAAATTTATCTAAAATAATTAATTGTTTGTTTATAACAAAACATCTCAACGTATTAAAATACAATGTTATAACACAATAATTAATTATTGTTTGCTTCCTTTTAAAATTTCATCAACCATACCAAATTCTTTTGCTTCGTCAGCAATCATCCAATGGTCACGGTCTGATGCATCCCAAACTGTCTGGTAATCGGTACCACTATGGTCTGCAATTATCTGGTACAGTTCTTTTTTTAGTTTAGTGATCTCATGATAAGTGATCTCAATATCAGACTGCTGGCCTTGTGCGCCGCCTGATGGCTGGTGAATCATTACCCTTGAATGCGGTAAAGCGGCACGTTTGCCTTTTGCACCGGCAACTAATAATACGGCACCCATTGATGCTGCCATACCTGTACAAATTGTTGCTACATCGTTTGATATGAACTGCATGGTATCATAAATACCTAAACCGGCGTAAACTGAACCACCCGGAGAATTGATATAGATCTGGATGTCGCGTTTACTATCTGCCGACTGTAAGAATAGCAATTGGGCTTGTATAATGTTTGCTATGTTTTCATAAATAGCATCGCCCAGGAAAATGATACGGTCCATCATTAAACGCGAGAACACGTCCATCTGGGCTACGTTTAACTGGCGCTCTTCAATAATATAAGGCGTCATACCGGTTGGGGTATAAATACCGTTCGGCATGCGGCTGCGATCAAAGTTTGATAGATATTTATCAACATGAAGGCCGTTTAAGCGGTGATGCTTAACAGCATATTTACGAAATTCATTCTTATCAATATTACTACTCATGATATGTGTTTTTTATAATGTAATGCTTTTAGGTAACGGCAATAAATATAGTTTTTAGTTGAATAGATTTTAAACTATAAAGTTTGCCCAAAGTAAAATTTATTGATGAGATATTTTAAGATAAGCAACATCTTTATACAACAAAAGCATCTGCCACGGGGCGGATGCTTTTGGTAAAAGTATATTGAAATTTGTATTAAGCTTCCAGCTTGTTAAAATCAGAGAATAATATCTCTTCTTTATTAAGGGTAATTACGCTTTTAACATAATCAAACACCTTAACGGCTTTTACTTCTTCAAATATCTTATTTGCATTCTCTTTATTTTGCAGATACTGTACTGTGTACTGGCCCAGTTGCTCATCGCTAAGCGCCTGCTGGCTGTACATTCTGAATTGCTGATCCAGGCTTGCTTTCGCGTAAGCAAAAACTTCGTCGTATTTAATATCGATGTTTGCTTCCTTGATCAGTTTGTTTTCAATCAGGGTCCATTTAAGGTTTTTAGCAAAATCGGCATAACCGCCTTCCAGTTCTTCTGCGGTCAGTTTTTCGTTAGTTGCTTTTAACCAACGTTTCAGGAAGTCATCAGGTAAATTAAAATCAACTTTACTTAAGCTGTAATTGTAAATGTCATTCTGCAGTTTACGTTCTGCATCCTGTTTCATCATAGTTTCCAGCTCTTCAGTTATTTTTTCCCTGAAACCTTCTTCAGTAGTAACTACACCTTCACCAAATAATTTGTCAAAGAACTCCTGGTTTAAATCGCCTTCTTCTAAACGGTTAACATTTTTAACAGTTAATTTAAAGTTCGATTTTAAATCAGCCGCTTCTGTTTCTTCAATTTTTAATAACCCCGCAACCTTAGCCGCATCGTTATCAAAAGCTTTCTGAATATCAAAAACTAACTCATCACCTTTTTTAAGACCAATTAATGAAGCTTTAACAGTTTCATCCTGTATCTGATCTAAACGTACAGATGTTGTGTTGCTAATTCCATCATCAAAAACAGAACCATCCGGAGAAAGCTGGGTTAATTCGGCATAAAGTACATCATCGTCTGCCGATACGTCAGGATTTGTCATTTTGCCATAGCTTTTACGGATATTTTTTATACGTGAGGCCAGGGTTTCTTCGTCAACCTTAATCTCGTACTGGGTAAGCTTGTCTTTTGAAGTAAACTCAATAGTAAACTCAGGTGCCAGGCCAACTTCGTAGTTAAACTCAAAATTGTCGGCAAAATCCCAGTTGTATTCTTTATTATCATCAACTTTAGGTAAAGGCTGGCCTAATACTTCAAGTTTTTCTTCGTCTAAATATTTATTTAAGGTATCAGATAGCATGTTGTTGATCTCGTCAACCAAAATGCTTTTACCGTACATTTTTTTTATGTGTGCAACAGGTACCATACCCGGGCGAAAGCCTGGCATTTTTGCTTTTTTAGCATGGTCTTTCATTGCTTTTTCAACCTTTGGCTGGTAATCCTCGGGGTTGATGTTGATTTTAACAACTGTGTTCAGGTTATCAATTTTTTCCTGTGATATATTCATCTTTTTTACCTGGTATTAATTTAATTCTCTAAGATATAGCCATGCAGGCTATGCAAAATTCGAGGCGCAAAAGTATGAATTTATTTTGAATTTATTTGAGCAACCGTGTTAACCTGAAATTTATTAACCTGGTTTTTTACAGGCTTAACTGTTTTGAGATAGGCATATATTGCTCCCAGGTCTTTTTCGTTCATCCCGCTATAGCGCCACCATGGCATTATAGTTTGAAATTCGCCGGGTTTAACTTCAAAAGGCTTTAATGTGCCGTTGGCAAATTGCTTAAACTTGCTTATAAATTGTTCTTTAGTCCACTTACCAATGCCGGTACCATTATCCGGCGATATATTAGCCGACCGTAAAGTTATCCCGTTACCAATATTATACTCGTTACCTCCGGCTAAGTCCATTCCTGATATTGGTACACCTTTATCAGCCTTTGTATGGCACTCGCGGCATGCGGCTGTTTGCACCAAATAGGCACCATATTGTAAGGTGTCGTTTTCTGCAGGCCTTTTACCCGGCTCTGCCTTTTTAGGCATTGTGTTTACAATTAAATTTAGTGGGAAATCAAGCTTACGCTTTGGATAGGTAGCCTGATGGGGCTCAAGGGTGCGTATATACGCGATGATGTTATAAACATCATCAGGATCCATTTTTGAGTACGACTGCCATGGCATAATAGGAAATATGGCCGAACCATCTTTTTTTACGCCGGTAGTAATTGCACGGTACAGTTCACCATCGGTCCAGTTCTTTAAATTTGCCGGGGTAATGTTAGGTACATACACTTCGCCGGGGAAACCAACCCGCCCATCAAATTTCTCTCCGCCTGCACCCAGGCCGTTGGGTACTATGGGGCCGGCAAATTTGTTCCAGTCGCGGGTGCTATGGCAATCTATACAAACAGCAACGTGGTTGGCAAGATATTTACCCCGTTCAATTCTTTGCGGGGTTAATTCAACTTTAATTTCTTCGGGTTTGCCAACATCTGGTAAGGCGAGGGTAACGTAACAAACACCAGCTATAATAACTAATGTAATGGTGATAACTATATAAGCTGCCCACTTTCTGAATTTTTTCATGATAAGGTAAGTACTAGGTTTAAAAACAATATGACGTACTTACCTTATAATGTGTTACATATGATTTGAAATTTATTTATTTAATCAATTTTTTGTACTGATGATGCTCCCGATTTATCGTTTGTAACGCTTGATGGATTACCACGATACTCAATTTCTGATGCACCGCTGGTATGCACACTTAAAGTGTTCAATACATTTATTTTGCAATGGCTTGCACCTGATGTTTCAATATTGTATTTACCTACAACAAAATCAAGCGCTTCAACCTTTCCGCTGCCGCTCAGGTCAATATTGTGGGTGCCTGCCTGGCCTTTCAGGTATATCTCGGTTGAACCACTGCCTTCTGTATTTACAGTTGCAGCATTAAGTTCCATATCAATTTTAGTAGCACCCGACAAGTCAAAATGCAGGTCCCTGGCTTTTATAACGCCGTTTGAAGTAACTTCTACTGCCCCCGATGCACCAACCTCTTCAAGGTTACGAACACCCACGGTAATGGTTATTTCGCCGCTGCTGCAGAAGTTCCTGCGGCTGTGTATGGTGAGTTTACCACCGGTAACATTGGTTTTAATGTATTGAAGCAGGTTATCATCAGCATGAATACTAACTGTTTGTGAGCTATCCTGTACCAGCTTTACTTTAAAGCCGCCAGAGATATCAACTCTTGTAAAATCAGATACTTTACGGTTATCGGTAATTACCTTACCTGAACCATGCACGCATCTGAACCTTCGGCATGATGATAATAAGCTAACTGAAACTATAGCTAACAATAGTAATAATTGTAAGTAGGTTTTTTTCATGATTGGTTGTATGTTTTGGTGTTTGACTGTGGTTATACGTATGAAGTTACACTTAAAATGGAAAAAGCCGTCAACGTATGACAGCTTTTTTAATATATGTTGAACTTTTGGAAAGTCATAGATTACAGGCGGGCAAGTTCAGAACCTTTATATTCCGGGTTACTTATCAATGTTGTTGTTGAATTTACTGCTGCAAAATCTTTTGCGTTTACGTTTGCTGGTGATGCATATTTTAAGCAATAGTCATTAACAGTACCTGATAATGTTGCTTTAGCATTGTCATTAACGGTTACATTGGCGCGGTAAGCATCTAAATTTAAGTTAGCAGTGGCGTTGTTGTGTAAGTTAACTTCTAACTCTATTTTAGATAAGTTACCAAATGATTTTACTTCGGCGTTATCATAAGCACTAATTGCGCGCAGGTCATTTGCAGTTACCCAAACCACTAATTTCTGGTTGTTGTATGATGATATGCGTAACACGCCATCGCGGCTTTGTACCAATGCGCTTTCTGAGTAGTATTTGTTGTAAACCTTTACCTGATCGGCACTGCCATCAGATACGTAAAGCTCAACATTTCCGTGGATCTCAATTTTATTGATGTTACCTACGTTGTTTAAAACGGTGCTTACTTCTTTATCATTATTATTTGAGTTTGCGTAAGCTGAATTGCTGTTTACCATTGCTAAAGATGCTATAGCGAAGATGGTTAAGATTGTTGTTTTCATTTTATTAATATTTTGATTTTCAGGTGATTGTACTGTGTTGTTTTTAAATACATATATAAGACGATCCCGTTTTAAAAACGTTACACCCATATAGCCTGAAATAGATATGACCCCGGTTTATCTCGGTAAATGGGTGATTTTAATCGGCGAAATGGGGGGGAATTATAAGTATGGAACTTATGATTAGGAGACTTATGAAAAAGGCGAAAAGTTTTATATCGAAAATCCCATATAAAATTTTGAATGATGAAATAATTTGTGCCCGATGATGAACTTACTTTTTCTAATCGTAATCAGATTAGCACCTAACTATTTAGTATAAATATGTTTACTATATTTATTACTTTTGAAATTAGAAGGTATTCAATTCATCAACTATGGAACAAATAGTATATTTAAAGGAGAACAGACTTTTCAAATATTTTTTGATTGCTTTGTCAGTTTATTTCATTTTCAGATTCGGCACCAGTTGCGGAGAGTTTGTGTACTATATTTTGCATTGAGTTGCTAAATAGATATTCCGCTAAAAGTGACTTCGTTTGACCATCCTCGCTCCACGTTGCGAAAAAAGAGTAAAAGAGACAGACAAATCATCCATCCACCCAAAACAAAAAAGGCCACCGCAATAACGATGGCCTTTGGAATATATGTTGAACTTTTGCAAAAGTAGTGCTTACAAATTGGCTAACTCAGTTTTAGGCTGAACAGATACCGGGTTTGTTTTACTGGTAACGTTTTCTGCAACCAAGTTAGTATGGTTAACTGATGCTGACTGCTCTTGTACCAGGTTGTAATCTGTTACTTTACCGGTAAGGTCTGCTTTAGCGCGGTCATTTACTGTAATGTTTGCATTGTAAGCATCCAGGTTTAATTTAGCCGATGCGGTATTGTTTAAAGTTACATCAAGGTTTATCTTAGATAAGTTACCGAAAGATTTTACTTCAGAGTTATCATAAGCGGTGATTGCACGCAGGTCATTTGCAGTTACCCAAACCACTAATTTTTGATCAGCGTATGATGAGATACGCAATACACCGTCCTGGCTTTGTACCAGCGCGCTTTCTTCGTAGTATTTGTTGTAAACTTTTACCTGATCTGCACTGCCGTCAGATATAAACAATTCAACATTTCCGTGAATTTCTATTTTGTTGATGTTACTTACATTTTTCAATATTGTGCTGTTTTCATCTTTGTCGGTTTTTACTGATGCGTATGTTGATGATACAGTACCTAATGCTAATGTGAAGATGGTTGCTATGGTTAAAAATTGAGCTTTCATTTTATTTATTGTTTGATTGTGAGCTATTTGTGTGTTTTTTGTTTTTAAATACATCCATATGACGCCACCAGTTTCAAAACGTTACAGCTAAATATTGCCAATTAGATGTACAGCCTGTTTATATCGGTAAACGGCCTGTTTGTGACGGTGAAATGGCAAAGAAAATTTAGAAATAGGAGAAAAGAATCAAGGAACAGGGATGTGTTCCGGCCTTACTAAAAGGTCAAAGGAACAATTTGTCATCCTTTTTATGCTTGCGGGCAACTTTTAACGGGGATATACAGAAATTACATCATAACCCGAATGGTGGAAGATAATTTTAAAGAGTACCTGAAAAAGCTAAAGGCAAAAATCTCTCTACTTACATTTACTAAAACAGCCCATGCTTGAAAAAGCATGGGCTGTTTTAAATTATCCTATTTGCTTAATTCTGCAAAATATTTATGAAACAGGGGGATAGTTTCTATTCCCTTGTAATAGTTAAAGATATCGTATTTCTCATTTGGAGAGTGCAGTGCATCGCTATCCAGGCCAAAGCCCATTAGTACAGTTTTCAGGCCCAGTTCGGCTTCAAATAAAGCAACAATTGGGATACTACCGCCGCCACGGGTTGGGATAGGCTGCTTGCCAAATGATTCGGCAATGGCTTTTTGCGCTGCCTTATAAGCAATACTATCAGTAGGGGTAACCACTGGTTCGCCGCCATGATGAGGGGTTACCTTTACTTTAACATATTTAGGCGCTATCTTCAAAAAATGATCTGTAAACAGCCTGGTGATCTTTTCTGATGTTTGGTTGGGGACCAATCGCATTGAAATTTTAGCGCTGGCCTTTGATGGTAATACCGTTTTAGCGCCTTCACCAATATAGCCACCCCAAATGCCGTTCACTTCAAGCGTAGGGCGGGTACCTGTGCGCTCAATCGTGGTATAACCTTTTTCGCCCCAAACTTCGGCTATATCAAGGTCGGTTTTATATTCTTGCTCGTCATAAGGTGCAGCGTTCAATTCTTTGCGCTCGCTTTCAGTTAATTCGGTAACATCATCATAAAAACCGGGAATGGTAATGTGGTTGTCGTCGTCATGTAAAGATGCTATCATTTTTGCAAGGATGGTTGCAGGGTTAGCTACAGCACCACCATATACGCCAGAGTGCAGGTCGCGGTTAGGGCCGGTTACTTCAACCTCAAGGTAGGAAAGGCCACGCAAGCCGGTTTCCAGTGAAGGGTGCTCCATGCTTATCATAGAGGTATCTGATATCAATACCACATCGGCTTTTAAGCGTTCCTTATTTGCTTTTACAAATATGCCCAGGTTATTAGAGCCTACCTCTTCCTCGCCCTCTATCATAAATTTGATATTGCAGGGCAGGGTATTGGTTTGCATCATCAGCTCAAATGCTTTTATATGCATGTAAAACTGGCCTTTATCATCACAGGCACCACGCGCATATATTTTACCATCACGAATTGTTGGCTCAAACGGAGGTGTTTTCCATAACTCCAACGGATCTGGTGGTTGCACATCGTAATGGCCATATACCAGCACAGTAGGTAAAGAGGCGTCAATTATTTTTTCGCCGTAAACAATAGGGTAGCCTGCTGTTTGGCAAACCTCTACCTTATCGGCACCAGCGTCGGTTAGTTTTTTGGCTACATAATCGGCAGCATTTAAAACATCCGGTTTGTATTTTGGGTCGGCACTAACTGAGGGAAAACGCAGCAGCTCAAATAATTCGTCAAGCAAACGTTGTTTATTTTCTTCTATATATTGCTTTATTACTTGCATAGTAGGTGTAATTTTGAGCAAATATAGTGTTGTTTGTTAAGTAAAAAGATTTTTCGCGCAAAGACGCGAACACGCTGTTTGTCAGTCTGAGCCCGTCGAAGACTTATACGTATGGCAAATGGTTCAACAAGCTCACCATGACAAATGTTCTTCTTAGCGCCTTAGCGTCTTTGCGTGAAAATTATAGCTTATTCAGTAGCTTTCTCAACAATCACTGCTGTTCCGTAAGCTAATACTTCGGTAATGCCTTGCATCACTTCGTTAGCATCATAACGCATACCAACTATGGCATTAGCGCCCATTGCCTGAGCATGCTGTATTAAAAGATGATAAGCTTCCTGGCGTGCATTTTCGCAAAGTTCAACATAAACCGATAGCCTGCCGCCAAAAAGCGACTGGATGCCACCGGCAAAATTACCTACAACACTACGGCTGCGAACAGTAATGCCGCGTACAACGCCTAAATGTTTAACAATTTTATAGCCTTCTAACGCATTGCTGGTGGTGATGAGTGAAATATCCATAACAGAGTTTTTGTGTTGATGTATGATTTAGATGCTACTTCTTTAAAAAAGTTACTATCGCGGGGTTAACAATCTCGGGTTTCTCAAGATGAGGCAGGTGTGCTGCATCATCAACCGGCAAAAATTGAGTCTTTAATACACTACGTATAGAATCGCTGTAAGTGAACGGAACGGTCTTGTCTTCTTTTCCCCATATTAAAAGCACCGGTTTATGCTTTGAGTTTAGGATAGTATTACTTTCGCGGCCATTGTAACGGTAATTGTAATTAGTAGATATCAGCGACCTGCGGAAACCTTTATACTCCATTTGCGGCAAATATTGTTTAACCCAATCCGGATGGAGCTCGGGGTATATGAAATCATCCATCTGGCTGTTTGCCCTGTCATCGGCTGTAAGAGTTTCTTTTATTTCGGGTATAAACTGAGGGAGTTTCGGTTTAGGCCTTGTGTAGCCTGGATCAATTAATACCACCTTGTTAACCATCTCCGGATAATCGCAGGTAAAATCAGTAGCCAGCGTGCCGCCAAATGATACACCAACCAGGCTAACCGGCTTTTGCAGATGCAAATGTTCAATCATTTCCTTTATCTGATCAAGGTATAATTTTTTGTTATAAAGAACATCGGGCCTGTCAGAGAAACCACGGCCATACAAATCATACCGCAATACCCTAAAACCATGGTCAACCAAATATTCAAATGTGCCATCCCAAATGTAATAAGGCACGCTAAAGCCATTTATGAGTATCACTACCTTCCCGGTATCCTGGCCATCGAGTTCATAATGGGTTTGCCCCATGTTTAAAGCTTCATAACTGCCGCCGGTATTTTTTCTAAACTCATGCGTTATCTCTTTTGTCTCTTTATTCTTAATAAAATATAATATGACCAATGCAGCCACAGCAAAAAATATCAATGCCAGTAAGGTTATTAACAGATTTTTTAAAATTTTCATTTACAATAAGGAATTGGCTATCAGTAAAAAAAGATAAAAGTAATTGAAATATTTAATTTAGCGCCGTAAAGTTAAACAGTATATGCGTATCACCATCATAGGCTCGGGCAATGTTGCCACACATTTATCGGCCGCGTTTAAAAATGCAGGGCACCGCATAGCGCAGGTATACAGCCGCGATATGCAGAATGCAGCTTTGCTGGCCTATCATGTAGGGGCAGAGGCTATTGATGACCTGGAAAATATTACTGCTGATACTGATATTTTTATTATTGCTGTTAAAGATGATGCGATAGCAGAAGTTGTCCCGCAACTTTCCGGGTTTAAAAAGCTCATCGCCCATACATCAGGTGCAGTGGATATGCAGTTGATACAAGACTTTACTGAGCGGGCCGGCGTTTTTTATCCGCTGCAAACTTTCAGTAAAACAAAAGAGCTGAATTTTAGAGAGGTGCCTTTATGCATTGAGGGTGCAACAGAAGAGATCACCAGAGAATTGGAAGAATTGGCACGAAGCATTAGTAACAACATTTACAGGGTAGGTTCTTCACAACGGAAAATATTGCATTTGGCGGCGGTGTTTGCCTGTAACTTTACCAATCATTTGTACACGATCTCTGAGCAGCTTTTAGCCCAGCACAGTATGAGTTTTGATATGCTGCGCCCGTTGATATTGGAAACAGCCGATAAAATTAAAGAACATTCGCCTATTGATGTACAAACAGGCCCGGCGGTGCGTAATGATGAACAAACCATTCAAAAGCATTTACAAATGCTTAAAAACGAAGCAAAATTGCAAGAAATATATAGTCTGTTAAGTCAGGATATTATCAAAAACCATAACACTGGCAACGGGGATAAGTAATTTTGTTACTTTTGCCAAAATGAATATTTTTAAAGTAAGGATTAACTTTGAGGAAGCGGACCACGAAACCGTGGAACTACCCATTGCCGAAGGGGAATCTGTTTTGGATGTTTGCCTGGAAAACGGCATTGAGTTACAGCATAATTGCGGCGGCGTATGTGGCTGCAGTACCTGCCATGTATATGTTAATAAAGGAATGGATAATATCCAGGAGATATCTGACAAGGAAGAGGACTTTATTGACCGGGCGGTAAACCCGCGTATAACATCAAGGTTAGGCTGCCAGTGTGTTATAATTGACGGCGATATTGAGATTACCCTGCCAGATCAATCGTCTTTTATGGGGCACTAATTTAAAAAACAATAAACGTGTAATACGTTAACGTACAACATACAATGACAGATAATAAATTTGCTCTTCCGATACAATGGAACGACTACGAAGATATAGCTATTGAACTTTATGAAAAGTTTGGTGATGATTTTGATGAATCAAAGATATATCGCATCCGCTTTACTGAACTTTTAGAATGGGTGCTGTCGTTACCAAATTTTGCCGGCACACGCGAACAATCTAATGAAGGCCACCTGGAGCAAATACAATCTGCCTGGGTGTACGAATGGCGCGATAATCAATAACAGTTTGCAGTTCTAAATGGGCAGTTTGCTTAGCTAATAGCCCAATAACTCAATGACCAAGTAAATGGAATCCTTTTTAAATAAGCTTAAAGATATTACCACTTTTATTTTTGATGTGGATGGTGTATTAACAGACGGGTCGATCCTTGTGAGCGAAACCGGGGTACAGAGCCGTGCATTTAATATAAAAGATGGTTACGCTTTGCAGCTGGCTGTAAAATGCGGCTATAATGTTGCAGCAATATCTGGCAGCAGATCAAAAAGCGCGCTATTCCGTTTAAATAGTTTGGGCATCAATGATGTGTACCTGGGTGCGCATACTAAGTCTGAAAGGTTTAAGATCTACATTGAGGAAAAAAGTATTAACCCGGCCAATATTTTATATATGGCAGATGATATCCCCGATCTGGCCGTAATGAAACTGGTTGGCCTACCGGTTTGCCCTGCAGATGCCGCCGAAGAGATAAAAGCTATTTGCACTTATATTTCGCCTTTGGGCGGTGGCAAAGGCTGTGCCCGCGACATTATTGAAAAGGTAATGAAGATACAAGGCAAATGGATGAACGCCGAAGCATATAGCTGGTAATTCTAAGTTAAAAGTGTAAAGTTATAAAAGTTAGATCTTTTCAAGATGAGTACTTTTCCTCAAATTATTTTGGCATCTAAATCGCCACGCAGACAGGAACTGTTGAGGCTGATGGATATTGATTTTAGGGTGGTTTTAAAGGAAGTTGATGAATCTTATCCTGATGGTTTATCGCCTGCTGAGATAGCTTTATATATAGCGCAGCAAAAAGCGGAAGCCTTTGATGAAGATGTTACTAATGAGGTGGTGTTAACTGCCGATACCATTGTAAGTATTGATGGCCTGATACTAGGCAAACCAGAATCATCTGAACATGCGGTTGAAATGCTGCAGCGTTTATCAGGCAGGGTGCATGAGGTTTATACAGGTGTGTGTTTGCTGCACAATCATCAATACAATAAATTTTATGACAGGTCAGAAGTGTTTTTCCGTAAGCTCACTGACCACGAAATAAGAAGCTATGTTGAGGAATACCAACCTATGGATAAAGCCGGCTCATACGGCATCCAGCAACGTATAGGCCTGATAGGTATTGAACGGATCAACGGGTCATATACCAATGTGGTGGGGCTGCCTACAGAAAAGCTGTACCAGCAATTGAAAAACATTGTCTGAACCGGAATTTACCAAATTAAAGAATTTTCAGAATAAAATTGTAGAGACGCAATATTTTGCGTCTTTAACTAATACAATTACACATGCAAAAAGAGACGCAAAATATTGCGTCTCTACAAAACCATGTCATTGGGTATTTATAACTTCCTCACATTATTCTTTCTATTCACATCTGGCAACGCATTATCCGGGTCAACGGTTACGCTTTCGGCTTCCTGCGTGGTTGGCAGGATATAGGTAGTTACCTTGTTTTGCAGCCATGTTTCTACCGGGAAATAGGTGCGTTGTTTACTGCCGTCTTTTAGTTTTACTTCAACTGTAAAAGGCATGGCCATCATTTCTTTATTGGCAATAGTTAGTTGTATGCCTTTGTTATGGTCCTTGCTTACATACTTGGCATCTATCAGTGCTATATCCAGCTTGTAATTATTAAAGTACCAGCCTCGCCAAAACCAGTTCAGGTCTTCGCCCGCGCCATTCTCCATCGAACGAAAAAAGTCATCAGGCTGTGGGTGTTTATAGGCCCATTTGTTTATATAGTTTTTAAAAGCATAATCAAACCTGTCCTTACCTAAAATCTGTTCGCGCAGCAATATCAAACCAAAAGCCGGCTTAAAATAGGTGAGGGGGTGGCGATATTTCTCGGGGATAGCATCCGGTGCGGTCATAATGGTAGGCGATTCCGGATCGGTAATAAAAGGAATGACCTCATCGGCAGGGTTACCGCCTTTCTCCGCGTATTCGCTGTCGCGTTTAGGGGCATACTCACCTTTATTAAATACATCAGATGCATATACATCAATAAAGGTATTAAAGCCCTCGTCCATCCAGGCAAAGCGGCGCTCATCACTGCCTACTATCATCGGGAACCAGTTATGGCCAATTTCGTGCGCGGTCACCCAAAAAAGTTCTTTGCCTTTGTCATTTATCCCATCAAGCACAATACCCGGATATTCCATTCCGCCTGCAATACCAGCCTCGTTAATAGCTACCGGATAAGGGTAAACAAACCATTTCGCCGAAAAATATTCTATCGAACCCTTCAAATATTCTGTGGCCCGACCCCAGGCATCGCTGCCCTGACTTTCAACCGGGTATACCGACATGGCCAAGCACTTTTTACCGCCGGGCAGGTTAACCCTTGCCGCATCCCATATAAAAGCCTTTGATGCCCCAAAAGCTACATCACGGGTGTTCAGCATTTTAAAGTGCCAGGTAAGGTTGCCCTTATTCACCGGGCGCGATGACGGGTCGGTAACCTCTGCAGCAGTACGGATCATAATGGTTTTATCGCTGTTGCGGGCTGCTGCTAATCTTGCTATCTGTTTTGCGGTCAACACATCGGCGGGGTTCAATAACTCACCAGAGCCGGCTACTATCATATCTGCCGGAAGGGTTATTTTATAATCGATATCGCCATACTCTAAATAAAATTCACCACTGCCCAAAAATGGCGCGGTATCCCATCCGCGGGCATCATCATAAACACACATGCGGGGATAGAATTGGGCTATCTCATAGATCTTGCCGTTTTTTGTGTCGGTATAATCAGTGCGATTGCCAAAATTGCCGGGGATGGTGTAATGATACTTGATTACCACATTTACCTTGCCACCCTTACCGGCTAAGGCTACAGGCATACGCACCTGCATACGCGTATCGGTCATTGTGTAATTAACCGCCTGGCTTTTGCCATTTGTTACTATTGAAACCGATTCAATATTATAACCATTGGTATGTTGTGTTGCCTGGGCGCCGGTTACAAAGTTTGATCGGGCATCTTTTTTATAAGTGTTTTGGTCAAGGTGCAGCCACAGGTATTGCAAAGCATCGGGGCTGTTGTTGGTATAGGTAATATTATCTGTACCACTAATGGTTTTACTTACAGTATCAAGCGTAATGTTCAGTTGATAATCGGCCCGGTTTTGCCAGTATTTTGGTCCGGGGTCGCCGTTAGGGGAATGCACTTCGTCGCCATTTTTTGTATAAGGCAGCGGAGAAAACAACACCGAAGGCTGATAGTTGGTAGTGATGGTATCATTAGCGTTTTTCTTTTGTGCCTGGGCGATAAAAGCCGATAACACGAGTAGAGCGGTGCAGATGTATATTTTTTTCATGTGGGATGCTAAGCGACAGCAATATACTAAGGATATGTTAATTTCTATTGGCTCCAGTTAGCCGAGTATTCTGAATGGCCTTGTAATGTTCACGAGTTATTGTAGGCAATTATGCCACAAAGAAGATTACGGGATTGTTTTAATAAGCTAATTAATGGATAACATTGTAATCACCTCTAATAACTGAGGTGTTAAAAATGCTACTATGTTAGAAAATGAATTGATTAATGAATTTTTGAAAAAGATTTGCAGGATAGATCAAAGAGTTGAGGAAAGTTATATTATAGTATTTACTGGCGAAGAAAAAACGCCTTTTAATTTCGGGTTTATTGAGAATTCAGATGTTTCACAACAAACTAAAGAACGATGTTATGGAATTTTCAAGAAATATTTTCCAAGTTGTGATATAATAAATCCCTTAATTTGCGGGTTACGCCAGCATATCAGCCAGCACTCCTTCTTTTAATGAATAAGAAGACATGGTTACATCTGTTAAACCCAGCTTTTGCATAATATAAATGGTGATTAAGCTTGCTACCACAATCATATCAACCCGCACAGGGATAATGCCTTTTATAGCGGTGCGTTTAGCATGTGTAGATTTGGCGAGGCGTTCTATGAGGTCTAAAAGATCGTCGGTATCAAATTCATAAACCTTTGTTTGTTTCAAATCAAAAGGTTTACCTTTTTCTAACTCTATCACTTCAGCAAAGCTTTCAAACGCGCCTGATGAACCGATAAGTACAGACGGTTTAAATTGCAAAGCAGCTTTAAATAACTCGCCTAATTTACCGTCCAGGTATCGGGTTAGCTCTTTAATTGATTGAAGGGGTATTGGGTCGGTTTGGTGAAATTTATCCATAAGCCGGGCAGCGCCTATTTCAAAACTTTGTTTCCAAAGCACTTCATCTTTATTACCGATGATGAATTCTACACTGCCGCCGCCAATATCCATCACCAACGCGTTATCTTCGGTTAGGCAACCACTTGCTTTTATACCGTTGTAAATGTAAGCGGCTTCCTGTTCGCCATTAATAAGTTCTATTTGGATACCTGCCTTTTCCTTAACCTGTGCAATAAAGTCATTGCCGTTTACCGCATTGCGGATAGCAGAGGTGGCAATAGCTTTAACTATATGTACTTCATGCGCCTGAATATAGCTTTGAAACCTTTGCATTGTAGTGATGCCCCGCTCAAATGCTAACGACTGTATGACGCCTTTGTTAATGCCACCTTCGCCCAGCTTTACACCTTCATGAATGTGGAATATCTCATTAAAGTTATCTGCAGGGCCTTCTGCAATAAGTAAATGAAAGGTATTGGTACCCAAATCCATTACGGCTACACGTTTGTTTATTGCTGGCACATTTTCATTTTGCATTGTTACTAAAGTAAAAAATCCCTTTAAAAGTTTTTGACTTTTAAGGGATTTTTGAATTTATGATGAAGTTTAGGGTTTACTCTTTATAAAAGAACCATTTAGCAAGTTCTTTAAAGCTTGCTTTTTTGCCATACATAAGTATGCCCACCCTGTAAATGCGTGCAGCTACATAGGTTGTAAACAAAAAGCCTATTACCATTAATGACATAGATAAAGCCAATTGCCAAACCGCTACCCCGCCAAATGGGATCCGCACCATCATGGCAACGGGTGCCGTAAATGGAATGATGGAAAGCCATACGGCCAGCGGGCTATCAGGCGCCTGGAATAATACAGATACCGACAGGATATAGGTAAACAGTAATGGTAAAGTTATAGGGAACATAAACTGCTGCGTTTCGGTTTCGCTATCAACAGCCGAGCCTACCGCTGCAAACAACGCACTGTAAAGCAGATATCCTGTTATAAAGTAAAACAGGAAACAGCCCAAAATGTATCCGAAAGGAATAGTTTGCAAAACAGCGAGGGCGCCCATCATGGGGCTTTGGGGCGATGAAAATGCTTGTCCGGCTATTTTGGTGGCAATTATTGATAACACTATCCATGCTGTGAATTGCGTTAAACCAACCAAACCTACACCAATTATTTTCCCAAGCATTAATTGGAAAGGCTTAACAGATGATATGATCACCTCGATAATTCTGCTGGTTTTTTCTTCAATAACACCTCTCATAACCTGCGCGCCGTAAATAAATAATGCCAGATAAATGAAAATAGCACAGGCTATCCCTACCAGCATAGTCGGGCCCACGTTAGCATCTTTAGTGCCTGTTGCAGTAACCTCCATCGCACTGATGGATATTTTATTTTTTTTGATGGTATTTAAGAAAGCGGTATCAATATGATGCTCAACCATACTTTTTGTGGTAGCAATGGTGTTCATTTGATTTTCAACCTCTTGCGTAAGCTTAAAAGATGGCTTCTTTTTTGAAAATATCTGTACCGGCACTTTTGTATAGTTGGCAGGTATCAGTAACAAAGACAGGTCTTCGTTACCCTGTAAACCAGCTTTAGCTTCCTCTAAAGATTGCTTTGTTGGTTGGAACTTAATGTTCTTCACGTTGTGTAATTTCCCTGCAAAAACATTGCTTTGGTCAATTACATTAACAACTTGCTCTGATGATAGCTCGCTGGTGTTTTTGGCTACTAAGGCGATAATACCTGTCATGCCCAATATCAGCAAAGGCACCACAAAAATCATTATGATGAATGATTTTTTCCTGACACGGGTTATGTATTCGCGTTGTATTATGAGTAAAACTTTATTCATGGTTTATGCTATTAGATTTACTTTTTCGATAAAAATTTCGTTCATGCTCGGGATAACTTCCTGCAGCATGTTAATGCGCGTTTGGGGTATCAAGTATTGCAGCACATCGTTTGATGTATTATTTCCGTTCAGCTTTAGGCGGATGGTGTGGGTATTATCATCACCTGTTAATTCACTTACCACATCAAATGGCTGGTTGCCGTCAAAGCTTAATTTTTCACCGGCATATTCCACCAGGTAAGTATCATTACGGTACGAGCGGCGGATAGCTTTAACTTTACCGTCGAGTATCTTATGCGATTTGTGGATGAGGGCAATTGCATCACAAAGCTCCTCTACAGATTCCATACGGTGTGTAGAGAACAGGATGGTAGCACCTTTGCGATTTAATTCCAGTATCTCATCTTTAATAATTTCGGCATTTACCGGGTCAAACCCGCTAAAGGGTTCATCCAGAATGATCAAGTCGGGCTCATGCAAAACTGTAGCTACGAACTGTGCTTTTTGCTGCATCCCTTTTGATAGTTCTTCTATCTTCTTTTTCCACCAGGTTTCCATGCCCAGTTTATCAAACCAAAATTTCAGGCGCTGGGTAGCTTCCGCACGGCTTAGACCTTTCAGGCGGGCCAGGTAGATCATCTGTTCGCCTATTTCCATTTTTTTGTACAAGCCGCGCTCTTCAGGCAAATAACCAATCCGCTCAATATGGTTTTGATTAAGCTTTTGGCCGTTAAAGTACACTTCGCCGGAATCAGGGGCGGTTATTTGATTAATAATACGGATGAGTGAAGTTTTGCCGGCGCCATTTGGGCCTAGCAAGCCATAGATCTGGCCTTTTTCAACTTCTAAACTTACATCGCTTAACGCACGGTGACCGGCATATTGTTTAACAATGTTGCGAATGCTTAGCATATCAGGGTTAGTTTTTGCTAAATTAGATATAGGTAGGGTGTGATTGTTACACGGATTAATTATATATTAGTTGGTTAACCAATTTAGTCATGAACAAATTTACCTTACTCTTCACATTTCTTTTTTATATAACAGTAATTGCCGAATGCCAAACTATTAAGCAAAAGCCCTGCAATATTATCTTTGATACAGATATGGGCCCCGATTATGACGACGTAGGGGCCATAGCTATTCTGCATGCGATGGCTGATAAGGGAGAAGCAAAAATATTAGCTACCATGGCCAGCACAAATTATGAAGGCGTAGCCGGCGTACTAAGTGTATTTAACACGTATTTTAAACGCCCCAATACTCCCATAGGTGTGCCAAAAGGGTATGCCTTAAGCCTGCGCGATACCCAACACTGGACAGATACAGTATTGGCTAAATATCCGCATCAATTAAAAACTAATAGCGAAGCAGAGGACGCGGTGAAGCTTTACCGTAAAATACTGGCTGCCCAGCCGGATGGCAGTGTAACCATAGTTTCTGTAGGATTTTTAACTAACCTGGCTAACCTGCTACAATCAGGTGCGGATGAATATTCGGCGCTTAGCGGGCAAAAGCTTGTGCAGAAAAAGGTAAAATTATTGGTAAGCATGGCAGGAAAGTTTCCCTCCGGATGGGAATTTAATGTGATGAAAGATGCAACAGCAAGTCAGCATGCTTTTGATAACTGGCCTACACCGGTTATCCTTAGTGGGTTTGAGATAGGGGAGAAAATAAAAACGGGTTTGCCTTTAATAAATAATGCTGCTATAAAAAACAGCCCGGTAAAGGATGTATTCAGCTTAAGTATCCCAAAGGCTGCCGAGGATTCAACCGGCCGCAAAAGCTGGGACGAAACGGCTGTATTAGTAGCTGTGAGAGGTTACTCTGCATATTATACCTTGCATAAAGGAAAAATTACAGTAGCTAATGAGGGTAATAATGCATGGGATGATGGAGGAACCCTGCATGCCTACCTTGTAGAAAAAATGCCGGCAAAAAAGGTGGAAGACATTATTAATGACTTGATGATGCACCAGCCCAAAATGAAGCCGTAAAAAAGCCCGGAATCTTAACGATCCGGGCTTCATATTATCTTTCCGATTTTTCTGATTATCTATTACTCAAAATATTCCTTCATCCGTTCAAAGAAACTTTTCTCGTTTTTGCCCGGGTTTGGTTTAAAATTAGGTGAACCCTGTAGTTTTTCTAAGATCTCGCGTTCTTCGCGGCTTAGCGCTTTTGGTGTCCAGATATTGATGTGTATCAGTTGGTCGCCGCGGTGGTAAGAGTTTACTTCCGGAACGCCTTTACCTTTTAAGCGTAATATTTTACCGCCCTGTGTGCCCGGCTCAATTTTTATTTTGGCCTTGCCATCAATTGTTGGCACTTCAACACTTGTACCCAGGGTTGCGTCAACAAAGTTCACATGCAGATCATAGATCACATTGTTACCGTCGCGTTTTAAAGTTTCATGAGGAATTTCTTCTATCAGGATGATCAGGTCTCCGGGTACACCACCGCGTGGGGCAGCATTACCTTTACCGCTCATGCTTAACTGCATGCCTTCGCTTACACCAGCCGGAACGTTTATAGTAATGGTTTCTTCGCCGCGTACAACACCGTCGCCGTGGCAAACATTACATTTTGAAGTGATTATTGATCCTTCGCCGTTACAGGTAGGGCAGGTGCTGGTTGTTTGCATCTGGCCCAAAATGGTATTGGTTACCCTGCGTACAGATCCCTGGCCTCCGCAAGTTTTACAAGTTGTAAAAGATGATTTATCTTTTGCGCCTGTGCCATCGCAGGTTTTACAAAGTATTTGCTTGTTTACCTTTATTTTCTTTTCGGCACCGTTGGCAATTTCTTCAATGGTTAGCCTTACTTTAATACGTAAGTTACTGCCGCGTGCAACCCTGCGGCCACTGCCACCTTGCCTGCCGCCGCCACCAAAAAATCCTTCAAATGGGCTGCCACCGCCAAATATGTCACCAAACTGGCTAAATATGTCGTCCATATTCATGCTTCCGCCACCATAGCCACCGCCATTTGGTGATGAAGCATTAGCAGCATGGCCAAACTGATCATACCGCTGGCGTTTTTCGGGCGAGCTTAACACTTCGTAAGCTTCAGCAGCTTCCTTAAATTTTTCTTCGGCTTCTTTATCCCCCTCGTTCTTATCCGGGTGATATTTGATAGCCATTTTACGATATGCTTTTTTTACCTCATCAGCATCAGCGCCTCTGCTAACACCAAGCACATCATAATAATCTCTTTTAGCCATGTTTTTATTTATTGATTTAGTGAGTTAGCGAATTAGTGATTAATTCAGCGCTCTACTTATATATTCAATTAATAAATGAGTGATGGTTTAGCGAGATGTAATTCACTAATTCAGCCCTTCACTAATTCACTAACTATCTTTATGCTCCAACAATTACTTTCGCAAAGCGGATAACTGTATCATTAAGCTCATATCCTTTTTCCATTTCATCTATCACACTTCCCTTCATATCATCTGTAGGGGCAGGGATATTGGTAATAGCCTCGTGTAGGTCGGCATTAAAAGGCGAGCCTATTGACTGCATTTCTTTTAAGCCTTTTTGCGCCAAAATATTCTTCATTTTATTTTGAATAAGCACAACACCTTCTTTAACAGCAACAATATCGGTTGCGTTTTCCATTGATCTTATAGCACGTTCAAAGTCATCCAATACGGGTAAAAGGGCAACAATTACATCCTTACCTTCTGTTTTACGGGCTTCTTCGCGTTCTTTTGCAGTTCTGCGGCGGAAGTTATCAAACTCGGCATATAAGCGTAAAAACTTATCATTTGCCTGTGACAGCTCTTCTTTACACTTCTCCTCTAAAGAAATGGTGTTCTCTGTAACCTCAACCTGTTGAACTTCTTCTTGTCCGTCAGTTTGTCCGCTTTCGTTTGCCATTTCAGCTGTATTTTCACGGGTTTCTGAATCTTCTTTCTTCTTTTTCTTTAACATGTCATTAAAATTCATAAGCAAATAATGCTAATCAAGTATCCTGCCATCGGGTTTAATCCGACAAGCTGTCAGTAGTAATTAAATTAGTCGGTTAAGTTTGCAGTTTTGAGTTGGCAGTCACTAAGTATTGCAGATACCAGTTGGCAGTTCACAAATTCTGCCTTCCTGCTAACTGTGCCTATTGCAAACTGTCTATGCTATCTGAACATCCTCTAATACTTTGCCGTTTTCGCATTTAATAATGCGCGATGGGAAAGTGCGGATGATATGATAATCATGTGTGGCAATTAATACCGCGGTACCCGACTGGCTGATTTGCTTTAACAGCAGAACGATCTCTTCAGATGTATCAGGGTCAAGATTACCGGTTGGTTCATCGGCCAAAATAATTTCAGGATTATTTAACAGGGCGCGGGCAATCACCACACGTTGCTGTTCGCCGCCTGATAGTTCATGCGGCATCTTTTTTAACTTAGAACGAAGGCCTACTTTCTCAAGTACATCCAATATCCTGTCAGATATTTGTTGCTTATCTGTCCAGCCGGTGGCACGCATAACAAACTGGAGGTTTTGCTCAACAGATCTGTCAGTCAGTAACTGAAAGTCCTGAAAAACGATACCCAGTTTACGGCGCAGGTAAGGAACATCCTTATCTGCAAGTTTACTTAGCTCATAACCGCAGGCATGGCCTGTGCCGCTTGGAACACTTAAATCGCCATAAATAATTTTTAGCAAGCTGCTTTTGCCTGAACCTGTTTGGCCAATAAGCCATACAAAATCACCTTTATCAATATGCAGATTAACGTTTGACAGCACCAAATGCTTTTGCTGAAAAACATCAATGTTGTTTAATTTTATAATAGAGTTTCCTATCATGTTATTATAGCTCTAATTTTAATATTTTACCAAAAGGCAGGTCTTTTACAATATTCATTATATAATCAAATTTGTGGCTCAGGCCCACCTTATCCAGTGATTTCTCAGGCCTGTCAACCCTAAAATAAGCCAGCAACGTAAACTTATCATCCCGCAGCTGTACATAGTCGGGTATTTTGGCAACGCCTTTAACTTTTATTATATACATTGTTTTAGTCATTGGGTCATTAGTCATTAAGTCATTCTTAAAACGGTTTGTTAACCAATTACCTAATAACTCAATGATTAATCACTACTTCTCCAAAGGTATTGTAATTTTAAAGATTTGACAAGAATTCCATTGTATCAATGCCATCGGCATAATCCCATAATTGCGGATACTGGCTTTGGCCAAAAGTTACCTGCTGATTTTTTATTTGCAACGGAACTCCCGTTACTATACACTGCAATTGATCGGTTTGCTCTTGTAAAAATTTTTCTGCCAATTCAATGCTATCGTAAGTATCATAAAACAACACTGCCAGTGGCGAAACCAGCCGGGTATCCTGCTTAACTAGTAAAAAACCGTTATCCAGATGTTCATCGCGGTTTACCAGGTAAATTGATTTATTGTAATCGTAATTGTTATTGTATTTATGATGGTTGATAATAGGGTTAAAATCTTCTATCGATTCAAAAAAGAAATTAAAATTGTAACCAGCAGGTACTAATAATTTAGATACGTTGCGGCAGCCCAGGCCATAATAGTCAAAAATATCATGGCCCAGGTTATGCAGGTCCGCGGCCGTTTCGTTACCCGTTAATAAGGCTATACTGTTGCGGTTTTTGCGGATTATGTTAGGCACTTTGCCAAAATAGTATTCAAAATAGCGCGATGTATTGTTACTACCGGTGGCAATAATAGCATCAAAATTTACCAGTCGCTCAACAATACTAAACTGATCTTTATAAGAAGTTTCAATATCAACCAGCTTGCTTAAAACGTATTTAATAAGTCGTGCATCTTGCGATGATGCTTTTATTAAAGCATGGTTACCGGTTAATAAAACGCACAATACATCATGAAAACCCACCAGTGGTATGTTACCTGCCAGTACTAAACCAATTTTTTTGCCTGCTTTATTTTGGATATTATATCTGCTCAACCATTTTTCAAGGTCTTCTGCATTTAACATTTCTCCGGTTGCTACAACCGCCCGTAATACACTTTCTGGGGTAAACCAGGCATTGTATTGGCGCTCAGAATCAATAATATGCATTAATTGGGTATCAGGGGTTGCTAATTGCTTTCCTAATTCTGTAAAAATGTTTATAGTAGTTGAAATATCTAATTTTGACATATATATGTTAAGCGGGTAAACCCTTAAAGCCTTTTTTTGTTATATTTGCATACTTTGCAAGTTGGACAAAGTTAATTGAGAAAATAAGAATATTTAATAATATGGCGATTATAATCACCGATGAATGCATAAACTGTGGAGCCTGCGAACCAGAGTGCCCCAATAATGCAATTTATGATGCGGGAGCCGGCTGGAGATTTTCAGACGGTACGGGTTTAAAAGGAATTATTGATTTTGGCGATGGCAATACATTAAATGCAGAAGAAACTCAGGCTGCATTGTCTGATGATATATATTACATTGTACCTGATAAATGTACCGAATGTGTAGGTTTTCATGACGAACCACAGTGTGCCGCGGTTTGCCCGGTAGATTGCTGCGTTGATGATGAAGACGTTAGAGAAACAGAAGAAGAATTGCTGGCCAAAAAGGACTGGCTGCACATGAACGAATAATAGTAAAAAATAATTTACCTTAGAGGGGAATGCGGATAACGCATTCCCCTTTTTTATGTTGTAATATTTTTTGTGATTATACGTAATTATTTGAGATTTTTTATATGGAATACGGAATTTGTAATCTTGCAATTGTACCCTTACGTGCAGAACCGAGCGACCGCAGTGAACAGGTATCGCAGGTGTTGTTTGGCGAAGCCTTTGAGATTATAGAATGGAAAGAAAAGTGGGTTAAAATAACCACAGCTACCGATAACTACACCGGCTGGATAGACAGGTTGCAATTTACTATGCTTGGCCATATGGCTTATAAACGCCTTTTGCAAACACCGGCCCCACTAACGTTTAAGCCCGTTACACAAGCCTGGAAAATTCTTGATAATTCAATTATATATTTGCCGGCCGGGAGCTCTCTTGCGTTTTTGGAAGGGACTACAAGCTATATAGGCAACCAAAAGTTTGAAATTATAGGTGAAATAGGTGAAAACGACTATATCACCAACATTGCCAAATCTTACTTAAATGCACCTTATTTATGGGGTGGCCGTACCCATTTTGGTATTGATTGCTCGGGCTTTACACAAATTGTATTTAAGTTGATGCGCATTAACCTGAGGCGGGATGCTTCTTTACAAGCCGAGGATGGTATGCTTGTAAATAGTTTAGCCAAAGCAAAATTGGGTGATCTGGCCTTTTTTGGCGCCGAAGAAAACCGTATAACGCATGTAGGCATCCTGCTAAACAACGGACAAATTATTCATGCATCGGGTAAGGTTAAGATAGATACTATTGATAATGAGGGGATCTACTCTGAGGAATTAAAAAGGTACACGCACAAACTTCGTGTGATAAAACGGTATTACTAAAACGTTACGTCCCAGCAGATCACTTTTTTATCGTCGCTTACTGAAAGTAGCTGATTGCCGTTCCATGCCAGTTTGTTAATGGATAGGGCATGGCTGTCATAACCTTTTTCGCGGCTGATTATCTTACGGAGCTTAAAATCAGAGGCATCCCATATTTTAATGCTTTTATCCATACTGGCAGTAGCAAAGTATGGTAGCGTGGAATGAAATGCAATGTGATTAACCGCAAATAAATGTGCCGGAATATTTTGAATAAGGCTATAGATTTTATTATCCCATATCTTTACCTGTGCATCCCTGCTGCCTGATACCAGGTATTCGCCGTTTGGTGAATATTGTAAGGAAAAAACAGCCATTGTATGGCCAATTAATGCTTTAATTAAACTGTAATCCTCAAGGTCATATATTACTATGCGATTATCGCGGCAGCCAAAAGCGACCCGGTTTTCTTCGGGATTAATAGTAATGCAGCGTACGGTGTCATTTGATACCGCAATACTATGCACTAACTCTAAAGTATTCAGGCTCCATACAGATACCGTACCGTCTTCTGAAACTATCAGCAATTCATTCTTTTTAACCGATGACTTGATATCAAAGATTGGCTTAACATGATGCCTTAAGCGATGCGTTATTTTTTGCTCTATAAAGTTGAATACCAATACCTCTCCGCTGCGCAGCCCGGCAAACATCAACGGGTAACCAACCGGGCAATGGATAGCATAGATAGACGTAGGCACCGGGAACATTACTTTAATGAACGAATTACTTTCCAGGCTCCATTCTACCAAACCTTTATCATTGCCACCTGTAAACAATATCCCCGGCTTTTGTGAAAGTTCAAGGGTAAATATTGGGTTACTATGGCCGGTAAGTTCTGCTGTTTTTTGTACTTCCATTTTGGTTTGCGGTAGGCAGTTATCAGTGGGCAGTTATCAGTTTGCAGTATTAAGATGCTAACTGCAAACCTAAAACTGCTAACTCTCTACTTGTGTCTTTCCTCTAAATTTTTTGCTATTCGCTCTAAATTTAAACCTTTTTCACGAAGCAGTACCAGTAGGTGAAACACCAGGTCTGATGATTCATTGATAAGGTCGGTTTCTGTTTCTGCAAGAGCTGCTATTACAGTTTCTACGCCTTCTTCACCAACTTTTTGGGCTATTTTGTTCAGGCCTTTATTCCGTAGCTTATTTACGTACGATCCCTCTTGCGGGTTTTCATACCTGTCGGCAATGATGCTTTCCAGTTGCATAATAAAGTTCTGATTATAATCTGTTTGGAAACAGCTGCGTGATCCGGTATGGCAGGTAGGGCCATCAGCTTTAACCTTTATCAGCAGGGTGTCGTTATCACAATCAATATGCATAGTTTTTACATGCAGGTAGTTATTGCTGGTTTCTCCTTTTGTCCACAAGCGGTTTTTTGAACGGGAAAAGAAAGTGACGATATTTTCATGTACGGTTTTATCATAAGCTTCCTGGTTCATATACCCCAGCATCAGCACTTCGAGTGTTTGCTCATCCTGTATAATAACCGGCACTAAACCGTCTGTTTTGTTAAAGTCGATGTTCATAGTTATCTGTTTTAAATCCCCTCTCGAGAGGGGGCGTGGAGGGTTGTGTATTGGCAGGGGTGTGTCATTCGCAGAGTAAACACACCCCTAACCCCTCTCAAGAGGGGAACCAAAGGCTTAAACCCTTACCTCAATATTATTTTGTCTCAAAATAGTTTTCAGGTCTGGGATCAGTATTTCACCATAATGAAAAACTGATGCTGCCAGTGCGGCATCAACATTTGTTTGCTGAAATACATCAACAAAATGCTGAACAGAACCCGCCCCCCCTGATGCGATGACCGGGATGTTTACCGCATCATTCACCAATTTAAGCAACCCATTATCAAAACCTGCTTTTGTGCCGTCATGGTCCATAGATGTTAGCAGTATTTCACCTGCTCCACGGTCTTCGGCTTCCAATATCCAGTTTAACGTTTCTTTTTCTGTGGGCAGGCGGCCGCCATTTAAATGTACAATGTTTTTATTGCCCATTATCCTTGTATCAACTGCTATTACTACAAACTGTACACCAAATGCTTTAGCCAGTTCATCAATTAAAGCAGGGTTACGTACCGCGGCCGAGTTTATGGATATTTTATCGGCTCCGGCATTTAATAAGGCATCCGCATCGGCAATTTCATTTATGCCCCCACCAATGGTAAATGGGATATTAATTTGCCTGGCTACTGATTTTACCAGCTCCACCATTGTTTTGCGGCGCTCAACAGTTGCGGTAATGTCCAGAAAAACCAGTTCATCGGCGCCTTGCTGCGAATAATTCCAAGCCAGTTCAACCGGGTCGCCGGCATCTCGCAGATCAACAAAGTTCACACCTTTTACAGTGCGGCCGTCTTTAACATCAAGGCAGGGGATGATTCGCTTGGTTAACCCCCCCCGCCCCCTGAAGGGGGAGCTAATGTTTGCTTTTATAGTTGTCAAAACTTTTTCAAGTTGATTAAGTATCTCGTTGTTATTAAATCGAAGAAATTTTATGCCGTCGGCTTCAAGACTTCCTTGTCTTTGTATGTCGTTCGCGGCTACTTCAGGTAGCTGATGAATACTACCATCTAATTCAATTATTAATTTGTGTTGATGGCAATAAAAATCTGCTATATATATTTCCTAACGGATGTTGCCTTCTAAATTTCACCCCAAGTCTATTGCCTTTTAAATATCCCCAAAGAGTAGTTTCAGCCAGGGTTGGATTATTACGAAGGCCTTTGGCATTCTCAAAAATCTTTGACCCAGCACTGAGAAAAAGTTGCTTACTCATACATCGTTGAAATGGCTATTCAAAAGCTCCCCCTTCAGGGGGCTGGGGGGTTATATGGAAATAAGTGATTCTAAATTCCAGTTTTTAATTTCTTCAATACTAATGTGGTTTTCATAGATGGCTTTTCCAACTACGCAGGCTTCTACTTTTATTTTACTTAGTTGTTCAATATCAGCCATTGAACTTACACCGCCCGATGCGATCAGTTTAATGAATGGAGAATGATCAAGCAGTTTTTCATACAATTCAACACCGGCACCGCCTAATTTGCCATCCTTGTTAATATCAGTACATAGAAAACGGTAAAAGCCTAATGCCAGGCACTTATCTACATAATCCATCAGCTTAATTGGAGAGCTTTCCATCCAACCGGAATATTTGATCACTTCGTCGAGCACATCAATAGCAATAACAACCTGGTCGCTGCATTTATCCTTGCCACAAACCGCTTTACTCAGGTCTTCTAAAAAAGTTGGGTTGGTTATGGCTTGTGTACCAACAATAACGCGGTGAACGCCGGCATCTATCAGCTCTTTTACTTTCTCAATACTGCGGATACCGCCGCCATACTGTACCTGCATATCTGTTTTACGGATTACATCAAACAAATATTGCTGATTGCTAAAATCGTTTTTAGCGCCGTTCAAATCTATTATATGAATAAAATTGGTGCCGTTAGATTGATACCTTTCAATCATTTCTTCCAGCGTAACATCGTACTCTGTTACCTGCTGATAATCGCCCTCACGCAATCGTACAACCTTTTTATTTAAAATATCAATAGCGGGGATAATATACATGTTTTAAATTTTTGAGAAATTTTTAAGTAATGTTTCGCCATGCACGCCAGACTTTTCAGGGTGAAATTGTACACCGTAAAAATTGTCATGCCAAATTGATGCCGAAAATTTATTTATGTAACTTGTTGATGATAAAGTGTATAATGGGTCATACTCAATAAAGTATGAATGTACAAAGTAAAAGTGTGATCCGACAGGAATATTTTCAAAAAGTGGATTTTCTTTCTCTGCAAATACCTGGTTCCAGCCGGTGTGCGGCACTTTAAAAGGGCCATTGCTGGCGAATTTAAGCGTTTTTACAGGGAAAATATTCAGCAGACCGGCATCGCCCTCCTCACTATGTGAAGTGAGCAGCTGCATACCTACACAAATACCCAAAGTAGGTTTATTGAGCGCTTTTATGGTAGGCACAAGGCCGGTTTGTTCCAGTTTATGCATAGCAGCACCTGCATGCCCAACGCCGGGTATAATATAACGGTCATACTGTTCAAAATCTGCTTCAGAATTGATCATGCCATAGGCAATCCCCAACCGCTCTAATGCAGCAGTGAGAGAAAAAATGTTTCCGGCGCCGTATCTTATTATACCAATCCCCCCGCCCCCTGAAGGGGGAGTTTCTGAATGTTTTAAAATATTTTCATTTGTATCAATCATTTTATTCAAAGTTCCCCCTGCAGGGGGCGGAGGGGGTTAAAGTAGTCCTTTAGTACTCGGTAAAACCATTTTGTTTACATCGCGCTTTACCGCCACTTTTATGGCTTTGGCAAAGGCTTTAAATATAGCTTCAATTTTGTGATGTTCGTTTTGTCCTTCGACTTTTATATTCAGGTTGCATTTTGCCGCGTCACTGAAAGATTTAAAGAAGTGGTAAAACATCTCTGTAGGCACATCGCCAACCTTTTCGCGCTTAAAATCTGCTTCCCAAACAATCCAGTTTCGTCCGCCAAAATCAATAGCTGCTTGTGCAAGGCAATCATCCATAGGGAGACAAAAACCATAACGCTCAATGCCCATTTTATTGCCTAAAGCAGTGGCAAAAACTTCACCCAGGGCAATACCTGTATCTTCAATGGTGTGATGTTCATCAATATGCAGGTCGCCTTTGGCAATAACAGTCAGATCTATGCCGCCATGGCGGGCAATTTGATCCAGCATGTGGTCAAAGAAATTTAAGCCAGTTGATACCTTTGACTCGCCGGTTCCATCAAGGTTTATTTTAATATAGATATCCGTTTCTTTTGTAACCCGGCTATGTTCAACAACACGTATGCCCAGCTTCAAAAACTCGTAAATATCTTTCCATTCGGTAGTTTGCAGGGCTACAACAGAGGCAATGCCATTATTTTCATCCGTTTTAAATTCATGATCTCCCAAGCCCGATTTATTGTTGAGCCATATGCCTTTTGCGCCTAAATTTTTAGCCAGCAAAATATCATTCTTGCGGTCGCCTATAGTAAAGGAGTTTTTCAGGTCGTACTTTTCAGCATCAAGGTATTGGGTAAGCAGGCCTGTTGCCGGTTTACGGGTAGGGGCATTGTCGGCAGGGAATGTACGGTCTATCGCTTCGTATGAAAAGTGTACGCCCTCGTTCTCAAATGTTTTTATGATGAGGTTGTGCACCGGCCAAAAAGTATCTTCCGGATAAGATGCTGTTCCTAAACCATCCTGATTGGTTACCATTACCAGCTCATAATCCAATTCGGCTGCAATTTTGGGCAGGTATTGCAATGCGCCGGGATAAAATGTAAGTTTCTCGAACGAGTCTATCTGCTCGTCTTCAGTTTCATTAATAATAGTACCATCTCGATCAATAAAAAGTACTTTTTGCAGCTTATTCATTATTTATATTGCTGTAAGGTGTCAATCAATATTTTATTTTCATCAGGGGTGCCAATGGTTATCCGCAGGCAGCCTTCACATAATTCTACATTTGTACGGTTACGGATGATGATGCCATTTTGCACCAGAAAGTTATATATGCCTTTAGCATCTGTTGTTTTTACGAGGATGAAATTCGCATCAGATGGGTAAATGTCCAGCACAAAATTAAAGTCCTTTAAAGTGAGCACTAATTTATCGCGCTGTGCTAAAGTTTCCTTTATCCATTCGTTAACCTGCTGTACATTATTTAATGCCTCTAAAGCTAATTGCTGTGAAGCCTCGTTAACGTTATACGGCGGTTTTACCTTGTTCATTACTTCTATTATCTCTTCGCTTGCAAAGGCCATACCTACACGTAAACCGGCCAATCCCCATGCTTTTGAGAGAGTTTGCAGTACAACAAGGTTGGCGTACTCGGTTAGTTCCTGTATAAAAGTTTTTTGGCGGCTAAAGTTGATGTAAGCTTCATCAATAACAACAATACCGTTAAAATTGGCCAGCAGCGTTTCTATATCATCCCGGTTAATGGAATTACCGGTAGGATTGTTTGGCGAACAGATAAAGATCAGTTTAGTCCGCTCGTCTATAGCTTCTGCAATCCCTTCCAGGTTTAGCTGGTATTCTTCGGTTAATAATACCTTGCGCACTTCCACATCATTTATATTGGCCGATACCTGGTACATGCCATAGGTAGGCGGAACAATGATCACGTTATCTACCCCCGGGTTACAAAAGCTGCGGAACAGGATGTCGATAGCTTCATCGCTGCCGTTACCTACAAATATATTGCGTGCGGGAACACCCTTAATTTCGCTCAGGCGCATTTTTACCTGGTACTGCATTGGATCGGGGTAGCGGTTGTATGCTGTATCCAACGGAGAGCCGAATGCGTTTTCATTAGCATCCAAAAATACGCTTGCCTCGCCCTGGTACTCATCACGTGCAGAAGAGTAGGGGGTTAGGTTTTTTATGTTTTCGCGTAGTATGTTATTTATATCGTACATGTTATTCTATTCTTATATGTTATTGCGAGCGATGGCCTCACCTAAATCCTCTCCAAAGGAGAGGACTTTAAAACTTAGAACCCTCTCCTTTGGAGAGGGCAGGGTGAGGCTTCGTACCTCGCAATGACATAATGCTATTTATTCATCCTTATACTCACCGCATTCCTATGCGCGTGCAGGCCTTCCATTTCGGCCAGTATTTCTACTGCAGGGCCTATATTTTGTACCCCCTCATCAGTTAAATGCTGAAAGGTTATCTTTTTTACAAATGAATCTACCGATACACCCGAATATGCCCTTGCATAGCTGCTCGTAGGCAGGGTATGGTTGGTGCCCGATGCATAATCGCCCGCACTCTCCGGCGTTAAATTTCCCAGGAAAACAGATCCTGCATTTTTAATGCCAGCCGTTAGCTGTTGCCAGTTATTGGCAGCCAATATCAAATGCTCGGGAGCGTATTCATTACTGAAATTCATGGCCTCATCTAACGTATTGGCTATGATGATGTAAGAATTATCCAATGCCTGCTTAGCAATTTCTGCACGGGGCAATACGGCTAATTGTTTCTCAACCTCGGCTGATACTGCTTGTGCGATGCTTTCTGATGTACAAACTAATATAGCCTGGCTATCAATACCATGCTCGGCTTGTGCCAGCAAATCGGCAGCTACGTAGGCAGGTTTGGCGGTTCTATCAGCAATTACTAATACTTCTGATGGCCCCGCAGGCATATCAATGGCAGTAGTAGTTGTAGACTGGATAATGGTTTTGGCCTTCGTTACAAACTGGTTTCCAGGCCCAAATATCTTATCCACCTTTGTAATTGTTTCGGTGCCATAAGCCATAGCGGCAATGGCCTGTGAGCCACCCGCCAGATAAACTTTATCTATACCCAGCATTAAAGCCACGTATGCTATAAACGCATTTACCTTACCGTTTTTTTGAGGAGGGGAACATACTACTATCTGGTCACAACCTGCAATACGTGCCGGGATGCCTAACATTAAAAAGGTAGATGGCAATACCGCCGTACCACCAGGAATGTAAAGCCCAACTTTTTCAATAGCCCTTAATTCGCGCCAGCAAGTTACGCCAGGCATAGTTTCAATCTTGTCCTCAGTTTTTAGCTGCGCCTTATGAAATTTATAAATATTAGCATAAGCGGTTTGTAAAGCCTCTTGCTGCTCGGGTAGTATAGCGGCTGCAAGTTCCTGTAGTTCGGCTTTATTTAAATACAGCTTGTCCAGTTGAACTTTATCAAATTTATGGGCATAATCAAACAAAGCACGGTCGCCATGTTGTTTTACATGGTCTATTACTTCTTCAACCAACGCGCGTATCTCATTTGCCGGGTCAACATTACGCTGAACCAGTTTTTGGATATCCGCTTCACTTAAATCTGAATAATTGAATGTTTCCATTGCCTCACCCCCAACCCCTCTCCAAAGGAGAGGGAGTATCTATGTTATGTTAAAGCCCTACTTCAAGTCCTCTCCAAAGGAGAGGATTTAGGTGAGGCCTATAATATTATTTTCTCTATCGGCATTACTACAATGCCTTGCGCTCCGGCTTGTTTTAGCTGGCTTATCCTATCCCAGAAATCACGTTCAGGGATAACAGTATGTATCGCCACCCAATTGGCCTCTGCCAATGGCACTACCGACGGGCTTTTTACGCCCGGTAATAATGCAATAACTGTATCTAAATTCTTGCGTTCTA